>CAWEDK010000016.1:0-233084 GCA_963807865.1 uncultured Alphaproteobacteria bacterium | reverse complement strand
TTCCTTCGATGGCGTTGCCGTTCACGCGGCCTGTGTAGGTGGTATTGCCGGCCGAGAACGTAATCTGATCGCCGGTCATCTTGCCGCCGCTGATTTCTGAGGAGGCGTTTCCGACTTTCGCCGTGCCGGTGAGATTCTGATACTTCTGCTCCAGGACGAGTTCGCCGTTCGGCGTTGCCCACTTGCCTTGCACTTTTGCGGGAACGATCCAGAACAGGGCGTTGCAGTAGTTTGAGCAGCCGTCCGTCACCGTCACCCGTTCATCGGGCGTCCAGTCGCCCATGTCGAACGAATTCGAAACGATGCGGATGCCCGGCTTCATGTCGAGGATCTTGGGGCGCAGCTTGACGTTAAGCGTGGGCAGCAGGAACAGCGTCAGGACCGTCGCCTCGGAGAAATCGCTTTCGAAAATATCGGCCTTCATGAATGTTGCCTTGTCGCCGACGCCTTCCTTGGCGGCATTGCGCTTCGACAACTCGACCATGTCGGGATTGTATTCGATGCCGATCGCCTTGAGACCGCGCTTCGCCGCAGTGATCACCGTGCGGCCGTCGCCGGAGCCGAGATCGAACAGCACATCCTTCGGCGTCACCTTGGCCATGTCCAGCATCTTGTCCACCAACGCCTGGCTCGTCGGGACCCAGACCACGTCCTTGCCTTCCTGTCCGACGCTGGGCTGAAACTGGGCCGGCGCTTCCTGCGCTTGCGCCAGGCTCAGCGCCGCGACGAGGGCCAGGGCCGAGACCGCGGACCGGCGTATGATAAATCCCTGCACGTTCATTACTCGTCTCCAATGACTCTCATGATGGGCGAGACCAATTCGTCTCACTGGCGGTCTCACTGGCGCTTGTTTAGCAAATCCTACCCGCCGGTGTCATGGCGGCGAGTTCCGCCCAGGGCGCGGCATTGTTACACTGATTTTAGTTACACTGATTTTACACGCCGGATGGGCGAGGGGGATCGCCACGGCGCGTCAATGCACTCCGCAGGGAGCCGGTTCCGATGCCTTGGCGGCGCTGGTTCTCACGCAAGGTGGGCCGTAAGCGGCAGGCTCAAGCGTCGATGCCGTTGCGAGTCAAAAGCCGCTCGGCGCTGTCGTTCCACACGTCCATCTGTACGATTTTGCCGCCACGCACCACGAAGCGGTCGACGTAGCGGTTACCCTCGAACGGCGTCCCGTCCGGCCATTCGCCGTACAGCGTGCCGATGTTGTATACCACCGTCTCGTCAGGGCCGGGCGCGACGTCGGAGCGCTCCATCTTCTTCTTCACCCATTTGTAGCGCTTGGCATTGAAGGCCGTGCTTTCACGCGGATGTGAGAATTTGCGGCCGCCCGTGAAGGTGAGCTTGAGCGGCTCGGCGATGTAGCGGGCGGCGGTTTCGGGGTCGGGGATCATCGACGCGACGAGGAATTTCTCGACGATTTCGGCCGCCTCCGCGGTCTCGCTGGACGGGGTGATGACGGCAGCCTTGGCTGCGGACGACGAGGACGGCATCGCGGGCCTCTCTGGGGTTTGGGCTCGAATACGGGACCGGCATCGGCCGGCCGGGTTACGGATGTTCATGCATTTTCCCGGCCAAGTTATCGTATTCTAAGTCCTCAATAAGTGTATACAATAGTGCATGCAATCGTGCCTGTTCGTTATGCGATTGCCTAGGATGTGAGCGGGGGCCGCGACGCATGGGCGGAATTCTCGCGGCAATTCAGTTAGGGTAGCTGGCATGTCCTTTGCGACATGGGCACAGGTCCCACGCCTTCCAGGAGGGTATTGATGCCGCCAAAATCCCGTTTCTCGCAGCTTTCCCGGCGCTTGCTATTTGCCGGAACCGCCGCCGCGGCTGCCGCCTTCGCGTGGCCGGCGATGGCGCAGGACACGCTCAAGTTCGGCCTGGTCGCCGCCATGTCCGGCCAGTCGGCCAAGTCCGGCGAAGCCATTGTCCGCGGCCTCAGCGTCGCCATCGACGAGGTCAACGCCAAGGGCGGGCTGCTCGGCAAGAAGGTCGAACTGATCGTGCGCGACGACGAGAGCAACCCGGCGAAGGGCGTTATCGCTGCGCGCGAACTGGTCCAGCGCGAGAAGGTGGTGGCGATGTTCGGCGGTCTCGATACGCCGGTGTCGATCGCGATCGTGCCGTTCGCGAACCAGAACAAGGTGCCGTTCATGGGCGTCTGGGCGGCGGGCACGCCGATCACCCGCAATGGCGCGGCGGAGAACTATGTGTTCCGGGTTTCCGCGGTCGATGTGCTGGTCGACAAGGCGCTGGTCGAATACGCCGTCAAGAAATACGGCTCGAAGAAGCCCGGCATGATCCTGATCAACAATCCGTGGGGCGAATTGAACGAGGTGGGGCTGAAGGCCGCGCTCGCCGAGAAAAATATTCCGTACGCCGCGATCGAGAAGTTTCAGGACGCCGACGTCGACGTGGTGCCGCAGTTGACCCGTCTCAAGCAGGCCGGGGCTGATGTCCTGTTCATGGTGGCGAATGTCGCGCCGTCCTCGCAGGTGGTGAAATCGCTCGACCGCATGGGCTGGGACGTTCCGATCGTCTCGCACTGGGGACCGGCCGGCGGCCGCTTCAGCGAACTGGCAGGCCCGAGCGGCGCCAAGGTGCATTTCATCCAGACCTTCAGCTTCTCCGGCAAGCTGTCGCCGAAAGCTGAATCGGTGCTGGCCGCGCTGAAGGCGAAGTATCCCGAGATCAAGACGCTCGCCGACGTAACGCCGGCGGTCGGCATCGCCAACGCCTACGATGCGCTGAACCTGATGGCGCTCGCCGTCGCCAAGGCCGGCTCGACCGAAGGGCCGAAGATCCGCCAGGCGCTCTACGAGGTCGACGGTTACGATGGTCTGATCAAGCGCTACAGCAAGGCGTTTAGCCCGCAGAATCACGACGCGCTGACCGCCGACGACTACATCTTCACCTACTTCAAGGACGGCCAGATACTTCCCTTGACGAACTAGCTTAAGCGCGGAGCGGGGCGGGACGCCGGGCGCTCGGCGTCCCGTCCGCGTATTCGAGGGCCGCCACCTCATGCTGTTGATCTCGGCCATCGTCACCGGCCTCGCAGTCGGCAGCATGTACGGGCTGATCGCACTCGGCTATCACGTCACCTACGTGGTTTCGAACACCGTCAATTTCTCGCAGGGCTCCTCGATGATGCTCGGGGCCGTGCTGGGCTACACGTTCGCGGTCACGCTCGGCTGGCCGCTGCCGCTCGCCGCCGCGCTCGCGCTCGTGCTGTGCGCGCTGTTCGGCCTCGTGGTCGAGCGCACGCTGGTGCGGCCGTTCGCCGAGCGCGGCTCGAACGGCTGGCTGATGGCGACGGTGGCGGGCGGCATCGTGCTCGACAATGTGGTGCTGTTCACCTTCGGCAAGGAGCCGCGCGGCTTCCCGTCGATCCTGGCGCAGAAGCCGATCGAGTTCCTCGGCACCGGTGTCTATCCGCTGCAACTGCTGATCCCGGTGGTCGGGATCGGCATCGCGCTGGCGCTGCAACTGGCGTTTCACTACACCCGCGTGGGCAAGGCGCTGCTGGCGGTGGTGCAGAACAAGGATGCCGCGCGCCTGATGGGCATCAACGTGCGGCTCGCGATCGCGCTGTCGTTCGCACTGTCGACCGCGCTCGCGGGGCTCGCCGGGCTGATGATCGCGCCGCTGTTCAGCGTGCATTCCGACATGGGGACGCTGTTCGGCATCAAGGCGTTCGCCGCCGCCATCCTGGGCGGCATCTCGTCGGCCTCGGGCGTGATGTTCGCCGGCCTGATCTACGGCCTGATCGAGGCGCTGGTGACGGCATTCTTCGGCTCGACCTACACCCAGATCGTCGCCTTTACGGTCGTCATCCTGGCGCTCGCCGCGATGCCGAACGGCCTGTTCGGCCGTGCCGCGGCCAAGAAGGTGTAGCGATGGCACCGATTCGCCATCCCGCCGTCATGTCGCTCGTGATCTTGCTGCTGACCGCGGCCGGCATCGGCCTGGTGTTCGCCTCCGAAGGCTACACCCACTTCATCCTGGCGCTGGTCGCGCTCACCACGGTGGTCGGCGTCGGCCTGAATATCCTGCTCGGGCTGTCCGGCCAGGTCTCGCTCGGCCACGTCGGCTTCTACGCGATCGGCGCCTATACGGCCGCGATCCTGACGGCGAGCGGCATGAGCTTCTGGATCGCGTTCCCGCTCGCCGGGCTGATCGCCGGCATCGTCGGCGCGCTGCTCGCGTTGCCGGCGCTGCGCACCACCGGGCCGTACCTCGCGATGCTGACCATCGCGTTCGCGTTCATCGTCCACCACGCCACCGTCGAGTGGAAGGGGCTGACCGGAGGCCAGAACGGCCTGATGGGGCTCGTCCCGCCGAGCATCGCGGGGCATGCGTTCTCGGAACGTGAGATGGCGATGTTCGCGATCCTGCTCGCCGGCCTGTCGCTCTATCTGTTCCACCGGCTCGCCGGCAGCGCCTGGGGCAAGGCGATGGTCGCGGTGCGCGACAGCGAGACGGCGGCGCGCTCGGTTGGTCTCAACCCGGTGACCATCAAGACAGCCGCGTTCGCGCTGTCAGCGGTGTTCACCGGCCTCGCCGGCGCGATCTTCGCGCCGCTGATGATGTTCGTGGCGCCGGATTCGTTTCCGTTCTCGCAATCGATCCTGTTTCTGCTGGCGGTCATCGTCGGCGGCGCCGGCTGGGTGCTGGGGCCGGTGGTCGGCGCCACCATCACGGTGATGCTGCCGGAATTGCTGTCGCACCTCGCCGAGTACCGGCTGCTGTTCGTGGGCGCGCTGCTGCTCGTCGTCCTTTGGCTCGCGCCCGAGGGCATCATCGGCACGCTCGCGCGCTACCTGCGCCGGACCAGCCCGGCCGGCGCCGACGTCAAGGACTTCGATCTCGCCGAATTGCTCGCCCCCGGCGCCGCGCGCGATCGCCTGGTCGTGGACGGCCTCGGCATCAGCTTCGGCGGCATCCGCGCGGCCACCGACGTCGGCTTTGTGGCCGAGCCGGGCCGCATCACCAGCGTGATCGGACCGAACGGCGCCGGCAAGACGACGGTGCTCAACATGATCGGTGGGTTCTACCGGCCCGACACCGGCAGCGTCCGCCTGCGCGACCTTGAGTTGGCCGGTGCGCCGGCGTGGCGTATCGCACGCATCGGCATCGCCCGCACCTATCAGACCACGCAGTTGTTCGGCACCATGAGCGTGCTCGACAACATCCTGGTGGCGCTGCGCCGCGGCCGGCTGGGCAACCCGTTCACCAGCATCGCAAGCCGCAACGACGAGCGCGCCGCGCAGGCGCTGCTGAGCTTCGTCGGTTATCACGGACGGCTGGCGACGCTCGCCGGCGACCTGCCCCATGTCGACCGGCGGCTGATCGAGATCGCCCGCGCGCTGGCGAGCAGGCCGCAGGTTCTGCTGCTCGACGAGCCGGCGGCCGGATTGATGCGCTCCGACAAGGCCGCGCTCAGCATGCTGATCCGCCGGATCGCCGACATCGGTATCGCCGTCATCCTGGTCGAGCACGACATGACGCTGGTGATGGGCATTTCGGACCACATCGTGGTGCTCGATGCCGGCGCCATCATCGCGTCCGGGACGCCGGCGGTCGTTCGCCACGATCCGCGTGTGCTGAAGGCTTATCTGGGCGACGGCGGAACGCGGGCGCGGCCGCGCGAAGCGGCATGGAGCGGCTCGCAGGACGCGATCCTGTCCTGCTTGAAGCTGACCGCCGGCTATGGCGCGGCGCCAGCGCTCGAAGAGGTGTCGTTCCTGGTCAGGCCGGGTGAGACGGTGGCGCTGCTTGGCGCCAATGGCGCCGGGAAGTCCACCGCGATGCGCGCGGTGACCGGCCTGTTGCGTCCGGTGAGCGGGTCGATCGTGCTGGACAACGAGCGGGTCGAGCATTTGGCCGCGCACCAGATCGTCGCCCGCGGCGTCGCGCTGGTGCCGGAGGGCCGCCAGGTGTTCCCGGAGATGAGCGTGCTGGACAACCTCGTGCTCGGCGCCTACGCGCGCAACGACGTCGACCAGGCGTCCGAAGTCGCGGCGCTGCTCGAGCGGTTTCCGCGCCTGCGCGAGCGGATGTCGAGCCGGGCGGGCCTCCTGTCCGGCGGCGAGCAGCAGATGCTCGCGATTGCGCGCGGCCTGATGGCGAAGCCGCGCATCCTGTTGCTCGACGAGCCCTCGCTCGGATTGGCGCCCGCGATGATCAACGAGTTGTTCGACGTGCTGGCCGAACTGCGCGATGACGGCGTCACGATTCTGCTGGTCGATCAGATGGCGGCGCTCGCGCTGACGGTGGCGGACCGCGGCTATGTGCTGGAGTCGGGGCGCATCGTACGCGACGATCGCGCCGATGCGCTGGCGCACGATCCGGCGCTGGAAGCCGCCTATCTCGGCCGCGCGGAAGCGGCGCAGTAGCCGATGCCGCTCGATCTCATCGTTCGCAATGCCCGCATTGCCGGCCGTGACGGCGCCGCCTTCGATGTCGGCATTGCCGGTGGCAGGATCGCCGAGGTGTCGCCGGCCATCTCGTCCGATGCTCCGGTGGAAGATGTCGCGGGACGGCTTGTCATCCCGGGCTTCGTTGAGACCCACATCCATCTCGACAAGTCCTGCATCCTCGACCGCTGCCGGTCGGAGGAGGGCACGTTGCAGGAGGCGATCGCACAGGTCGCCGCCGCCAAGCGTGCCTTCACCGAGGACGATGTCTATGCACGCGGGCGGCGCACGCTGGAGAAGGCGATCGTGCAGGGCACCACCCGCATGCGCACCCATGTCGAGGTCGATCCGCGGGTCGGGCTCACCAGCTTCAACGCCATCCGCCGGTTGAAGGCGGATTTCGCCTGGGCCATCGATCTTGAGATTTGCGTCTTTCCGCAGGAAGGATTGCTCAACGATCCAGGTGCGGAAGAGCTGCTGGTCGCGGCTTGCAGGTCCGGCGCTGACCTGATCGGCGGCTGTCCCTACACCGACAGCAATCCGCACGGGCAGATCGAGCGCATTTTTACGATTGCTCGGGAGTTCGGTCTCGATATCGATTTCCATCTCGACTTCGACCTCGACGAGTCCTGGATGGATCTCGACGAGGTCTGCCGGCAGACGGTGCAGCACCGCTACGGCGGCCGCGTCGCGATCGGTCATGTCACCAAGCTGTCCGCGCTGCCGCCTGACCTGTTCACCGCGGCCGCGCGGCGGCTCGCCGATGCCGGCGTCGCCGTGACCGTGCTGCCCTCGACCGACCTGTTCCTGATGGGACGCGGCCACGATCGCCATGTCCCGCGCGGCGTCGCCGCCGCCCACAAGCTGCTCCAGCACGGCGTCACGTGCTCGCTCGCCACCAACAACGTGCTCAATCCCTTCACGCCGTACGGCGACTGCTCGCTGGTCCGGATGGCAAACCTCTACGCCAACATCGCGCATCTCGGCCGGTCCGCGGAGCTTTCCGACTGTTTTGCGATGGTGACGACGCAGCCCGCGAAACTGATGAACCTCGGCGACTATGGCCTCGCCGCGGGCCACCCGGCCGACCTGGTGGTGCTCGACTGCGAGGCGCCGGCCAACGCGGTCGCCGAACTGGCGCAGCCGCTGTTCGGCCTGAAGCGCGGCCGCCGTACCTTCACCCGCGCTGCGCCGGTCATCCACCGGCCGGAGTGACGGCTCCCGCTGGCGGGGCAACTTTGGTGATGCTGCGACATTGGCCGCCCCCATGAAGGCAATGCGAGCCGCCCGGGACACGGCAGGCTGAGTGAGCGTGTGCTGAACGGAAACCGCGGCTCGTTCGACATAAGAAGAAACCGTGGTTCCCGATCTGCGATCCGCCGCGCGCTGTGCCGGGTTGCACCCGAAATGCTGCGGTGAAACGCGCGCCGACGGGTTCCACCCCGTCTCCGCGGCAAAGGAGCGACGATGGGTAGGCTTGCGGCGGGCCCGCGCCGGGTTCATAAACGTTTGAGTCGATACGAGAATTCCGATGGCCGAGGCAGTTCACAAGCGCTGGTTCCGCCGGCGAAGCCTGTTCGGCAAATACGTCGTTTCCTTTGTCACATTGCTGGTGCTCGTGCTCGCCGTGAACGGTGGCTTCGAGACGTGGTTCACCTATACCGAGGTGACCCAGCTTTTGTCGGATTCCCAGTCCGAGAAGGCTGAAGCGATGGCCCGGCGGATCGAACAGTATGTCGCCGAGGTCGAACGGCAGATCAGTTGGGCGACCCGGGCGAGCGCCACCACACTCGAACAGCGTCGTTCCGACTATGCCTTGCTGCTTCAGCAGGTGCCGCCGGTCGATCGTGTCATTCAACTCGACGGCTCAGGAAAGGAACAATTGCGCTTGACGCGCGAGGGCTTTGTCGAGCTTTCAGGCATAGACTATTCGGGCGATCCTCGCTTCAAAGAGACGCAGACCAAGTCAGTCTGGTTTTCGCCGGTCTATTTCGACGGCCCCGAGCCGTTCATGACCATTGCGATCAAGCATTCCGGCCGCAACGCCGGCTCGACGGTGGCCGAGATCAATCTCAAGTTTCTGACGACGTTTTTCGATCCGCAGCAATTCGGCAAGGACACGGAAGCCTTCATCGTGGGACCGACCGGCCGGCTGCTGGCGCATACCAATCCCAGTTACCGGCTCGGAATGAACATGTCCGACCTTCCGCAGGTCAAGATGGAGTTCGGTGAGGGCGCAACCGGCGTGTTCTTCGGACGCGATCCCGAAGGTCGTTCGGTGCTGACGGCGGCGGCCGGGCTCGACAAGCTGAACTGGCACATCTTCTCGGAGCAACTGACCAGTACGGCGTTGAAGCCGGTCTACAACCTGATCTACCGGATCGGCTGGCTGCTGGCGGCCGGCGTTCTGCTCGCGGTGCTCTCCGGAATGCTGCTCGCGCGCCAGATGGTGGTCCCCATCCAGGCGCTGCAGGCCGGCGCGCGGCAACTCGAATCCAGCAATTTCGGTTACCGCATCGACGTCAAGGCAGCGGATGAGATCGAGGACCTTGCCGACCATTTCAATCGCATGGCCGGCCAATTGCAGGAATCTTACAGCCGCCTGGAACAGAAGGTCGAGGAGCGCACTCGCGATCTCGAGCAGTCCGTTCGCGAGCTCAAGGCGCTCGAGGAAATCGGCCGCGCCGTTGCGTCATCGCTCGATCTCAACTCGCTGCTGGCCACGATCGTGACGCGCGCGGTCGAACTCAGCAAAGCTGACGCGGGCGCCATCTACAGCTACGATCCCGTCCGCGAGGTGTTCGAACTGGCCGAGGCGCATGGCGTGGATCAGGCCTATCGCGACGGCACCCGTGCCGTCGCGATCACGCGCGATCAAAGCGTGATGGGATTCTCGGCGCAGAAGCGCCAGCCGATCTGCATCGCCGACCTGGTGTCGGCGCCGAACTTTCCCCTCAAGGATCTCACGCTGAGTGCCGGGTTCCACTCGGTCCTGGTGGTGCCGCTGCTCAGCCAGGACCAGTGCCTGGGCTCGCTGGTCGTGCAGCGTCGCGCCACTGGCGATTTTCCCACCAGCACCGTCGGGCTGATGCAGACGTTCGCGGACCAATCGGTCGTGGCTATGAAAAATGCCCGGCTGTTCACGGAGGTCGATCAGAAGGGTCGCGAGCTGCGGTCGCCAATGCCCACAAGGATCAGTTCTTCGCCAATATGAGCCACGAGCTGCGCACGCCGCTCAACGGCATGCTGGGATTTGCCGAACTGCTGACCGACGGCCTTTATGGCGCGCTGCCCGACAAGGCGGTGGAAGTGCTCGATCTCGATCCAGAAGGACGGCAAGCACCTGCTCGGCCTGATCAACGACGTGCTGGATATTTCGAAGATCGATGCCGGCCAGCTCAAGCTTTCGCTCGACGACTATTCCCTGCAAGGGATCGTCGATACCGTCGTGGCGTCGACCGGTTCGCTGGCGCGCGCCAAGGCGCTGGAGATCAAAACCGACATTCCCCCGGATCTGCCGGTCGGACGCGGTGACGGGCGACGCCTCACCCAAGTGCTGCTGAATATCGTCGGCAACGCCATCAAATTTACCGATGCCGGGTCCATCGAAATCCGCGCCAAGGCGGTCAACGGTCACTTCAACATCGCCGTGAAGGACACCGGGACCTGGCATTCCGCCCGAGGATCAGGCCCGCATTTTCGAGGAGTTCCAGCAGGTTGACAACAGCAGCACGCGGCAGAAAGGTGGCACCGGCCTTGGGCTGTCGATATCCCGTCGCTTGGTTCAGGTACACGGAGGTCAGATCGGATTGGAATCGACGCTGGGCGAAGGATCGACCTTCAACATCGTCTTGCCGGTGCGCGTGACCGAGCAGGGGCATCCGTCATGAGCAAGCGCATTCTGGTGGTCGAGGACACGGTGAACAACCGCCGCATCCTCAACGATTTGCTCACCAACGCGGGCTTCGAGGTGATCGAGGCGTTCGACGGCGAGAAGGGCGTGGCGATGGCGGCGGAATGCCGGCCGGACCTGATCCTGATGGATATCCAACTGCCGCTGGTCGACGGTTACGAGGCGACGCGCCGCATCAAGGCCAATCCGGAGCTCAATGCCATTCCGATCATCGCGGTGACGTCCTATGCGCTGTCCGGCGACGAGGCCAAGGCGCTGGCGGCCGGCTGCGACGGCTATTTCGCCAAGCCGTTCAGCCCGCGCGTCATCCTCGCCAAGGTGCGCGAGTTCCTGAGCTGACGCCAAGGAGGCTGGGACTTGCGAACTCCGCCGCGCATTCTGGTGGTCGACGACAATCCGACCAATGTCGAGATCCTGCGGGTCCGGCTTAACGCCCAGGGCTACGAGGTGGTCACTGCCGCGGACGGCGAGGAGGCGCTGGCGCAGGCGCGCGCGCTCGACCCCGACCTCGTGCTGCTCGACATCATGATGCCGAAGCTCGACGGCATCGCGGTGCTCAAGGAACTCAAGCAGGACGCCAAGCTGAAATTCGTGCCGGTCATCATGGTGACCGCCAAGGCCGATCCGCGCGACATGGTGGTCGGGCTCGAAGCCGGCGGCGACGACTATCTCACCAAGCCGTTCGAACAGGCGGCGCTGGTGGCGCGGGTGCGCTCGCTGCTGCGCATCAAGGAACTGCACGACACCGTCCATCAGCAGGCCGAAAAGCTCAAGGAGCAGACCGAGGAGCTGTCGGCCTGGAACCAGCAGCTCGAACAGCGGGTCGCCGACCCAGCTCGCGGAGATCGACCGCATCGGCCGGCTGCAGCGGTTTCTGGCGCCGCAGGTGGCGCGAATGATCGCCTCCGGGGACGCCGCCGAGGCGATGCTCGCGAGCCACCGCCGCGAGGTCACGGTGGTGTTCTGCGACCTGCGCGGCTTCACCGCCTTCACCGAGCGCAGCGAGCCCGAAGAGGTGATGGCGGTGCTGCGCGAATACCACGAGAGCCTCGGCGAGCTGATCTTCCGCTACGAAGGCACGCTCGACCGCTTCGCCGGCGACGGCATCATGATCGTGTTCAATGATCCGATCCAATGCGCCGACCACACCGAGCGCGCCGTCCAGCTCGCGCTCGAGATGCGCGGGCAGGTCGACAAGCTGTCGGCGCAGTGGCAGCGCAAGGGCCACCGGCTCGGCTTCGGCGTCGGTATCGCCTCGGGCTACGCCACGCTCGGCCAGATCGGCTTCGAGCAGCGCCGCGAATACACCGCGATCGGCAGCGTCATCAATCTCGCCTCGCGGCTGTGCGACGAAGCCCGCCCGGGCCAGATCGTGGTCGGACAACGCGCCTTCAGCGCGGTAGAGCATTGCGTCGAGGCGACGCCGATCGGCGAATTGACGCTGAAAGGCTTCACCGCGCCGGTCGCCGCCTACGAGATCGTGAACTGGCGCGGCGCGCTGCCCCCGCCGCCGGCCGAGACCGCCCAGGTGTCGTAGCGCCGCGCCTCCCGGCGCGATCCTTGCCGCGCCCGCGCGATTGGTTCACATTCCCGCACGTTGCCGCCGCCATCGTGCGCGGCGCGCGGCGAAACCAGGCCGATGGTATGAGCAGCCCAAGTGTCCGTCCGGTGTCCGTTGCGAAGCTGTGGATGACGGCCGCCGTCGCACTCGGCATCGCCGTGCCGGATGTCCTGTTCGCCGCGCCCGCCAAGCGCGAGGCCGAGCGCATGACCGAACGCGCCGTGACGGTGATCCGCACCAAGAACATCTGCTTCGCGGACACGTTGCAGGTTACCGGCGTGCTCGGGCCGAGAACCGAGGTGCTGGTCCGGCCGGATCGCGAGGGGCTGCAGATCACGCAGGTCCAGGTCGAGCCCGGCGATACCGTGGTCGCGGGACAAATTCTGGCGCGGCTTGCGCCGCCCGAAGGGCAGGGCACTGGAGCGGCAGTTCCGGTGCGGGCCCCGGCCGCCGGAACCGTGGTGTCATCCGCCGCCGTCGTCGGCGCGCTTGCGTCGGGGCGGGGACCGCCGCTGTTTCGCATCGCCGCGCAGGGCGAGATGGAATTGTTGGCCGAAACTCCGGTCAATACCCTCGCGACCCTGGCGCCCAATCAGGCGGCGGCGGTCGAGATCGTCGGCGTGGGCGGGTTGCCCGGCCGGGTGCGGCTGATTTCGGGCAGCATCAACCAGGCTACCCAGCTCGGCCAGGTGCGTGTGTTCATCGGCAGCGACGCGCGGCTGCGCGCCGGCGCCTTCGGCCGCGCCAGGATCGACATCGCGCAGCGCTGCGGCACGGCGGTACCGCTCTCGGCGGTGTTGTATGATTCGGGCGGCCCGGTCGTGCAGGTGGTGCGCGACGGCAGGGTCGAATCGCGGCGCGTGACCGTCGGCCTGATGGCGGCCGGCCAGGCCGAAATCCGCGAAGGATTGTTCGAGGGCGACATGGTCGTGGCGCGCGCTGGCGCCTTCCTGCGCGAAGGCGACCGCGTGCGGTCGTTCACGGCGACCGAGCCTCCCGAATAGAGCATGATCCCGAAAAGTTGCAGACTTTTCGGACAAGATCATGCGGCCGGATAATCCCGAAAAGTTGCAGGTGGAATGCACAAGGCCGCCCCTGGGGCGGCCTTTTGGTTGAATTCGGAAGCTGATGCCGCGTCAGTCCTCGACGTTGCGGCGGTCCCATTCCATCTGCCAGCGGCGCTCTTCCCAGTCGATCTCCTCGTGCGCGCCCTGAGCGTTGTCGGCGGCGGTGGCGGGGGAAGCGGACTGGGTGTTGGAGAAGCTGTTCATGACGGGGCTCCGAGGGCTGGCCGGATTGTCCGGCGCGTTGTTGATGGTGAACCTTAGTGCGGGCTCGCCGGCCCCGGCGTGTTGGTGATCACACTTTGGTCGATTGCGCTCCGGCCGCCGCCGAGCCGCGCACCCCGTTTATTCCGGCGCAAGCGTCAACCAGCGTCTTGAGGTGTGGTTCGTGGGCAGCGTCGCTTCCGTGGTGACAAGCGGAGCCATGGCAGGGCTCTCTCCGCTCATGCCCGCGAACGCGGGCATCCAGTCCTTGTTCTCTGCTAGGCAAGATTGGGCCTCTCTGCGCACTGGGTCCGCGCTTCCGTGGGGACGAGCGGAGAGATCAGTCCGCCCGAAAAATCTCTAGCGGAGGCATTGGATTGTCCGCGCCACCGCAACAGTATTGGAGCGGCGCCGGGCGACGCCCGCATGAGAAACAGGCCACGCGATGCAACATCTGGCAGTGGAACTGGTCGGCTACGCCGCCGCCGCGGCGAGCCTCTATGCCGCCAACTCGAAAACCATCATCCCGCTGCGGTTCGCCGCGATCGCCGCGAACATGCTGGCGATGATCTATTCATTCAACCACGGCACCTACCCGACGGTGCTGCTCAACGCCGTGCTGCTGCCGCTCAACGCCATCCGGCTGCGGGACATGGTCAAGCTCATCCGCAACGTTGACGCCGCCGCAAAGACCGACATGAATGTCAGTTGGCTGCTCGAGTATATGCGCCCAACGCAGTTCGCGGCCGGCGAAGTCATCATCCGGCGCGGCGACATCGCCGACAAGGCGTTCTACATTCTCTCGGGCGAAGTCGAGATCGTCGAAATCGGCAAGACGGCCGGCAGCGGTACGCTGCTGGGTGAGATCGGGCTGTTCACCGACGACGGCCGGCGCATCATGACGGTCCGCTGCAAGACCGACGTACGGGCCGCCACCATCACCTATGACCGGTTCAAGGAGCTCTATTTCCAGAACCCGCAGTTCGGCTTCTACCTGCTACGCCTGGTGGTGGCGCGGCTGCATACCAACGAGCTGCAGCTTTCCGCGATGCCGCCGCCGCCGTAGCCTGAGGAGTCAAATTCGCGCGGCGCCACGTCGGGCGGTGCGCCTTACATCTCGGCTTCGCGCTCGATGACCGCCTTCTTTTCCAGGCAGTAATAGCCGGCGAGGCGGCTTATCAGCGACTTGTCGGTCCATTCCTTGAGGATGCGGCTGACGTTTTCCCGCGCGATCCCCGCCATGGCGCCGAGGTCCGACTGCGTCATCTTCTGCCGGATCAGAATGCGGCCGCCGCCGACGTCATGGCCGAATGCTTCCGCGAGGCTGAGCAGGGCGCGTGCGACGCGTCCCTTCACCGACAGGAAGCTCGTTGCCGCCAGCGCGTTGTTGGTGTCCCGCAAGCGGCGCGCCAGCAGCACCATCAATTGCTGATGGATCTCCGGATTGGCCCGGCCGAAAGCCTCGAATACCGAGCGGCTGATGAAGCTCAGCTTCGAATTCGCGCAGCGCCGAGACCGAGGCCGAGCGGGCCGAGCCGTCGATCATCGACAGTTCTCCGACGATCGATCCCGGCCCGAGGATCGCCAGGATGCGTTCGGCTCCGCCGGGCGTGATCACGTTGACCTTGAGCAGGCCTTCCTCCACGCGGTAGCAGCCGTCGCCGGCGTCGCCGGCGAGAAACACCACCTGGTCGGCCGTCACGTCTGGACGCGCGCCTCCGCGAACAGCCGGCGTGAGAGTTCGCCGGGAAGGGCCGAAAACAGATTGTCGGGCGGGAGCGCCGGTTTCGCCATCGGGGGTTGCCCCTTGGTGAGAATCATTCTCGCGAAATCGTGCGGCAGATTAGCGCAAGAGCCGCGGCAGCACAGCGGTCAAATCGCCGTTCCGGCGTGAGTTCCACCGGCCGCGGTGGCCCCTCGGGAGAAAACCCGCAACCTCGTGATGGTCAGCACAGTGCGGCGGACGCTGGACCGGCATGCTGCTCCCATCAGTTGGCAACGCCAGAGGAGAGAGCCATGTCCAACACTGCGAAATTCGGCCGCTGCGCCTGCTGCGGAAATCCATTCCCGGTCGTCGAAGGACGAGTCCAGCAATGGCGCGTCGTCGGGAACCAATACACCTGCAACGAGTTCTGCGCCGAGGGCGTCGAAGATCGGCAGACGAGCGTACGAACTGCGTCATGAAAAGGTGTCATTGCTGTCACGGGCCGTTCGGTCTCATCCGGCACTACTACAACCGTCACCAGTTCTGCCGCACCAATGCGTCGCAGACTATCAGAAGAAGCTGCAGCGGGTGATCGCGGAAAAGAAACGGCGCTTAGCGGTCAGCCGCGCGTGGTACGCCGTCTGACCCACTCGTCGATGGCGGGTAGCGCCCGCGCCTTCAAGTCCGCATCGAACCTGATGTCGTCCTCCGCCTCTTTGGCGGCCTCGCGCGCGCTGTCGCTTGCCTGCATCGGCGCAAAATTGGCCAGTTCGTTGGCTTGCGCCCGATCGCTGAAGTTCTTCATCAAATTGGGAACGAAATAGTTGCGGAACGAAGAGCCTTGCCTGTCGGCCAGCGTCTTGAAATTTCTCCGCACGAATCGCCCAGGCCAATTCGGCGTGACCGCCGTCCGACGCCATCGCATTGAGCATGCTGCCGATCACGCTCGAGGGCAGTTCACCCGCCGAGCATCAGGCCGAGCGTCTCGCGCGCCAGCGCCGGATCGCGCGCGCTCGCGGCCGCCGCATAATAGCGCTCGCGTTCGCGGCCGCGAAGATTTGCGGGCCAGTGCGAGCAGCGTGTCGTAGGTGCTTCGGTCGGCCGCGATGCCGGCAAATCGCACGACCGCGTCCCGCAGGTCCGGCCGCAACGATTCGGGCCGCTGCTGGAACACCGCGAACCGGTGACTGGCTTCAGTCAGAACTTCGCTCATCCCCGAGCCGTCCCAGCGTGCGAACCAGTTCCGCCCGCAGTGCGCCGGTGCCGTCGCCCTCGGGGCGCGGCGCGTCCCAGGTGATGCGGTCGAGCACCGGGCGGAGCTTGGCGCGCGCATGCGCCTGGAAGGCCGCGCGCTCGGGACGATTGTAGTTGGAGACGGTCGATCTGCTTGAGCACGCCGCATCACCTGATCCCAGACCGGGCGGCTGTCGTCGCCGATCTGCTCGACCAGGTCGAGATAGGCGTCGGGCGAGCCGCGCCCTGCTTCCACCAAGCGCCCAGGTGTCGGCCAGAAGGTTGACGCGGTCGGCCGGCGGCAAGCAGCGCGAACGATTTGGTCAGCGCCGCTCGCATCGCGTCATCGTACTGCACGCGATAATAGCCGGTGTCGCCGACGTTGAGCTTGACCGCTTCGCCGCAGCGGCCGGCGGCGATCTCGATCGGCGGCCTGCGTCAGCAGGACTGGTTCGAGCGGCCGCTGTCCATTCACCAGCTTGACCGGCGATTGGGATATGCCAGAGCCGGCCGTCCGCTCGGCTCCCGGCAGCGTGAAGCGCTCCTGGCGCAGCGTGATGCGCTGCGCGCCGTCGATGCACTTGGTTTCGGCGACGACCAGCGGGACGCCGCTCTGCTCGATGAAGGCGGTCGCAACGGCGGTCACGGGCTTGCCGGAGACAGCTTCGAGCGCGCGCCAGAGGTCGGCCGGCGTGGTGTTGCCGTAGGCGTGGTCGGTCAAGTATTTGCGCACGCCGGCGCGGAACACCTCGGGGCCCAGATATCCTTCCAGCATGCGCACGATGGCGCCGGCCTTGTTGTAGGTGATGTCGTCGAACATCTCCGAGGCTTCGGACTTGTCGTTCACCGGCCTGGCGGATCGGATGCGCGGTGCCGTTGGCATCCTGCCGCATCGCGCCCTGCTTCTCGTCGTAATTGTTGAGCCAGGTCCGCCAGCGCGGATGGAAATGCTCGGTCGCCTTGGATTCCATCCAGGTGGCGAAGCCTTCGTTGAGCCAGAGATTGTCCCACCAGCGTCATGGTGACGAGGTTGCCGAACCATTGGTGGGCGATCTCGTGCGCGATCAGCGCAAAGATGCCGCGCCGGGCGCTGCCGGCATGCGTCCGCGGGTCGAACAGCAGGTAGCTTTCGCTGAACGTGATGGCGCCCCAATGCTCCATGGCGCTGACATGGCCGTTCGGGATCGCGATCAGGTCGAGCTTGGGCAGCGGATACTTCAGGCCGAAATAGTCGTTGAAGTAGCGCAGCAGGTCGATCGCGCTCTGCAGCGCAAACCGTCCCTGTTCGCGCTTGCCGGCGATGGTGAAGACATTGATCGCGACGCCGTCGACCTCGCCGCTGATCTGCTCGAGCTCACCCGCCGTCAGTTCGACGAGATAGCTCGACATTTTCGGAGTGGTCGAGAAGGAGATCTTCTTCGCGTTCGGCCCGGCCGGGTCCTCGCGCGCGACCGGCATGTTGCTGACGGCCGTGTAGGCGCGCGGCACCGTGACGGTGAGCGCGAATGTGGCCTTCAGCGCCGGCTCGTCCCATACCGGAAAGACCCGGCGGGCGTCGGCGGGCGCCAGATGGCTGGAGATCAGCCGCTTGCTGCCGCTGTCGGTGCGGTAGTCGACGTAATAGAGGCCGGGCCCCGACCGGTGGATCTGCGCCGTGAACGCGATGCGCAGCTTGTGGCTGCCCGACCTCGAGCGGGCGCGGGAAGGTGAGGGTGACGGTTTCGGCATCGTCGTCGTAGGTGATCGGTGGCGCCGCGCGGCTTCCGGTCGATGGTGGCGCGGGTGATCTTGATCTCGTCGGCATTGAGCACGAGCCGCGCGGTCGGCTCGCGCACCTCGATGTCGATGACCTCGAAGCCGTCGACCTTGAGGGTGTCGGGATTGAGCTGCGAGATCGATGGCGTAGTGTGTCGGGACGACGGACTTCGGCAGTTTGCCGGGCGTGAGGTCGCCGGCGAGGCGCGGCGCGGCGGCGCCGATCGTACCGGCAAGCAGCACCAGCGCGAGCACGGTCGCGGCGTGGCGCATCGCGCGGCGCGAGAACGGCTGGAACAGGCGGGGGCGGAACATGGCGGGCATGGCTCTGTTCAGTCGGTCGGCGAAGCGCCGGACGCGCAAGGTGACATCGCCGTGGCGGCGCGACGGGTGACGACATCAGGCACGGGTACGACGGGCATGGGATGTGTCTTGGCCAGCCTGTGACATATCGTGCGTCGTTGCCGCCGATGCCAGCCACCGGCGGCAGGCCGCCAGGATGGCGGATCATCGATGCGGTGCGAAGTGCCGGCCCGGTGGGCAGCCGGACGGCGCGGTCGGGAGGGTGGTGAGGCAAACGATTTCCCCGAATTTGAAGGGCTTGATGGGCTGGTGACGACGATTGCGCCTTCCGCCGGTCGGAACCGGTGCGGAAGGCGGGGAAGTAGCGCGAAGTGGGGCGAATTCGGACGGAAGAGGCCGGGAAACTCCGGGAAGATCAGGCGAAGACCGCCCCGGAGAGGTCGAGTTCGAACACGCCGGGGATGTTGACGACCAGTTCCGGCCGCTTCGGCCGTTCTCGAACAGAGCATATTTCAGCGCCGCCGCCTGGCTGACGAACAGACCGCCGCGCCGCCCGCTCTGGTCCTGCGCGACCCACTGGCCGCGGCTGTTCCGGCCGAGCAGGAAAAGCGAGGCCGCCGAACCGTTTGCAGCGAAATTTTCACCTTGGCGCATGAGCACGTCTCCGTCCGTTCCGATTTTGTTTTCGGGCGACCACCGCCCGTTCATGAACCGGACACTACGGATCGCGCCTCGTCCCGGATGTGCCGGCCGTCACAAGATTGCGGGTTGCGGAGAAGCGGACATGCGCCGGGCCACGTAATACTGCCTGTCGCCAGTCTTGTTCGGCGTCACTATGTTACCCACTGACAAACTCAAGACGTTAGAGCTTTCGGAATGACCGATTTACCGCGTCGAGTTGAACGCAAGCTGGCTGCCGTCCTCGCCGCCGATATCGCGGGCTACAGCGGTTTGATGGGGGCGAACGAGGAGGCGACCGTACGTGACCTCAAGGAGCACCAGAGTGTCGTTCTGCCGATGATCGCAAACTTCGGCGGCAGGGTGATCGATACGGCGGGCGATGGAATCCTCGCCGAGTTCGCCAGCGTGCTCAACGCCGTCAACTGCGCGGTGGCGATTCAGAAGCGTATGGCGGAGCGCAATGCGTCCGTAGATCCGGAGCGGCGCATGCAATATCGCATTGGGGTCAACCAGGGCGACCTGATCTACGACGACGCGCGCATCTACGGTGACGGGATCAACATCGCGGCGCGGCTCGAGGGCATCGCGGAAGCAGGCGGAATCTGCCTCTCCGGCAAAGTTTACGAGGAGGTCGAGGGAAAGGTTGATTTCGCTTGCGAAGACATGGGGCCGCAACAACTCAAGAACATTGCGCGGCCCGTCAGGGTCTACCGGATCGACGGCCGCACACTCGCCGGCGTTACGCGGCAAGCTCGCGTTGTCACCGGATAAGGCACCATTGCCGGCGTCCGACGGACCGTCGATTGCGGTGTTGCCATTCGCGAATATGAGCGGCGATCCCGAACAGGAGTTTTTCGCCGATGGTCTGACCGAGGACATCCTGACCGCGTTGTCCCGCTTTCGAGAGTTTCTCGTCATCTCTCGCAACTCGACCTTTGTCTATAAGGGCAAGGCGGTGAACATTCAGGAGGTTTCGAACGCGCTCAACGCCCAATACGTCGTAGAGGGGAGCGTACGCAAGGTCGGAAACCGGGTTCGCATTACCGTCCAGCTCATCGATGCCCGCAGAGACCGGCACGTTTGGGCCGAGCGCTACGACCGGGACCTCGAGGATATCTTCGCGATCCAGGACGAGGTGACGTCGTCAATCGTCGCGACGTTGCCCGGGCAGGTTGAAGCCGCGGCAATTCAATCCATGGCCCGGAAACCGACTGAGAGCATGGCCGCTTATGAGCTCGTTCTCACCGCCAAGATCCTTCACCACCGTTCACGACTGGAGGACAATCAGCAAGCACAGAAGGCCGTCGGAAGCGCGCTGGCGCTCGATCCCAATTATGCACACGCTCATGCTTGGCGCGCGTGCATTGTCGGTCAATCGCTCATCAACAATTGGGAGCCTGACCGTGATGTCGCTTGGCAGACCGTCAACGACGAACTCAAGATCGCGCTCGCTCTTGATCGCAATGACAGCGACGTGCACCGCATTCTTGCAGGCGTGAAACTCATGAGCGGCGACTTCGAAGCCTCGGAGTACCATCAGCAGCGTGCGGTTGCGCTCAACCCCAACAACGATTTGATCGTTGTCCAGCAGGGTGAACTATACACTTGGCTGGGAGAACCGGAAAAAGGTGCTGAGTGGATCAGGAAAGCGATGCGGCTCAATCCCCATCATCCAGAGCGCTACTGGAATCATCTGGGACGGGCGTACTTCGTCGCGCGCCGCTATGGCGAGGCGGTCGAATCATTCAGGCACATCAGTCATCCCGACCAATTCCATCACGCCTTCCTTGCGGCCTCCTTTGCCATGATGGATGAAGAGGAGGCCGCGGCCACGCACGCTCGGAGCGTACTCGCGCTCGATCCAGCGTTTTCAGTGGAGGCATACGTGCGCACGCTTCACTATCGGCACGATGCCGATCGCCAGCACCACCGCGAAGCCCTGTTGAAGGCGGAACTGCCCGGCTGAGTGGACCGCCCGACTGCATTGCCCTCGGCGGGCACGGCGCACACATCTTTGTCCCAACGGTACCCACGAAATATCCGAGCCTCGCCCGATCCGGCCAGATGCGGCGCAACCCACCATGGCCTTTCATAGGTTAGGTGCGCCGCTTGCACCTTGGCTATTTGGCCGGCGCCCCGGCCCGGCGGCCCGGGAGCGACGCGACCGCCTGGTCCAGCGCGATACCGTCTTCATCAGCCAGCGCGGCCTTGATGAGGTCCGCCAGCGAGGCGGCAGGATTCGCATGTTCCCGCAAGCTGGGCAGGAGAGCCATGAGCCGGTCGAATTTTGCTTTCCCGCGCTCGTGGGTGTCGCCGTAACCCTTGACCAGGCTGCGGGCGCGCGCAACTTCAAACGCCAGCGGGTAGTCCGATCGTGCCGTTTCCGCGACGCGGTCGAGCCACGCCGTCAAGGCAGCCTGCTCGGCAGCAAAGCGCAGCGATCGACGGCGTAGCGGTTTGCAGCGTGCGAGCAGATACAGCAACGAAAACCCGCTGATCGATGTCGTCTTGACGATCCGCCCCTTGCGGGTGAACCGATCGACCAGCCAGCGTGCCCAGCCGGTGCGCAGCAGCCAGCGGCCGAATCCCGCCGGCAGCGTGTCGGCGATCTCTTGCGTGCGCGGGTGGAGGAATTCGGCGATCTCGAGAATTTGCGCGTCTGCGACTTGGGCTTCCTCGCGCACGCGTGCGAAGCGGCTGGGCCGGATTTTCAGTTCAGCGACCCGGACGGTGTCCTCATAGCTCATGCCGAGCGCAAGCTGCCGGGCGGCTTCGTCGAGCACGCGGCCGGAACCATCGCCGTGCTGCCGTTCGATGTCGCGCAATGGCGCGAGGCGCGAAAGGTACTCCCTGGCGTAGTCGGCGTCCTGGTAGTCGCATAATCGCTCGATGCCGGCCGCGACCACCGGCAGCACGGCCGCCGGGAAATTGCGTTCCGCCTCTCGCAACAAACCCTGCACGATCGGCGGTGCGGCATACTTGCCGCCTTCGGCTTCGCGATGCACCGCCGCCGGACCATCGCCCGCACTCGCCGCCTCGAATCCGGCGCCGAACGCCGCGAGACTGGTGTTTGACGCCAACGCCCCCGCGGCGGATTGCCGCCTCGAAGGCCATCCGCTGGAACGGCAGCGCGCGCGCAGCCCGCGAGCGCTCCGAACAGCACTGCGCTCAAGGCGCTGCCGGTCGCCTCGGCGAGCGCCGCCATGTCGAAGGCGATGATCCGGCTCGCGGCGGCGCGGCATCCTGACAAGAGCGCGTCGGCATCCGCACGGCCGTCGGCGAGCGCGACCTTCTCGGTCATCGCAAACACCCGGTGCGTCGAGGCGATCAATAACGTGCGGTCGGGCGTGACGAAGCCGCGCTCGACGGCCCGCGCCGCTTCCATCAACTCGGAGGCGAGCACGATGTCGACGTCGCCCGGCATCGGCAACAGCGAAAGGACCGGGTCGCGGCCCGCGGCTTGCGCAGCCAGCTTGGGAAAGAGTTCGACGTAGTAGATGGTCGCGCCGGTGCGCTGCGCCACGCCTGGAATGGAGGTGGTCTGCGCCAGGTAGCCGCCATGCTGCGCCAGATCGACGATCCAGTCTGCCAGCACGCCGCCGCCCTCGCCACCGAGCGCGAGTACGGCGATGGTGATCGGGCGGACCGGTGTCACCCTTGCGTCCATCGTGTTTATGCGGCCGCCGGCCTAGGGTCCATGCGCCGCTGCAGCCAGCCGATCACTGCATCGCGCAGCTTCGCCTTGAAACGGTCCCAGCGGTTCGGATTGGCGATGACCGAGGCGCGATAGAACGATGGACACAGCACTGCCGCGTGTGCGACCTCGCCGCACAGCCCGCATCCGACGCAGGAGTTGATCACCTTGGTGACGGGCTCGCGCCGCAACGGATCCGGATTGGGCGCCAACGTGAGCGACGGGCAGCCTGACAGCCGGATGCAGGAATGATCGCCCGTGCAGGTATCGGCATCGACGCCGAACCGCTCGCGCACCACGCGCCCGCCGTCCGCCATGCGTTTGCGCATCAGCGGCCGCTCGCGGCGCTGCTTGTTCAGCATGCACTCGGATTGTGCGATGATGATTTTCGGGCCCTTTGCCGCGGTGGTGAGCGCCTCCTTGAGCGTGTCGCGCATTTTGGCGATGTCATAGGTGTGCGTGAGCGTGCGCACCCAGTTGACGCCGACGCCGCGCACCGCCTTCTCGATCGGGTTCCTGGTCGAGCGCAGGCGGTTGTCGGCGGCCGAGGACAACACGTCCTGCCCGCCGGTCGCGGCCGAATAGCCGTTATCGACCACGATCATGACGTTGTCGCTCTTGTTGAAGACGGCGTTGCCGACGCTCGAGGCGAGCCCGTTGTGCCAGAAGCCGCCGTCGCCGACGAGCGCGATGGCCCGCTTTCCGGCCGCCACATTGAGCGCCGATGCGCCCGCACCGCCGAGCCCGTAGCCCATGGTCGAGTTGCCGAGATTGAATGGCGGCAGCACCGAGAACAGGTGGCAGCCGATGTCGCAACTGATGTGATGGGCTCCGAGTTCGCGCTCGACGAGCTTCATTGCGGCGAAGATCGGACGCTCCGGACAGCCGGTGCAGAACGACGGCGGCCGGCCATGCACCTTGCCGGCGATCATGCTCTTGGCGTTGGCGAGGCCGTGATCCAAGCTTTCGGCATTGCGATCGAGCAAATCCGGCCGATACTTCGCAACGAACTTCCGCACGCCCTCCTTCATGACGCCGCCGGTATACTCGCCGGCCATCGGCAGCATGCTCTTGCCCTCGATGCGGGTCTGGACGTCGGCGCGCCGCAGGATGGTGTTGACGCTCTGCTCGATGAATTCCGGCTGGCCTTCCTCGATGATCAGGATCGCCCGTTTGCCGGCGCAGAAACGCACGAACTCGGCGTCGATCAGCGGGTAGGTGACGTTGAGCACGTAGAGCGGAATGCGGCTTGCGCCGAACACGTCGGCGAGCCCCAGCACTTCGAGCGCGCGCAGCGCGGTGTTGTACATGCCGCCCTGCATGACGATGCCGATGTCGTCCGCATCGCCGTCGAAGAATTCGTTGAGCTTGTGCTCCTGGATGAAGCGCACGGCGGCCGGCCAGCGCTTCTCGATCTTCTCTTTCTCGTGCAGGTAGCTCGCGGGCGGCAGCACGATGCGGTTGGTGTCGCGTCTGGGATTCTCCAGCGCGTCCTTGAGCGTGAAGGCGGGCCGCACGTTGTCGCTCGCCGAAAAGCTGCCGTAGACATGGCAGGCGCGGATGCGCAGCTCCAGCATTACCGGCGTATTCGAGGCTTCCGACAACTCGAAGCTCTTCTCGACCGCGCGCACGATGGACGGCAGGTTGGGGCGCGGATCGATGAGCCAGATTTGCGATTTCATCGCAAACGCATGGCTGCGCTCCTGCATGATTGACGAGCCCTCGCCATAGTCCTCGCCCACGATAATGAGCGCGCCGCCGGTGACGCCGCTGGAGGCGAGATTGGCGAGTGCGTCGGACGCCACGTTGGTGCCGACGGTGGCCTTGAAGGTCGCGGCGCCACGCAGCGGATAGTTGACCGACGCCGCCAGCGCGGCGGCGGCCGCCGCCTCGTTGGCGCTCGCCTCGAAGCGGATGCCGAGCTCTTGCAGGATGTCGTTGGCATCCGCCATCACGTCGACGAGGTGCGAGATCGGCGCGCCCTGATAGCCCGACACGTAAGATACGCCCGACTGCAGCAATGCCTTGGTGACCGCGAGGATGCCTTCGCCGTGGAATACCTCGCCGGCGCCGAGCTTGAGCTTCTCGACTTCATCCTTGAACGAGCGCTCCGCCATCGTGCGTCCTCTTGCTCCCCCGGCCGCAATTGACTTGGGGCCGTGCACCCCGATTATATGGAACAGCACCCATTGCCGACAGGCTTCCGGTCGGCCGGAGGGAGGAAAATCATGCGTTCGACGCTGGTCGCGGGCTTTGCGGCCCTATTTTTGACGTCCACAGCCTCCGCCCAGGAAATTACCCTGCGCGCCGTCTCCTCCTTCGCCGAGGGTACCGAATTCTCGAAGAATTTCGAGCGATTCATCGAGAAAGTGAACACCGACGGCAAAGGCATCATCAAGATCAACTATATCGGCGGACCGCGCGCGATACCGCCGTTCGAGGTCGGCAACGCGGTGCGTACACGCGTGGTCGACATCGCGAACGTGACCGGCGCGTTCTACACCAATCTGATGCCCGAGGCGGACGGCTTCAAGCTCAACGGCAAGCCGATGAGCGAGCAGCGCAAGAACGGCACGTGGGAGTACATCAACCAGCTCCACAACCAGAAGCTCAATTCGCAGTATCTGGCGCGGCAGTTCCACAATGTGCCGTTCCACATCTACCTGAACAAGAAGATCGACAAGATCGATTTCACGGGTCTCAAGATCCGCGTCACGCCGGTGTACAGGGACATCGTCGAGGCGCTCGGCGGCACGCCGGTCACGACGGCGCCGGGCGAGGTCTACACCGCGCTCGAGCGCGGCGTTGCCGACGGCTACGGGTGGCCGGTGACCGGCATCTTCGATCTCGGCTGGGAGAAGGTGACCAAATTTCGCATGGAGCCGGCCTTCTACAGCGTCGAGGTCAACGTGCTGGTCAACCTCGACGCCTGGAAGAGTTTGAACGACGCACAGCGCAAGGTTCTCAACGACGCCGCGCTATGGCTCGAAGGCCTCGACAGCGAGAAGGTCGCGGTGATCAAGGCCGAGCGCGAACGGCAGGCTGCCGCCGGCATCCAGGCGCTCGATTTCGGCGCAGCCGCATCGAAGGCGTTCCTCGACAAGGCCAACGACGTCGCCTGGCAGTCGGTCATCAAGCGGGCTCCGGAAAGCGGACCGAAGCTGCGGCAACTGGCGGGCAATTGATTCGTCGGCCCATGCCGGTCCCGTCCGGCCTCATGCTGAGGAGCGTTGCGCAGCAACGCGTCTCGCAGCATGGCCGCACGTTCGGTGCCCGCCGCCATCCTTCGAGACGCGCCACGCAAGTCGAGTTTACTCGACTTGCGATTCTGAATGCCCGATCCCGGGTAAACCCGGGATCGGGTGGCGCTCCTCAGGATGAGGGCGGAACGGGCGGCTGCGTATGACACGGCTGTCCAGCGCCTTCGGCCGCCTGCTCGACGCGCTCGCCATGCTGGCGGCGCTGATCCTGCTGGCGATGGTGGTCATGGTCACCGCCGACATTGTTCTGCGCAATCTCACGCGCGGCGGCATCTCGTGGTCGAACGAGGTCTCCGAGTATGCGCTCTACCTGATCACGCTGCTCGCCGCGCCGTGGCTCCTGCGGCGCGGTCAGCATGTGCGGCTCGACATCATCCTCACGCTCATGCCGTCGCGCGTGGCCTGGCTGATGGAGGCGGCTGGCGACGTGCTGGGCTTCCTGGTGAGTCTGGTGCTGGTGCGCTACGGCGCGGCCATGACCTACGACAGTGCGCGGCTCGGCGCGATCACGATCAAGAACCTGGTGTTCCCGGAATGGTGGCTGCTTGCGCCGTTGCCGATCGCGTTCGCGTTGCTGGCGATCGAGTTCGTGTTCCGCTTCCAGCGCCTGATGTCGGGTGCGCGCGCCCGGCGGATTGAGGCGACATCGGTGGGCTAAGGGACGGCCATGACCTGGGTCGAGGGAAGCCTGCTGTTGTTCGGCGGTCTGGTCGCGGTCATGAGCCTCGGCCTGCCGGTTGCGTTTGCGTTCCTCGCGCTCAACGTCGTGGGCGCGTGGCTGTTCCTCGGCGGAGAGCCGGGGCTCGCGCAACTCGCCCGCAACGCTGTGCAGTCGATCACGAGCTTCTCGCTCACCCCGATTCCATTCTTCGTGCTGATGGGCGAGGTCCTGTTCCATACTGGCCTGGCGATCAAGGCGATCGATGCCTTCGCCGTGCTCATCCGCCGTGTGCCGGGACGGCTTGCCGTCATCGCGATCGTCGCCGGTACGGTATTCTCGGCGATCTCGGGCTCGACCATCGCGACCACCGCGCTGCTCGGAGGGCTGATGCTGCCGGCCATGCTGCAGCGCGGCTACGAGCCGCGGATGGCGATGGGGCCGATCATGGGCATCGGCGGCGTGGACATGCTGATCCCGCCGTCGGCACTCACGGTGCTGCTCGGCAGCCTCGCGGGCATCTCGATTTCCGGACTGCTGATCGGGGGCATCGTGCCGGGCCTCATCCTGAGTGTCATGTTCGTCGCCTACATCATCATTCGTGCGACCGCGAACCCGGCGCTGGCGCCGGACGAGCCGCTGGAAGCTGCCCCCGTGGGCGCCGCGCGCTGGGTGCCGTTTTTCACCCATGTGCTGCCTCTCGTGTTCATTTTCGCGCTCGTGGTCGGCGCGATGACGCGCGGCTGGGCGACGCCTACCGAAGCTGCCGCGCTCGGCGCTGCCGGCACGATCGTCGCCGCCGGGGTCTATCGCAGCCTGACCTTCGCCAATCTGATGAAGGCGCTCACCGGCACGGTCGCGGTCTCGGGGACCATCCTGTTCATCATCGTGGGTGCGACGACATTTGCGCAGGTGCTGAGCTTTTCGGGCGTCGTCAACGGTCTGATCGGGCTGGTCACGGGCCTCGATCTGTCGGTGACGATGCTTGTGATCGCGATGCTTCTGGTCTTGCTGTTTCTCGGCTGTTTCGTCGATCAGGTCAGCATGATGCTGATCACCTTGCCGTTCTTCATGCCGCTGGTGCAGCGTTATGGCATCGAGCCGATTTGGTTTGGCGTTCTGTTTCTGATTTGTATGCAGCTCGGCCTGCTCACGCCGCCGTTCGGACTGCTGCTCTTTACGATGAAAGGAGTGGCGCCTCCATCGATCACCATAAATCAAATTTACATGGCATCGTTGCCATACATTGCGATGAGCGTGATCGTCCTGGCGCTGATCTTTTTCATACCGGCGGTCGCCACATGGTTGCCGGCTGTCCTGGGCGGCTAAGCGTGATACTACATTCGCCAGCGCGCATCCGGATCTTCTTCCGGTACAACCAGGGCTTCGATCTCCACGAACGCGTCGCCGTCAATGTCGAGTGGCCGTGGCGGCGCCTCGAATCCGGCCTTCCAGACGCGTAGTTCATAGCGGCCTTTTGGAATCGCGATTGTTGCGAGGCCCGAACTCGCCGGTGGTGCCGCGATAGGCGCCGAGCCGCAACTCGACGTCAGGAATCGGTACAGAGGTCGCGTGCTCGATCACCTTCACGCTGAGCACATGCTCGGGCGGGCGCGCCACAGCAATGCTGAACGAGGTGTTGGAGACATCGTGCGGCACATCGAGGTCGGACGCCCCGAACCGTACGGACCATGTGATCAAGCCCTCCTGCGGTGGAGCTTGAAGTTGGATCTCGGTCCAATACAGCGCGCCGGTGCCGGCGAGCGGCACGTCGCCGAGCGTGCCGCGTCCCGCGACCTCGCCTGCCTCATCAAGAAGTTCGATCGTGCATCCGGCAAGCGGCGCATCCGCGGCCGATTTCGCACCAGCCTTCACGGCGAACGACGCGCCGGTCGTGACCGACAGCGGTACATCCCAGACCGCGAGGCTCGTGGCCTGCGGGATCACCCGCACCGGCACGTCGAGCGCGGCTTCGCAATATTGCGTACCGGCGATCTCATGCGGCGGCATTGTCAGGCGGAACACGTGCTCGCCGACGCGCGATGGCGGCTTCAGCGCAACCACCGCCATTGCGCTCGTGCCGTCAGCATCCGCGGTCAGCGCGTGACTTGTCGCCTGTCCATCCGGCGCCGTGACGGCAACCGTCAAGCCTGTGCGATCGCGCTGATCGTCGCACGACACCCGCACCGTCAGCGCGACGCTGTTTCCCGCCGGCACTTCGAGCGGCAGCGGCTCGTCCACCGTGAGATGAACGAGGACGCCACCGCGCTTCGCGCTCATCACCCGCCGGATGCCGCAGCGACCTGACGGCGCGCCGCGTGCCGGCCGGCAAGGCGGCCGAACACGATGCAGCGGGTCAGGCCGTGCTGCGCAAAGCCGCCCTGCGATTCACCTGCGCAATACAGGCCGGGGATGACTTCGCCGCGCATATCGATCACCTGGGAGTTGGTGTCGGTGCGGATGCCGGTCAGGGTATCGTGCAGGATGGGTGTGGCCCAGGCCGCATAGAATGGCGGCTTCTCGATCTTGTGAAGCGGAGTCGGTTTTTTGAAGTCGGTGTCGGCGCCGGCGGCGACGAAGCCGTTGTAGCGGTTCACCGTCTCCTGCAGCACCGCGCCGGAGATCGGCCGCTTCTGGTAAGGATTGTTGATCTTGCCGGCGAGCTCGCTGATGGTGTCGGCGCTGAAGAAGTAGCCGTCCAGGTCGACATGCGGCGGTGCGGGTTTCCACTTCTCCCTTTCTACAGCGGCGGCGTCGAAGATCGCCCAGATCGGGCCGCCGCCATTGAGCTTCTGCTGATCGCCGTTGTAGGACATGCATGCGTCGAAGAACTTGTGCGAGCCGTCGACCTCGTTCCAGAAGCGTTTGCCGGTCTGGTTGATGAAGATCATGTTTTGCCAGTCGCGCACCGTGAGTCCGGTGGCGCGCGCCTGCGGGAACATCGGGCTGTCAGGCTCGTAGACCAGCGACGAGTAGCCCCAGCGGCAGCCGATGTGACGCGTCTTGGTGATCTGCGCCGCGCCGTCGGCGGTCTGGTTGCCGGTGGACCACAGCGACGCGCCGATATCCATGGCGGCGAGTTCGCCGTCGGCGCCCTGGTGGACGTAGGGTTCGCAGGCCTGCTGGTATTCCTCGGTCAGCCGCGGATCGAAAATGCGGCGGAAGTTGACGTTGCCGGTATGGCCGCCGGTCGCAATGATGACGCCCTTGCGCGCCTGGATGTTGAACTGGTTGCTGCCGGCGATCGTGACGATGCCGAGCACGCGGCCGGCATTGTGCTTCTCGCGCACGACCGACGCCATCTTGTGCTTGAGAAAGATCTGTACGCCTTTCTTGCGGGCGCTTTCCTCGAGCCGCCGTACCAGGCCCGAGCCATTGCGGTTTCGACGCGGAGCAATCACCTGACTCGGGATGTGCCATTCCTTGGTGACGAAAATCCGGTCGACGCGCGAAGCGTCCGGCGAGCGGATCGGCTTCTCGATGAATTCGACGCCGTTTTCGATCAGGAAGTCGTAAGTGGACACATTCTCGTCGGCGAACACACGGATCAGGTCGCGGTCGCTGTAGCGGCTTTCCGAATGATCGAACCGCACCCAGTCGTCGAAGATCATGTCGGGCGTGTCTTTGATGCCGAGCTTCTGCTGCAAGGCATGGCCGCCACCGACCTGCACGCGGCCGCCACTCAACATGCCGCGCCCGCCGATGTCGAAATTCTCGTCGACAATGATCACCGAGGCGCCGTTGTCGCGCGCGGCAATCGCGGCCGGCAGCCCGGCGACGCCCGCGCCGATCACCACCACGTCGGCGGTGTAGTCCCATTTGATGCCCGGGTTGCCGTTCGGCGCGGTGGCGGCGTGGGCTCCGGTTCCGGCGACCGCGACTGCGCCGACGCCGGCTGCGCCGCGCGTGAGAAAGTTGCGCCGGTTGACGTCGGCGCTACCGGACGGGCGTGTTGGTTTGCTCATGTCCTTGACCTCCCGAATGCCGTTTTGGCTATAATTCTTGTCGCTGATCGCGATAGTGTCCGACTTCCGGAATACGGAATCAAGGTATCTCCGACAGGACGATGAGCAGCCGATGATCAAGGTGTTGGTGTGCATGATGCTCGCGGCGGCCGGCATGGCAACCTGCACGGCGTCCGCGCGTGCGGCCCATACCTGCGATCCGCTGGGGGATACGGGCTGGTCGACGGTCGCGTCGCAAGAGATCGTCAGCGTCAAGGACGCTGCGCCTTACCGGGACGGCGACAATTGGTTTGTTGAACGCACCACGACCGTTCTGCCGCTGTGCAACTACATCAACGCCGTCGGCAATTACAGCCTGCGCTCCTACTCGCTCAGTCCCGAAGACAACACCGAGCGGGTTGCGATCTGCCGGGGTGGGGCGGCCGTCGCGCCTTATGCCGGACCGTGCCCGCCGAATTAATCCGCCGGCCCGTGGTGATTGGTTAGTGCCCGTCACACGTCGTGCCTCAACCGTGCTTGCCGTTGAGCGTGTAGCGGCCGTCGTTCAGTCGCGTCAGGCTGCCGTCCGCGTAGAGCTTGTCTAGCTTGCGCACGACCTCGCGGCCGTCGCGGGTGCCGACCGCGGCCATCAGATCGAGGAACGTGGCCGGGCCGGCGGCGAGCGCGGCCTCGACCGATTGGCGTTCGCGCTGCGGGAGTTGCGGCGGATGTGGCACGGTGAACTCGACGCTGTCGCCCTTACCAAAGGGTTTCGTGCAATCGAAGCCGCACTTGGCGCCGGTGCGGCTGCCCTGCAGCGACGGATCGAGCGGTACGCAGCGGAAGCCTGACGCCACCACGAAGTCGCGGTCGGCCTGGAAGCGCGTCGCCAGCGCCCAGTCGATTTGTTCGTCGGAAAACACGTCGATGTCGTCGTCGACCACGAACACGTGCTTGACGTCGCCCGACGAGCAGAACACCGCCGCGATGGCGTTGCGTGCCTCGCCTGGATTGCGCTGCCGCAGCGACACCCGCACGTTGTACATGCCGCCAGACGACGCCGTGCAGCACACAGCGACCGGCTCGCGGATCGCCTGCTGCAGCACACTCCAGATCGCCGCTTCGGTCTTGGCGGCGCCGAGCTGCGCGGTGTCGGTATAGCCCAGCTTCTGGCCGCCGATGGTCAGCGTCTGGAACAGCGCATCCTTGCGCCGCGTGATCGCGGTGAGGTGGAACACCGGGTTGCGCTTGAGGAGCCCGTAATAGCCGATGTACTCGCCGTAGGGGCCCTCCGGCTCGACGTGGCCGCGCTCGTCGAGGTAGCCCTCCAGCACCATCTCGGCGTCGGCCGGCACGCGCACGTCGATGGTCTTGCACTTCACCACCGGCACCGGCGCACCGCGCACCGCGCCGATCACGTCGAACTCGTCCATCGGAGGCGTCGAGGCGACGGCGGCGAGGAAGTCGGTCGGATAGCTGCCGACCGTGAAGGCGACCGGCAGCCGCTCGCCGCGCGCGGCTGTCGCGAGGTAGATCGCCTTCAGGTCGCTCGGCGCGACGAGGTCGATGCCGGCGGCTCGTGGCCCACGCAGCATCATCCGCCGGCAGCCGAGATTGGTGAAACCGGTCTTGCCGTCGACGGCGTAGTCGATGCTCGCCGAGATGTAGGGCGCGCCGTCGAGGCCATGCTGGAGATGGACGGGGAGGGCGGTGAGATCGGCGTCGTCGCCGGTCTGCACGACTTCGTGTACCGGAGCCTCGTCGGACGACACCTCGACCGGCTTGAACGGACGGTTGAGCCGCTCGCGCAGCACCGCCGGGAATTCTTTTTCATCGGTATCGAGCGCGGCGGCGAGCCGGCTGCGCGCCGACATCACGTTGCCGACCAGTTCGGCCTTCTCCGGCCCGACGTTGCGGAACCAGACTGCCTTCGGGTTGCCGTCGAGCACCGAGGCGACGTCGATCAGGTCGATCGGGTCCTCGTGCATGATGCATTCACCCTGCTGCACGAGCTTCTCGACGAAGCGGCGCAGGCGGAATTTCTCGGTATCGGGCTGGGTCATTGTGGGCTTTCCAGGTGAGCGCTCGCGGGGAGACTACTCGTAAGCGAACCGGTAGTGGAAGCGCTCGCCGTCCGGCTCGATGCGCCCGGCGGTCGGGGCCGGAAAGTGGATCGGCATCACCAGCGTGCCGGTGCCGGCGAAAGTGTTCAGGAAGCGGCGTCGCGTTTGCGCTGCCAGCTTCGGGTCCCAGCAGAAGATCGTCGACCAGTCGGGTTCACGGCATTGCAGCGCGTGGTGCATCAGGTCGCCGGAGATCACCGCTTCCTGCCCGCGCGAGCGGATATGGACGCAGCAGTGATGCGGCGAGTGGCCGGGCGTCGCCGACAGAAACAGTGTGTCGTCGAGCGAAAAATTCTCGTCAACCAGTTCCGCGCGACCGGCCTCGACGATCGGCCGGCAGTTCTGCAGCCAGATCGCGGGCGAATGCGCAGCCTGCGCCGGCGCGCGCGCATTCTGTTCCCAGAATTCGTATTCGCGCCGGTGAAAGATGTATTTCGCGCGCGGAAACGTCGGCACCCAGCGGCCGCCTTCGAGCCGGGTATTCCAGCCAGTATGATCGACGTGGAGGTGGGTGCAGAAGACGTAGTCGATGGCCTCGAAGGTCAATCCGAGCGCATGAAAGCCATCGAGCCAGGGCTTTTTCGGGAAATCCATCGGCGGCGGATAGCCCTTGTCCTCGCCGGTGCAGGTGTCGATCAGGATGGTATGCTTCGGCGTACGCACCACGAAGGTCTGGTAGGTGCTCATCACCAGTCCGGTCGCGGGGTCGAACACGATCGGATCGAGTTCCGCCAGATGGCGATGTCCGATCACCGGATCGAACGCCGGAAACATGATCTCGGGCTTCCGCCACGGTCCTTCCCGTTCGACGATGGTGGTGATCGTCACGTCCCCGATCTTGATCTCGCGCATGCCCGACTCCACTCCTTTTCCGCCGCCGCGGTGCCGCGTACGCTATCGTGAGGGCCGAATTGGAACAAGGTTGGGAGCGCCATGCCGGATCAAGGGGCGATCGGTTTTGTCGGGATCGGCGCGATGGGCTGGCCCATGGCAGCCAATCTTGTGCGCCGGCAGTTTTCGGTGACGGTCTATGATGTCGACCGGGCGCGGCAAGACCGCTTCGTGCAGGCACATCAGAGCCGCTCAGCATCGTCGCTCGCCGATCTCGGCAAAGATGTCTCGGTCATCGTCACCATGCTGCCGACCGGCCGCGACGTGCGTCATGTGTTGCTGACAGCCGAGGAGGGCGCGCTCACGGCCGCGCTCAAGCCGGGTGCGGTCGTCATCGACATGAGTTCGTCCGACCCGGCCGGTACGCGCGAACTCGCTGCCACGCTGGCGAAACGCGGCGTGGTCCTGATCGATGCGCCGGTGTCGGGCGGGACGCGCGGCGCCGAGGCCGCAAGCCTCACGATCATGATCGGCAGCGGCGACAAGGCGGCCGTGGAGCAGGTGCAGCCGCTGCTTGAGGCCATGGGCCAGCGGTTGTTCGAGACCGGCGGTTCGGGTACCGGGCATGCCATGAAGGCGCTGAACAACTTCGTCGCCGGCACGAATTTTCTGGCGGCGGCGGAAGCGCTGGTGGTCGGGCGGCGCTTCGAACTCGATCCGGCGCTGATGATGGACATCATCAACCAGTCGACCGGCCGCAATTTCTCCACCGAACACGTGATTCCGCAGCAGGTGCTCAGCCGCAAGTTCGCCTCGGGCTTCCAGCTCGGCCTGCTCGCCAAGGACGTCAAGATCGCCGCCGACCTGGCCGAGGACCTGCAGGCGCACGCGCCGCTCGCGCAGTTGAGCCGTGACCTGCTGGCGCGCGCCAAGGATCGGCTCGGCGGTGACGCCGATCATTCCGCCGCGATCCGCTATTGGGAAATGCTTAACGGCGTGACGGTTGGCGGCGAGCCGGAAAAATGACGCGGCTCTCTCCGTCATTCCGGGGCCGGCCGAAGGCCGGAACCCGGAATCCAACTTTCCCGCGCCATTGGGTGGATCGCGATGGATTCCGGGTTCGCGCCGCGCGCGCCCCGGAATGACGGTGCAGAACCGCTCACGCGCGGCCGGTGTGCTGCTTGACGAAGTCGACGATCATCGCCAGCGCCTTGCGCGACGCTGCCGAATTCGGATCGCGGCTGACGAAGGTGTGCGGCTCGCCGGGGAACTTCTCGACGTGGATCTCACCGCCGCGCTTGGCGTAGGCGGCGCCGAAGCGCTCGGCTGAATCCGCCGGCAGGTTGTCGTCGTTGGTCCCCTGGAGGAGCAGCGCCGGCGGCAGTTGCACCGCCTCGCCGCGGTCGAGCAGAAGCTGGGGGCTGCCTTCCGCCATCGCGGCCTCGTCCGGCCAGTAGGCATGGTGGGCGTCGATCAGCCGCTGGTTCTTGCGCTCCCAGACCATGTGGTAGCGCGCCAGCGGATCGGCCACCGGCCAGCAGGCGATCACATAGGGCACGGTGGCGTCGGCATTGGCATGCGCGGTGCCGTGCTCGGCGAGTTCGAGCGCCGCATAGCGCGGATCGAACGGCTTCATCACCGCCATCAGCAACTGCTGGCCGCCGCTCGACGTGCCGAGCGCGCCGACCGCGTCGGGCTCGATGCCGAAGGCGGGCGCATTCGACTTGAGCCAGCGGATGGCGACGTTCACGTCGGCGATCGACGCCGGATATTGGGCGGAGGGCGGCATGCGGAAGTCGATCGACATCACCGCGATGCCGGCCTGCGCCAGCGCTTCGTGGATCGCCTTGTTGCTCAGCCGGTCGTTCGAGGTCCAGCCGCCGCCATGTACTTCGACCACCGCCGGGTAGGGCGGCGGCGAGGCCGGCAGATAGAGCCGCGCCAGCAGCGGCTGCGTGCCGTGCGTGTGATAGACGACATCGAAGGCGCGATAGGCAGGATGCGACATGGTCGGTTGGCTCATTCGTTCGGGATAACGGGCAGCAGCAGGTGCGAGGGATGCCGCGGATCGTGATGGATACGGTGCAGCACCGTCTTGCTGCCGCAGATGTGGTACGGAATGTACTCGACATTGCTGGCGCCGCCCACGCCGGTCGCGACGTCGAGGCTGGCGATCTCGACGCAGATGCGATGACCGGCCTTGAACTAGTTGGCGGTCGCCATGATCTCGATGGCGTATTCGTTGATCTCGCCGGGCACGACCTTCTGCTGGGCCGCGCGCGTCAGCGGGTGCCACGGCCGCCCCGGCAGCGAGCGTGTCGGGTCGACCGCACGATGACTAGCCTTGAGCCAGCCGCGGGTCAGTTCGCGCTCGGGCAGGCCCGGCGTGACGTCGCGTTCGCCCTCGCGCGCGGTCTGCACGCCGACGTCGGGGCCGACGTCCTTCAGGATCACGATCCAGTTGGTGTCGTCCTGGTCGATCGACGCGAACAGGTTGAGCACGCCCGGGCCGGCGATGGTGACGTCCTGCGCCAGCGGCTCGCTCAGGTAGCGCAGCTTCTGAACCCGGTTGGTCTGGCTCGGCGGCATCTGCGCGAAAGCGTCGGGCGCCTGGTAGTCGTCGGCGCTCGCCGGAACGAACGGGTCCGTCGAGAGGCGCTCCCAGCCGTTGAGATAGAACTTGACCCACTGCGTTTCGGGCAACGGCCAGTCGCTGCCGGTGCGCCACTCGTTCGCGCCCATGACCCAGAACCGCACCGGCGGCTCCTTCAGGATTCCGGTGTCAATGCCCTTGAGCCAGTGGTCGTACCAGCGCAGAAGCTCCTGGTGGAAAGCCTTGAAGGCCGGTCGAGATGCGCGGGCCCAAGCAGCAGGAGCTTCTTCGCCGGCGGATCGATGTTGCGGTACCAGTTCTGCGCGCCAAGAAGGTGCGTCTTGTACGTGTAGCCGTACCAGCCTGAGCCGGTGTAGGTCGGAATATCGATTTTGGCGAACTCGGCTTCGCTTTTTTTGACCGCGTCTTCGCTGTCGTAGGGGTTGAGCAGCACCTCGAAGTAGGCGGGGAAATGCTGCCCCTTGAGCATCAGCACGTTGTAGACGTGCGGGTACATCCGGAAATCCGGATTGGCCATCGCTTCTTCCCACAGCTTCTCGCGCTCGGGCGGCAGCGGCTTGGGCTGACCCTTCTGCTGATGTGCCGACGCATAGACCTGCAGCAGGAAGCGGAACAGGTGAATGACGCCGCCCGGATATTCGTCGCGGAAGCCGCCAGCCTCGCCGTACGCGCCACGAGGATCGAACGGGAAGATCGCCTTGAGGTGCGGTGGCTTGAGCTTGGCGGCCATGAGCTGCTCGGCGCCGAAGCCCGAAATGCCGATCATGCCGACATTGCCGTCACACCACGGCTGCGCGGCGATCCACTCGATCAGGTCGTAGCTGTCGAAGGCGCGCGAGCCGCCGCTTTCCGATTTCGCGATGCCGCGCGGATTGGCGATGACGTGGACGTAGCCGCGCGAGACCAGGAAGCGCGTGTCGCCCGCTTCAGCGGGGCCGGTCCATAGCATCGACCAGGCGGGCTGCAGAAGGCCGGTCTCGGCCATTTCCGGGCCTTGCAGGTCCTTGTTGTGGATCGAGATGGCCAGCAGGGCCGGAAGCTTCTCGGTGGTGTCGGGACGGTAAATATCGGCGCAGATCTTGACGCCGTCGCGCATCGTCACGAACACGTCCTTCTCGGCGATCATCTTGGCGTAGGTCGGCTCCCGGTCGTAGTCGACCGGCGGCCGGTGGCTCGTCTGCGCGAGCTGAAATGCGATTTTGGATTCGGTCGCCATCGTTTCTCCCCGAGAGTCGAGATCGCTATTATTATGCCCTCTCAAGCAAGGGGCGATCGCGCGAAAACAACCGCCTTGCCTTTCAACCGCCCCAAACTTCGCTCGACACCTCGACCACGCGCGCGAGCTTGGCCTTCTCAACGTTCTCTGTCACCGCGACATGCTCGGCGGCGCTGGTTGAGAAGCCGCATTGTGGGCTGAGGCCGAGTTGCTCGAGCCTGATGTAGCGGCTCGCATCCGCGATGCGCTGCTTGAGCGAAGCGGCGGATTCTACCTCCGCGATCTTGGTGGCGACGAGGCCCAGCACCACGAACTTGCCAGACGGCACCAGCCGCAGCGGCGAGAAGTCGCCCGCGCGGGCGTTGTCGTATTCGAGGAAATAGATGCCGACGTTGAGTTCGTTGAACAGTGGCTCGGCGATCGCGTCGTATCCGGCATCCGCCTGCCAACTCGGGTCCTGGCTGCGGCAGACATGAAGCCCGATGGTCATGCCGTCCGGCGCGCCCGCGATCACCGCGTTGATGACGCCGATGTAGCTGCGCAGCAAGTCCCGCCAGTCGTCGCCGCGCTCGGTGAGCAACTGGCGCACCCGCGGGTCGCCGAGCTTCACCAGCGAGGTCTCGTCGATCTGGAGGTAGCCGCAGCCGGCTTCGGCGAGCGAGTGCATCTCGTCATGATAGGCGCGCACGAGGTCCGACCAGAACGTGTCGAGGTCGGGATAGACATCACGGTTGATGTTGGCCCGGCCGGCGCGGTAGTGGATATAGCAGGGGCCGGGGAGGGTGATCTTGCCCGTCCGCGCCGTCAACGATTTCAGGTAGCGAAAATCGCCGGCGTTCTGCGGGCCTTGCCATGCGATGCGGTCCACCACCTTGGGAATGCGCTGCGCCATGCGGTGGCCGCGGCTCGGCGATGCGCTCCAGCCCCGGTCCTCGGTCCGCTCGATGCTGATGCCGGAGATGCCCGAACTGGTGAAGCTCTCGGAGTATGTGCCGCGGCGGAACTCGCCGTCCGTCACCACCTGGAGGCCGAGGTCCTCTTGCAGTTTGACCACGCGGGCAATGGCGTCGTCTTCGATGGCGCGCAGTTCCGCGCTGTCGAGCCGGCCGGCCGCATGCTTTTCCCGCGCGGCGAGCAATTCCGGCGGTCGAATCAAGCTGCCGATGTGCTCGGCCCGAAAGGGCGGCGTTGTCGTCGTCGCACGCATGCAGGAACCTCGGCCAGATGTAGTCTCGACCGGCGTCCCTTCGGACCGCACGCGGCCAAAACCCCCGGCGGCATCCTGCCATGTTCCATCGTGAGGATGAAGCGTACTAATGGAGTGGATTCTGAATTCTCTGCCCACCTAGCCGCAGTTCGCAAAGCGAATGTCAAATCCAAACTCCACTGGAAGCATAAATTTGCTAGTGTCCCGATTCCGAAGTTCGCATCTTCCTGCGGCGCCCCCATCTGCGAACTTCGGAATCGACGGACACTAGCTACTTATTGATCTAGTGTGGCTTTGGTTCAGAAGTCCGCATTTCGGACTCGCCGCGAGAATGATGCGGACTTCTGAACCGCCACACTAGTGGTCCGTTTAATTCCAGCATTCGCAAAGGTGCTTGCTGAAGCGAGATGCGAATGTTGGAATTGGATCACGAGACGGTGGCTGCCGGATTGCGTTTCGGAAGCTTTTCCCGGAAACTGACCGGCACTGGACACAACAACAAAAGCAACGGTCGACTGCGGCCTAGAGCCGGCGATCAGCGGGACGGAGGCGTATGAAGTCAGGCGAAGCTACGGATCAGCCGGCGATCGTTACGGAGGGCGCCAGCAAACTCTTCCTTGACGGCGCGGTGGTCGCATTTCACCAGTTGTCGCTCGAGGTGCGGCGCAACGAGATCATGTGCGTGGTCGGGCCGTCGGGTTGCGGCAAGACGACGCTGCTGCGTTGCATTGCCGGCTTGACGGACCTGAGCAGCGGGGAGATTCGCGTGCACGGCAAGCCGGTGCGCGGCCGCCCGCCCGATGGGGTCGCGATGGTGTTTCAGCATTTCGGCCTGCTGCCGTGGAAGACGGTGTACGACAACGCCGCTTTCGGGCTGGCGATGGCCGGCACGCCGCGGGCCGAGATCAAGCAGCGCGTCACGCACTATCTCGATCTGGTCGGCCTGACCGGATTCGAGGCGCATTATCCCTATCAGCTCTCCGGCGGCATGCAGCAGCGCGTGGGACTGGTGCGCGCGCTTGCGATGAACCCGTCCGTCCTGCTGATGGATGAGCCGTTCGCCGCGCTCGACGCGCAGACCCGCGAGATATTGCAGGAAGAACTGCTCCAGCTCATGGAGCGGCCCGACGAGCGCAAGACCATGGTGTTCATCACCCATTCGATCGACGAGGCTATTCTGCTCGGCGACCGCATCGCGGTGATGAGCGCGCGTCCCGGCCGCATCAAGGAGGTGCTCGACATGCCCTTCGGCTGGCCGCGCAACGCCGACGTGGTGCGCTCCGATCCACGCTTCACCGAGTTCCGGCTGCACATCTGGCATCAGCTTCACACCGCCAAGCCGCGCCGCGCGACGGCGCCGAGGGAGGTCGCGTGACCGCGGTCGAGCAAGCACAGGGCAGCCTTGCCGGCGCCGTACGTGTCGAAGACCTCGCCGATGACAAGGCGCGCGCCGAGCGCGCGGCGGCCGCGCGCCGGCATCGCCGCCAGCTTCACAACTTCATCATCCGTGTTCTTTCGTTGGTGCTGGCGCTCGGACTGTGGGAGATCGCCGCGCGCAACGTCGATCCGGTGCTGTTCACGTCGCCCTCGAAGGTGGCGGTGGCCGGATATCACATGATCCTCAGCGGCGAGCTGTGGACCTATCTGTGGCCGAGCCTGGTGGTGCTTGCCATCGGCTTTACGCTCGCGGTGGTGTTCGGGATCGCGATCGGCCTTCTGCTGGCTCGCTTCTGGGTGCTCGACATCGCGCTCAACGTCTACATCACGTTTCTGTACTCGATTCCGTCGGTCGCGCTCGTGCCGCTGATCGTGCTGTGGGCCGGGTTCGAGACCACCGCGAAGGTCATTATCCTGTTCATGTTCGCGTTCTTCCCGATGGTGATCAACACCTACCAGGGCGTGAAGAGCGTCGATCCGAAACTGCTGGAGGTCGGTCGCGCGTTCCGCTGCTCGGAAGGGCAACTGTGGGCGAACATCGTGCTGCCGGCATCGCTGCCATTCATCGTTACCGGACTGCGGCTGGCGCTCGGTCGTGGGCTGATCGGCATGGTGCTGGCCGACCTCTACACCGCGATTTCCGGCATCGGCTACCTGATCGTGCGGACCGCCTCGACTTATCAGGTCGACAAGATGTTCGTGCCGATCGTGACACTGGGGCTGCTGGGCGTGACGCTGACCGCGCTGCTGCGGCTAGCCGAGCGTTACGTGGCGCCGTGGACCGCCGCACCACACGACGATTAGCCGCCCGGTCAAGGAAAATACCAGGAAGGGAACGAACCATGAGAGACGGGTATCGGTCGGTAGGACTACTGACACTGGCGGCCTGCTGCGTGCTTGCCGACACAAACGTCGCCTCCGCACAGGCGCCAGCCTGCGCCACCATGCGCAAGGTCAATATCGGCGTATCGGTGTCGCCGCCCAATGTTGTGCACAGCACGCCCTACGTTGCCAAGGAGCTCGGTCTCTTCGCCAAGCGCTGCATCGACGCCAACATCATTCAGTTCGAGGGCGGCCAGTCGGCGACCTCGAACGCCGCGGCGGTGCAGGGCTCCGCGATCGTGAGCGTGAGCGACGTCGCGGTCGGCCGCGGCCTGAAGGTGCAGCAGTTCTGGGGCCTCGCGCCGCGCATGCCGCAGGCCTACATGGTGTCGCCCGACGTCAAGACCGCAGCCGATCTCAAGGGCAAGCGGCTCTCGGCGACCGGCGGCGGGGTCGGCGGCTTCAACTGGCGGATGGGCCGCGAGGTGCTCAAGACCGCCGGCCTCACGGTCGATGATGCGCAGTTCATTCCATCGGCAACCGCCGGCCGGCTGCCCGGCCTGATCGCCGGCCAGGTCGACGGTGTCGCGTTGCATCCCGAGGATGTCTTCCTCGCCAAGAAGGCCAAGCCGTCGCTTAATCTCCTGGTGCAACTCGCGGAGCTTATGCCCAATTATATGTTCAACGCCTATGGCGCCTCGTCCGACTGGATCGCGCGCGATCGCGCGCTGCTGCGCGATACCGCCGCCGCGATGATCGAGGCCAACCGGGCAATGTTCGGCGACAAAGCCAAGGTCGTGCCGGCCATTCAGAAAGCCACCGACAAGCCGAAGGATGCGATCGAGTATGCGATCGACGTGCTCACCAAGACCTGCGTCTGGTCGGTGAATGGCGGCCTCACGCCGGAGCGGAGCGCTTGGTCGATCAACAACAGCGCCGAGAATGGCGACATCGAGAAGGACAAGAAGCCAACGCCCGAGCAAGTGGCGAATTTCGCGCTCGCCAAGGAAGCGGTCGAGGCCGCCGGCGGCCCGGTCACCATCGGCAACTGCAAGGACTAACTTCGTTTCAGCGACGCTGATCGATTCTCCGTTCGTCCCCGCGAACGCGGGGACCCAGGTCTTGTGCGAAGGTCTGGGTTCCCGCTTGCGTGGGAATGAGTGGAGGAGGTGGCTCAACTGATTGAAAGGCCCGAAGAACATGAACATCCAGACCCCACTGCCCAAGAGCCATCAGACCTGGGAACAGGTGCGCGGCAAGCTCGACCACAACGCGCCATTCTCCAACATGTACGACACGCCGTATTACCGCGACGCGGTCTACGACCATTACTCCAAGGCCGAGTATGCGCGGAGGTATGCGTCCCTTCGGGATAAGATGCGCGAGCACAAGCTCGACGCCGTGATCGTCCCGGGTGGCCCGAGCCATTGGAGCTTCGGCGGCGGCATGCAATGGCTAACCGGCCATTGGGAGTGGCATGCCATCGCGTCTTACGTGGTGGTGCCGCTCGACGGCGAGCCGACGCTGGTGTTCTCGATGGGCGGCACGCACTGCGAAGCGGCACGGCGTGAATGCGCGAACGCGCTCACCGACGTGCGCCACAGCCGCAGCGGCAAGTATGCCGAGGTCATGGTCGAGCGCCTCAAGGAGCTGAAGCTCGAGCGCGGCCGCATTGGCCTGATCGAAGTGGACCCGCGTCACAACGACTATCTGCCGGTCAACCAGTACAATGTGCTGCGCCAGTCGTTGCCCGATGCGGAGATCGTGTTCACCAAAGGCTTCATGCACGAACTGGTGGTGATCCACAGCGAGGAGGAACTGCGCTGCGTGCGTAAGGCCGGCGTGCTCTGCCAGCGTGCCATGGAGGCGATGATCGCGCGCGCGAAGCCCGGCATTCCCGAATACGAACTGCGCGCCGCCGCCGGCGCCGCGATCTTGGACGGCGGCGGCGATATCGATTTTCTCATTATCGGCACCACGCCGATGGCCAATCCCGCGATGGTGTTCGGCAATCCGCGGCCGTCGCACCGCAAGCTCCTGAAGGGCGACATCATCAACATGGAGCTCGCCGCCGGCTATAACGGCATGTCGGCCCAGATCGGTTCACCGATCACGCTCGGCCAGCCGACCGAGATGGTGCGGCGGTTCTGGGAAGACATCACGCTGCCCGGCTACGAGAAGATCATCGCCGAGATCAGGCCCGGCAACCTCACGGACAACATGCGCCTCGCCAGTCAGTTCTTCCGCGAGAAGGGTGTGCAATCGCGGCCCACGCAGGTGCACGGCATCGACATCGTCACCGACAAGCCGCACGTGTTCTACGAGCGCACCGAGGCCGACGAGATCGATAAGATTCTCAAGCCCGGCATGATCATCATGGCCGAGCCCAACCCGATCACCGCCGATGGCATGTTCGGGATATTCCTCGGCCACACCTTGATCGTCACCAAGGACGGGCACGAATGCGTCGACAAATTCCCGATGGAGATCGCCGTCGCGCCGTGTTGAGGCTTGAACGATCCAGCGCCATTCCGGGGCGGAGGCAAAGCCGGCGAGCCTGGAATCCATGATTGCTTCGGGCCTCATCCTGAGGAGCGCCGAAGGCGCGTCTCGAAGGATGGCAGCCCATACCGAACCCGCGGCCTCGCTTCGAGACGCGCGCTGCGCCCGCTCCTCAGAATGAGGCAGTGGCATTGCGCGCTGGGCGCGCTCCGCGTGCCGAACTACAGCTTCTTGATGTTGGCCTGTTCGATGATCTGGCGGAACATCGGGACTTCCTTTTCGACGCGGGCCATGTGGCCCTTGCCGTCCCGGGCCGTCACCTCGAAGCCGGCCTGCGTGAGCCGCTGCTTCATGTCCGGCTTGTTGAGGATGTCGAGCGCGGTCTTTTCCAGGCGCGCGACGATCTCGGGCGGCGTCTTCGCCGGCGCCATCAGCGCCGTGTAAGTGTCGAACACGAAGTCCGGGTATCCGGACTCGATCATGGTCGGAATGTCCGGCAGATCGTGCCAGCGCGTCGAGCCCGTCACCGCCAGCCCCTTGATGTTGCCGGCCTTGATCTGCGGATGCGCGGGCGCCAGGACTCCGGACGACAATTGCACGGTGCCGGTGAGCAGCGCCTTGAGCGCATCGCCGCCGCCCGGGAACACCACCGTCGCCATGCCTTGCAGCCCCTCCCGCAGCTTGAGCACTTCGGCCTGCAGTTGCGGTGTGGTGCCGATCGGTGGCGTCGAGACGTTGAACTTGTCCGGGTCCTTCTTCGCCAGCGCGACGAATTCCTTCACGTTCTTGACGCCGAGGTCGGGCTTCACCGCGAAGACGTGTGGCGAGACCGCGAGTTCGCAGATCGCGACGAAATCCTTGAACGGGTCGTAGGGCAGGTTCTGATAGAGCCCAGGGTTAACGGAATACGCGCTGGTCGACAGCAGGATCGTGTAGCCATCGGGTTCCGCGCGCGCCACCAGACCCATGCCGATGTTGCCGCCGGCGCCGCCCTTGTTCTCGACGATCACCGAGCCGCCGACCGTCTCGGTCATTGCCGCCGCCATGATTCGCGCAATGATGTCGGAGGGCCCGCCCGGCGTGTTGGCCACGACGATGCGAATCGGACGCTCCGGATAAGCGGCGAACGCTTCCTCGCGCCAAAGCGCCGGCATCGCAATACCGGCGGCAAGCGCGCCTGCCGACTTGAGCAGGGTGCGCCGCGACTGGGCGGCACGATGGACATGACGGTGGGCCACTTGTTCCTCCAGGGTAATTTTCCAGTCATGGTAGGAAGTTGCAGCGTGGGCTGCAACTCGGCGCTTCGCCGCACTTAAGGTTCTCGTAACGACTGTGGTGGATTTCTGCTTTGCGGCGCTCAGCGTCCCAATGCTGCCATTTTATCACGGTCAACTTTTTCCGTATTCGGTCCTAGACTGAAACATCGCCGATCGGGGGATTGGCTTCGGGGTTGGGGGAAATCACGCACCAATATTGGCTGGCTTGAATCGAGCGAGCGCCGGTCGTGCCGCGAGGCACGACCATGCGTTGGTGAGGGCTGCCTTTGTTGGAAAGCGGTTTCGGGGGAAGGCTTTACTTTGACTGGACAGGACGCGACTCGGACTCGCAAGCCACAGCTTCGTCAGGGCGGTTTGCCGACAAGCATTTATCTTCCACCGCGTACCCATTTCTACATTGGCGCCCTGCGTACCGCGCTCAGCTACAGCAAGCCGTTCTGGCTTGGCGCGAGCGCGGTGACGGCGGTCATGATCGTGTTCGGCACGGTAAATGTCGCTCCGAAACAGCAGCAGCAGAAGCAGCAACTGCAGCAGCAGCAGGCTTCGCTGGTGCCGGTGATGGGTGCCAGGGACGCCGCGAAGGAGACCGTGGTCTATCGCGCGCCCGAGCAGCGCCAGAACTTCCAGGACCGCTGGGAACAGGCCAGGGTGTTCTTCTCCGAGGCCGAAAGCGAAGAGTTGCAGGCGGAGGATCTCAGCGAATCGCCGGTGCGCACCGCGCAGGTTCCGCAGACGGTTCAGACCGTGCGGCCCAAGAATCCAATCAGGAATCCGCTCCCGCGCGTGATCGCCGGTGCGGAATCCGAGATCGGCGCATTGGCGTTCGCGCCGCCCACGGGTCCCGCCACCTTCACGCTGGCGTCGGCGTCCTCGCAGCCGGTCACCCTGGCGTCGCTATCCTCCCAGCCGGTCGGGCGGGAGACGACGGGAAGCATTCCCGAAGCAACGGTCAGCCCGGAGGCGCGCAATCTCGGCAAGCTGGACGAAGTCGAGCGCTACCTGTGGGAAGTCTATCAGCGCGCGCCGGTCAAGAAGGATGGTTCGGGTGACTTCACCTGGAAGGACCCGGTCGCCGCGAAGCGCTTCGGCGTTTCCATGCCGGCCTATGTGATCAGCGGCATGGATAACGACTTCCGCGAGCAGCTTTATCACGCCGGCAGGGCGATGGATGCCGCGGGCATCCGGTGGGCGATCCTGAGCGCATTCCGCGACGACTACCGCCAGAGCCTGGCCTCCGGTTTCAAGGCCAGCGCGCGCAACTCGCTGCACGGCGGCAGTGCACGGGTCGGCGGCTACGGCCATGGCCGTGCGGTCGACGTCACCGGCGCCGACAACAATCCGGAAGCGGTCTGGAAGTGGCTCGATGCCAACGGCGCGAAGTACGGTTTGCACCGGCCGATGCCGGGCAACGATCCGGCGCACGTGCAGTCGCGCGGTGACTGGCGCAAGCTCGCGCAGGCGTTGCGGGCGAGCCGCGTGCAGATCGCCGAGGCCAAGGAGGCCAAGTCGAAGGCCAAGGTCGCCACCGCGTCGGCACGCTGAACAGCCTGTCGCGGCCGGCCTGGCGAATCGCGCTGGCCTTTCATCACCATTGATTCCATGCTTTCAAGCGGCGGCATCTGTGCCGCCGCGACAAGCATGAGCAAATGTTGAACAGGTTTTCCCCGTGTTGACCGAGACTCAATCGACGCGGCGCATCTCCGGCGCCGCGATCAAGACCTTCCTGACCGACGCCTTCATCGCCTGCGGACTGCCGCCAACTGAGGCCGAAACCGTCGCGGGTGCGATGCTCGAGGCCGACCTGACCGGCTCCGACGCGCACGGCGTGTTCCGGCTGGCCGGTTATGTCCGCCAGCTCAAGCGCGGCGTGATGAATCCGAAGCCGAAGATTACCGTGCTCGAGCGATCGCCGGCGACCGCGCTGATCGACGGCGACCAGGGCCTCGGTCACGTGGTTATGACCTATGCGGCCCATCTTGCGATCGAAATGGCGCGCGAGTTGGGCATGGGCTGGGTTGGCGCGCGGCGATCGAATCACGCCGGTGCCGGCGCGATCTACGCGGTGATTCCGGTCGAGCACGGAATGGTGGGAATCTACGGCGCATCGTCGAGCGTTCAACACATGGCGCCGTGGGGAGGATCGGAGCCGCTGCTTGGCACCAATCCGATCGCGGTCGCAATTCCAGCCGGCAAGGAAGCGCCGGTCGTGTTCGACATTGCCACCTCGGTGGCGTCGAACGGCGCGATTCGCACACATCAACTCGAACAGCGGCCGATGCCGGAAGGCTGGGTGCAGAATTGCACCGACGGCTCGCCGATCACCGATCCGAATCGCATTACCGAAGGCACCTATGTGCCGGTCGGCGGCTACAAGGGCAGCGGCCTCTCGCTGATCATCGGCCTGCTGGCAGGGCCGCTCAACCGCGCGAACTTCGGCCGCGACATCAGCGATTTCGCCGCCCCGCCGGCGAGCGAACTCAACGTCGGTCAGTTCGTGGTGGCGCTGGACGTGAGCCGCTTTCTTCCGCTCGACGTCTTCAAGGCGGAAATCGACCGGCATATCCGGGATATTGCGGCGTCGAAGCCGTTGCCTGGCGTTGATCAGGTGCGGGTGCCGGGGCAGGGGCGCCTGGCGCGCCGGATCGAGCGCGAGCGCGATGGCGTTCCGCTCTCCACGGTTCTGCTCAAGCAGGTCGACGAGGTGGCGAAGTCGCTCGGCATCACGCCGCTCAGCGCTCGGACATGAGCACGGCCGATCAGAAACCTTCGACCGCGGGGTCGCCGTTCTGGCGCTTCTCGCTCGGCTACTATCGTCAGCCCGGCGTCGGCGACGCCTGCATCGCGCTGCAGGACAGCGCGGGGATCGACGTCAACCTGCTGCTGTTCCTGCTTTGGCAGGCGAGCCGGGGCCGCACATTCGCGGCCGCCGAAGTCGGCGAACTCGAGCACCGGATCGGAGCCTGGCGCGACATGACGGTCGTGCCGCTGCGCGAGGTTCGCCGTGCGCTGAAAACGCCGCCTTCCCTGGTGGAAGGCGCCGCGGCGGAAGCGTTCCGCACCAGGATCAAGGCGGTCGAACTCGAAGCCGAACGTCTGCAGCAGGAAGCGATGTACCTGATGTCGCACACGCTGCCGCTCGGCCGGCCGGCAGCGCTGCCGCCGGACGCCGCGCGCGAGAGCGTCGCGGCCTACGAGGCGAACTGCGCCAAGCCGTTTCCCAAGCCTGCCGTTGAGACCCTGCTCGCCGTCTTTGCGAAGCTCGACCATAAACCGGAGGAATGAACCATGGATAAGGATGTCTACGACAAGGGCCTGGCGATGCGCCGCAAGGTGCTCGGCGCGGAGTATGTCGACCGCGCGCTTCAGAACGTCGACGACTTCAACCGCGACTTCCAGCGCATCGTCACGCAGTATTGCTGGGGTGAGGCCTGGGGCGACTCGACCCTCACGCCGCGCGAACGCTCGATTCTCAACCTCGGCATGATCGCCGCGCTCGGCAAGATGGAAGAGTTTCAGACCCACGTCCGCGGCGCGGTCACCAACGGGCTCACGCCCAAGGAGATCAGTGCGGTGCTGACGCAGATTGCGGTCTATTGCGGCATCCCGGTCGGCGTCGATTGCTTCCGGCTGGCCAAGCCGATCGTCAGCGATCAGAAGAAAGGCTGAAAGCCGGGAAGGGGCCGGCGGCGCTCCGGCCTCGCTCTTTTCGACGGAGCCTGCGCGGCGGTCCGCCGCCTGAACGGCTGCGCCAGGGCGTATACTCATAAACTCGACGGCTGTTGACGTCCGCTTTTGGACGAACAGCGGAAATGCAGCGGAAGATTGCCTGCGGCAACTGCGACGTGATTGACCCACCGCCGACATCGGGGCACCAAATTTGCCGTGACGCACAACGCGGCATTTCATACAGCGCCGTGGTAGCATTCATGCCTCGTGGCTGGAGGAGCACATGCGACGGCGCGATTTCATCATGCTGTTGGGCGGCGCGGCGGCTTCGTGGCCGGTCGCGGCGCGTGCACAGCAGCCGGGAAAGCTGCCGACCATCGGGTATCTTGGTTCCGGCGCACCGACAAGCCAGCGCACATGGGTTGCCGTATTCGTGCAGCGGCTGCACGAACTCGGCTGGGTCGAGGGCCGTACCGTCGCAATCGAGTATCGCTGGGCCGAGGGAATCTCCGCGCGACTGTCTGAGATCGCGGCCGAATTTGTGCGGCTCAAGGTCGATGTCATTCTCGCAGTCGGAACCGAAGCGACGCTTGCGGCTAAGCAGGCGGCTGGAGCTACCCCGATCATCTTCCCGGTCGCGGGAGACCCGGTCGGCTCTGGCCTCGTCGCTTCACTTTCGCGTCCGGGCGGAAACGTTACCGGCCTGTCCAACCTAGCAAGCGATCTCGGTGCCAAGCGGCTCGAAATTCTGCGCGAGGTTTTTCCGGGTCTAAGCCGGTTGGCGGTCCTTGCCAACGCCGCCTATTCGGGTGGCGCGCTGGAGATTAAAGACCTTCAGACCGCGGCTAGCACGCTCGCTATCGAGGTCATTCCATTGGAAATACGTCGCACTGAGGATATCGCGCCTGCTTTGGAATCGCTCAAGGGTCGCGCCGAGGCACTGTATGTCGTCGGCGATCCGCTAATAAATTTTAACCGGATGCGCATAAATACCTTCGCGCTCGCGGCACGACTGCCGACTATGTATGTGCAACGGGAGTATCTCGAAGCGGGCGGCCTGATTTCCTATGGGCCAAACTACCTGGACTTGAACCGGCGCGCCGGCGACTATGTCGACAAGATCCTGCGCGGGGCGAAACCTGCCGATCTGCCGGTCGAGCAACCGACCAAGTTCGATCTGGTCGTCAACCTGATCACCGCCCAGGCCCTCGGCCTGACTATCCCACCGAAGCTGCTCGCACTCGCCGCCGAGGTGATCGAATAACAGTCCGTTTTGCTCCGGCGCATGAGTCCGTTCGTGGCCCATCACGACAATTCGCGGCGGCGCGTCGTTCCGGTCGCCTTCGGGGGCAAGCGGACATTTTGAAGATTCGATTTATGAGTACACGCCCTGAGGACCACGGGCCGGGCGCTCCGGCGTGCAGCCCCGGAACACGGCGCATGACCGGGGCGTCAAATTTCCGCATTATCAATGTGTTAGTCATCTTTTCTCGCTAGATTCCCCGCCGTGGTCTTGAATGTGCCTTGTTCCTGGCCGATGTCTTGTCCCGATTGGGGACTTGGCTTTGCCAGGACGGTATTAAGGGGGATTGGGGCTTGCGCGCAGCGACCGCTTTCACGGTTTTCTTCATCGGGCTCGCTGGTTCATCAGGCCCGGCCTTGGCGCAATACTATCCCGCGCCCAGCCCGGGAGGGTACCAGCCGCCTTATCGTCCGGGGCCTCAGGTCGTCGCCGAGGATGACGACATGCCGGTCTACGAGACCGCGCCCGGACGCAGGAATGCGCCGCCCGGCGTATATGCCGCGCCCGGCGTGTACGAGGCGCCGCTGCCCGCCGATCCGCGCTATGCGCGCCCGGTTCCGCCGTCCGCGGTGGAGCAGCAGGCACCGCCCAGCACGCGTTACGGCCGCGCCGCACCGATTCAGCCTGAAATGGACAGTTACGTGCCGCCGCCGCCGCCCGGCTACATCTCGCCGCCGCCCGGATATGTCACACCGCAGCAGGGCTACGGCGCACCGCCTCAACAGGGTTATGTCGGTCAGCCGCAGCAAGGCTATTACGGCGCGCCCGCACAGGCGCCGATCGACCCGAGCCCTGGTTATGCACGCCCGGCGCCAGGACCTTACGTCGTTCCGGGCGAGCCCCCCGTCGCGGCGTCACCGCAACTCGCACCTGCGCCCGGCACGTCCTACGAACTGCAGGAAGCCGTGCGCCCGCCGCTGCCGCTCTCGCCCGGTCAATTGCCGATGGGCCGCGAGGCGACCGGCGCCGTGCGGCCCGATCCGCGAACGATGGTGGCCGCGTTGCCGGCCGACTACCAGCCGGAGACAGGGCCGCGCAAAGCGCTGCCATCCCAGTTCCGTCGCGCGCTCGTCGACTATCATACCAAGGAGCCGGCGGGCACGATCGTCATCGATACCGCGAGCACGTACCTCTATCTCGTGATGGGTAACGGCAAGGCGATGCGCTACGGCGTCGGCGTCGGGCGTGACGGCTTCACCTGGGCGGGCGTCCAGAAGGTTACCCGCATGGCGGAATGGCCGGACTGGCATCCGCCTTCCGAGATGATCGAGCGCCAGCCATACCTGCCACGCTTTATGGCGGGCGGCGAAACCAATCCGATGGGCGCGCGCGCGCTCTACCTCGGCAACACGGTCTACCGTATCCACGGCACCAACCAGCCGTCGACCATCGGGACGTTCGTGTCGTCGGGCTGCATCCGGTTGACCAACGAGGACGTCGAGGACCTGTATACTCGCGTCAAGATCGGCACCCGCGTGGTGGTGCTGCCGGGCGCCAAGCCGCCGACCACGGCATCGGCAATGCCGCCGGGCAACGCATCGCGCGCAGCTCCGCTGCCGCCTCCGGTCTCGATTCGCTGATCTGAAGTTGCCGCTATCAAGAAACGCCTGCGAACGGGCTTGCCGTTCGCAGGCGTTTTGTTTTTCCACAACGATCGTCATGTGACGGCCAATCCATCCGCCCCTGCACGCAGGCGGTGGTGCGTCCGCACCGCAAACATAATTCCCGGCGCCATCGTTGACCTGCCCCGGCTGTCCGGGCGTACAATCGCCGGGCTGGTGGCGGCATTTTCAGCCGATCCCCCCTTTAGCTTCATTCGCTCTTCGCAGCTTACGGTTCGTTCGGACGTCGACGCTCCTGTCGCGAGCGGTCAGTGCAACGCCTAACGAGGAGAAGCGGCCATGAGGAAATTCTGCTTCGTCGTTTTGTCGGCTCTGGTGACGGTCGTCGGTGTCCTCTCGCACGCTGGTCAAGCGGCGCGCGGTGAGGAACAGCTCAAGGCGACACAAGTTGCGACGCTGATAGATCGGTTGCTCGACCGCGATGTGCCGGCGATGCAGTCGTTCCAGCACGTGACGCACGATCTTTGCGGCGTCACCTTGGGTGGATACTGCCCGGGACGGTACCGCAGTTGTCTTCGCGCCGGGCGTCCGCCAGCGGTGTGCCAAGCCCGGCTCGAACAGTGCGAAACCTGTAATCACAATATGCTGGATTGCCGGCGGCAGGTGGGGCACCAGCCAGGTTACACTTGCGTGAAATGCCGTAAGGCCCTCGACAAATGCCGGGCGCTGCCGGCGAAATAGCCTGTCCCGCCGGCTGCGGCGCGCGCGAGACTACGTGGAATTGCGTGGCACCGCCGAGCGCGCTATGATTGTAACCTATTGAGAAGCGGCACTATTGGTGTCTGCGCCGCCTTGCCCCTTATTTGTCGGCGAAGCAAAGGTGACGGATGAAAGCGTTTGTCCGCTCGATCGTCGCCGGGTTCTTCGGGATATCATTGCTGATTGTTTGCTGTGACCCTGGCAATGCCCAGGAGCCTTTCTCCTATGGCTCGCCCGGACACGGCGATAATTCCCTGTTACCTACGCTCGCCACGCAAACGCAGGCGGCGAGCGATTCGCCCGAGGCGATGAGCGATTTTCGTTCGGCTCAGAATGTCGGCACCACGGAGGCCTATGAAGCCTTTCTCAGGAAGCATCCATCGGGGCTGTATGCGAACATTGCGCGTGAGCAGCACGCCAAGCTGACCGCCGAGCGCGATGCCGCACTTCGGCAGACGGATACTCCCGGCGCCGCGGAACTGGTGCGACTGGCGCAGGACGAACTCGTTCGCATTGGATGCTTCGCAGGACCGGCCGACGGCAATTTCAACGACGCCACCCAGGCCGCCATCAAGCAGTATCAAGCGCGGCGCGGTTATCGAAACGCACCACTCGAAATTTCCGAGAGCTTTATTGCGGACCTCAAGGCTCGGACGGCGCGGGTGTGCCCGCTCGTCTGCCCCGCGGGAGAGGTCGCCCAGGGTGAGCAATGCATCGCGGCGCGAAAGCAAACTCCCGTAGCTCGCCAGAAGAACGACAGCCAGGACGAGGCGGCGAACCGCCGATCGAGGGCGAAGCAGGACGAGAGAAAGTCGCAGCCGGCGGCGCGGGCCCAGCCTTCGCGACAGGAGGCGGGTCCGTCGCGGTCTCGTCCGTCCGGTCCGAGCGGGCTCTTCATCGGGGGCGGGGGAATCGGGATTGGGGTCGGCTTCTGACCCGCGTCCGCACCTTTGCGCCTCGGTCGTTGCCTGAGCCTAAAGAATAGGCGGAGCGCGGCGAATTGTATGCAATTGCCCGTCGGGGCGCGGGCCGGGCTTTTTGCCGTGCCGGCTTCCGATTTCGTCATGCCATCAGGGCGTTAGCAAACGGCCGCGGTCCGTTTCGGATTCTGGCACGACCTTTGCGGTTCCCCCGGCAGCATCCGCCTGCTCGGGAGATCCAAAGATGAAACGTCGTGACTTTCTGAAATCGGTGACGGCCGTGGCTGCCGGTGGCGCCGTCTCGGCGCCGGCGATCTGGTCCTCTGCGAAAGCGCAGTCGCGCCAGGAGACGCTGCTGATCGTCTCCGAGAGCGGGCCGAACAACATCGATATCCACGGCGTCGGCACCAATGTGCCAGGCTACGAGGTGTCGTGGAATTGCTACGACCGGCTCATCAGTCACGAGATGAAGACGGTAAACGGTACGCAGTACTATGACCGCGACAAGTTCAAGATGGAGCTCGCCGACGACATGAACGTCGGCGACATGTCGGCCACCTTCAAGCTCAAGAAGAACGCGGTCTTCCACGACGGCACGCCGGTCAAGGCCAAGGACGTCAAGTGGTCGCTCGATCGCGCGGTCACGGTCGGCGGCTTCCCGACCTTCCAGATGGGCGCCGGCTCGCTGACCAAGGCCGAGCAGTTCGTGGTGGTCGACGACAATACGGTGCGGGTCGATTTCCTGCGCAAGGACCGGCTCACCATTCCTGATCTCGCCGTGATCGTCCCGGCGATCTACAACTCCGAACTGGTGAAGAAGAACGCCACCGAAAAGGATCCGTGGGGGCTGGAATACACCAAGCAGAACACCGCCGGCAGCGGCGCCTACCGCGTCGTGAGCTGGAATGCCGGCACCGAGGTCGTGTTCGAGCGCAACGACAAGTGGACCGGCGGGCCGCTGCCGAAGGTGCGGCGGGTGATCTGGCGCATGGTGCCGTCGGCCGGCAATCGGCGCGCGCTGCTCGAGCGCGGCGATGCCGACATCTCCTACGATCTGCCCAACAAGGACTTCGTCGAGCTGAAAGGCCTCGGCAAGCTCAACATCATCTCGACGCCGTACTCGAACGGCACCCAGTACATCGGCATGAACGTCACCAAGCCGCCGTTCGACAATCTCAAGGTTCGCCAGGCGGTCGCCTACGCGATCCCCTATCAGAAGATCATGGACGCGGTGCTGTTCGGGCTGTCGAAGCCGATGTTCGGCGCGCCGGCCGATGCGCAGACCGAAGTCGCCTGGCCGCAGCCGCACAAGTACAACACCGACATCGCCAAGGCGAAGCAGCTCATGGCCGAAGCCGGTTATCCCAATGGTTTCGAGACCACGTTGTCGTTCGACCTCGGCTTCGCGGGCGTCAACGAGCCGCTCTGCGTGCTGACTCAGGAAAGCCTCGCCCAGATCGGCATCAAGTGCACGATCAACAAGATTCCGGGCGCGACCTGGCGCACCGAACTCAACAAGAAGGTGCTGCCGCTCTACACCAACGTGTTCTCCGGCTGGCTCGACTATCCGGAGTACTTCTTCATCTGGTGCTATCACGGCAAGAATTCGATCTTCAACACCATGAGCTACCAGTCGAAGGCGCTCGACGGCTACATCGACGGCGCCGTCACCGCCGCGGCCGAAGGCAACAAGGCCGACTACGACAAGGACGTGAAGTCCTTCGTCGATCTCGCCTTCACCGACATTCCGCGCATCCCGCTGTTCCAGCCCTACGTCAACGTCGCGACGCAGAAGAACATCTCCGGCTATCAGTATTGGTTCCACCGCCGGCTCGACTATCGCGCACTGGCCAAGGGGTAACCCGCATTCTTCGAGCTCGTCATGCCCGGCCTCAGGGCCGGGCATCCACGTCTTTCTTCATGCATCGCAAGCAAGACGTGGATGGCCGGGCTCTGGCTGCGGTCCAAGTCGACGAGCCAGGCCCGGCCGTGACGACCCAAGTCACTAGTGCCCCGAACCCGAAGTTCGCGTACCTCGTGCGGCAAGATCCGATCGCGAACTTCGGGTTTAAAAGGGGCACTAGAATCATAGAGTTGCTAGTGGTCCTCGGATTCCGAAGTTCGCAAACGAGGGTGCCGCACAAACAATGCGAACTTCGGAATCGGATCACTAGAACGCGTTGAGGGAAAGTTGCCATGCTGCTGATGATCCTCAAGCGAATGCTGTTCGCGATCCCGAGCCTGATCGGAGTCGTGATCGTCACCTTCCTGCTGACCCGCGCCTTGCCGGGCGATCCGGCGGCCTATTTCGCCGGTCCCGCCGCCACCAAGGAAGCCGTCGAGCAGATCAGGGTTCAGCTTGGACTCGACAAGCCGCTCTACGTGCAGTTCGTGAAATACGTCGAAGACCTGGCGCGCGGCGACCTCGGCAATTCGCTGACCACGGGCCAGCCGGTCGGCAAGGAGATCAAGAACCGGTTGCCGGCTTCGGCCGAACTCACGCTGCTGGGCCTGATCGTCTCGATGCTGATCGCGGTGCCGCTCGGCATCATGGCGGCGACGCGTCCCAATTCGCTCATCGATCATACCTGCCGGGTGGTATCGACGGCGGGCGTATCGCTGCCGGTGTTCTTCACCGGGCTGATCCTGGTCTATGTGTTCTACTATCAGCTTGGCTGGGCGCCGGCGCCGCTCGGGCGTCTCGACGTGTTCACCAGTCCGCCCCCGCACGTCACCGGCTTCTACCTGATCGACAGCCTGATCGCCGGGCAGGGCGAGACCTTCGTGGCCGCGCTCAAGCAGCTCGCTCTGCCTGCGCTGACGCTCGGCATCTTCTCGCTGGCGCCGATCGCCCGCATGACGCGGGCGTCGATGCTGGCCGTGCTGTCGTCCGATTTCGTCCGTACCGCCCGCGCCAGCGGTCTGACGCCGTTCACTGTTGTCGTCACCTACGCGTTCCGCAATGCCATGCTGCCGGTCATCACGACGCTCGGCATGGTGTTCTCGTTCCTGCTCGGCGCCAACGTGCTGGTCGAGAAGGTGTTCGCCTGGCCGGGCATCGGATCGTTCGCGGTCGAGGCGCTGATCGCATCGGACTTCGCGCCACTGCAGGGCTTCGTGCTCACCATGGCGGTGATGTACGTGGCGCTCAATCTGATCATCGACATTCTCTATGGCATCATCGACCCGCGCGTGAGGATCGAAGCATGAGCAACGTCGCACTGCCGACAGATGCGGCCGCTCCGGCGGCGACGCCCGCAACGCGCCACAACACCGGGCTTGGCGCCGCGCTGCGCCATGCCCGCTACATCCTCGGTGAGAACGCTGTCACCGGCTTTGCTTTCGGGCTGTTTCTGCTGATCGTGATCGCGGCGGTGTTCGGTCCTTACATCGTGCCGTACGACCCGCTGGCAAGCGACACCGCGGTCTCGCTCAAGCCACCGTCGGCCGCGCACTGGTTCGGCACCGACCAGCTCGGGCGCGATGTCTTCAGCCGTGTCATCGTTGCGACCCGGCTCGATTTCATCATCGCCATCACCTCGGTGGCGCTGGTCTTCCTGATGGGAGGGCTCGCCGGCGTGGCGGCAGGCTTCTTCGGCGGCTGGACCGACCGTATCGTCGGCCGTATCGCCGACACCATCATGGCGTTTCCGCTGTTCGTGCTGGCGATGGGCATCGTCGCCGCGCTCGGCAACACCGTGCAGAACATCGTGATCGCCACCGCCATCGTCAATTTTCCGCTTTATGCGCGCGTCGCCCGCGCCGAGGCCAACGTCCGCCGGGAGGCCGGTTTCGTGCAGGCGGCGCGGCTGTCCGGCAACGGCGAGATGCGCATTTTGCTCGGCCAGGTGCTACCGAACATCATGCCGATCATGATGGTGCAGATGTCGCTGACCATGGGCTACGCGATCCTCAACGCCGCGGGGCTGTCGTTCATCGGGCTGGGGGTGCGGCCTCCGACCGCCGAGTGGGGGATCATGGTGGCCGAGGGCGCGGCCTTCATGGTCTCCGGCGAGTGGTGGGTGGCGTTCTTTCCCGGAGCCGCGCTGATGATCGCGGTGTTCTGCTTCAACCTGCTCGGCGACGGTCTGCGCGATATCGTCGATCCGCAGCGGCGCACGTGATGAGTCGCCATGCGCATCAATGCTGCTCCGCCCTCATCCTGAGGAGCCCGCGCAGCGGGCGTCTCGAAGCATGGGGCGGCCGCATGCTTCGAGACGCGCTGCGTCGCAGCGCTCCTCAGCATGAGGCCGGGAGAGAGCGAGTTCGAATGAGGAATTTATGACCGAAGCGCTGCCACTCCTCGACGTCCGCGACCTCACGGTCGAATTCCAGACCCGCCGCGGCATCGTGCAGGCCGTCAAGCATGTCGATGTCTCCGTCGCCAAAGGGGAGACGCTGGCGATCGTCGGCGAATCCGGTTCCGGAAAGTCGGTCACGTCCTTCGCGGTGATGCGCATTCTCGACCGCGCCGGCCGCATCGCCGAGGGCTCGGTGTACTTCACCGGCCTCGACATCCGCGACGCCAGCGAAGACGAGATGCGCAATCTGCGCGGGCGCGAAATGTCGATGATTTTTCAGAACCCGCGCGCGGCGCTCAATCCCATCCGCAAGGTCGGGCATCAGATCGAGGACGTGCTCAGGCAGCACGCGCAGGTCGATGCGTCCGGCATGTTGGCGGAACGGGCGATCGAAATCCTCGATCAGGTCAAGATCGCGCGTCCGCGCGAACGCTATCACGCCTATCCGTTCGAGCTTTCCGGCGGCATGTGCCAGCGCGTGGTGATTGCGCTCGCGCTCGCGTGCCGCCCGCAACTGCTGATCGCCGATGAGCCGACGACCGGCCTCGACGTCACCACGCAGAAGACCGTGATGGACCTTGTGATGGCGCTCACGCGCGAGCGCGGCATGTCGACGATCCTGATTACCCACGATCTCGGCCTGGCGGCCACGTACTGCGATCGCGTCGTGGTGATGGAGAAAGGCCACGTGATCGAAACCGCGACCGCGCGCCAGATATTCACGGCACCGGCCCACCCGTACACCCGCAAGCTCATGCTGGCGACGCCGCGCCCCGGCGTGACGCTGCGCGATTTGCTGCCGGAGGGCGAAAGGATCATCGCAGACCAACCCAATCCCCCGGCCGCTCCGGCGAGCAGCTCTCCGGCCAACGGCAAGGCCGGACAGCCGCTGCTCGTGGTCGAGAAACTCGTCAAGGAATATCCGCGCAAAGGCGCTGCGCTCGCCAGCATGTTCAAGCGCAAGCCGGCACCGGAGCCCGAGACCTTCAAGGCCGTCGATGGCATCAGCTTCGTGGTGAACCGCGGCGAGAGCGTCGGCCTGGTCGGCGAATCCGGGCTGCGGCAAGTCCACCACTTCGACCATCGTCATGCGGCTGATCGACAAGACCGATGGCGTCATCCTGTTCGACGGCGAGGATATCGGCGCCATCCCGGCCAAGCGGTTCGCCAAGCTGCCGATGCGCAAACGCATCCAGATGGTGTTCCAGGACCCGACCGACAGCCTCAATCCCCGCTTTACCGCTGCGCGCGCGATTGCCGATCCGATCCTGCGGCTCGGCAACGTGCGGGGACGGGATGCGGTGCGCGCCCGCTGTGAGGACCTCGCCCGCCAGGTCGGATTGCCGCTCGAACTGCTCGACCGTTTCCCGCATCAGCTTTCCGGTGGGCAGAAGGCGCGCGTCGGCATTGCACGCGCCATTGCGCTCAACCCCGAGCTTGTCATTCTCGACGAGCCGACCGCCGCGCTTGACGTCTCGGTGCAGGCCGTGGTGCTCAACCTCCTTCAGGAACTTAAAGAGTCGCTGGGCATGAGCTATCTGTTCGTGTCGCACGACCTCAACGTCGTGCGGCTGTTGTGCGATCGCGTCATCGTCATGCGGTCGGGCAAGATCGTCGAGCAGGGGCCGAGCGAGCGCGTGTTGTCGGCGCCGGAGGCGCAGTACACCCGCGACCTCCTGGAGGCGATTCCCCACCCGACATTCGAGCGAGTGGCGTGATACAAGTCGGCGACGGCCGATTGCTGATTCTGAAGGCGAGTTGAAGCGGCCGTTGCGACTCGCCAAGAAAAGTCCGATGGGAGGCTCGATGAAGTCACGTGTGAAGATGAAATCACGTGGGAAGACAACGTCGCGCGGTAAGGGCAAGACACTCGCTCCGGCCAAGTCTAAGGCGGCTGCGAGCCGCAAGGGCCTCAAGCCGCGGACGGTGGCCAAGCCGGCGCCAGCGCCGAAGGCCGATCCGCTGGACAACTGGATTGTCGCGGGTGCGTCCGGGCTCGGCCTCAAGGTGGAAAAGTCCTGGATGCGCGCGGTCCGCGCCAATCTGCGGGTCACTTTGGATCAGGCCGCCATCGTCGCCGAATTCCCGTTGCCGGATGATGCCGAGCCGGCGCCGGTCTTCCGAGCCTGAGGCCGCGCATGAATTCGGGCTGGGATTCCGCGGGCGAGATCGCAGCGGCTGTCAGTAGTGGAACGGCCAGCGCCCGTGAGGTGGTGGCCGCATCGCTGGCTCGCATCGAGCGCGGTCGCGTCCTGAATGCTTTCACGACCGTGGTCGGGGAGCGTGCGCTCGCGCGCGCCGAAGCGATCGACCAGGGCCGAACAAGCGGCCGGGCCCTTGGCCCGCTCGCCGGCGTGCCGTTCGCGGTGAAGAACCTGTTCGATGTCGCGGGCATTCCGACGGTGGCGGGTTCGAAGATCAACCGTGCGTATCCACCGGCCGCGCACGACGCTCCGTTGATCGCCCGCCTCGAGGAGGCCGGTGCGGTTCTGGTCGGCGCGCTCAACATGGGTGAGTACGCATACGATTTCACCGGCGAGAACATTCACGATGGTCCCTCGCGCAACCCGCACGACACCGCGCGGATGACCGGTGGTTCCTCCGGCGGATCGGGCGGCGCGGTCGCGGGCGGGCTCGTTCCGCTCGCGCTCGGCTCGGATACCAACGGGTCGATTTGCGTGCCGGCGTCGCTCTGCGGGATTTTCGGTCTGAAACCGACCTATGGCCGGTTGTCGCGCGCGGGGACGTTTCCGTTTGTGGCGAGCCTCGATCACCTGGGACCATTGGCGCGCACGACGAAGGACCTCGCGCTCGCCTACGACGCCATGCAGGGATACGACCCGCACGACCCCGTCTGCGTCGATCGCCCCCTCGAACCGGCTGGCGCGTCGCTCGATCGGGGCCTCAATGGCCTGCGGATCGCGATTGCCGGCGGATACTTCCGCGACGGCACCTTCCCGGAGGCACGCACTGCGCTGGAGCGCGTCGCCGCCGCGCTCGATGTCGAGGACGAGATCGAGCTTCCGGAAGCCAGACGCGCGCGCGGCGCCGCCTATATGATTACGGCGGCCGAAGGCGCGGCGCTCCATCTCGATCGCCTGCGCAAACAGGCGCGCGAGTTCGATCCGGCGGTCCGCGACCGGCTGATCGCCGGCGCGCTCGTGCCCGCCGCGTTGGTGACCAAGGCGCAGAAATTCCGGCGCTGGTACCGCGAGCGTATGCTCGAACTGTTTGCGAATGTCGACGCTATCCTCGCGCCGGCGACTCCATGCACCGCGCCGCTCATCGGCCAGCAGACCTTCATGCTCGACGGGGTCGAGCTTTCGGTCCGGGCCAATCTCGGCATCTACACCCAGCCGATTTCGTTCATCGGTTTGCCGGTGGTGGCGGTGCCGATTCCGCTCAAGCCGTTGCCGATCGGCGTTCAGATCATCGCGGCGCCGTGGCGTGAAGACGTCGCCTTGCGCATCGCGCATGCGCTGGAGACCAAGGGCGTCGCCGCGGCGACAAGACCGGCGGGAGGCTAGTATGGCGGATTTGGACAAGAAGATGCAGATCGACCTGCCCGACGTGTTGGCCGAAGTGCGAGACGCGTTCGATGAGTACGAGCACGCATTGGTGTCGAACGACGTCGCGGCACTCGATGCCCTGTTCCACGACGATCCGCGCACGATCCGCTATGGCGGCGCCGAAAATCTGTATGGCTATGGCGAGATCGAGGCGTTTCGCGCCGCGCGATCGCCCGTCGGCGTGATGCGCACCACGTCGAGAACGGTCATCACGACCTACGGGCGGGACTTCGCAGTCGCCTCGACGTTGTTTCACCGCGACAACATGAACGGCAAGGTCGGCCGGCAGATGCAGACCTGGGTGCGGTTCGATGTCGGCTGGCAGGTGGTGGCCGCGCATGTGAGCGTGATCGCAGACCCCGGGACGTCGACATGACCGTGACTCCCGGACCGCTGCGGCGATCCCCGCGGCCGGCCAAGCCCGGCATCGCAGCGGTGCGGCGCGGCACCTGGACGGCGCCGCTTCTGCCCGAGCGCCGGACGCGGGCCGACGAACTCCGGCTGCAACTTGCCGACGAGATCGTGCGGGGCGCGCTCGCGCCCGGCACCGCGCTCGATGAAGCCGGGCTGGCGCGCCGGTTCCAGGTGTCGCGCACGCCGGTGCGCGAAGCGATCCGCCTGCTGGCGGCGAGCGGGCTGGTCGAGCTTCGCGCGCATCGTGGCGCCGTGGTGGCCCGTCCATCGAGCGAGCGCCTCAACGGCATGTTCGAAACGATGGCCGGGCTGGAGGCGCTGTGCGCGGGCCTCGCGGCGGAGCGCATGACCGCGGACGAACGGCGGCTGCTCGAAGCCGCGCACGGCGACCTGCAAGTGCTGATCCAGAGCGGCGACGCGGAGCGCTATCACGCGGTCAACGAGTCGTTCCACACCGCCATCTATTCCGGGGCGCACAACGACTACCTGGCGGAGATCACGCTATCGACGCGAGGGCGGGTGCAGCCCTTCCGCCGCGCCCAGTTCCGCAATCTCGGACGGCTGGCGAAGTCGTATGCCGAGCACGATCGGGTCGTCGTGGCGATCCTGCAGGGCGATCGCGCGGCCGCGGCCGAGGCCATGCGCAGTCACATCATGACGGTGTGGCAGGAGTACGCGGCGTATGCCGAGGCTGCCGCGCGCTAGCGGCTAGCGATCACTGCGCGGGGACTTTGGCCTGCGCCACGAAGGCGCGCCAGCCGCCGAGCGCCGAGATGTCGCGCGCACCGACGGCGGCCTGTGCTTCCACCAGGAAGCCTTTCACGGTCCGGCCGTCCGCCAGCACGATTGTGCCGATCGACAGCGGCGACGGCACGGTGGCGACAAAGCGCCCGAACGCTTCGACCGGCATCGCCCAGATTTCCAGTTCGATCGCCGATCCTGCGCCGGTTGCGACCCGCAGGAGGCCGGGTTTTGCCGGCTCCGTGCCGGGAAGCGCCAGCAGGCGATAGTCCTTCGCGGTCGTCGTCGTCTCCAGCCGGCGCGCGCCGGCGGCGACGAGTTCGCCGTTGAGCGGCATGCCGGAGAGATGCGCGCCGACGACTGCGAGCGCGACGTCGCGATCCGCTGCGTGATTGCTGCGGGGCGCGAGCTTCGGCTGCGGTGCGCCGGTTGCGCCGAGCGTGAGGCCGGTGTCGGCATGGAATACGCGCCCGATGGAAGCGAGCAGCGCGTCCTGCCCGCCGCGGGCCAGCAACGTCACGCCGAACGGCGTGCCGTCCGGCCGTATCGAGGCGGGGAGGGCGAGCCCGCACAGTTCGAGCAGGTTGACGAAGTTCGTATAGGTGCCGAGCCGGCTGTTGAGCTGGATCGGGTCCGCGAGCACCTGCTCGACCGTATAGGCGGTCGGCATGGTCGGCAGCACCAGCGCGTCGATGTCGCGGAAGATGTGGTCGCGAACCCGGCGCAGGTCTTCGAGCTTGTAGAAAGCTGCGAACGTTTCGACCGCGGTCGGCCTTGCGCCACCGAGAATGATCTGGCGGGTGACCGGATGCATCGACTCCGGTGCCGACGCGATCAGGGATCGGGCGACGATGTAGCGCTCGGCCACCCACGGCCCTTCATACAGCAGCCGTGCGGTCTCGTAGAACGGCTCGATGTCGACGGCGACAATCTTGGCACCGAGCCGCGCGAACCTTTCGACCGCATCATCGTAGTTCGCGGCCGACACAGTGTCGCCGAAGAACAGCCGCTGGCCCGGCAACGGCACGGCGAGCTTCAGTCCGTCGGGAAACCCACCCGGCATTCCGAGCGGCTGCGCGCGAGAATAGGCATCGGCCGGATCGGGACCGGCCATCGCGGCAAGGGCGCCGAACGCATCGTCGACCGTGAGGGCGAAGACCGAAACACAATCGAGCGTACGGCAGGCAGGCACGACACCGGCGGTCGAGACGAGACCAAGGCTCGGCTTCAGGCCGACGATGTTGCCCAGCGCAGCAGGCACCCGGCCGGATCCTGCGGTATCGGTGCCGAGCGCGAGCGGAACAAGGCCGGCGCCGACTGCGATCGCCGAGCCGCTGCTCGAACCACCCGGAATCAGTGCGGGATCGAACAGATTGCGCGGCACGCCATAGGGCGAGCGCACGCCCACGAGGCCGGTCGCGAACTGGTCGAGATTGGTCTTGCCGATCACAATCGCGCCGGCGCGCCGGAGCAGGGCGACGGAGGTCGCATCCCGCGTGGGCTGGTAAGCGAAGGCCTCGCAGGCCGCGGTGGTCGGCAGACCTTTGACGTCGATGTTGTCCTTCACGGCGATCGGCACGCCGTGGAGCGGCAGGCAGGTCTCGTTCGGTGGCGGCAGAGCCTTGGCTTCGGCCAGTGCCTCCGCTTCGTCCCGGAGCGAGATGAAGATCGCCGGATCGTTGTGCGCGCGAATACGTGCGTAGCAATCCGCAATGGTGTCTCGCACGGAGGCTGCGCCCGACCGGTGCGCCGCCACGATGGACGCGGCTGTGAGGTTCACCGGAGACCCCGCATGATCGCTCCTCGCCCCCGCTGGATCACGGGCGATGCGTTCCGCGCCGAACGGTCACCGCCTGCTGTGAACCCAAGATCCATCCGAACAGTCCGAACTGAGCCTTGGATCATACGCAATCCGCAATCCTTGTGTGCCGGGTTGTCCATCACCGGATCGCTGTCCGATCTTTCGATGAGGGGCGCCATTTGCCGGTTGAGCGTGCGTGACCGCCAGTCCATCGGTCGCCGAGCCACATGATGGCGACGCCGGGTTGTCACGATGGGCTCAGCAAGCGGCATGCCAGCGATTCGACCAACGCCAGCGTGCAAAGCCCCGTCGCGCGGAAAGCTCGCGAAAAAACAGGACAAGAATTGCATGCAATCCGGCAAGAGTGCCTATTTTTTCATCAAGTTGGCGAGGCCCGCGAAGGCGGGGGTATTCGCTCAAGCGGGCGAAACGCGGATGTTTCAATGGCCTGGCCCGCTCTCGCGAGATGGCATGGAGATTGCCACGTCGGGCCTATCCGCCGCGGCCCCCACCGCGCGCGCCCACCGAATTTGCCGATCACCAGCACGGGAGCGATCCATGAATTTTCACAACGGGTCTCGACGGTCTCTGCTCACGGGAGCCGCCGCCACGGCGCTCGCGGCCGCTCTGCCCGGCCGTCTGGCGTTCGGCGCGACACCGGTCGTAGGCTTCATCTATGTCGGCTCGCGCGACGACTATGGCTACAACCAGGCGCACGCTGCCGGCGCCGCCGCGCTGAAGAAGGTGCCGGGCGTCAAGGTCATCGAAGAGGAGAAGGTGCCGGAGACCGACGCAGTCGAGAAGACCATCGAATCGATGATCAATCTCGACGGCGCCAACTTCATCTTCCCGACCTCGTACGGCTACTATGCGCCGCATACCCTCAAGATGGCCGCCAAGTATCCGAAGGTCCGGTTCGAGCATGCGGGCGGACTGTGGACCGAGAAGGACCCGAAGAACGTCGGCAGCTACTTCGGCTACATCGACGAGGCGCAGCACATCGCCGGAATCGTCGCAGGCGCGACGTCCAAGACCGGCAAGCTCGGGTTCGTCGCCGCCAAACCGATCCCGCAGGTGCTGCGCAACATCAACGCCTTCATGCTGGGCGCGCGCCTCGCCAATCCGAACGCAACGCTGCAGGTGATCTTCACCGGCGACTGGTCGATGCCGGTCAAAGAAGCGGAAGCGACCAGCAGCCTGGTGAATGCCGGCGCCGATGTCATCACCTGCCACGTCGACGGCCCGAAGACCGTGATGGAGAACGCGGCGCGTCGCGGCGCGATGATCTCAGGCTACCACGTCAACGCGGCGGCGCTCGCACCGGACGCGCATCTCACCAGCGCCGAGTGGAATTGGGAGGTGCTGTATCCGCGCTTCGCCACCATGTTCGCCAAGAACGAGACGATCCCGAACTTCTACCGTGGCGGCCTGAAGGAGAATCTCGTCAAGGTCGCGCCATATGGCACCAAGGTCTCCGACGCCGCGCGCAAGCAGGCCGACGACGTGAAGGCGAAGCTCGTTGCCGGCGGCCACACGGTCTTCAAGGGGCCGCTGAAGGACAACAAGGGCAACACGGTGATCGCCGCCGGTGTCGACCGCGGTCAGACCGATCCTGAACTCGAGAAGATGAACTATCTGGTGGAGGGAGTGATCGGAGCGACTTCGTGACAGCGGAGGCCGGTGCTCCGGCGCCGGCCGGTGGCAAGTCCGGTCTGCTCCCGGCCTTATCGATCGCCAGGTGGCGCAGTGCGGCCGAATACGTCGTCATTCCGCTCCTGGCGCTGCTGGTCGCGCTCGTGGCGTTCGGGATTTTTGTCGCGCTGTTCGGCAAGAACCCGATCGACCTTTACTTCTACATGTACCAGGGCGCGTTCGGCACCTGGTTCTCGTGGCAGAATACGCTGAGCCGCGCGGCGCCGCTGATCCTCACGGCGCTCTGTACGGCGCTGCCCGCGCAACTCGGCCTCGTGATCATCGGCGGCGAAGGCGCGCTGCTCATGGGCGCGCTGGCCGCCACTTCGGCCGCGCTTGCGCTGCCGGATCTGCCGCCGATTTTCGTGTTGCTCGCGATGGTGATCGCCGGGCTCTCGGCCGGCGGGCTGTGGATCGCGCTGGCCGGCGGCCTGCAGCACTACAGAGGCGTCAACGAAACGATCTCGAGCCTGCTGCTGGTCTATATCGCGCTCGCCATCCTCAACCAGTTGGTCGAGGGGCCGATGCGCGATCCCGCGAGCTTGAACAAGCCGTCGACCCGCGAGATCGGCGCCGCCAACATGATCGGCACCATTCCGGGCACCGACGTGCATTGGGGGCTGGCGGTCGGCGTCCTGGCTGCCATTCTGTCCTACGTCCTGATCCACCACACCACGTTCGGCTTCTCGGCGCGGATCGCGGGCGGCAACATGCGGGCCGCCAAGCTGGTCGGCCTTGGCGTCGGCAGGCTGGTGTTGATCGTCTGTTTTCTCGGTGGGGCGGCCGCGGGGCTTGCCGGCATGATGGAAGTCGCCGCCGTGCAGGGCCGCACCAACGCCAACCTGGCGGTTGGCTACGGCTATACCGGCATTCTGGTGTCGTTCCTCGCGAGGCATAATCCGCTTGCCGTCATTCCGGTCGCGATCCTGCTGGGCGGGATCAATGCCAGCGGCGGTCTGCTGCAGCGCCGCCTCGGTTTGCCTGACGCGTCGGTGCTGGTGCTGCAGGGCATGATCTTCCTGTCGGTGCTGGCGAGCGAGACGCTGTACGGACGGTTTCGCATTTTTCGGCAGGGGGCCTGACCGATGACCGACGTCGGCTGGTGGGTGGTGCCGATCGCGGTGCTCGGCGGGGCCTTGCGCGTCAGCACGCCGTTCCTGTTCGTCAGCCTCGGCGAATGCATCACCGAGCGAGCGGGCCGCATCAATCTCGGTCTCGAAGGCATCCTGGTGATGGGCGCGATGTGCGCCTATGGCACCTCCTATCTGACGGGCTCGCCCTGGCTCGGCGTCCTAGCGGCGGGTGTGTCCGGCGCGCTGCTCGGCATGGTGCATGCGGCGATCTGCGGGCTGCCGCGCGTCAACGACATCGCGGTCGGCATTGCACTCATGCTGTTCGGCACCGGGCTCGCGTTCTATCTCGGCAAGCCGCTGATCGAGCCGACCGCGCCGATCCTGCCGTCGATCGAGTTCGGCTGGTGGAGCGACGTGCCGCAGGTGCGCGCGGCGCTGCAGATCAACGTGCTGTTCCTGGTCGGTGTTGCGCTCGCGCCATTCCTGGTCTGGGCGCTGACCTCGACGCGCTGGGGGCTGATCCTGCGCACCGCCGGCGAAAGTGCCGATGCGGCGCGCGCCATGGGCTATTCGGTCAACGCCATCCGCATGCGCGCCACCATGCTGGGCGGCTTTCTGGGCGGCATCGGCGGCTCGTTCCTGTCGCTCTATTATCCGGGAAGCTGGAACGAGGGGCTGTCCAGCGGGCAGGGCATCACCGCGGTGGCGCTCGTGATCTTCGCGCGCTGGAACCCGATGCTGTGCCTGTGGGCGTCGCTGCTGTTCGGCGGCGCGGCCGCGCTCGGGCCGGCGCTGCAGTCGGTCGGCGTCAGCCAAGGCTACTACCTGTTCAATGCCTTGCCCTATTTCCTGACGCTGCTGATCATGATCATCACCTGCTCGCCCAAGCGCACGCTGGTCGGCGCCCCGGCCGAGCTGAGCATCACGAAATGATCGCTGCGCCGACCATGTCTCTCGTCATTCCGGGACAGCGCGAAGCGCTGGTCCCGGAATCCACGACGATTGCTGCCGCGTATGGATTCCGGGTTCGCGCTGATGCGCGCCCCGGAATGACGCCGATGAGGTGACTCATGCCCGAAAGCTACGTGAAATCCGATCCGTATCCCTGGCCATACAACGGCGACCTGCGGCCGGAAAACACCGCGCTGATCGTCATCGACATGCAGACCGACTTCTGCGGCGTCGGCGGCTATGTCGACAAGATGGGCTACGACCTGTCGCTGACGCGTGCGCCGATCGAGCCGATCAAGCGGCTGCTCGCTGCGATGCGCGCCAAGGGCTTCCACATCTTCCACACCCGCGAGGGCCATCGGCCCGACCTTGCCGACCTGCCGGCCAACAAGCGCTGGCGCTCGCGGCAGATCGGCGCCGGCATCGGCGATCCTGGGCCGTGCGGCCGCATCCTGGTGCGCGGCGAGGCCGGCTGGGACATCATCCCGGACCTCGCGCCGCTTGCCGGCGAGCCGATCATCGACAAGCCCGGCAAGGGCTCGTTCTGCGCGACCGATCTCGAGCTGATGCTGCGTCTGCGCGGCATCCAGAACGTCGTGCTCACCGGCATCACCACCGACGTCTGCGTCCACACCACCATGCGCGAGGCCAACGATCGTGGCTTCGAATGCCTGCTGCTGGAAGACTGCTGCGGCGCCACCGACAGGAGCAACCACGACCACGCGCTGAAGATGATCAAGATGCAGGGCGGCGTATTCGGCGCGGTCGCCGACTCGCAATCCTTCATCGGGGCGATCGCATGAGTCTCGACGCCACCCGGCTGATCGGCGCTCCGCCGCCGCCCGACCCCGACCGCGCGCTCGGGCTCGAAGCGCTGGGCATGACCAAGCGGTTCGGCGAGTTCGCCGCGCTCGACGATGTCTCGCTGAAGGTGCCGGCCGGCACGTTTCATGCGCTGCTCGGCGAGAACGGCGCCGGCAAGTCGACGCTGGTCAAGTGCATCATGGGCTATTACCGGGCCGACGAGGGCAGCGTCATGATCGCGGATCGCGAGCACGCGATCGAACATCCGCGCGCCGCGCACGCGCTGGGCCTCGGCATGGTCTACCAGCATTTCACCTCCGTGCCGGCGATGACTGTGACGGAAAATTTCGTGCTGGCGCGGCCGGTGCTGCCGGCGATCATCGACTGGCGCAAGGAGAAAGCCGGCGCTCGAAGCCTTTCTCGACGCGCATGCCGTTCCGGGTGCCGCTCGACGCCAAGGTGTCGGCGATCTCGGCGGGCGAGCGGCAGAAGTGCGAGATCCTCAAGCAGCTCTATCTGCAGCGCCGCTTCCTGGTGCTCGACGAGCCGACCTCGGTGCTCACGCCCGGCGAGGCCGACGAGGTGCTCGGCATGCTGCGCGGCGATGGTGGCGCGGAACGAACTGACGATCCTGATGATCACCCACAAGTTCCGCGAGGTGATGGCGTTCGCTGACGAGGTGACGATCCTGCGGCGCGGCCGGCTCTCCGGCAGCGGCCGGGTCGCCGACCTCACGCCGGATGCGATGGCCGCGATGATGATCGGCGCGCAGGAACTGACCGCGGCGCCGGCGCGCAGCGCGAATTTCGGCGCGCCGCGGCTGGAACTCGACCGGCTCAGCGCGCTCGACGACGCCGGCCAGCCGGCGGTGAACGACGTCTCGCTCGGCGTCCGCTCGGGCGAGATCGTCGGCGTCGCCGGAGTTTCCGGCAATGGCCAGCGCCAGATGATCGAGGTGCTGGCCGGCCAGCGCGACGCCAGCGGCGGCGAAGTCCGCATCGCCGGCAAGGTCTACCACGCGACCCGCGAAGAGATGCGGGACCTCAAGCTGTCCTGCCTGCCGGAGGAGCCGCTGAAGAATGCCTGCGTCGCGCGCATGAGCGTCGCCGAGAACCTGGCGTTCCGCGATTTCGACCGCGCGCCGTTCGCGGCCGGCGGCTGGTGGCTGCAGGGCGGCAAGATCCGCCAGCAGGCCGACCGCAAGATCGCCGAGTACAAGATCAAGACGCAGTCGCCCGGAATCGCCGATCGGCGATCTTTCCGGCGGCAACGTCCAGCGCGCGGTGCTGGCGCGGGAACTGGGCGGCGAGGTCGCGCGTGCTGATCGCCGCCAATCCGTGCTTCGGCCTGGACTTCGCGGCGGTGGCGCAAATTCACGCCGAGATCGTCGCGGCGCGCAACCGCGGCGCGGCGGTGCTGCTGGTGAGCGAAGACCTCGACGAACTGCTCGAACTGGCCGACCGCATCGTGGTGATGTTCAACGGCCGGCTGGTCTACGAGTCGCCCGCGAGCGACGCCGACCGAGTGCAGATCGGCCGCCACATGGCCGGGCATTAGCCTCTGGTGTTATCGCGCCCTGCGGTCGACGATCGCTGCGACCGGCCCGCCGCCGTCCGGGCCCTGATGCTCCGCGCCGCCGGACACATAAATCTCGGCGTGCCCGACGAGCCCGGCCAGCGCACCGCAGACGAAGGCGCGCGCATGGCGCGTGCCGGCGATGTCGGAATCGTCCAGCATGGTGTGGCGGTAGCCGCGCACATGCCCGTCGTGGCTCGCCTCCGCCTTGGCGAGCATCGCGACCAGCCGCCGCCGATCGGCGGGAGGCAGTTGTCCCGAGGTCGAAAGGCCGAGCCGGCCAAGCGCGGCGCGCACCGGCTCGATGTCGATCGCATCCATCATCACCGCATGGTCGATGGCGAGCGGCCCGGACCAGGCGGGTGACATGCCGAGCACGACGACTTCATGGCCGAGCAGCTCGATCCCGGCCGAACTGCTGGTGCGGCCCGACCACAAGTCCCAGTGCATACGCCGATATCGGCATCGCTTAGCGCACTCCGCTCGATCTCGCCGAGCGCGACCGCGGCGCCGAGCGTGCTGGCGGCGCGCGAGAGCCCCATGGATTTGAGCGTGTCGGTCGTGGCGGTGCCGGCGCCGCGGCGCGTCGGCTTCGCCAATGCGCTGTGCCGTCAGCAGCGGACACTTGAGCTGGACGAAGTGCACGTCGGCCGGGTCGGCAATGCCCGCATCGCGCATCGCGGCGCGCACGCCGTCGGCGACCTGGTCGATCTGCGGCAGGCGGCCGAGATACTCGGCCGGCAGCGCCGGCGTATGGGCGCGGCCGATGGCGAGCGCTGGGCGTTCGCCGGCGTCGCCATCCGCGCGTTCGAACACGATCCAGTGCGGCGCCATGCCGCCTTCGGTGCCGCCCGACATCACGAAGCAGATTTTCGCCGCTTCCTCCTTCGGCAGGTAGCGCTCGAACAGCAACTGCAGGGACAGCGTGGCGAAGCCGCGGCTGAAGTCGTTGACGAGGCCGTTACCCTCGGTCTTGGCGAGCACCGCGAGCACGCCCTTTGGATCGATCCGGCCGCCGGCAATCGCGGCCTCGATGCCCGAGACATCGTCGGGAGCGTTGGCGGAAATGCGATGGACCTTGGCAATCGGCATGGAGGCGTCCGGTGCGATACGCCGCGCTCAGCAGCACGGCGCTTCGGTTTCGAAATGCGGGTGAACGACGCGCTCGAGCGCGCCGAGCGCGGCCGCGAACGCGGCATTGCCGGCCATGCCGGCGCGCAGGCGCGCGAACAGTTCCTCGCGCATCGCCGGGAAATCGATTCCCATGACCTTGCCGTGCCGTACGACGGTACGGCCGCCGACGATCATTTCGCGGATGTGATGCGCGGTGGCGCGGGCGAACATCAGGTCGAGCGGATCGACGTCGGGCCGCAGCCGGTCGTCGTCGACCGCGTCCCAGTCGAGTAGCAGCAGGTCGGCCGGCTCGCCCGCCGCCAGCCGTCCGCCGTCGTCACGGTTGAGCACCGAGGCGCGGCCGGTGCGCAGCACCCGGGCGAGCGTCGCGTTGCGGCTGACGTCGATGCGGAATCCCGTGCCGCCATGCAGGAGATGCGACAGCCGCAATTCGCGCAGCGCGTCGTCGTCCTCGTCGAGGGTTGCACCGTCGAGGCCGAGCGCGACGCGGCAGCCGCGCCTGATCATCTCGGCGACCGGCGCAATGCCGGAACGCAGGCTGAGGTTCGAGCTGGCATTGGCCGAGATGATCGCGCCGCGCTCGGCGAGCAGTTCCAGTTCGTCCGGCCGCGCCCAGGTGCAATGTGCCAGCGTGAGGCGAGGGCTGAGCAGGCCGATGTCGTCGAGATAGCGGACGATGCCCTGCGGATATGCTTCATCCGCCCAGGCGCGCTGATAGCGCGTTTCGAGCAGGTGCATGTGGACGCGCCGGCCGGTGCGCGCCGATGCTTCGGCAATCGCTTCCAGCAGGCCGGTCGTGCACCACTGCACGCCCTGCGGGCCGTACTGGACGTCGAACGTCTCGCTTCCGGCTGCGTCTACAATTGCCTCCACCAGCGCAAGCTGTGCGGCTGGCGTGGCCGGCGTCCGGATGAAGCGGCGGCGGATTTCTTCGCGCGCTTCGGACGGCAGCGCGTCGAGGATCGGCTCGGACGGGCCGTACACCAGAGGATTGCGGTCGCGCATCGCCACCGCAAATCCCACCCGGACGCCGACGTCGCGCGCCGCGCGCGCCACCTCGGCGGCTTCGGCCGGCAGATCGGTCAGGCCCTGGGTGCGGGTGTAGTGCACCATCACCACGCCGGCGCCGCCGAGCGCGCTGCGCGCCAGCGAGACCGCGGCCGCGAGATAGGGATCGACCGACGGCACCAGCGCCATGTAGTGCAGCCAAATCTCCAGCGGCTTGCCGGAGGCGCCGATGGAGCTTGAGCGCACTGCGCGGGCGTGGTCGTGCGCGTTGCACAGGACCGGAAGCGCCAGCACCGGTTCGACTTTGGCGCCCGCCGCGGCTGGAACCAACGCGGCGATGCGTTCGCCGTCGATCCGGATGGTCTGCGCGCTCGTGACCGGAGCATCGGCGCCGGCGAGCAGATGCGCGCAAGTCAGCTCACGCATTGCCGGTCCATCTTTGCTTCGGAAGCGTACAGGCAATTGCTCGCGACGGCGGCGGTGCGCTCCCTCCCCCCTTGCGGGGGAGGGTGGGGAGGGGGGTAGCCAAGTCAGCGTTCAAGTGGAGAGATAACCCCTCTCCCATCTGAACGTGCCGCGAGACCTTTGAGCCCTCTCCCGCAAGGGGAGAGGGCATAGGAGGCACACGCGGTGTGCGCGGCACGATCATTTAGTTGGTCGGCTTGGCCAGCATGCGCTCGTCCTTGGGCGGCAGGAACGCGCGGCTGAACACGTCGGCGACGGCGGGCTTGCGCGGCAGTTCGAACGACGTGGCGATGATGTCGATCGCATCGGCCATTCGGGCATCCTTGGTGTCGCCGATGCCCAGTTCGGACGCCTCCGGGGTCGCGATCAGCGTCCGGGTGACATAAAGCAGCCGCTGCTTCTCGATCGCGCGGTTGACCAGCGCCTCCTTCTTGACGATCAGGTCGATGGCGGCGTCCGGATTGGCGAGCACGTCGCGCATCGCCTTGTTGATCGCCCGCACCAACCCTTTGACCGCCTCGGGCTTCTCCTTGGCGAGCTTCTGCGAAACCATCACGCCGTTGGAATAGAGGTCGAGGCCGGAATCCGCATAGTAGATCCAGCGGAAGTCCTTCTCCGGATCGAGCTTGAGCGCGACCAGGTTCATGTAGCTGGTAGCCGTGAAGATCGCGATCACGTCGACCTGGCCCTGCAGCAGCATCTGCTCCTGCAGATTGGGCGCGACGTTGAGAACGCCGATGCTGGCGTAGTCGACGCCGTTCTTCTTGGCGAGCAGCGGCAGGAGCTTGAACGATGCTCCGCCCGGCGGCGTGCCGAGCTTCTTGCCGGCCACATCCTTGAAGGTCTTGATCGAGCTTTCGGCCTTGGTCAGCAGCGCGAACGGCGCCCGGCTATAGATCATGTAGACCATGACCGGCGCTTCGGCCGGCCGCGTCGCCGCGTTCTGGATGATGGCGTTCATGTCGCCGAAGCCGGCGTCGTAGGCGCCCGACATGATGCGGGTCACGGTCGCGGCCGAGCCTTCGCCCTGGTCGATCGAGACGTCGAGCTTCTCGGCGGCGAAGTAGCCCTTCTCCAGCGCCCAGTAGTACCAGGCATGAATGCCCTGCAGCTTCCAGTCGAGCGTGAATCGGATTTTGGTCGTTTCCTGCGCCGACGCGCCGGACATCAGCATGAACAGGCCGGCGGCGACTGCCGCGAGGCCGCGTATCAGTGACATGGGTAACTCCTGTTGAATTCTTGCGACACCCGGTCTTCCTTGTACGTTCGCCACATCAATCGCTATCAGCCCATGGCGAATTCGTTCTTGCGCAGCGCCCAGCCGGTCACCCGCACCTCGATGAACGAGAAGATGACGTAGAGGCCGACGCCCATCACGGCGAGAATGAGCAGGCCGGCGAAGACCAGCGGCACGTCGAAGCTCGAGCTCGCGATCATCATCAGGTTGCCGATGCCGCGGTTCGACGCCACGGTCTCGGCGATCACGGTGCCGACGAAGGCCAGCGTCACCGCCACTTTCAGCGATGCGAAGAAATAGGGCATGGTGCGCGGCAGCCCGACATTGACGAGAATGTCGAGCTTGCTCGCCTTCAGCGCGCGCATCACGTCTTCGAGTTCGGGTTCGGTGGTGGCCAGTCCGGTCGCCACGTTGACCACGATCGGAAAGATGCACATGACCATCGCGGTCAGTACCGCCGGAACGGTGCCGGCGCCGAACCACAGGACGAGGATCGGCACGACCGCGACCTTGGGAATGCTCGCAAAGCCGATCAGCAGCGGATAGGCGACGTCGTAGGCGAGCCGCGACGAGCCGATCAGCGCGCCGAGCGCGATGCCGATCAGGATGCCCAGCCCGAAGCCGACGAGCGTGGTGTAAAGCGTCTGTGCCGCGTGCGGCATGATGGCCGGCGCCCGCTCCCAGAGCGTCGCGAGGATCTGGGACGGGCGCGGCAGGACGATCTCCTTGACGCCGAACGCGATGCAGAGAATCTCCCATGCGACGAAGAAGCCGATGATGAGGGCGGCCGAGGCGATATGCCGACGCAGTTGCGCGTTCAATGGACCGCCTCCTTGGGGTTGGCGCTGACGATGAGTTCCCGCAGTCGCTGCGTGGTGGCGACGAATTCCGGATCGTAGGTCATGGCAATCGTGCGCGGCCGCGGGAACTTCACGACGCCCTCGTCGATGATGCGGCCGGGCCGCGCCTGCATCACGCAGATGCGATTGGCGAGATAGCTCGCCTCCTTTAGGTCGTGGGTGACCAGCAGCACAGTCGGGCGGTGGGTCATCCACAGTTCCTGCATGATCGCCCACAGCTCCTCGCGGGTGAACTGATCGAGCGCGCCGAACGGCTCGTCGAGCATGAGAAGCTGCGGCTCGTGGATCAGCGCGCGGCACAGCGAGGCGCGCTGCAGCATGCCGCCGGAGAGCTGCCAGGGATATTTGTCGCTGAAGCCTTTGAGCCCGACCTGTGCCAGCAGCGCTTCGATCCGGTCGACGAACTCGGTCTTGCGTTTCGCCCGGTACTCCTGGCGAAACGGCGGCACGATCTTGAGCGGCAGCATCACGTTCTCGCGCAGCTTGAGCCACGGCAAGAGAGTCGGGTTTTGGAAGGCCATGCCGACGCGGACCGGCTCGGCGCCGACCTCGCGTCCGCCGACGAAGACGTAGCCGCTGCTCGCACGCAGCAGCCCGGTCACGAGTTTGAGGATGGTGGACTTGCCGCAGCCGGACGGCCCGACCAGCGCGACGAAGTCGCCCTTGTTGACGCTGAGGTTGGTCTCGTCGAGCGCGCGAACCTGGTTCTCGCCGCGGCCATAGGTGAGCGTGACCTTCTCGAGCTTCACGAAGGGCTCGGTCGGCGAAACCTCTTCGGATTTAACGGAGGTGGGCGACGGCATCAGCATCATGACGCGCTCCGTAGGGGCAAGGCAGCCGGGGCTGCTGCACGATCGCCCGCATCGTCTCTCCGGCGTTGCAGACCTGCGCCGGCGGCATCTGCTGGATGGCGTGGACCGAACGGCCCCAGCCGCGGGTGTCGGCGACCAGCGTGCGGTCCTTCATGACGAAGCGTCCGCGCACCAGCGTGTGCAGCGGCAGGCCCTTCACCGCCATGCGGTGGAACGGCGTGATCTTGGAGCGCGACTGCAGCTTGGCGTCATCGATGGTCCAGGTTCGCGCGAGGTCGACCACCGCGATGTCGGCCTCGGCGCCCGGCTGGATCACGCCCTTGCGCGGATAGAGGCCGAACGTCTTGGCAGGATTGGCGGCACTCCAGCGCACGTAGTCGCAGATGGTGAAGCGGCCGGCGTTCATTTCCGTCAGCATCAGCGGCATCTGGGTCTCGACGCCTGGGAAACCGCAGTCGACCGTCCAGATGTCGTTGCGCGTCTTCTCCTCGGGCGCGTGCGGCGCGTGGTCGGTGGCGACGATGTCGATGGTGCCGTCGGCGAGCGCGGCCCACAGCGGCTCCTGGTTGCGCGCCTCGCGCACCGGCGGATTGACGCGGATCACGCCGGCGAGCCGCGCATAGTCGTTCGCTGACAGCATCAGGTAGTGCGGGCCGGTCTCGCCGGTGATGTCGACGCCGCGCGCCTTGGCTTCGCGCAGCGGGCGCAATTCCTCGGCCGACGAGATGTGGAGAATGTGGATGCGCGCGCCGGTCCATTCGGCGAGGATCGCGGCGCGGCTCACCGCTTCGACCGCCACGACAGCCGGCCGCGAGGCGATATGGGCGAGCGGATCGGTGCGGCCCGCGGTGCGCAGCCTGGTTTCGCGGCGCTCCATGATCGAGTTGGTCTCGGCATGGAGCGAGATGCGCTTGCCGGTCGGCGCCACCACCTCGAACGCTTCCAGCATCGCGCCGGTCGAGGGCGAGGGGATCTTGCCGAAGGTGTTGCCCATGTAGAGCTTGAAGCCGATCACGCCGCCCTCGATCAGCGCGGGCACGTGCTCGATGGTGTCCTCGCCGAGCAGGCCGTAGAGGCCGTAGTCGACATGCGCCTTGGACGATGCGATGCGGTGCTTGGCGGCGAGCACCTCGGCGGTGCCGGTCGGCGGGATGGTGTTCGGCATGTCGAACACGGTGGTGACGCCGCCGAAGGCGGCCGCCGCCGTGCCGCTCTCGAAGTCCTCCTTGTGCGGATAGCCGGGATCGCGGAAGTGCACATGCACGTCGATCGCGCCGGGCAGGACATGCAGCCCCTTGGCGTCGAGCGTCTCGCGCGCCGCCGGCATCGCGTCGTCGTCGCCGACCGCGATGATGACGCCATCCTTGATGGCGACGCTCGCGTCGATGACGGAGTCGGGCGACACCACCTTGCCGCCCCGGATGAGAAGATCGGCGGTGATCATGGTCGCTCCTCCCTCACAGCATGGCCCAGCCGCCGTCGACCGGCAGGTCGATGCCGGTGATCTGGCGCGAGACGTCGCTCGCCAGGAACAGGCAGGCATTGGCGACGTCGGCATCGGTGGTCACGCGGCGGAGCGCATATTCGCCGGCGTGCTTTTCCACCGCCTCCTCGACCGTGATGCCGAGACGTTTCGCCATGTCGGCGCAGACCTTGTCGCGGAAGCGCGGCCCGTCGACCATCCCGGGCGCGACGCAGTTGACATTGATATTGTAGGGCCCGACCTCGAGCGCGAAGCTCTTGGTGATGCCGCGCAGCCCCCATTTCGAGGCCGAGTAGGCCATGCGGCCGGCGCGCCCGCGCATGCCGAAGGTGCCGCCGACGTTGACGATCTTGCCGTAGCGCTGCGCCATCATGGCCGGCAGCACGCCGCGCATGGTGTGGAAGCAGCCGTTCATGTTGAGCGTGACGATGTCGTCGAACTCTTCGGGCGTGGTCTCGACGCCGGTCTTGCCGATCGGGCCTGAGCCGCCCGCGACATTGACCAGGATGTCGATGCGGCCGTAGGCCTCCATCGTCGCGGACGCGGCGCGCTCGCACTGCTTCGCATCGGTGAGGTCGCACGCAACGACGATCGCCTCGGCGCCGTCGGCGCGGACCTCCTGCGCCACCGGCTCGATTGCCGTGGTGTCACGGCCAACCAGCGCCAGACGCGATCCTTCCGCCGCGAACGCCTTGGTGATGGCCGCACCCATTCCCTTGGCGGGCCCGGTGATCACCGCGACTTTGTCTTTGAGCTGCAAATCCATGACGCTTTGATTCACGGCTTCTATCGCGAAGTTCACGACTTCCGGTGCGAGATTCGTGGCGCCGAACATTCGGCTCGCGCCGTTCGTGCCCTCTCCCCTTGCGGGAGAGGGCAGCATCGACATGTCAGCGCGCTCGAATGGGTGAGGGGTGATCGTGCAGTTACCCCTCTCCCCTCCTTTGCGTTGAGAGGCTGCGGCTGCCCTCTCCCGCAAGGGGAGAGGGCACTGCAACGGCCGCCATCACGCGCGGCTTCATTCGGATCAGAACAGCTTCTTCGGCAGATCGTTCTCCGGCGGCAGGAACGCAGGCGTGAAGATCTCATCGACCGACGGCGTCCGCGGCAGGGCGTTGGCCTCGACCAGGATGTCGATCGACTTCTTCAGCCGCGCCATGTCGACGTTGCCGAGTCCGATCTTGGCGATCTCCGGATGGTTCATCTCGTCCTTGAGAGTGGCGTCGAGCCGCTCGCGCTCGACCGGAATCTTGATCAGCGCCTCCCGCTTGGCGACGGCGGCGACCGCCGCGTCGGGCTCCTTCAGGGTGTCGAGCACGCCCTTGTTGATCGCGCGGACGAGCCCGCGCACCGCCTCGGGCTTCTCCTTCAGGAGCTTCTTCGAGACGATGATGGCGTTGGAATAGAGGTCCATGCCGTAGTCGCCATAGTTGATGAAGCGCAACTGCTTGTCCTCGACGCCCATCAGCTTGGCGGAGAAGCGGATGGTGTTGACGTAGCCGAACACGCCGTCGACCTGGCCCTGCATCAGCATCTGCTCGCGCAGGTTCGGCTGCATGTTGGTCATCTTCACCTTGCTGCAGTCGATCTTGGTGAGCTTGCAGAGCGCCGGGAACAGCTTGAGTGCGCCGTCATTGGCGGCGCCGCCGAGCGTCTTGCCCTCGAAGTCCTTCGGCGACTTGATCGGGCTGTCGGACTTCACCGCCACGGTGAACGGCGGCTGGTTGAACATGACGTAGACCGCCATCGGCGCATCGTCGGGCCTCTTGGCGGCGAGCTCGATCAACGCATTGATGTCGCCGAAGCCGACGTCGTAGGTGCCGTTGGCGACCAGCGGCACGGCGGCGCCCGAGCCGTTGCCCTGGTCGAGCGTGACGTCGAGGCCCTCGGCCTTGAAGTATCCGCGGTCGTCGGCGAGGAAGAACATCCCCTGCGGGCCCTGGTACTTCCAGTTCAGCACGAGTTTCAGCTTGGTCTGGGCGTCGGCCGGTGTCGCGTGCCCGAGCGGCAGCGCGAGACCGAACGCAGCGGCCAGCGCGAGAAGGGATGAACGCACGGGTCGGCTCATGTTCGCTCCTGTGAGACGGGAATGGCTATGGTCGCGGCAGCCGGCAGGCCGAAGTGCGCCCCTCGTGATCATGATTTAAGCAATCTGTGCAAACCCTGAGCATCAAAGGGGCGTTCGCATCGCTGAAGCTCGTCGGTGCAGCATGATCCTGCAATCCGCATGCCTTGAGACGACGCTAATTCAGTTGAGTGCGCTTATCTGCCGCTGATTTTTTGCTAGAGTGCGCTCGAAAAGGACGCGCTCAGTCAATTCGGGTGGCCGATGAAGCACTTGCGGATTCTGCGATACGTCGACGAGGTCGCGCGCGCGGGCTCGATCCGCAAGGCGGCGGATCACCTCAACGTCACGTCCTCGGCGCTCAACCGCCGCATCATGGATTTGGAGGACGAACTCGGCGCGCGGCTGTTCGAGCGCAGGCCGCGCGGCGTGCGGCTCACCTCCGCGGGCGAAGTGTTCGTGCATTACCTGCGCGAGCAGAGCGACAACGTCGACCGCATGAAGTCGCAGATCGAAGACCTGCGCGGACTGCGCCGCGGCACCGTGCGCATCGCCTGCAGCCAGGCGCTCGCGCTCGATTTCCTGCCGCGCCAGGTCGGCGAGTTCCGCAAGCTGCATCCGTTCGTCGCATTCGACGTCAAGGTGCTCGACCACGAGCAGGCGATGGCGGCGCTCGCCGCCTACGAGGTCGATCTCGTCCTGGTGTTCCGGCCGCCGTTCCTGGCGAGCTTCCAGCCGCTGATGCGGCTCGAACAGCGTCTGGTCGCCGTCATGGCGGCCGGCCATCCGCTCGCCGGCCGCAAGTCGATCCGGCTGCGCGACTGCGCGGCCTATCCGGTCGCGCTTGCCGGAGCGCAGCATCGGCGGCCGGCAATTGCTCGACGAGGTGTCGGCGCGCAGCGGGCTGCGCTTCAACGTCGCGGCCGAATCCAACTCGTTCGAAATGCTGCGCGGCCTCGTCCTGCACGCCAACCTGATCTCGTTCCAGATTCGCATCGGCACGATGCCGGACGGCAACAAGCTCGATTTGGTCGCCCGCGAGATCGACGACCGCGACGTGCCGCGCGCCAATCTCGTGCTCGGCCAGTTGCGCGCGCGCAATCTGCCGGTGCCGGCCGCGGTGTTCGCCGAGCGGCTCGCGCGCGTGCTGGAGACGACGCAGTCGATCGGGCAGGAGGCGCGGGCGGTGGTCGCCGCAGCACCCCGGTGGGCTGACGGATTGTCGCGGAGCGGACCTAGGGCAACCTTCGCCCGCGGGACCGCCCCTCGCCCGGGGGACTGCCCCTTGCTCCGCCTTCGGAACCGTCTCCGGAAGACGCCCCTCGATGGTTGCTACGAAAGCTGCCTCACACGCACGATCCCATCACCGCGCGGCACCGGGGTTGAACGTGCAGTTGGCGCCGCCGCCGGCCTTCTGCTTGATCTCGGCCGGATCGATGGTGCAGTCGAGCTTCGACAGGCCCTCGAACACGCTGCCGGCGGCGCCGTCCTCGGGCACGCCGACTTCGGCGATGGTGGCGAAAAGCTCGTGCGCCCTGCGCCCCTTCACGGTGCCGGTGCGCGCGCCGACGGTCAGCGTGCAGGAGCGCGACGTGATGTCGACATTGCTGGCGCGGCACACGATGGCGTCGGCCTGAACGGCGATCTTGCGGCCGGCCGGGAAGGGGAAGTTGAGACTGCCTTCGAACAGGCGCGCCATGGCGGACCGATCCTGGCCGCTCAGCAGCGGCGAATGCGAGGCGACCAGCGCGGCCAGCGCGAGCGCGCGCTGGCCCGCCGCCGTGTCGGCCGACGCGGATTGCGCCGTCATCGCCAGTGCAAGGATCGATAGGGTTATTGGTTTCACGGTGAGGCTCTCCGGCTTTGTTGCTGTCGACAAATCGGCGCATTGCGCTACGCTCGTGACCCTCGACGAAACGACCGGACAAAAGGTCGGCGTCGAAGCAACAATGATCCCGGGAGGATTATCATGAAATGCATCGCATGTGCGGCCGCGATGGCCGCAACGCTCATGGCGAGCACCGTTGTGCTCGCGCAGGCGCCGACCTGGACCGTGCCGTCCGAGAGCACACGTTGCCCGTCGAAATGGGGCGCCGGCGACCAGCGCGGTTCCGGCAATCTGATGAAGCCGCAGGCCGTGCTCGACGCCGTCAAGCAGATCAAGACCGGCGAGGTCATCGATCTCTCGCACGAACTCGGGCCCAGCATGCCGTTCTTCGGTACGCGGCGTTTCGACATGCACCTCAAGCGGACGTTCATGAACCCGCAGTCGAACGAGCGCGGCAGCAACGAGGAGATGGTGCTTTCCGAAATCGGGCAGGTCGGCACGCAGTTCGACGGCTTCGGGCATCAGACCCACCGCAACAGCCACTACAACTGCTTCAAGACCGAAGAGATCACGTCGCGGTCGGGTTTCACCAAGCTCGGCATCGAGAATGCCCCGGCCTTCATCACGCGCGGCGTGCTGATCGATGTCGCGGGCTTCAAGGGCGTCGACATGCTCGGCGACAGCTACGAGATCACCGTGGACGATCTGCAAGGCGCGCTCAAGAAGCAGAACCTGACGCTCAGGGCGGGTGACGCGATTGCCATTCACACCGGCTGGGGCAAGCTCTACGGCAAGGACAATGCGCGCTATGTGAAGTCGTGTCCCGGCATCGGCGTGAAGGCGGCGGAATGGCTCCTCGCGCAAAACCCGGTGCTGCTCGGCGCCGACAACTGGCCGGTCGAGGTCGCGCCCAATCCGGATGCGCAGATTTCGCTGCCGGTCCACCAGCTTGCGCTGGTGGTGAACGGCGTCCACCTGCTCGAAAACCTCAAGCTGGACGAACTGGCCGGCAAGAACGTGCACGAGTTCGCGTTCATCATGACGCCGCTCAAGATCAAGGGCGGCACCGGCTCCACGGTGGCGCCGATCGCGGTGCGCTGACGGGAGCGGCGTTGATTCTGCCTCCGATTTTGCCCGGGGGCTGGGGTCTGCCGGTCCGAAAAGTGGGCCGGCAGCCTTATTTTAGCCCCGGCGGGCGAGAACATCAGACGAACTCAAGACCGCTCGTTGGCGTCTCGTGACGTTGGCGATGGGGGCCGCCACGACTTCCCGCGAACGCCAGCGATTGCATCCATATGGCCGTATTCACTGTCGAGCAGGTCGACCGGCGCGCGGTTCGCTGGCCGACGTCCGATTTCACCGGCGTCCAGATCGCCGTGCTGTTCGTCGCGTTGACGCTGCTGATCTCGGTTCCGGTCTGGACCCACCCGCTGCCGCCGCTGTCGGACTACGTCAATCACCTGGCGCGGATGCACATCATCGCCACCGTTCGCACCAATGCGGACCTCGCCCGGTTCTACGAAATCGACTGGCAGATCATCCCGAACCTGGCGATGGACCTGATCGTTCCGCTGCTCGGGCGGTTCACCAACATCTACCTCGCCGGCCAGATTTTCACGGTCGCGACATTCGCGGTGATCATGTCCGGCACGCTGGCACTCAACCGGGCGCTGGTTGGCCGCTGGTCGGTGCTGCCGTTCGTCGCGCTGCCGCTGTTATACAACTACGTCTTCCTCGTCGGCCTGATGAACTACATGTTCGGGGTCGGGCTCGCGCTGTGGGCGATGGCGGTCTGGATCTGGCTGCGGGAGCGGCCATGGCCGCTCCGCCTTCTGGTGTCATCGGCGTTCGCTGTCGCGCTGTTCTTCTGCCATCTGTCGTCACTCGGCATCTACGGCATCGGCCTGATGGCATACGAGCTGCTGCGGCTGTGGTCCCGCGGCGTCAGGACAGCGACGCTGCTCGATGCTGCCGCCTCCGGCCTGGCGTTCGTGCCGCCCGCACTGTTGCTCTTCGCCAGCCCGACCCTCGATCTTGCCAGCACCATCTGGTGGGAGCCGCGCGGCAAGATCAACGGGCTCGTCTACATCATCGAGCTCTATTCGGACCTTGTTGCGTTCGCGATCATCGGCGTTGTCGCCGCCGCGGCGGCGTTCGCGGTGCGCCACCGACTGCTGCGGATTCATCCGTTCGCCGTGACGCTGCTGGGCGTCGGCACGCTGGTCTACATGGCCATGCCGCGGGTGATGTTCGCGACCTACATGGCCGATCAGCGCATTCCGATCGCGCTCGCCTTCATGCTGATCGCCTGCGTCGATCTCAAGCTGCGCCATCGCCTGGTGCGCCGCGGCTTCGTGGCGATCCTGTTCATCCTGATCACCATCCGGCTGATCGAAGTCGATGTGAGCTGGTCGGACATGTCCAGCACCACCAAGGAATTCCGCTCCTCGGTGCGACGCATCAAGCCCGGCTCCAAGGTCTTCGTCGCCCACGCCGACCGTTCGCACGGCGAAGACGTCAGCGAACTCGGTCTCGTGCATGCCGCCTGCCTTGCGATCATCGACCGTTCGGCCGTCGTCACGACCGCGTTCACGGTCGCCGGCAAGCAAATTCTGCGCGTGCGGGAAAATTTCCGAAACTACGTCGATACGCGGGATGGCGACCCGCCCTCGGTGGCGCAACTGATCATCGCCGGCGAACACCCGCAGGAGTGGATGCCCGAATACTGGCGGCGCTGGCCGGAGTTTGATTACGTCTACGTGCTGTTCACCGAAGACGAGGCGCCGAACCCGGACCCGACGCGGCTGAAGCTCATTCAGGACGGCGACAAGTTTCAGCTCTATCGCGTCATCAAGCCGAATTACGCCTGAGCCAGCCGCCCGCAGGCGATCCGCCTGGCGCCCGCGCTGCCCCCCGAGCAGGAAGGCCTTCTCGCGCTCGTTGCGGCTGAGCGCGGCCGCGCGTTCGAATTGGACCCGGGCTTCGGCCAGCCGTCCGGCGCGAAACAGGAAATCTCCCTTCGCGGCCGGCAACGGGGCGTAGTTGCGCAAGGTCTCGGCGCGATCGATCTCGTCGACGAGCGTCAGGCCGGCGTCCGGGCCGAACGCCATGCTGTGGGCTACGGCACGATTGAGATCGACCACCGGCGACGGCATGACTTCACGCAAGACGTCGTAGAGCGCCGCGATCCTGGTCCAGTCCGTCTCCTCCGCCCTGCGTGCCCGTGCATGGCAGGCGGCGAGCGCGGCCTGCAAAGCGTAGCGCCCGTTGGCGCCGCCCAAGGCCTCGGCGCGCTCGAGCGCAGTGAGGCCGCGGCGGATCAGGAGGTGGTCCCACCGCGCGCGGTTCTGTTCGGTCAACGGAACGGGCGAGCCGTCCGGCGCAATGCGCGCGCTGAGACGCGACGCCTGGATTTCCATCAGCGCGAGCAGACCGAAGACTTCGGGTTCGTCGGGCGTGAGACCGGCAAGGATGCGGCCGAGCCGCTGCGCCTCGGCGCACAGGGCAGGGCGGATCAGGTCTTCGCCGGCGGTGGCCGTGTAGCCCTCGTTGAAGATCAGGTAGATGACCTCCAGCACCGACGCGAGCCGCTCGGTTCGCTCATGGCCGCGCGGCACCTCGAAGGTCAGGCCGGCGTCGCCGAGCGCCTTCTTGGCCCGCACGATGCGCTGCGCGATGGTGGCTTCGTTCGACAGGAACGCGCGGGCGATCTCGTTGGTGGTCAGCCCGCCGATCAGGCGCAGCGTAAGCGCCGCGCGTGCCTCGGGGGACAACACCGGGTGGCAGGCGGTAAAGATCAGGCTCAGCAGCTCATCGCCCACGTCGTCGTCGAGCGCCGCCTCGATGTCCTCGACGCTGGTATCGCGTTCGTCCTCAATGTCGCGACCGATCTCGGCGTGCTTGCGCTCCTGCATCTTGTAGCGGCGGAACTGGTCGATCGCCCGGCGCTTGGCCGCGGCCATCAGCCAGGCGCCGGGGTTTTGCGGAACCCCGGTGTTCGGCCACTCGGCGAGCGCGGTCACCAGCGCGTCCTGCGCCAGCTCTTCGGCCAAGCCGACGTCACGCACCATCCGGGCCAGGCCCGCGATGAGCCTGGCCTGTTCGATCCGGAAGACGGTCTCGATCGCGTGGTGGGTTTCAGTCGTCGTCATGTCTACCGAATAGAGCGCAAACGCGCAGGCGTCGACGGCCGTGTGCGGTGCTTCGTGATACCTGTTTCCGCGCTCAGGCCGACCCTTGACAGCGTGGGACGACCATCCTAATAAATAGGACAATCGTCCAACTCTGGGAGAGACCGTGGCGAGGGAACTTTTTCAGTCCGGGCCTGAGGGGCCGCCGGCCGAGGGGGCACCCTCCACACGCGATAAGACGACGCGCGATCATATCGTCGAGGCTGCCGACAAATTGTTCTATCGGCACGGCTTCGAGCACACTTCGTTCTCGGACATTGCGGATGTCGTGCAAATCTCACGCGGCAATTTTTATTATCACTTCAAATCCAAGGATGAAATTCTGGATGCTGTGATCAATGCACGGCTGGCCAATACCAAGACGATGTTGGCGCGGTGGGAGATCGAAGGGAAGCAACCCGCGGATCGCATCCGGAGCTTCATCCATATTCTGATCGCGAATCGCGCCGACATAAAGCGCTACGGCTGCCCGGTTGGCACGCTCTGCAACGAGCTTGCGAAGCTGCAACACGCGTCGCGGGCCGAGGCAAACATGCTGTTTGCGCTGTTTCGGAGCTGGTTGCGCAGGCAATTCAAGCTGCTCGGCCGCAAGGCGGATGCTGACGAGCTGGCAATGCATCTTCTCGCTCGCAGCCAGGGTGTCGCCACGCTGGCAAATGCTTTCCATGATGAGAAATTCATCAAGCAGGAAGTCAATCAGATGTGCGAATGGCTGATGGCGTGCGCGGACGGCGCCGTGGAGGTTCGGCGCCCGTCTGATGCAGTTTGATAGGGGAGAAGTCTAATGTTTATCGTACTGCTTAAATTCTCCGACAACAAAAGCCGCGCCGGTCAATTCATGGAAGGTCATAAAGAATGGATCAAGCGTGGATTCGATGACGGCGTATTTTTGCTGGTCGGCAATCTCCTGCCCAGTTCGGGCGGCGGGATCGTGGCCCACAATGCAGCGCTTTCCGATCTTTGGACCCGGGTGAAGGCCGACCCGTTTGTTGCGGAAAATGTCGTGACGGCGGAAATCATTGAAATCGCCCCATCGAAAGCCGACGAACGCTTCGCGTTCCTTCTTGGCGGTGCGGCCGATCGGAAATCATGATTTAAGGAGCGGTCAATTCACAGGTGCAACGTCAAGAAGGCGATCGACCGTTCGACACTTTCGACGAAGAACACCGGACGCGTATACCAAGCCATTTGCTTACCCAAGCGACCGCCGTGACCTCCGTACACCCGGAGAGGGCGGGGATGTCACGGCGGCAACTATCGAGCCTCACCGGCCCCGCGTCTTTTCCCGGGTCCGGTCGTGCAGTTCGGCAACCTCCGGCGTCAGCGCCGCGCCAAAGTCGGTCATCTCGTATACCGGGCGGATCTCGATCTCGCTCGGCCCCGGCATCGGATTGGGGCAGCGCTTCAGCCACTCGACCGCCTCGGCCATGTCCTTGACCTCCCACAGCCAGAAGCCGGCGACCAGTTCGCGGGTCTCGGCGAACGGCCCGTCGATGACGGCGCGGCTCGCTCCGTCGAACGCTACCCGCTTGCCCTGCGACGATGGTTTCAGACCCTCACCGGCCAGCATGATACCGGCGTTGACCAGCTGTTCGTTGTACTTGCCCATGGCCTCGAGCAACTCGGTCGAGGGCATCAGCCCCGCTTCGGAGTCCTTCGTCGCTTTCACCATCACCATGACGCGCATTGTCTCGTCTCCTCTGATCCACGGGGGCCACCCCGGCCTCCCTGCTCACACGACGAACGAGCACCGACGGGATCGACAGGCGGCTAAAACTTTTTTCGGGAAGGAGTTCCGAGGGGCCGCGCGGGCGGCGCTACTCCATGACCCGCACCGGCTTACCGTCGAGGAAGCCGCGGATGTCCTCCACCACGCCCTTGAAATAGGCCTGATAGTTCTGGGTGGCGACATAGCCGAGATGCGGCGTCAGCACGACGTTGTCCATCTTGCGCAGCGGATGGTCCTTCGGCAGCGGCTCGACGTCGAACACGTCGAGGCCGGCGCCGGCAATTTTCTTGTCGCGGAGCGCGGTCAGCATGGCGGCCTCGTCGATGATCGGGCCGCGCGAGGTGTTGATGATGTAGGCGGTCGGCTTCATCAGGCCGAATTCGGCGGTGCCGACGAGCCCGCGCGAGCGCTGCGACAGGACCACGTGGATCGTCACGAAGTCGGACTGCCTGAACAGTTCCTCCTTCGAGACATAGCCGACGCCGGCCTCGGCGGCTTTTTCCGCCGTGAGGTTCTGGCTCCAGGCGATCGTCTTCATGCCGAACGCCTTGGCAATCTGCGCGGTTCGGGTGCCGAGCTTGCCGAGCCCGAGCGTCCCGAGCGTGAGGCCTTCGAGGTCCGGGCCGATAGTGGTCTGCCAGGTCTCGCCAGCATGCATCCGGGCGTTCTCGTAGCCGATGCGGCGGGTGAGCTCGAGCATCAGGCCGATGGCGATGCCCGAGGTCGGGCTGCCGACCGAGCCGGTGCCGCAGACCGTGACGCCCTTCTCCTTGCAGGCGGCGACGTCGATCGAGGCGTTGCGGGCGCCGGTGGTGATCAGGAGCTTGAGGTCGGGCAGCTTCTCGATCACGGCGCGCGGGAAGGCGGTGCGCTCGCGCATGGCGCAGACGATCTGGAAGCCCTGCAGCGCCTTGACGACGTTGTCGGCCGGGCCGAGGTGCTGGTTGAAGACCTTGATGTCGAGGTCGCCCTTGACCTTCGACCAGTCGGCCACGGTGAGAGCCACGTTCTGGTAGTCGTCGAGGATCGCGCAGCGTTGCGTCGGCATCGGGCGGGTCCGTGAGTTGGCCGCGGGAACGGCGGGAGGGAGGCGCGGCTCTATATCATAGCCGGAGGCGCATTGCGTGGGCTGCGGGCCGGCGGGTCAAACGGCTTCAGCGCCGCGAGAGCGGCTCCCACAGAGTGGCCGCAGTTGTCCGACCGGCAAAATGGCGCACGGTTCGGCGTTTGAATGAAATGAGCGGGCAACGATGGCGGCGCGCTAAGACGACGCCGCCTGATTTGGCGTGAGGTCAGCGCGCCTTGACGCGCACCAGGCCGGAAACCGAGACCGCCTCGTACGAAGGGCGATGCTTGGCATGCCACTTCGGCCCAGGGCCGCGCATGTAGTGCTGCTCAGGGCGGTACGGATCGAGCACCGCCTTGGCGAAGTCGCGGACAAAGTCGCGGAAATCGGCGGCGAGGCCTTGCCCCTGACGCTGATTTGAACCGCCCCGAACGGCTCCTCTGGTCCCCATCACACCCCTCCGGATCAGCAAACCCAGATGCCGGTTTCCCCGCCGACATCATGCTGATCGCATGTAACGCCCCGTCTCGAATAGTCCTTTTACGGCACAGTATGTTTAAAAGAGGTAAGAATTGGCCCGGTTTTGGGGCTTTTACGATGGCTGTTGCCCAAAAGCTGCGGTGAGGGTTAACGGGCGGACCTGTCAGGACACACTTGTGGCGGTCCGGCCGCATTTGCCCCGGCATCGATCGTCCCAAGTGTCCAATCGATGGGGCGACGCTTCGAAGTCCGGCGTGTCTGACGGACTTGCGGGGCGTGGCGTCCGCCGGCCGGACAGCGGCCGGGCCCGCGCGGAGTTCGCGTTGCGCCGGGCCAGCCATTGCTTGCTCTCGCGGTCCCCAGTCGCTACATCAGCCGGGAATTTCCCCACCATCCGGTGACGGCGTCGAGCTTACGCAGCCTGCGTAGACTTGGCTGCCGCCCAGCAGCACGAGGGCAGGGCAGTCCATGGCCCGTCAATTCATCTATCACATGCAGGGTCTGACCAAGACCTATCCGGGCAATCGCAAGGTCCTGGAGAACATCAATCTCTCCTTCTATCCGGACGCCAAGATCGGCGTGCTCGGCGTCAACGGCTCCGGCAAGTCGACCTTGCTGCGCATCATGGCCGGCATCGACAAGGATTACGTCGGCGAGGGCTTCGTCGCCGAGGGCGCGCGCGTCGGCTACCTGCAGCAGGAGCCGCAGCTCGATCCCGACAAGAACGTGCGTGACAACGTCATGGAAGGCGTGGCGGCCAAGAAGGCGCTGCTCGACCGCTATAACGAGATCGCCGTCAACTACTCGGACGAGACCGCCGACGAGATGGCGAAGCTGCAGGACGAGATCGACAGCAAGAATCTCTGGGACCTCGATTCGCAGGTCACGCTGGCGATGGACGCGCTGCGCTGCCCGCCGGACGAGGCCGACGTGACGTCGCTCTCGGGCGGCGAGCGCCGCCGGGTGGCGCTGTGCAAGCTCCTCCTGGAGCAGCCTGACCTGTTGCTGCTCGACGAGCCCACCAACCATCTCGACGCCGAGTCGGTGAACTGGCTGGAAGGCCACCTGCGCAACTATCCGGGTGCGATCCTGATCGTCACCCACGATCGCTACTTCCTCGACAACGTCACCGGCTGGATCCTCGAGCTCGATCGCGGCCGCGGCATTCCCTACGAGGGCAACTATTCCTCCTGGCTGGTGCAGAAGCAGAAGCGGCTGCTGCAGGAAGGCCGGGAGGACGCGGCGCATCAGCGCACGCTTGCCCGCGAGCAGGAATGGATCGCAGCCTCGCCCCGCGCCCGCCAGGCGAAATCCAAGGCGCGCTACCAGCGCTACGAGGAACTGCTGGCCAAGGCGAGTGAAAAGCAGACCCAGACCGCCCAGATCGTCATTCCGGTGGCGGAGCGGCTCGGCCAGAACGTCGTCGACTTCGAGGGCCTCAAGAAAGGTTTTGGCGACAACCTGCTGATCGACGATCTCACCTTCAAGCTGCCGCCGGGCGGCATCGTCGGCGTGATCGGTCCGAACGGCGCGGGCAAGACCACGCTGTTCCGCATGATCACCGGACAGGAGAAGCCCGACGGCGGCACCATCAAGGTCGGCGAGTCGGTGCATCTCGGTTACGTCGATCAATCCCGCGATGCGCTGGATGGCAAGAAGAACGTCTGGGAGGAAGTCTCCGGCGGGCTCGACCAGCTCATGCTCGGCAAGCGCGAGGTGAACTCCCGCGCCTATGTGTCGGCCTTCAACTTCAAGGGCGCGGACCAGCAGAAGAAAGTCGGCGCGCTCTCGGGCGGCGAACGCAACCGCGTGCATCTTGCCAAGATGCTGAAATCCGGCGCCAACCTGCTGCTGCTCGACGAGCCGACCAACGACCTCGATGTCGATACCTTGCGCGCGCTCGAAGAGGCGCTGGAGGATTTCGCCGGCTGCGCCGTGATCATCAGCCATGATCGTTGGTTCCTCGACCGCATCGCGACCCACATCCTGGCGTTCGAAGGCGAGAGCCACGTCGAATGGTTCGAGGGCAACTTCCAGGATTACGAGGCCGACAAGATGCGCCGGCTGGGCACCGATTCCACGATCCCGCACCGGATTAAGTACAAGAAGTTCTCGCGCTAGCTCGCCGCCTTTGTCCGTTAACGGACTATTGCCCAAATGGGACTAGAGAACGCCCTGCTCCCAGGCGTCTGGGGAAATGTCCATCGTACAGAGGCTGAATCATGCGAACGATCTTTTTCGCAATGCTGCTTGTCGCCGGTTTCGCAATCGCCGGTGTGTCGACCGTCAATGCCGCTGCCGTGAACGGCGCGGCCATCGGCCAGGCGGCCGAACAATTGGATACCAAGGTTGAGGTGGCCAATGGCTGCGGTCTCCGCCGCCACTGGTCGTACCGCTGGCGCCGTTGCGTCTGGAACTGACCTTCTTTCTCGACCAGCTTTGGTCGACCACCGTGATCGAAAAGCCCGGCCATCTGGCCGGGCTTTTTGTTTGGGACTGGGTGGCAGAGCGGCGCCCGGCGAGTGGGAAATAGCCGCCGGTGCCGGCACTTATTCATCGCACCCAAAAATGCTCATCGCACCCAAACATGGTCTGCCGCGACCAGCGATTTACCGAGCGTCTACATGCAACTTGCAATTGATTTAATGTCATACTACAATCTAAATTCGTTAGAGAGTTCCTGGGAGAGATTCGATGTCACGCGGACCGCTTCCGCTTGCCTTTCTCCTGGCCATGGCTGCCGACGGAGCGCATGGCGCGGCGCCCGAGTTGAACACGGCGACGCCGCTGCAGCGAGGCTCGCTGTCCGCGTTGATGCCGCGAATTCCTGATCGGGCGGCCGCCGCGCCGGCAGATCGCCGTCTGTACGAAGGGCAAGTCGGCACCCGGCTCGTGCAGTTTTTTCCGAACTTCCCCAACTTTCGAAACTGCTTTGTCGGCAACTGGCGCAACTGTTGATGCGCCATGTTAGCACCCCGGCTCATCATCCTGCAGCCGACGCCTTACTGTAACATCAACTGTTCGTACTGCTATCTCACGCAGCGCGACGACCGGCGGCTGATGTCCGAGGCCGTCGTCGAGGCGGTGCGTGAGAAAATCTTCCGGCGCCTTGCCGCCGATGCGTCGCCGGCCGTGGTCTGGCATGCCGGCGAGCCCACCGCGGCGCCCATCGGATGGTACGAGCACGCCTATCGGCGCTTCGCCGGAGTGACGCCGCCGCGGACGAGCTTTGCGATGCAGTCGAACGGCATCGCGATCGACGATCGTTGGATCGATCTCCTTCGCCGCACCAGCACCAACATCAGTCTGAGCATCGACGGACCGCAGCGCTTTCACGACCAGCGGCGGCGCACGCGCAGCGGCAAGCCGACTTGGCAACTGGCGATGCGCGGGCTGCGGCGGCTGCAGGCCGCCGGGCTCGATCCCAGCGTCATCACGGTGCTGCATCCCGCCGGGCTGCGGTGTGCCGACGACTACTTCGCGTTCTATCGCGACAACGCCGTCACGCAGATCAGCTTCAGCGTCGATGAACTGGAGGGTGCGAATACAGCGTCGAGCTTTGCCGGCGCCGACTACAAGCCCGCCGTCACCGGCTTCATTCGCGAGATCATGGAACGCGCCTATCGCGATGGCTTTCCGCTCCACATCCGCGAGGTCGAGCGCGTCGCGCAATTGCTAGCGGGCGTGGGAACGAGCGGCAACGAGCAGGTCGAGCCCTGGGCGGCGATCGTCGTCGCCGCCGATGGCAGCGTATCGACATTTTCGCCCGAGTTCGCCTCGGTCGCCGCGCCGGAATATGGCGGCTTCGTCTTCGGCAACATCCTCGACGGCGACTTTTGCGACTTCGCCGGCGCGGATGCCTTCACGCGCTGCGCGCGCGAGGTTGCGGCCGGCGTCGAGGCCTGCCGGGCAAGCTGCCGCTACTTCGACGTCTGCGGCGGCGGCTCACCGGTGAACAAGTACTGCGAGACCGGCAGCCTGCGCGCCACCGAGACGCAGTTCTGCCGCCTGACGACGCAAACCGCCGCCGACGCGCTGGTGGGGTTTGTCCGAGCGAAGCGATCGATCGGCGAAACTGCTTCGATGCAATTGGAACAAGCCTGACGAGGGACGACGGATGCTGCCCGGTCTCGACATATCATCGCTCCTAAACCTACAGTTCTTGTCGGTCTATTTTTTGGGACTGCTCATTATCGTCCTGTTCTCGAAGGACAAGTTCAATGTGCCGACCTACGACAAAGAAACCATGGGGCCGTTTGCTCAGCTCCCGCCTCAATCGTTGACAATCGACTCCCGTTATCGGTCAGGGAAATTCGTCTATCTATTTCTGCTGGCGTCCTTGTACACAGCCATCTGCATTATCGGTCCAACGACTTTCAACTTGGACCTCAGCAGCGTCAATCTGCTCGGCGAGCCAATGAAAATCGGGGCGCCGCCGACAAATCCGTCAAATCCGGGAATTTGGCCGACGGCTGCCGCGGCGTTTCTGGTCTCGACTGGCGCCGCAAGAGACAATTCGATTCTGGGACGAATTGAGCTGTTCATTCGCCGGTACGCCCACAAAACCGCTTACATCCCGAACGCGGTGAGCGACCTCGCATTCTCCCTGAGAAGCCTCAACATCAGCTTGTGGCTCATCGGCAATCCGTATGTGGAGAAAAGTGAATTCAACGAAAGAAAGGCAGCCCTGACCCATCTGATCGGCCCGGCATTCGTCGCCAAGTTCGAAGAAAACCCTGAACAGGAAGGAGAGTTGGCTGCCTGGGTGCGTGCGAACATTCTGTTTTATTCATTGCAGCAGATGTTCAGCAAGAAGCCGGGCTTCGCAAACGCTCGTCTCGATTACCTGACCGAACTGCAAGAAAACAAAGATGCGTTCGAGCGGCTGCAACGGACCCACAAGAACTTGCTCGCTCAATTCAACCAGCAGGCGAACGGCAGCCTCGAGCAGGAATATGCGAATGTGCAGGGGTTCGCGCGAGAAACGTCATTGATGATTGCGGTCTTGCTTTCCCAGATGGCGCGAAATGCGAACGATCTGATGGAACGCGCGGGAGCGCTTGGTTTTCTCGATATCGATCTTCGCGACCGCGTCGATCATTTTGTCTATGTCTTTTTTGTAAACGTGTGCATTGCGCTCGGAGCAATCGCTTCTGGAGCAATTCTGATCGCGCCGCCTCTTCTCAAGGTTGTCGGGTTCGGCGACACCAACTGGACAACTTCGGATTTCTTATTGGGAAATCTCGTTATCTTCACCGGCCTGCTTGTGTATCTCATCATGTTCAAGGTCTTGGATTATTCGCGCGACAGGCTTCTGGAGACTCAAGACTGGCAAGAGAGTTTGGTGAGTTACTGCAAAACGGCGCTTTCCTCCAGCATCGTTGCCAGTGTCATATGCATCATATCGGTGGTGCTGATCTTGTCGCTCTTCAATTGGCTGAAATACATCGTGTACAGTCCTGCGTCGTTTCTGCAGTTGCTCATATTCCAGTCGATGGTTGCTGGCCTCGGCGCGATGTTTGGCTTGTTGTACATGAAGGAGGCTGCGCGCTTGCCGCGGCGACGCCTGCGTCTTGTCGCGAGCTTGACGAGTCCTTGCCCATTTTTCCACGCTTGCCTAGCGGCCTTTCTTGTGGGGATATTAAATGTGTTTGCCTACAGCCAGGCGCTAAGCAGCCTTCCACAAAAAATATTCGACAGCGTTCAGTCGGAGTTCAAAGCCCTTCGACCGTTGATGGAGAAGAGCTCGGAAAACAAGCTTTGGTTTTCGGCCGTTTCGTCGGCCGATCTCGTGCGGATTGATCGGTTTCTTTCATCGGTCGAGGTTGCGTGGAAGAAAGAGCGATACTCAGACAAGGACATCGCATCCCAACTCCTTGCATTGTCCGAGATCTGCGGAATTTTGAACAAGATTCCGTCGCCAACGGTCGCGGTGACTGGCGGTGCGGAACCCGGAACCGCGAACCCGGGCGGCGAGTTGCGTCTGTTCGCAAAAAAGTGCGAATTCGACGGCCCTTCGGTCGCGGCTTTTGACGGAGGTCCGGTGAGAGATGCGCACGATCAAGCATTGACGCGCAGCTTTGTCGATTTTGCCACGTCGTTAGGTCGCCTGTACGACAATCTGTATGCCCTGGAGAGCGGTGGAACGCCGTGGAAAGCGCACTACTTGGCATGGGGATTCCCTTCCTTCGTTGCGTTCCTGCTTGCTTTTTCATTCGGCGTCGGATGCCGCTACTGGAGGGCATGGTGGCTGTATAACGAGGCCGACCGCAGCGATGGGCAGGGCCAAAAACTGCGGGATCAGATCAAGAAATCTTACGGGGACGGGGTCGACATCGACAAATGTCTCATTTTCCCCATCGCATCGCTCGACAATTTAACTCCCCTCGAAGCGCTTCGATATGAGGACTATCGAGGCAAGTTGTTCACAAAGGTCCAGAAGCGCCAGATTGAGTGGAAGAACTGCGCGCCGACGAAAGAGGAGGGCGCAAACGCTGCTTCGGCGCTCGGAGAGGTCGATGCAGCCAGGCTTGTACAAGCCGGGTAGACGCCTGAGATCGCGCCGCGACTTGCGCATGAATTGATCCTCACGCGCCGATGAGACTTAACTATCCCCGACCGAATCGCGTACAAGGCCTCGGTTCGGCGCAATCCGCATCCGTCGGGTTTGTGCCGCAAATGCCCCGGAGCCCCCGCGCATGTCCATGGCGCCCGAAACGCCGCTTCCGCCGCCGGCGCAGGCCCGCAAGCTGCGGCCGTTGCCGCAGCTCATCTTCGGCTCGCGCTGGTTGCAACTGCCGCTCTATGTCGGGCTGATCGTCGCGCAGTGCGTCTACGTGGTGTTGTTCGTCAAGGAGCTGTGGCACCTCGTCCTGCACGCGACCTCGTTTACCGAGCAGCAGATCATGCTGGTGGTGCTCGGCCTGATCGACGTGGTGATGATCTCCAACCTGCTGGTGATGGTGATCGTCGGCGGCTACGAGACTTTCGTGTCGCGCCTCGACCTCGAAGGCCATCCCGATCAGCCGGAATGGCTGAGCCACGTCAACGCCAGCGTGCTCAAGATCAAGCTCGCGATGGCGATCATCGGCATTTCCTCGATCCACCTGCTGCGCACCTTTATCGAGGCCGGCAATATCGGCACGCCGCGGGCGACCTTCACCGAAACCGGCATCATGTGGCAGACGCTCATCCATCTGACGTTCATCGTGTCCGCGATCGGCATTGCCTTCGTCGACCGGCTCGGCACGCAGCCGCCCGACAAGGATGCGGCGCATTAGTCTGGTGGAGTGGATTTGAAGTTCGCGACCCACGAGCCGCGGGCTCGCAATCAAGCTCACGTCTCGTCGTAATCACGTCTCGTCGTAATAGTGCGTCTCGAGCAGCAGGCAGCCGGTCTTCGACGTGAACGGTCCGTGATGGACGCCGGGCGGGCGCACCGCGTAGGTGTAGTCCTTGAACTGCTCGCCGCCCTGGCCGCGCTCGTCGTTGCCGCAGATCAGGTCGCCCGAGAGCAGGAACACCTCCTCCCAGTATTCGTGCACGAACGGCTTGGTCGAGTAGGCGCCGGCCTCGATGCGCAGCAGCCGCGTGCGGTTGCCGCGTTTGTTCTTGTCGTCGAGCGTGCCGGCGAGGATCTTCTCCGAGAAGCCCGGCGGATATCCCGGCACATGATGCCAGCCGTCCTGCATGTCCAGGGTGTGGAATTCGTGGTGACCTTTGTGAAAACCCATAACGTGCATTCCTCGAACTGACTGATTGACTGCCCACGCGCACGGCGGCCGACGCCATATAACAACTCCATCGTGGGAAACCGTCAATCCTCCGCGGTGATCTTGGCCTCCTGGATCACCTTGCGCCAACGCGCCGAGTTGGTGCGGATGTGCTCGGCGAACTCGTCGGGCGAACCGCGTATGACGCCGTAGACGTTGGGGACGAGGGTCCGTGCCCGGAACTCCGGCTCGGCGAGGATGCGCTGCACGCGCTCGTTGATTTTATTCACCACCTCGCGCGGCGTTCCGCTCGGCGCGAACAATCCGAACCAGACCCCCAAAGCGCGAAAGGTCTGCATGATCCTCTCCCTGTCGTCATTCCGGGGCGCGCAACAGCGCGAACCCGGAATTTACTTTTTTTGTTTCTTATGGATTCCGGGGGCCCGAGCTTCGCTCAAGCCCCCGGAATGACCGTCACCGGCCGGCTCGAAGCCGAGCGAAACCCAATAGTCGCGCTGCGCCGGCGCCACAAGCAACGCGATGAATTGGCGCGCCGCCGCTTCGTTCGTGCCGCCCGCCGCGATGCCGGCCGCATAGGCGGTGGCGTTGCCGATCTCTGCCGGCAGCGGCCCGACCACCTTCATGCCGGCGCGCGGCACGATCTCGCTGATGAAGGTCGAGCCGATCTCGGCCTCGCCAGCCGCGACCTTGTCGACGACTTCGTCGCCGTTGATGCACAACAGCGTCTTTGCGTTCATGGCCTCGGTGATGCCGAGCCGTTCGAACAGACCGGTCAGATAGATGCCGGAGGTACCGCCCGCCTGCGGGCTGGTGTAGGCGAGCGAGCGCGCCGCGAGCATCGCCTGCCGGAACCGCTCGGTCGTCGAGATGTCGGGCGACGGCGTGCCGTCGCGCACTCCGATGCCAGTCAGCGTGCGGCCGAGGCCGGCGCGGCTGCCTGCCGCCAGCACGCCGGACTGCGCCATCTCGGCGATCGCGGGCGCTGTACCGATGATGACGTCCGCCGTCTCGCCGTCCTTGAGCCGCTGCCGTACGCCCGCGATCGTGCCGAAGGTGAAGTCGACCGCCTGGCCGGTGCTTCGGGTGAATTGCGGTGCAAGCCCGGTGACGACGTATTTCACCGCGCCGGCGGACAGAACTTTCAGGGTCGAGCTCATGCGTGTGCGGGAGGTTGGTGGTGTGCGATTAGATATTGTCCAAGCCGCAGAATATGATCTTCTGCCGCGCGCAAGTGGTCCGATTTCGAAGTTCACATCATTTGTGCGGCACCGCTCGTTTGCGAACTTCGGAATCAAGGACCATTAGCAACTCTAATGATTCTAGTGCCCCTTTTGAACCCGAAGTTCGCGATCGGATTTTGCCGCACGATAGCGCGAACTTCGGGTTCGGGGCACTAGTCACTAACGCTGTCCCCGCAGTTCTGCAGCAGCTTCATGCAGGGCCCGAAGGCAGGGGACCGTCACGGAGGGGAGAGCGTATGGCGCGCAGCAGCATCTACGTCGGCGAGATCGCCCATCAGAGCCCGATCCCGAATGCCTGCCGCATCGGCAACATCATCGTTTCGGGCCTGATCCGCGGGCCGGATCCGTCGACCGGCAAGCTCGCCGCCACGCTGGAGCAGCAGTGCGCGTTCATGTTCCTGCATCTGCGCCAGACCGTCGAGGCCGGCAACGCCACCGTCGAGGATATCGTCAAGGTGTCGTTCTGGATGGAGAAGCTGCAGCGCAAGGTGGTCAATGACGAATGGATCAAGATGTTTCCCGATCCCGCCTCGCGCCCGGCCCGGCAGATCCTGGAAGTGCCGATGGAGGAGGGGGTGTTAATTCAGTGCGACTTCATGGCGGTGATCGCAGACGACTGAACGGGGCAGAACGATGAAATTCGGCGTAACGCTTTCCAATCGCGGCGTGCTGCTCGACCTCTACGCGCCGCGCGATCTCCTGCTGCTGGCGGACGCGGTCGAAGCATCGCCGCTGATGGACTCGGTGTGGTGTGGCGACGCCTTGTTCGTCAACCGCCGGCTCGATGCGCTGACCCTGCTCGCCGCGGTGGCGGGACGCACCGAGCGGGTACTGATCGGGCCGGCGTGCATGGGCTCGTTCGCGCTGCGCAACCCGCTGGTCTTCGCCTACGAGTGGGCGTCGCTCGACGTCCTGTCGAACGGCCGCACGCGGCTGGTGGCATGCGCGGGCGGCGGCGCCGGTCCGTTGTGGGAGGCCGAGACCGCTGCGCTCGACATCAAGCCCGGCGAGCGGCGCAAGCGGATGTTCGAGAACATGCAGGTGCTGCGTCATCTCTGGACCCTCGACAATGCGCCGTTTGAAGGCGAGTTCACCAAGTTTGCCAACGTCACGCTCGAACCGAAGCCCAAGCAGTCGCCGTGTCCGATCTGGCTCGCCACCAATGCAGAGCGGCTGTCCAAGGGGCAGGCAGACTCCGGCGGGTCGGAGCTGGCGCTCACCCGCGTCGGCAAGCTCGCCGACGGCTGGATGACGCATTCGGTCAGTCCGGAGGGCTTCCGGCGCTCCTGGGAGTTCATCCTGCAGGTCGGACGCGACAACGGCCGCGACGTGTCGGGGTTCGACAACGTGCTCTACCACCACATCAACGTGCACGACGACAAGGCCGACGCGCTCGCCGATTCCAAGACCTTCCTCGATCTCTACTATTCGGCCGACTACAGCAAGGAGCGGCTGGAGTCCTGGCTCACCTACGGCACGCCGCGCGACTGCATCGCGCATCTCAAGCAATTCAAGGAGTCCGGCTGCCGGCGGGTGACGTTCCGCATCTCCACCATGGGCGACCCGATGGCGCAGCTGCGGCGCGTCACCGAGGAGGTGCTGCCGTTCGTGTGACCGGTTGCGTCACGTGCGCCGGAAGAAGGTGCGAGCGCCGGCGAGGCGCAGCGCCCGGCCGGATCGCCGGCACGCGCGAAGCCCTCGCGGGATTGCCGACGGTAGATTTCCACGAAGTTATCAACAGAAGGAGCGCGCGAGCAGTGACCCGGCGGCCACACCGTGGAGCAATTTCAGGGTCCGCCACCAATGGTCAATTTGCCGCCCTGATCCGACCCTCTCAATCGCCATGGGCAGAGTGAGGGGGGTGGGGCATGAACCAGCGTACAGCAGACCAGCGCAGACCCGAGCAGGGTAAGACGGACGCCGGCCGTCAGGTCGACCGTTCAGGTGAAGCGATCATCGCATTGCTGCACCAGGCGGCTGAATCGGCGCAGGCCGACTGCGACCGGGCGCTGCAAGCCGCGCATCAGTATTCGATGCAGCTTCGCGCCGCGGAGGATCGTGCGGAAAAGCTGCAGGCTCAAGTCCAGCGTCTGGAACAGCAGGCCGTTGTCGCCGAGGATTGGATGCGCCGTATCCAGGGCGAGATCGAAAGCCGATTTCTGCAACCTCGCCCGGCGGCGGAACGACGCCAGTCCTGATCGTTCCGGCCAGCCTCCTGCCCAGTGGTCCGCCAGCCCGATGGCGCTGGCGGATGCACGCGTTTGCGTGGCGGTTACCGCGCGGACGCCAAGCCGCGAAGCCGGAACCCAAGGGGCAGACGGGTGTCCACCCCGCCTCCGCCGCCCACGGTGCTTAGCCGGGGATTTTGAGTTGGCTAATGGCCTGCCCAGTACGTCAGGCAGTACGTCAGGCAGTGCGCGAGGCGACCCTTAACTATAAGCGAAGCCCGGGCATGCACCCAAACAGGTAGTTGCAATTTGCATATGGAGTTTCACGCGCGATTTGCACATTCAGCCAAGGATGCCCCGAGTACGACCACCGAATTGAGGGGCAGCCCATGCGCGAGCTTACGAACGAACAAAAGTACGAGGAGCTCGAAGCGACCAAAACCCTTCTGGCCTTTTGCCGGGAAGACATCGTGTCGGCTCGCCTGAAGCTCGCATCCAACTACGGCCTCTCTCAAGAAGAGCACACCAGACTCTGGCAACTCGTCGAAGACAGAGAATGGTTCATGAAGATGATCGCGGAAGATTTCCGCTGGCAGCTCGAGCAAATTGATCGCGAACTGGAAAAAGAGTTGCAGCGTTGACGGCTGGCTCGAGAAGCAAGGTTCCGGTAACGCAAGCGAGAGGGCGTACTCACAACGGCCCGCGGCCCTGGCGATCTGACGGCTGGTTCATTCCGCCGGCTTGATGTTGGCCTTCTGTGCGATCTCTTTCCAGTTGCGCATTTCGGTGCGGATCAGCGTGCGGAAGTCCTCCGCCGTACCGCCCGCCGCGGTCGTGCCCTGGTTCGCGAGCTTGGCCACCACGTCCGGGTCACGCAGAATCCGGTTCACCTCGGCGTTGAGCCGCGCCACGGTCTCCTTGGGCGTACCGCCGGTGGTGAGCAGGCCGAGCCATTGCTCGGCCTCGAAGCCGGGAAATCCGGCCTCGGCCGCGGTCGGCAGATCGGGCAGCTTGGGATCGCGGGTGAGGCCGCCGGTCGCAATCGGACGCACCAGACCGGCCTGGACCTGCGGCAGGATGCCGAGCGGTGACAGCAGCACCAGCTGGACCTCGCCGCTGGCGATCGCGAGCGCCGCAGGCGCGCCGCCGCGGTAGGGGATGTGCTGCATTTTGATGCCGGCCTGCGCGCTCCACATCTCCAGCAGCAGGTGCGCCTGGGTCGAAGCGCCGGAGGTGCCGTAGTTGAGGCTCCCGGGCTTTGCCTTCGCCAGCGCGACGAACTCCCCGAGCGAATTCGCCGGCACCTTGGCGTTGACCGCGAACAGCAGCGGATTCTTCACCAGCAACGTGATCGGCTCGAAGTCGCGTTCGAGATCGAACGCGAGCTTGGTGTTGAGCGCGGCATTGACCGTGAAAGTGGTCGGCACGACCAGCAGGGTGTGGCCGTCGGGCGCCGCCTTGGCGACCGCGTCGGTGCCGATCATCGTGCTGGCGCCGGAGCGGTTCTCGACGATAACCGGCTGCCCGAGCGCCTTCTCCAAATGCGGCTGAATGAGGCGCGCCAGGATGTCCTGCGCGGCTCCGGCCTGTGTCGGCACGACGATACGGATCGGCCGGGTCGGATAGGGTTCGGCGCGCGCGGAGATTGTACCGGTGATCAATAGGAGTGTGGTTACGAGCACGGCCACGAGCGCGAGCCACACACTCCGGTCATTCCCGCGCAAGCGGGAATCCAGTTTTCCCGTCCTGTGCCGCATCGATGAGCCGGCAAGCGCTGGGTCCCCGCTTTCGCGGGGACGACCGGAAAGAGAGCGGTGTCCGACTCAAGCGAGCCAAGTTCTTTTGTTTGTTGCATGCCCGGTGCGCTCCTTGGAGGCGGCGAGGATAAGGGAGCACGACGGCCGTCAGGCAATTCGCAACGCATGGCCGCCCAGCGGTTATCGCGTCGCAGGTAGGACTGGAAACATCGTGCCGTGGCCGCTAAGGAAGACCGCGTGCCTGACGCGCTGCATTTGACGCAGTGCACCATCTCCTCGGAGCAACTGCATGCAGACGCTCGGCCTCGGCTTCACCTGGGAGCAGTTGTCGCCCGGTCAGCGCTTCCGAACGCTCAACCGCACGCTCACCGAGACCGACCTGGTGATGTTCACCGGCGTCACCGGCATGCTGGAGACGATCTTCATCGATCGCACCTTCGGGTCCGACAAGGGTGCGATCCAGGGCCAGTTCGTGCCGGCGGCGCTGACCTACAGCCTGATTGAAGGCCTGCTCTGCCAGACCATGATCCAGGGCACGGGCCTGGCGATGCTGGAACTCAAGAAACAGGTGCTCGCGCCAGTGCGGGTCGGCGATACGGTGCACGGCGAGATCGAGGTGACATCGGTGCGCCCGACCTCCAAGGGCAACCGCGGCATCGTCGCCTCGCGCATCGAGGTCAAGAACCAGCACGGCGAGGTCGTCATGGTGTACGAGGCGACCCGTATGCTGGCCGGCCGCCCGGCCGGCGACGCTACCGTGCAGCGGGCGTGAATGTTGGGGGCTCTGGCATGCGCGGACTGAAGGATCGCAGCGTCATCGTCACCGGCGGCGCCAACGGCATCGGCGCCGCGATCGCGCGGCGGCTGGCCGAGGAGGGCTGCGCGGTCGGCATCTTCGACCTCGATGCCGCCATGGGCGAGACGGTCGCGGCCGAGATCAGAGGCAAGGGCGGCCGCGCCAGCCTGCACGCGCTCGACATTTCCGACTACGAGGCGGTGGCGCGCGCGGTCGCGGACTTCGAGGCTGCGAGCGGGCCGGTTTCATTTCTGGTCAACAATGCCGGCTGGGACCGCGCCGCGAACTTCCTCGATACGACGCCCGAGTTCTGGCGCAAGATCATCGCCATCAACCTCGAAGGCCCGCTGAACATGAACCAGGTCGTCCTGCGCGGCATGGCGGCGCGCGGCTTCGGCCGCGTCGTCAACATCGCCTCCGACGCCGGCCGGGTCGGTTCGTCGGGCGAGGCGGTCTACTCGGCCTGCAAGGGCGGCATTATTGCGCTCAGCAAGACGCTGGCGCGCGAACTGGTCGGCAAGGGGATCATCCTCAACACCATCTGTCCGGGCCCGACCGACACCGCGATCCTGCGCAGCTTCCTCGAAGGCCCCGACGGCACCCGCATCGCCGAAGGCCTCAAGCGCGCCATCCCGATGCGCCGGCTCGGCGCGCCGGAGGACTATCCCGGACTGGTGGCGTTCCTGCTCTCGGACGACGCCGCCTACATCACCGGCCAGACCATCAGCGTGTCCGGCGGCCTCACCATGCACGGATGACCTCACGATGAGCCAGTACAAGGATATCCTCTACGAGGTGCGCGACGCCGTCGCGCGCATCACCATCAACCGGCCGGAGAAGTACAACGCCTTCACCGCCGACACCTGCGAGGAACTGATCGACGCGCTGAAGCGCGCCGGCTGGGACAAGTCGGTGGCGGTGATCGTGCTCGCCGGCGCCGGCGACCGCGCATTCTGCACCGGCGCCGACCAGAGCGCGCACGAGGGCAGCTATGGCGGCAGGGGCACGATCGGCCTGCCGATCGACGAGGTGCAGTCGCTCATTCGCGACGTGCCGAAGCCGGTGATCGCGCGCGTGCAGGGCTTTGCGATCGGCGGCGGCAACGTGCTGGCGACCCTGTGCGACCTCACCATCGCGTCCGAGAAGGCGGTGTTCGGTCAGGTCGGCCCAAAGGTGGGTTCGGTCGATCCGGGCTTCGGCACCGCCTATCTGGCGCGGCTCATCGGCGAGAAGCGCGCGCGGGAGATCTGGTACCTGTGCCGGCGTTACAGCGCCAAGGAAGCGCTCGACATGGGCCTCGTCAACGCGGTGGTGCCGCACGACAAGCTCGACGAGGAGGTCGACAAGTGGTGCGCCGAGATCAGGGAGCGCAGTCCGACGGCGATCGCCATCGCCAAGCGCTCGTTCAACGCCGACACCGAGCAGCTGCGGGGCCTGAGTTCGCTCGGCTTCGAAGCCGTCTCGCTGTTCTACAACACCGAGGAATCGAAGGAGGGCGGCCGCGCCTTCCGCGAAAAGCGCCCGCCGAAATTCCGGTGATGGCGAATGATCGGCGGTCTCGCGGCTACCCTCCTCCCGCGAGCTCTTGCGAGCGGTGGGGAGGGTCGGCGAGCGAAGCTCGCCGGGGTGGGGGGCCTGACTGATGTGGTTGAGGATGCGCTTCGCCCCCCACCCCCGACCCCTCCCCACCGCTTCGCGGGGGGAGGGGAGTCCGGCCGGCATGCGTGTCAACTAAAGTATCAAACAACAACAAGTATCAGAGCGAACGAAGAGCCATGACCCTGCAACTCAGCCTCGGCATTACGCCCAATCCGCGCACCTTCCCGGTCATCGAGGGCAGGGTGAAGCCCGAGAGCATCGAATTCCTGCCGACCGTGCTGCATCCCTCCGAGCTGTTCTGGCGTCAGCTTCGCTTCGCCGAGTTCGACGTGTCGGAGATGTCGATCTCGTCGCTGATGATGGCGAAGTCGAAGGGCGACGACCGCTTCGTCGGCATCCCGATCTTCACCACGCGTAAGTTCTTTCACACCACGCTGCTGGTGCGCCGCGACGCCGGTATCGACAAGCCCACCGACCTCAAAGGCAAGCGCGTCGGCGTGCCGGAATATCAGCAGACCGCGGCGCTGTGGTCGCGCGGCGTGCTGCAGCACGAATACGGCGTCGAGCCGAAGGACATGGAGTTCTGGATGGAGCGCCCGCCGTCGCGCAGCCACGGCGGCGCGACCGGCTTCAAGCCGCCGCCGGGCGTCACCGTCAACCAAATTCCGCTCGAAAAGAGCATCGGTTCGATGATGGTGTCGGGCGAACTCGACGCGGTGATCTTCTATCTGCTCGATCCCAACCTGGTCGACCGCAGCACCATCGACCTGCACAGCCATCCCGACATCAAGCCGCTGTTCCCGGACCCGTGGGCCGAGGGCGTGCGGTTCTACCGCAAGACCGGGCTCTACCCGATCAACCACGGCATGGTGATCAAGCGCGAACTGGCCGAGCGGCACCCCTGGGTGATCACCAACATCCTCAAGGCGTTCAATCAGGCCAACGAACTTGCCGAAAAGCAGCGCCTGGAGCACGTCGAGTATCATGTCGAGACCGGGCATGCTTCCGGCCGATGCCGGCAAGGCGCTGGCGACCGCGATCATCCGGCACGGCGTCGTCGCCAACCGCAAGGTGCTCGAAACCATTGCGCAGTATTCGGCCGAGCAGGGGCTCACCCCGCGGCCGGCGAAGCTCGAGGAGATTTTTGCTGCCAGCATGATGAACCAATAGCGCGACATTCGCTTTTCTTGAGCGCTTGGAGCGCGCAGAATGTCCCCTGGGGCGGTCCTGCCGAGGTGAGCGCATGACGGTAGCGGCGAAGTTCTTTCAGGTGGCGCGGCTGTGCCTGGTGCCGCTCTTTGCACTCGGCCTGCTGGCGTGCGCGCCCGATGCACCGGTTCCGCTGGCAGACTATCCGAAACGGCTGGTCGGAGAATGGCAGGGCACGGTCGGCGACATGAAAGAGTTCGATCACCTTCAACGCGGACGGGACCTTTGTGACGCAGGTACGGCCCACCGGATTCATCAGCAATACGCTCGGCCAAGGTGTCACCGGCACGATCCGCGGAAGGTGGGCGATCGCGGACAAGATCGTGACCTTGAACATCAACAGTGCCGATGAACGCGTCATCAATCGGACGACCACGAGCACGATCGAATTGTTCAAGCAGAGCGAGCTTGTCGTCAGGAGCAGCAACGGAACCGTTTCGACCTTCGTCAGGCTGCTATAAATGTGTGCATTTTAGGTTTGCTGAAACCGTAACTCCGTTGACTGATCAGCTATTACTCCCTCCGTTCGTCCCCGCGAAAGCGGGGACCCAGGAAAATTCCAAGCCACTCGAATCCTCTAAGGTCGCTCGAGTCTGAATAACTGGATTCCCGCTTGCGCGGGAATGAACGGAGTGTGCTGGCCGGTCGGAACACAAAATACCTGGTCGGACCGCGCTCCTGACCGCGCTCGCTACGCCAGCTTATGCTTCGCCAGGAACGCCAGCGTTAGGTCGATGCACGCCTGCGGCTTTTCGATCTGCAGCAGATGGCCGGTGCCCTCGACGAAGGTGTAGTCGTAGCCGCCCTCGGTGCCGAGCGCATGGTTGGCCGGACCGGTCGGCGGGCCGCCTTTGAGATTGGGGTCGGCGCCGATGAGCGTGACCGGGCCGCCGAATTCGCTCGCCTTCGGCCACAGGTTCAATTCCAGCGCCTGACGGTAGATCGTCGCTTCGTTCTCGGGCGCGCACACCAGTTCGTAACCGTAGCCGTCCGGGATCTTGCGCAGCACCGCGCGCGCCATCAGTTCATGCGCGCCGGGTACCCAGTTCTTGGTGGCGCGCGATTGCAGGTACTCCTGCGTCAGTTCGTCGATCGAAGCGAAGCGGCGACGCCGGCCCTTCGCCCATTCGGTCAGCCGCTCCTCGAACGCCTTCATCGCCGGAAAGATCGGATGGTCCGGCATCGGCACGTTCGGCGGATCGAACAGGACGAGCGCATCCCACCGCCAGCCGATCTCGATCGCATGCTTCATCGCGGTACGGCCCGACATCGAATGAAAGATGCCGGCTGTCGGCTTCTGGCCGAGCTCGCTGCGCACGCCCTGCACGACGCGTTCGAGGTCGCGGCTGAGCTGCTGATAGGTGTGGTTCGACGGCTCGACCGGGACGTTCTGGCCGTGGTTGCGGAAGTCGAACACGCACAGGTCGAACGTCCCCAGGAGGTGCTGCCAGTAGGGATAGTAGGCGTCGGTCGCGAAGCCGTTGCCGTGCGTGATCAAGAGCCGCACGCCCGTCTGGATTGCCGTGGCGCCGGATCCGAATGTGCGCGCCGTCCTCCAGCGGAACATCGAAGGTCTGGTGCGGGGCTGGTATCTCGAAATGCATTCCTTTTTCCTTCGTTATCTAACGAATTTCCTTAGTCATCGAACGAACACAACGGCATCGGCAGCCATCGGGGAAGAATCTGCCGCGTTTGGGCGTGCAGCGCGCCGAAACGCTCGGCCCCGCGGTTTATGAAGACGCCGCTCCGTACGGTCAACGTGTCGCGCCACCGGTGGGACCGCTTTACCTGACGGACGGGCCGGTGCTACCTATCGCCATGACGGACTTTCCGCATTTCCCATCCCGCTGGACGAGGTAACCCGTGCCACAGGCACTCGGCACGTCGACGCTGCGCAAGGAAGACCCGAGTCTGCTCTCCGGTCGCGGGCGCTACGCCGACGACCTGCCGGTGAAAGCCGGTACGCTGCATGCCCACGTCGTCCGCTCGCCGCACCCGCATGCCGATATCGTCCGAATCGATACAACTGCGGCGCTGGCGCATGACGGCGTCTGGGCGGTGCTGACCGGCGACGAGGTGCGCAAGCTGTCCGACCCGTTTCTGGTTGCGCTGAAGTCGCCGGTGCACCAGTGGTCGCTCGCGGTCGAGCGGGTGCGCTATGTCGGCGAGCCGGTGGCTCTGGTCGTGGCGGAAAACCGTTACCTCGCCGAGGACGCCGCCGAGCTGGTCGAGATCGAGTATGCGCCGCTCGAGGCCGTGATCGATCCGCTGGTGGCGCGCACCCCGTCGGCGCCGCTGCTGCACGCCGCGGCCAAGACCAATGAAATCTCCGTCCGCAAGTTCACCTACGGCGACACCAAGACGGCGTTCGAGCAGGCCTATAAACGGGTCGCCCTCACGGTCGACTTCCACCGGCTCTCGTTCACGCCGATGGAGTGTTACGTCGTGGTCGCCGAGTACAATCCGGCCAACGACAGCTACGACGTACTGGCAAATTTCCAGGGGCCGTTCAGCACGCATCCGGTGATGGCGCGCGCGCTGCGCGTGCCGGGGCCGAAGATGCGGTTGCGCATTCCGCCGGATTCCGGCGGCAGCTTCGGCATCAAGCTCTCGGTGTTTCCCTATGTGGTGCTGACGGCGCTCGCTGCCCGCGTCACCGGCCGGCCGGTGAAATGGGTCGAGGACCGCGTCGAGCATCTGATCGCCGCGAGCACCGGGCCTAATCGCGTCACCGAGGTCGAGGCCGCAGTCACCAAGGAGGGCCGCATCCTGGCGTTGCGCCTCGATCAGCTCGAGGACTATGGCGCTTTCCTGCGTGCGCCGATGCCCGGGCCGCTCTACCGCATGCACGGCGCAGTCACCGGCGCCTACGATGTCGCGAACATCGACGTGGTCAACCGCGTCGTGCTCACCAACAAGATGCCGGCGAGCCTGATCCGCGGCTTCGGCGGCCCGCAGCTCTACATGGCGCTGGAACGGCTGGTGCAGCGCATCGCCATCGAGCTTGGTCTCGACCATCTCGACGTTCTCAAGCGCAACCTCGTGCCGGCCCGAAATTTCCGTACCGTGCGGCGGCCGGCTCACTCTATGATTTCGGCGACTACCTGCGCGCGGTCGAGACCGCGGTCGGGAGCGGCCGGCTCGACGAGCTAAGCGCCGGCGCGACGCTGCGCGCGCCGCCGGCCGCAAATACGGCATCGGCTTTGCCGCCGTGGTCGAGCCCGCGATGTCCAACATGGGCTACCTCTCGACCCTGCTCAGCCCGGAAGCGCGCGACAAGGCCGGTCCGAAGAACGGCGCGGTATCGATGGTCACCGTCAACATCGATCCGCTCGGCGCCGTCTCGGTGACCGCCGACGTCACGGTGCAGGGGCAGGGGCACGAGACCGTGCTGTCGCAGATCGTCGCCGACCAGCTCGGGCTTCGGCCCAACGACGTCGACGTGACGCTGGAGATGGACACCGCCAAGGATCAGTGGTCGATCGCGGCCGGCACCTATTCGTGCCGCTTCACGCCCGGCACCGCGGTCGCCGCGCAGATGGCCGCGTCGCGGATGGCCGACAAGCTCAAGGCAATCGGCGCCAAGCAGCTCAACGTGCTGCCCGACGACGTCGAGCTGGCGCAGGGCAAGATCAGGAGCCGCAGCAATCCCGACAATGCGATGCCGTTCGGCCGCGTCGCCGGCACGTCGCACTGGTCGCCGGTGATGCTGCCGGAAGGCATGCAGCCGGCGCTGAGCGAGACCGCGGTGTGGACGCCGCCCGAGCTCGAACCGCCGTCGAGCGACGACCGCATCAATACGTCGCTGACCTATGGCTTCGTGTTCGACATGTGCGGCATCGAGATCGATCCGATCACCTATCAGGTGCGGGTCGACCGCTACGTCTCGATGCACGATGCCGGCAAGATGCTCAATCCGATGATCGCCGACGGCCAGATGCGCGGTGCGTTCGCGCAGGGCATCGCGGCGGCGCTCTATGAGGAATTCGTCACCAACGAGGAGGGCGCGTTCCTCACCGGCACCTTCGCCGATTACCTGGTGCCGACCGTGAGCGAGATCCCGCCGGTCGAGATGCTGCACCAGGAGACGCCGTCGCCGTTGACGCCGCTCGGCGCAAAGGGCCTGGCGGAAGGCAACTGCATGAGCGTGCCGGTCTGCATCGCCAACGCGGTCGCCGATGCGCTCGGCGTCAAGGATGTGCGGCTGCCGGTGACGCCTCGCCGCATCCACGAGTTGCTGGGCGGCGAGGGCGGCGCGATGAAGCCGCGGCCGTTCGACTACGTCCGTCCCGACACGGTGGACGAGGCGGTCGCGGTGCTGGCCGAGCACGGCGACGGCGCGCGCGTGCTGGCGGGCGGGCAGTCGCTGATCGCCATGCTCAACCTGCGGCTGGTCGATCCCGGCATGCTGATCGACATCGCCCGCATGCCGGAGCTCGGAGCGATCCGCGACCTCGGCGACAAGATCGAGGTCGGCGCGGCGGTGACGCAGAACCAGCCTGCTGGCGTGGCCGGGACTTGCCGACAAGCTGCCGCTGCTCGCGGTCGCGCTGCCCAATGTCGGCCATTTCCAGACCCGCAACAAAGGCACGGTGTGCGGCTCGATCGCGCACGCCGATCCCAGCTCCGAAATTCCGCTGTCGCTCGCGGTGCTGGAAGGCGAGGTGGTGCTGCGCTCGGCCCGCGGCACGCGCGTGCTTGCCGCCGCCGATTTCCAGCAAGACATGCTCTCCACCGCCTGCGAACCCGACGAGCTGATTACCGCGGTGCGCTTTCCGGTCGCGCGCACGCGCGGCGCGGCGTTCCGCGAAGTGTCGCGCCGCCACGGCGACTTCGCCATCATCGCGGTCGCCGCGATGGTGGACGGGCCGGCGACCGTTCGGCTCGGCGTCGGCGGCATGGCGGGACGCCCGGCGGTGCGGCGCATTCCGGCCGACAGCGTCACGGATGCGATCGAGCAACTCGCGACCGAGCTCGAAGGTTACGAGGACCTGCACGCCTCGGCCGCGATGCGGCGCGATATTCTCCGCCGGCTCGCACCGGTGGTGATTGCGGAGGCCCAAAAATGCGCCGCGTGAACCGCGACCAGCGCACCCGCATCCGGCTGACGCTCAACGGCCGCGCCGTATCGGCCGAGTCCGAGCCGCGCATGCTGCTGAGCGATTTCCTGCGCCAGTCGCTCGGCGCAACCGGCACCCATGTCGGCTGCGAGCACGGTATCTGCGGCTGCTGCACGGTGATGATCGACGGCACCGCGGTGCGTTCGTGCCTGACGCTCGCCATGCAGGCGGAGGGCCGCGAGGTCCGCACGGTCGAGTCGCTCGCCGCGGCCGACGGCAAGCTCAACAAGCTGCAGCAGGCGTTCCAGAACCATCACGCGCTGCAATGCGGCTTCTGTACGCCCGGCATCCTGATGTCGTTCACCGACTACCTCGCGCGCACCGAGAAGCCCACCGAGGCGGAGTTGCGCGAGGTGCTGAGCGGTCACATCTGCCGCTGTACGGGCTATGCGGGAATCATGGCGGCGCTGTGCGAGGCCGCCGGCGTCGTACCAACCGATCCGAACACCAGGAGAGAGCCATGAATGAACAAGCCAAGCAGTCCAAGGAGGCCAAGCAGGTCTACCGCGAACTCGTCACCATCAACGGCAAGAACGTCGTGCTCGCGCACAACGAGCCGCCGGTGATCAACGCCGGCGTCCTGGAGAACGGCGACATCTTCCGGCTGATCAATATCTTCGCCGACAAGTTCTCGCCGACCAATCTCGACAAGGCCGACGGCACGCCGCTGCGGCTCTACACCTCCGACCGCGTCAAGGTCGATGTCTCCAAGCGCCGCAAGTACGACATGGGCTTCTGGCACCGGAACATCGACGCCCACGAGATCATCTTCTGCGTCAAGGGCGCGCTGAAGTGGGAAACCGAGATGGGCATCAAGATCATGCATGAGGGCGACATGCTGTTCATCCCGAAGGGCATCGGCCACCGCTCCATGCTGTGCGAGGATTCGACCGACGACAACGTGCTGATCGAGCTCAAGATCGCCGACGAACTCACGTATGTGGGCGAGGACTCAAAATAGGCTATGCAAGGATTGACGTCCCGTTCTTTGAATTGAAACGCCGATCGTGCCACAGCCAACCCTCCCCCCGCGCAGCGGTGGGGAGGGTCGTGAGCGAAGCGAGCGGGGTGGGGGGTGTTTCCGCAAGCACCGAAGCCCCCCACCCCCGACCCCTCCCCACCGCTGCGCGAGGGGAGGGGAGCCGCAGCGCCTCGCGCGTGGAAGGATGTCAGGCTGAGAATTGAAGCCAAGCCTCAAGAGCAACAAGCCAAGAGCAAACAGTGCAATCGATCGACCTCCTCATCGCCAATATCGGCTGGCTGATCACCGTCGATCCTAGCCGCCGCGTCATCCGTGACGCGGCGATCGCGGTGGAGGCCGGCCGGATCGTCGCGGTCGGCAAGTCGGCCGAACTCGCGGCACTATATTCCCCGAGCCGCACGGTCGACGGCCGCAACACCGTGGCGACGCCGGGCTTCGTCGACTGCCACCTGCATTCGTCGTTCCAGCTTTCGCGCGGGCTCGCGGACGAGGCCAATGCCCAGTCGTTCCTGTTCGACCGCATGTATCCGTACGAAGCCGCGCTCGACGCCGAGGACGTGCGGCTCTCCGCCACGCTCGCCGCAGCCGAACTGCTCAAGCACGGCGTCACCTGCTTCGTCGATCCCGGCAACTACCATCCGGAGGCTTCGGTCGAAGGCGTGATGTCGACCGGCATCCGCTGCATCGTCTCGCGCTCGTCGTTCGATCTCACCAAGTCGGTGCTCGGCATCCTGCCGGAGCGGATGATCGAGACCACCGCGCAGGCGCTGGAGCGGGCCGAGGTGGTGCTGGAGAAATATGCCAAGACCGGCAATCCGCGGCTCGGCGCCAGCGCGTCGTTCCGCGGCCTCAACAATGCTTCGGACGAACTGATCGTCGGGCTCGACAAGCTCGCCCGGAAATATCGCACGCTGCTTCAGACTCACGCCTGCTTCAGCTACTCGACCCACGATTCCAGCGTGGCGCGCACCGGCATGGCGGAGATCGAGCGGCTCGAATCGCTCGGCGTGATCGACGAGCGCATGCTGATCGTGCATTCCGGCTGGCTCGAGCCCGAGGAGGTCGCGATCCTGGCGAAGCGCAAGCCGTCGCTGGTCTGCGCGCCGTCGTCGAGCCTGCATAACGGCTACGGCAACTTTCTGTTTGGCAAGCTGCCGGAGCTGCTGGCGCTCGGCGTCAATGTGGCGATGGGCTCGGACCACGCCTCCTCCGGGATCGTCGACATGGCGCAGGAAATCCGGCTGGCCTGCTGCTGCTACAAGGAGACGCGCATCAACCCGCGGGTGATGCCACCGGAGACCGGGCTCGAGATGGCGACCATCAACGGCGCCAAGGCGGCGCTGGCGGGCGACCGGCTCGGCAGCATCGCGGTCGGCAAGGAGGCCGACATCGTGCTGTTCGACACGCAGCGCCCGGAATGGCAGCCGCTGATCAATCCGGTGGCGAACCTCGTTTACAGCGCCACGGGTGACTCGGTGCGCGATGTGTTCGTCGCGGGCGATCAGGTGGTGGCCGGCGGCCGGCTCACGAAAGTGGACGAGAACAAGCTCTACGCCGAGATTCCCACCGCGGTGGCGCGGTTCGGCAAGCATCTCAAGCTCGACGAGATGGTGCAGTTGCGCTGGCCGGTGTCATGATTAGGAAGTTGTGGTGACTGATGTGACGGTGTGTCCGCAATGGCGGTGTGCTCCCTCTCCCGCTTGCGGGAGGGGGTTGGGGAGAGGGTAGGCTTGCGCAGGTCGTTGTGTGTGCCCCCTCCCTAGCCCTCCCCCGGCGAAAGGACGTTTACGCCCGTCTTCGACGGGCTATGCGGGGGAGGGGACGCTAGGGTCGCGATTTGCGTTCAATAACAAGATCAAGAGTCCCCGGAGGGACGGAGGAGATGGCAGACGTATTCGGCAATCATCAGCTCGGCATCCCGTATCAGCCGGTCGCCGATCTGCTGGCGAATTATCGCGCGCGCGATCCGGACAAGACCGCGATCGTCGATCTCGATGCTGGCTCGCGCATCAGCTTCGGCGCGCTCGACGAGGTCGTGACCGACATCGGCGCCGCGCTCAAGCGCCGCGGCGTCGGCAAAGGCAGCCGCGTGCTGCTGCTGTCGGACGAGAATCCTCGAGAAGCTGCTGATCTGGCTCGGCGTCTGGCGCATCGGCGCCGTGATCTGCCCGATCAACATCGAGATCAACCAGAAGCACATGGCCGAGGTGGCGGCCGCGCTCAAACCCGCGCTGATCCTCCACCACAAGGAGATCGACGTCGGCGCCATGGTCGGCGACCATCCGGCGCCGCGCATCAGGTTCGGCGCGTGGTCGGCGGCCGGCGCGCGCGATCCGCAGGACGAGTTCTTCGCCAATCTGTCGCACGGCCACACCGCCGCCGAACTGCCGGAGCGCAACGCGGCCGACGACACCGCCTGCGTGTTCTGCACTTCGGGTACGACGGCAAAGCCCAAGATCGTGATCTACGATCACGCCGCCTACTGGCTCAACGGCCTCGACACGCTGGAATTCCTCGGCCTCACCGCGGAAGACCGCACGCTGGAGTATCGTTCGTTCGGCTGGAACTCGGCGCAGGTGCTGAGCCTGTTGCCCTTCCTGCAGAAGGGCCTGACGATGCACATCGCCAAGCGGTTCTCGCACAGCCGGTTCTTCGACTGGATCCGCGACAACGGCATCACGTTTTCGGCCGGCGTGCCGACCGTGCTCAACATGCTGCTGAACAAGCCGGTCGAGGCCAAGCCGACGCCGTCGCTGCGGCTGATGAGCTGCTCGACCGCGCCGTTGACCGCGAAACAGTGGGAGCAGTTCGAGGAGATGTATGGCGCCAAGCTCCTGCAGCTCTACGGCATGTCGGAGACCGGCTGGGTGTGCGGCAACCGCTACTACACCCGCAAGATGGGCACTGTCGGTCTGCCGGCGCTGCACCAGGAGCTGGAAATCGTCGACGCCGCCGGCAAGTTGTGCCCGGTCGATGTCGAAGGCGAGATCACGGTCGGTGGCCCGCAGATGGCGATCGGCTATCTCGCCGACGACGGCTCGATCGATCCGGTGCGCGGCAAGCGCATCAAGACTGGCGACCTCGGCATTCGCGATGCCGAAGGCTTCATCCGCGTCACCGGCCGCAGCAAGGACATCATCATCCGCGGCGGCGTCAACATCGCGCCGCTGGAGATCGACGACGTGCTGCTGCGCCATCCGGGCGTGCTCGATGCCGCTGCGGTCGGCGTGCCGGACAAAATCTATGGCGAGGAAGTGGTGTGCTACGTGGTCGGCAAGACGCCGTCGCTCACCGCCGCCGACGTGCTGGCGCACTGCGCCAAGTTCCTGCCGCCCGCCAAGCTGCCCAAGCAGGTGGTGATCGTCGCCGATCTGCCGAAGAGCGACCGCGGCAAGGTGCTGCGCGACAAGCTGCGCGACGATTTCATCGCGCGGATGAAACTGTCGGCGTAAGGCTCGTGCCCGCGCACTCGGCCTCATCCTGAGGAGCCCGCGCAGCGGGCGTCTCGAAGGATGGCGGCATATCCCGGCCTCGCGGCCATGCTTCGAGACGCTCGCTGCGCTCGCTCCTCAGCATGAGGGGTAGCGGGCAGGAGGTAGTGCGTCAGTTGCCGCCTCTTGACAAAAATCCTAGGATTAAATACAGGTAGAGCGCCCTGTCCCGACGAAAGGGCGCGCGCTCGAGGGCGCTCGAACGCGGGGACAGCCGGAGGAGCGGTGGCGGAGATGCGCCGTCGCGGCCTTCGGGACCGAGCCGGAGACATCCGGCACGGTTGGTGCGGTGGCCGTGGCGGGTGGCACGTACCATCCGTTGCGGCGGCCCAAGCCGTGGGGTCCCGGCGCGCCGGCTGCGCGCCACGGGATAGGACGGCTGGTGCGTTCGCGGCGTCCTACTGCGTTCGCGCCGGCCAAGTCCCACAGCGGTGGATAGGGCTTCGTCAAGAGCGCCAAGCGCGAGAAGCCCTGAAAAGTCTGTCCACCGGGGGCCACACGGAGCAAGCCTCAAACACCGCGCGCGGGACGCCGGACGACCGGCGGACTTGCGGCTCTAAACCTTCTCGGCAAGCCTCGGTGTCGCGAGGCGCCGAGGCCCGTGGGTCCAACGCGACCCCGGCGTTCCGCGCGCCCTCATTACTCTTGGGATGCAACGAACGACAACAGACGACGGGCGGCCCGGCGCTCACTGCTACGAACCGGGACGGCGCAGCGTTGGCTTCGATTGTCATGCCCGCGAAAGCGGGCATCCAGTTTGTGGCCCCCATTCAAAGAACTGGATTCCGGCTCTCGCTCGCTGCGCTCGCTCGTCCGGAATGACGGCGGAGTATGCCGCGCTGATGGAGTTGCGGATGCTTGTTGAGCAACGCGCATGCAACGCGCTACGGTAACGACAACGCGGTGGCTTCAAGCCGCGATCGCAGGAGGAATACAATGGTTCAGCTCTTGGACAGCGACATCGAGACTCGCGAGGTGCTCGACTGGAAGGGCGTGCACATCCTGCACTTCGCCGGCTCGTCGTGCTCGCAGAAGCTGCGCGTGTTCCTGAATCTCAAGGGCATTCCGTGGCAGTCGCATCCGGTCGATCTGCCCGGCAACGAAAACTTCCGCCCGTGGTTCCTCGGCATCAACCCGCGCGGCCTGGTGCCGGTGCTGGTGCATGACGGCGCGGTGCATATCGAGAGCAACGACATCATCAGTCATCTGGAGCGGGTGTTTCCCGAGCCACGCCTTATCCCAGAAGGGCACGAGACCGAAGTCGCGGCGTTGCTCCATCATGAGGACGACCTGCATCTCGACCTGCGCACGCTGAGCTTCCGCTTCGTGTTCGCGCCGCCCGGTCCGCCCAAGCCGGCCGAGGCGCTGGCGAGCTACGCCGCGACCGGCTCCGGCACCGTGCGCGGTGAGGTGGATCGCCACAAGCAGGCGCAGATCGAGTTCTGGCAGCGTGCCGCGCGCGACGGCTTCACCGACGAACAGGCCCGCGCCTCCGCGCAGAAATTCCGCGCCGAGTTCGACAAGCTCGACCGGAAGCTGTCGCAGCAGCCTTACCTGATGGGCGACAGCGTTGAGCGTGCTCGACATCGCCTGGCTGATCTACGCGCACCGGCTGTCGCTCGCCGGTTATCCGTTCGCCCGTCTTCATCCGCACGTCGACGCCTGGAGGGAGCGGCTGTCGGCGCGGCCGGAGTTCGCCAAGGAGATCGAAATGGTGCGCCATTCGCGCGAGCAACTCGACGCCATCCGCCGCGGCCAGGAGCAGGCGGGCAAGACCTTGCAGGCGGTCGCCGGGTTCTAGCCGTGGAGGGTCCGGGTCAGCCCGCACACTCCGTTCATCCCCGCGTAAGCTGGAATCGAGCGCGCGATCATTTTAGTTCTGAGTCCGCTTTCGCGCGGACGGCGGAGAAGTTTCTGACGGTACAGGAACTTTCATTGGACAGGCATCGTTCGGTCACGGGTATCGTGCTAAAGATATGATGCAGCGCAAGCGAAGAATGCCGGATGGATCATGAGAATCTTTGAATGCCAGAACTGCAGCCAGGCGCTCTATTTCGAAAATACCAATTGTGAGAGTTGCGGGCTGCGGCTCGGCTATCTGCCCGAAATGGCGACCATCACCGCGCTCAAAGAAGACGGACGGCAAATGGCAGGCGCTGGCGGAGCCCGAAGGACGCTACCGTCATTGCGGCAATGCCATCCATGAGGTCTGCAACTGGCTGGTGCCGGCCGACCAGCCCGGGCAGTTTTGCGTCGGCCTGCCGCCACAACCGCACCATCCCCGACCTGTCGGTCGCCGGAAAACCTGCTGCACTGGCGCAAGATCGAGGTCGCCAAGCACCGGCTGTTCTACACGCTGCTGAAATTTGACGCTGCCGCTCGCCACCAAGGAGGAGGAACCCGGACGCGCTGGCGTTCGACTTCATCGCCGACCAGAACGGCCCGCAAGGCCACATCCCGGTTCTGACCGGCCACGAGGACGGCCTCATCACCATCAATATCGCCGAAGCCGACGATCCCGAGCGCGAGCGCCGCCGCAGCCAGATGGGCGAGCCCTACCGGACGCTGCTCGGTCACTTCCGCCATGAGATCGCGCACTACTACTGGGACCGTCTGGTCGCGCAGTCCGCGAGCCTGGAGGAGTTCCGCGAGATCTTCGGCGACGAGCAGCAGGACTACGGCGAGGCGCTTGCAGCAGCACTATGCCAACGGCCCGCCATGGGATTGGCCGGAGCGCTTCGTGTCGTCCTATGCGAGTTCCCACCCCTGGGAGGATTTCGCCGAGACCTGGGCGCACTACCTGCACATGATCGATACGCTGGAGACGGCGAGCGCATTCGGCCTCAGCGTGCGGCCCAAGGTCGGCAGCGGCGACATGGCCGCCAAGCTCGACTTCGATCCGCACGGCGCCGACATGGACCCGCATCATCGAAGCCTGGCTGCCGCTCACCTACGCGATGAACTCGATCAATCGCAGCATGGGACTGCAGGACCTCTATCCCTTCGTGCTCACGCCGGCGGTGATCGATGAAGCTCGCCTTCATCCACCGTCTGACGCACCCGACAGGCGAGAACGCCGCGCAGGCGGCGGCGCGCGAGACGCTCCGCGCCATCGCGGCAGGTCTTCGCCGCAAGATCGGCTTCGCGGCCTGATGCCAGGCAGGTCCGGCTCGGCCCGGCGGGCCGCCCGGCCCGGAATTTGCAAGGCCACCGGGCGAGTATTGGGCATCCGCCGGGCCCGCAGGTAAGGTCGGCGGCGGCAAGCAACAGACTGGGGTTCCATGACAATTCGTGCCGGTCTCCATCACGTCACCCGATACCGGTACGACCGGCCGGTCGGCCTCGGGCCCCACATGGTGCGGCTGCGCCCGGCGCCGCATTGCCGCACGCGGGTGCCGAGCTACTCGATCAAGGTCACGCCCGAACAGCATTTCGTCAACTGGCAGCAGGACGCGCACGGCAACTGGATCGCCCGCTACGTCTTCCCCGAGAAGGCCACCGAGTTCACCGTTACCGTCGACTTCCTCGCCGATCTCGAAGTATTCAATCCGTTCGACTTCTTCGTCGAGCCGTACGCCGAGAAATTTCCGTTCAGCTACGACGCGGAACTGCGCGACGACCTCGCACCCTATCTGGCGCTGGAGCCGGCGGGGCCGCGGCTTGCGGCCTATCTCGCGACGATTTCGCGCGAGCCGCGCAACACCATCGATTTCCTGGTCGAGCTCAACCAGCGTCTGCGCACCGAGGTCCGCTATCTGATCCGGCTGGAGGAGGGCGTTCAGACGGCGGAAGACGACGCTGACCGAAAAATCGGGATCGTGCCGCGACTCCGCGTGGCTGCTCGTGCAGGTGCTGCGCCAGCTCGGGCTGGCGGCGCGATTCGTCTCCGGCTACCTGATTCAGATCAAGCCGGACCTGACGTCGATCGACGGTCCCGTGGGCGCCACGCATGACTTCACCGACCTGCACGCCTGGACCGAAGTGTATCTGCCCGGCGCGGGCTGGATCGGGCTCGATCCCGACCTCGGGCCTGTTGTGCGGGGAGGGACACCTGCCGGTGGCGGCGACGCCGCATTACCGCACCGCCGCGCCGATCACCGGCGCGGTCGAGCCCGCCAAGGTCGAGTTCTCGTTCGAGATGAGCGTGCGTGCGCGTCGATGAAAAGCCGCGCGTCACGCTGCCGTTCTCGGACGAGGCCTGGGCGGCGCTCGACGCGCTCGGCGAAAAGGTCGATGCCGATCTGGTCGCGCAGGATGTCCGTCTCACCATGGGCGGCGAGCCGACCTTCGTGTCGGTCGACGATTACCAGTCGGCGGAATGGAATACGGCGGCGCTCGGCCCCACCAAGCGCATCCGCGCCGACGAACTGATCCGGCGGCTGCGCCACGCGCTTCGCGCCCGGCGGGCTGCTGCATTACGGCGAGGGCAAGTGGTATCCGGGCGAGGAGCTGCCGCGCTGGGCGTTCTCGCTGCTCTGGCGGACGGACGGCGTCCCGATCTGGCGCAACGATGCATTGGCGGCGAGCGAGAGCGGCGGCGGACGGCCGCCGGCCGACGGCGATGCGCACCGCTTTGCTTGCGGCGTCGCGGCGCGTCTCGGCCTGGCGCCGGGATTTGTGCAGCCGGCGTTCGAGGATCCGCTCGATCGCATGCAGAAGGATGGCGAGCTTCCCGACAACGTCGATCCGGAGAATCCGGAGATCGACGATCCGGTCGAGCGCGCGCGGATCATGCGCGCTGTTCGAGCGCCGCCTTGGTGCGCCCGGCGGGCTTCGTGCTGCCGGTGCAGCGCTGGACCGCGAAGGCCAGCCCCGGCTGGCTGAGCGAAGTCTGGCAGACGCGGCGCGGCCGGCTCTACCTGGCGCCGGGCGATTCCCCGATCGGCTTGCGGCTGCCGCTTCATTCGCTGCCCCGTGTGGCGGCGGCGAGCTATCCGTTCATTCTCGCCGGCCGATCCCATGGCGCCGCGCGAGCCGCTGCCCGAGCGGCGGGCCAGACCGCGCGACCTTCACCCAGCAGGACTGGCGGACGCGCATCCATCGGCGCCGCAGACGAATGTCGCTGCCCTTGGCCCGCCGCGGCAGCGCCGACATGCCGGTGCGGACCGCGCTCGCGATCGAGCAGCGCGCGGGACGGCTGTGCGTGTTCATGCCGCCGACCGAGCAGCTCGAGGATTATCTGGAACTGCTGGCGGCGGTCGAGGCAACCGCCGAAGAACTCGATCTGCCGGTGCAGATCGAAGGCTATCTGCCGCCGCCCGATCCGCGCCTGAACGTCATCAAGGTCACGCCCGACCCCGGCGTGATCGAAGTCAACGTCCATCCGGCGACCTCCTGGCGCACCGCGGTCGACATCACGCGAGGGATCTACGAGGACGCGCAGCACACGCGGCTCGGCACCGACAAGTTCATGATCGACGGCCGCCACACCGGCACCGGCGGCGGCAACCACATCGTGCTGGGCGGCGCGAGCGCGGCCGACAGCCCGTTCCTGCGCCGGCCCGATCTGCTCAAGAGCCTGCTGCTCTACTGGCAGCGCCGGCCGTCGCTGTCCTACCTGTTCTCCGGCCTGTTCATCGGGCCGACCAGCCAGGCGCCGCGCATGGACGAGGCGCGGCAGGACCTGCTCTACGAGCTGGAGATCGCGCTTGCCGCCGTGCCGCGGCCGGGCGACGGGCGAGGCGCCGCCGCCCTGGCTGGTCGATCGGCTGTTCCGCAATCTGCTGGTCGACGTCACCGGCAACACCCATCGCGCCGAGATCTGCATCGACAAGCTGTTCTCGCCCGACGGACCGACCGGCCGGCTCGGGCTGGTCGAATTCCGGTCGTTCGAGATGCCGCCGGACGCGCGGATGAGTCTCGCGCAGCAACTCCTGCTGCGCGCGCTGATCGCCTGGTTCTGGCGCGAGCCGCTCGACGGCAAGCCGGTGCGCTGGGGCACGGCGCTGCACGATCGCTTCATGCTGGAGCATTTCGTCTGGCAGGACTTCCTCGAGGTGCTGGAGGATCTTGCGCCGCGAGGGCTACCCTTTCGATCCGGTCTGGTTCGCCGCGCAGCGCGAATTCCGGTTTCCGCTCTATGGCGCGATCGAGCGCGGCGGGGTCCGCCTCGAGATCAGGCACGCGCTGGAGCCCTGGCACGTGCTGGGCGAGGAGGGTACGGTCGGGGGCACGGTCCGATTCGTCGATTCCTCGATCGAACGTCTGCAGGTGAAAGTGGAAGGACTGAACGCAAGCCGCCACATCGTGACCTGCAACGGCCGCCGCCTGCCGCTGGTCGTCGACCGGCCGGCCCGGCGAGTTCGTCGCCGGCGTGCGCTTCAAGGCGTGGAAGCTGCCGTCCGCGCTCCATCCGAATGTCGACGTGCATGCGCCGCTGACGTTCGACGTCATCGACAGCTGGAGCCGGCGCTCGCTCGGCGGCTGCGTCTATCACGCGTCGCATCCGGGCGGCCGCAACTACGAGACCTTCCCGGTCAATTCCTACGAGGCGGAGGCCCGCCGGCGGACGCGGTTCGAGGATCATCGGCCACACGCCGGGCCTCATCGCTCAGCTTCCACCCGAAGAGCGTTCGATCGAATATCCGACGACGCTCGACCTGCGGCGGGCGGTCGACCCGCAATAGGCGACATGTCAGCCCATCTCGACAGCGCGCCTGACGAACTCAGCGACATCGAGCAACTGCTGGCGGGCTACCGGCCGCTGCCGGGCACGATCGACGAGATGATGGATGCGCAGGGGCGGCCGCGCGCCGCACTGGCAGCCGTTGCTCGCCATGCTCGCGCGCGCTCGGCGCGGAGGAAATCGGCCGCAGGTTCGCGGCCGCCGACCGCTACCTGCACGATTCCGGCGTGTTCTATCGCGTCTACGAGGACCCGGCCGGCGCCGACCGGCCGTGGCCGCTCAGCCATGTGCCGCTGCTGATCGATCATGCCGAATGGACCGCGCTGAAGGCGGGCCTCGTGCAGCGGGCCGAGGTGCTCGAGGCGGTGCTGGCCGACATCTATGGCGATGCGACGCTGGTCCGCGAGGGGCGGCTGCCGGCTGCATTGATTGCCGGCAATCCGGAATTTCTCCGCCCGCTGGTCGGCGTCGCGCCGCCGGGCGGCGCGTACCTGCGCACCTACGCGGTCGACGTCGGCCGCGGCGCCGACGGCCGCTGGTGGGTGCTCGGCGATCGCACGCAGGCGCCGTCCGGCGCCGGCTATGCGCTCGAAAACCGGCTCGCGCTCGTCGCGCGCGATCCCGGATATCTATCGCGGCACCAAGGTCGAGCGGCGTGGCGCCGTTCTTCAAGGCGCTGCAGGCCGATCTGTCGGCGCTTCAACCGGCGCGACGACTCGCCGGTCTGCCTGCTCACGCCCGGCCCGATGAACGAGACCTATTTCGAGCACGCCTATCTCGCGCGCTATCTCGGCATGCTGCTGGTCGAGGGCGAAGACCTGACGGTGCGCGACGACGGCGTATTCATCCGCACCGTCTCGGGACTCAAGCGCGCCGAGGTGCTGTTGCGCCGGCTCGATTCCGATTTCGCCGATCCGCTGGAGCTCAACGCGGCGTCGCGGCTCGGGCGTCAGCGGCCTCGTTCAGGCCGTGCGCGACGGCAAGGTCGTCATCGCCAACGCGCTTGGCACCGGCGTCGCCGAAGCGCGCGCGCTGCTGGCCTTCCTGCCGGCGCTGGCGCCAGCCGTGGCGGGCGCCGACCTGATGTGCCCAATGTCGCGACCTGGTGGCTCGGCCAGTCCGACGTGCGCGACGAGATGATCGACCGGCTCGACTCGATGGTGATCGCGTCGGCGTTCGGCGATCACCTGCCGGACGCGGTCGGCGAAGGCACGCTCGGCGAGCAACTCGACGACGATCGGCGCGCGCGGATCGTGCGCGCGATCGCCGACCGCGGCGTGGATTTCGTCGTGCAGGAAGCCGTGACCTTGTCGACCATGCCGATCTGGCGTGACGGCCGTCTCGAGCCGCGTCCGTTCATCCTGCGGCTGTTCCTCGCCCGGACGGGAGACAAGATGGTCGGTGATGCCCGGCGGGTTCGTGCGCATCGCCGACAACGTCGACGCGCGCGCCGTCAGCCTGCAGCGCGGCGGCAAGACCGCCGACGCCTGGGTGCTCTCGGAGGGGCCGGTCGGCGAGACCACGCTGCTCCCGACGCCGGAGCACATCTCCATCCGGCGGGCGGCCGGCGTGCTGCCGAGCCGCGCCGCCGACAACCTGTTCTGGGTCGGCCGCTATGTCGAACGTGCCGAGGCGACGCTGCGGCTGGTGCGGGCGCTTGATCAACCGGATGACCGAAGCCGACGACGATGCGCTCAGCATGATCGAGCGGATCAGCGAACTGCTGGAAGCCTGGGACGCGAGTTCGAGCGATATTCCCAGCAGCAAGGCGAGCCTGGTCGCGCGTGCGGCGCTGCGCGGCGACTTCGAGGGCTCGCTGCCCAACCTGGTGCGGGCCGCGCACGCGGCCGCGTCGGTGATCCGCGACCGCTTCTCGCCCGATGCCTGGCGCGCGCTCAACGATCTGGTGGCGGTGATCGTCGCGCGGCTGCCGGCCGGTCCCTCGGAAGCCTCGATGCTCGAGCGGGTCGAGCAGGCGCTTCGCATCATCTCGTCGTTCTCCGGCCTGGCGCAAGGAGAACATGACGCGGCTCGCCGGGCTGGCGTTTCCTCGAGCTCGGCCGCCGGATCGAGCGGGCGGTCGCGACCTGCCGCTTCATCGATCAGTTCGCCGACGCGCCCGGCGCCGGACGCCGCGCTCGATGTCCTGCTCGAACTCTGCGACAGCCAGATCACCTATCGGCAGCGCTACATCATGATCGCCGCGCGCGCGCCGGTGATCGATCTGGTCGCTGCTCGATCCGAGCAATCCGCGCTCGGTCGCCTACCAGTTCGACCGTATCGTGGAGCATCTCGCCGCCTTGCCGAAGCATACGCGCCGATGGCCGGTTGTCGCGGCCGCAGCAGATCGCGGCGGCTGCCGCCACCGCGCTGCACACCACCGACGCCGCCGACGTCGACGACGGCGCTGATCTTGCCGGATCGAGGATGCGGCCTATGAACTTGTCGGATTCGATCGCCGCGTCCTACCTCAGCTACAACGAGCGATCCGGGCCGCAATGGGAGGCGCTGGCGTGATCTACGATCTCCGCCAGACCACGACCTACGCCTACGCGTCGCCGGTCGCCTATGCGCATCATGTGCTGCGGCTGACGCCGATCAACCGGCATGCGCCAGCGCGTGCATGCCGCCGCGCTGGAGGTCGAGCCGGTGCCGGCGGAGCGCCGCGAGGGGCATGACTTCTTCGGCAATCATCTCACCTGGATCAGGCTCGACCGCCCGCACGACGAACTCGTCGTCAAGTTGATCGCGCGCGTGACGGTCGAGGATTTACGCCGCCATCGACGTCGGCCCGACGCCGCGCTGGCAGGATGTGCGCGACGCGGCGTTCTCGATCAACGACATCGGCCCGAGGTCGCCGGCGCATTACCTGTTCGCCAGCCGCCAGATCTCGCTCGATCCCGAAATCCGCGACTATGCGCGCGAGAGCTTTCCGCCCGGACCGGCCGGTGCTCGACGGCGCGATCGAGCTGATGCAGCGGATCAAGGCCGATTTCGTCTACGAGATCGGCGCCACCACCGTGACCACGACGCCGCCGATGTCGTTCGCGCTGCGGCGCGGCGTGTGCCAGGACTTCGCGCATATCATGATCTCGGGCCTGCGCGGCCTCGGCCTGCCGGCGGCCTATGTCAGCGGCTACCTGCGCACGGTGCAGCCCGCCGGCGCCGAGCGGCTGGTGGGCGCCGACGCGATGCACGCCTGGGTGCTGGTGTGGTGCGGGCCGGAGGCCGGCTGGTGCGGGCTCGATCCGACCAACGCGCTTAGTGGCCGGCGACGATCACATCGTGCTGGCGGTCGGCCGCGACTATGCGGACGTCGCGCCGATCGACGGCGTGGTGGTCGCGTCCGGCGGCCAGCGGCTCGACGTGGCGGTGACGTGTGACGCCGGTGGCGGCGTAAAATTCGTCTCAGGTTGCCTTCCGCTCGTCCCCGCGAAAGCGGGGACCCAGCGCTTGACGTTCTGAAGAAGGAACTGGATGCCCGCTTGCGCGGGCATGAGCGGAGAGTGTGTGCGCAGTTCGGCAAGGAATCGGCTCAGCCGCCGAGCTTGTCGCGCCAGTTGTGGGTGGTGCCATTCGCGCTCACGTCCTGGCGACGTCGATCTTTTCTTCGCCCGGCACGCGGATGCGCTTGAAATCCATCTCGGCGGCGGCGAGCGGTTTGGTGGCGTCGATCCCCATCTTGGCGCCGACGCCGTCGCGGTTGGAGGGATCGAGCTTCGAGCCCTGGCTCTCCGGTACGATGAGCAGATCGCGGTCGGCCTGAAAGCGGGTCGCCATCGCCCACTCGACCTCGGTCGGATTGTGGATGTCGACGTCCTCGTCGACCACGATGACATGCTTGAGGTCGAACGAGCCGGCGAACGCGCCCATGATGACGTTCTTGGCCTGTCCCTCCTGGTCTTCTTGAGCTTCACGAACAGATGGAAGCGCATGACGCCGCCCGGCGACAGATGCACGTCGAGCACGTTCGGGAAACTGCGCCGCAGATGCGTCAGCAGCGTCGCTTCCTTCGGAATCGCGCCGAGCAACTGATGGTCGAGCCCGCCGCCGACGATGGTGTGGAAGATCGCGTCCTTACGATGGGTGACCGCGAGGACTTCCATCACCTCGCGGTCGGCGCGCGGGCCATAGTATTGCGGAAACTCGCCGAATGGCCCCTCGGGCTCGCGCACGCCAGGCAGAATGCGGCCCTCGATGACGATCTCGGCTTCGGCCGGAACGCGGATGTCGCTGGTCTGGCATTTGACCACGGGCAGCGGCCGGCCCTGCAGCGCGCCCGCGATCTCGAGTTCGTCGTGGTCGAGGGGCACGATGGCCTGTGAGGCGAGCAGCGTCAGCGGGTCGACGCCGACCACGATGGCAACGTCGAGCGGCTGTCCGGCCGCTTCAGCCATCTGGAAGAATGCATGGGTGTGGCGCGGCAACATCAGAATGCCGAGGCGGTCGGGGCCATTCACCTGACAGCGGTGGATGGTGACGTTCTGCTTGCCGGTCTTCGGATTGCGCGCGATCAGCAGGCCCGCGCTGATGTACGGGCCGCCGTCGTGCTCGTTGTGCGTCGGCACCGGCAACTGCTTGAGCAGATCGACTTGCCGATGGACCACCTCATGCACGGGCGCTTCGCTGACCTCGCGCCACGGCAGCGGATTGGACGCAGCGTCCTGGAACCGGGTGAGCAAATCTTGCGGCTCGACGCCCATCGCCTCGGCCATCCAGCCGCGGTTTGACGTCAGGCCGGAAACCACCGGGATCGGATGCCCGCCGGGACGCGGGAACAGGGTTGCCCGCAGGCCGTCGAGCCGTTTGGCGTAGGCCGCGACCTCGAACCGCAGGTCCGCGTTCGGCTTGACGACCGCGAGCCGGTCGCGCGCCGCCAGGTGGTCGAGCCAATCGCGCAGCGTGCGGACGGGCTGCGGTGCATTGTCACCATGCGTGTGGACCGCCTGCGAAGGCGGCGCGCCGCGCGATTGTTTCAGCGTGCTCACGGGTGTCTGGACCTGCCGTTTCGGCGGACATCTAGCACCTGCCACGGAGCAAGGCCAACCGCTGGAGTTTGTGTCCGGCGGCGCTGGCAGCCACTCTTGCCGCGGCCGCGATTTGGATGAATATGGCGCGATGGCTCATCTGTTTTCCGGCGCCGGTCCTGATGCTTGATCTCGGAACGAGCTTCCTGGCGAGCGTCGCCCGCGACCCGTCGGCGCTGGCGATCGTCGATGGCGATCTGCGCCTGACCTACCGGCAGTGGTACGGCCGGATTTCCGCACTCGTGGCTGCCTTCGACGACGCCGGCCTGCGGCCGGGCGACCATCTCGTGACGCTGCTGCAGAACCGCTGGGAGGCCGCGACCATCCACTGGGCCTGCCAGTTCGCCGGCATCATCGTGACGCCGCTCAACTGGCGTTCGACCGCCGATGAACTCGAGTTCTGCGTCGGCAATGCTGAGGCGAGGGCGTTGGTGTACGAGGAGGTCGCCGCCGAGGCGGTGCGGAATTCGCCCGCCGCGCAGGCTTGCCGGCGCATCGTGGTCGGGCGCGCGCCGGCCGGCGAAATCACCTTCGATGCCCTGCTCGCGACCGCCGCCCGCGATGCCGAGCCGCGGGCCACGCCGAGGCTTGGTCGGTGATGCTCTACACCTCCGGCACGACGGCGCGGCCCAAGGGCGTGCCGCGCCGCCAGTGCGCCGAACGCGCGGCGGCGCTGGCGCATGTGGCGCAGAACCTCTACCGGACGGGCGAGCGCACGCTCGGCGTCATGCCGCTCTATCACACCATGGGGGTGCGCTCGCTGCTGGCGATGTCGCTGGTCGGCGGCGCGTTCGTCTGCCTGCCGCGCTTCGACGTTGTCCGGGCGCTGGAATTGGTCGCGGCCGAGCGGATCACCAATCTTTATCTGGTGCCGACGCTTTACCACGACCTGTTACATCATCCGCGCTTCAAGGATTTCGATGTCAGCTCGGTACGCAAGCTTGGCTTCGCCGGCGCGTCGATGACGGATGGACTGCTCAAGCAGCTTGCCGCCGCGTTCGAACCGGAACTGTTCGTCAATCACTACGGCTCTTCGGAAATCTATACCTTTACGATCGACCAGAACGCGCCGGCAAAACCCGGTTCAGCCGGCCGCGCCGGCATCAACCAGATGATCCGCGTGGTCCGGCTCGGCGCTGCTTCGCCGGACGAAGTCGCTCCCGCCGGCGAGGAGGGCGAGATCATCGCGCTGCTGGCGGGCGACGAGTCGTTCGAGGGCTACTGGCGCCGGCCGGACGCCGACGCCAAGGCGCTGCGCGACGGGCTGGTACTTCACCGGCGATACCGGCTACTTCGACGCCGACGGCGACCTGTTCGTCACCGGCCGGGTCGACGACATGATCATCACCGGCGGGGAAAACGTGTCGCCGGTCGAGATCGAGAGCTGCCTCTCACTGCATCAAGGCGTGTCGGAGGTGGCGGTGGTCGGCCTGCCGGATGAGCGTTGGGGCAAGATCGTCGCAGCCTTCGTCAAGCGGAGGCACACCGTCTCGCAGGACGATCTCGATCAGTTCTGCCGGGCCTCGGGTCTCGCCGGTTTCAAGCGTCCGCGCCGCTACGTCTTCGTCGAGGCGATTCCGAAATCACCGGTTGGCAAGCTTTTGCGCCGCAAGCTGGTGGCGGGTGAATACGAACCGAGAGACAACAAGCAGTAAGGAACGCTGCATGAGTGCGGAAGCCATGACGTTTTCAGACCCGCGCCTCGCCGCGCTCGACGGATTCCGCGTCGAGCTCGACGCGGCGCACGAGCGCGCCGACATTGTGCTCGACCGGCCGCCGTTCAACATCGTGTCGATGCCGCAGCGCGACCAGCTCCGCCTCGTGTTCGAGGCCCTGGACGACGACGCGCGCGTGCGCGTCATCGTGCTGCGCGCGGTTGGCGAGCATTTTTCCAGCGGCGGCAACATCAAGGGGTTCATGGAGGCGTCACCCGAGACGGTCTCCAAGCTGGCCTGGAACATCGCTGCGCCGGCGCGTTGCGCCAAGCCGGTGATTGCCGCCAACCGCGGCTTCTGCTTCGGTGTCGGGTTCGAGCTGTCGCTCGCCTGCGATTTCCGGATTGTCTCGGAGACCGGCTTCTACGCGCTGCCCGAGCAGCGGCTCGGCCAGATCCCCGGCTCCGGCGGCTCGGCGCGGCTGCAGAAGATCGTCGGCATCACCCGGACCAAGGACATCGTGATGCGCTCGCGGCGCATCCCCGCCAAGCAGGCGTACGATTGGGGGATCGCGACCGAGTGCGTTCCGGACAACAAACTGGAGGCAGCCACTGATGCGCTGGTAGACGAGTTGCGCACATTTTCACCGCTCGCCCAGCGCACCGCGAAGAAGCTTCTCAACGATACCGAAGATGCTATGCTTTCGACTGCAATCGAGCTTGAGGGCCACTGCTACAGCCGGTTGCGACAATCTGACGACTTCCGCGAAGGGGTCGAGGCGTTCCATGCCAAGCGGGCGGCGAAATTCAAGGGTTCATGAGTTCCGAGCTCGTGACATTTAAGCGCGAAGGACAATTCATGACGAAAACTGTAACGCGGATCATGCTGGGCGCGGCGCTCGGGCTTACGAGCCTCACCGGCATTCAGGTCGGCCGGCGCGCAGGACTATCCGACGCGGCCGATCACCGTCATCATTCCGTTTGCCGGCGGCAGCGCGAGCGATGTTGTCAGCCGGATCATGCTCGACAGGATGTCGAAGTCGATGGGCCAGCCGATCATCATCGAAAACCGCCCCGGCGCCGGCGGCAATATCGGCACCGCGATGGGCGCCAAGGCCGCGCCCGACGGCTACACGCTGATCGGCGGCGGCTCCGGCCCGGTCGCCGCCAACCTGACGCTCTACAAGACGCTCGGCTACGACCCCGCAGAAGGACCTGGAGATGATCTCGCCGTTCGCGGGCTTCACCATCGTCGTCGTCGCCAGCAAGAACCTGCCGGTCAAGTCGCTCAAGGAATTGGTCGATCACGCCAAGGCCAATCCTGGCAAGCTCAACTACGGTTCGGTCGGCATCGGCAGCTCGCAGCATCTGGCCGGCGAGTATTTCGGCCAGGTGACCGGCGTGAAGATCGGCACGTGCCCTATCGCAACATCGCGCAGTACGGCCCCGACCTGATCGCCGGCATCGTGCCGCTCGGCTTCCAGTGGTACCCGAACGTCGCCGGCGCGATCGGCACGTGGCGGCGCCATCCCGCTGGCGGTCGCCGGCGACAAGCGCATCCCGGCGCTGCCGGACACGCCGACCACCACGGAAGCGGGACTGCCCGAATACAAGGTCAACGGCTGGTTCGCCCTGCTGGCGCCCGGCGGCACGCCGCGGCCGATCCTCGAAAAGCTCAACAAGGAACTGACCGCGGCGCTCAACGATCCCGCGGTGCAGGAGGGCTTCGCGAAGGCGGGCGCCGAAACCATCGCGCTGCCGCTCGACGTGGCGAAGAAATTCCACGCCGCCGAAATCACGAAGTATGGCGACATCATCACCAAGGCCGGCATTGCCAAGATCGAGTAGCCGCCTTACCAAGCCGGTATGGGCCACATCGGATAGCGGCGGGCGAGAGTGACCACTCCGGAACGCGTTCTCATCGCCGGCGCCGGCCCGGTCGGCCTTGTCGCGGCGGCCAATCTGGTTCGCCGCGGCATCCCGGTGACGGTGTTCGAGGCAGGTCCGACGCTGAGCGAGGAATCGCGCGCGTCGACCTTCCATCCGCCCACGCTCGACATGCTGCAGACGCTGGGTGCGGCCGAGCCGCTGCAGGAGCAGGGGCTGGTCGCGCCGCAGTTTCAGTACCGCACCAAGCAGCGACGGCCTGCTGGCCGAATTCGATTTCGGGCTGATCGCCGATGTCACGGGCTTTCCCTACCGGGTGCAGTGCGAGCAGTCGAAGCTGACGCGCATTTTGTACGAGCGGTTGCGCACCCTGCCGGACTTTACGCTGGAGTTCGGCTCAGAGGTGCAGGGTGTCGAGCAGAATCCCCTCGGCGTCGATGTGGTGATCGCGCGCAATGGCCGAACCGAGACCCGCTCCGGCCGCTGGCTCATTGGCGCCGATGGCGCCCGCAGCGATGTGCGCCGTTCGCTCGGCATCGAGTTCGAGGGGTTCACCTGGCCAGAACGGTTCCTGGTCGTGAGCACGCCGTTCGACTTCCAGACGGTGATTCCAGATGTTGCGAAGGTCAGTTACGTGGCCGATCCGGAACGCTGGCACTTCCTGTTGCAGATTCCGGGGCTCTGCCGCGTCATGTTTCCGGTTGCGGCCGACGAGAGCGACGACCTCGCACTCTCTCCCGAGTTTGCGCAATCGCTCATGGCCAGCGTCGTGCCGGGCGTGCACGGATATGAGATCGCGCACGTCACGCTTTACCGCGTGCACCAGCGGGTGGCGAAGTCGTTCCGGCAGGGGCAGGCGTTTCTGGTCGGCGATGCCGCGCACATCAACAATCCACTCGGCGGCATGGGCATGAACGGCGGGATTCACGACGCCATCAACCTGACCGAGCGCCTCGCCGGAGTCTGGAACGAGGGCATGCCGGAGAGCGAGCTTGACCGCTACGATCTCCAGCGCCGGCTGGTGACGCTTGAATCCATCCAGACGCAGACCATCCAGAACAAGCGCAATCTCGAAAGCGCGGGCGCCGAATTCCGGCAGAACCTGCAGCACATCATGGCGGATCGCGAGCGCAGCCGCGAGTATCTGCTCAGGGTTTCGATGATCGCCAGTCTGCGCCGCGCCGCCGAATTGGGCTGACGCCGCGAACGCGGACGTTCATTGTTGCGCCATCTCACACCCAGGGCCGCGCGTTCGCGCGCAGGCGCTTGCGGGAGAGGGCCGCCGTGGCGCTTCAACAATAAGGAATGGCTATCGCATCAATCCAGTCTAACGCCAGCACTTTTCGCGACGCTTTCCCACTTGGCAATTTCCTTTGCGATGAATGCCTGGAATTCATTTGCGGACGCCGGTGCGGGCTCGATGCCCAATGTGGCAAATCGCGCCAGCACCTCCTGATCCTGCAGCGCCTTGTTGATTTCGGTATTCAACCGCGAGATGACGTCGCTCGGGGCACCCGCCGGAGCGAGGAGCCCATTGAACGAAACCGCTTCCACCTCTGGTACTCCGGCTTCCGCCATGGTCGGTAGGCTCGCGAACGATGGGCTTCGTTTGCTGTCGGCGATCGCCAGCGCCCTAACTTGTCCCGCGGCGTGGGGCGCGCCGATGACCGCCAAAGTATCGATGGAAAACTGCGTGGTGCCTGCAATCACCGACGAAAGCGCGTCGCCGCCACCGCGGTACGGAATATGGGTCGCTTTGATTCCGGTTTTTGCGATGAAGAGTTCGGCCGCGAGCTGGTTCGGTGTTCCGATTCCAGGCGATGAATAGTTCATCTTGCCTGAATTCGCGCGCGCGTAGGCGACGAGCTCAGCGGCAGAGTTCACGGGCAGGCTAGGATTGGCGAATAGGGCATTGGCCGCCTTGGAAACCATCGCCACGGCCACGAACGATTTTTGCGGGTCGTAGGACAGTTTGCTGTACACGCTCGGAGCGATCGCCAGCGTACTGGTGTTGCCATAAAGCAAGGTATAGCCATCCGGTTTGGCGCGAGCAACGGCGGCTGACCCGATCGTTCCGCCCGCACCTCCGATGTTCTCGATGACAATGCTTTGATCGAGTTGACTTGCAACTTTGGCCAGGATGATCCGTGCCGTTACGTCAGTGTTGCCGCCTGCTGCGAACGGCACGATCACCCGAATTGACTCTTTGGGGTAGCCTTGCGCGTAAACCGAGGTGGTCCACGTCGCCAACACCAGCACGGCGATGATCCAGGAATGAAACCGAGAAACCTGATGCGCGATTTGCATGGGCTTGAGACCGACTATCTTCGTGTGTCGTGCCGGATTTGGACACCAATTTGCTGAATGCATCGTCATCGTTCTGACCCCACGGTTCGGCCGACACCGAGATCGACCGCTGAGGTGCGGAGGTGGGCATCCATGATGTTTTGATAGATGGGCTCTACACGGTTTATCACCTCTGCCAAATCCTTCCGCAACACCTTCATGACGTCCGCGATAGTGCGACGAAGGGCATTTTCGTCGATGGTCGCGATGCGCCTATCGCGCATAACGACGCGGCCGTCGATCACGACGGTTTCGACGCTGCGGCCAGCTTCCGTGAACACAACCTGTCGGGCTGCGCTATTGAGCGGCACGAACGACACATCATTGAGGTCGAGGATCGTCAGGTCAGCTTTCATGCCCGGGCTGATGCGGCCGATTTCATCGGAGAGCCCAAGCGCGAGCGCACCTCCGCAGGTGGCCGCAAAGATCGCATCCTTGGCATAGGGAGGTCCGGGGTCCGGGGCGGATACCCCGGCCAGCCCTGCAAACAATTTCATCGCCTGGAACATGTTTTGAGCATCGCTGCAGCTACAGTTGTCGCAGCCCAACCCGACGTTGACCTCGGCGCAAACAAATTCCCGCATTGGAGCGATCCCGCTCCGTGTTTTCAGATTTCCGACAGGGTTTAATGCAACATTCGTTCCGGTTTCAGCGAGCATCTCGATTTCTTCCGGAAGGAACCAGACGCTGTGCGCGAGCGTCAGCTTGGGGCCGAGCGCACCAACGTCCTTGAGAAACCGAATAAGAGAACCGCCGAATTGCTTGAAATTGTGCCGCGCGATCAGCGTCATCCCTTTGCTTTGGTAGATGTGCGTAAAGATCGGCAGATTTTCGCGTTTTGAGAGATCGACGATACGCTCCCAAAGCTCGGGCGTGCATGCCTCCGTGCTCGCCGGTCCGAGCCCGAAGGTGAGGCGATCGGAGCGCCGTTGTCTCGCTTTGATGGAGCTCTCCATCAAACCGACAATATCCGTGCCATTCTCAAATTGACGCACCGGCGCGCCCAGGCGGTGCCATTCCTCCTTCGGAATCATTTCTTCCCAATAGGGACGCACCTTCACCTTGGGCACGTCAGCGAATTGCGCCGCGAAGACACAGCGCAAGCCAACCTCGTCGTAGGCATCCAGGATGCAATCGAGGTCGTCTTCGAAAAAGGGATAGATCGTGTCCATGTCTTGGACGGTGGTCATCCCGGTGCGAATGCATTCGATGGCGCCGATCAAAGTGCGGGCGCGCAGCTCTTCTTTGGATCGCCGCATGTAACTCGGCGGCATTGCATAGAGACCCCAGAAGTCCAGCGGGATCGTCTCGAACGCGCCTTTGAACAGTGTGTCATGGGAGTGATAGTGCGCGTTGATGAAGCCCGGCAGTACCAGCTTGTCGCGAGCGTCAATCACTTCGTCGGTGCGTCCGCTCGGGAGTCCGCGTGCGGCTTCGCCCGCGGCCAAGCGCCGCGAAATATCCGGCCCTACAGCGGCGAAACGATTGCCGACAATGAGAATGTCCTGAACGGCGGGTTGGTCGGTGTCGCCATGGTGGTCGTAGACCCGACCTCCTTCGATCAAGATGGACTTAGGGCTTTCCATTGTCGCTCCTGGTCACTTCTTGGTTGGTGAGCATTGCCAAGGTGTGGCACACAGCAGAGCGCCGACGGCGATTTCGATAGTCAGCGCCTTAGTAGGAACTTGAAGCCGATGAGTCTTTGTGTCCACAACGCTCAGCTGGTGACATCTGCCATGGTCGCGCGCGGCGGCGTGCTGGTTTCCGACGATGGGCGTATCGAAGCGGTGTTGAAAGCCGGCGATGCGCCGCGCGCGGACATTGTCATCGACGCGCGCGAGCGAATGTTGTTTCCCGGGTTTGTCGATGCCCATGTGCATATGCGTGACCCTGGCCTTACGCACAAAGAAGACTTCGGTACGGGGACTCATGCTGCCGCCTGCGGTGGCGTGACCACCATCATGTGCATGCCCAACGTCAACCCGCCGATCGAGAATCCCGCAGCTGTTGCAGCGGCCCGGGCCGCAGGCACCGGACGTGCGTACGTTGATTTTGCAATACAGGGATCGATCACGCCGGCGAACATCGATCTGTTGCCGGAGATTTGGCGATGCGGCATCACGTCTTTTGAAATCGGACTTTCGGATGGCGCGGAAGGAATCCGTGTTTCCCGGATGGACGATCCTGCAGTGCTTTTCAGGGCACTCGAAGTCGTTGCGTCGATCGACGGCGTGGTTGGCATATACACCGGCTGCCAGCCACTGACCTCGGCCGCGATCGAGCGTTTGCGCGCAGCCGGTCGGATTGATTTGCTCGCCCACGCCGAGGCGCGTCCGCCGATCACCGAGGCGCTTGGGCTCGCTATGATGCTCGAACTTGCGCGCGCGACGGCCGCGCGTGTCGTTTGCCGGCAGGTATGCACCCGCCGTGGATATGAGATCGTTCGCCGGGCGAAGACCGAATTGCCGCCAGGACGGATCGGCGTTGAGGCTACGCCGCACAACCTGTGCCTGACGATCGATAAGCTCGATCAAGTTGGCCGATACGGGCAGATCGTTCCGCCGCTGCGCAGTGAGGACGACCGGCGCGCAACGGTCGAGGCACTCGTTGACGGTACTGTCGATTTCGTCGGTTCTGACCACGCGCCGCACGCGGTCGAAGAGAAAAATCGGCCTTCGGCTTGGGAATCCCGCAACGGCAGTCCCGGGCTGGACACTATCGTGCCGGCGGTGCTCGATCTTGCGGCCCAAGGCATCATTTCGTTTTCCCGGGTAGCCCAAGCTCTGGCCGAGCGGCCTGCCATACTGTTTGGCCTGGGCGATCGCAAGGGTGTCATCGCGCCGGGAGCCGATGGCGACCTTGTTCTCGTCGACCCTGATGCAGAGCGTACGGTGACGCCCTCTGTGATCCATTCCAAGATGAAGCACTCGGTGTTCCAAGACGAACGTCTCCGGGGCTGGCCCGTGCTTACGATCCTGAGGGGACACGTGATCGCGGAGGCTGGCGCGCTGGTGGGGTCTCCGGTTGGGCAGTTTGTTGCTCGGGGCGCGCTGCCGCCAATCTGATTTCCCCGTTCAGATGATTGAACTCAGGCCCTGTGTTAGTGGCTTCGGCGCGGTCCAGGAGATAGGCGCCTAGCGCCATGTCCTGTACCGCGACGCCCAGTGACTTGAAGACGGTGATTTCGTCCGCAGATTTGCGGCCTGGTGCGTCGCCGGTCAGAACAGCGCCGATCTCGGCGCGGATGTGAACTCATGGCGATGACCCCCGTAGCCATCGGAATGACAACGTCGCCTGCACGCGCCAATGCGCTGTCGTTGGAGTCCGGAAAAAAGACCGCCACGCGTGCCGCATGATCGTCCATTTCGCGGCGGTTCTTCCGACTTGCCCCGGCAAGATTGATATGTGTCCCGGGACGCAGCCGCCTGCCGTCAAAAACCGGATTTTCGGTCGTCGTCACAGTCGAGATAATGTCGGCTTCGGCAGCGGCGTCGTCAGCCGACAGATTGGTCTCAACGGCAATGTGAGCAAGCTCGGGCGTGCGACGAACGCGCTCCGCCAGTTCGAGCACGCGTGACTGCGTACGGCTGGAGAGGATGATCCGCTCGATCGGACGCACGCTCGCGACATAGCGAATTGCCTGAAACGAAATCTTGCCGGCGCCGTAAACCGTGTAGGTGCGCGAATTCAGGCCGGGCCAGCACCCGTGTGGCAGCGGCAAGGCCTGCGGCGGTCCTATGATCATTGAATGTGTTGGCGGCGATCAGTCCGCGCGGCTCCAGCGTCATGGCGTCCCAGATGATCATCATCCCGGTTGCAAGACGCTGCGGCGGTTCCTCGCGCGTGTAGACATGAGTAACAAGCTTGACGCCCAAGGTTTCATTGCCAAGCAGTGCCGGCATGATCAGCGCGCCGCCGGGCGGATCCAATCGGTGAATCTCGCTGCGCAGCGGAACCATCGCCTCGCCGCGCTGCATGGCGCGAAAGGCTTGCTCGGTGACGTCTGTGGCCGGCCCGATCTCGAACAGCCGGTCGACATCGATCTCCGAAAGCAGGCGCACTGTTCGACCCTCCGCTCGTGCGTCGTTTCGCTACGTGGCGCGCTCCTAAATTGACATGAAGGAAAAGTTGCGTCAATCTTATGTTATGACAGAAATAAATCATCAGTCAGCGGATTTGGTCGACCGTATCCGCAGGGCCAATGCATCGTTGAGTGAAGGCGGTCGGCGTGTCGCCGAATTGGTTTTGTCGCGGCCCGAAGACGTTGCGCTACTTTCAGCGGCGCGCATTGCCGAGCAGCTCGGTGTGTCGGAGTTGACTGTCGTCCGGTTTGCGGCCGCCGTTGGCTACGATGGCTATCCGGAGTTGCGGCGCGCGCTTCAGGAGGATCTGAGGCGGCACCTTGATCCGGTGCAGCGATTGGATGCGTTCGCAGATCGGCGCGTTCAAGAGAGTGCGGTCGCGCGATCGTTGCAGTCGGACTTGAAGGATTTGGTTGCGACCGAGCGCCAGCTCGACGTCGCGAAGTCTCAATGAGGCTGTTGCATTGATGGCTGGGGCCAGGGAAACGCACATTCTGGGTCTTCGAAGTTCCTTCGGTCTTGCGTTTACACTCTATCATCACCTCAGCCGGATGATTCGATCGGTCCGCCTTGTCGATCCGAGCCGCGGTGATGCGATTGACCAGCTTGCTCAACTCGATGAGCAGGATGTGCTGATTGGCATTGGCTTTCCCCGCTATACCCGCCTGACGATCGACATCATGTCGCTCGCTGCCGGCCGTGACATTCGCGTCATCGCCATAACCGACAGTCCGGTATCGCCGCTGGCGGAGCATGCGGCAGTCGTCCTTACGGCGTGCTGTTCGGCGGATCCTTTCGCGAATTCGAACGTCGGCGCACTGGCGTTGATCAATGCGATCGTCTCACAGGCGGCGGTTTCCAATCGTGAGCGTTCGCTTCGTGGGCTGAATCGTCTCGAGGAACTGTTACACGATGGTGATGCTCTGTTCTCTAACGGTGCGCGTCGCCGCGGAAAAAAGTCGAGGGATGGGAATTGAACAAGTGGCCGGTCACGCAATAAACCATAGAGGTGTCCGATGTCGAAATTCTCAGCAAATCTCTCGGCGGCTTTCGTCGCCGCGCTCCTTCTTGTTGCGAGCAAGCCGGCGGTGGCGGCCTGGCCGGAACGCTCCGTTACCTTCGTGGTACCCAATCCCGCCGGCGGTAGCACCGACATCATTGCCCGGTATATTGCTCAGCATTTGACAGGTGCTCTGGGCGTAAATTTCATCGTCGAGAACAGGCCGGGGGCAAGCGGCACGATTGGAGCTGGGTCGGTCGCCCGCTCCGCACCCGATGGCTACACCTTCCTGTTTGGAACGACCGGTCAACTCGCAAGCGTGCAATACCTCGGCATCGAGAAGAACTACGATCCAACAACGGATTCTTGTTCCGGTCATCTACATCGGTCAGGCGCCGCTTGCCATGATCACGAACGCCGAGTTGCCGGTCCAGAACATGCGGCAGCTCATAGATTTGGCTCGCGCCAATCCTGGATCGTTGAGCTACGCAACTCCTGGCGTCGCCACCACAAGTCACATTGGAGGAGAGTGGTTCAAGCATCTCACCGGCCTGAACATTGTGCACGTGCCATATCGCGGCAGTGGACCCGCCACAAATGATCTCGTGGCCGGTCATATCAAGATGGCCTTCGATTCTCCGGTCTCCAACCTGCCGCATATCCGTAGCGGCAAGCTGCGTGCACTTGCGGTGTCGAGCGCCAGCCCGTTCGCCGGACTGCCCGGCGTGCCGACGCTCAAGGAGCAGGGCCTCGATATGCAGATCGTCCTGCTGTTCGGTATCGTTGCCCCGACCGGAGTGCCACGCGATATCATCCAACGGCTCAATCAAGCGATTGATGAGTTTCTCCAGCGTCCCGCCACCAAGGAGTATCTTGTGTCTCTCGGCGCAGAAGCGACCGGGGGCTCGCCGGAAGCCTTTGGGCAGTTTCTCTCGGAGGAGAGAAAGCGTTGGCAGACCATGATTTAGGCTACCGGAATTCAGGTTGGCCGATAGACCTGAGTTCGCAGCACTCAATCTGGCGACTGATCGGCAGTCCTCGATGATCGACCTCGCGGCGGACGCACTGACGTCGAAGCAGCGCTACGACCTGCTGGTCGGGGCCGTGGTGCCGCGACCGATCGCCTGGGTGACGACGAAGAACGGCAGCGGATCGATCAATCTCGCGCCCTTCAGTTGCTATATGTTTATCTGCGGATCGCCGCCGCAAATCGCTATCGCGATGGGTTCGCGGGCGGGACAGCTCAAGGATACGCTTCGCAATATTGTCCACACCGGAGAGTTCGTCATCAATGCGGTGACGGAAGAACTCCTGCCGGACGCGGCGCGAAGTTCAAGATCGTATCCCCCGGACGTGAGCGAAGTGACCACGCTTGGCATCGAGCTCGCGCCTGGACTTAACGTCGATGTGCCACGAATTGCTGCCTCGCCCGTGGCCTTCGAATGCTCGCTGGCGAACCTTATCCCCATGCACGACAGTGACAATCATCACCTGGTCATCGGTCGCATCCTGTGCTTTCGAATTCGCGATGACCTCTTACGGGATGGCCGCATCGACGTGAATAAGTTTCTGCCCATTGCCCGTCTCGGTGGTTCGCTCTACGCGCGTCTTGGCGAAATCCTACGAGTGGATACCGATCAGCCGCGGGTGGGCGAAGTTGCGGCGCGCGCGGATACGCCGCTGGGTTCTTAGGTTGCAGGGCGCGACAAGTCCATGAAATCAGATCGATGACTGAGAACACCCTCTGCATCAGTAACGCGATCCTCGTCTCTTCGTCTGAGATGCGAAGGGGAGGCGTACTGGTTGCAGGCGAGCACGTCGTCGCCATGCTTGACGGTGATGACTGTCCGGCCGCGGACATATCGATCGATGCCAAAGGCCGCATGTTGTTTCCCGGCTTCGTGGATACGCACGTGCACTTTCGGGATCCAGGCCTTGAGTACAAGGAGGATTTCGCAAGCGGAAGCGAAGCAGCGGCGTGCGGCGGAGTCACGACCGTCATGTGCATGCCGAATACGAATTCCGCCGATCGCATCGCTTGACGCTTTCGCGCTAGCGCGGTCTCAAGGCGAGAAAAAGTCGTATGTTGACTTCTGTCTACAGGCCTCCGTTACGGCGACCAATCTGTCTCAGGCGCGAGCGCTTTGGGGCGTTGGCCCGTCATCGTTTGAGATCAATCTTTCCGACGGCGGCGAGGGCGCCGGCGTGGAGCGTGTGGACGACGATGGTTTGCTTCTCGAAATCATGTCGATTACGGCGGAGACTTCGAGCGCCGCTGGGCATGTATACCGGCTCGCAGGGCATTACGTCGCGCGCGATCGAGCGTCTGCGCGCTGGCGGCCGCCACGATACGCGCGCCCATGCGCAAGCCCGGCCTCCAGTCGCGGAAGTGGTCGGCATCGCGAAAGCCCTTGAGCTGGCGCGCGAGGCCGATGCACCGGTTGTCTTTCGTGAGGTCACGACACGCCGCGCCTTTGAATTGCTGCGGCGCGCCAAGCTGGATCGCCCACCCGCGAGCATCGCGGTCGAAGTCACGCCGCATCATATGCTTGTCAATGACGAGGTTCTCGATCGACTGGCGACCGTTGCGCAGATCGTTCCGCCATTGCGGAGCGAGCTGGATCGAAGGGCCTCCGTAGCTGCCGTTCTCGAGGGAACGGTCGATTTCGTCGGGACCGATCACGCGCCTCACGCTATTCACGAAAAGACGGACGACGCCTGGGCGTCGCGCAATGGCACTCCGGGTCTCGATACAGGAGCTGCGGTGTTATTGGACTTCGCGGCGCGTGGTGTCTGGAGCTATCCGGATGTCTGCCGCCTTTTCGCCACGGCGCCTGCGATAGCGTTCGGATTCGGCGGCCGCAAGGGCGTCCTATCGATAGGCGCAGACGCGGACCTGGCCTTGATCGATCCCGAACGGCGACGCACGGTCACTCCAAGTCTGCTCAAGTCGAAGATGAAGCGATGCGCGTTAGAGGGCGTCGAATTGTCAGGTTGGCCCATCCTCACGATACTTCGCGGCTGTGTCATCATGGAGGACGGAAAATTGACTGGTCCTCCACGCGGCAAGTTTCTGGCGGGTCTCGGTTTCGCGGGTAGAAGCTGACGTTCGGTCCATGCGCAGCAGTTCAGCAAGTTTGGTCGAGTATGAGGTTCCCGGGATTCAAGTTCCTCGGCCGAAATCAGGGTCGACCGATGGGGCATTCCACATATTCGCGCCGGCACCCGCCACGATGCTTTTTTCACTCAAGGATTTAACGCAGCTCGCGAGCGGCTTTGGCAACTCGATGTCTGGCGCAAGCGCGGATTAGGACTTTTGGCGGCGGACTTTGGGCCAGGCTTTCTGGCTCAAGATCGCGCTGCGCGGCTGTTCCTCTACCGCGGCGAAATGAACGACGAATGGTCGGCGTACGTTAATCCGGAGGCGCAAAGAATCACCGAAGCATTCGTTGCAGGTATCAACGCCTGGATCGCCCTGACCGAGCGCCGGCCAAGCCTGCGCGCGCCCGAATTTGATCGCTTCGGGACGCGGCCAGCGCGTTGGGAAGCGCGAGACGTTGTGCGCATCCGAAGTCACGCACGGGCCAACAACCTTCTATCTGAGGTCGCGCGCGCACGCGTCGTGGCGCGCTCCGATATCCGGACCGATCTGGCGCGCAAGGCGCTGCGTCCCGATCATTGCGCTGCCGTGCCCGAAGGCGTTTCCTTCGGCGATATTCCGAGCTCAGTGCTGGATGTATTTCGTCTCGCGACAACGGGTCTCCATGTCACGCCTGCGCGTCTGGCTGTGCCTTTGGACGAGGCGTGGCGATGGAGCAAAGTCGATGAATTCGGCGATGTTCGAGGCCACGAACCGGAAGGTTCAAACAACTGGGCCGTCGCGCCGTCACGCACGGCGACAGGACGGCCGATCCTGGCCAACGATCCGCATCGCGTCCACACATTGCCGTCGTTGCGCTACGTCGTGCACCTTACGGCGCCCGGTATCGACGTCATTGGCGCCGGCGAGCCCGCGCTGCCTGGCATCTCTATCGGCCACAACGGTGTCGTGGCATTCGGCTTGACAGTTTTTCCGATGGATCAGGAGGATCTGTACGTTTACGAAATCGATCCGCGCGATCCAAGCCGATATCGCTACGGCGAAGGCTGGGAGACGATGCAGGTCGAATGCGAGAAAATTCCGGTACATGGGCATGCTGAGCAAAACGTGCAGTTGAAATTTACGCGGCATGGACCGGTGATTTATGAGGACGCGTCGTGCGGTCTGGCGTATGCTGTGCGGACAGTTTGGTCGGAACCTGGAAGCTCGCCGTACTTTGCGAGTCTCAACTATCTCGATGCTCGAACAACGGATGATTTCGCCAAGGCGCTTCGCTCTTGGTCCACCCCATCCGTCAACCAAGTGTACGCGGACAGTAGCGGCAACATTGGTTGGTTCGTGGCAGGAAAGTCGCCTCATCGTTCCAACTGGGATGGGTTGCTGCCGGTGCCCGGAAACGGACGTTACGAATGGGACGGCTTCAAATCATTCGATGACTTGCCGCGCGCGATCAATCCGCCACAGGGCTTCATAGCAACAGCGAACGAATTCAACATTCCTCCGGGGCATCCCGCGTTCAATTCGAATCTTGTGCGTCGAGTGGAACGATCGTTCACGCGCAAGTCGTATCAACGAAGTGCTGCAATCCCAGAATCGGCACACACTCGCTCAATCTAGAGAATTGCAATGTGACCTTACGTCGATTGCGGCGCGCCGGATTTGCCATGTGCTGCAGCGGATCTCTGGCACGTATCCCGAAGTTGCGCAGGCTCTGGACCTGCTTGGGCAATGGGACCATCGAATCGCGCCTCAAAGCGCGGCCGCGGCGCTATTCGAAGTATGGTGGACACGGCACTTGAAACCAGCGCTGTTGCATTATTTGGCGCCTCATTCGTCATTGCGCACGCTTCTAGCTCCTGGTGACAACGAGACATTGCTGGCGTTACTGGAATGTCCGGACCAGGAGTTTGACCGATCTTGGGCTCACAAACGCGACTTCTTACTTGTTTCGACCTTGACGGCAGCGATGACCGAATGTCGCGAAATATTGGGCGCTGCGATTGAATTGTGGCGATGGGGAATGCTGCATCAGAATACGTTCGTGCACCCTCTCAGTTCGACGGCCGAACCCGGCAGCCATTCGCTGCGCGACGTTGGGCCGCTGCCAGTCGGCGGTTCGGAGTTGACGCCATGTTACGCTAGCTATCGGTCTGATAACTTCGCTGTCACGACTGGCGCAAGCTTTCGCCTCGTTGTCGATGTAGGCAATTGGGATGAAAGCTGGGTCGTCAATGCGCCGGGACAATCAGGAAATCCAAGCTCGCAGCACTATGACGATCATGCGGTGCTCTGGGCTCATGGCAACTATGTGCCGCTCCTGTTCTCCCAAGGCTGCGGTCGACGACGCAACCGAAATGATAATATTGCTCCGCCGGGCAAAATTAACGTGATGCAGTTGGACGGGGCGGGCCGCGAGCAGGAACGCCCAGATGATGACGTGATCCAGGCATTCTATACCGGTCTGAGGTCAATTTGAGAGTTGGCTTCGGTACCAAGCGACGATCTCGGATCCGGTAGCCTTCCATACGTTCGAATGTCGCCCAATATAATCGAGCGCGCCATCCAACGCACCGATCCGATGTGGCATACCCGTAAGATAGGGATGCAGGGAAACGGCCATCACGCGCCCGGAGTTCGCGCCCTCACGATAGAGCACGTCGAATTGTCGGCAGATCATCGCTTGGAATTCATCCGCCGAGCGATGGTCGCGTTCGTATTGGGGCTTGTCGTTGATGACATGGCTATAGGGCATCGCAATCAACGTCTTGCCATTCTCCAGAGTCATAATGTAGGGCTGGTCGTCGTTCACCCAGTCAGAGACGTACTCGCACTTTTCGTCCACAAGTATGTCTAGCGTGTTCCAAGTCTCCTGCAGCGCCGAGCTGAGCCAGCCGATCGGCCGCCGGCCGGTGTACTGTCCGAATAGTATTCAAGCAATTGCGAATGATGTTGTGCTCCTCCTTCGGGTCGATCGCGTTGAGCCTGCGGGAGTTGCTCTCGTTGTGGCCCATCCACTCCCAGGCGCGCCGGTTACCTTCTTCGATGATGCGGGGATGACGTTCGCATAGATCGCTGTTGAGAGCTGCCGTAGCGCGAATTCCGTGGCGATCCAGCACATCCATGATACGGAAAATGCCGATCCGGTTTCCGTAGTCCCGCACCGACCAGCCGGGATGTCCGGAGCGGGCATCGGCGCGCCGCCGGTCCCGGTGCCAGCCGGGATGACTTCATTCAGCGCGAAGAACTCGATGTTCGGAATGACCCACAACGCGATATGAGCCCCGTTCGGCCAGCGCAACTGAGGGCGATCGATGATCGGAGAATAGGGGAAGGGGCCATATGCATTTGGCTTCATGCCAACTCCGTCGCGGATATGAACTCGATCGAGGGTGAGCAATCGAATTATTGTTTGGATCCCAGTCGGACTCTCAATCGGCGATCTCTCGGTGTCAACCAATACCGGCCTGGGCAAAGGGGGCTGCCGCGACTGCTCGCCGATAAGTCGCTTCGTGATTCGATCGTGGTGTTGCTAGATTGGTGCTTGCATAACCCGTGGCGAACGGAGCGCTGACGTGAGTTGACTTAGTCTTACGCTTGCAACTGCCTACTACGATCACTTGGCCGACCTCATCCACGGCAAGGTTCCGGTTGAGGGCGTGGACCTCAATTGTCTCACGTTCAAGGTCGAGGAAATTTTCTTTCGTTTCCTCGTTCATCGCGAGTTCGATGTTTCCGAGGTCTCGCTCGCCAAGTATGCGTCGATGATTTCGCAGGGCGACCGGTCGCTCATCGCTATCCCGGTATTTCCCTCGCGTGTTCCGCGTCACGCTTCGATCTATGTCCGTGCTGACGGCCCGGTGGGACGTCCGGAGGACTTGAATGGGTGCCGAGTTGGCCTGCCGGAATGGGCGCAGACGGCCGCTGTCTATTCGCGGGGATTGCTCGCGCATCAATACGGCGTCGACCTGTCATCGATTTCGTGGGTCCAAGCGGGGGTCGATCAGGTAGGCCGGGTCGAGAAGGTCAAGCTCAATCTACCCAACGGCATTAAACTCGTCTCCGTCCCCGACAAGACACTCAGCGGGATGCTGATCGCGGGCGAGATCGATTGCGTCCTGAGCGCGTCGCCGCCCGCCTGTTTTCGCGAACGTCATCCGAACGTCCGCAGGTTGTTCGACAATGTACTTGCCGAAGAAAAATCATACGTGAAGTCTACGGGCATTTTCCCGATCATGCACACCGTCGCTATTCGCGCCGAGATCGCTGACCGGCACCCCTGGCTTGCCGCGAACCTGTTCACGGCATTTGACGAGGCGAGACGTCGTAGCGCCGACCGTGCCCTGTTCGGAGGTGTAAGCGCATTCCCAATCCCGTGGTTCTATGAATACGCGCGCCAGGCGCTCGACCTGTTCGGCGGCGACTTGTGGGCGTACGGCACCGAACCAAACCGGACGACGTTGGAAGCGTTCCTGCAATATGCCTACGAACAAGGCGTTTGCCATCGTCTCCTGAAGCCGGAAGAGCTTTTTGCCCCGCAGGTGCAGAAAACGTACAAGACCTAGATAGGAGTTCTGTCTCGGGGAGCGTAGGACTCGTCCCGCCTATGGCTCCGGTTTCTCGCTCTTGCTGGCGCGGACGATGGGGGTCCAGCGCTTCTGCTCGTTGCGGATGAACTCATCGGACCGAGCCGGGCCGCTATCGAGCACGACTTCATACCCCATGCCCTCTCAGCCTGCTCTGAAAGTCCTCATCGTGAAGCAGCTTCTGGGTGGCCTGGTTGACGCGGTCGATGATCGGCTTGGGCGTGTGTGCGGGCGCGAAGATGCCGCAGAAGAACTCGGCCGTCATGCCGTCAAGACCCTGCTCGATGGCGGTGGGAATGCCCGGAGCGCCCTTGAGGCGGCTTTGTGCGTTGATCGCGAGAACGCGAATCTTGCCGCTGGTGTGCAAGTCCAGAACCTGACCGGTGGCGTTCGGTGTCGCGATCGGAATGTGCCCGCTGATCAGATCGGTGATGCTCGGCCCCGCGCCCTTGTACGGAACGTGCAGGATGTTCAGGCCGCCGGCGAGTTGCTTGAACAATTCGCCGCTCATCTGGCTCATCGATCCGATGCCGGCCGAGCCGTAGCTGAGCTTGCCCGGGTTAGCCTTGGCATATTCGATCAGCTCCTTCAGCGTTCGGGCCGGAACGGACGGATGCACGGCGATCGCGGTCGCGCTCGACGAAACAATCGCAATCGTCGTCAGATCCCTAAGCGGCTCGAACGTCGTGTGGGCCGATAGCACCGGGGCGATGACGTGGCTGCTCGTGCTCCCGATCAACAGCGTGTAGCCGTCCGGATCGGCCTTGGCGACTTCAGTTGCGCCGATCAACGTCCCGGCGCCCGGCTTGTTCTCGACCACGACGGTGCCGAGATAGGGCTTAATGCGCTCAGCCCACAGTCGTCCGATGACATCGTGCACGCCGGCCGGCGGTGACGGCGAGACCAGCCGAATAGGCCGGTTCGGATAGTCGCTCTGGGCGCGCGCGTCCTGCGCAAGGACGGCGGTTGCGGCAGCCAGAGCAACGGCAACCGCATGACGAAGCACTTTCAACGTTGCCACTTTGGTTCCTCCACGTTGGGCAGCCTTTTGGCGCTGTCGATTTTTGTTGCCGCGATCTCAACCGCCCTCGCGTACGACTGACAATTCAGAAATTTTGAAGAGCTGTTCGACGTTTCCGAACCAGCGGCAAGGCCCGGTATCCGATTCAAATCTTGGCCATGTTGAATGTCGACGGCGCAAACAGTTCTTCGGCGGTCAATCGACGAGCGGTTAGTCCCTGCTCATGAGCGTAGCGCGTCATGACGTCGATTTCGTGCCGGCAATCTTTGACACCGTAACGCCAATAGTCATTTCCCATCAGTGCCCTGGTCTCAGACGATTCAAACTCCATCCAGGGCAACGCGACGGCGAGCTGCGCAAGATTGGTGAGCTTCTCCAGGCCGATCGATTTGGAGTCAAGCAACGCCTTGTAAACGCTCGCCGGCAACCACGGGTATCGCTCGGCAAGCGAAGACCGGATCGCAACGATATGCATGATCGGAAAATAACCGGTCTTTCGGAAGTAGGTCTGCTCGACTTCCTTGTAATTCGGGTACATGCGGTCGACGTGTGGCACCTTCCGCAGGTAGACCGTCGGTGTCCGGGCGGAGAGCATGGCGTCGATCTCGCCCGATTGCAGCATCGCGGACAGCGTGGCTCCTTCCGGGATCGGCTTGAGGTCCAAACCCGAGATGGAGACAGGCATCCGCTCCTCTCGTCCGGGCTGCTCCTGGCCGCCTGTTCGCCATTTGATGTCGGTCGGCTTGACTGCGAACTCATCCTGAAACATCCCGCGCAGCCAGAGGGCGGCCGTCATTTGATACTCCGGCACACCGATGGTCTTTCCCGCGAGGTCCTTTGGCGAATCGATACCGCGATCGGTGCGCACGTAGATGGACGAGTGCCGGAATGCCCGCGACAGGAAGGCCGGCACCGCGATGTACGGGCTGTTGCCCTGGTCGATCATGCGCATGTAGCTGCTAAATGACAGTTCGGTCACGTCGAATTCGAAATAGCGGCAGGCGCGGGCGAACATCTCGGCTGGTTCGAGGACCAATGGGGTCACGTCGCAGCTCTCGAAACGAACGCGGCCGTCGATGATGGCTCGCGTGCGGTCATTGTCGCTGCAGGCAAACGTTAAGGGCAGCTTGGACATCAATTGCTCCTTTCTGGATTTTGGAGTAGGGCGTCCGTCCGAACCGCTCGTTCACGCGCATAGACCGTCTCAGGATTGCTTGACGAGCACTGCGCCCTGGCCTTTGGCATAGTCGCGCAGCGACTGGACCAGCATTTCGTACATGCGTTGGACCGTCGGAAGCAGGGTTTGGCCGCGCCGTGTAACCACGCCCATGGTGCGCGATATTCGCGGCGAGACCAGCGGGATGAACGGCAGGCCGAAGGCCTTTTCGGCCTTGGTCAGCAGCGGCACCACTGTGACACCAAGGCCGTCCTTGACGCATGCCATGAGTGAGGCCCGGCTCGTCACCACCAGCGACGGGCTCTCGATACTTTGTCCGAGCCCGCGATCCTTGAGGAGCTCCATGGCATCGTTGCCGATAACGGTCTCACCTTCGAGCTCGCTCCAGGAGATCGGTTTGCGCCGCTTGGCGAGCGGATGATCGCGCGGGCACAACACGCCGAATGTATCGGTCGCGATCGGGCGGAAGGCGAGCTTCGGGTCTTCGGCAAGTGAACCCGCAACGCCGATGTCGACGAGACCGTCGGCCACCATTGCCCGCACCTGAGGAGAGCGCTGATCGGTGGCGCGAATCTTGACGCCGGGGAATCGCCGCGTGAAATCGGCAAGGAAGGCCGGCAGCCACTCCTCGGCAAGCACCGGCACCACGGCGAGCGAGACCGAGCCCTGCTCGGCCTGAGCAAGCTGGCGCGCCTCGCGGAGTACCCGATCATGCGTGACGAGCAATTCGCTGAACGACGGCAGAAGGCCCTGGGCGAGTGGAGTGAGCCGAGCGCGGCGGCCCTTCTCGAACAGCTTCGCTCCGATCTGACGTTCCAGATCATGCATGGCGGCCGAAACAGCGGCCTGCGAGCGAAACGTCCCCGTGGCGGCCGCACGAAAACTGCCCGAGTTGGCGGTGATCACGAACTGGCGGATCTGCTGAATTCGTAACGGCTCTGCCAACGGCGCCTCCACTCCACTTCCAGATTTCTGAAATTAAGTTCAGTTAATTAAGTTTTGTCAAAGTATAGCACATGCGGCATGATTGCGCGACCTCAACGGAGTCGCCCCGATGAAATTCGGCATTTTCGACTACATCGACATTCGATCCGAGCCTGTGCCGCGCTTGTACGACGAGCGGATAGAGCTGAATTCAGGCAGCCGAGGATGCGGGTTTCTACGGCTATCATGTCACCGAGCATCACGCGACGCCGCTCTCGGCTGCTCCGTCCCCCTCGGTATTCCTCGCGGCAACGGCTCGCGAGACATCGCGCATCAGGCTCGGCGCGCTGCTGTTTCTGCTGCCGCTCTATCATCCGTTTCGGCTGCTGGAAGAGCTGCAGATGCTCGACAACCTGAGCCACGGCCGGCTCGACATCGGCGTTGGGCGCGGCGTCTCGCCGTTCGAATTCGCCGTCCTCAGCCAGGACATCAAGGAAAGCGACAAGCTCTACGCGGAGTGTCTCGAGATTGTTTGGAAGGGGCTGAAAAACAAGCGGATTACGCACCACGGCGAGCGCTATCATCTCGACAATGCTCCGCTGCCGATGGAATGGGTGCAGAAGCCGCATCCTCCGGTCTGGTACGGTTTGCGCAGCGGTCCGGACGGCTCCTTGCTGCCGGCGCGTCGAGGCATGAACGTGGTCACGCTGGGCAATGATGAACGAGCAACGCAGGCCATCGCCAGGTTTCGTTCCGCCTGGCCGCTTCATGCTGAGGAGCGGCGGAAATCCGGATCGATCGTCGATCAGCCGATTGTCGGCATGGTGCGTGGAATGTTCGTCGCCGACACCGACGCCGAAGCCGAACGCATCGCCCGTCCGGCCTACCGCAAGTGGTTCGACAGCCTGATGTGGCTATGGAAGGAGAACAACTCGTTCCCCGGCATCCCGCTGTCGCAGGATTTCGACAAATCGATCCGCGACGGGTCGCTCGTGGTCGGCAGCCCCGACACCGTCAGGCGCAAGTTCGTGGCCCAGGCTGAGCGCTGCGGGCACGATTATCTCGTGCTCAAGCTGGCGTTCGGCTCGTTCACCCACGCGCAGGAGATGCGTTCGCTCGATCTGTTTCGGCGCGAGGTCATGCCTGCACTCAAGGAAATCGGGACTGCCGACGCGAAAGTTAGCTGCGGGCGTTGCCTGAGTTCCGGCATCGTGCCTACCTTGGCACGCGGCGACATCTGCTCATCGGCTCTAGTCGTAATCGAGTTCCGTGCATGACCAAGCTAAACGAAACGCACGATCCAAAACGGCGGAGCTGGGTTGAATCCGCCAATCGGGCCGGCACTGACTTTCCGATTCAGAACCTGCCATTCGGCGTCTTCCGGCGCCGCGGCAGCGAACCGCGCGGCGGCGTTGCAATCGGCGATTTCATCTTCGATCTCCGCGCCGGTATCGAGGCCGGTTTGTTCTCAGGCACCGCTGCCGAAGCGGCGTACGCCGCAGCCGGTCCAACTCTAACCCGCTGATGGCGCTGGGTAATGACCACGCGTCGGCGCTGAGGGCGCGCCTCTCGGATCTCCTGCGGAGTGATGGTAGCGAACGTCAGCGCGTCGAGGCCCGGGAGGGAGATCTGCTCGTTCCGATCGCGGAGACAAAGCTCGATCTGCCCTGCGAGATCGCCGGCTACACCGACTTCTACACATCCATCTACCATGCTGAGCGTGGCGGCCGGATACGCAATCCAAGCCAGCCGCTGACGCCCAATTTCAAATACATTCCGATCGGCTACAACGGCCGCGCTACCTCCATTCGGCCGAGCGGTGAATTGTTCAAGCGGCCGAACGGCCAGTACCGCGACAAGGATGGTCAACTCCGCTTTGGCCCTGAACCACGCCAAGACTTCGAGCTGGAGGTCGGGGCTCTCATTGCGCGTGGCAATCCCCTTGGCAGACCGATCCCTCTCGCTTCGGCACGCGACTACATCTTCGGATATTGCCTGCTGAACGATTGGTCGGCTCGTGCGATCCAGGCCTGGGAGACCGTGCCGGCCGGACCATTTCAGGGAAAGACATTTTGCTCCACGATCTCGCCGTGGGTCGTTACCGGCGAGGCGCTAGCGCCATTTCATTGTCCGAACTTCGTACGTGCCGCCGACGACCCCAAGCCGCTTCCATATCTGAACGATCCGGTGAACGAGTCCGAAGGCGGCATCGATCTCATTCTGGAAGCTTACCTGCTGACGCCGCGAATGCGCACAGGCGGCCTGGATGCTGCCCGGATCACGATCACCAGCCTGACGACGCTCTACTGGACTTTCGGCCAAATGCTCACGTATCACGCGAGCAACGGGTGCAACTTCCTGCCGGGCGATATCATCGGAAGCGGTACGGCCTCAGGGCCTACGAACGAAAGCCGGGCCTGCCTTAACGAGTTGAGCGAGTTCAACACGGCCGATATCCATCTGCCCGGAGGCGAAACGCGACGCTATCTCGAGGATGGAGACGAGATCATTCTGCGCGCACGTGCGGAACGTCACGGCTACGTGACCATCGGCTTCGGCGAATGCCGCGGGCGAGTAGATCCGGCCGATCCATGGCCCATCGGTGCGTCCTGAGCAAATCAAGCCGCTTGCGCGCTGATACGATCGAGAAAGCTTGCAATGGATCCGTTGAATTCAGCCGGCCGCTCGACGGCGGAGATATGGCCCGCATTCGGAATCTCGACAAACTGCGAGCCCGGCGTGGAGGCGTGCATGGTGCGCACCACCTCCGGCGGCGCACCGAGGTCCTGGGCGCCGACGACATAGAGCGTCGGGATCTTTAAGCTCCCGAGGTGGCGCGCGTAGTCCAGCGTCTGCAATGCCGCGGCACACCCGCAATAGCCGTCGGGTGAGGTGGCGCGCATCATTGCCCGCATCTTGTCCAGCCGTTGCGATGGCGATGCAAGAAATGCCGGCGTGAACCATCGCCTCAGTGTCCGTTCGACAAGCGCATCCATTCCGCCAGTCCGTACGATCTGAATACGCTCGGTCCAGCCTTCGTTATATTCCGGTGTCGCTTCGGCGCGCGCGTCGCAGGCGCACAGGCTCAGAACTCTGGCAGGATGATCGAGCGCTAGCCCGAGCCCGACCATGCCTCCCATGGATAGCCCGACAAAGTGTGCACGTTGGATGCCGATCCGGTCGAGCAGCGCAACGGCATCTCCGACCAGCAAGTCCCAGGAATAATCGCCCGGCGTTGCAGATGTGCTGCCGTGACCGCGCGCATCGTACCGCAGGATCCGATAGCGAGCGGACAGGGCAGCGACGAGGTCGTCCCACATGCTCAAGTCGGTTGCCAGACCATGTGCCAGCATGACCCATGGCCCATCTTCAACGCCATCAACGCGCACATTGAAGCGGCATCCATTGACATCGATGTGCTGCATCGGAGTGAGACAGGCGGCAGATTGGAGAACGGTCTTACTTATTGAGCGTAAGTCCTGCGGCTTTGATCACTTCACGCCAGCGCTCGATCTCGCTCTTGAGGAACTCGGCGGATTCTGCCTGCGGCATGGCCACAATTTCCATCGATTGCGCCGTCAGCTTGTTTGCGACGTCGGGCATCTTCAACGTCTCGATGACTGCCAACGACAATTTGCTGACGATGGCCTGCGGCGTCTTCGCCGGCGCGGCCATCGCGTACCATGTCGTCGTGAAGAAACCCGGGTACTTCTCGGCGATCGCCGGTACGTCTGGAAGTTGCGGTACACGCTTGAGAGTGCCCACCCCAAGTGCTCTGACTCCGCCGCTTCTGATGTGGGCGAGGCCCTCCGCGATGTTCAGGAACATGGAGTCGACCTGTGCCGCCGATGACGTCGATGGCCGCCGGTCCTGTACCCGTCCGATATGGAATCTCTCTGATCTGCACGCCGGCCTTGAGCTTCAGCAATTCCATGGCGAGCGTTGGCGTGCCGCCAGGACCAGTCGATACGTATGTCAGCTTGTCAGGATTGGCTTTGGTGAAGGCGATAAACTCGTCCAGGGTCTTGTACGGCAGCTTCGAACTAATCACCAGCACGTTCGGGACCATTGTCATCACAGAGATCGGCACGAACGCGGATGGGTCGTACTTCATATGGGAATCGAGAAGGTGATTGATTGCCAGCGGCGGGGCGGGCGTCGATAGCAGCGTGTAGCCGTCCGGTTCGGCGCGGGCCACCATTTCGGCTCCGATATTTCCGGTCGCACCCGGGCGAGCTTCGATGATGATGGGATGACCCCAGCGCTGCGACAGTTTGTCCGCAACCAGCCGAGGTATTAGATCGGCAGTCGTGCCGGCGCCAAAGGGCACGATGATCTTGATCAGTCGGCTCGGGTAGTTGTCCTGCGCGGCCGAAAGGCCTGAAACGCAGGCAATCGCAATCCCTGCAACCAGCGCCGAACAGATTGCCCTTCGTGCGCGCCTCATGATTGTTCTCCCTGACATCGTTTGGGGGCCGTTCGCGCGGCCTTCGCCCATTTCGATCTTCATTCGGCAAATTGTTTCAGCTTGCGGCCGATAAATCAAAATCGAAATAATCGAAGATGAATTCCAATTTCTTGGGGGAGCGTTGGTCACCCCCTGGCGGAGGAGTCCAGGAACCGTTCACAAGCCGTCGTATCGCCGCCGGTCCGAACGAGATATATCCGCTTCAGGTCAGGTTGACCACAATGTCAACATTGCCGCGTGTCGCTTTTGAGTACGGACAGATCTCGTGGGCCTCGTCGATCAACGCTTGGGCGACCCCGCGCTCAAGACCCGGCAGACTGATGTTGAGCCGCGTGCTGAGGAAGTAGCCGTCGTCCGCGAGGTTGAGGTCCACTTCGGCGTCGATGGCGACGTCGGCCGGCAACGCGATTTTTCTCTTACCGGCCGCGAGTGCGATTGCGCTTTCGAAGCATGCCGACCAGCCCGCGGCAAACAGTTGCTCCGGGTTGGCGCCGATGCGGGCTGCGCCAGGGGTCGCAAGCCTGACGTCCAGGCGGCCGTCCGAGCTTCGCGCAGTGCCATTCTCGCGGCCGCCGGTGGTGTGGGTCTTGGCCGTGTACACGACTTTTGCTGACCTATTCATGGCGCTCATCTGTTGCTTGGCGTTTGTCTCTGGGCGAGCGGCGGCACCGCGAACACGATCAAGCTTGGGCGACGTCGATGATCGCCTCGACAAAGGCCTTTGGAGCTTCTTGTGGCAGGTTGTGGCCAATGCCGCCCTTGATCAGCCGGTGCGAGTACCGGCCCGAGAACTTCTTGGCGTACGAGCTCGGCTCCGGATGCGGGGCTCCGTTGGCATCGCTCTCGAGGGTGATCGTGGGAACTCCGATGATCGGACCCGTAGCGAGCCGTTTCTCCAGCTCGTCATACTTCGCCTCGCCCTCGGCCAGGCCAAGCCGCCAGCGATAGTTGTGGATGACGATGGCGACATGATCCGGATTGTCGAAGGCCGCTGCGCTGCGAGCGAAAGTCGTGTCGTCGAACTGCCATTTGGGAGAGGCGAGCTGCCAGATGAGCTTAGCAAAGTCGTGCCGGTATTTCTCGTAGCCGATGCGGCCGCGCTCTGTGGCGAAATAGAACTGATACCACCACTCGAGCTCGGCCTTGGGCGGCAGCGGCATCCTGCCGGCCTCCTGGCTGCCGATCAGGTATCCGCTGACGGCAACCAGCGCTTTGACGCGCTCCGGCCAGAGCGCCGCGACGATGTCGGCCGACCGCGCGCCCCAATCGAAGCCGGCGAGAATCGCCTTCTCGATCTTCAGCGCGTCCATGAAGGCGATGACATCGACCGCCAGGGCCGAAGGCTGGCCGTTGCGGAAGGCCTCGCTTGAAAGAAAGCGTGTCGGGCCGTAACCGCGCAGATAGGGAACGATACGCGATACCCCGCCGACGCCAGCATCGGCGTCACATCGACGAAGCTGTGAATGTCGTAGGGCCAGCCGTGTAGGAGGATGACCGGCGGGCCATCGGCCGGACCCGCTTCGGCGTAGGCCACATTCAGGACGCCGGCATCGATCTGCTTCAGCGGTCCAAAAGAGACGTTCGTCCCCGGCTTGACCGTTGGCAGCGTCGTTCTGGTCGTCTGAGCGTCTGCCGAAGCGAGCACGCCGAGTTGGGCGGCAGCGGCGGTCATGGCCGCGGTCCCGAGAAAGCGGCGGCGATGGTGATCGATGTCCTGTGCGATTTTGGTGCTATCCATGATGAATCTCCTTGATTCGATGGTTCGCGGCGGATCAGCCGAACGTGAACGCGAAGACCTCCACGCCCGGACCAGGAAATTCGATCTCGAACTGGCGGTCGCCGATAGGTTTTGGTTGCCGGATGAGCTGGTAGAGACGCTGCTCGGTCGCTGTGCCGTTGCCTTGTTCGTCAACGTCAACACCGTGAGCAGCGCCTGGCGGCTGTCCGTCGATCAGCACGCGAAATTTCACAGACGATCCCGGAGCTGCTGGGCCCATGACGAGATGGAGGTCGCGGGCATGATACCGGTACGTGATGCGTCCATTGGCCTTGTTCAGTACGGCGGCGTCCCTCTTCACTGTCCACTCGCCAGACAGCGCCCATTCATTCAGGCGCAACCGCGCAGGCCGTTCATACATGCGGGGCTTGTTCGATAGCGCCCCGCCCGGCGACGCAAAGTTCTCGGTGCGCTCATACCCGACGTAGTTTTCCGGCGACTTAAGGTTGCTCCAGTCGGCGGCGACGTCGACTCCGCGAGCAACTACCGAAACCGGCTCACGACTGACGCCAGAGGCTCCGGCTTCTCGCAGCAGCTCCTGAATGACCATTTCCGACTGTTCGTATGCACCTTCCCCAAAATAATGATGCCGAACACGCCCCTGCGAATCGATGAAATACAGCGCCGGCCACGCTTGATTCCTGAAAGCGCGCCATATGACATGTTCGTTGTCGACCGCGACCGGGTAGTCGATCTTTGCGTCTTTCACGGCCCAGCGAACGTTGGTGATATTCTTTTCGAATTCGAATTCCGGCGCATGGACGCCAATGACCACCAGTCCCTGGTTCTTGTATTTCTCAGTCCAGGCGCGGACGTAGGGAAGAGTGCGCCGCCAGTTGATGCAGGTATAAGTCCAGAAATCGATCAGAACGACCTTTCCACGTAGGGCCGATGGCGTCAGCGGCGGCGAATTCAGCCATTCGTTCGCGCGCTCAAGAGAAGCCAACTCGGCTTGACCGGAAAAATGGCCAATGGGGAATCCGTGAAGGAACGGAACCCGCACACCGGTCGACGTCATCGGTTGCCCTTTCATTTCGCTGACAAAGGCGGCGATCGGCGCCCCGATTGCCGCGGCGAGTACCGCGGCCACCAAGAGTTTGTTCGTTTTCATCGATGAATGCCTTCTGGATTCCGAACGAGATTGTCGTCGCTGTGCGACGACACGGCCGGGCGATAGAGCCGTTGCTGGTTCAGAATCTGGACGGACCGATCCTCGTCGACAGCTACGCGCGCGGGCTCGGCATTCGGATTCGCGGTGCGCTCATGGACGTGCGGCGCGGGCGTCCGATCGATCAGCAGGCTGAGCAGTTCGGGGCGGCTGTAATGACCACGCGCATCCATGAGCCGCTTGCGGGCGTCGATCCGGGCGAAATCAAGCTCGGCGATCACTTCGCCTTCACCGGATTTGAGGGGACCCCCGATGATCTGACCATCTGGGCTCGCGATGGCGGTAAAGCAGCCGCCGGATATTGGTCCGATGGCACAACCCGTATCTTTCATGATCTCGGCCTGCTGATCGGGATCGAGCCACGCCGTCGCGCAGATCACGAAGCATGCGGATTCGAGCGCGTGCTGGCGGATGTTGACTTCCGTCTGTTCCGAAAACAGCGGACCGAAGATTGATCCGGGGTACATTGCCGAGTGGATCTGCTCGCCGTCGGCGATCAGCGCGTAACGGGCGAGCGGCTGGTAGTGCTCCCAGCAGGCGAGCTGTCCAATCCGCCCAAGGGCACTATCGACGGCGCGCAGGCCCGAGCCGTCACCCTGACCCCAGATCATTCGCTCATGGAAGGTCGGCGTGATCTTGCGGCGGCGCTGGATCAGGGTGCCGTCCGCATCGAAGAGGAGCTGCGCGTTGTAGATTGAGCCGCCGTCGCGCTCATTGACGCCGATCGAGACAACCATGTTCGCGTCCCTCGCGGCCTGGCCGATCGCGCGGGTCTCGGCGGAAGGAACGGTGACCGACTGTTCAAGCAGGCGCTGATGTTCCTTCCCCATCGCGAACGCGGGCTGCACGAACGAGAAGTAGGGGTAGTAGGGAACGACCGTCTCGGGGAAGGTCGCAAACTGGACGTCCTGCTTGCCCAGCTCGCGGATCTTCTTCACCACCTTCTCGACGGTCCCTTGCCGGCTGTACAGCACGGGGCTGATCTGCACGGCGGCGGCTTTGACGATGGTGTTCACCGTACTTTCCTTTCTGCTCGCGCACCGAAGGTTTCAGACTTGCGCGCCGCATTGACTTGGCCATGGAGGGCTTTCAGCGCGACAAGATAGATCTCGGAAAATGTCGGGAACGGTTGGATGGTGTCACGCAGCACATCGAGCGGCACGCGGGCACGGATCGCGAGGGTGGCCTGTTGCAGCCACTCGCCGGCTTCCGGGCCAAGCGCATACGCTCCGGTCAGCCGCTCGCCGTCGCTGAGCAGCGTCATGAATCCGTTCGACTGCTCCCAGGCGCGCGTATAGGCGGCCGTCTTCGCTATTTCCGATACGAGCGCAGTCGCGCTGAAGGCGGCCTCAGCCGCACCGACCGAGGCCGCCTGCGGATCGGTGAACACCACCCGCGGTACGGCTTCGTAGTTGGCCTCGCGCGGCTCGCCGAGGATATTCGCCGCAACGACCCGGGCTTGATATTTCCCGACATGAGTCAGCGGCCAGAGGCCGTTGACGTCGCCGATCGCCCACAGGCGCTCACCCGCCCGCAGGCGAGCGTCAACCGGAATCCCGCGCGCGTTGGCTTCGATGCCGACGGTCTCCAGTCCGATCCCATCGACGCGCGGACGACGGCCGGTGGCGACGAGCAACCGGTCGCCGCTCAGCTTTCGGCCATCGTCGAGCTCCAGAAAGTAGTGTTCACCTTCGCGGCGCGCAGCCGTCGCCCGCCCGCCGAGGACGAGTTCGATGCCGTCCCGGCGCAAGGCCTCGCCGAGTGCCTCACCCAGCGGTCGAGGCTCGCGGGAGAGCACGTGCGCAGAGCCCTCGACGAGAACAACCTCGCCACCGAGCCGGCGGACAGCCTGCGCCATCTCCACGCCAACCGGTCCACCTCCGAGCACGATCAGCCGGCGAGGGACGGCCTTCATGCCGGTCGCTTCACGGTTCGTCCAAACGCCTTCGAGGCCGCGCAAGCCTGGCACGGGCGGGATGATCGGCTCAGAACCCGTCGCCACGACCACGTGTTCGGCCGTGCAGCGAACGCCGTCGACGTCGACGGCGCCGGTTCCAGCCAGCGTGCCGCGGCCGCGAAGCAGGTCGATGCGGTTGTCGGCGAGCCATTTCACTTGGCCGGCATCGGAGTAGTTCGAAACCATATAGTCCCGCCAGGCCAACGCCGCATCGACGTCAACTTTCGCTGTCGCCGCCGCCTCGTTGGCGCCGTGCACGGCCTCGCCCGGGCGGAGCAAGGTCTTGGACGGGATGCAGGCCCAGTAGGAGCACTCACCACCGACCAATTCCCGCTCGACGACTGCGACGCGCAGCCCGCCCTCCGCGAGCGCGCCGGCGCAATGCTCGCCCGGCGAGCCGCCACCAATGACGATGACGTCGTAGCTGCACCTCATCGCGGCAATTCCTTGCCGGTCTGCTCCGCTACCAGGTACTCGGCGTACCACTCCGGCCAGTTTGCATCGCGCTCGCCGGTCCGCTTCTCGTACTCGCCATGCGCGGCCTCCGCACGCCGCAGCGCGGTCGCGAGGTCAGCCGGCGAGGTGAAGGCCGCGCCGTCGCCGTCCACCCGCCCGGGGAACCGCGTCGTGACCTCCTGCAGCAGCCAGCTATTGCCGTCTGGATCCTTGAACGCGGCGTACGAGAAGTAGCTGCGCCCCTGCGGGTCCCGGCCGGGGATCGGGGGATGTCCCGGACCGGCGACGTGGAAGATGTCACTCACATCGACGCCACGGTTGATGAGCTCGGCGCGTGCCGCCTCGATATCGGACACGACCAGGAACAGACCTTGAGCCGAGCCCGGCGCGGCCGACGTCACTCCCTTGCCGAAGTGAATAGAGGCCGGCGAGCCTGGAGGCGTGAACTGCACCCCCCGAAAATGGTCGCCGACGACGAAATCGGCGTCGAGCCTCCAGCCCAAGCGGCTGTAAAACTGCTTGGCGCGATCGACGTCGGACACCGGGATGGCGGCGACCTCGAACTTCAGATCGACCGGCCGTGCGCTCGGGGTCTTTGCAGCTTCGCTGCGCACTTGAGTCATCGTGGTCATGTTGGTCTCCTCATGTTTTGATTGTGGGTGATCGCTCATTTGCTCAGCACGAGAAGCGGCTTGCCTTTTTCGACGATGTAGGTGGCGAGCTCTACTGCCTTGCCGGTACCGACGTTCTTCACCGCATGGGGCGTTCCGTGTGGGATGAACACCACTTCGCCCGCCTTGACCGTCACCGGCGGGCTGCCGTCGAGCTGGTACTCCAGCAAACCTTCGGTCACGTAGACGAGCTCTTCGCCCGGATGCGAGTGCCTGACGGCTGACACGCCGGGGCCGAATTCGACGAGCACTTGGATGACTTCGCGTCCGGGAGCGCTGAGATCGTGCCGCAGAAGATTGGTGCGCTTGATGTCGCCAAGACTTACTTCATCGGCCCGTGCCAGGGGCAATGCCAAACTGGTCGCGACGAGCAGAGCAGCCGCGGCCGTGATGATGCGATGCGCTTTCATGTGAGTCTCCTTTGTTCATTCGAATGAGTGATCCGATGCCCAACATCTATTCCGGTCCGGAGAGAATTGCTCGTTATGCGTTGTGAGACGGTGTTAGCTGCTGTGACCGCACTGCCGCCGGCCGAGCTGATCCATTGGCGGCCGCCAGAGGCGTCGCACGGAAACTGATGGCCATTCGGTTGTAGGCATTCATCAGGCCGATCGCGATCGTCAGGTCGGCGAGCGGTTTCTCGTCAAATGCCGCGGCCGCCGCTTCGTACGCACTGTCCGGAACACCCCGGTCGCCCAGGCGTGTGACGGCTTCCGCCCACGCGAGCGCGGCCTTTTCCTGCTCGTTGAAGATATTGCCGGCTTCGGGCCATGCGGCGACGAGCACGAGGTGCTCGACAGGCAGTCCGGCCTTGAGGAGGTCGCGCGAATGGGTGTCGATGCAATAGGCGCATCCATTGATCTGGGAGACGCGCAGATAAACCAGATCACCAAGCCGTGAGGGGAGCCCCGATTGTTGGATATATCCGTACACGGCGCCGAGCGCCTTCATCCCGGCCGGTGAGACCGCATTGTAGTTCATCCGCTGTGACATGATACGTGTCCTTCGTCCTGTTCTTGATCAGTTTGCGGGCCGGAGCGGCCGGAACGCCGCGCGGATTTCCTGAGAGAGAAGCTCAGGCTGCTCCCAGGCGGCGAAGTGCCCGCCCTTGTCGACCTCGTTGAAGTAGATCAGATTGCGATAGGCGCGCCGGGCCCACGTCTCAGGGGCTCGATAGACCTCGCCGGGGAATACCGTGATGGCGACCGGAAGCGAGATGTCCGTGGTCTTCTGCGCGGCCGAGATAACTACGCTTTGGCCGGCAGTCTCCCAGTAGATGCGCGCGGCCGAAGTCGCTGTGTTCGTCAGCCAATACAGCGTGATGTCGTCCAGCACGTCGTCCCTGCGAAGCAGGCGCTCTGGCTCGCCGTTGTTGTAGTCGTAGATCCAGGCCGCGAGCCCGACCGGAGAGTCCGCCAAGGCGTAGCCAATCGCTTGCGGCCGCGTGCCCATGATCGCGCCATAAGCTCGATGCTTCTTGAAGAACGTGTCGAGCAATTCAAACGCCGCGCGTTCCTTGTCGGAGAGTCCCGCCGGCGCAGGCCCGCCAGCGGCGAGGACCATGGCTACATCGGTCGGGACTGCCGACGGCAGGTTGATGTGGATGCCGAGCAATCCGTCCGGCGCCTGACGTGCCATGGCGCTGGAGACAGCGGAGCCCCAGTCGCCGCCCTGCGCGACGTAGCGGGTGTAGCCAAGGCGCTTCATCAACTCCGCCCAGGCGCGGGCGATGCGATCGGGATTCCAGCCCTTGTTCTTGGGACGGCCGGAGAAGCCGAAACCGGGCATCGACGGGATCACGAGATGGAAGGCGTCCGATGCGTTTCCGCCATGAGCCGTGGGATTGGTGAGCGGATCGATGATCTTGAGCTGCTCGATGACCGAACCGGGCCATCCGTGCGTGACAATCAGAGGCAGCGCATTCGGGTGGCGGGACTTCACATGTATGAAGTGAATGTCGATGCCGTCGATCTCGGTCAGAAACATGGGCAGCGCGTTCAGCCGCGCTTCGACCTTCCGCCAGTCGTAGTCGGTGCCCCAGTACCGAACGATCTCCTGAAACTTCGTGAGCTGCGGGCCCTGCGACCCGTCATTGACGGTCTCCTGGTCCGGCCATTGCGTGGCGGCGATGCGCCGGCGGAGATCGACGAGTTGCTCCTCCGGAACGGAGATGCGGAAGGGGCGAATGGCGTCGCCAGCGGGCGCAGCGGCCAGCCGTGACGGAAGCAGGCTCACGGTAGCCGCCGCAATGCCGATCGTGGCTAACCCCAAGAGCCGGCGACGGTCTAGGTCGATTGCTTCGGTGGCCTTACTGGGATTCATCGGGCTCTCTCCTGGGCTCGGCGGTCGTTTCTGGGCGCCGCTCTTGCGCTGCCCAAACACATACGCCCGCGATGCCGGAATGGCCCGTTATGCGTTGTTAGACGGTGTTAGCCGTTGCAAAAGCTGCCCACTTTCTCAGCAGATTTGAGTGTGCCGGGCCGGTGGGACGCCCGGATCGCAGCGCCGTCTATGGCGCGGGGGCGGGCCTTAACCTAAAGTGCCGCCGAGCCCAGACGGCGCCGAAACAGAATCCCATGGTGACTGCGGCAGGTGAGACCAAAGACGGCTTGTCGTTTGGTCCTTTCAAACTCATCGCGAGCGAAAGGCTCCTCACACGCGACGGTGTCCCCGTAGAGCTGGGAGGGCGCGCGCTCGACATTCTGTTGGTCCTGATTTCAACGCCGAACGAAGTCGTCAGCAAGAAAGAGCTGATGTCGCGGGTTTGGCCCGACGTCAGCGTGGAAGAAGGCAGCTTGCGGTTTCACATGACCGGCCTCCGCAAGGCGCTGGGTGACGGCAAGGATGGCGCGCGATACATCACAACGATCGCAGGGCGAGGATATTGCTTCGTCGCACCGATCTCGCAGGCAAGGCACTCCGCCCGATACCGCACCCGCCGTATCTGCCAATTTCTCGCACGCCAATCTTCCCGGCCGCCTGAACCGGATGGTCGGCCGGGATGACGACGTTCTCAAGCTGTCGGCTCAACTGACCGCGTCGCGCTTTGTCACCATCCTCGGTGCCGGCGGCGTCGGCAAGACGACGGTTGCGGTCGCGGTTGGGCATCATCTGATCGATGCCTTTGCGGGGGCCGCGCTTGTTCGTCGATCTTGGGATGTTGAGCGATCCTAAGCTGGTGAGCACGGCCGTTGCCTCCATGCTGGGGCTGTCGGTCCAGTCTGACGACGTGCGGCCGAGCTTGATAGCCTATCTGCGCGACAAGCGAGTTCTCCTGATCCTGGACACCTGCGAACACCTCGTAGAAGCGGTCGCCGCGCTGGCCGAAAATATCATCGAGGCCGCGCCCCAAGTGCACATTCTGGCGACGAGCCGCGAGGCGCTTCGGGTCGAAGGCGAGCACGTGTACCGATTGGACGCGCTAGCGTGTCCGCCGGACGCCCCGGGGCTCACCGCGGCGGCCGTTCAGCAGTTCCCTGCAACCCAACTGTTCGTCGAGCGCGCGGTCGCAAGTGGCGCCCGTCTGGACATCAACGACGGGGACGCATTCATCGTCGCAAGCATTTGCCGGAAACTTGACGGAGTTGCGCTCGCGATTGAACTGGCCGCTCGACGCGTTGAATCCTACGGCCTGCGGCAGACCGCCGAGCTTCTCGACCAACGGCTGACACTGCTGTGGCATGGATCACGCACGGCGCCACCCCGCCAGAAGACATTGCAGGCAGCACTTGACTGGAGCTACGAGCTCCTGTCCGAGCTGGAACGCGTCGTACTTCGCCGGCTCGCCGTATTTGTCGGACATTTTACGCTCGATGCGGCGCTGGAAGTCGTAACAAGCACGACCTTGGATCAATCGGCAGTATTCGGCGCGATCGATAGCCTCGTCGCCAAGTCCATGGTAGCCACTCGCCCGATCGGGGCCATGATGCGCTACCGGTTGTTAGACACGACGCGCGCTTACGCGCTTGAAATCAGCCTGGACGATACCGAAAGAGCCGACTTGGCCGTGCGCCACGCGGCCTACTATCGGCGATGGCTGGAACAGACCGGGAGCGAATGGTCGACCTTGTCGACGGGCGTGGAGCGCATACCGCACTTTGCCGCTCTCAACAACGTCCGCTCCGCCTTGGAATGGTGCTTTGGTGACGGCGGCGATGTGGAAATGGGCATTGGGCTCGCGGCCGCAGCTACGCCCGTCTTCTTGGCGATGTCTCTGTTACCTGAATGTTACCGCTGGTCGGAGCGCGCAATTCTCGCTCTCGATGATGCCACTCGCGGCGGCGCCGAGGAGATGCATCTTCAAGCCGGACTGGGGGTATCGTCGTTGCATCTGCACGGTGAAAGCGATGGGGCCTGGACGGCACTGAGAAGGAGCGTGGCGATCGCCGAAGAGCGCCAAGACGCTCTTAACAAAATTGGGCTGCTGGGTATGTTGCGCATGTTTCACTTCCGTCGCGCGGATTTCAAGACTGCTCTGCTATACGCGAGGCGCAGCCGGGACGCCGCTATAAGCATTGAAGATCCGGCCGCCGTCGCTCTCGCCCATTCGATGTTGGGGAGATCGCTGCACATTATGGGCGATCTGAATGATGCCCGAATTGAGCTTGAGGCTAGCCTGCGGCACTGGTCACGCGCGCAGCCCACCACGATTTACCTTGCCCACGAGCTCCACTATTCCGGCGACGTCGCCCTGGCGCGGACCCTCTGGCTGCAAGGTCATCCAACCCAGGCCGCCGAACGCGTCCATGAGATCATCAAGAGCGCCAGGCACACGAACCATCCGGCATCGCTCGCCGTCGTTCTGGCCTGGGGGGCGTCGGTATTCCTTTGGACTGGAGATTTTAAGAGTGCTGAAGAGTATATGGATTCACTCATCTACTTGGCTGAATCCAATTCAATGGGTCCCTTCGTTGCGGGTGGACGTGCGCGCAAAGCAGAGTTGGCCATTCGCCGGGGTGATGCAAAGAACGGAGTTAAGAGCCTGCAAACATGTCTGCAGGCAATCCATGCGGTGGGGTACGAGCTCCTGACAACGGAGTTCAATCTCTCGCTTGCACAAGGATTGGCAGCGGTCGGGCAATTCGCAGAGGGCATCACGCTGGTCGACGAAACAATCCGGCGGGTTGAGACAAACGGCGATGACCTGTACATGCCCGAATTGCTGCGGATGAAGGGTAGTCTTCTTCTTTCGAAGCCGCATCGGTGCGTTGACGACGCGGAAGTGTGCTTGACACAGTCGATGGAATTGAGCCGCCGTCAGGGCGCGCTCGCGTGGGAATTGCGTACTTCGACCGATCTCGCAGCGCTATGGGTTCAACGAGGGCGGCTCGAGAGCGCTCGTGAGCTCTTGCAACCTGTTCTTGAGCAATTCGTGGAGGGCTCGGACACGGCAGATGTGAAAGCCGCCAATAGCCTGCTACTGACGCTGCAAGTCGGCTCAGGCGATCGTTAGTGGCTGCGCCTCTTGGCCTCATCTCTCATAAGAAATCTCTAGGGATCGTGCTCGACCATTCGCGACGACAAACTTCGTTCGCGCCTTCCCAGGCGCACAAACTTCCGCGCAGCAGAAAGTCGTTGCGCGTTGATGAAAGATGCAACTGCGTCTCGATGCGGATTTGCCATGCCTCCCGCGACATCGTCAGGGTTCGGGTCAGGTCGGCAACGGCGCTCAGCGGATCGTCCTCGTCGACGTGAAATTGCGTCTTGCTCTTCGTGCCCAATTCCAGACCAAGGCGCTCAATCCGCTCGATGCGGAGATCACCGCGCCGTGTAACGGTCGGCTTCTCAGGTAACGCCGATTCCGATTCCGCGAATGGCGTAAGATGCGCGTCCGTTTCCTGTGGAGAACGCAGAGGCAGATCGAGAGTGCCGGCGAAAATAGACACCGTTGCCTTCTCCGGTGCCGGCCAAATCATTGGCCAGTAAGCGGTGGATACCGCCAGCCGCACTCTGTGGCCGGCTGGGAAAGCGGCTCCCGCATCGTTAAGCCGGATACGCACATGGTAGCGCTGTCCGCTCGCCATCGGCGCGGGATGTTCGTGTCCTTCGCGATGTGTGAGATTCAGCACGCCAAAGCTGACACGCAGCGACTCACCCGAAGGATGAACATCGCAAAGCCGCACCACCAGGTTCGCAATCGGCCGGTCGCACGCCACCTCGAGCGTAACGATCGCCGCACCAAGTATCTCCATCGGAGCGTCGAGCGGCTGCGTCTCGAATACAAGCGAGCGCAAGTCGTCTTCCCGCTGGTCGCCGGCCTGGTCATGTCCTCCACCGAACGGAACCCAATTTCCTGCACATCTGCCAACTGTCTGCGGCGAGCGCACAGTGCGCACCGTCAAAGGGGCCGTTGCGTTTCGCAACCCCTCGTCGGTCAAGAACAATCGCTGGGGCGTTATTCCCGGTGATGGCCACGCACGTTCTGCAATCCAGCGGCCTGGCAGCGTTTCATGGTGCGATGCAGGCTTTACGCTCTCCGTCATCCAAGCACGCAACATGGGCTCATCCATCACGCCGGTATCGATACCCTTCAGCCAATAGTCCCACCAACGCAGCAACTCTTGCAGAAACCCGATCTGCGGACCGGGAAGCGCGAAATGCGGATAACCATGTGCCCACGGGCCGATGAGACCCTTGCGAGGCACGATCAGCCCCTCGAGCAAGCGTGGAATTGCGTTCTTATAGGCATCGGTCCAGCCGCCGACGGCGTAGACGGGATATTGGATTGCTTCGTAATTCTCGCAAACCGATCCGTGCTTCCAATACGCGTCCCGCCGTTGATGTCGCAGCCATCGCTCGAAGAACAGCGGGACGTTCTGCAAGCGCTCAAGCCACATCGTACGCCAGCAATCGCCGACCAGTTCCGGATCGGGAGGAAGGCACATCGACGCGAAGAAGAACGACGCCCACTCAAGGCCAGCCGTCAGAAGCGTGCCGCCCATGTAGTGGGCATCGTCGGCGTACCGATCATCGGTCGAGCAAATCGTTACAATTGCTTTGAGCGCCGGTGGGCGACGCGCCGCAATCTGAAGTCCATTGAATCCTCCCCAGGAGATTCCCATCATTCCAACCGCGCCATTGCACCAGCATTGCGCGGCCAGCCACGCTATCACTTCGACGCCATCGTCTTGCTCTTGTTTTTCGTACTCGTCGAATAGCAAGCCCCCTAACTCGCCGCAGCCTCTCATATCGACGCGAACGCTCGCGTAGCCATGCCCCGCCAGATAGGGATGAGTCAGCGCATCCCGTTCGTAAGTTCCGTCGCGTTTGCGATATGGGAGGTACTCCAGGATCGCAGGAACCGGGTTCTGTTCGGCATCATCGGGCAACCAGATGCGGGCTGCCAGCATCGTGCCGTCGTTCAAAGGTATCAACATGTGTTCGATAACATGCACGCTGCGTGGAAAATCTGCTCTGATTGGATTGAGTTTCATTGGCACAATTCCTAAGTGCGCTCCGTTCGCGGGTCTAGCTCGACACTCGGTGATTCGGATCAAAGGGCTGACGAATGATCTGATCCATGAGTCGCTGAAGATTGATACCTTTCCCGAGGTGCAAACGTTGCGCGCGTGCACGATCAAGCCAAGTCAACCAATATTCGATTTTGTCGAGAACCCTGGTATAGTGGTTTGATGCACTTTTAGAATCATTGCGGACAGATTGGGAGTGGCTCGATGAAATTTCCCCGCAGGCAATTTTTGCACGTCGCTGCGGGCGCTGTTGTGCTGCCGGCCGTGTCTCGGATTGCGCAAGCACAGACCTATCCGACGCGGCCAGTACGGATTGTTGCGGCATTCGCAGCGGGCGGCGGCGTCGACATCACTGCGCGGTTAATCGGCCAATGGCTTTCCGATCGGCTGGGACAATCCTTCGTCGTTGAGAACCGGCCGGGAGGCGGCGGCAACATCGGAACCGAAGCGGTCGTTAAGGCCCCTCCTGACGGGCATACCTTGCTTCTGGCCACCGTTCCAAACGCCGTCAACGCGACTCTCTACGAGAAACTCAATTTCAATTTCATCCGCGATATCGCGCCTGTCGCAGGCATCATTCGCGTGCCAATGGTCATTCTTCTGCATCCATCGGTTCCGGCAAAGACCGTTCTCGAATTGATCGCCTACGCAAAGGCCAATCCCGGCAAGATCAATATGGCGTCGGCCGGAACGGGAAGCGCACCGCACATGGCGGGGGAACTCTTCAATTTCATGGCGGGCGTGAACATGGTACATGTCCCATATCGCGGGCAAGGGCCCGCCCTGACCGATTTGCTTGGCGGGCAGGTGCAAGTCTATTTCGCCACCACGCCCGGAACGAGCGACTTTGTCAGATCCGGTAAATTACGCGCCGTTGCAGTGACGACCTCAACACGGGCCGATGTGTTTTCCGAGTTACCGAGAGTAGGAGATTTTGTGCCGGGTTACGAAGCGAGCCAGTGGTACGGGATGGCCGCCCCCAAGAACACGCCTGCCGACATCATTGATAAATTGAACCGCGAGATCAACGCGGCGTTGACCGATCCCAAAATGCTAGCGAAGCTGGCCGAAATTGGCGGCGAGCCGCTTGCCGGTTCGTCCGTTGAGTTCGGTCATCTCATCGCCGGGGAAACCGAAAAGTGGGGCAAGGTAGTGAAGTTCACCGGCCTCAAGCCCGACTAAACCCACTCGCCGATATGCCCCTTGTGCATTGCTTTCGACAGTTGGAAGAGGGTCGGCTGCAAAGGACAGTTGCCTTTACCTTCATTGCGGTGAGTCCGTCATCTCATTTGCGATGTGAGGCCCGAAGGTTTGTCATTTCTTGCTGGGCACGGCGCTCGCCTTCATTTGCATCAGCTCACTACTCAGCTTCTCCATTGTCGATTTAAGCGCGGCGATTTCGGCTCTGGCAGCGGCAAGATCGCGATTGGTGGCAGTGATCTTGTCCTGTGTCTCGCGAGCTAGCTTGCTCAATGTTTGCTGAAGAAACTCGTTATTGGCCTGCAGGCATCCGGTACGACGCTCCATCCGCGTCTCGGCCGTGCAAAGTTCCATCCCGCGAATGTCTTGTGCGGCGGCCTGCGACAGCAGGACTAGCAGTGTTCCCGCGGGAAACAAGAATTTCGCCGCAACAAGCCAACACTGCCCTAACTGCGGCTGTTTACGTTTCATGCTTAAGAGCTTGCGGGACACGGCGTATCGGCTCCCTTGAATTCTCTTCTGTTTTAAGAGGTGGACCGAATTCGTCATCGCCCGGCCGTCACGTTCTGGGCGAAGCGGGCATGCGGGCCTCGACCGAGAATGCTCATGTACCCCCGCGTATTCAAGTGAGGGCGAATTAATGTCGCGGCTCGAAATCGTCAGCCTGTAGTGAGGCGATCAGAGCCGCAATGGGATCCCCCTCACGCAGTGCGCTCGACGGCTCGGAATCCGGCGCCATTTTGAGCGACACCCGAGTAAGTCCAGAGAAACCGAGAGCACGGGCTACCGCCGGCGTCACATCTATAACCCGGCCTCGCACAAAAGGGCCACGGTCAGTGATGGTCACAACAACCGAACGACCATTTTTCTTGTTGGTCACATGCACGTTGGTGCCAAAAGGCAGCGTACGATGCGCGGCGGTCAAAGCAGCAGGATTCAACTTTTTGCCGCTGGCGGTTCGGCTCCCGCTGTTGGTGGAGTAGATCGAAGCGATTCCCAATTGATCAGTTGCTCCGTCGGCCGCCATCGCCTGCTTGGGTTCCAGGCAGCCCATGGCAATGACCGTTGCGCCGGTCGCAAGAAGAACCATCTTCATGATTTCCCCCAGTCCCCTCTCACCCCATGACTATGCGGAATTTCTCAACGGAGCCTTGCGATTTTGAGGCAAAAAAAGGGCTGCCACGACAATCAATCTCTCCATTTGCTGTGTCGCGCGAAGGCGCTCACGGCCGGCAGTGCGCTTGCCAATCAAGGGTCGGATTTCTTACTCCGGGGCTTCGAACGCGGCCCCATCGGTTCAGGTTGGAATGGTCCGTCGCGCATCTCCAGATAGGCCTTGGTCCCGCCCTCGCGCTGAGCCGCGAACAACTGGTCACGAAATTCGTTATGCGAAGAATGGGCGAGTGCACCGAGTGTTCCCTCGAGCAATAGCCCAGAATAAACGCCGGCGGCCTGCATCCCCAGCATGGTGATAGCCTTGTTCATGCGCACCGCTGGTTCAGGCACGCGGGCAATGCGGGCGGCCAGGGTGCGGACGCGCTCCATCAGTTCATTGTGGGGCACAACTTCGTTGACCATGCCGATGCGCAGCGCCTCCTGAGCGTCGAAGTGATCGCCGGTCAATCCCCAGCGGTTGGCGGCTTTCCAGCCGCACAGTGCGCCGAACAGGTAGGTGGTGTTGGAGATGTGTCGCACCTCGGGCTGTGCGAACACCGCTTGGTCAGATGCAATCGTGATGTCAGCCGCTAGCTGATACCAGAAGCCGCCGCCCATCGCCCAACCGTTGACCGCGGCGATGATCGGCTTGCCCAGCCGCCACATATGAGTCCAATAGGCGACGCGCTCGCCGTCATTGCGCTGCCAGAACTCAATGTATTCGGCGTGCGACTTGCCTTCAGGATCGATCGCTCGCTTGCCAGACTTGCTGGTTACACTCTGATCATACCCTGCGCAGAATGCGCGGCCACTTCCGGTCATAATGATGACGCGCACGGCGCGATCGCGGTCAGCTATGTCGAATGTGCGATGCAGCTCAACCTCAAGTTCGTGCGTCAGCGCGTTCATCCGGTCGGGCCGGTTAAATGTGATAGTCGCGATGCCGTCCTCCACCACATAGAGGAGCTCTTTAGTTTCCATGACGCGTCGTTTCCTTTCTTATCGAGCCGCCGCCTAGCAGCTTATCGAAGTTACCTGGTGTGAGACCATCTCGCCGAATCGAAATTTACCGATCAAATTGACTACATTTACAGCCCTCCGATATCATGGCGTGGGCTGGCGTGCGACGACGAGGATCTCACCAACACGTTGGAAGCACCGCACGACCATCGGAGGAACGCATATGACGGGCTCGACTTTCAGCCGCCGTTGGCTTGTGAAGGCGGCAGCGGCGGCGGGAACGGCCACTATGGTGCCGCGGGAACTCTTCGCGCAGCAGCCCGCGCGCAATGCTGGAACGCCGATTTCGCCCTTGCCGGCGCGCGACGAGTTTGTCATCCGCGGCGCTACCGTGCTCACCATGGATTCCGCCGTGCCCGACCTAGCCGCCGGCGACGTGCATGTGCGGAATGGCGCCATCGTCGCGGTCACCCAGAAGATCGAAGCGCCAACCGCCCAGGTCATCGACGGCGACGGCATGATCTGTATGCCTGGCTTCATCGATACCCATTTCCACATGTGGGCCAGCTTGTTCCGCCTGTTCGTCCGCGCGGATATTCCCGCGTTCGGGTACTTCCCAGTTACCGCGCGCCTTGGTCCGCTAATGGTCCCTGAGGATAGCTATCGCGCCGTCCGTCTTGCCGCCACCGACGCGATCGCCGCCGGCATCACGACCGTGCACAACTGGTCGCACAACACCCGTAGCCATGAGCATGCTGACGCAGAGCTTTCGGGCATGCGTGCCATGGGCATCCGAGGCCGGTTCGCCTTTGGCACGCCCGTTGGACTTGTCGACGATGCGCCGATGGACGTCGCCGGCTTGGCGCGCGTCAAGAAGGACTGGATGCCCGACAAGGAAAATCTACTTACTCTCGGAATCTGCTCGCGAAATCTCGGCGCCGTCACCATTGGCGGTTCAGCCGCGACAGCGTCCCGCGGTATCTTGACGGTAGCGCAGCTCAAACGCGACTGGGACGCCGCCCGCGGCCTTGGTCTCCCGATCACCATGCACACATCGGGCGCGAGCCCGATCACCGAGCTTGAGCGGGCGGGGTTGCTCGGACCGGATGTGCAGTTCGTCCATCCCTTGCTCACCACGCCCGAGGAACGGGCGATGCTCAAAGAGCGGGGCGCCAGCTACTCGATGTCGCCCCAGCTCGAGGCGCGCCGGGCGTCGCAGCTCGGCGTCATCCAACTCGGCGAGCTTCTAGAGGCGGGCGTCAAGGTAAGTCTCTCTACGGACCACATAGCCTCCATCAGCTGCGATCCATTCAGCTCTATGCGCATCCTGTTTGCTCTGCACGCGCACCGTATCGGAGCACGAGTGCCACTGACTTTGAAGAGGCTGCTGCAACTCGGGACGATTGACGGCGCCGTTGACCTCGGCATCGCCGATCGAACGGGCTCAATCACACCGGGCAAGCGCGCCGACCTCGTCCTGGTGCGCACCAGCGACACAAATATGGCTCCTGCAGGCAATCCCTATGAGGCGATCGTGTCGTTCGGCCTCCCGACGAACGTCGATACCGTTATAGTTGACGGCCGTATTTTGCGCCGCGCCGGCAAGTTCACCGCGTTCGATCACGCGAAGATCGTCGCGGAGGCGCGAGAGGCCGCCATTGCGCTGCGCGACAAGGCCAAGTGGCCAACTTGAGGCCAATGGCCGACCGAAAACACCGTGGCGCAAGGTGAAACTCTCTATGGGCGGGGCGTTAACGAGAGAGCAGACTACTTCGCCAGCCTGCGCGCCACTTTCAGCCGCTGCACGGTATCGCCGGCGAGATGGCTCCAGATGAAAGCGTCGCGTACCAGCTTGCCGGCACGCGGCTCGTTCACGCCGGCCTCGGCGTGGAGGTCGAGATTGAGCTCGGTGACGTCCTGGATGATGTCGGTCGAGTAGTTCATGCACAGCCCGGCGTTCGCCGAGTGAACCTTGTGATCGTGTTCCCAGGCGATGCGCATGACGAACGAACGCAGCGCCTCGGTCAGCATGTTCATCTTGTTGAGCTTGAGCTGAACCATCTGTTGTTCGAACAGGAGATGGCCGCCCTGCGACTTCGAGCGCGCAAGCTTCATCGCCATGTCGCAGGCATCCTCGCAGACGCCAAGCGCATTGGCGGCGAGCTCCAGGTCGCCGAAAATATCGCCGCCGGTGGTGTCGCCGCCGCGGCCGCCGGTCTTGCGGACCGCGCCGTTCACTTCGCCGACGATATTGGCGTGCGGCACCCGGGCGTTCTCGAAGATCATCTCGCCGTTCTGATAGAACCGCCAGCCGCTCTTGTTGAAAGCCTTGCCGATCCGAAATCCGGGCGTGTCGCTCGGCACCAGGAACATGGTGGTGCCCTGCTTCAGCGGCGCGTTGGGATCGGTGCGGGCGTCGATGAAGAACAGCTTGCCGACGGTGGCGTTGGCGATGAAGCACTTCTCGCCGTTGAGAATCCATTCGTCGCCGCGGCGCTCGGCACGCAGCTTGAGCCCGGCCTTGATGTCGTCCGGCGGCAGCCGGTTGTCGGAGCCCGCGCTTGGTTCGCTGATGCCCTTGCCGAGGAGGAACGTGTCGTCCTCCAGGAACGGCTTGAGGAAGCGGCCCTTCTGCTCGTCCGTGCAGGTCGCGGCGATCAGGTGGCTCCACTTCCAGCACTGGCTGAAGGTCTTCGAGATCGCACTGTCGCCTTTGGCGAGTTCGGCCATTACCAGCGCCTGCGTCACGAAGTCGGTGCCGTGGCCGCCCCATTCCTTCGGCACCGCCATGGTGCGGAAGCCGAGCCTGGAGCCCTTCTTGACGATCTCCCAGTCGAACGCTTCGCGCGGATCGTCGATCTCGTCACGTTCGAGCGAGATCGGCCGGATTTCTTCCTCGGCGAACTTGCGCGCCGACATCTGCCAGGAGCGCTGCTCGTTGCTCAACAGGAAGTCCATCGCAGGTCCCCGCTGTTATTCGGCTGCCATGACGGCGGCGCCGGCATCGCGCCGGAAACCCGCCAGCCGTTCGGCAATGCGCAGTTTGAGTTCGCCGTTGCCGGTCCCTGCGTGCAGGCAGATCCGGGCATCGTGCACGTATTTCTGCAGCGGCATGTCGCGCATCACGCCCATGGCGCCGAAGCATTCGGCGGCGTCCTTGGTCGCGCGGTAGATCGCCTCGGACGCGAACACCTTGGCGACGCTCGCGAGCGGCAGATCGGGGAGGCTGCGGTCGGCGACGGCATTCGGATGGTCGGCGGCCCAGGCCGCCTGCCAGATGGTCTGGCGCGCAACCTCGAGCCGGACGGCAATCTCCGCGAGCTTGGTGCCGATCGCCTGATGCTCGATGATGCGGCGTCCGCCCTGCACCCGCAGTTGCGCATAGTCGAGCGCCGCCTCGTAAGCGGCGCGGCCGATGCCGAGATTGATCGCGAGTCCGAGCGGGGCGCCGAGGCCGCCGGGGTCGAGAGCGGACGTTTCGGCGCCGAGCATGTGATCGGCCGGAATCCGGCAGTCGTTGAATGTCACCGAGCCACGGCTGCCGTGGTAATTGCGGTGCATCGCGCCGTCGTCGGCCACACTTAGTCCGGCGCAGTCGCGCGGCACCAGGAAGGCTTGTGCGGCGCCATCATCGGTCGCGGCCGTGACCGCAAACAGCTTCGCCAGCGGCGCATTGGCGATGGCGGTTTTTCGCCCGCTGACGATCCACGCATCGCCCGCGCGCACCGCCGTGGTCTGAATGGGAGCTTGTCCGGCCGGCGGCCGATGATAGTTGATGCCGAGCGTGGTTTCGGCGTCCGGTTCCTGTTCGGCGAACGCCAGATGATACCGGTCGTCCGTCAGGAAGGCCGGCAGGAACCGCGCGCGCTGGGCTTCGTTCATCGCCTGGTTGAACAGCAGGTGGGCGAGCATCGACGTCTGTGCGAGCACTGCCGCCACGTCGGGGTCGCCGGCCGCCAGTTCCTCGATCACGATGCAGCAGGTGAGCGTATCGGCGCCCGCGCCGCCGGCATCTTCCGACAGCGACAGTGTCCGCAGGCCAATCCGCGCCGCCTGATCGAGCGCATTCAGCAGCAGCGGCTTGGCCAGCGGCTCGAGCCGTGAAGGCCTGATGGCGGCGGGCTTGATCTCCCGCGCGACGAACTCGCGCACGGTATCGCGAATTTCGAGTTGCTCCGCGCTGAGATGAAGATTGTACATTCATCGTCTCCGAACCGACATCGTCTCCGAACCGAGTTCACCCGGGCATTCAGCGGAGCCTCGCGCGGTCCCCCGCACGCTATCGGCGCAGGGCGGCCGTCACATCGCAGCTTCATGCCAAGGCAGTCGTGATCTTGCTATTCGCCCTTGATGCCGGCCGACTTGATCACGGTCGACCAGCGCTCCAGGTCCTTCTTGATGAGCCCTTCGAACTCGTCGGAGCCCGACGGCATCGGCGTGACCTGCTGGTCGTTCAGCAGCTTGATGATCTCCGGATCGCGCATGACCGCGAGCGTCGCTTCGCTCAGACGCGCGACCACCTCCTTGGGCGTCTTGACCGGGACGATGATGCCGATCCACGGCGCCATGGTGAAGCCAGGCAGAGTTTCGGCCACCGCCGGTAGATCGGGCAGCATCGGCATGCGCTGTGGCTCGGCGACCGCGAGCGCCCGCAACTGACCGGCTTTGACGTTCTGCAGCAGCGTCTGGACGTTGTTGAAGCCGAGCTGAACTTCGCCGCCGATCAGCGCCAGCGACGCCGGCCCGGTGCCTTTGTACGGGACGTGCTGCATCTTGACGCCGGCCGCGAGCGAGAACAGCTCCATCGCCAGATGGCTGAAATTGCCGACGCCGGCCGATGCATAATTGAGCCCGCCTGGCTTCGCTTTGGCGAGCGCGATCAGTTCAGCCACGTTCTTGGCGGGAACGGACGGATGAACGGCCAGCATGCCGGGAAACCGCACCAGCGTGGCGACCGGGATGAAGTCGCGCAGCGCCGAGTAGGGCAGTTTGTCGTAGAGCCAGGGATTGACCACGAGCGGCGTGTCCGACGAGGTTGCGATCGTGTAGCCGTCTGGGTCGGCCTGCATCAGCGCCTGCAGTCCAATCGCACCGTTCGCACCGCCGCGGTTCTCGACGAACACCTGCTGGCCGAGCCGCTCGGAGAGATGCTTCGCCGCCAGCCGGCCGATGAAATCGGTGCCGCCGCCGGCCGGGAACGGGACGATCATCTTGATCGGCTTTTGCGGCCAGGCCTGCGCCCACGCGGCGGCCGGCAGGACGCAGATGAGCACCAGCGTCGCCGCCAGTCGTCCGAAGTGATTGCGCATGTCGATCCTCCCTTGAACCGCCCGGCCGGTTATCCGGCTCGGATGTTTTCTGCGGCTATTGTTGCACAGTGGCCGCGATGGCGTCTCCCATTTCGGTAGTGCTGGACTGGCCGCCGAGATCGCGCGTGAGGTGCTTTCCGTCGGCGATGACCTTGCGGACCGCCCGCAGAATGTCATTGGCGGCGGCCGTAGCCTTGGGCTCGTTGTGCTTGCGGCCGAGCCAGCCGAGCAGCATCTGCCCCGAGATGATCATCGCGTAAGGATTGGCGATGTTGCGTCCCGTGATATCGGGCGCAGAGCCGTGGGTGGCCTGCGCCATCGCCTGCTTCTCGCCGACGCACAGCCCGGGTGCGAGGCCTAGTCCGCCGACGAGGCCCGCGCCGATGTCGGTCAGGATGTCGCCGAACTGATTGGTCGTCACGACTACGTCGAAGCGCTGCGGGTCCATGACGAGCTTCATGGAAACGGAGTCGATCATCATCTCTTCGAATTCCACGTCCGGATAGTCGCGCGCCACCTTGCGGCATTCTTCCGCGAACATGCCGCAAGCGAGACGATAGACCGGTTCCTTGTGCGCGGCGGTGACCTTCTTGCGCGGACGGGCGCGGGCGAATTCGAATGCCTCACGGGCGACCCGGTTGGAGCCCTTGCGGGTGATCACGCGCATCGCGACCGTGATATCGTCGTTCGGTCGGAACTCGGGCAGGCCGGCGACCACCGTCTCGGAATAGAGCATGCCTTCGGTCAGTTCGCGGAAGAACATGATGTCTACGTTCTTGTGGACGGAAGGGAGCGTCGCATGCGACAGCGCGGGCCGCATCGCGGCGAACAGCTCGAATTTCTTGCGGACCGGCGGCATTACCCAGGTCATGTCGCCGCGCGGGTAGGCGGCGTGGCCGATCGGGCCCATGATCCAGCCGTCGAGTCCGTGCAACGCGTCCTCAGTCACGGCCGGCAGGGTATTGCCGTGCTGCTCATGACCGGCCTTGCCGATCGGCAAGGGATGCCATTCAATGTCGAGGCGCTCGCGTGCCGCGGCTGCCTTCATCACCTTGACGCATTCCGGAACGACTTCCAGCCCGATGTCGTCGCCCAGCAGGATTCCAATTTTCAACGCTCTTCCTCCACCGCGATGCCAAGCTCCTGAACGTCGCGTTTCCAGCTTGCCATTTCGTCCCGCAGCCAAGCGGTGGCATCCTCGAGCGTACTGTAGCGCGGCGGAATCATGCCGCCGCGCTCGAACGCGGCGCGCATCTCCGGCGTCCACATCGCGCTGGCAAATGCGCGGTTGAGCGCGACGATGATCTCGAGTGGGACCGCGGTCGGTGCGAACGCCGCCACCCACTGCGAGGCGCGCATCCCCGGATATCCGACTTCAGCCAGCGTCGGAACGTCGGGAAACTGGGCAAGCCGCTGCTCGGCCGCGATCGCCAACGCGCGCACGCGCCCAGCCTTCATCATGCCGATGGGGTTGGTGATGTTGAACCAGGAGACTTGGACATCGCTGTTGGCGAGATCGCGGATGATCTCCGCGCCGCCGCCCTTGAACGGAACGTGAAGCAAATCGAGCCCGGCGCGTTTGGCGAGGATTTCTGTGTTGATTTGCTGATAACTGCCGATCCCGGCGCTGCCGTAGCGGACCTTGCCGGGATTGGCCTTCGCGTAAGTGATGAACTCGGCGAAGGTCTTAGGTGGAAAGTTGCTCGTGGTCGCCAGAAAAAACACCGGCACGTCGGCCAGTTGCGAGATGATCCGGACGTCGCGTTCGTAGTCGATGCGGAGCTTCTTGGCGAGCAGCACCGGCGTGAGCGCGTTGGTCGAAATATTGCCGATCATGATGGTGTACCCGTCGGGCCGCGCCCTCGCCATCTCCTCCAGCGCGATGATGCCCGAGGCGCCGGGCTTGTTCTCTACGACGACGTTCTGTCCCAGGATCGGCCGCAGGCGCTCGGCGTAGAGCCGCGCTACCACGTCGGTGAGGCCGCCCGGCGCGTAAGGTACGATCACCTTGATCGGCTTGACTGGATATTGGCTCTGCGCCAGCGCCGCGCCGGCAAGCACCGCAGCGAACGCCAGCGCTGACGACAGGACCTTGGCGAGACGAATCATTCTGACCCTCGCGATGCTGCGGCAGAGGCGGGTAGAATTGTACGGAACGCCTTAGCCTTCACACAAGCGCGCATCCCGTTACTGAACCATTCCCTTGTCGGCGCGTTAACGACCTTCGAGCGATACAGGCTCACGACCTCGTGACGGCAGACTGACGCCTTCCGCTGGGAATGTGAAGCGCCTCGCCGCCGCCGCGGCCTACCTTGGCGGCAGCCCGATTTGGGCAGGCTTGGGTGCGGAGAGGGAGCCGGCGCATGCAGCAGCTTTCGGATCAGCCACCGCTGGTTCAGGCGTCATGCGGGATCGCCGTCATGGCCAAGGCATCCGCCCCTGGCCGGACCAAGACCCGGCTGGTTCCGCCGCTGACGTTCGATGAGGCAGCCGGCTTCAACACCGCCTTCCTGAAGGATGTCGCCGCACAATATCGAGCAGGCTGCGGAACGGCGCTCGATCGCGGGCTACATGGCATTCGGTCCCCCCGGCTCGAATGCGTTTTTTCGAGGCGATCCTTCCGCCGTCCATCGGACTGCTCGACTGCTGGTATCCGGATTTCGGAGAGTGCCTGTTCAGCGCCATTGAGCAGATTCTCGGCCGGGGACATGCCAGTGCCGTCGTGCTCAATTCCGACAGCCCGACCCTGCCGACCTCGCTTCTGGCTCGAAACCGCCGAAGTCCTGGCGCGGCCGGGCGATCGCGCCGTGCTCGGCCCGTCGACCGACGGCGGCTACTACCTGCTCGGCCTCAAGGCGCCGCACCGCCGTCTGTTCGAGGAGGTGACCTGGAGCACCGAGCATGTGGCGCGGCAGACGCTTGAGCGTGCCGCTGAGATCGGTCTCGACGTGCATGTGCTGCCGGCCTGGTACGATGTCGACGATGCCGAGGCGCTGCGGATGCTGCGCGCCGAGCTCTACGATGGCTGGTCGTTCGCGCCGCGGCTCGAAGCGCACCGCGCGCTGCATTCCGAGCGGCTGATGCGCGCGCTCCTGTCCGGCAGCGATCTGGCGCGCCGGCTGGATGGCGCCTCGACGCCGCCGCAGTGGTCCGAGTCGCACGCGCTGCAGTAGACTGATCCATCCTGTGAGCGCTGCCGAGTGACCAACAGTCCGACGGCACAGGTAAGGAGACGCGATGGATGCGCTGACCGAGGTTCCGCCGAAGGTGGACCCACGCCGCTACCATGAGAGCGCCAGCCAGAAGCGCAGCGATGCGGCCGAAGCCAAGCCGGTGTGCCTCTATCTGGAGACCACCAACCGCTGCAACCTGCTGTGCACGACCTGTCCGCGCACCTACGAGGAGCTCGAACCGCCGGCCGACATGAGCTGGGAGCTGTTCACCCGGATCGTCGATCAGGTCCCGAACATCGCGCGCGCGGTGCTGCACGGCGTCGGCGAGCCGATGCTGGTGAAGAACCTGCCCAGGATGGTCCGCTACCTGAAGGATCGCGGCACCTACGTGCTGTTCAACACCAACGGCACGGTTCTCAATGACAAGAATGGCCGCGCCCTGATCGCCGCCGGCCTGGACGAGCTGCGCGTGTCGCTCGATGCCGCCAATGCACAGTCGTATCTTGCGGTGCGCGGCAAGGACTATTTCAACCGCATCCTCCGCAACGTCCGCGCCTTCCGCAACCTGCAGGAGCGCGAGGGCAGCGATCGGCCGCGGGTGTCGGCTTGGCTCACCGGCCTGAAAGAAACGATCGAGGAATTGCCGGCCTTCGTGAAGGTCGCGGCCGAGATCGGCGTCAAGGAAGTCTACCTGCAGCGGCTGGTGTTCTTCGAGAATGATGCCATCGGGCTGGCGCGGCCGGATCAGGCGCTCTATGAGCAGCTCGACACCGACGAATCGCGGCTGATCGAGGAAGCAGCCGCGCTGGCGGAGTCGCTGAGCATGACATTCAGTGCCTCAGGCGCAGCATCGGAGCCCGGCATGAGCCTCAAGCGCGGCGATGACAGCTCGCCGTGGTCGATGTGCCGGCGGCCCTGGACGGTGATGTATTTCACCGCCAATGGGCGGGCGCTGCCGTGCTGCATCGCGCCGTTCTCGCAACGCGGCTACGAGAACTATACGCTGGGCGATGCGACACAGCAGACCTTGAGCGAGATCTGGAACGGCGCGGCCTATCGCTCGTTCCGGCAAGGCCTGTTGTCCGATGCGCCGCCGCCGGCGTGCGCAAGTTGCGGATTGCGGTGGAGCCTCTGAACGATGCGTGAAGGAGAGCGGCGCATCGAGATCGAGATGGACCGTGGGCCCGCCAGCGCCCGGGTCGTCGTGGCGATCCCGACGTTGAACGAGGAAGCCTCCATCGGCGATGTTGTGCGCGCCATCCCGCCCGACGTGGTGAGCCGGGTGATCGTTGCGGACGGCGGCAGCCGGGACGACACCAGGGGCGCGCGCGAGCGCCGCCGGGGCGGACGTGATCGATGCCGGGCCGGGCTATGGCCGTGCCTGCCTCACCGCAACACAGGCCGCCGCTGCGGGCGACATCATGGTGTTCATGGACGGCGACGGTGCCGACGATCCCGGCAGTATCGCTGCTCTGGTCGCGCCGATCCGCTCGGGCGCATTCGATTTCGTGATCGGCTCGCGTGCGCGCGGCGAACGCGAGGCCGGCAGCATCGCGTGGCATCAGATCGCCGCCGGCATGATGGCCGGATACGGCATGCGAATGCTTTACGGCGTACGCTATACCGACATGTGTGCGTTCCGTGCCATCCCGCGCGACACGCTGCTGACGCTCGGCATGCAGGAACTGACCTATGGCTGGAACATCGAGATGCAGATGCGCGCGGCCCGCGCGGGCTTGCGCATTCTTGAAATTCCCGTTCCGTACCATTGCCGGACCGGAGGGCACTCGAAGGTGGCCGGCAGTCTGGGCGGGACAATTCGCGCCGGAACGCGCATCATCAGCACCTTCGTCCGGGTTTGGGCACAACCGGCGCCGGCACGGGTAGGCTCGCGCTGACGGGAGCTTCGCTCTCGTCGTCTCGGGGCTCGCGCCAGCGGCGAGGAGCGGCAGCGGCGCGATTTTCCTCATGGCATCGACGCTCAACGTAGTGTTCGGCGCGATCGTCGCGGCGGCGGTCTGGTCTTGCTTGGGCCTCGCGGTCACGCGGCGCATCGTGCCGCTCGCGCTGGCTTGGCCGCTGGCGCCGCTGGCGGGCTGGGCGGTGTGCAACGTGGTGGCGCTGCCGGTTTTCACCTTGATCGGATTTTCGGCCACGAACGTCCGTCTGCTCATCGCGCTTGCGCTTGCGGGCAGCCTTGTGGCGATCTGGCAAATGCCGGCCGCTGTTCGGCGTGAAAACGGCGGCGCTCACCCGGAAGTCGCGCTGTCGCCGTGGGCGTGGCTCGGCGCGGCAGTGCTGGCGATCGGGCCCGCGATGGCCATCCTGCCGAAATTCTCCGGCGACAGCGTGCTGCTCGCACCGGCGATCTTCGATCATTCGAAGATCGCCATCGTCGACGAAATGACACGGCTCGGGCTGCCGCCCGGCAACCCGTTCTTCGGCGAAGCCGGCGAGCCCACGCGGCTCGTCTACTACTACCTGTTTCATTTCAGCGCGGCGGTGCTGGCGCTGCTGACCGGCCTCAGCGGCTGGGAGGCCGACGCCGCCATGACCTGGTTCGCGGCGTTCGCGTCGCTCATGCTCATGATGGGGCTTGCAGCCTGGATCGCCGGACGGGCCGCGGCCGCCTTCTGGATTCTGCCGCTGGCCGCCGCGGCGTCGTTGCGGAGCTTGCTTGCACTACTGGTCCCATCTCGGTCTTTGCATGATGTGATTCAGCCGGCGAGCGGCTTCGGCGCCTGGCTTGGGCACGCGAGCTGGGCGCCGCAGCACCTGATCTCGGCGTCGTGCGTCGTGCTTGCGATCTGGCTGATGAGCCGGCTCGCCCAGCAGGGCTCGCGGTGGCTGGTGGTGACGCTGGGCCTGGTGGTTGCCGCGGGCTTTGAAAGCTCGACCTGGGTCGGCGGCGTCACCTTTTTGGCGGCGGCGCTGGCGGCGGCGATGGTGCTGCTGGCGACAACCGAACCGCGACGCCGTCTGGCTTTTACTGCGAGCTTGGCACTGGCGGCCGGACTCGCGGCCTGCCTAGCGGCTCCGTTTGTGCTCGATCAGGTGGTCGCCACCGCCGCTCGAAACGCCGGCGCCCCGATCGCACTGCAGCCGACGCCGGTCCTCGGCGAATTCCTGCCGGACGGATGGCGGCGGCTTCTCGACCTGCCGGCCTATTGGCTCGTGTTTCTACCGGTCGAATTTCCGGCGATCTACCCAATCGGCGTGGCCGCGCTGGCGATCCTGCTGAGCTCTTCCCGTCTCGATGTCGAGCGTCGGCAGGCGACACTCGTGCTGGCGACGCTCGCGTTGGCAAGCCTGATGGTCTCCTGGCTGTTCGTAAGCCGAGTTGGTTACAACGACCTGGGCTGGCGGGCGGCCATTCCGGGCATGATGGTGCTGACGATCGTTTCGGCGGTGGCCTTGTCGCGCTGGATCACCGAGCGCGCTTTTGTTCCGGTCGCGTTCGCGCTTTCGCTGGTGGCGCTCGGCCTCTTCGAGACGGTCAGCCAGTTGCGGGAGAACGCGACCGGCGCCCCCAGTCCTCAGGGGAGGGTGTTCGCCAGAACTCCAGAATTGTGGGCGGCGGTGCGCCGGCATTCCGCTCCCGACGCGCGGGTCGCCAACAACCCGCTGTTCCTCTCCCGCATGACCCCCTGGCCCGGAAACATCTCCTGGGCGCTGCTGGCGAACCGCCGCTCGTGCTTTGCCGGCGACCAGTTGGTGCTGGCGTTCGCGGCCTTGCCGCGCACGCGCCGGGCGGAAATCGACAAACAGTTCATCCGCGTTTTCGCCGGCGAAGGCATGGCGGACGACGTTCGTGCGCTTGCCAGCCTGTATGACTGCACGCTCGCCGTCGTGGCTGCGGAGGACGGAGCCTGGGCGAAAGACCCGTTCGCGTCGAGCCCGTTTTTTGAGATGGTCGACGGCAAGGATGGGGAGTGGCGGATTTACCGGCGCAAATCCCTGCCGTCTCCCTAGCAACCTTTTAGATGCCGGCGAACCAGTTGAAGCCGCGATCCGCCCAATAACTGCTGGGATAGTCGTTCGTCACTTCGAGGGCGGTAATCCATTTCGCGTTCTTGAAGCCGAGCTTGGTCGAGGTGCGCAGCCGCAACGGGAATCCAAACGGGTCGCTGATCGGTTCACGCGCGTACTTGGTCGCAAGCATGGTCTGCGGGTGCAGCGCAGTCGCCATGTCAAGGCTTTCGGTGTAGTCGTCGGCGCACTTGAACGCGATGTACCTGGCCTTGAGGTCGGCGCCGATCCGCTCCAGGAAGTGCCGCAGGTTCACGCCCGACCACTGGCCGATGTAGTCCCAGCCCTCGACGCAGATGTGCCGGACGATGATCTCCTGCTCGGGCAAGGCGCGAATCTGCTCAGCCGTCCACGGCTGCTTGTCGCGGATGCGGCCGGCCAGTTCGAGCTTCCAGCTTGCACCATTGACCGGCTTCACGTCCTCGATACCGTAATAGGCGTTGAAACGCGGCGGCTTGACGACCTGCGACTCGGGAAAGGTTGGAGCCAGGTGATTGGGCCGGAACAGAAACTGCTGCACCACGTCGTTCCAGCTCGAGACACCGAGCAGCGCACGCTGAACGGCATCCTGATTGGTGACATCGCACCCGGTCAGCATGGTCAGCGCGCCAAGGCTGACGGCGCCGCGCAGCACCTTGCGGCGGTCGATCTCGGCAATAAGCTTCTTGCTATCGTCGAGCACGCGCTGGTCGATGCGCCGCTTGGGCCGGAAGATCGAGGGCGAGGGCGTTCGGATCGACATGACGCTCTCCGTCAGTGGGCGGTCTTGGTTGAGGCGGTGGCATCCTTCTCAAACTGAGGCGCAGGGTCATCGACCGCCTTCAGCGCTGGACCGCCGGTCAGCATGCCGATGAGGGTTCGGGGCACGAGCAGGGCCAACGCGATATGTACGAGCAGGAACAGGACGATCGCCGCCATGCAAAGAAAATGGATCAGGCGCGCGGTCTGGAAGCTGCCAAATAGCGCTGCCAGTTCGGAAAACTGAACCGGTTTCCAGATGACCAGCCCGGAGAGAACCTGAACGATGCCGACCAGGATGATGCCGACATAGAGCACGCGCTGGACGGTGTTGTAGCGGGTCAGATCGTCGTGCTGCAGGCGGAACCGCAGTGCGTCACCGATGTCGGCCAGCAGCGCACGCGGCGATATCGGAAACAGCATGCGGCGGAATCGGCCCGTCGCCAGTCCATATACGATGTAGGCGAGCCCGTTGAGCGTCAGAATCCACATCCCGAAGAAATGCCACTGCAACGCGCCCTGCGCTTCGCCGCCGATGGTCATCCAATCCGGAAAATGCAGCCATCCGAAAATCACCTCGTCCTGGTAGATTTTCCAGCCGCTCCCGATCATGATCAACATGGCTATTGCGTTGGTCCAATGCATGATGCGGATCGCCAGCGGGTGCAGGCGAGGTCTTTCGTCGCTGCGGGGAGCCGAGCCGCTCAGCCGCGCATTGCCTGCGGCGGGTGACGAGACGGACATTGAAGCCCTCTTCGTTGCGGACAGGGGTGTTTGCGCGCGAACGATAGGGGATCAGGCCCGTGAGCCACAATCATCGCAGACAACACATTATCGTGTGAACTTGTTGAAGCCGGCGTGAGCGGCGCAGGGTTAAAATCCGGCGATCCGACAGTGCGGGAGGCGGCAATGCGAATGCATATGGCAGCGTTGATCGTTGGCTTGCTTGCTGCCCCGCCGGCGTCGCACGCGACCGGATTCGGTCAGCTCGGCAGAACGGTGCCGACTGCTTGGCTTCCGGTCGCGGCAAGCGGCGACTCTTCACGCCAAAATCCGGCGGGCGGCGAGACGAAGCAGCCGTCTCCCGAAGAAATCATGAACAGCCGTTATCCGCAGCCGATCATGGTCGCCGACCTGATCGGGCTGCCGGTGCTGGACTATTTCGACGCGACCATCGGCTATGTGCGTGGCGTCGTGCGTACTCCCGCCGGCAAGATCCAGTTGGTGGTCACGCAGGGTGGATGGCTGGCCGGATGGTCGTCCTGGCGTGCCCGCCTGGTGGCGGTGCCGATCGAGGTGGTCGCGATTCTCGGCCGTCAACTGGTCGCGCTCGAAATGTCGCGAGACCAATTCGCGTCGGCACCCACATGGTTGGAAACCGACGGGCAGGCGATCACGCCTGACGAGACGATCAAGATTGCGATCACCCGGCGCTGATGCCGCTCAGGCCGCCGCGCTCATCGACGAGCGGAACGCCCAGCGGGTGAAATAGACTTCGATGTAGGCGAAGACCGCGTACATCGCGATGCCTTCGACCGCCAGCAGCAGCAAGGCGGCGAACACCAGCGGCATCTGGAAATTCGAGCCGGCAAGCGCGATCTGGTAGCCCAGCCCGGCATTGGCGCCGACCGTCTCAGACACCACGGTGCCGACGAAGGCGAGCGTGATCGCCACCTTCAGCGAGCCGAACAGGTAGGGCTGGGTGCGCGGGATGCCGACCTTGAGCATGATGTCGAGCTTGCTCGCGCCGAGCGCGCGCAGCACGTCCTCGAGCTCCGGCTCCATGGTGGCAAGCCCGGTCGCGACGTTGACGACGATCGGGAAGAACGAGATCAGGAACGCGGTCAGGATCGCCGGCACTTCGCCGATGCCGAACCACATGATCAGGATCGGCACCACCGCGACCTTGGGGATGCAGTTGAAGCCGATCATCACCGGATAGAGGCCGCGATAGATGGTGCGCGACCAGCCGACGATCAGCCCGAGCATGACGCCGAAAGCGACGGCGAGCGCGAAGCCCGCCATGGTCGTCCACAAAGTGACGATCGAGTGTCGCAGCAGCGGCCGCCAATACTGCACCATGGCGGCGAACGTCTCCGACGGCGTCGGCAGGATGAACTTGTCGATGTTGAAGATGCGGCAGACCGCCTCCCAGAACACGAACAGGCCGATGGTGAACAGCCAGGGCGACAGCTTCTCCAATGTGAGCTGATTCATGCTCTGGCGCACCTCGGCGATCTTGGCGCGCAGTTCGTGCACGATGTCGGTGAACTTCGGCTGGTAGCAGATGTCGAGGTCGCGCGGGCGCGGGAAGTCGACGTTCTTGGTCATGACGATGCGCCCGGGCCGGGAGCTCATCATGTAGATGTTGTCCGCGAGGAACGCCGCCTCGCGCAGGTCGTGGGTGACCAGGATCACGGTGAAGTGGAGCTTCTGCCAGAGGTCGCGCAGCACGCACCACAACTCCTCGCGCGTGAAGGCGTCGAGCGCGGCGAACGGCTCGTCGAGCATCAGCAGCGCGGGTTCGTGGATAAGCGCGCGGCAGAGCGAGACGCGCTGCTGCATGCCGCCGGACAGTTCCCAAGGAAAGCGGTCGCCGAAGCCGTCGAGCCCGACGGTCTTGAGCAGCGCGGTGGCCTGTTCGCGATACTCCTCCTTGTGCTGGCGGAAACGCTGGCGATGCGGCCGCACGATCTCGAGCGGGAGCAGCACGTTGTCGATGACCTTGCGCCAGGGCAGCAGGTTGGGGTTCTGGAACGCCATGCCGGCGATCTTCACCGGACCGCGCACCTTGTCGCCGAAGATCACGATGTCGCCGGAATCGGGCGGCACGAGCCCGGTGACGAGCTTCATCAACGACGACTTGCCGCAGCCCGACGGGCCGACCACGGCGGCGAACTCGCCGCGGCGCACGTTGAGCGTCGTGCCCTTCAGCGCCAGCACGCCGCCGGACGCGCCCTTGTAGGTCAGCGTGACGTCGTCGATGTCGACTGAAGCTGTGGTCATGCTGTCATTTTCCTTCACCCCGTGAGGCGGGGAGAGGAGCCGGTCAGCGTTGCGGGCCAGGCGGGCGAGCGGCGAGGCGATGGACGGCGAAAGCTTGCATCGCCCGGCTTGCGCCAAAAGTCGCTCGCCACCCTCTCCTCGCCAGGGCGCGGAGAGGGTGGGAGCAGCGGTCACAGCTTCCGTTCGGCCGCCGGCGGCAGATACTGGGAGGTGAAGATATCTTGCGCCTTCGGCCGGTTCTTGAAGTCGTAGGTCAGCGCGATCTGGTCGATCGACTTCGCCAGCCGCGCCATGTCGACGCCGCCGAAGCCGTTGGCCTTGACCCAGGGCGTGACGAAGTTGTCGCGCAGCGACATCTTGAGCCGGTCGAGTTCGATCTTCTCGTCGCCGGTGTCGTTGCGCTTCATCACCGATTTGATCGCCGCATCCGGATCCTTGATGGTGTCGAGCACGCCCTTGATGGTGGCGCGCACGAACGCCGCGACGACCTTCGGGATTGGCCTTGGCGTAGTCCGGATTGACCATGATGGCGTTGCCGTAGAGCACGAGCCCGTGGTCGGCCATCAGCATCGTCTTGATGTCTGCGGGCTTCAGGCCCTTGGCCAGCAGGTTGTAGTGCATCGAGAACGAGAAGCCGGTGATGGCGTCGACCTTGCCGTCGGCGAGCATGGGCTCGCGCACCGGGAAGCCGATAGCCTCGATCTTCACCTTGGAGGCGTCGATCTTGTTCTCGTGCACGAACGCCTTCCACTGCGCGAAAGCGCCGTCGGGCGGCGGCGCGCCGAGCACCTTGCCTTCCAGGTCCTTCGGCTTCGATGATGCCGGTCTTGGCCACGCTCGCGATCGCGAACGGCGGCTTGTCGTACACCATCAGCATCGCCTGGACCTTCTTGTCCGGATTCTGGTCCTGGAACTTGACCAGCGAGTTGATGTCGAAGAAGCCGATCGGATAGGTGCCGGCTGCGACGCGGGCGATGCCGGCGACCGAGCCGGGGCCGGAGTCGATGGTGACGTTGAGGCCTTCGGCCTTGTAGTAGCCCTTGTCGATGGCGACGAAGTACGGAGCGGCCGGCCCCTCGAACTTCCAGTCCAGGGCAAACTTCATGTCGGTCTGCGCGAGCGCCGGGCTTGCCGCGAACGCCAGCATGGCCGTCCCCGCGAGCACTCCAAAAAACTTCAATCGCTGCATATCTGATGCTCCCATGAAAACCGGCTCAACCGGCGCGTTTTGCGTTTTTCTCAGCAATCTGCGTGCCATTCGGATCACCCTTGGGCATCGGTGGCAACGCGGCATTCAAACGCATTCTGCCTCAAGAGTAGGCATTTTGCCCGGGCTTGCCTATTCCCCTGCCAGGCGATGGATCAGCTGCCGCGATAGGTGGAATAGCTCCACGGGGTTGCCAACAGGGGCACGTGGTAGTGGCCTTCGGCGTCGGCGACGGAGAACTGCACCGGGACCACGCCGAGAAACGGCGGGTCGGTAAAGGTCAGGTTCACCCGGCGGAAGTAGTCCGCGATATGGAAGTGCAGTTCGTAGCGGCCGATCGGCACCGGCCGCCCGCCGATCAGCGGCCGATCTGTCCGTCCGTCATGATTGGTGGGCGCGGTCCCGATCAGGCGGCGCTCGCCGTTGTCCGACAGTTCGAGCAGATCGATCCTGACGCCTTGGGCCGCGATGCCGTTGCAGGTATCGAGCACGTGGGTGGAGACCCGCCCGTACACCTTGAGACGGTCGGCGGCCTCGACCCGCTGATCGAGGCGCAGCGCCGTGATCCGGAAAATCTCGCGAAGTGCCGCGTCCTCCTCGCTGTCCGGATTGTTCTCCAGCCGAATCCTGAACTGCCGCAGGATCGAATCCTTGGTGTGCCGGCGGACGCAGACGATGAACGGGATGCCGAATTTTGCCCGGTAACCATCGTTGAGCCGGTGAAAATCGGCAAATTCCTGCTCGGACAGCCGGTCGAGCCCCACGCTGGCCTGTTCGGCGGTCGAATCCGCGGTCAGCGATCCGGCCCGCGCCGCCTTGCCGGCGAGATCGGGATGCCCCTGGATCAGCGCAAGCCGCTGATCGCGCGGCGCTTTGCGGACCGCCATCGTCATCGCGTCGTGCAGCGCCGCCAGCGTCGTGAACGGCCGCAGACCGCAGACCGCCTCCGCCACCCAGGGCGCATGCTCGTAAATATCGCCCAGCTCCCGGACGAACTCGGCTTCTTCCGCGCTGTTAAGATGATCTAACGACGTCTTCCGCACGCTTCCTCCCGCTTAACAGACCGGGAACGCGTTCGCCGCCAGCGCGGCATGCTCGCGGTGCCAATGATGCGCGATCTCGAGCCGGGTGGCGATCCAGACCCGGTCGCGAGACGCGATGTGATCGAGGAAGCGCGCCAGCGCGGCGGCGCGGCCCGGCCGTCCGACCAGCCGGCAGTGCAGCCCGACCGACATCATCTTGGGGGAGCTGTCGCCTTCGGCATAGAGAAAGTCGAAGGCGTCCCTGAGATAGCCGAAGAACGCATCGCCGTTGCCGAAGCCCTGCGGGTTGACGAACCGCATGTCGTTGGCGTCGAGCGTGTACGGGATGATCAGATGCGGCCCCTTCGGACCCTTGACCCAATAGGGCAGGTCGTCCGCGTAGGAGTCCGACGAATAGACGAAGCCGCCGTCGTCGAGCACCGCCTTGAGGCTGTTGATCGAGGTGCGGCCGGTGTACCAGCCGAGCGGACGTTCGCCGGTCGCCTGCGTGTGGATGCGGATCGCCTCGACAAGGTCGGCGCGCTCCTCCGCCTCCGGCACGTCCTTGTAGTCGACCCACTTGAGCCCGTGGCTCGCGATCTCCCAGCGCGCCTCGCGCATCGCGGCGACCGCCTCCGGGTTGCGCGCCAGCGCGCGCGCGACGCCGAACACCGTCACCGGCATGTTGCGGCCGGTGAACATGCGCCACAGCCGCCAGAAGCCCGCGCGCGAGCCGTATTCGTACATCAACTCGATGTTCATGTGCCGCTCGCCCGGCCACGGCACCGCGCCGAGCACGTCCGACAGGAACGCTTCCGAGGTCGCATCGCCGTGCAGAATGTTGCGCTCGCCGCCTTCCTCGTAGTTGAGGACGAACTGCACCGCCACACGCGCGCCGCCCGGCCAGCGCGGATCGGGCGGATGGCGGCCGTAGCCGACCAGGTCGCGCGGATAGTCGGGAGGGGCCATCGGCATCGTCACTTGGCCGGCGCGCCGGCAGCGTACCAGGCGGAGAGCATCTGGCGTTCCTGCGGCGTGATCTCGGTGATGTTGCCGGGCGGCATGGCGTTGGAGCGAGCCGCGTTGATGTCGATCAGGCGGGCATGCTGAGTGATCGTCGCGGGGCTGTCGAGCAGGATGTCCTTGGGCGGCGTCGTCACGCCCGGCCAGAACGGCTCCTTGGTGTGGCACATGCTGCAGCGTGACAGCACGATGTTGTGGACGGCCTTCACATCGACCTTGGCCGGCAGTTCGCCGGTCTTGGTCTCGCGCGGTCCGAGCGACGACAGCCACGCCACCGCGATCATGCCGGCGGCGGCAATGCCCCAGGTCCACCACGGGCTGCCGCTGCCTTCGTGGCGCGAGTTGTAGAAATGGCGGATCACCGGACCGATCGCCAGCACGATCGCGACGATCACCCAGTTGTATCGGGTCGCGAACAGCAGCGGATAGTGATTGGCGATCATCAGGAAGACGACCGGCAACGTCAGATAGTTGTTGTGGACCGAGCGGCGCTTGCCTTCTTCGCCCCATTCCGGGTTCGGCTCCTTGCCGGCGATCAGCGCCGCGACGGTCTTCTTCTGGTACGGGATGATGATGATGAAGACGTTCGCCACCATGATGGTGCCGATCAGCGCGCCGATCTGCGTGAACGCGCCGCGGCCGCTGAACACGTGGGTGAAGCCGTAGGTCACGGCGACCAGGAACACATAGAGCAGCAGCGCGGTCAGGCTCTCGTGGCGGGCGAGCGGCGAGCGGCACAGTCCCTCGTAGAACAGCCAGAAGACGACCAACGTTCCGAACGCGATGCCGGCGGCCATCGGCGCCGAGAGGTCGAGGACGCTCTTGTCGATCAGGTAGAGGTCGGCGCCGAGGTAGTAGACGATGACCAGCAGCGCGAAGCCCGACAGCCAGGTGGCGTAGGCCTCCCACTTGAACCAGGTCAGGTGGTCGGGCATCTGGGCGGGTGCGACCAGATACTTGATCATGTGGTAGAAACCGCCGCCGTGGACCTGCCACGCATCGCCCTTGACCCCCGGCGGCAGGCCCGCTCGCGCTTTCAGGCTGAGATCGAGGTGAATGAAGTAGAATGAACTGCCGATCCAGGCTATGCCGGCAACGACGTGCGTCCATCGGATGATGACGCTGAGCCATTCTGTGAGCACGACTTCCACGATGCACAGCCCTCTGCCGTCTCGACCCGCCGCCGGCACCATGGCAGACGCGCCACCGGCTGTTCAAGGGCTCAGGCTTTTGGACGATGGCCCCGCTGCATGCTGAGTGAACAGGACGCGCACAAACAATCGGCAGCGACAGTGGCTGGCATGCCACTCGGCGATCGCATCATCGCGCTCGCAACGCGCCTGGCGGAATGGTCCGAGACGCCCGACGGTCTGACCTGCACCTATCTGACGCCGACGCACCGGGCGGTGGCGGCGCAGTTGCGCGACTGGATGACGGCGGCCGGCATGTCGGTCACGATCGACGCCGTCGGCAATGTGGTCGGCCGCTATGCGTCGGCCGATCCGGCGGCCAAGACGCTGATCGTCGGCTCGCATTACGACACGGTGTTCAATGCCGGAAATTACGACGGCCGGCTCGGCATTCTCACCGGGCTGGTCGCGGTCGAGGAGCTGCACCGGACCGGGACGGCGGCTGCCGTTCCATCTCGACCTGATCGGATTTGCCGAGGAGGAGGGCGTGCGTTTCTCCGCGCCCTATATCGGCAGCAGCGTGATCGCCGGACGGTTCGACCGCGCGCTGTTGATGCGGCGCGATGCCGGCGGCCAGACCGTCGCCGACCTCATCCACAAATCCGGCCACGATCCCGACAAGCTCGGCGCGCTGGCGCGCCGGCCCGAAGACCTGCTGGGCTATCTGGAAGTGCACATCGAGCAGGGGCCGGTGCTGCTGCAGCAGGGTCTGCCGGTCGGGGTCGTGACGTCGATCGCCGGCAATCTGCGCTACAGCGTGACGCTGCACCGGCATGAGCGGGCATGCCGGCACCGTGCCGATGCCGTTGCGCCGCGATGCCGCTGCTGCCGCCGCCGAGATCGTGCTCCATGTCGAGAAGCGCTGCTCGGCTGCGCCGACCCTGGTCGGCACCGTCGGCCGGCTCGCGGTGCCGAACGGGGCGATCAACGTGATCCCGGGCCGCTGCGACCTGTCGCTCGACATCCGCGCCGGCGACGATGCCACGCGCGATGCCGCGGCTGCGGATGTGCTTGCCGAGATCGACCGGATCGTGCGCCGCCGCAATGTCGCGAGCGAGGTCGAAGGAAATCCAGCGCGGCCCGGCGGTGCCGTGTTCGCCGGAACTTCAGGCGCGGTTCGCGCGTGCCATCGAGCGCGCCGGGCAGCGTGCGTTTTCCTTGCCGAGCGGCGCCGGCCACGACGCCGTGATGTTCAGCGGCGTCACCGACGTCGGCATGCTGTTCGTGCGCTGCGGCAATGGCGGCATCAGCCATTCGCCGCTCGAAACCGTCACGGCGGCGGATGCCGACGTTGCGGCGCGCATCCTCATCGATACGATTTTGAACTTCGAGCCTGCCCATGACCGATCACGCATCCGTTACGACAAGCTTGCGCGATCCATTGTCGATTTCATCGACGGCGACTTCGCGCGCGAGACCGAATTTCTTGCCGAACTGGTCAAGGTGCCGAGCGACAATCCGCCGGGCGACTGCGCCGCGCATGCCAGGCGTGCGCGAGCAACTGCTCGAAGGCCTCGGCCTGACGGTCGAGGCCCACGCGGTGCCGGCCGCCGCGGCCGAAGCGGTCGGCATGACGAGCGCGACCAACCTGATCGTGCGCCATCGCTTCGGCGACGGCCCGACGATCGCGCTCAATGCCCATGGCGACGTCGTGCCGCCCGGGCTCGGCTGGCGGCGTCGATCCCTATGGCGCCACGATCGAGGACAGCCCGCACGGACGGGTGATGTTCGGCCGCGGCGTCGCGGTGTCGAAATCGGATTTCGCCACCTACACCTGGACGTTGCTGGCGCTGAAGGCGGCGGCCGCGAAGGGCGGTAAGATCGGCGGCACGCTCGAGCTGCATTTCACCTACGACGAGGAGATCGGCGGCGACATCGGTCCGAAGTGGCTGCTGGATCAGGGCTTGACGAGGCCCGATCTGGTGATCGCGGCGGGCTTTTCCTACGCCATCGTCAACGCGCACAACGGCTGCCTGCATCTCGAAGTGACCGTGACCGGCAAGCAGGCGCATGCCGCGATGCCGGACACCGGCGTCGATGCGCTGGAGGCCGCGAACGGCCGTGCTGACTGCGCTCTATGCCTATCGCGCGGAGCTCGCCAAGGCGCACTCGGCCGTGCCCGGCATCGTGTCGCCGACGCTCAACGTCGGCCTGATCAAGGGCGGCATCAACACCAACGTGGTGCCGGACCAGGTCACGTTCCGCATCGACCGGCGAATGATCCCGGAGGAGAACCCCGCGCAGGCCGAGGCCGACCTGCGCCGCGTGATCGAGACCGCCGCGCGTGCACGCCCGGACGCAAAGGTCGACGTGCACCGGTTGCTGCTCGCCACGCCGCTCACGCCGATTGCCGGCACGGACCGGCTGGCTGACGCGATCGCGCGCCGCGCGAAGCAAGTGCTCGGCGTCGACGTCGCGCTGACCGGCGTGCCGCTCTACACCGATGCCCGGCATTACGCGGCGGCGCGGTATTCCGATCGTGCTGTATGGCGCGGGGCCGCGCTCGATCCTCGAAGCGAATGCGCACAACGCCAACGAGAACCTGCGGCTCAACGATCTCGCGGCGGCCACCAAGATCGTCGCGCTGGCCTGCGCCGATCTGCTCGGTGCGCGAGCGTAGCTGTAGGTCTAGTCAACGAATGCGCCGTGCACTCCGTACCCTCTCCCCTTGTGGGAGAGGGTGCCGAGCGCAGCGAGGCGGGTGAGGGGTTTGCAGGCGCGATCTCGCTCCAAAGCCACCCCTCACCCGGCTCACATCTTCGCTACGCTGCGATGTTCGCCACCCTTTCCCGCAAGGGGAGAGGGTGCCGGAATGCGCGGTGCGGGCACCGGAAAACATCACGTGGGAGTCAGCGGCCAACACCCGAAAGAATGGCGTGATTAACTCGTGCAATCAATTCGGACGCGGATACGGAACTTGGCGCGGGTCGGGCGGATACGGAACCGGACGCGCGTCCCCCTGATCCGGTTTCTTGGCCGGGAGAGGTTTTGCCAGCGGGCGTGGAGTTATCGAACCGGTGATCATCCCGGCAGATTGTTGTCTTGCCTGCGTTGCCGCGATCTGTTTTCGTAATTCCTGCTGCTCCGCGCGCAACGCATCCAGCGCCGCCACGATTTGCTGGTTTGTGGCGTTCTGTTCACTTATGGCTGCTCTCAAGGCTTCCATCTCGATTGATTTGACAACCGGCTGGCTCACTTTTGCAACCGTAGGCGAGCTTGGCGGCGGCGCAACTGTCTCAGACGAGCTTCTCGTCACACCGTATGCCAAAACCAAAATCGCGGTGAGGCCTGCAACGCCCATCAAAATAGGCCGCGCGTTCCGTTTCAGGATGGCAAGTACGTCCTTCTTGTCCGAAAACTCTTCGGGCCAGGCCACGTAATCCTGCGGCAGCGGTTCCCCGTGCGCTTGTGCTTCTGCTTGCATTTCGATCCCCCATACCTGGGGAGATACAATCATTCGAAAGGGCGACAACTATGTTGATCGAAAGCGAGATGATGGCATTCCAGTGAGGTTTGAATTCTTGCTAAACGCTTTCTTAATGGGGCCATCGGCATGGGCCATAGGCCAAAAGCCTTCGATCACGCCCGGTCGCGCAGATCGTCGATGGCGGCGAGCACGCGCTCCGGCGTCGCCGGCGCGTCGAGCTGCGGCGCGACGCGGTGGCCGGCGAGGCTCGCGACCGCGTCGCGGATCGCGAGATAGACCGAGATCGCCAGCATCAGCGGCGGCTCGCCGACCGCCTTGGAGCGGAACACGGTGGCTTCCGGGTTCGGCGCGTCGGCCAGGATGCGGGCGTTGAAAACCGGCGGCACGTCGCGGCTGCCGGGAATCTTGTAGGTCGACGGCCCGTGGGTGCGCAGCCGGCCTTCGCGCGTCCCACCACAATTCCTCGCTGGTGAGCCAGCCCATGCCCTGCACGAACGCGCCTTCGATCTGGCCGAGGTCGATCGCCGGATTGAGCGAGCGGCCGCAGTCCTGCAGCAGCTCGGCGCGCAGCACGCGCGTCTCGCCGGTCAGCGTGTCGATCGCGACCTCGGCCGCCGCCGCGCCATAGGCGAAATAGTAGAACGGCCGGCCGGTGTTGGTGGCGAAGTCCCAGTGGATTTTCGGCGTGCGGTAGTAGCCGGTCGCCGACAGCGAGACGCGCTTCTCCCACGACAGCGCGGCAAGCTCCGGAAACGACATGCTGCGGTTGCCGGCATAGATGCGGTTGGCGGAGAACAGGATGTCGGGCGCCGGCACGCCGAAATGTTCGGCCGCGACCTCGGTCATGCGGGCCCTGATCTCGCACCGCGGCGTTGAGCGCCGCCATGCCGTTGAGATCGGAGCCGGAGGATGCCGCCGTCGGCGAGGTGTTGGGCACCTTGCCGGTCGAGGTGGCCGATACCCGGATGTGGTCGAGGTCGATGCTGAAGGCCTCCGCCACCACCTGCGCGACCTTGACGAACAGGCCCTGGCCCATCTCGGTGCCGCCGTGGTTCAGCACCACGCTGCCGTCGGTATAGACGTGCACCAGCGCGCCCGCCTGGTTGAGCGCCGGACGGTTGAACGAGATGCCGAACTTGACCGGCATGGTGGCGAGGCCCTTCTTCAGCACCGGGCTGTCGCGGTTGAAGGCGTCGATCTCGGCGCGCCATGCTTCGATGTCGACGGTGCGGTCGAGTTCGTCCACCACGCGCTCGATGATGTTGTCCTCGACCCGCATGCCGTAGGGCGTCACGTCGTTGCGGCCGATGCCGTAGTAGTTGCGCTGGCGCACGGTGGCGACCGGCAGCGCCGAGGTGGCGCGCGATGCAGTCGATGATGGTCTCGATCGCCAGCATGCCCTGCGGTCCGCCGTAGCCGCGGAACGCGGTGTTCGACACCGTGTTGGTCTTGCAGGCGAGGCCGCGAAAGCGCACGTGCGGCAGCCAGTAGCAGTTGTCGGCGTGGCAGAGCGCGCGCGTCAGCACCGCCGGCGTGTGGTCGGCGACGTTGCCGCCGTTCGCGGCCAGCGTGAGGTCGAGCGCGAGGATGCGGCCGTCGCCGTCGAAGCCGACGTCGTAGCGGATCAGGAACGGATGGCGCTTGCCGGTGGCGCGCATGTCGTCGTCGCGCGGCAGCCGCAGCTTCACCGGCCGCCGCGTCTTCCAGGCCAGCACCGCGGCGATGCCGGCGATGATGGTGGCCTGGCTCTCCTTGCCGCCGAACGCGCCGCCCATGCGCCGCACCTCGACGGTCACGGCGTTGAACGGCAGCCCGAGCAGGTGCGCGACGCCGTGCTGCACCTCGGTCGGATGCTGGGTGGAGCTGAGCACCGTGCATGGCTGCCGTCGTCGCCGGGCGTGGCGAGCGCGATCTGGCCCTCGAGATAGAAATGATCCTGGCCGCCGCAGCGCAACTCGCCGCGAGAGGCGATGCGGCGCGCCGGCGAGCGCGGCGGCGGCGTCGCCGCGCACGATGCGTCTGCGGCGGCGCGACGTATTGCTCGCGCGCGATCGCGTCCTCGACCGTCAGGACCGCGGGCAGCGGCTCGTACTCGATCTCGACCAGCTTCGCGGCGGCGCGCGCCTGGTCGAGCGTCGCGGCCGCGATGGCGGCGACCGGCTGGCCCTCGTATTCGACCACGTCGGCGGCGAGCAGCGGCTCGTCGCTGCGGATCGGCGCGATGTCGTTCTTGCCGGGAATGTCGGCGGCCGCGATCGCCGCGACGACGCCGGGCGCGGCGAGCGCGCGGGCGAAGTCGATGCGCAGGATGCGGGCATGGGCGTGCGGGCTCAGCACCAGCGCGGCTTCGAGCGTGCCCGGCACGTTCGGCACGTCGTCGATGTAGAGCGCGCGGCCGGTGACGTGGCCGACGGCGCTGTCGTGGCGCACGGCGGTGTGGACGCCGCCGCGGATGCGGGCGAGCGGCGCGTTCATAGCGCCTCCACCCGGGTCAGCACGCGCGATGTCGTCTCGAGCTGCAGCCGCCGCACCAGGTCCGGCGGCCGCGCGCAGCCGGTAGCCGGCGCTGCCGCGATGGTCGCCCATCGGCGTGAAGTCGCGCGCGAGCGCCGCGTCGATGTCGGCGATGCGCAATGCTGGCTCCAGGCGCGGCCGGCGAGCGCGGCTTCGAGATTGGCCGCGCGCATGGCGCGCGCCGCCATGCCGCCATAGGCGGCGCGCATGTCGCGGACGTTGTCGCCGTCCATCGTCGAGGCAGAACGCCGCGACCACGGTCGAGATGTCCTGGTCGAAGCGCTTGGAGAGCTTGTAGGCGGCGAAACTGCCGGCCTGCGGCACAACAGCGGAATGTGGATCGCGGCGATCACCTCGCCGGGCGCGCAGCGCGGTCTTGCGATAGCCGGTGATGAACTCCTCGACCGGCAGCGTGCGCGTGCCGCCGCGTGACGCCAGCGTCACCGATGCGTCGAGCGCGATCAGGCAGGGCAGCGTGTCGCCGATCGGCGAGGCGTTGGCGAGATTGCCGGCGATGGTGCCGAGGTTGCGGATCTGGCGCGAGCCGATGCGGCGCACCAGCGCGCCGAATGCCGGGAAATGCGCGATCGAGATGCGGCAGCGCCTGCGTATAGGTGACGGCGCCGCCGATCGTGAGCGCGTGAGCATCGCTGGCGATCTGCTGCAGCTCGGCGACCCGCGCGGTCGAGATCACGCACGGGAATGCCTCGCGGTCCTTGCTCACGCGCAGCCCGAGATCGGTGCCGCCGGCATAGCAGCAGCGCGTCGGGATGCTGCTCGCGCGCCGCGAGCAGTTCGTCGAGCGTCCGCGGCGCGCAGATAGATCTGCTCTCGGTGGCGATAGTCGGTGCAGGCCGGCAGCCCGCGCGACGCGTCGCGGCGGTAGGCTCGCCGGCGGCGGCGAAGCGGTCGGACGGCCCGGCGGCGATCCGGCGGCAGGCATCGACGATCGAGCGATAGCCGGTGCAGCGGCAGAGATTGCCGGCGAGCGCCTCGTGGATGAGCGTATCCTCGGCCGCCTTCGCCGCCGTGGTGGAACGCGAACATCGCCATCGCGAAGCCCGGCGTGCAGAAGCCGCATTGCGTGGCGTCGGCGTCGACCAGCGCCTGCTGGACCGGATGCAGCGTGCCGTCCGCGGCCGCGAGACCTTCGACCGTCAGCACCGCGGCAGCCGTCGAGTTGCGGCAGCAGCATCAGGCAGGAATTGACCGCCTCGTAGTTGCAGCCGGTCCCCGTCCGGCCGCCCGACCACGATCGTGCAGGCGCCGCAGTCGCCTTCGGCGCAGCCCTCCTTGGTGCCGGTCAGCCGCGCCTCGAGGCGCAGCCAGTCGAGCACCGTCATGGTCGGCGGCACGCCGGTCACGGCGCGCGGCTCTCCGTTCAGCAGGAAGCGGATTTCGGCCATGACCTCGCTCAGAATGTCCGCAGCATATTACGTCGAAGCGGGCTGCCTTGAATTGCCTTGCACCGAACGTGCCACGCTCGCGCTAGCCGCCGCCAGGGAGCAGCGCGGCCTCGAATGCGCTGGCGATCGCCGGCTTGCTCTTGCCGGCCTGCATGGCGTCGCCGATCACGACCACGGTTTGCCCGGGACGCGCCACGCGCCTGGAACAGCTCGCCGGTTCCTCGGCGCGCCCGATAGTAGAACCAGTCGCGCAGCTTTGGCCGCGAAAACAACTGCGACAACACCGGCCAACGGCCGGCGCCCCAATCGAGCGCGGTCCTGGCGAGTGGACCGAGGCCGAAGCGGTAGTCCGCGCCGGTTGCGATCACGATGCGATCGAACGGCGCCAGCACCTCAGGTTGTGCGCGCACGTCGGTCTTGAAGCAGAACTCCACGCCCTTGAAAGCGCAGGCGGCCGCCATGTCGGCGACATAGCGCTTAAAGCTCTGCGTCGCTGGCCTCGACCTCCTGAAACAGCGGCGCCTTGCCGGCGTAGCGAAACGATCCGCCCGGCTGCCTTCGCTTCTCGAACACCGTCACGGTGTTTCCTTCGGCGACCAGCGAGGCATAGGTGAGGCCGGCCGGTCCCGCGCCGATCACCGCGATGCGCTCGCCGCGCGGCGGGCTCGGCGTGGAGAACACGGCCTCGCGGCCGGCTGCGCCGTTGACCACGCAGCCGATGCGCGCGCCACCGCGCATCTCGTTGATGCAGGTGTTACAGGCCAGGCAGCGGCGGATCGGTTCGCCGCGCGCGAGCTTGTTGACCCACTCCGGATCGGCCACCAGGGTGCGCCCGAGCGCGATGAAATCAGCCTTGCCGTCGGCGACCGCCGCGGTCGCGGTCGCCGGATCGCCGAGGCGGCCGACCGCGATCACCGGAATATCGACCAAAGCCTTGATCTCGGCGGCATAGTCGAGAAAGGGCGCATCCGGCATGTCCATCGGCGGCAGCACGATTTGCGCCGACGGCAGCGAGCGGTAGTGCCCGGCGGTGACGTGCAGCGCGTCGGCGCCGGCTGCGGCGGCCCACTGCGCGATCAGCTTGCCCTCGTGAAACGGCAGGCCGCCGTCGAAGAAGTCCTCGACCGACAGCCGGTAGATCACGCCTAGCCCCGGTGCCGCGGCCTTCACGGCGCGCAGGATGTCGAGACCGAAGCGGGCGCGGTTCTCCAGGCTGCCGCCATACTCGTCGTCGCGGCGGTTTTCGAACGGCGCGTGGAATTGCGAGATCAGGTAGCCGTGCGCGGCGTGAATCTCCACGCAGTCGAACCCGGCCTGCTGGGCGCGCACCGCCGCGGCGACATGCGCGGCGGTGGTCTGTGCGATCCGCGCCTTGCTCATCTCCTCCGGCACGATGATCTCGAATGTCGTTTCGTAGACCGGATGCGGAATCGCCGACGGCGCAATCGGCGTCTCGCCGCAGATGTCCTTGCGGGTATGGCCGCCGCCGTGGCCAAGCTGGATCGACGCCTTGGCGCCGCCGCGGTGGATTTCGGTCACCAGGCGCGTCAGCCCGGGCAGGAAGCGGTCGTCATAGATGCCGACCTCGTGGCGGCGGTGGCGGCCGCATTTTTCCGGTGACGCCATTTCGACGGTGATCAGGCCGACGCCGCCACTCACCCGCGCCATGTAGTAGGCGATGCTGTCGTCGGTGACGAAGCCGTCCGCGTCCGCCGTGCGTGTCGTCATCGGCGGCATCACGATGCGGTTCTTGATTTCGACCGGGCCGATCCGCGCCGGGGTGAGCAGGATGTTCATCCCGCGCGACTCTTTGACCGGACCTCATCCTGAGGAGCCCGCCGCAGGCGGGTGTCTCGAAGGATGGCCGCGCACACAGCACCTGCCGCCATGCTTCGAGACGCCTGCCTTCGCTGCGCGCCGGCAGGCTCCTCAGCATGAGGTCGAGCGAGGCTGCACGAGATCGTATTCACAATACCGGGATCTCCCCGCCGTCGAGATCGATGGTGGCGCCCTGCAGCCAGGTCGCGCGCGACGACACCATGAAGGTGACGAGGTCGGCGACGTCTTCGACGGTGCCGAACCGCGTGATGCCGGTCTCGCGGCAGAGCGCCGCGCGCACCTTGTCCTCCGGCTCGCCAGTCTGTTCCACGGCCGCGCGGATTCGCCGCCACTGCCGTTCGGTTTCGACCAGGCTCGGATGGATGCAGTTCACCCGCACGCCGTCCTCCTTGCCGAGGTCGGCGAGGCACTTGGTGAACGCCGCCACCGCCGCGTTGACCGAACTGCCGATGGTGAACCGCCTTTCGGGCTTGCGGCCGCTGGTGCCGCCGATCGCGACCAGCGCACCCTTGCGCTCCTTCAACAGCGGCCAGGCGGCGCGCGCCAGCCGGACATGGGCGAAGAACTTGAGCGAATAGCCGTCCGCCCAGTCCTCGTCGGTCAGCGCGAAGAAATCGCCGCGCTTGGTGGTGCCGGCATTGTTGATGAGAATGTCGAGGCCGCCGAACTCGCGTTTCACCGTATCGACGATCGCGGCCGGCGCCTGCGGCTCGCGCAAGTCGGTCACCGACACGGCCGCGCGCCGGCCCTTGCCGCGGATCGCGGCCGCGACCTCATCGAGCGCCTTGGGGTCGCGCGCGGTCAGCATCAGGTCGCAGCCTTCATCCGCGAACGCCAGCGCGATGCCGCGGCCGATGCCGCGGCTTGCCCCCGTCACCAGCGCGGTTTTCCCCTTGAGCCCAAGCTCCATCCCTATGCCTCCTGCGGCGCGACCACGCCTGCGGTGAATCCAGCCGGCGACCTTAGAGCCAAATCGGCAAGTATTGAACAGCGTGACGCATACGCGCGGCAGGGGACGCAATCGCGGGGGCGTGGCGATCAGCCTTGGGTGCGTACCGGGGCCCGGCGGGCGCGGCGGCCGGCGCTTGCGATGCCGGTGTCCGAGCCGTGCTCTGGCGCGTCCAATGCCGGCGCAATGCTGCCCGGCGACACGATCCAGCGGGCGATGTCCGGCCAGTGCTCCGCGGAGCGCCGGCCTGCCCATGAACAACCCGACGTGCCGGCAGTCGACAGTTGCGGTCTGCACACTGCCTGCCGGCGTGCCGACCAGCGCGCTCGGCCGCGAACAATTGTGCCGGCGCCACCACCTCGTCATCGCGCGCCGCCAGCAGGAACAAGGGCGCCCGGACCTTCTTGAGATCGATGGTTTCGCCCAGCGCCACGAAACTGCCGCCCGACAGCTCGTTCTGCTTGTAGAGCTTCTCGACCACCTCGAGATAGAAGCGCCCCGGCAGGTCCACGGTCGAGGCGTACCAGCGGCGGAACAGCCGTTCGATCTGCGTGAAGGCGGGCGAGCCGACGGGTTCATCGATCTGCAGCAGCGTGACGATCTCTTCGGTTTCCATCGAACTGGAGCCCCAGAACTCCAGCATGCTGCGGCCGAGCATCCGGCCGTCGCCGATGCTGACAAGCTCCTGAAACAGTGCGAGCGGGCTCGATGCCGCGAGCGTCGACAAGCCCGAACTCGCCGCCGTGATGTCGATCGGTGCGCCGGCCAGCACCAGCCTGGCGACCTTGCCGGGAAAGCGCGCGGCGAACAGCAAGGCCATCCAGCCGCCCTGGCAAAGACCCACCAGGTTGACGTCGCCACCCAGTTCGTCGACCAGCACGTTGAGATCGGCAAGATAAGTGTCGATACCGAAATGGCGCATGTCGGGAGTGGCGGAGCGCCAATCGGTGGCGAACAGCCGGGACAGCCCGGCGTCGCGCAACGTTTTGACCAGACTGTAGCCCGGCGCGACGTCGACGATCGTGGAGCGGTGCAGCGCAAACGGCGTCACCAGCAGGGTGGGCAGGCCGCCGTCCGCCGTCGAGAAATCGCGCAGCAAAACCGTATCGAGCCTGAGCGCAATGCGATTGACCGTCGCCCATTCCGGCTCGTCCGGCACGGGCTCGGCCTCGGGCACCACCGCCAAATCGACGAACTGCCGGGCGATCGAAGTGGCGAACTCACCCGCCGTGGCCGCCGCAAGCGCCGGCCAGAGGAAAGCCGCAAACGGAAATTGCCGGTTGGACGGCTCGTACATGACGAAACTCATGGCCCTGGTTGCGGCGCGCTGTCTTGCGCCAATCAACGCGTGAACCGTTCCAGAGCCGGTTGGTTTCCCTCTTGATGCAGATCAATCCTCGAAGCATGTGCGCAGGTAGCGGCCGGTCGCCGCTACCTGCGTCCGTTCACGATCCGCCGTCAGCGCACGGGCGGCACCGGCTGATAGTCGACCTTGTCCTGGTCCCACACGATGAAATTGTCGCGGTTCGGCATTTTCACCTGCGGCAAGGTCTTGGCGTCCATGACCTCGTCCTCGCGGATGATCTTGTTGAGCGCGAGGATATAGGCCGAGAGCGCGTAGAGCTCGTCGTTGGTCAGCGTCTTCGGCGCCGGGAACGGCATCGACCGGCGCATGACGTCGTAGAGTGTCGTGGCGTATTTGTAGTAAGGCACGGTCTTCATCGTATCGATGCGGTCGAACCGCGACGGTCCGATCATCGGCAGGAAACCGCGGGCCGGTTTCACGCCGTTCTCGCCATGGCAGAGCGCGCATTTCTGCGCATAGACGGCCTCGCCCTGTTTGACGGTTCCGCTGCCGGGCGGCAGGCCGGTGCCGTCCGGCAGCACGTCGATGTTCCAGGCGGTGATGTCGGCTTCGGTGATCGGCGTGCCGAGACCGGGCGCTTGCGCACCCGCCGGACCGCTGCCGAACACGAGCACGCAGGCGAGGGCGAGGAGCGGCTTATGCATAGACATGCTTGATCTCCCCGTTGGCTCCAACGCCCCAGCTCGTGATGCTGTTGAAGTGCTGGTTGGGGAAGGCGAGCGGGCTTGCCACCGGCTTCTCGGTCTGTCCGCGCGCGGCGACGAATTCGGCCCGCAGCGGCTGCACGTTGCCGCCTTCGTCCCAGGCCCGGCTCTGCAGTACGACCGGCTGGCCGTCCCACTTCCACGGCATGCGGAAGCGGGTGAACGCCTTGGGCAGCACCGGGTCCTGCAACGCCGCTGGCGCCCAGCTCTTGCCGCCGTCGGCCGAGACCATGACCTTGGCGATGCGGCCGTTGCCCGAATAGGCCACGCCGGAAATGTCGTAGTAGCCCGGACCCTTCATGCTGTGGCCGAACGACGGGTGGGTGATGAACGACTTGACCTCCTGGGTGAAGTGAAACAGCCACATCTTGTTGCCCGGCAGGATCTGCGAATAGGTCTTGGCCTCGTAGAAGCTCATCGCCGGCTGGTCGATCAGCTTGATCCGCCGCACGTGCTTGACGTTCATGTTGCCCTGATAGCCGGGCAGCAGCAGGCGCATCGGATAGCCGTTGCCCGGCATCAGCCGTTCGCCGTTCTGGTAGAGCACGATGAGGGCGTCATCGAGCGCCTTCTTGATCGGCACGCTGCGATGCAGGCCGAGCGAGTCGGTGCCTTCCGCCAGCAGCCACTTCGCCTTCGGATCGATGCCGGTCTCTTCCAGCAGCGTCGAGAGCGGCACGCCGGTCCATTCGGCGTTCGAAACGAGGCCGTGCAGCGCCTGCGCGGTGACCTGCAACGGCTCGCTCGAGAACATCGGCGCCGAGTTGCCGCTGCACTCGAGGAACGCCATGCGCGTCACCATCGGATAGCGCGACAGCGACTCGACGGTGTACACCAGCGGCTGCTTCACCAGCCCATGAATGACGAGCTTGTGCTGCGCCGGGTCGATATCGGGCAGGCCGGAATGCGCGATGGTGAAAAACAACCCGTTCGGCGTCACCGTGCCTTGCAGCAGATGATGCGGCGTGCGGGCATGCGAGTTGCGGAATTCGTTGTTGGGATTGCTGAGCGTGCGCACCACGTTCTTCTCGAACCGCGACGCCACCTGATAGGGCGGCACGACCGTGCCCATTTCCAGGCTCCACGGATCGTTCTTGAGCGGCTCGGCAGCCGCGCCGGTGACCGAGACGCCGGTGGTCATGGCGCCGGCGACCATCGCGCCGCCGCGCAGCAACGCCCGGCGATCGAGCAGTCCATTGCCGGCAACCTGTTCAATAGGTGAGGGTGCGCCGTGGCGGCGCTCGCGGTGACTCATGTTGCTCTCCCTAGCCGGTGGGCGGCGTCTGATGCGCTGCTCCACTCGAATATCTCTCCGCTTCGCGCAGCCCTCCGGGTGCTCGTGCGGGAAGATTGTTCAGGCTTTTGTCAAACCTGTCGTCTGTAGAAGAGTTTTAGACTGCGCCTTTTGCCCACCCGTTGCAACGCGGGCAACGCCGTTGGGGCAGCAGCTCTGACCTAGGTCACGCGACACGAACTCGGCGCCTTGATTCGACCCGGATCGTTCTCCCCTTACCGGTTCGGATTCTAACACAGTCTTCAATCGTGCGACCACGGCCGGCGGCGTAGCGTCAATTCCGTTCAGCAGCTTCTGCATGTCTTCGCCGCTGGTCGGTGCTGGCTCGCCGCCGACCATCTTGCTGAACTCTGATTTCAGCGTCTCGTCCTTCATGGCTGCAATAAATGCAGCGCGAATTTCCTTGGCGCGATCGGCCGGCAGGTCAGGTGGCGCAAGATAGGGTCGGTTGATACTTTGGGGAGCAACAAGCACCCGCATGAACTGCTTGCCAGATTCATCGGAGACCAAATCTAGAGCGTTTGGCACGTCCTGAAGCTCCGGATGTTTTTCATCGCCAAGCTGTATAAGAAAATTGAGTTCTTGTCGCGAAGCCAATCGGGCTTGGACGATTTCATGCTCGAAAAGGCCCACCCGCAGCGGCCCTCGGTTTCGCCACGCTCAATCGCAATAAGCGCTTCCTGCGTACCCACGTAGCCCGAGACTACTCGAAACTTCGTACCCAACACCGCGTTGAGCGCGAGTGGGATCATATCGGTCGGGGAACTCAATCCCGTCCCGGCGAGCGTGACCTCACGCGCCTTGGCGTCCTGCAATGTCTTGATGGCCGAGGCGTGCCAGGTTACGCAGAGACTGACGTCCTTCTCAAGTGCGCCTACTGCCGTGAAATCGCTGATTTTGTATTTCACTTTGCGCAGAGAAACGAGCGCCTCGATGATTGGACCGGTTGAAAAAGCGCCGATGTATGTGCCGTCCTTTGGGGCTATAGCAAAGAGTTGCTCCATAAGGCGCACGCCGCCGGCACCGGGCACAAGCTGAACTTGAATTTTGGGCTCACCGGGCAAATATTTTCCAAGATGGCGCGCCAGCATCCGTGCACCAAGGTCGATGCCACCGCCGGCGGTACCGCCAACCGCAATCGTCACGGTCTTGCCTTTGAAATAGCCTTCTGGCTGGCCTTGCGCGATTTCGGCAATCACAACACCAAGTGAGAGGGCCGTGACGAATAGCGCTTGAAGCTGGATCATGAGGCTTACCCTATTGCGATCGTGGGCACGCCCTTGTCCCAACACTTGGGGAAGGTTTGGGCGTGTGCACGACCGTTCCAACAAGCCAGTCCGGTATCAGTCGACCCTGATATGAGCTGCGGTGATGACCGGCGCCCAACGGGATTCCGTTTTTGCCAAATAGGCCCGCATCTCGTTTGGCGTTGTTCCAAGAGGCTCCAAGCCAAGCGCAGAAAGTCGCTTGCTCACTTCCGGCCGCGCCACCGCGGTCTTGATCACATTCGCGATAGCCTGGGTGATATGCTCGGGCGTTCCTGGCGGCGCCACAAATCCGACCGCGGTGGTGGCGTCAAATCCAGGCAACGCTTCGCCAATCGTGAAAATATCAGGAAAGGCCTCAAGCCGCCGGGTCGTTCCGACGCCGACAAGTTTGAGCTTGCCAGCCTCGATGTTCGACCTGGTGTTAAGCAGGGTATCGATCAGAACATCGATATGGCCGCCGAGCAACTCCGTAACTGCCGGCTGGCTGCCCCGGAATGGAACATGCAGCACGTTGATTTTTGCGGCTAACTTGATGTGCTCGAACGCGAGGTGCCCGAGCGTGCCGACGCCCTGCGAGCCGTAGGTGAGCTTGCCGGGATTGGCTCTCGCATAGGCGATCAGTTCTACCGGATTGGCAATCGAAAGCGAGGGACGAGCTACCAGCACTCCGGCGTATTCGGCGAGCATGCTGATCGGCTCAAACTGACGGGCATCAAATGTCGGCTGGGCGAAAAGGAGATGGCTGATCGCGAATAGTGTTTGCGGCCCGCACAGAACTGTGAGCCCGTCGGGCGGCGCGCGAAATACGTATTCGGTACCGATGCGCCCGCCGGCGCCTGGACGATTCTCGATCACGCCAGCTTGCCCAAAGGTGGCGCGAAATTCGTCAGCAAGTACGCGTGCAGCAGTGTCCAGCGGACCTCCGGCGGCGGGATATGGCACCACGATCTTGATCGGGGCGCTCGGATAGCTCTGCGCCAGCAAGCTCTCCGGATTGCCGGCCAACACCGCCAGTGCGGTGAGGATCGCACGGCGAGCAAGTGGCGCGAAGAGCGCGGCCTGGATTGTCATGCTTCAACCCCGGGTGCCGGCGACGCGCGCGCGCTGCGACACCTCCGAGTTCTGTTTTGGGGCGCGTACGTGATCCGGAGTCGGGGGAAGTCCCCATCCGGAAACCCATGTGCCGGGTTGCCATACCTTTGGGCGCTGCGGGAGATCCGTGTGCCATGGACGCGGCTCGAAGAACCCGAGTGCCTCGGTCTTCATTTGATCGAGCTCGCAATAGTGCTCGATGACATGATCGTCGGGATTGCGATGGTAGGTGGCGATGTTGTGGCCCGGCCCATGGCGCATCGGACCCCACGTCAAGGGAATGCGGTGCGTTGCAAGCGTCTCGCAGCTCTGTTGAATATGCGCGAAGTCCTTCAACTCAAAGGCCATATGATGAATGTGCGCTTGATCTCCGCGAAAAAAATTCACCGAGTGATGGTCGGAATTGCAGCGCATGAACACGAAGAAATCACCAATCCAATCCGACACGCGGAAGCCCAGAACGCTCTGGTAGAAATCGACAATTTTTTGAATGTCGGGCACAAAGAATGCGACATGCCCGATCTTCAACGGACCGATCCCGGCGACTTCTCGACGACTTGCGACAGGACTCCATTCGCTGAAAAGTTCAATTGTAGTTCCCTTGGGGTCAACGAAGGACAGCGCCCTCGGCGTACCGGGAACGGATCGCTTCGCAGCTCGCTCTTGATGCCGTCATTCGCGAGGATTTTTGCGATTTGCGCGAAATCTGATATCCCGAGCAATCTCGAACGATTGCTTGGTGCAATCAGAGCGATCGGACTTCACGAGCGTGATGGCCAGCAGGCCAAGCTTCGAAGCCAGATGCACCGTCTTTGAATTGTGCGCGGTCGCAACCAGACCCGTAACCTGTTCGTAGTACTCAAGAGCCCGCTCGATGTCTTGCGTTTCGATCGTCACGTGCCCTAGGCGTTGCACCGGAACCATTGCCAAATCTCCAGAGACGGTTTTGCCAACGTTTAGACCCTTTGGGATGCGCCCAACATTGAATCGGGCGATCGTTCAGTTAGGGATAGCCGGGAAAGGTCCCAACGGATCCGAATCCCCACGCACTTCGAGGCGTGTCCTTCGGCCATTTTTTCGGGCGCAGCGGCAGTTCCTCGTGCCATGGCCGCGGTTCCCAATAGCCAAGCGTCTCGTCTTTCATCATGTCCATTTCGCAAAAGATTTCGACGCGAACGCCGTCGGCATTGCGGTGGTAGGCGGCCACGTTGTGCCCGACGATATGCCGCAATGGTCCCCAAACCAACTCGATCCGGTTCTTCTGCAAGATCTCGCAGCCACGCTGAAGCTCAGCCCAGTCCTTCACTTCAAACGCGATATGGTGAAGCCGCGGGGATTTGTATTGGACGAAATTCACGGTGTGATGATCCACACCACAGCGCAGGAACGCAAAGTGATCGCCGATCCAATCGGAAGTCCGAAATCCAAGCACGTCGGTATAGAAGTCGACGACTTTTGCCACGTCCTTCACACGGTAGGCCACGTGCCCAAGCTTCAGGGTGCCGATACCGGCATCGGACCGGTCCTTCGCGTGGAAGCGCGTGCTTGCAAAGATTTCGATCAGCGTGTCTTTCGGGTCGCGAAAGACGAGGGCTTCCGATATCGCGGGACTGATATCGGTCCGGCGTTCGCAGGCTACGCCCATTGTGTGCAGGGCGGCTGCCAATTCGCCAAGACTGCCCATCTCTACCTGAAACGAGACGCGGTTCAGGGCGGATTCGGCTCCTCCCTCAAGCGCGATCGCCTCCTCCCCGAGTTTGGTTGCCAAGAAGACGCGGTTCTTGCCCCGGTCGACCACCTGCAGGCCCATCACTCCGGTCCAATATTCGACCTGCCGCTCGATGTCGGGTGTGGCTAACGTCGCGTGACCCAACCGCCTGACCTTGATCATCTGTCTTCCCGCGTCCAACCTCACCCTCGCCGTCCGCCCATTGTGCAGACGCTCCAGCCCCAAACATTCGTCAGCTGAGGAACCTGGAGACCTGATCCGCAGTTTTCTGGATGTGTTCTGACAGGATCGCCATCCCGGTCGTCGTGTCACGCCGCAATGCGGCGTCCAACAGCCGACGATGCTCGGCCCCCGCATTACGTGGCGCAGAACGCCGCCTCGCCCAAAGGTTCCGATAGCGTTGCGAGTGGTCGAACATTGCCGAACAAGCGGCCAACATCCGGCTTGATCCGCAGGCTGCGATTAAAGCGATATGAAAGTTCTTGTGACGCTCGATCCAGACATCGTCGAGAGACCTGCTTTCCCGCGGCAGAGCGTTTCCAATCGCCTCAAACCGGTGCAAGGCGCTGATAATCCCAGCTTCCCATTCGTCCGTACCGTGAACGATTGATTCCCTGAACGCGCTTGTCTCGAGTGCAATCCGGAACCTCGTAATGTCGTGAAGGTCAGCAAGCGAAACTCGCGCCGCTCGGAAGCCTCTGCGCTCATCGGCGATGACAATCTGTTCGGCGACGAGACGGCTTAGGGCCTCGCGCAATGGAGAGCTCGAATACCGATACCTGCGCTGAAGTTCTTCGATCTTCAACTTTTCGCCGGGCTCAATTTTCCCACAAAGAATGTCGTTTCGTAGCTCGCGATAGGCGCGTTCGGAAAGCGGCGGGCCGATCTCGCTCAGGTCGTCAGCTTTCGCTCCTAGACCAAGTTTTGTGCCCATAATTGAAGTTTGTGCATAAAAAAGTCGCATGTCAAGGCCGGCCTTGCTGCGCCTTGGCGCAGAGGTATCCAATAAGTTCAGTCGGCTAACGCTGTGGTCGGATGAAAATCCCGGCCGGACGGCAATTCGCTCGACCGCGATGCGCGGAACCATCAGGACGCGACGGCTCTAAGACGCTATGGCTCTTTTGGCCGCTTCCTTGTGAGACAGCAGCTCAAGGGTTTCATGGGCTGGCTTGGGCACGCCGAAAAAATATCCCTGCCCCTCGGTGCAGCCCTGACGCCGCAGATAGTCGCATTCTTCCTGGGTCTCGACGCCTTCTCCGGTCGTCGTCATTCCGAGGCTGCGGCCAAGTTCCGCGACAGCACGAACGATCGCCTGGGAGTCCGGATTGGCAGCAAGATTGTGAACGAACGAGCGGTCGATCTTGATCTTGTCGAACGGGAAGCTGCGAAGATAACTCAGCGAAGAATAGCCGGTGCCGAAATCGTCCAACGAGATCCGCACGCCAAAATTGCGCAGTTGATGGAGCGTCTCCAGCGTAGCGTCATTTTCCACCAGCAGCACCGTTTCGGTGATTTCCAGTTCCAGCCGTTGCGCCGGCATGCCGGATTGCGCCAATGCATCGGTCACGGTCTGCCAGAGAGTGCGCATCTTGAACTGCGCGGGCGAAAGGTTGACCGCCAGCGAGATCTGGCCCGGCCATTTCACCACTTCGTTGCACGCTTGGCGAAGCACCCATTCGCCGATCGGTACGATCAATCCGGTTTCTTCCGCCAGAGGGATGAACTCCAACGGCGCGACCAGCCCGTGCCCGGGGCGGTTCCAGCGAACGAGCGCCTCAACGCCGGTGATATCCTGCTTCTTCAGGTCGACGATCGGTTGGTAGTAAACCTCGAACTCGCCGTTGACCAATGCCTTGCGCAGGTCGACCTCCAATAGGCGGCGCGCCTGCATGAGCGCATCCATCTCCGGCTCGAAGAAACGGTAGGTGCCGCGGCCGTCCGCCTTGGCGCGGTGCAAGGCCAAGTCGGCATTCATCAAGAGTTGGTCGGCCTCTGCCGCATCGGTTGGTGCGATGGCGATGCCAATGCTGACACCGATCACGACTTGATGACCCTCCAGATCGAACGGAGCTTCGATGACCTCGAAGATGCGGGTTGCGAGTGCGATCACATCGCTCGGCTGCTTGATGCCTCCCTGAAGGATCGCGAACTCATCGCCGCCCAGTCGAGCAAGGATATCGCCCTCTCGCAGACATCCGGTCATTCGCTCGGCCACGTGCCGTAGCAGCATGTCGCCGAAAACGTGCCCAAGCGTGTCGTTGACGATCTTGAAGCGATCGATATCGACGACACATTACCGCGAACTCCTGACCCCGCGGCAGGTGCGCAAGCCGGTTCTCCAATTGCTCCCGGAAGAACGTCCGATTGGGCAGGTTGGTGAGCGCGTCATGCAGCGACATATGAGCAATTTTTGCTTCCGCCCTTCGACGCTCCGAGATGTCTTCGTGGGTCACCACCCATCCGCCATTCGGCATGGGTCGATTCGTGAGTGCGACGGTCCGTCCGTCCGCCGTCTCCACGATGCCCTCGACTGTCTTGCCCAAACTGAGCTTCGCCAACAGTTCGGCCCGATATTCTTCGGGATCGCGGAGCTTGTGGTCGAGCGCGGCGCGGTGTGCAAGGAGGTCCCGCAGAGTGCAGCCGGGCTTCACGATGTCACGCGAGAGGCCGTACATCTCGATGTATCGATTGTTGCAAACGACGATCCGCTCGGCCGCGTCAAACATGATGAGGCCCTGCGACATGTTGTTGAGAGCCGCGTCAAACCGGGAATTCTGGTCCTGGAGGTTGCGCTGCGTGCGCGCCAGCGCGTCCAGCGCTCGATTGAGAACCCGCAATGGAACGACGCGGATGACAAAATACATTCCGAAGCCAAGGAGACAGCTCAGGGCAGCGACGATACCCGTGTTGATCCACAATGGCCGGGCGCTGGCTACGACTTCGACGCGGCCCATGTTCTGGCCACGGACGATAATCGGCGCCGCTTGCATCATCGTCGGAGCAGCCGGCATTGCGCCGGCCTCGAGGACAAGCATGCCCGCGGCATCGAGAATACGCTGCTGGTCGCCGACCGCCTGGGCTTCCGGAACTTCAATCACTTCAGAGAGGCGCACCGCCTGGTATTGCCACAGCTCACTATGGATGTAGATATACTTTGGCCAGCCGGTTGGCCTTCAGTTCCGCTTTAAGTGAGAGATTGTTTGCAGCCGCCGAATATTCGACGAACAGATAGCCGGCGGGAATTGAAACGGCGGTGACGATTGCCAAGAACAGGCCGATGGCGGTGACAAATGTCCGCAGAGAGGTCTGCGTTATTCTGACGGCTTTCATTCGGTTTTCAGCAGCGCGCCAGCCTCGTGCAATGCGGCGATGCCTTTCGGCGAGCGCAGAAACGTCAGAAAGCGCTCACCGGCGGGACTCTTCTTGGCGCCAAGCACGAAATACAGTGTCTTGCCGAACGGGTACGCGCCGCTCTTGTAGTTTTCCAATGACGCAGCAACCCCGTCGATGGGGACAAATCGCAGATTGCGTCTCTCCGTTTGAATTTGCATCAGGGACGCGCCGACCAAGGATCCCGGAGCTTTCTCTGCCATGTCGGCATTGTCCTGATCGGTCGCCGCCACCGACAGGTCCGCGCGCTTCCGGTTTTTGGCGATGGCCTCGCTCATGCCCGGAAACAACTGGCCGAGCAGCCACGTGTCGCTTTCGGTCGTTGGACGCAGAATAATTCGCAGCGGCGTGCCGTCGGCCCAGGTTGGATGGTCGGACTGATACAGCCGCGCGATCTCGCTGCTTTTGAATCCATTGGGATTGGGGTGGGAGGTCGCCATCCCAAAGGGGGTGCGCAATTCGGCAACGGCTGTCAGGCCTTTGGCGGTTTCCGCCGGGGACAGCGGGCGGCCCGAAATCGAGACATCAATAACGCCGTCCGCCAGTGCCCTGTTGGCGCCGCTGGTCCCCAGGCTCGGGACCAACTGTACGACAATACCGGTTTCAGCCGTAAATAGCGCACCGACGCGCTTGATCATCTCGTTCGCAGCGCCGGTTCCTCCGATGCGCAGCGTCTCGCCCGCGGTGCCCGCGGCGATTTGACTAAAAAAAATAGATCCTACGACCGCGCAGGCTGCAGGGATGCTGCTCCGAAATCCGAGCATTGTCCTGCTCCACATCTGAAACCGCATCCAATACATTGGAGCAGTTAAAGATAAAGGCGGGGTCATTATACATGGTTACACAAGTATTTCCAGACTGGAGTATTTCCAGGCTTTGAGCGTGCGCTGCACCATCGCGACAATGCCGGATGCCGCCCGGCGTCGACGTCGGCAGTCCTGCCCATGAACTCAGCGCGTCAGAAACGCCAAGAGCTTCGGAATGACTTGAGCCGGTGCTTCATCCACCAGCCAATGACCAGAGCCCTTGATGACGATACCTTCGACATCGTCAGCTACCAGCCGCCCCTGCTGAATGAGGAATTCACCCGACGCCTTCTCGCCGGTCAGCACCAGCATGGGCATGGCCAGCCTGGTCCGGGACAGCTCTTGAAAATCCGCGGCGTCCTGCTTGAAAGCCCTGAATACTTCAAAGCCGGCCCGCATCGCGCCAGGCTGGCCGTAGGACTTTGCATAAAAGCGCCGGTCGCTCTCGGATACTGACTTTTTCCGATCGGCGGCGAAGTCGTTCCAGAAATGCTCGAAATAAATACGCTCACGGCCTGTGACCAACTTGAGCGGAGTCTCGCCATAGAAATGAAAGTGCCAGAGGTCGCGCAGCAGCCAGACCTTGGTCCAGTCGCCGACGCCGGGCAGGAAGGCATCCATCAGCGCGATGCGATCGACCTCGGCCGGAAACTGCGCCGCGTAGGCATAGGCGACCATCAGCCCGATGTCATGGCCGGCGAGCCGCACACGCTCGTAGCCGAGCGAAGCGGCGAGCGCATGGATGTCCTGGGCCATGGTCTTCTTGTCGTAGCCCTGTGGCGGCTTGGCGGACTGCCCAAAGCCGCGCAGGTCGGGCGCAATCACAGTGTGTGTCCGCGCCAGTTCTGCGATCAACGGCCGCCACATATGGCTGTTCTGCGCGTAGCCGTGCAGCAGGACGATCGGTTCGCCTTCGCCGGCGGTCAGGTAATGCAGTCTCGTTCCGTTGACGCGCGCGAAGCGGCTTTGGATCGCTGGTTTCTTTGGCGCCTTCTTCCTGGCACGGGATATGGCCATCATCGCTCCCATTAACCCTTGATGAACGCCAGCAGATCGGCACTGACTTCGTCCTTCAGCGTGGTGCACATGCCGTGCGGTGCGCCCTTGTAGACTTTGAGCTGCGCGCCCTTGACGATTTTCGACGACAGCATGGCGGCGGCGCCGATCGGGACGATCTGGTCGTCGTCGCCGTGCAGGATGAGCGTCGGCACGTCGAACCTCTTGAGGTCCTCGGTGGTGTCGGTTTCGGAGAACGCCTTGATGCAGAAGTAGGAGGCCGGGAAGCCCGCCATCATGCCCTGCAGCCAGAATGAATTGCGCACGCCCTCGGAGATTTTCGCGCCGGGCCGGTTGTAGCCGTAGAACGGCAGGCTCAAGTCCTTCCAGAACTGCGACCGGTCGGCCACCACGCTGGCCCGGAGCCCGTCGAAGACATCGATCGGCAAGCCGCCCGGGTTGGCTGGCGTCTTGAGCATCAGCGGCGGGATCGCGCCGATGAGCACGGCCTTGGCAACGCGTCCGGTGCCGTGGCGGCCGATGTAGCGCGCGACTTCGCCGCCGCCGGTCGAATGGCCGACGTGAATGGCGTCCTTCAGGTCAAGCTTCGCAACGAGTTCGGCGAGGTCGTCCGCGTAGGTGTCGAGGTCGTTGCCGTGCCATGGCTGGCTCGAGCGGCCATGACCGCGACGGTCGTGGGCGATGCAGCGGTAGCCGCGCGACGCCAGATAGAACATCTGGTCCTCGAAGGCGTCCGCCGATAGCGGCCAGCCGTGGCTGAACACGACGGGCTGACCCTTGCCCCAGTCGTTGTAGTAAATCTGCGTGCCATCCTTGGTGGTGATCGTCGGCATAAATGCGCTCCTGGATCTGTGCGTGCGCGGGTCAGAGAGCAGGAGGTTTGTGACAGCCTGATGGACGCGCCTGTGCCGCCCGGCGTCGCGTTCGTCCCAGCTGGAGGCTGCGGCGTTTGACGCCTTTTGCCGACTGTCAGGGTGAGATAGGCTCGCGGCGTCGGGCGTCCGGAGGGGTTCATGAAGACCATTGAGCGTCGTCGATTCATGCAGGCGATGGCCGCCGCGGCGGCCATTCCGATGCTTGCCGCGCCGGCGCGAGCGCAGAGCTATCCGGCGCGAACGGTGCGGGTCGTTCTGCCCTATGCGCCGGCCGGGATCACCGACATCGTCGGACGCTTGATCGCGCAGAAGCTGAGCGACCAGCTCGGCAAGCAGTTCGTGGTCGAGAACGTGCCGGGCGCGACCGGCAACATCGGCACCGCGCAAGTCGCCAAGGCGGCGCCCGACGGTTACACCCTGCTGGTGGTGTTCAGCTCGTTCGTGGTGAACCCGACGCTGTTCGACAAGGTCCCGTACGATCCCAACAAGGACTTCGACCCCATCACGCTCGCGATCACGTCGACGACGGCGGTCGGCGTCAACCCGTCCGTGCCGGCGCACAGCGTCAAGGAACTGGTGGAGCTGATCCGCGCCAATCCCGGCAAGTACAGCTATTCACATGCCGGCACCGGCACGCAGTCGCACCTCGCCGGCGAGCAGTTCCGCCTGAAGCTCGGGCTCGACCTCGTGCCGGTGCCGTTCAACGGCGGCGGTCCGGCGGCGGCGTCGGTGGTGGGCGGGCACACGCCGGTCACGTTCAATTCGCCGGCCGCGGTCCTCCCCCATTTCAAGGATGGCAAGCTGCGCGTGCTGGCGGTGAACAGCGAGTCGCGCACCGCGGCCATGCCGGAGATTCCCACCATCGTCGAAGCGGGCTTCCCGGGCATCAGGGGCGACAGCTGGGTCGGTGTCCTGGCGCCCGCCGGCACCCCGAAAGACATCATCGCCCTGCTGCAGCGCGAAATCGCCAAGGCGCTGGCTCTGCCGGAAATGAAAGAACGGCTGCTGGCGCTCGGCTGCGACGCGGTCGGGAGTACGTCCGAGGCGTTTTCCGCGCGTATCAAGAGCGAAGTGCCGTTTTGGGGTGACGTGATCCGCGCCGCCAACATCAAGATGCAGTAGGGGTATGCGGGCGCGGCCCTTTCGCTTCGGGGAAAAGCTGCAAGAATTCGGAAAATATCGGGATCGGGCCATCGAGGAACGCCATGACCGTCGCAACCAAGACCAGACTCGACGTGGTTCCGCTGACCAGACACATCGGCGCCGAAATCCGCGGCATCGACCTGAGCAAGGTCCTCGATCCGGACGTCATCGCGCAGATTCACCAGGCTTGGCTCGATCATTCGGTTCTGCTGTTCCGCGGCCAGAAATTCTCGCAGGACGACCAGATCCGCGTGACGGGTTATTTCGGCGAACTCGCGCCGTTGACGCGGCCGGCGAAGTTCCGTCCGCCGGGCTATGACCGGGTGCATCCGAACATCATGATGATCTCCAACATCCGCGAGAACGGCGAGACCATCGGGGCGCTGCCGGACGGCGAGATGCATTTCCATCACGATCAGATCCACGCGGAGGTGCCGCACAGCGGCACGCTGCTGTACTCGCTCGAAATTCCGAGCTATGGCGGCGATACGCTGTTCGCGTCGGGCTACGCGGCCTACGACACGCTCGATCCGGCGGTGAAAGCGAAGCTCGAAGGCCGCCGCGCGCTCAACTTCTACAATTACGGCTCGACCATGCGCGGCGACGCGCGCGGTGTCGGCGCGTCGAACCAGGCGGTCCATCCGGTGTTCCGCACCCACGAGGACACCGGCCGCAAGGCGGTCTACGTCGACCGGCTGATGACGCAGTCGATCGAGGGCATGCCGCAGGCGGAAAGCGACGCGCTGCTGGAGGCCGTGTTCGACCACGCCGAAAAGCCGGAATTCGTCTACCGGCATGTCTGGCGCGTCGGCGACCTGATCGTGTGGGACAACCGCTGCTCGATGCACGCGCGCGACGATTTCCCCTCCGACCAGCGCCGGCTGATGCTGCGCACGACGGTGAACGGGACGGTGCGGCCGTATTGAACGGGCGCAATTGCATTTCCGCGTTCTATTCGGTTGCGAGTCGTGGTCGTGGTGCTCACCGGCAGCGGCGTGAAGAGGCCGCCCAGCATTGGTGGACGTAATCGACCTCGATCAGGCGGTCTGGACGATCCCTGGCGTGCGGACCAGGAACACAATGCGCATGTCATTCATTTGCCGCCGCGGACGGTGGCGCTGAGCTGCGACTCGATTTGGCGGAATTGAAACAGCAGGTTTGGGATGGCTATTGATCAAAGGCTTGCGGAACTGGGTCTCGAATTGCCGGCCCCGACCAGCATCCCAAGTGGTGTGCGGCTGCCGTTTCGCTGGGTGAGGGTCGTCGGCAAGCGGGTTACCATTTCGGGACATGGGCCGAGCCTGCCGGATGGCTCGATCGCCGGACCTTTCGGGAAAGTCGGCCGGGACGTGACGCTTGAACAGGCATATGACGCGGCCAAGCTGACAGCCTTGGGCATGCTGGCGAGCCTGCGACGCGAGCTGGGCAGCCTCGATCACATCACTTGGCAGCGCGCTTTCGGTATGGTGAATGTCGCGCCGGGATTTCAATCGACCCCGGGCGTGATCAACGGATTTTCTGACCTGATATTGTCGGTATTTGGTCAGGAGCGTGGGCAGCATTCCCGCTCCGCGATCGGCGTGGCCGAACTGCCATTCAACATACCGGTGGAGATCGAAGCCGAAGTGGTTCTCGATTGACCCGCACCAGGCTGTCATCGAGCAAAGGGATCGCACCCATGAAAGCTCTGCCTCACGTCGGCGACAAGCGAATGATCGACATGCACGTGCACATCGGTCCGGAATTTCTTCGCCGAAAATACAGTGCGGCATCGCTCGCCGAGGAGGCGCGGCGCGAAGGCTTCGGCGTGGTGATGAAAAACCACTTCCAGCCGACCACCGGACAGGTGAGCCAGTTGCGCCGTCCCGACGACAACGTCCCGCTGATCGGCTCGGTGGCGCTGAATTTTGGCTGCGGCGGCGTCGATGACCACGGCGTGCGGTCTGCGCTATCAGGCTGGAAGAGCGATGTGACGGCCTCCGATCCCGATCCGCAACGGTTTGTCGTCTGGATGCCAACGATGTGCTGTGAAGCGCATCTTCGGGTCTATAATCGCCGTGACATTTCCGAGGATTGGGGCGTTCGGGCCAAATACACGCGCTTCTTCGCCGAGGGTACCGGCTACACACTCGACACCGGCAATAGCGACAAGATGGCGGCGCTCGATCGGGCGCTGAGCCTGATTGCGGAATACGACCTCGTGCTTGCGACCGGCCATCTCAATCGGGAGGAGACGTTGACCCTGGTGAAGACGGCCTACAAGAAGGGCATCCGTCGCATTATCATGACGCATCCGCTCTTCCAGTCGACCGAGCTGGAGCCAGAGACGATGGCGGAGATGTGGGAGAAGTACGGGGCCTTCAGCGAACTGTGCTTCGTCAATCTTGCGATGGATCATCTCACCTATGAACAATATATCGAGGTGATCCGGACCGTCGGGCCGCAGGGCGTGATTCTCTCATCCGATGTCGGGCAGATTTTCTCGCCGACCGTCAGCGATGCGATGCGGGAATTCTTCGGCGAGTTCGAGAAGCGCGGCATCAAGGAGGACGAAATCGTGCAGATGTCGGTGATCAATACCAATCATCTGCTGTTCGATCCGCTCGACAGTTTCCACAAAATGCCGGTGAAGGACATGGCCGGAGCGACCGCCTAAGCCGCACATTGCCATTATTCGGACGTGTGAGGCGGGTAGAGGCCGATGCATCCACGCGCGCCTCAGCCGGTGCCACCACACAATACGGCCGCTCAAAAGAAGATTGAGATCGTCGCTGGCAGGATTGTCTGCGCCAGTTCGATCCTCCGCTGCGATATCTTGATTTCTTCGCCGCCCCTGCAGCAGATATCGTCACGCTTGCCGTAGAAATTCACGCCGTGCAGGCCACGCCGCTCCTGGTATACGACGAAGTTCGAGCGCACGTTGTAAACGTCCGGCTGTCCGGCCGGTTCGACGATGACGTTTGAGATCAGTCGCGACGTGGCGGACGGCGGCACCTCTGCGTGAGCGTCGCCCGTCTGGATCCGCAGCACGCGAAGCTCCAGCGATTTCCTGTCATCGTCGAAGAGCGCGAAACATTCGGCCTCATTCTCTTGCGCGTCCGGGAATTCCACACTCTCCTTCACTGGCATCCAGTATCGGACATCATCGGCGAAACATTTCCAGCCAATCGTCAAACCGGTTTTCCTCGAGCATCCGAGCTTCGTCGAAGAGAAAAGCCTCGATCTCCCGGTGCAACTCCATGGACACGGACGGCTCTCGCCATCACGCGGTCTCCATCATGCGGTTCCAGTGACGGTAGAAATCGCGCTCGTTGACTTCGCTGATCTGGCGGAGTGACTTGGCCTGGCCAATCGACCTCGCCAATCCATTGCGCTCGGGCGCGGATCCTCTTCGTCGTGACCTAGTGCCATCTCGTAGTGGAAGGGAACGCGCCGCGCGATGCCGGAATCGATCGTCTCGAAATCCGCTCGAAATTCTCGTGGTCGTCGGGCGCGACCATGCCGGCGGCGGCCTGCCGCTGCATCAGAACAAAGCGCTGCTGCTTCTTCACGATGCCGGGCGCGTTCCGCTCCAGTGCGCACCAGACCCAGGCCTCCGTCCGGTTGGCGCCGCGCGGATGATGAACGATCAAGCCCTTTCCCGTAGAACGCGCCTGCCGACGCCGATCAGTGCGAAGTTCGGAAAATGTTGGCGACGTGGAAGCTGTACGGCCGCTGACGGAACGCCTTAAGCTTCTCGTTCAGCATCCGCTCGCGTTCGTGAAACCATCGCGACGGCTTCGCGGCCCGATCCGCTTGGCCAAATCAACTCCTGCTGTCGCGGCGCTTCGCCGACGCTGACCTCGTAGAATCCGTGAGCCGCGACCGCGATCGTAGTTGGCGGACACGCAAGAGATACTTCGGCTTGTCGGCCTTCGCTGTCGTCGCGCCAGTCGCGGCGATGCGCTTGTCGGATCGACTTGGCGAGCGCACCGACGACAGACCCGTGCGTGGCGGCAAAGTGATAGTAATCGCCGCCAAAATTCTCGAGCTGGAAGCTTCCAATTGACCGGCACGATATAACGCTGCTGGCCTGGCAGAACCTCAAGACCGCCAAGCTCCTCGCGAAGCAGAAAGTGCTCCAGCCACCATCGGGCATCGCCGAGATAGTCGTCGAGGCTCGCGGCGGCAGTGTCCCAATTCGCAAAGACAAGGCCGCCGATAAACCTGTGTCCTGGCCTCGACCAAGCCGAACTTCGACCGGTCGATCTCGCCCCGGTACTCCTCGCGCAGCCGCGGAACGCCGGTGAGCGCGCCGTCGGTGTACGTCCAGGCATGGTAACTGCAGACGAACGACGGAGTGTTGCCGCGGTCGTGAACGCAGAGGAGATTTCCGCGGTGGCGGCAGCGGTTCAGATAGACGCGGACACGACCGGCGCGGTCGCGTTGCACGATGACCGGATCCTCTCCCATGTAACTGGCGAGATAAGTCGACCGTTCTCGGGGGACCAGCAACTCGTGGCCGAACGAAGAGCCAGCTTCGTCCGAAAACCCGCTCAAGCTCGCGTTTGTAAAGATCGGCGGAAAATGAGGCGGGCTGGACCGAGTGGCCGCTTCGGCTCACGGCTTCCGGGAACGTGCTCATTGCACCACCTCCGTTGTTGTCCCATGGGCCAATCTGTCGGGACGCTGCGCCGATTTGCCCGTTGGTGCACCGCCTTCTGGTGAGAAAAGCGGCTTGCAGGTTCGACGAGATCGTAGGACGATATCGTTAGAACGGTCGCGGGAAAAGGCCTATGCTGGAACGCTCCCCTTCCACAGTCGATCAGGTGATCGAAGCCATCAAACTGGGCATCCGCGATGCGCGTTATGTCCCGGCGCAGCGGCTGATCGAGCCCGATCTGGCAAAGGAATACGGGGTCAGCCGTGGTTCGGTGCGCGAGGCGCTGCGGCGACTGGCGGCTGAAGGTTTCGTCAATCTTGAGCGCTTTCGCGGCGCGAGCATCATCCGCATGTCGCGCAAGCAGGTCGTCGATCTACTGGAACTCCGCGAGGTGCTGGAAGGGTTTGGCGCGTCGCTGGCGGCGCGGCGGTCCGACAACAACGGCCGGCTCAAACTCACCCGCCTGGAGAAGATCGCCCAGTGCGAGGTCGGAGCTGCCCCGCCAATACGACGACTACAACAACGAATTTCACGACCTGATCCTGGCCCTGAGCGGAAACGCCGAGTTGCCGGGTATGTTGAACCACATCAGGCTTCCGATCTTTCGGCTTCAGTTCAACCGCATCCTGCTGCTGCCGGAGCAAATCAAGCAGTCGCGTGTCAGATCACAACGCCATTGTCAAGGCACTGCTGAAAGGTAGCCCTTCCGCAGCCGAACGAGCGATGCGCGATGCACATCAGCCACCAGGCCAAGCGCATTCTGAGCGCGCCTAAAGAGTTCTTTGCATAGCCGGCGATCGACCGAGTCACGAACCGGCCACACTGCGTGTGCACAAAGAGAGGTCGAGTCAATGTTGCAGAAGGCATACACTTCGTTGTCCAGAAAACTGGCCTATCTCGGCTTGGCGAGCCTGTTGGGCCTTGCGATGGCCGGCTATGCGACGCCAGGCGTTGCCGTTTCAGAGGCCGATGGCTTTCCAAACGCGCGCGGTGAGGCTCGATCGTCCCCTACACGGCTGGCGCCACGACAGATACGCTCGCGCGCACGGTTGGGTTGAAGCTTGAAGCCAAATGGAAGCAATCCGTCATCATCGAGAACCTTCCCGGCGGTGGCGGAATAAACGGCACGGCTATTGCCTCGCGCGCGCCCGCCGATGGCTATACGCTGGTGATCGTGACCGCGAGCCATGTCATCCTGCCGGCCGTGATGACGCGCCCGCCATTCGACCCGATCCAGAGCTTTGCTCCGGTCACGATGATGGTGAAGTCGCCGGGGTTGCTGCTGTCGAGCAAGGCGTCGGGTATCGACGAACTTCGTCGATCTGGTGAAACGGGGCAAACTGGAGCAATTGACCTATGGTTCTTCCGGCGTCGGCTCCAAGCATCACGTCACGATGGTCGAATTATCGCGGCTTGCGGACATCAAGTCTCAACACATTTCCTATCGCGGCTCTGCCCAGGCGATGAACGACATCATGGGCGGCCACCTGCAACTTCAGATGGGCGCATTCTCGTTCGGCCATGACTTCGCGCGCAAAGGCCAGGTCAATGGCATCGCGATCGTGGCCACCAAGCGACATCCCTTCTTGCCCGACGTGCCGACGCTGACTGAGCTTGGTTACCCATTGGATTCGGGAGAATGGTGGGCGCTGCTTGCACCTGCGGGCACGCCCCCATCGATCGTTGACAAGATTTCAAAGGATGTCGCCGAAATTCTCCTGACGCCCGAGGTTAAGGCGCGCATGCCTGCCGACGAATTGGTGTCGTCCACACCGAGCGAACTGACGGAATTCCTCAAAGCAGAAGGAGAATTGTGGGGCGGCACGGCCAAGCGGACCGGGATCGAAGATCGACTGATCGCGTGCAAGCTCGGCAGTTTGGCGGTGGGCCTCAGCCGGGGCGTCGTCGTGGGCGCCGGTTCGCGTTAGCTGCGCCCGTTGCCGTCCATCAGCCAGCCGAACTTCTCGCGCGCCTTGCGCGTGACTTCCGCGCTCGGAGCGTTGGTCGGCGGAAACTTGTCACGCCAGTGCCAAGGCTTGCAGGCGTTGATCAACGCGACCGAATGGGTCTGGTCGCCGGTCGCCCGGCGCTCGGGCGGCAGCGCGGGATCGGCATTGGAATCCCACGACCCGGTGATGAACTGGATCGATTCCTTGGGATCGGTGCGCGTCAGCATCGCCCACAGCAACTGGTCGAGGTTGGTGACGTCGACATCCTCGTCGACCACGACGACATATTTCGAGGCGTAGGCCGAGGCGCCGCACTGCGCGGCGACATGCGCGACCTGCACGGCGTGGCCGGGATAGCGCTGCGTGATCGACACCGCATGGAACATGCGCGCGCCGCCGACCTCGTGGCACCAGACCTGCTGCACGCCCGGCACGCCGGCGTTGGTGATGTTCTGCTTGATGGTGGCCGAGCGCATCACCGCGCGGTAGCGCGCCATCTCGTCGGGACCGCCGCCCATCGGCGGCACGCCGAGCACGATCGGATCGTTGCGGTGGTAGATCGCCTTGATGTCGAGCACCGGAATATCGCGCACGCCGCCGGCGTAGTGGCCGGTCCACTCGCCGAACGGCCCTTCCGGATGCGTGCGGTCGGGCGGCACGAAGCCTTCGAGCACGATCTCGGCATTGGCCGGGAAGGGCAGGCCGGTGACCTTGCCGCGCACCATCTTGATCGGCTTGCCGCGCAGGCCGCCGACGAGGTCGAGCTCGAACACGCCGTAAGGCGCTTCGAGCCCGCCGAAGAAGAACGCGATCGGATCGCCGCCCAGCACGGTGACGCACGGCAGCGGCTCGCCGCGCTTGAACGACTTGTCGCGATGGATGCGGCCGTGATGCCCGGGCGCCATCACCATGCCGACGGTTTTCCTGTCGTGCACCTGCGCGCGGTAGGCGCCGGCATTGAGCCAGTTCTCCTCGGGATCGCGCGTGATCGAGTAGGTGCCGGTGCCGATATACTTGCCGCCGTCCTTTTCGTGCCATTTCGGCGCGGGGAATTTGGTGACGTCGACGTCGTCGCCCATCATGACGTTCTCCATGACCGGGCCGTCTTCGACGATCTCGTGCGGAATGATCCGCTGCTTCTCGAGATAGGCTTCGCGATAGGCGTCGCTCAATTCCCACTTGGTCAGTTCGTCGGGAAAGCCGAGCGTCATGTTGCGGCGCGTGCCGGCAAACACGTTCATCAGGAGCCGGCTGCCCTTGGCGCAGCCGGGAATGTCCTCGAACACCACGCACGGGCCGTTCTCGGCGCGCAGGACCGCCTCGGCGGCGAGCCCGATATCTTCTTCGCAGTTGGCGCCCTTGACGGTGCGGACTTCATCCAGCCGCTCCGCCATCACGAGCCATTCGCGCAGGTCGTCGTAGGCGATGTTGCCGCCGGAATTGCTCTTGTTGCTCATGGAGCGGTCGACCCTTCACGTCCCGATTGATGGCGGGGCATCTTCGGGCATCGGCCGGACGAGCGCAATCATGCGGCCGCCGGGCGCAAGGCCCGGCGACGAGCAGGGGAAAGCTAGTGTCCCGATTCCGAAGTTCGCATCGTTCTGCGGCAACCACATTGCGAACTTCGGAATCGAAGGACACTAGCAACTTATTGATCTAGTGTGGCTTTGGTTCAGAAGTCCGCATGTTGGATTCGCGGCAAGAATGATGCGGACTTCTGACCCGCCACACTAGGCGCCTGCTAGGCGCTCTTCGGCGCCGGCGGTACCGGCGTCGTCGGTGTCGTGGACGGCGCAGCCGACTTGGCATGCAGCGCCATGGCGATCATCGAGGTGCCGCCGAACAGCATGTTGATGCCGACCAGCAGACCGATCGCCCACGCGGCGGTGCCGGGCAGTCCGGCCAGGATGATCACCGCAAGGATGAGGTCGACCACGCCGCTTGCCAGCATCCAGCCCCAGCGCCCGGACAATTCCTTCTTGTGATCGAGCGCGTACATGATCGTCAGGATGCCCTCGATCGTGAAGAACACGATCAGCAGCAGGGTCAGCGTGACGGTCGCCCGCAACGGGGAATACAGCAGGACGATGCCCGCGGCGATGCCGAGCACCGCCGAAAACAGCGACCACCAGAATCCCGGCGCCTGGCGCGCCATGAACGTCATGACCAGGCCGACGATTCCGCTGATGAGGAACAGCCAGCCGACCAGGATCGTGACTGCGAGCGTGGCGATGGGCGGCACCACGATCGCCAACAGACCCAGCACCACCAGCACGATGCCCTCGATCAGAAACAACACCCAATGATCGTGAATCGATTTTTCGACGGTACGTTGGAATTCTTCGATATTGCCCGGCTGATTCAACGACATGGCTCGCCTCCCTGACGCCTTGCGGCGGAAATCCGTGTTGACGAATCATTATACGAGTCCCGCCGGACCCTGTCGCGGCATGAGAACGATATTCACCACTCTCGCGGTTTGAATGCGGAGAAATCGTCGTCTCGCGGTATAAGAACGACGGGACGGAAGGGAGAGCGAAAGGCGGCGGGCATGTCGGCCACCATTCCGTTTGTTGCGTTGGCAATGCTGATCGGCCTGTCGCTCGGCGCCAGGCCAACCGCGCAGTTCGCCGCAAGAGCGGGCCGCCAATACGCCAGCGCGACGCTGGCGATCGGGCTCTTGATGTCGTTCTGGATCTTCAGTTGAAGGACGTGCGAAGGCCCGCGGCGCGACTAAACGCGCCGTTAACCCCGTCTTGTCCGATTTCGGTCAGTCCGACAGCCAGCGGTTGACGTCGTAGACCAGCGCGCCGACCGCGCATGCCAACAGGGCGCCCCACAGCACACTCAGCCACACCGCATTTGCGCGCGCTGCAAACGGCGTTTCGGCCAAGTGCGAGAATGGGGAAATGCTGAGTCTCATCGGTTCGCGTCGGTGTTCGTTGAGTTACCCAAAAGATGGGCGCGACTCGGCCGCGCGCCAATCCCATGACGGCAAGGCTGGGTTGCGCCGGGTGCGCGGCTCGCCTCGGGATTTACGCTGGGTTTACCCAAACGGCACGGGCGGGTTGCGCCCAAAATTCGCGGGTAGGACAGGGCGCGCGATCACGTCCGTGACAGTCCAACGCGCCATTGCTAGGAAGCCTTACTCGGGCACCGGGAGGATAAGCACGTCATGATGACCAAGCCGAAATGTCCAATCATCGCGTTGGAGGAGCACTACTGGGACGCCGAACTGGCCGCCACCTACACGGGTGTTGAAGCCGGCCGGCCTGGCGATACCTCGAAGCGCTTGCACGATCTCGGCGAGTTGCGGATCAAGGAGATGGACGAGGTCGGCATCGACATGCAGGTGCTTTCGCATGGCGCGCCGTCGGCCCAGAAGTTGACCGGCGACAACGCCGTGCCGCTGACCCGGCGGGTGAACGACCGGCTGCACGCCGCCGTACAGGCGCACCCGACGCGGTTCGCCGCGTTCGCGGCGCTGCCGACGTCCGATCCCAAGGCCGCGGCCGACGAGCTCGAACGCTGCGTCAAGCTCGGCTTCAAGGGCGCGATGATCCACGGGCTCGCCAACGGCGTGTTTCTCGACGATCAGCGGTTCTGGCCGATCTTCGAGCGAGCCGAGGCGCTGGACGTTCCGATCTATCTGCATCCCAGCCTGCCGGTGCAGACGGTGATGGAGGCCTACTACAACGACTATGCCAAGGACTTCCCGATGGTGGTGCGCGCCGCCTGGGGCTACACGGTGGAGACCGCGACGCTCGCGATCCGCATGGTGCTCAGCGGCGTGTTCGACAAGCATCCGAAGCTGAAGATCATCCTTGGGCATCTCGGCGAGACGCTGCCGTTTCTGGTCTGGCGCGTGGACATGGCGCTGGCGCGGCCGGGCGCGGCGCGTCAGGCGGGCTTCCGCGACGTGTTCTGCAAGAACTTCTGGCTCACCACGAGCGGCAATTTCTCCAATCCCGCACTGCTGTGCTGCGTGATGGAGATGGGCATCGACCGCATCATGTTCTCGGTCGACTATCCGTTCGTACTCAATCCACCGGCGGTCGCCTGGATCGACACCATTCCGCTGAGCGACGAGGACAAGGTCAAGCTCTTGAGCGGCAACGCCAAGCGTCTGCTGCGCCTGTAGCGGCACCCGGCCGTCACCGCCAGCCGTAAGCCGGTCCGTATGATGGCTGACGCGGTGCGGTTTGCGGGACGGGAGGCTGCGGAGTGAACTGGCGCGGATCGTAGGACGGCTGCGCGCTGTACTGTGGCGCGCGAGTGCGTGGCGCGGCTTGCCGACTGACCGGGCCAGGCTGCTGCTGGCCGAACTGCGGCTGGCTCGGCTGCGGCGTCGCGTAGGGAAAGTGCGGACCGAAGACCGGTTGCCCTGGCGGCGGCAAGGGAGGCGCACCGCTCCCCTGCGGCCCGTACGCTTGCGGCGCGCGTGCTGGCCGTGAGGCCGGCGCACGCGGGCGTGGCGTGCTCGTGGCACGCGACCGCTCCGGTTCGTCGTCGTCGGGCGTCGCGCGTTTGACCCGGACCGTGCCGCGAACTGCAGGCGCCGGTACCGGCACTGGCACGGCGGCCTTGGCGAGCGCGGCAGCCGGATGCGGCGCGTCGGGCGGCTGAGCCTTCGGTTGCGGCGGCGGAGCAAATTCGGCCGGGGAAGCCGGTGCGGTCACGGCGCGCTCGGTCACGGCGGCGGTTTCGCTCATGCCGCCGTCGGCGAGCGGCGTCGTGTCCCACGGCTCCTGGTCCCACCCGTTTTCTGCCTCGATCATGATCGCGCCGGCACCGTCCGGCATCGCCTCGGTAAGGTGCGTGGCGGCGGGCGCGCTTTCCTTGGCCGAAGATGGCTCGCCCGGCACCGATGTTGCCGCGACGTGGGCGATGAGCGTTTCGGCCGTTCCCGGCTTGTTGCCGGGAACTGCCTCTTTGCCGAGGACGGCGGTGCGTTCGGTCACCGGGGGCTCACGCGCCTGATCGGGCAGGGCAGGGGGCGCTAGGGTTGCCGACGTTTCCGCCGCCGATGCGCCATCGTGGCCCGCGGTATCGGCAGGGGGCCGGACTAAGGGAGCCGTTTCGGCGCCGCCGTCCTGGCGCGGCGGCGGCTCCATTGGCGCGAGCGCAACAGCCACCGGGGCTTGTATCGCTTCCGCGGAGCGATGTTCTGGCGGAACCTCAGTGATTTCCTGGGCCTCGCCCTGGCGCGCGAGGCCGATGAACCGCCGTACGCTGCCGGCGTCATAGAACTGATTCCATTCGGCGCTGTCGGTGAAGGCAAGGTTGCGCGAGGATTCGAGCGGCCCCATCTTGGCCTGGTGCGACAGCCGCGCGCTGACGAACAAGCCGACGCCGAACATGCCCATCAGGGCAATGGTCGTGAGCGCGCCGAAGACGAACCGGAGGCCAGGCAGCATCGAATATCCCGTCCCGAATCCAGCTGGCCTCGCTTGCACAAGCGAACGCGGCCGGACCTGCGCGACGATGCCACGGCGGGGAGCCAATGTCTCCCGAGTGATTTGCCGCAGCGGGCAAGCTGAATCGGACTTCGCGGCGAACACAAGGCAGGTGGGGGGAACACAAGGCGGGGTGAACAAAGCGTCGTTCGCCGTTCCGCGCCTGCCCGGCTTCTTCGGCGGGCCAATTTGCTGGCCTGCCAAATTTGCCGGCCAAACTGCGGCGTTGTATGCCCTGTCGCGTGCCGGCGAGGCGGCGAGGTTTCGTTGCCCTCGCAGAGGCATCCTCACCCTCGCATCGTGGACACGACGCGCTGCGCCGGGCCCGTAGCTCAATGGTTAGAGCCGACCGCTCATAACGGTCTGGTTGGAGGTTCGAGTCCTCCCGGGCCCACCACGCACTCCCATGCGAACCGAGTGTTCCGGAGATTCGTCAAATAGCCCGCCAATTGGCGGGGTCTCGTGCGGGCGTTCGGTCTCTGGAGACGCGGCAATTGGATTTGGCAGGCGTTTTCGGCGCCTTTGTCTCTGGCGCCCGCAAACCCGTTCCTGGCGCGGGCATCGCGGAAGTGCACGCAAGCCGGAGGCACGATCAACCGAGTCAGACCGAGCATCGCTGTGTTGGCGTGACCACTCGACTGGCGCATCGCGCAGGCGGGTGACGCCGATGCCGCGTGGCAGCCGACCTTCGATGGCAGCCTTCACAAGATCGGGCGCAAGGAAGGCGAGCGAGATCGTCATGTTGACTTGGCGGACGCTGCAGCCTCTCGCGCTTCGCGATGCTTTCGACGTTGGCTGTTCGCATCGTCGATGAGCTCGTCGAGCCAACGGCGTCCTCGGGCGATCGATGCGACCAAGGTCGCGCGGGTCTCGGAGCGGATCGGACGAGCGTGTTGCGGCGGCGTCGGACGCAGGCAAGAGAATCTCGCGGCGCCGCGTTGATCGGTGTCTTGTGCCATGGGACATGGAGGGTGTTCGTCGCCTTGCGCTTCGGCGCCGATTTGATTTCTCGACTTGGGCAAGCTGGATGACCAACTGCTCCGGCTGGACCTCGACGCGCTCAACGTGGTCGTCGATGAGGCTCCGGTCGTCAATCGGCGCCGATAGCTTGAGATGCTCTCGAACCGATCTAGTGACCAGCGCCTCGATCTCGGCCGCCGGGACCCGGCGTATCGATCCGGCGCGTTCGGCTTGGCCCTGGAGCAGGGCGGACGACAGATAGTAGCGGTACTTGATGCCCCGCTTGCGGGCGTGGCTCGGGCGTCATGCGATTGCCGCGGTCATCGAAGATGCGGCCGATCAACAGGGCCTCGGACTTCATCCTTGTGGTCTTGTGATTGTTCACCTGCTCGGTCAGCTTGGCCTGGACGGCATCGAACAGGTCCCGATCGACGATGGCGGGTTGCTCGCCGGCCAAGACCTCGCCCTTGAAGGCCACCTCGCCAATGTAGAAGCGATTGCGCAGCAGATGGGCGAGCGGCCCGCGCGTGAACGGAATGCCGCCGACGGTCTCTCCGGTCTTCAGGGTGCGGACCTTGGTGACGATGCCCTGCTTGCGCAGGTCGGCCATCAGCAGGTTGAGGCTGCCAAGCTCGAGATAGCTGCGGAAGATGGTTCGGACCCGCTCGGCCTCGGCCTCATTGACGGTGATCTTGCGGTCCTTGGTGTCGTAGCCGAGCGGCGCCATGCCGCCGACCCAGAGACCCTTGCGCTTGGAGGCGGCGATCTTGTCGCGGATGCGCTCGGAGGTGACCTCGCGCTCGAACTGGGCAAACGACAGCAGCACGTTCAGCGTCAGCCGGCCCATCGAGGTGGTGGTGTTGAACTGCTGGGTGACCGAGACGAAGGACACATTGTGCTTGTCGAACAGCTCGACGAGCTTGGCGAAGTCCGCCAGCGAGCGGGTCAGGCGGTCGACCTTGTAGACGACGATCACGTCGACCTTGCCGGCCCGCACGTCCTCCAGCAGCCGCTGCAGGGCAGGCCGGTCGGTGTTGCCGCCCGAGAAGCCGCCATCGTCGTATTTGGCCCGCAGCAGGGTCCAGCCGGCATGGGCCTGGCTGCGGATATAGGCCTGCGAGGCATCATACTGGGCGTCGAGCGAGTTGAAGTCCTGCTCGAGCCCCTGGTCGGTCGAGACGCGGGTATAGATCGCGCAGCGAACCGGCTTCGCCGATCCGGCCTTCATGATGCGGCTCCTTTCGATGGCTTGTCCCGCAGGCCGAAGAACTTCGGGTCCGTTCCAGCGGGTGCCGGTGATCGCGAAGGCGACCTTCGACAGGCTCGGATAGGTCTTGCCGTTCCAGGCAAAGCCGTCGGCCAGCACCGCGACCCGGTGCATCTGGCCGTTCCATTCGCGGCCCAGCACGGTGCCCGGCCTCAGGTCTGTGGTACGCCGGCTCAGCTCCACGGCACGCTGTCCGGCGTCCTCGGGAGACACCGAGCGGTCGAGCAGGCGCTGGCTCTCGGCATCCAGGTCACCCAGCTGATCGGCCTGAAGCCGGTAAGCCAGAACGCGAAACAGCAGATGGCGGGGCAGGTGAGGGGGCGGCTCGCCGCCCGAACACGGTGTGCCAACGGGCCCGAAGCTCGCCGACGTCGAGATCGCGCAAGCGCGCGATCTCGACGTCGAGTGACTTCCGGTCCGGCAGTGCCGGACCGATCTTGACGCGCGGCATGGCGCTCAGGCGCGACCGGCGCTTGGACTGGCGAGGCGCGGACTTGCCGCTGCCTCCGCTCGCGATCTGGTAGACCCGGTTGCCGTCGACCTTCTTCGAGCCGAGCTTCAGCTTGAGGCGCTTGCGCACCACGCCGGCAAGGAAGCCGCGCACCGAGTGCTGCTGCCAGCCGGTCGCCTTCATCATCGCGGCAATCGTTGCCCCCGTGGGTGATTGCAGCATCGCGATGACGCGAGATTGCTTTGAGCCAGGATCGGCTTTCTTGCTCTTGGGATCGCCAGCGGCCTGTTGCGAGGGCTTTGCGGCAGATACAGGCGCTGCCGATGACGCAGCTGGTCGCTTCTTCGCAGACTTTGACATTGAGATCCTCCGTTCGGTTGATGGCGGCGTCGCGCCGCACCACCGAAGCCCCACCTCGGCCATCGAAGCCGGCGGGGCAGGATCTCTGAGCGCCCTTGGCGCCCGGAATTGACGACAGTACCGCTCCAATCGCGGCCGAATGCCAGTCCTTTCTGGATAATGTTATTGCTCAGTGTGGGCCAACTGAGCGCAAGATGATCGCCGCAAACCGTTGCCGGGCCAGTGCTCAATGTCTGCTTCTGCTCCAACTCCGAACGTATTGCTGCGCTGCCGCGAACGGTCGAAACGGGCCAGGAACGGACCTGAGCAGTCGCAGCAAAGCCGCCCTTATTCGATCACCTCGTCGGCGCGGGCGAGCAGCGTGGGGCACGGTGACGCCGAGCGCTTTGGCGGTTACCAGATTGATGACTAGGTCGAACTTGGTCGGCTGCTCGACGGGAATGTCTCGCGGTCTTCGCGCCGCGTAGAATTTTGTCGACGTAAACAGCGGCTCTCCGCCAAAGGTCCGCGTAGTTTGCTCCATAAGACATCAGACCGCCTGCTTCGACATAGTCGCGAAAACCGTGCATCGTTGCCAGTTTCGCGCAAGCGCCACGGAGTTGATTCGAACCCGCTGGACGTTTACCAGCGTTCGGTAACAACATAGAGTGCTTCCACGCGGCCTTTGAGCGACTCTATAGACGGTGCGATTTCCTCGACACTCCGGATTTCAACGATGGCGGGATCGAGGCCGAGCGGGCGTGCCATTGCCTCAACCTCCCGCATTTCGAGCACGGCATAGGAACTGCCGACGTTGGCCAATACCGCCAGCCGGCGCAGACTTGGCAGTACCTCCCGCAACAGTTCGAGTCGCTTGCCAGTAGTGTCGGTTTGCTGGCCGGACAGCCCGGTGACGTTGCGGCCGGGTCGTGCAAGGCTGGCGACGAGACCGGTGCCAACCGGGTCACCAGCAACCGCGAAGACGATCGGGATGACCGATGTCGCTTGCTTGGCCGCGACTACTGCTGAGTTTCCCGACGTGACGATCATATCGACTTTGAGCCGGACGAACTCGGCCGCGATCTCGGCAAAGCGTTCGTCAAGTCCCTCTGCCCACCGATATTCGATGCTGACGTTTCCCCCCTCGGACCAGCCGAGTTCGCGCAGCCGCCGCACGAAACCCGTGTACCATTGGCCCTGGGCCGCGGGTGTGCCCGACCCAAGGATTCCGATAGTCGGCAACTTTCCTGGCTGCTGCGCGCGCGCCGCCACCGGCCACGCCGCCGCCGCGCCGCCGATCAGCGTGATGAACTCGCGCCGTTTCATGTGTGGATGGCCCCCGCCTGGCAAGAGATCATTTCGCGCGCCGCACAGAAGTCGCTTGCAGTCATGTGTCCGGCCTGTTGACGCAGCCCGGATGGACTGCTGGCCCTGATGGGGTCCGCGAACCGAGTCCTCATCATTCGAACGGGATCGAAGTCCCGATGAAACGGCAGGTTTCTCTCGGTTGCGTCGGATCGACCGACTGTGCCATCACGCGTCATTGCTCTCTCGCAAGCTCCAGCACGTGACCTGGGCGGCCTAAGCCGCCGCGGCCATGCGCTGGTAATTCTCCTGCCGGTGCATCACCGCCCAGGCGATGCGCGCCGTCTTGTTCGCCAGCGCCACCGCCACGACCAAGCTCGGCCGCCTTCGGCGCAGCCCGATCACCCAGGGATCGGCATTGGTCGCCTTCGAGCGTAGCAGATTGGCGCTGGCGCCGTTGATCAGCAGCCGTCGCAAATATTGGTTGCCGCGTTTGGATATCCCACCCAGCCGGGTTTTGCCGCCGGTCGAATTCTGCCGCGGCACAAGACCCAGCCATGCGGCGAACTCGCGCCCACTGCGAAACGCGATCGGCTCCACCACGGTCGCGGCGATTGCCGTCGCAATAATCGGCCCGATGCCGGGGATGGTCGCTAACCGCTGGCTGACAGGGTTGCTCTTGTGCCAGGCCATCAGCTGCTTCTCCAGCGCCGCAACCGCCGCCTCGAGCTGCTCAATCTGAGTGGCCAGCACTTGCAGCACCTGACGTGCCAGATCCGGCAGGCGAGCGTCGCTCTCATCGCGCACGATGGCGATCAACTCGCCAACATTGCGTAAGCCCTGCGGTGCGATCACGCCGAATTCGGCAAGGTGCGCGCGCAACGCATTCGCCAGCATCGTGCGCTCGCGCACCAGCCGCTCTCGACCGCGGTGCAGCAGCAGAGCGGCTTGTTGATTAGCCGTCTTGACCGGAACGAAACGCATCGTCGGTCGCAGAACTGCCTCGCAGATCGCTTCCGCATCCGCCGCGTCGTTCTTGTTGCGCTTCACGTAGGCCTTCACATATTGCGCCGGCATCAACCGCACCTCATGGCCAAGCGCACTCAACTCCCGTCCCCAGTAGTGCGACGTCGCACATGCCTCCAGACCCACTAAGCAGCGAGGCAATCGGCTGAAGAATGCCAGTAGCTGTGACCGCCGAACCTGCTTGCGCAGAACGGTCGAGCCGTCCGCATCCACCCCGTGAACCTGAAAAACATGCTTCGCCAAATCTAGTCCGATCGTTGTAATCTGGCCCATGGATGGCTCCCTGTTTGCTGCTGATTCTCCATCAGCCAGCAGTCTGGCACCTAGATGCCGCAAGGGGGCCATCCACCCCATCATTCGATCACCTCGTCGGCGCGGGCGAGCAGCATCGGCGGCACGTCGAGGCCCAGACCTTTGGCGATTTTGAGATTGATAACGAACTCAAATCTTGTCGGCGCCTGAACCGGCAAATCCGCCGCCCGCTCACCTTTAAGGATGCGATCAACGTACGACGCGGCACGACGATTCAGGTCGACAACCTCAACCCCGTAAACCATCAGGCCACCAGCTTCCGCAAAGACGCGGAATGGGTAGATTGCCGGTAAGCGATGGCGATTTGCTCCGCCAATGATGACGTCACGATAGCGTGTTGTAAAAGTGTCAGGCGTAACAATGAGCGCGCTTTTGGAGTTGCTCGCGATCTTTGCAATCGCCTCGTCGATGTCCGACGAACTCTGAACTGGCAGTTGAGTGGGCTGAATATCGAGAGATCGGGCTGCGGCTTCAAATGACGGATGGCGGAAAAACGACCCGCCACCCGGAGCGGTTTTTGGATTGAATAGGAGGCCGACACGTGCCGTTGTAGGCACGAACTCTTTGAGCAATCCCAGCCATTTCCCCCCGATTTCCGGATCGAAGGTGCTAAAGCCGGTAATATTGCCACCGGGATGCGCAAGATTACTAACAAAGCCGTCTCCAATCGGATCGGACACGACCGCAAAGACGATTGGCACAGAGCGTGTTTGCCTTTGGAGAGCTGCAGTTGGACCGGTGCCGTTCGTAAAAATCACATCGGGGCCGAATTGAATTAGTTCGCTTGCAAAGGCGTTCATGCGGTCGGGATTACCGGCAGCCCAGCGATAATCAATCTGCATGTTTTTGCCGATTGACCAACCGAATTGTTGAAGCCCCTCGCGAAAGGCACCGATTCGCCTTTCATACTCGGGATCCCTTTCCTCGCCTGGAACGAGGATGCCGATGCGACGCATTCGTAGCGGAACTTGCGCCCGCGCCGCATGTGGGGCTAGCGCAGCCGCGCTGCCAAGAATGAACTCGCGCCGCCTCATGAGGTCCCTCAATTCGAGCGACCAAAACCTTATCACATCAACTGGCGGGAATAAGCCGTTGTGCATCGCGCCAAAATGGTTGGCGGATGTCGGAAGTGGGTCAT
>CAWEDK010000015.1:0-345464 GCA_963807865.1 uncultured Alphaproteobacteria bacterium | reverse complement strand
CCAGTCGCAGCCTTTGCGATCGAGCTTGGCTTTTGCATTCGAGAGAAGTTCATCGGTCTCGGCGGCAAAACCGATGACCAGGCGCGGCCGACCGGACTTGCGCTGCGCAACCGTCGCGAGGATGTCGGGATTCTCGACCAACGCGAGGTTCGGCGCACCGTCCTTCTGCTTCTTGATCTTGCTGGCGTTGGCTCTGATCGACCCGCCAGTCGGCGACGGCGGCAGCGAATACCGCGACGTCGGCCGGCAGGGCTTTCGTGACGGCGTCCAGCATCTCGCGCGCGGTATTAACTTTGATGACGTTAACACCGGGTGGATCGGGCAGATTCACTGGCCCGGTCACCAGCGTGACGTGCGCCCCCGGCGGCCATGGCAGCAGCAGCAATGGCGTGTCCCTGCTTGCCCGACGAGCGGTTGGCGATGTAGCGCACCGGATCGATCGGCTCCTGCGTCGGCCCCGATGTCACGAGCACCCGCCGACCCTTGAGCGGCAGTTCGCGGGTATCGCCGGCGAAGGAATGGCTCGGCCGCCGCGACGATCTCCAGCGGCTCCGCCATGCGGCCAACGCCCGCTTCGCCGCGCTCCGCCATCTCGCCGGCGTTCGGCCCAACCACCGCGATGCCATCCTGCGCCGAGCTGCGCCAGGTTGCGCCGGGTCGCGGCGTGGCCCCACATCAGCGGGTTCATCGCCGGCGCGATCAGCACCGGCCGGTCGGTGGCCAGCAGCACCGCGGAGGCAAGGTCGTCCGCATGACCTCCCGCCATCTTGGCCATGAGATCGGCGGTCGCGGGTGCAACGAGGATCACGTCCGGATAGCGCGCCAAGCGGATATGGCCGACGTCGAACTCGGTGTCGACATCGAACAGTTCGGTGAAGACCCGCTCGCCCGCGAGCGCCCCGGCCGCGAGCGGCGTCACGAACTGCCGGGCGGCCGCGGTCATGATGCAGCGCACCGCCGCTCCGCGCTCCCTGCAGCCGCCGAATCAGATCGAGCGACTTATAGGCCGCGATGCCGCCGCCGATGATCAGCAGCACGCGCGCTCCGTCTGGACGGGCCGGCTCATCCGGCATCTCCGAAGCGGCTGCACGCGACACCGGCGCCGGCGCCTCCGGCTTCACCGCGACGGGCGGGCGGCTTTCATGAACGGCCGCGGAGCTGCCGGAGAATTGTACGCGCCTCGTCCTCCATCGAGCGGCCGTTCCGGGCCGCCTGCAGACGAAGCCGCGCTTTAGTTTCCTCGTCGAGTTGCCGGATCGTGAGGCTGGCCATGACGTAAAGTCCGTTTGAGCCATCCTAATGGCCGTTTGATTGCAATGCAATCAATGCAATCAAAACTGTGAGGATACCCACAGGAGGAGGATCGCCGCGATCGCCCAAAGTGCCAGGGTCCGCCAGCGGGTCCGGCGCGCCTCGGCCCGCCCGATCGCCGCCACGGTCTCGGGCGCGAGCACCAGCCCGTTGCGCGTAATGACGTCGAGTTGCTCGACCAACGCGCCAGTGCGCGACAGCAGCGCCGGCAGCCCGACGAGAAACCGGCCGAGTTCCCCCGCCCCTTCCATCGCGCCTTCCATCCGCCCCGCCGGCCCGAGGTGGCGCTCGATCCACTCGCGCACAACAGGTTCGGCGACCGTCCACATGTCGAGCCGCGGATCGAGCGCGCGCGCGACGCCTTCCACCACCACCATCGTCTTCTGCAGCAGCAGCAGTTCGGGGCGGGTGCGCATGTCGAACAGGCTCGTCACCTCGAACAGCAGCAGCAGCAGCTTCGCCATCGAGATGTCTTCGGCCATGCGGTTGTGGATCGGCTCGCCGATGGCGCGGATCGCTTGCGCGAAGTCCGAAACCGAATGATGCCGTGGCACGTAGCCGGCCTCGAAGTGCACCTCGGCGACGCGGTAGTAGCCGCGGGTGATGAAGCCGTAGAGGATCTCGGCGAGGAACAATCGCTCCTTCGGCCCGAGCCGGCCCATGATGCCGAAGTCAACCGCCACCAGAAGACCGGCATCGTCGACGAACAGATTGCCGGGATGCATGTCGGCATGGAAAAAGCCGTCGCGCAGCGCGTGCCGCAGAAACGTCTGGATCACCGCACGCCCGAGGCTCTTGAGATCGAAGCCCTTGGCGACGAGCCGCGCGCGGTCGTGCAACGACGTCGCGTCGATCCATTCGAGCGTCAGCACCTCGCGCGCGGTGCGGTCCCAGTCCACCGTCGGCACCCGAAAATCCGGGTCGTCCTTGGTATTTTCCGCCATCTCCGACAGCGCAGCGGCTTCGAGCCGCAAGTCCATCTCGATGGCGACGGTCCGGCGCAGCGTTTCGACCACCTCGACCAGCCGCAGCCGCCGCGCTTCGGCGGACCACGCCTCGGCCTTGCGAGCTGCGAAAATGAACGCGTCGAGATCGACCTTGAAGCGCCGCTCGATGTCGGGACGCATCACCTTCACGGCCACGGCGCGCCGGCCCGCGGGCGTCTCGGCTTCGGCGCGATGAACCTGCGCCATCGAGGCGGCGGCGACGGATGGGCCGAAGGAGGCGTAGAGACGGGCGAGCGGCGCGCCGAGCGCGCGCTCGACCGTCCGCTCCGCTTCGTCCTGCGGAAACGGCGGCATCTTGTCCTGCAGCGTTTCGAGATCGCGCGCGATCGCAACACCGACGACATCGGGACGGGTCGCGAGAAACTGCCCGAGCTTCACGTAGGTCGGCCCGAGCCGGGTGATGGCGGCCGCAACGCGATTTGCCGACGCTGAGGGCGTCACCGGCCGTTCGATCAATCGCGCCGCGCGGACCGCCGCCCGCGCCGGCAGCGGCAGCAAGGCAGGGTCGACTGACGCGAACACGCCTTCGCGCGCGAACACAAAGGCCGCGCGTCCGAGCCGGGACAGATGGGCGAGCGTTGCAAACACGACAGCGGTTCCAATTCGTCAGCGAGCTGGACAGCCTTACTGACTATACCAACCACATAGCACCATGAGGTATCCGTTATGGCCGTGTTCGTCCCACGTCGTCATGGCCGGGCTTGCGCATTCAACCGTTACGGCGCGGCCTCCCCACGCCGTCATGGCCGGGCTCGTCCCGGCCATCCACGTCTTGGTCTGTCGCACCGAAGAAAGAAGAAAGCGTGGACGGCCGGCACAAGGCCGGGCATGACGCGTGGAGGGTCAGAACAACCTCGTACAGGTCTTCCCATTCAGGATTCATGCTGTGGATCAGCCGCATCTTCCAAGCGCGCGGCCAGTGTTTGATTGTCTTCTCACGCTGGATGGCATTTCGAATAACGTCATGCTGTTCGTAGTAGATGAGCATCTTTAGTCCATATCGCTTGGTGAAACCCTCAATCAGGCCTTCTCGATGTTGGTAGGCTCGGCGCGGAAGGTCGCCGCATACGCCCACGTAGAGCGTGCCATCGCGTCGGTTGGTCATCATGTAGACCCAGCCACCCATGCCGCGAGTTAAGCAAGACGTGGATGGCCGGGACAAGCCCGGCCATGACGGGGTGAGAGCGTCGATCAATTCGATGATCGGTATCAGCGGCTTGGTACGATCCATGTCCAAGACGCGGTGCTTGCGAAGCGGTGCACCGCCGATCCGGGACCTTGCCAAAGACGGCGTTTGTTGCGGTCACGGGACTGCTCCAGGTCATGAGCTATAGAGCGCCTTTCTATAGCTCAGCTCAGCTCAGCTCAGCTCAGCGTAGCACTTCACTTGCGTGCGTCTGCGACGCGCTATGGCACCGTCATGGCCGGGCTCGTCCCGGCCATCCACGTGTTGCTTTATCGCGTTGAAGAAAGACGTGGATGCCCGGAACAAGTCCGGGCATAACGGAAAGCGTGCTGACGAAACGGATGGGCGTAACGAAAAGGGCGGCCCGAAGGCCGCCCTTGCGATTCGTTTACCTGTATTATCCGTCAGTTCGGGACGGCGGCCTTCGGGTTCGGCGGATAGGCCGAGTTCTTCTGGGTACCACGGATCAGTTCAAGGGCGGTGTTGAGCGCCTTGTCGTCCTTCGGATCCGGCGGGATGTAGGACTGCGAACCGGTCTGCTCATCGCCCTCGGCCTTCAGATGACCGCGCAGCGAGGCCTCACCCTTGGTGTCGGTGCGGGCCTTGAGTTCATCCGGCACGTCCTGCAGCACCTCGATATCGGGCAGAATGCCCTTGGCCTGGATCGAGCGGCCCGACGGCGTGAAGTAGCGCGCCGTGGTGAGCCGCAACGCACCATTGCCCGAACCGAGCGGGATGATGGTCTGCACCGAGCCCTTGCCGAACGAGCGCGTGCCGATGATGGTCGCGCGGCGATGATCCTGTAGCGCGCCAGCCACGATCTCGGACGCCGAGGCCGAGCCGCCATTGATCAGGATGATCACCGGCTTGCCCTTGGTCAGGTCGCCGGTGCGGGCGTTGAACCGCTGCGTCTCTTCGGCATTGCGGCCGCGGGTCGAGACGATTTCGCCCTTGTCGAGGAAAGCGTCCGACACCGAGATGGCCTGATCCAGCAGACCGCCCGGGTTGTTGCGGATGTCGATGACGAAGCCCTTGAGCTTGTCGCCGGCCTGCGTCGCCAAGTCGCCGAGCGCCTTCTTCAAGCCATCGGTGGTCTGCTCGTTGAACTGCGTCAGACGGATGATGCCGACATCGTCGGTATCGAGACGCGACCGGACCGAGCGCACGCGAATCACGTCGCGGGTGATCGACACCTCGACCGGCTTGTCCTGGCCCTTGCGCATGATCTTGAGCTTGATCTTGGTATTGACCGGACCGCGCATCTTCTCGACCGCCTGGTTGAGGGTCAGGCCCTGCACCGGCTCCTCGTCGAGATGGGTGATGACGTCGTTCGCCATGATGCCGGCCTTGGCGGCGGGCGTCTCGTCGATCGGCGCAACGACCTTGATCAGGCCGTCTTCCATCGTGACTTCGATGCCAAGACCGCCGAACTCGCCGCGCGTCTGCACCTGCATGTCGCGGAAACTCTTGGAGTCCATGTAGCTCGAATGCGGGTCGAGCCCGGTCAGCATGCCGTTGATCGCCGATTCGACGAGCTTGGCGTCGTCGGGCTTCTCCACGTAGTCGGCGCGCACTCGCTCGAATACGTCGCCGAACAAGCTGAGCTGCCGATACGTATCGGCGGCGGCCGCGCGCGCGCTTGCTCCGTTGAATACAATCCGCGGCTGGGTTGAGATAAGCGTCAGGGCCACGCCTGCCGCCGCACCGATCAGAATCAAGGTCGTCTTGCGCATCATCCGCGAACCTTCTCGCCTTCACTTGCGGCCCACCATGGGCCAGGATCGACGGGGACACCGTCTTTGCGGAACTCGACGTATAACACCGGCTGGCTGCTTCCTAGCACGAGGGTCACGGCCGACTGTGCGCCGCCACCCATCACCGCAACGGGCTCGCCCGTTACTACGAACTGCCCCAGATCAACGGATGTCCGTTCCATCCCAGCGAGCAACACATGATACCCGCCACCCGCATTCAGGATCAAGAGTTGGCCGTAATTGCGGAAGGTTCCGGAATATACCACCCAGCCATCACACGGAGCCGTGATCTGGCTACCGGGGCGGGTAGAGAGCGATAGGCCCTTTTCAGTGCCGCCGAGGCCGTCCGGCGTCCCAAAATCCTTGATTTTCACGCCGTTGACGGGCAACGGCAGCATTCTCTTGGCGGACGCGAAGGCGATCGCCGGAACCAGCCGCCCCGGATCCTTGAGCGCGGCAAGGTCCGGCCGGAGGTCGATCGCCTTCTTGTCATCGCCCGAACGCAGGGCCTGACGCGACGCCCGCGCCACCGAATCGAGCCCCTGTTCGAGCTTGGCGATCAATTCCTTGACATCGGCCGCCTGCCGAGAGAGCGCGGTCGCGCGCTGGCGCTCCTCGGAAAGCGATTTCTCGACCTCGAGCTGCTTCTTCTGCCGCTCTTCGACCAGCAGCGACAACCGCTGCCGGTCGTCGGCGAGGATGAATAGGTCGCGCGCCATCTTGTCGCGCTCATCCGCGATCTGCTTGCGCAGATGGATGAGTTCGCCGAGGTCGTTGACCAGAGCGTCGGTCTGCTGCCGCATCTCGGGCAGCACTGCGCCCAGCATCATCGCCGAGCGCACCGACTGCAACGCATCCTCGGCCGGCATGATGAGCGCAGGCGGCGCGTGGCGGCCGATTCGCTGCATGGCGGCCAGCACTTCGGTAATCACCTGGCGGCGCTCGTCCAGCGACTTCTGCAAACCCTCCCGGCTCTCGTCGTAGAGGTTGAGGCGGTCCTGAGTCTTGTCGACTCGCTGCTCGACCTCCGACACACGCGCGGCCGTGCCGATCAGCTGCTGATTGAACTTGCGGCGATCGTCGCCGATCAATTCGATCTCGCGCTTCAGCTTCGCTTCGTTGTCCAGGATGCGCTTCTGCTCGGCGCGCAGCGATTCGAGTTCCTTCTCGCGCTGCTGCAATGGCTCGAGACTGGGCGAAGCCGGCGGACGAATCTGCGGCGGCGCCGGCCGCGGCGTCTGAGCGGAGGCAGCGACCCAGCCAAGCAGCAGCGATCCGGCGATTGCCGCAACCGCTGGCCGCAAGATCACGACGCGAGGCGATGGTGCCGGGCTCATCAAGCTCTATGTAGGAAGGGCCGGTTCACGGCCGCAATAGGACATTGGGATTCGTACGGCATTAAGACTAAGGCTGGGCCGCGCCGCGTCGATTTCGGAAATCCGGCCCCTCCGGGGGCGCGGGCGGCGGCCCGACCCGGCCGTCAGGCCCGATGGTAGGGGTGGCCTGCGAGGATGGTGACGGCCCGGTAGAGCTGTTCCAGCAGCATGATTCGCACGAGCTGGTGCGGCCAGGTGGCCGGTCCGAAGGCGAGCCGCAGTTGCGCGTTCTCCCGCAGGCTGGTCGCCAGGCCGTCCGCGCCGCCGACCAGGAAGACGACCGCCGGCCGGTCTTCCGACCGCCAGCCCTGCAGGCGCCCGGCAAACGACGCGCTGTTCATGCTCTCGCCGCGCTCGTCCAGGATGACGGTGACGGCGCGTTCCGGGATGATGTTGGCGATCGCGATCGAACTCTTCGATCATGCGCCGCTGCGCCTCGTCGGCGCGGCTTTCCTTGATCTCGACGATGTCGAAGTCCCGCAGCCCGAAGCTGCGGCCGGACGCGGCGGCGCGCTTGCGGAAGCGCTCTGCAAGCTCACGCTCGGGACCCTGCTTCATCCGGCCGACGGCGGCGATCACGATACGCATGACGGTACAGCGTATCGCATGCACGGATTTCGTCACCCCCTTTCGGGGGCTGCCGGCTCTCAGCTCGCGCGCCGCGCGGCCGTCGCCGGCGCCGCCCACATCCGCTCCAGGCCGTAGAAGGCGCGTACCTCCGGCCGGAAGATGTGGACGATGACGTCGCCGGCATCGATCAGCGCCCAGTCGCAGTGCGGCAGGCCCTCGACCCGCAGCCCGCTGACGCCGGCCTTGCCGAGGACCTCCAGCAAGCGCTCCGCAACCGCGCCGACATGGCGGTTCGACCTGCCAGAGGTCACCACCATGGTGTCCGCGATTGAGGATTTGCCGATGAGATCGATGGTGACGGTATCCTCGGCCTTCATATCGTCGAGGCTCGCGAGGACCAGTCGGAGAATCTCCTGGGCGTCAGGACGCACCTTGGAGATCGTCTCGGGGGCGCGACGGGCGCCGGCCCGGGAGAGTGCGAGTGTTTGCAGGGGCCCTTTCCTTTCGCTGCTCTAAGCGCGCTTCCTTTCGCCCGATTCACCGCGTCCGGAAGCGGTACACGCCTAAGATAGGCATGGTCGGTTAACGGTTTCAACGGGTCGCCGTTCCGATTGCACCACTCTGGGGCGCATTGGCATCGAATTTATGACTGCCGGCGCTTGGCGCGCAGCGCGGTCGAGGACAGCGGCGACTTCAATCCGTGGAGATAGACCCAGGCCGGCGGGCGGCGGTCGGCCAGCGAGCGGGCGGCGGCTTCCGGGATCCGGGCCCGCGCCAGCGCCTGACCGGCGATGCTGGCGGTGGCGTAGAGGCTCGGCCCGAGACGGTCGACCACCGCGATCGGCAGCAGGGAGGCGATACCGCGCCATTTCTGCCAGCGGTGGAAGCTGCGCAGGTTGTCGGCGCCCATGATCCAGACGAACCGCACGCCCGGACAGTGCCGGCGCAGATAGCGCAGCGTCTCGTAGGTGTAGCGGATGCCGATATCGGCCTCGAAGCCGGTGACGTCGATGCGCGGATGGCGGGCGAGCCTCTTGGCGGCCCCAATGCGCTCGGACAGCGGTGCCAGCCCGCGGGTATCCTTGAGCGGATTTCCCGGCGTCACCATCCACCAGACCCGATCGAGGCCGAGCCGGTTGAGCGCGATCAGGCAGGCCGCGCGATGCGCCGCATGCGGCGGATCGAACGTGCCGCCGAACAGGCCGATTCGCATGCCCGGCGCGTGGGGAGGAAGTCGGTGGACCACGGAGGATGCCGCGCTCTTAACCCTCTCCCCGTGCGGGAGAGGGTGGTGCCGAGCGCAGCAGGGAACCGGCTGAGGGGTGCTCAGGATAGGTCCCCTCGCCCGGCTCGCGCTTCGTGCTCGCGTTTGCTGCGGCAATCACGGTCTGACCTATCACGCTCTGACTTGCCCCGAACCGTGGACGCGGTACTTGAAGGTCGTGAGCTGTTCGACCCCGACCGGGCCCCTCGCATGGAAGCGGCCGGTGGCGATGCCGATCTCCGCGCCGAACCCAAACTCGCCGCCATCGGCGAACTGGGTTGAGGCATTGTGCAGAACGATCGCGGAATCGACTTCATTCAGAAAACGGTCGGCAACCGCCTGGTCGTCGGTGACGATCGTGTCGGTATGGTGTGAGCCATACCGCTCGATATGATTGATGGCACCGTCCACGCCGTCCACGACCTTGGCCGAAATGACGGCATCGAGATACTCGGTCGACCAGTCCTGCTCGCTCGCCGTCTTGACCCGTGGATCGACCGCCCGGGTGGCTTCGTCGCCGCGCACCTCGCAACCGGCCTCGATCAGCATGGCGACCAGCGGCGCCAGATGCGCCGGCGCCGCGGCTCGATCCACCAGCAGGGTCTCGGCAGCGCCACAGACGCCGGTCCGGCGCATCTTGGCATTGAGAACAATCGATTTCGCCATGTCGAGCGTGGCGGCCTTGTCGACGTAGACGTGGCAGATGCCTTCGAGGTGTGCGAACACCGGCACCCTGGCTTCCGCCTGCACGCGGGCAACGAGGCTCTTGCCGCCGCGCGGCACGATCACATCGATTGCGCCGTCGAGCCCCGCGAGCATCAACCCGACCGCCGCCCGGTCGCGCGTCGGCACCAGTTGGATCGCGGCACCGGGTAGGTCCGCGGCCGCCAAACCGTCGGCGAGCGCCGCATGGATCGCCTGGTTCGACCGGTAGCTCTCCGAGCCGCCACGCAGGATCACCGCATTACCGGCCTTGAGGCAGAGTGCGCCGGCATCGGCCGTGACATTGGGGCGGCTCTCGTAGATCACCCCGATCACTCCGAGCGGCACGCGCACCCGCTCGATCGTCATCCCGTTCGGCCTGGTCCAGCGCTCCGACACCTTGCCGACCGGATCGTCGAGGGTGCGCACCATGTCGAGGCCGTCCGCCATGGCGGCGACGCGGCGGTCGTCGAGCGCCAAGCGGTCGAGAAACGCCGGCGTGGCGCCGGACGCCTTGGCGTCCGCGATATCCCTGGCATTTGCCGCCAGAATCGCGGACCGGCTGGCGCGGACCGCTTCCGCCATGGCGGCCAGGGCCCTGTCCTTCTGGGTCCTGGGTGCGAGCGCAAGCGCGCGCGCGGCGGCCCGGGCGCGATGTCCCATGTCATGCAGCAGGCCGGCGCAGTCGGTCGTGCTTTCGATGGTCTTGAGGGGCGCGGTCATGCCGGGAAATCCGTCTTCGGAACATTTCCTAGCATGTTCAAAGCCCCCCCGCGAGGCCGCCCGGCGCGGGCACCACATGCGTCCAGCCGGCAACGGAAACCAAACGCACCTGCGGCCTCTCTCGGCCATGGACTTGTCGTGGTTAACCAACCGCGAGCCCGGTATGACCAGAAGCTCGATCACGCCTTGGCTTTAAGCATCTGCGCGAGCGGCTTGGCAGGATCGGCGAGATCACCTGCCGCCACCGGGATTCTCCGCTCGATCAGGCGGCGGACCATCGCAAGGTCGCGCTGCGCATTGATGCCGACCGCATAGGCGATCAGCGGCCCGTCGAGGTCGAATATCAGCGTGGCGCCCGCACTAAGCGGTCGACGTACGCGCTGGCTCGGATTCGCCAACGGCCAGCCGACGCCCTGGATGTACATGTCGAACTGCTCCGACCAGTACGACGGCGCGGTGTTGTAAGCGACGTCCCCGCCCGCTGCGTTGCGGCCCACGATTGCCCCGTGCTCCTGCGCATGCCGCCAGTTCTCGAGCCGCACCAGCCCCTGCGGTCCCGGAAAACGCGTGCAGTCTCCGGCGGCGTAGATCGCAGGGTCCGAGGTACGGCCGTGATCGTCGATCACGATACCGTCCTGCACGGTCAGGCCGGCGGACGCCGCCAGCCGGTCGTCCGGCACCGCGCCTGCGCCTACCACGATCAGATCGGCGTCGATCGTGCCGCCGCCGGTGATCTCCACCGCGAAGCCGCCGTCCGGCCGCGGGCGCGCCGCCGTCACGGCGCTGGCCAGATGGATCGTTGCGCCACCGGCGCGATGGCGCTCGTGGATCAGCGCGGCAGTTTCCTCGTCGCATACGCGCGACAGGATGCGCGGGGCGATCTCGACGACGGCGACCTGGCGTCCAAGCTCGGCCGCCGATGCGGCGATCTCCAGCCCGACCACGCCGCCGCCGATCATCACGATCGACCGCGCCGCACCCAGTTCGGCCGTCAACGCCCGGGCTTCGGCTTCGGTGCGCAGATAGTGGATGCCCTTCTGGCCCTGCGGAAACAACGGCAGCACGCGGTTGATCGAGCCGGTCGCGAGCACCAGCGCGTCATAGCCGATGCGCTCGCCGGTCCCGGTCAGGACCGCCTTGCCGGCGCGATCGATCTGCATCACGCGCACACCCAGCCGAAGCGTGACGCCGCCACCCGCAACGCCCTTCGGGCCAGCGATCGGCGCGTCGTGCGGCATCGCCTTGCCGGTGAGCACGGCCTTCGACAGCGGCGGCTTCTCGTAGGGCTCGCAGTCCTCCTCGCTCAGCAACACCACGTCGGCGGCAGCATCCTGCTGCCGGGCGGCGAGCGCCACCCCGACACCCGCCGGGCCGGCTCCTACGACGACAATCTTCCGGTCACTCGTCATGCCGTCACCTTCGTTGCCGGATGCGCGCGCCGTCATTGACACCCAGGCAGTCGCCGGCTTACTCGGAACATCGGTCCACACAGCGGAACGCGCTCTGCACCGGCTCCTCTCGATGGCAAAACGCAAGGCAATCGGCAAGAGCGACGCGCGCCCGCAGGGCGAACGGCTCTCGTCGGTCGCCACGGCGATCCGGCTGCTGAAGGCATTTTCAGAGGACGAGGTCGAGATCGGCATCAGCGCGCTCGCCCGCCGACTCGGACTTGCCAAGAGCACAGTGCATCGCCTGGCATCGACGCTGATGGCGGACGGGCTGCTGGAGCAGGACCGCGAGAGCGGCAAGTACCGGCTCGGCGTCGCGCTGTTCCGGCTCGGCGCGCTGGTGCGCCAGCGCATGGACGTGTCCAACGAGGCCCGGCCTTATCTCTACGAGTTGCGGGAGAAGATCAACGAGAGCGTCCATCTCGCGATCCTCGACGGCGATCAGATCATGTACGTGTACAATCTCGAGAGCACGCACGCGATCCGCATGCGCTCCGACATCGGCGTGCGCAAGCCGGTGCATTGCACCGCCGAGGGTCAGGCGATCCTGGCATTCCAGCCCGGCGAGATCATCGAAAGGGTCATCGCCGCCGGGCTAGCGCCGCGCACGCCCAAGACTGTCACCAGCCCGGAAAAGTTCATCAAGGCGCTCACGCTCGTACGCCAGCGCGGCTGCGCGATCGAGGATGAGGAAAGCGAACTCGGGATGGTGTGCGTCGCGGCGCCGATCCGCGACGACAGCGGAGCCGTGGTGGCGTCGCTAGGCATCGCCGGCCCGGCCACGCGGCTCACGCGGAAGTCGATCGCAGGCGTCACGCCGCACGTGATCGCAACCGCCGAACAGGTGTCGGCGCGCCTCGGCTTTCGCGGCCGTGGGGCAGTCTAGGAGCAGAGCATGTCCGGCGAGTTTTCAGGGCAGTATCCGATCGAGCGGCGCGCCGGCGAGATCGAGCGGCTGCACACCCAAGGCGCCGCGATGGCTCCCGACACGGTCACGATGCTGGACCTGATCGGCGTCAGCGCGGGTTGGTCCTGCCTCGATATCGGCTGCGGGCCGGGCGGCATCACCGGCCTACTCAGCGAACGCGTCGGTCGGGATGGGCGTGTGGTCGGGCTCGACCGGGACGCGGAGTTCCTGGCGCATGCACGCGGCCGCGCAGCGGCCAACACCGAATTCCGCCAGGGCGACGCCTACGGTTCGGACCTGCCGGCCGCGAGCTTCGACCTGGTACACATGCGCTTCGTCGCCAGCACGGCCGGCGATCCGGAGCGGCTGTTGCGGGAGGCGATCCGGCTCGCGCGGCCCGGCGGGGTCGTGGCGCTGCAAGAGCCGGACGGTTCGACGCTCAACTGCCATCCGGAGCATCCGGCCTGGGATCGCCTGAAGGCCGCGCTGCTCGGCGCGTTCAGCGGCGTCGGCGCCGACCTGACGCTGGCGCGGCGGCTCTACGCGGTGGTGCGGCAAACCGGACTGCAGGACGTCCAATACCGGCCATTCGTGCTCGGCGTCCGTTCGGTCGATCCGATGGTCGACTATCTGCCGTCGACCGTGGAATCGCTGCGCGGGACCGTGCTCAAGCTCGGGCTGATGACCGAGGCCGAATTCCCGCAGGTGCTCGCCGACTGCCGCCGCCACCTTCGCGAGCCCGGCACCTCTTTCACCATGTACACGGTCGCGCAGGTCTGGGGGCGCAAGACGAGTTAGATCCCGAAAAGCTGTCGAAACGTTCGTGCCCCGGACGCGATGCAGCGTGGAGCGCAGCGGAACGGTGCGCCGCTGATCCGGGACCGTACAACATTCGGTGTCTGTAGTGGTCCCGGGTCTGCAGCGCACCGCTTCGCGCTGCGCCGCGCCCGGGACACCGGAACATTCTTACGCCCGTAGCGCCGCGAGCATCTCTTCGATGTAGTCGTCGCCGGCGGCGATCACGAGCATCGACGAATAAGGCCGCAGACTCGCGAGTGTCTTCGACAACACCTCATCGGACGCGTGCTCACTGCCGATGATCAGCGACGTCGTCATCACCTTACGCACTGCACAGGCCTCGCCGATGACGGCCGCCGCCTGCGGGCTGGTCCCGGCGCTCGCCACCATCACCACCAGATCGGCGGACGCGACTTCGTCGATCAGCGCCTTGGTGCGGCCGGCGAGGTCGGAGAGCCAAGCCTGCATGTTCCAGCCTTCGCCGCTAAGCGGCGCGCCATCGAACTTCAGCGAGGTGAAGAAGGTCGCGCGCTGCCAGGCGCGATCGGCGACGCGCTTGACCACCGCTTCGCTCGGCGGGTCGAGCGCGATCACCTTGACGGCGCGCGGCCTGGAGTTGGGCGCATCGATGCGGTACCGGGCCTCTGCGGCCGAACTCATGCGCGCGCTTTCGCTCTGCATGGTCACACCGTCGTCTGCGCCACGCCCGGACGCGAGATCAGCGCCTCACGGGCAGCATCCTTGAACGCCTGGTCGGGCGGCAGCACCAGCGACGCCGAACGCACACGCTGGTGTGCCGGATCGATCCCGGGCGGAATGACGCCCTTGTCGGCCAGCGCCCTGGCGGCGCGCAGCAGCCGATGGCGCGCCATGATGATGCCGTTGTCGGTCGAAACTAGGTTCTCACGGGTGCGATCGACGATCGGGCCCATGCTCTCCTGCAGAGATGCATCCTGGATCGCGATACCTTCGACGCCGCTGAAGGTCCTGCCGGCCTTCTGCGCGGCGCGGTCGATCAGATAGTCGTTGTCCTTGTTGGCGAGCGGCCGGTAGGTTCCGGGCACGTATTTGCAGTGGACGCCGGCGCCGTCCCGCATGGCGTCGGTCTCGCGCTGAGTGAGCGCGCGCACCGGGTGGAAGTCGTAGCTCCAGGCCCAAACGTTCCCGTCGTCGATCGGAATCCAGAAATGGCCGTGCAGCGGATGGTCGGCGCGCGGCGGGATCATGGTGAAGCAGGGCATCACCCATTGGGTAATGCGCCAGTAGTAGTTGCCGTTCTCGGCATTGCGGCGCGCGCCGATGTGCAGGCCGCCGGCGCTTTCGACCACCTCGAAATGCGGCTGCATGTCGGCCATATTGTATTCGTTGCCCTTGGCGCCCTTGAACAGCGGGTCGGTCGAGAGGTCGCCGCGGTGCAGGAACGAGACATGGCTGGAATCGATCCCGCCCTCCATCGCCTGCAGCCAGTTGTTCTCCTGCAGGCGCTTGGAGATGAAGCATTGCTCGGCCGGTACCGTCGCGAACTCCCACTCCGGCAGCGGCGGCTGCTCGTCGGCCGGGCCCATATAGGTCCATAGCACGGGCCCGAGTTTCACCAGCGGGTAGGATGTGAGCTTGATCTTCTGGCAGAAGCCGGATTCGACCGGCTCTGACGGTACGTCGACGCATTGGCCGGTGACGTCGTATTTCCAGCCATGGTAAGGGCAGCGCAGCCCGCTTTCCTCGTTGCGGCCGAACCACAACGAGACGCCGCGGTGCGCGCAGAATTCGTCGATCAGGCCGTAGCGGCCCTCGCTGTCGCGGAACGCCAGCAGCCGCTCCGACAGGAGCTTGACCCGGACCGGCGGGCAGTCGTTTTCGGCAAGCTCCTCGGCCATCAGCGCCGGGATCCAGTAGCTGCGGAACATGCGGCCCATGGCGGTGCCCGGGCCGGTCTGCGTCAAGAGATCGTTCTGTTCTTTCCTGAGCATCGTCTGCCTCCGGGCGCCGCGAGAGAACCGGGCCTGCGTGTTGGGCGACCTTACCCGAAATCCCGCAGCATCGGGCGAACCAAGCGAGCTCGTCGCGTTGACCGCCGCATGCCGGCCGGGATATTTAGATAATCACCCATGTTCCGGCATACGGAACATCGTTCCAACTTATTCAAATTACCATCGGCGCGTCACGGCCGTCAACGAGGAGCCCCGGATGTCAACTCCGCCCCAACGCATCGACCTTTGCGCCGCCGCCGAAGTGTCGCCCGGCAGCGCGCTGCGGGTGGAGGCGGCCGGACTGGCACTCGCGGTCTTCAATCTCGACGGCGAGTTCTACGTCACCGACGACCAATGCACCCACGGCCCGGGCCTGTTGTCCGAGGGTTATATCGACGGCGATCTCGTCGAGTGCAACTTTCATAACGGCCAATTCAACATCAAGACCGGCGAGGTGGCGTCGCCGCCCTGCATGGTGCCGATCAAGACCTACCGGACCACCGTCGAGAACGGCCGCGTGTTCATCGACGCGGAGTGAGCGCGCCGCGCGCATGGTTGCTATGATGTCACCGGACCTCAGGAGGGATATGCCGTGCCGGCCCGCGAAATCACCGTCCAGTGCACCAACGGAATCAAAGAAGCGATGACCGAGCTCGCGCCGGAGTTCGAGCGCGCGCACGACGCCAGGGTCACGGTCACATTCGGCTCCACCAAGCTGATCGTCGAAGACGTCATTGCCGGCGCAGAAGCCGACCTGCTCATCCTGACCGCCGAGGCGATCGACGACCTGATCCAGCGCGGCAAGGTCGTGTCCGGCAGCCGGGTCGACATCGCGCGTTCCGGCATCGGCGTTGCGGTGCGCGCCGGCGCACCCCGGCCCGATATCGGCACGCCCGAGGCGCTCAAGCGCGCGCTGCTCGCCGCCAAAACCGTCGGCTATTCGAAGGTCGGGGCGAGCGGCATCTATACGGCGAACGTGCTCATCCCCCGCCTCGGCATCGCCGAGGAGATGAAATCCCGTACGATTCTGTCCGAGCCGGGCACCCCGATCGGCGTGATGATTGCAGACGGCAGGGTCGAAATCGGACTGCAGCAGATCAGTGAACTGGTGCCGGTGCCGGGCATCGACGTCGTCGGCCCGCTGCCGGGCGACCTGCAGAAGACGACGACGTTCTCGGCTGGCGTCTGCGCGGATGCCGGATCGGCCGAAACCGCACGCGCGCTCTCGGCGTATCTCGCCGCACCGGCCGCGTTGCCGGTGATGCGGCAGCAGGGCCTGGAGGCTGCCTAGGGCTACGTCTCATGGCTAAGCGCAGGAAAAAAGCGCCGGCACCTCCCTCGCGTGGTGCGCGGCGGACCGTCACGGTCCGCGACAAGATGCAGAAGGGGTACCACTATCGGCTCACCGCGCCGGCCGGACGAAGTTTCGACCCGGAGTTTCGCCCGCAGCTCACGCCACAACAGATGCTCGCGCTCGGCGTGTTCTGCGGCAAGTACATGATCGACTGCCGCCGCGAGTTCCCCAAGAGCTGGTTCGCGCGCGCCAAGCTCTCGCCGGTTGGCCGCGATTGCTCGCTTAACTTCTTCGGCGTGGACGCGAGCCAGCCGCTCTCGGTCTGGCGCGACAAGGGCTGGATCCACCCGGACGATCCCCGCGGCTGGTTCCAGTGGTATTGCCGCTACTATATGGGACGCCGCATTCCGGATGAGGACCGCCGGCAGATCGGACGCTGGAAGGCGATCCGGCGCCACGTCAGGCAGGTCGAGAAAAATTGCGAGCCCGGCGATCTGCTTTGCCGCCGGCGTCAACGGCAGGCGCTACTGCACTGGGCCTACGACAGCCGGAATATCTGACGGCGGTATTGAGGCGGAGCGGCCGGTGCTTCCAGCGCTCTACTACAGCATGAATCGCAACGATCCCCGCTCATCACTGAGCGGGGATCGCGTCAACCCGAACCGGATATTTATAGAAGCCGTCCGTCAGTCGTGCCGCGCGTCGATCTTGACGTTGGCTTCCTGCCGCGCGTTGCTCGCGGTGGGCTGCCGCTTGGCGGTCTGCTGACGCTTGGTCCCTGCCGAGGCCTGTTCGCGGGGCGCCGAACCGGAGCCGCTCAGCGATGCCCGGCCGCCGTTCACCGACTTCAGCGTGTTGATGTATTCCTTCGGCATCAGCAGCGAATTGCCGGGCGACTGCAGGCCCATGTTCTGCGCGATGTCACCGACGAAGCGGTTGCAGTTGTACAGCACCGCGTGCCAGACCGGATGGTTCTTCTGCATGCCCCGCATCATGGCGAGCGTCTTCTTGTACTCGGGTTCGGTCAGCAGCACGCGATAGCGCGCGATGATGTATTTGTCCTCGTAGTCGCCGTCGCTGGCGCCGGTTTCCGACACCACCGGGATGAGGTGCCCGATCATCCAGGGCACCGAGCTTTCGCTCGCCGGATGAAGTCCGACGACGTCCCGCTTGGTGATCTTCTGTCCGACCCGACCATGCACCAGGAAGGTGTGGCCGTAGCTGTGCGCGCTGCGCGCCCGGAACTCGACGAAGTAGGGCCTGGAAGAATTGTCGCTGCCATGATCGGGGCTGACCTGAACCGCCGCCAAGGCCTGCGTTTCGGCCGTGGCCGAAATTCGGCCCTGATCTTCCGCCTTTGCGGCCGACAGACCGAAGCCCGCCGCAACCGCGATACCGACCAGAAAATTGAGCACGTTCCCCTTGCGCAACATCGTCGTCTCCCAAGCCTGATGACCGCCCCCGGCGTGGCTTCCGAGCCTCGACGGCACCGCCGCACCACATCCCGCACAAGAAGCGGAAGACGGGAGCAATGCCGGTCCCTCGGCTCGCCAAATACAGCACGTCCGTTCTGATCGGCTCTAGTGCGCAAAAGCCACACCGAGCGCCAAATGCACCGACGCAGCTCGGTTCGCGGCCGAACGGCGCTTCGCCGACCGCGAAAACGCGCGGGCAACGCAATTTCCTAGGATATCGACGGAAAATTAATCATGCCGGCAAAACGGGCGACCGCCTGAAGCCGGCCGAAGCTACGGGTCGGCACCCGCGTTCGCGCCCGCGGATCATGTCCGAAACAACCGGCCGCTCCACCCCGCTGGGGAATCACGCAGCCTTGCGCTTGGCCGCGATCAGCTTGCGGTTGATCAGGCACTCGGCGATCTGGACGGCATTGAGCGCCGCACCCTTGCGCAGGTTGTCCGAGACGCACCACAGCACGAGGCCGTTCTCGACCGTCGCGTCCTCGCGGATGCGGCTGATATAGGTCGCGTCTTCGCCGGCCGCCTCGTAGGGCGTGGCGTAGCCGCCGGGCTCGCGCTTGTCGATCACCAGGCAACCCGGCGCCGTGCGCAGGATGTCGCGGGCCTCGTCCGCGCTGATCGGATTCTCGAACTCGATGTTGACCGCTTCGGAGTGGCCGATGAACACCGGCACGCGCACGCAGGTGGCGGTGAGCTTGATCTTCGGGTCGAGGATCTTCTTGGTCTCGGCCATCATCTTCCACTCTTCTTTGGTGTAGCCGTCCTCCATGAAGACATCGATCTGAGGAATCACGTTGAAGGCGATCCGCTTCGGAAACTTCTTCGACTCGAACTCCTCGAGCGAATAGACCGACTTGGTCTGCGAGAACAGCTCGTCCATCGCCTCCTTGCCGGCGCCCGACACCGACTGATAGGTCGCGACGACGACGCGCTTGATCTTGGCCTTGTCGTGCAGCGGCTTGAGCGCGACCACGAGTTGCGCGGTTGAGCAGTTCGGGTTGGCGATGATGCCTTTCTTGCGGAAGCCCGCGACTGCGTCGGCGTTGACCTCGGGCACGATCAGCGGGACGTCGGAATCATAGCGCCAGTAGGACGAATTATCGATCACCACCGCGCCCGCCGCCGCGATCTTCGGCGACCATTCCTTCGACACCGTCGAGCCGGCCGACATCAGGCAGATATCGACGTCGGAGAAATCATAATTGTCGAGCGATTTGCACTTGAGGGTGCGGTCGCCGTACGACACCTCGGTGCCCTGGCTGCGGCGTGAAGCGAGTGCGACAACCTCATCGGCCGGAAACTTGCGCTCGTCCAGCACTTCCATCATGGCGCGTCCGACGTTGCCGGTCGCGCCCACCACTGCAACTTTGTAACCCATGTGCGCTCTCCAAGACCTTGCCGGCAACAACCGGCACGGCAACCGCCGCCCAGTCGCTTCTAGGCGAGAAGTGTGACGGAAACAACGGCGATTCGCCCGCGAGTGACGTGATCGACCACCGCGCGGCGTAGCACACCGGACGATGCCTCATTCGTCGCAATAATCTTCCGTTGGGTTCAATCGACCCTGGGTTCAATTGACGTCGAACGCGCCTTGTTTACGGGGAAAGACATCCAGCGACGCACCGTGCGGCTGACGCATATTGCGGCAGGATCGCTGCCTCATCGCGTCGCACATCAGACACCTTGCGGGGCAGCCGAGCAGCCTCGCATACTCGGGCGGATTAGAAGAACAACCAGATTTCGAGGAGGAACCATGGATCGCCGTCAATTCGTCATCGGAAGTGCCGCAACCATGCTCGCAGCCGGGCCGGCAGTTGCGCAGGAGCAGTTTCCCACCCGGCCGATCACCATCGTCAATGCGTTTCCGCCTGGCGGCCTCAACGATCTGGTGACCCGGCCGCTGGCTGCCGCCATGGAACCGGTGCTCAAGCAGCCGGTGCTGGTCGAAACCAAGGCCGGTGCAGCCGGACAGATCGGCGCACAGTTCGCCGCCGCGGCCAAACCGGACGGCTACACCATCCTCTCCCACAACAATGGCATCTCGGGCTACGCCGAGGTCGACAAGCTGTTCGGCCGTCCAGTCAAGACATCGCGCAGCGATTTCATCCCGCTCGCCCGGCTGATCGCCGACCCGATGGTGCTCCTGGTCAACGACCAGCAGCCTTTCAAGACCCTGAAGGAGTTCCTCGACGCCGCCAAACAGCCGAACACGCTGGTGTTCAGTTCGGGCGGGCTTTACGGAGCGTCACATTTGCCCCTGGCCTACCTGGAAAAGGCGACCGGACCGTTGAAGCTGCGTCACCTTCCGACCGCCGGCGGCGGCCCTGCCCTCGTCGCCATCCTCGGCAACAATGCACAGGTGACCACGCAGTCGGCGTCGGCGTCGTTGCAGCACGTCAAGGCCGGAAAGCTGCGCGCGCTCGCCACCTTCGGCGGCACGCGCTCGCCGGTGTTGCCGGACGTGCCGACGCTGAAGGAACTCGGCTTGGACGCCGAGTATTACCTGTGGGTGGGCATCTTCGCGCCGAAGGGCACGCCGCCCGCGATCGTCACGACGCTGCGCGACGCCATCGGCAAGGCGGTGCAGTCGGCATCCTTCAAGACCGCACTGACCAATGCGGGCCAGGAACTGGCTTATCTCGATGGCCCGGATTTCCAGAAGTTCTGGGACGCCGACGGCAAGCGCACCGACGAGGCGGTGATCTCGATCGGGAAGCAGGGGTAGCGTCGCGCGATCATCCTTAGCCCGAGCGACCGGCGGTAACGGCGCGACCGCCGTTACCGCGGCAGAAATGGATTCTGCCAGCCGCGCGGCGTGGTGCGCGCCGGATAGGCGGCCTCAAGGTAATCCAGCATCGCCTTGCGCGTCTTCTCGTCCGGCGGAGGCATGTTGTGCTTCTGCGTCATCCAGTCGAGCGTCTCTTCCCACTGGCGACGGGTCTGTGCCTGCTGCGCGACCAGCTTGAAGCCGTGGCAGGGCGTACAGCCATAGAAGGTGTCGTCGCGCCCGGGACCGGGCGGATAGTCCTCCGGCTTCTCTTCGCTCGGCTCGAATGCCGGCGGCGGCGCCTGAGCAAACGCGGGCGCCGACCAGAGGGCGAACAGCACGAGGCTCAGGGCAATCCGTTTCATGCGATGCGGATCGCGATCCGGTGCATCGGATTGGCGCCGTAACCCTGCGGATTCCAGTTGCCGGCGACATGCGGCTGCATGGTGCCCTGAGAGTCGGTGGCGCGGGTCCAGATCTCGTAATAGCCGTCGCTCGGCAGCTTCACGAGTGCGGTCCAGCGTTGCCAGTCGTAGGGATTCTTCGGCGCCGAGACCTGGGCCTGGGTCCAGGTCGCGCCGAAATCGGTCGAGATGTCGACCCGCTGGACCGTCAGGTCGCCGGCCCATGCGGCGCCGCGCAGCCTGATGTCCCGCACGTCCTTGCCGAACGTCGTGCCGTTCGACGGGTCGGTGATGATCGAGCGTACCGGCATCGATTCCAGATCGCGGAAGTTGCCGTCCTGCGGCTTGTCGCCCGGGATCATCGGCTTGATCGCGACGCGATACGAGGTCGCGCCCATCCCCGGACCGTCGTGGTACTTGTCGCGGATCCACAAGCGTGTGAACCACTTCGGCGATACCGATCCGGGCCAGCCCGGAATCATCAGCCGGACCGGACCGCCGTGAATGTGCGGCAGCGGCTGGCCGTTCATTGCCCAGACGATCAGGTTGTTGACGTCGAGCGCCTTCTTGATTGGCACGCCGCGCGAGATCGCATCCTTGGTGCCGTCCGCCAGGCTGCGGTCGGCGCCATAATTGCCGGTGAACACCGCCGACGGCTTGACGCCCGCGATGTTGAGCAGGTCGATGAGCCGCGCGCCGGTCCACTCGGCGCAGCCGACGCCGCCGTTGGTCCACTGGTTGCCGCGCGCCTGCGGGTTGAAGAACGAGCGCCCGTTGCCGCCGCACTCCATTACCAAGCGGCGCGTCACCGGCTGGAACTTGGCCTTCAACTCGCCCAGCGTCATCTCGATCTTGTTGTTGACCTCACCGTCGATGACGAACTTCCAGGCGTCCGGGTCCTTGGCCGGCTCGGGGATCTGGCCGTTGTTGCGGACGAAGAACTTGTCGATCGGTGTGGTGTCGTCGTCCAGCAGGCTCTCGGGCGTTTCGGCGACGAGCGGACGATCGCCCAGCAGGACGAGCTTGTCGCTCTTGCCAGGATAACTGAACGGTTTCGGTCCCGCCGGCTGAGTTTGCGCGGCGGCGGTCGAGATCAGTCCGTCGAATGGCTTACCTGGAATGGCGAATGCTCCTCCTGCCGCGCCCATCGCGGCGAACCCGGTGGCGCGCAAGAAGCCACGGCGATCGACCCCGGTCGTGGCCTGCCTGACGGACGCGCCCTCCACGTGCCCAGAATACGCGGCGTCGCGAACTTGGTTCAAATCGTCAATTTTTTTACGCATGGGCTCCTCCTGAGCGGATTTTCTCTTTTCATTGCCTTCGGCTGGACCATCAACGCCTTGCCGCGCGGTTGTCAAACGGCAGAAGTGATGCATTTGGGAAACACTGGGAAAAAATCGCTTCGATTTGGCGAAACCAGTCGCGGCGGCGACAATTTGTCTTATGTCCGCCGTGCTAAGATGAACTGTTGAGGCCGTTTCAACAATGAGGATCGCCATGGGCTTGAAAATTTACGCTGCCGCATTTGCGCCGCGGCGATCGCAGTCACGGCCCTTGCGGCATCCTCCGCCGAGGCCCAGACCCGGAAGCGGCAGCAGGAATACGTCTACATCGACCATGCGCGACGGCACGGTCGTGCGGCGGCCGGCGCGCACGCGCGTCACGGTCACGCAGCGATCGTTCCTCGATGCCGGCACCGAAGTGCAGCCGGGCGAACGCAAGTTCACCGACTATGCTTTCCCGCCGAACTACAACGCGTTCGACATCCTGATCAACAACACCGCGGGCTTCCATCGTTCGCCGCTGCTCGGACCGTTCGACCTGCCGGCCCGCAACAACCCATACGGCTGGTGATTCTCCGCGCGTAGCGCGTCTATTGATCCGTCATTGCGAGCGCAGCGAAGCGATGCGGCGTAGCTACTCCGCCTTGATGTTCGCCGCGCGCGCGGTTTCGGTCCAGTTCTTGATGTCGGTCGCGATCGTGCGGGCAAATTCGGCCGGCGTACCGCCCGCCGGCGACAATGCCCTGCTGGGCGAATTTCGCGATCAACTCGGGATCGCGCAGCGCGCGATTGATTTCGGTATTGAGGCGGTCGACGATGTCCTTGGGTGTGCCCGCCGTCGTGAGCAGGCCGATCCACTGGATCGCTTCGAATTCCGGATAGCCCTGTTCCGCAACGGTCGGAAGTTCGGCCAGCTGCGGTTCGCGGACGAGATTGCCGTTCGCGATCGCTCGCAGCGCGCCGGCCTGGATTTGCGGCAGCGACAGCAGCGTCGAGATCGCGGTGAAATGCGTGTCGCCCGCGACCATCGCCTGCATCGCCGGGCTGCCGCCGCGATACGGGACGTGCTGCATCTTGATGCCGGCTTTCTGGCTGAACAGTTCGACCACCAGATGGGTCTGCGTGGCGGCGCCCGGTGAGGCGTAATTGAACTTGCCGGGCTCGGCCCTGGCTAGAGCGACGAACTCGGACAACGACTTCGCCGGCACCTTTGGGTTGACCAGGAACAGCAGCGAATTCTTCGCCACCATGACGATGGGGGCGAGATCGCGCCGCACATCGTACGGCAGGTTGGATCGGGTCGCCGGCACGACCGTGAGGCTTGATGCCACCATCAGGAGCGTGTAGCCGTCGGGCATCGCTTTGGCGGTCGCATCGGTGCCGACGATCCCGCTCGCGGCCGGCCGGTTGTCGACGACCACCGGCTGCCCGAGCGACCGCTCGAGATAGGGGCCGACCAGCCGCGCCACCACGTCGTTGAGGCCGCCGGCCGCGAACGGCACGATCAGCCGGATCGGGCGGCTCGGATAGGTTTGCGCCTGCGCGGACGACGCGGTTGCTGCGAGGACTGCGAGCAGGCCTGCCGTTGCAGCAAGCAGACAGCAAGTGCGTGAGCGGGTCGCGGAAGATTTCGTCTGGCGCATACCGTCATCCTATCAGGCACCAACAACTGGGCACGCGACATTACGCCGCCCGAAGCGGATCGGGCGGTCATGGAACCGTCAGCACTATTCGATCACCTCGTCGGCGCGCTGCTGGAGATGCACAGGCACATCAAGGCCGAGCGCCTTGGCGGTCTTCATGTTGATCACCAGCTCAAATTTGACCGGGGCCTGCACCGGAAGCTCGCTCGGCCTTGTGCCCTTGAGGATGCGATCGGCATAGATCGCCGCGCGCCGAATATTATCGATCTGGTCACTTCCGTAGGACAGCAGACCGCCGACTTCAGTGAAGTAACGGAATGGATAGACCGCAGGGAGACGATAGCGAGCAGCCAACGATGTGATCCCCACGCGATGGACGGTCAGGAATGAATCCGTCATCGCGATGAGACCGCCATTCGGCGCGCGTGCCTGCGCGACAATGACGGATTCGAGCTCAGACGCGTTGCGAACAGGAGCTGCGATCGCCTCCACGGCGAAGGACGCAGCGGCAGCCCTGAAGGGGTTCAGGAAAACTTCGGCGTATGGCGCCGTTACCGGGTTGAACAGGAAGGCAACCCGTTGACCCCCGGCGCAATCTCTTTGAGCAACTCCAGCGATTTGCCGGCGATCGTCGGCTCAATATTGGTGAAGCCGGTGACGTTGCCGCCCGGCCGCGGAAAGCTCGCGACGAAGCCGCTACCGACCGGATCGGAAACGCTCGCGAAAACGATGGGGATGGTGCGCGTTCCTTGCAGCAAAGCTGCCGTGGTGGGCGTGTTATGCGAAAGAATCAGGTCGGGCTGCAGCGCAACGAGTTCCTTCGCGTATCGCTGTGTCGCCTCCGCGTCGCCGGCTGTCGCCCAGCGAGTGTCGATGCGGACATTGCGGCCCTCCGCCCACCCGAGCTTCTGAAGTCCCTGGCGAAACGCCGCGACGCGGGACTGTCCCTCCGGATCACTCTCGGCATACGCTGTCAACACGCCGATCCGCCGCATCCGATCGGGCTGTTGCGCGAGCGCCGCGAGTGGCCAAGCTGCGCCGCTGGCGCCGAGAAGCGTGATGAAGTTGCGGCGCCTCATAAGGATGCCCAGGCTCAGGATACTGAAAACGATACCACGTCAGGACCCTCGCGGTATGGTCGACAACGCCACGGGTCGCCTTGGCGCGAAGCGCCGGCGGCCAGCCCGGCGACCGACTCAAGCTGATGCGACTGTGAAGATGGGGGCATTATGACTTCGGCAATCATTCAGGACCATCCGGAAAAGATCCGCTTCCCGCTGATGGAACAACCGGCTGTCGGGCTTCTCCTCGCCTTTGTGGCCGGTTTGATGAACGCATGGACCCTGTACCATGTCGAGACTTTCGCCACCGTCCAGTCAGGTAACGTCATTCAGAGCGGCTATCGTCTCGTCCAGGGCGACTGGGGAGCATTCATATTCGCTTTCGGCTCCGTCATCGCCTTCGGCTTGGGCGCGGCGTTGTGCGGCGTGCTGATGACCAGCAGGTTGCAACGTGGCCGCGTTTTCACGCCGATGGTGCTTTGGTTCGAGTGCCTCGTCCTCCTCCTGTCGGCCATTGCCTCGCGGATGGGGATGATCGATGCCCATGTTGTCGCCTACGCAGTCAGCTTTGTCGCCGGCGCCCAGGGTAACGCCTTTCACAGACTCGCGGCATGCTCTACGGCAACGTGGCCGTCACCTTCGTGGTGCAGATGGCCTTCAACTTTCTTGTCCAAAGACTGTTCAAGAAGGACGGCATCAACGGGGAGCCAAATCTGATGTGGGCGGGCATCTTTTTCTCAATCCTGCTCGCCTTCGCCGGCGGCGGAGCGCTGGGCTTCTTCGTCGACATTCGTGTCGTTGACCACGCCTCGCTGTTTCTCGCCGCAGCCGTTGTGCTTGTTCTCGCTCTGCGGGCTATGGCCCAGCCCAACACAGCGGACCCGACCCCGGGCGGACTGATCGCCTGAGGCGGCGGTCCCATGTGTCGCGCGAAAGGACGAGGTGTCGCGATGGAATCAGGACGACAGACCAGCGGCCACGCTTCTGAAGCGCCCCGGTGGGCATTTTCGGTTCATTGAGCCGACCAATTAAAGTTTGTCTTCACCACCCGCCCTAAAATTCGTCCGCGATAACCACAGCAGATACTCGGGATTGCCTATTTTTCGCGCATGATGGTTCGCGGAAGTCGACCCCCGAATTTTGGTGGTGTCGCGTGGCCGGTGTTCGCCATGCGTCGACCTAGAGGTCGCATCGGAAGGCAAGGCGATGCCCAGATCGCGGCCGAGCGTACAAGACTCAGTTCTCGATCGTCACAGCCGGGAGGTTCCGTCCGGCAGAGCCCCGACACGCGAGCAACAGGCGTACAGTGCCGCGACCGAGGAACTTGCGACGGTTTACGCGGCGCTGGACAATATCGAGAACGGCGTCATCCTCCTCGATCGGGAATTGCGGCTGCATTACGCCAATCCCGCGTCGCACGCGATGTTCCAATCTCCGCAAACGTTCGTCGACGGCAAGCCGCTTTTTGCCGAGATGCTGGAAAATGCGCGACGGAGCGGCGCTTACGCGGTCTCGGCCGATGAACTCAAGCAGTATGTGGACCGGCGGCTCGCCTGGGTCAGTTCCGGCGATCAGACTCCCGTCGACCAGCACCTGAGCAGCGGTCGAGTCATTCGCTGCCAGTGCGCTGTCCTCCCCGGCGGCGGGCGAATGCTGACGTACAGCGACGTGACCGACATCGTGCGGCACGCGGAAGAACTCGAGCGGCTCGCAACCACGGACGGAATGACCGGGATCTACAATCGGCGTCACTTCATGATGCTCGCCGATCACGAATGGAACCGGTCGCGACGCTATGGCCGGCCGCTGTCATTCCTGATGATCGACATCGATTTTTTCAAATCGATCAATGACTGTTTCGGACATGAAGTCGGCGATCAGATGATCGTTCATCTCGCGACACTCGCGCGCGCCTGCAAACGCGATTCCGACGTGCTCGCCCGCATTGGCGGCGAGGAGTTTGCGTTGCTGCTGCCGGAAACGGATTTGGCACGCGCCCAGGTCGTCGCAGAGCGTTTGCGCTGCGATGTTGCAGAAAATCCGCTGATCGCAAAGTCCGATCGGATTTCGACAACAATCAGCATCGGCGTGGCGGCACGCAGCGACGCAATGACCGGAATTGTCGATCTCATGAAAGCGGCCGATCAGGCGCTCTATGACGCGAAGGGTGGCGGGCGCAATCGTGTGGTCTGCGGGCAGAGGTGAAGGCAGCGTCCCGGCCTACTGGGTGAGCATCACGCCTTCAGCGCCGCCATCTCCGCGATGATCGCGTCGCCCATCTCGGCGGTGCCGACGAGCTTGCAGCCCTCCGACTTGATGTCGGCGGTGCGCAGGCCCTTGGCGAGCGTGGCGGCGATCGCCTGATCGATCAGGTCGGCTTCCTTGCCCATGTTGAGCGAGTAGCGCAGCGCCATCCCGAACGACGCGATCATGGCGATCGGATTGGCGACGCCCTTGCCGGCGATGTCGGGCGCCGAGCCGTGCACCGGCTCGTACATCGCCTTGCGCTTCTTGGTCTTCGGATCGATCTCGCCGAGCGACGCCGACGGCAGCATGCCGAGCGAGCCGGTCAGCATGGCGGCGATGTCGGACAGCATGTCGCCGAACAGGTTGTCGGTGACGATGACGTCGAACTGCTTCGGCCAGCGCACGAGCTGCATGCCGCCGGCGTCGGCGAGCTGGTGCTCGAGCGTCACGTCCTTGAATTCGCGCGCGTGAACCTGCTCGACCACCTCGTGCCATAGCACGCCGGTCTTCATCACGTTGCGCTTCTCCATCGAGGTGACCTTGTTGAGCTTCTTGCGCGCGCGCGCCAGCTCGAACGCAACGCGCGAGATGCGCTCGATCTCGTAGGTGTCGTAGACCTGGGTGTCGATGGCGCGCTTCTGGCCGTTGCCGAGATCCGTGATGGTCTTCGGCTCGCCGAAATAGACGCCGCCGGTCAGCTCGCGCAGGATGATGATGTCGAGCCCGTCGACCACGTCCCGCTTCAGCTGGAAGAATCCGCCAGCGCCGGATAGCAGATCGCCGGCCGGATGTTGGCGAACAGCCCGAGCTCCTTGCGCAGCCGCAGCAGCCCGGCTTCCGGCCGCGCGTCGTAGGGCACGCTGTCCCATTTCGGCCCGCCGACCGCGCCGAAGATCACCGCATCGGCGGCGTGCGCCTTGGCCATCGTGGCGTCGGTGATCGAGACCTGGTGGGCGTCGTAGCAGCCACCGCCGACCAGCCCATCCTCGGTCTCGAACTGGCCCATCCGGTTCGAATTCATCCAGGCGATGAGCTTCTTCACTTCGGCCATGACTTCGGGACCGATGCCATCGCCGGCAAGGAGGAGGAGGTGGTGGGTGGGCATGAGTCGACGGTTCCTGCGGGGAATTGGTCGGGATCGATTAGGCGGTCACGGCGCGGGTGGCAAGAGGCCGCGGCCTTGCGCCCAAGTCGCGGCCGCCATAAAGCTGCTACGGTCGGGCAGCAAGGGCGGCATGCGCCCCGACGACACTATCGGCAGAATCACGCGAGCCTATGCCCGCCATCTTCATCAGCCATTCGAGCCTCGACCAGAAGGTCTCCGACGACATCAAGGCGTCGCTGGCGAAGCTCGGATTCGAACAGGTCTTCCTGGATTTCGACAAAGACAGCGGGATCGGCGCCGGCGAGAACTGGGAACGGCGGCTGTACGAGGAATTGGCGCGCTGCCATGCCGTCGTCCTGGTCCTGACGCCGAACTGGCTCGCGTCCACCTGGTGCCGCATCGAACTGGCGCAGGCGCGCGCGCTCGGCAAGGTGATCCTGCCGGTATTGTGCGCACCGCTGGGCGAGCGCTTCGTGCTGCCGGAAGTGCAGGCTGTCGATCTGGTCGACTGGAATGCCGGCGGGCTTGAGCGCCTCGACCAGCGGCTCAACGCCATCACCAGCGAACTGGCGCGCGGTTTCCGCCTGCACCCCGACCGCTCGCCCTACCCGGGCATTCACGCCTTCGAGGCGGAGGACGCGGCGATCTATTTCGGCCGCGACGACGAAACCCGCGCGGTGATCGAGCGGCTCGACGCTCGGCGCACGCAGGGCGGCGCGCGTCTGCTGGTGGTCATCGGCGCCTCCGGATCGGGCAAATCGTCGCTGCTTGCGCGCCGGCGTGCTGCCGCAGATCGCGCGCCGCCGGCGCGAATGGATTCCGCTGCCACCGATCCGGCCCGAGAAGGCGCCGCTCGAAACCATCGCCAAGGCGATCGCCGCTCACGTCGGAAAGCCGGAGGACTGGCGAAGCTGGCACGAGCGGCTGGGTAAACCGGAAGGCGTCAACGACGTCGACGAACTGCTCAAGGATTTGCGTATCGGCGAATCGCGCAGCGCCACCGTGCTGCTACCGATCGACCAGTTCGAGGAGGTGTTCACCGTCGCGACCGTGGAGGAGCGCACGGCGTTCTTGCGTCTGGTCTGCGCGGTGCTCGATCCGGCGCGCGACCTGCCGCTGCTGGTGGTCGCCACCGGCCGCTCCGACGTGCTCGAAGGGCTGATCGCGACCGGCGACCTCGGGCAACTGACCGAGACGTTCCCGCTGCCGCTGATGCCGCTCGAGCGCGTGCCGCGGCTGGTCGAGGGGCCCGCCACCGTCGCCAGCATCAACATCGAAAAGGGCCTGCCCGAGCGCATCGCACGTGACGTCGAGAACGCCGAGGCGCTGCCGCTCCTGGCGCACACGCTCTGGCTCTTGTATCGGCGCGGCGGCGACGACAAGAAGCTGACCATCACCGAATACGAGGCGCTGGGCGATGCGCAGCGCGGCCTCAATCCGATCCAGAATTCGGTGCGGCTGGTCGCCGACCAGGCGATCGGCGGGCTGCGGCCCTCGCCGCACGAACTCGCCGCGCTGCGCGACGCATTCGTGCCGCACCTCGTGCGCATCCGCCTGGAAGACGGCAAGCGCGTCCGGCAGGCGGCCCGGATGTCGGAATTGCCGGCGGATTCCCGGCGCCTCGTGCAGGCGCTGGTTGCCGCGCGGCTCCTCACCATTCGCGGCGACCGCGACGGCGCGGAGCAGCAGCAACTGGTCGAGGTCACGCACGAGGCGCTGTTCAAGGCCTGGCCCGATCTCGATCAATGGCTGCTGGAAGAGCAGACCTTCCTGACCGACCTGGAGCGCATCCGCGGCAGCCGCGACGTCTGGGCGCAGGCGCCGGAGGATCAGAAGCCGAATGCGCTGTTGCGCGGTCTCCTGCTGACCCGGTCGCGCGACTGGCTGCTGCGTTACCCGCAGCGCTTTGCCGGACGCGACATGGAGCCGTTGCGCGCCTTCATCGCCGAGAGCGCCACGGCCGAGGATGCCGAGCGCGCCCGTGCGCAGGAGCAGGAGGCGCGCACCCGCCGGATGGAGCGCATGCTGTTCCGCGGCGCCATCGCCGCCTCGGTGATCATGGCGATCCTGGCGGCCGGTGCCGGTGTCGCGGCCTTCATGGCGATCAAGAGTGAGGAGCGCGCCGCGCGCAGCTTCGAGCGGACGCTCGACCAGTCGGACGCATTGGTCAGCAAGATATCGACCGAGCTGCGCGATCGCGTCGGCATTTCGCAGGACGTGATCCGCCGCATCCTGAGCCTGATCGAAAGCCAGATCGACGCGCTCGCCAAGACCGATCAGCATTCACCGCGGCTCGCCATCAGCCGCGCCAACATGCTGAGCGCGTTCGCAGAAAACTACATCGATCTCGGCGATCTGCAGAAGGCGAAGCAGCGCGCGGAGGAGTGCGCGGCCATCGTCCGGCCGCTACGGCAAACGGCCGAGAACAAAGCCGACATAACGCATCAGCTCGCCGGCTGCCTGGAAGTGCTCGCCAATGCGCTGGCGGCGCGCTCCCTGTTCAAAGACTCAATCAAGGTGTTTCAGGAAAGCATCGCGCTGCGCCGTGCGCTGCTCGCCGCCGACCCTGCCAATACCACGCTGCAGCAGGAACTCGGCCATGTGCTGACGTATTACGCCTATGCCGAATTGTTGTCCGAGAATCCCGCCGAAGCGCTCGCGCGCTCGGAGGAAACCGTCGCCATCACTAAGGCGCTCGCCGACAAGGACAGTCAGAATGCCCAGTGGATGCGGGAGTACGTCGACAGCCTGAACATCAACGCCATGGTGCTGTTTTCCAAGGGCGATCTGGCTGCTTCGATCAAGGCCTTTACCGAGGCGATCCGGATCGCTCAGGACCTCGTCACCAAGGACGAGGGACACGCGACGCTGCGTCGCTTCCTATCGAACATCCTGGCCAATACCTCGGACGTGCTTTTCCAGCTCAACGAGAACGACAAAGCGCTAACCGTTCTCAACCGCAGCGTCACGATCAAGCGCCGCCTCAATGCCGCGGACGCGGAGAACGCGACCTGGGACTACGAGCTGTCGCTCGCACTGGTCAAGCTCGGGCGAAGCCAGTTCGCGCTCAAGAAATTCGACGATGCGTTCGTATCGTTCACCGAAGGCCGCGACCGGATGAAGGCGCTGCTAAGCCGCGATCCCGGCAACGCACTGCGGCGCTGGTCTCTGGTCGAGTGTCTCGTGACGATGGCGGTGGTGAGCCGGGAGCGGGGCGACTCGAAAGCCGCCAGGGCCTATGCCACCGAGAGTATCGCCGCCATCGACGGCCTGGTCGAGATCGACCCGACCGACGTGATCGTGGGCTGGATCAAGGACATGAAGGGCAAGGCGCAAGCCTTCGTCGCCGCACTGCCGGCGGAGTGATCCGCCCGAGCGCTGCCCGCCGTCAAAGCCCGCTGAACCAGTTGTAGCCCTGCTCTTCCCAGTAGCCGGGATTCCAGTTATTGATGACGGCGATCTCCATCACATGCTTCGGGTTCTTGAACCCGAGCTTGGTCGGAATCCGCACCTTCATCGGGAACCCGTATTTGCGCGGCAGGATTTCGCCGTCGAACTTGAACGTCATCTGGGTCTGCGCATGCAGCGCGGTCGCCATGTCGATCGATGTCGAATAACCCTCGGCGCAGCGGAACCAGACGTATTTCGCCCGGGTGTCGGCCCCGACCCGGCGCAGGAATTCGGACAGGCGTACGCCCGACCATTTGCCGATCGCGCTCCAGCCTTCCACGCAGACATGCCGGGTGATCTGCGTCTCCTCGGGCAGCGCATAGAGCTCGTCGAGCGTCCACGATTTCTTGTTGTCGACCAGGCCGCCAACCTCGAGCTTATAGTCGGCCTTGTCGACCTCCGGCGCATCCGACTCGGGGTAATAGGCATTGAACGGGAACGGCCGCGTGATCGCGCTTTCCGGATAGGTTGGCGCCAGCGTATTCGGATCGAACATCCAAGCCTGCACGCGGTCGTTGAAATAGGAAATCTGAGTGAGCGCCCGTTCTGCCGACAGGCTGTCGGTGATGTCGCATCCCGCCAGCACCGCGAGCGCGCCGAGGCTGGCGCCGCCACGCAGGAAACTGCGGCGGGCAGGATTCGGCAGCAGCTTAGCGGCATCCTTGATCAGCAGTTTCGGATCGACGCCGGCGGGATATCTTCGGATGCGGGACATGCGCGCCTCCTTCAGCGTCCGACGATCATGGCGCGCAGGCTCTTCGGCACCACGAACGCCATGACGACATGGATGATTACGAAACCGGCGATCGCCGCCATGGCGAGGAAGTGCACGTAGCGGGCGGCGTCATAGCCGCCGAACAGCGCGGTCAGGTTTTGCAGTTGGATCGGCTTCCAGATGGCGAGGCCCGACAGCACGATGACCACCCCGGCGAGAATAACGCCGACGTACAGCAGCTTCTGGATCGCGTTGTAGACCGCCAGATCGTCATGTGAGAGGCGCCCGGAGAGCGCCGCCTTGACGTCGCCGGCGAGTTCGCCCGCGCGAATAGGAACGAATTTCCGCCGAAAGCGCCCGGTTGCAAAGCCGAGCACGACATAGACCAGGCCGTTGATCACGAAGAGCCACATCGCGGCGAAATGCCAGAGCAGTGCGCCAGCGAGCCAGCCGCCCAGCGTCACGCTGCGGGGAAACCGGAACGGGAAGAGCGGCGACGCATTATAGATCTCCCACCCCGACATGATCATCAGCACGACGGCGACGGCATTGACCCAATGGGTGATCCGCACCCACGCCGGATGAATGACCGGGCGCGCGGATGCGACCGATGTCGTGCGGGGAGCTTCTGCGGCTTGGACGGCCATGGACCAACCTTTACGGACTGCGCCTTATAACAAACCCCGCGGACCGGGGACCTCACATTCCCGTCACGCCGGCTAGCGGGGATTTCATAGGGAAATACGCACGGCCGCCCCGACTGGATGCAGTCAGCCACGCCGGTCCGTGCTAGCCTGCGGGCGCCGGAATCAAACCATAGGGTCCTCGAGCACCACAATGTCCAAGGCAAACTCCGGCAATTTCTTCGAAGATTTCCGCACCGGCCAGACCATCCGCCACGCCACGCCTCGTACCGTCACGGTGGGTGACGTCGCGCTCTACAATGGGTTGTTCGGCCCGCGGTTCGCGGTGCAGTCGTCCGACGCCTTCGCCCTCAAGATCGGCTACCCGCGCTCACCGGTCGACGACCTCCTGGTGTTTCACTTCGTGTTCGGCAAGACCGTGCCGGACATCTCGCTCAACGCGGTTGCGAATCTGGGCTACGCCAACTGCCGCTTCCTCGCGCCGGTCTATCCCGGCGACACGCTCAATGCGGTTTCCGAGGTGATCGGACTGAAGGAGAACTCCAGCCGCAAGACCGGAATCGTTTTCGTCCGTTCGTCCGGCTTCAAACAGGACGGCACCAAGGCGCTGGAATACGTCCGCTGGGTCATGGTGCGGAAGCGCGACGACAAGGCGCCGGCGCCCTCCGAGCATGTGCCGCGGCTGCCCGACATCGTCACGCCCTCCACCTTGGGCGACGCTTGCCCGCCGATCGATGTCGCCGGGTACGATTTTGAACTCGCCGGCAGTCCGGATCGCTTCGGCGACTATGCGGTCGGAGAGAAGATCGACCACGTCGACGGCATCACGGTCGAGGAAGCCGAGCACATGGTGGCGACCCGGCTCTACCAGAACACGGCGCGGATTCATTTCAACCAGTTCGCCGCCGCGCAGGACCGCTTCGGCCGCCGGCTGATCTACGGCGGCCACGTGATCTCGCTCGCGCGCGCGCTGTCGTTCAACGGCCTCGCCAATGCCTTCCACGTCGCCGGGATCAACGGCGGACGGCATGTTGCCCCATTGTTTGCGGGACTTACGGTGTTCGCCTGGTCTGAGGTCCTCGCCAAGGCCGATCTGCCGGGGCGCTCCGACGTCGGCGCGCTGCGCCTGCGCACCGTCGCCACGAAAGACCGGCCGTGTCCGGATTTCCCGCTCAAGATGGAGGGCGCCGACGATCCGGCGGTCCTGCTCGACCTCGACTACTGGGTGCTGATGCCGCGCTGACCAGGTTGGGAGACGCTTCAGGTATCTCCCGACTATAGCGTGCGCCGAACGACAAACGTCTCGGCTGTCATACGACCGAGCGGTTGGTCCTACCGACTCGCGCCCGCAGGAAAAGCTTTGCCGCCCATGACGGTCCCCAGCACTTTGATGTCTTTCAGTTCCTCGGGGGAAGCGACCTCGAGAGGGTTACGGTCGAGGACAGTAAAATCGGCGAGCTTGCCCGCCTCGATCGAGCCCTTCTTGTCATCCTGTCCAAGCAGGTACGCCGCCCCGAGAGTCACCGCATGCAATGCTTGCGGAACCGAAATTCGCTCACCCTCGCCGAGCACCCGCCCCGACATGGTCTTGCGCACCGTCGCCGCCCACATCGAAAATAGCGGGTTCACCGGAGTGACCGACGCGTCCGAGTGGAGACTGAAAGGAATTCCCATGCGCTGCACGCTTCCTGCAGGATTCATGCGCCGCGCTCGATCCGGCCCGACAAAGGTCGAGTAATGCAGGTCGCCCCAGAAATAGATGTGGTTCGCGAACAGGTTTGTCGCGATGCCAAGCTGCTTCATTCTTCCCAGTTGATCCTGCGTCACGAACTGATTGTGCTCGATCCGATGCCGGCTCGCGAGCCGCGGATACTGCCGCTGGGCAGCATCCACCGCCACCAGCGCCATTTCCGTCGCCTGGTCGGCATTCGCGTGGATGACGGCCTGTAACCCGCGCTTGTGGACTTCAAGGACCCACTTGCTCAGGTCCTCCTGCGAAATGTTGGCCACACCGTTGGCGAATGTCTTGTAGTAGTTGGGCCACTGAAACAAGCCGGTGTTGCCCTGGATCGACCCGTCAACGACGAACTTGACGCCGCCAAAGCTGAGACGATCGGTATCGGCCTTGTGCAATTCGGTCAGAAAATCGAGGCCGCCCTTCTTCGCGATGTCGCCCGATTGAAAGACCTGGATGATCGGATTGAGCACGATCCGCAACGGAAAGTTCGGGTCGGCAGCAACAGTCTGATACGCCTGATAACCTCCCGGAAGACTGCCGAACGACAGGTCCGCAAAGGTCGTCACTCCGGTCCGGTGCGCGAGTTTGGCCGCATCCCACGTGGCGCTCACCAGCGTCTTGGCGTCGAGCGGCGGCAGCTTGGCGACGAATGTGAGAGCGGCCTCGATCTCCTCAATCTCGCCGGTCGGCTTGCCGTCCTTCTTGACGATCCCGACGACACTGGTGCTATCGGCTATGCCGGCGATCTCGAATGCCTTGCTGTTGGCATAATAAATATGCATCGAAAGGTTTTCGATGAAGATCGGGTGCCCTCGGGAGATCGGATCAAGATCGGCGCGCGTCAGCGGCGAGCCGGCGTAGAATTCCGGCTGGTAACCCCAGGCAATCAGCCAGCGGCCGTCGGCCGGCATTTTGGCAGCCGCCTCCCGGAGACGATCGACGACCGCCTGCTTGGTCTCCAGCCCCTTGACGGATGTCCCATCGGGCGCGATCCGGTCAAACCGGCCAACGTACACGCCCTCCCAAAGCACGCCCGTAATCTGAGGGTGCATGTGCGCTTCAATGAAGCCCGGGACGATCACCGCCTCTTGAAATCGCCGGTCGATCTCCACGTCCTGGTTGGTGACCCAGCCGCGGACCTCGTCCAGTGTGCCGACACCCAGGATTTTGCCGTTGATCACCGCGACGGCCTCGGCGACGGGTGTACCGGGATCGAGCGTTACGATCGCCTTGGCCGTGTAGATGGTAATCTTCTGCGCGGACGACGGCGCTGGCGACGGAGAGGCGCTGGGAACGATCGTGTCGATGCCGCGCGGTTCCCGTGCCAGCTCGGTATGGGCGGACGCCAAGACCGGCGTCGCGACGAGGGCCGAGAGAAGCAAGAAGCGGTCGATCATTTTCATAAGCTGCCTCCGGAGCACCCGTCTGGATGCGAGCCAAGACGAATGTCCCGCCTCCACCGGTCGCCCGGTCGCGCTGCAATAAGCTAGCAATGCATTCGTCAGGAACAAAAGGGATACCGTCTACAGAGTGAATACAAGATTTACTCTGCGCTCGGTCGGCATCGCGAACAACTTCTTCGCTTGCCGGCAGACGTTCGAGCGAAGAGTCGTCAAGGTCCGCGCAGTGTAGTCATGGCCAAGGCCATCAAGGCACTGCTTGCATGCGTGCCCGCTTCGTCCCGAAAGAAGCCGCCTAGCGTGCATCCACCAATGCGGCCGATCGCTCCAGTTCGGTGATCACACCGCAGGCGATCCGGTCGCCTGAGTTTCCGGACGGATCCGTCAGCTGATCGTCCACGTCGGCATGGATCACGATCGACGTCCCGCCTTCCTTGAACAGCGAGTTCGGCTTGTCCTTCTCAAGCGTCACGTCGGCGTTCGTCAGCGTGGCGGTGGCCTTGCCGCTCTTCAGAATGCGCAGGTTGCGCATGTCACCGGCGTGATGGCCCTCGCGGGATCGCAGGCCATGCTTCCGCTCGTTCGGATTGAAGTGCGGACCCGCCGAGGTGAATGGTGGCTCGCACTTTCCGACGGCATGGATGTGAAAGCCGTGCTCGCCTGCCGAAAGATCCGTGACGGACACCCGGAGCCGGACACCGGCCTTCGTCTGGGTCAGCAGTACGGTCCCGACTTCCTTGCCCTCCACCGACTTAAGCACAGCCTTCGCGGTCAGGGCTGGCGCACGCGCCGGAGCCGCGTATCTCTGCGCATCAAACTCTGAGGGTGTGTCGGCGGCGGCCGTGACGACTGTCGCCATCCGAAGTGAGTTTACCTCCGCCATCGTGTCATGTGAGTATCCCGATGTCGCGCTCATCGCGGCGGCCACGACAAAAATACCCGTCGCACAAAACCTGGATGCTCTCATGACTCCGCCCTGCTCGATTGGGATGCCCAGCCTATAGCAGAGTTCACCGGATTGGCGAGAGACCGCGTCGGCGCAACGCGGACCCAAGCCCGCTCCGCGCTCCCGGCACCATCCGACGCTAAGATGATCAGCTTGGCGACTACCGGCTTGGATTGGGCGACGGCCCCTCCCCGATCACGCCGCAGGCGATCCGATCGCCCGCATTGCCGGCCGGATCGCTTTTGTAGTCATCCGCGCCGGCATGGATCACGACGGCCGAACCATCGTTGTCGAACACCGAGTTGGGCTTGCCCTTGTCGACAGTGACCGCGGTGTTGAGCACTTCGATCATCAGTTGCCCGCCTTGCGGGATGTGAAGGTTCGGCATGTCGCCGGCATGGCCGTGGCCCGCCATCATGCCGTGCTTCTGATTGTCCGGATTGAAATGCGGACCCGCGGAGGTGAACGGCGGCTCGCACTTTCCAACCGCGTGGATATGAAAGGCATGCTCGCCGGCCGGCAGGTCTTTGACCGAGACTTTGAGCAACACGCCGGCCTGGGTCTGGACCAGATCGACTGTGCCGACGTCCTTCCCGGCCTTGTCCTTGAGCGCGGTGCGGGCCGATTGCGCCACGGCGGGCCCCGCAAGGCAGGCGATAACCGCAACACAGGCAACGGCGCTCAACGACTTCGACGAATGCATCACAATCTCCTGAGACGATTTCTAAACGGTTGTGGGTCTGCGCCGTTTTTCAACGAAGCAGGAGGAACACTGGTTCCATGCTTCCGTAAGACGATTCGATCATGGAAACAAAACGGCGGATGCTCAATCCGAACTCCGCAGGTGCTCAACAAGCTGGCGGGCGAACGGCGGCAGATCGCCGATACCGCGGCAGCAGATGGTGAGTTCGCGCACCGCCCACGGATCGGTCAGCGGCACCGGCACGATCGCCATGGTGCGCTCCACCCGCCGCGCGGTGGTTTCCGGCACGATGCCGATTCCGACTCCGCACTCGACCAGCCGGCAGACCGCATCGAAGCTGCGCAATTGCACGCGCAGCCGGAGCGGCTGGCCGATGCGCGAGGCCTTGTCGGCCAGGAAGCGCTGCAACGCGCTCGCCCGGTCGAGCCCGACGAAATCGTGATCGAGCACCTGGGCGAACGCCACCTGCGGGCGGGCGGCGAGCGCGTGATTGCGCGACACCACCAGCACAAAGCGGTCCTTGCGGAACGGAAAGGTCTCGAGCGTGCTGGCGTCGACCGTGCCGGCGACGATGCCGATGTCGGCGACCCCTTCGGCGATCAGCCCGACGATCTCGTCGCTCAGGCGCTCCTCCAGGTCGACGCTGACGTTGGGATGCGATGCCAGAAACGAACTGAGCGCCTCGGGCAGGAATTCGGTGAGCGCATTGGTGTTGGACAGCACCCTCACCTGCCCGGCGAGCCCGCCCGCATAGGCGCCGAGATCCTCCCTCAGCCGCTCGGCCTGCCGCAGGATGGTGCGGGCGTGCTGCAGCAGCGTGCGGCCCGCCTGGGTCGGAGTGACGCCCTGGCGCCCGCGAACCAGCAGCGCAGCGCCAAGGGCAGCTTCCATGTTGCGGATTCGCGTCGAGGCGGCGGCGAGCGCCAGATGGGCGCGTTCCGCCCCGCCGGTGATGCTCCCCGCGTCCAGCACATGGCGAAACAGACTGAGATCGGCCAGATCAAAACGCATGGGCGCTGCCCGCGAGTAGCCTTCGTGTTTTGCGAAGGAAGCTTACGCAAAAATCAGATTGCGCAGACGATTTTTCACTATTCATATTCGCATCTGACGAAGCTGACGTCAAATGGGCTCGAATTTTGGTCATGCGGACCGGTGGCATTCGCTAAGAAGCAATCTAATGTTGGCGCCGCAATTGCCCCATCCCGACGACCGTCCAAGAATGGAGAAGTGAGCATGGCGAAGGCCCCCGCGGAGCGGCCGCTCTCGCCCCATCTGTTCATCTACAAGCCGACGCTCACGATGATCCTGTCGATCGTGCATCGGATCACGGGCGCCGGATTGTATTTCGGCACGCTGCTGATGGCGTGGTGGCTGTTGGCGGCGGCCTCCGGCCCGAACGCCTATGCGGGTATCGGGTCGTTCATGAACTCCTGGCTCGGGCGGCTCATCCTGTTCGGCTACACTTGGGCGCTGATCCATCACATGCTCGGCGGCATCCGGCACTTCCTCTGGGATTTCGGACGTGGCTTCGGCCCTCAGGAACGCGAATGGCTGGCCCACGCCACGCTGGTCGGCTCGACGACCCTGACGGTCATTATCTGGGTGGTCGGCTATCTGTTCATGGGAGGGGCACGCTGATGTCCGGTGGCAAGCTCAGCACTCCGCTCGGACGGGTGCGCGGACTGGGTTCGGCGCGATCCGGGACCGGCGAATTCTGGCGTCAGCGCCTCACCGCGGTCGCCGGTGTACCGCTCACCATCGCGTTCGTGGTGATCGTGGTGGCGCTGCTCGGCCGCAACCACGCCGCCGTGGTGCAGATTCTCGGCTCGCCGTTCGTCGCCGTGGTGATGCTGCTGTTCATCACGACGATCTGCATCCACATGCGGATCGGCATGCAGATCATCATCGAGGACTATGTGCACGACGAACGGCACAAGCTGTTCCTGCTGATGGCCAATACGTTCTTCACCGTCGCGGTCGGATTGGCGTCCGCGTTCGCGATCTTCACGCTCAGCTTCAAGGTGTAACCCGTGGCGACCAACGGCTCAGGCAATGGCAATGCTCCCGCGGTCAACGGCCGGGCGTATCCGATCGAGGATCACACCTACGACGTGGTGGTTGTCGGCGCCGGCGGCTCCGGCCTGCGCGCGGTCGTCGGCTGCAGTGAGGCCGGGCTCAAGACCGCCTGCATCACCAAGGTCTTTCCGACCCGCTCGCATACCGTCGCAGCGCAAGGCGGCATCGCGGCAGCGCTCGGCAATATGGGCGAGGACGATTGGCGCTGGCACATGTACGACACAGTCAAGGGCGCCGACTGGCTCGGCGATCAGGACGCGATCGAATACATGGTCCGCGAGGCGCCCGCCGCGGTCTACGAGCTGGAGCACTGGGGCCTGCCGTTCTCGCGCCGCGAGCAGGACGGCAAGATCTATCAGCGCCCGTTCGGCGGCATGACCACTCATTTCGGCAAGGGCACCGCGCAGCGCACCTGCGCGGCCGCCGACCGCACCGGCCATGCCATGCTGCACACCATGTACGGCCAGGCACTGCGGCACCAGGCAGAGTTCTTCATCGAATATTTCGCCATCGACCTGATCATGGACGACGCCGGCCGCTGCCGCGGCGTGATTGCACTCAGGCTCGACGACGGAACCGTGCACCGGTTCCGCTCCCACATGACGATCCTCGCCACCGGCGGCTACGGCCGCGCCTATTTCTCCTGCACCGGCGCGCACACCTGTACGGGCGACGGCAACGCCATGGTCCTGCGCGCGGGCCTGCCGCTCGAGGACATGGAGTTCGTTCAGTTCCACCCGACCGGCATCTACGGCGCCGGCTGCCTGATCACCGAGGGCGCGCGCGGAGAAGGCGCCTACCTGGTCAATTCCGAGGGCGAGCGCTTCATGGAGCGCTATGCGCCATCCGCCAAGGACCTCGCGTCACGCGACGTGGTTTCGCGCGCCATGACGATCGAGATTCGCGAGGGCCGCGGCGTCGGCAAGTTCAAGGATCACATCCACCTGCACCTCGATCATCTCGATCCGGCGATCCTGCACGAGCGGCTGCCGGGCATCACCGACACCGCGCGCATCTTCGCCGGCGTCGACCTGACGCGCGAGCCGATCCCGATCGTGCCGACCGTGCACTACAACATGGGCGGCGTCCCGACCAATTATCACGGCGAGGCGATCACCAAGAAGGACGGCAACGCAGACTATATTGTTCCCGGCCTGATGGCGCTCGGCGAGGCGGCCTGCGTCTCGGTTCACGGCGCCAACCGGCTGGGCTCGAACTCGCTGATCGATCTCGTCGTGTTCGGGCGAGCTGCCGCTCAACGCTGCGCCGAGATTCTGACGGCGAGCGACAAGCACGCCGATCTGCCGAAGGATTCGGCCGACTTCGCGCTGGCGCGGCTCGACAAGTTCCGCAATGCCTCCGGCGATACACCGACCGCGCAACTGCGGCTGCGGATGCAAATGGTCATGCAGACGAACTGCGCAGTATTTCGAACTGGCGAAGTGCTGCAGGAGGGCCACAAGCTGATCCACGAGGTGCTGGGCGGCGTGAGCGACATCCGGGTGACCGACCGTTCGCTGATCTGGAACAGCGATCTGGTCGAGACGCTGGAGTTCGACAACCTGGTGGCGCAGGCCGTCGTCACCATGGACTCGGCCGTCAACCGCACCGAGAGCCGCGGCGCACATGCGCGCGAGGACTTCCCCGACCGCGACGACAAGAACTGGATGAAGCACACGCTCTCGTGGCTCGATGCCCGCGGCAAGGTCACGATCGACTACCGGCCCGTGCACGCCTACACACTGACCAACGAGATGGCGTATATCGAGCCGAAGGCGCGGGTGTATTAGTTCACAGCCGCGTGGACGAGCGGTCGACGCAGACAAGATTCTTCAGACGTTCAAACGAAGGCTCCGATGGTCGAAATCACGCTCCCGAAAAACTCCAAGGTCACCGAAGGCAAGACCTGGGGCTTCCCGACCGGCGCGCAGAACGTGCGCGAATACCGCATCTATCGCTGGGACCCGGACGAAGGCAAGAATCCGCGCATCGACACCTATTACGTCGATACCGGCGATTGCGGCCCGATGGTGCTCGACGCGCTGATCTGGATCAAAAACAACATCGACCCAACGCTGACCTTCCGCCGCTCCTGCCGCGAAGGCGTGTGCGGCTCCTGCTCGATGAATATCGACGGCACCAACACGCTCGCCTGCACCAGGGCGGCGACCGACATCAAGGGCGCGGTGAAGATCTATCCGTTGCCGCACCTGTCGGTGGTGAAAGACCTCGTCCCCGACCTCAACAACTTCTACGCTCAGCATGCCGAAATCCAGCCCTGGCTGCAGACCACGTCGCCGACGCCGCAGAAGGAATGGAAGCAGAGTCACGACGACCGGCAGAAGCTCGACGGGCTCTACGAGTGCATTCTGTGCGCCTGCTGCTCGACCGCCTGTCCGAGCTACTGGTGGAACTCCGAACGCTTCCTCGGCCCGGCCGCGCTGCTGCAGGCCAACCGCTGGATCCAGGACAGCCGCGACGAATCGGCCGGCGAGCGGCTCGACAACTTGGAAGACCCGTTCCGCCTCTATCGCTGCCACACCATCATGAACTGCGCGAAGGCGTGCCCGAAGGGCCTTAACCCCGCAAAGGCGATCGCCGAAATCAAGCTGATGATGGTCGAACGGAAGGTGTGACGGCAGCGCATCTAGCGCCGACCCGTCGAGTCAACACGAACTCTATCCCCGCTCGTCCCCGCGCAAGCGGGAACCCAGGATAATGCATTCGGTATTTGCGGCACTGGGTCCCCGCTTTCGGGGGGACGAGCGGAGCGAACTTCGACCGGCCGCGCCGCAATCCACTCCGCCAACCGCCTTGTGCGAGCCGTCCCCGCCTTTATAGGGTGTGCCCGAGGAAACGACGGCCGGAACCACCGGCCGCCAGAACAGGGAAGGAGCGCGTCATGGCTACGAGTTCGGGGGTACGTCGCGTCGTTACCACGGTCGATCAGAACGACAAGGCGGTGGTGTTGATCGATGGCCTTTCGCCCTACAAGAAGACGCGACCTACCAGCCAGACAACGTCGCACCTGCTGTGGGTGACCGATCAGACGCCCGCCGATGTGTCGGGCCCCAAGGATCGCGCGTCGGTCGAAATCGGCATCCAGCCGCCGCGCGGCGGCTCGGTGTGCCGGGTGGTCGATTTCCCGCCCGAGACCGAAGAGATGCGCAAGCTCGATCCGCACACCATGCATGCGAGCCTCGGCGACGGCGTGCCCAAGCGCGGACTGCCGCCCCGCCATCCGGCAATGCACCGCACGCGCACCGTCGACTACGCCATCGTGCTCTCCGGCGAGATCGACATGCTGCTCGACGACAGCGAAGTCCACCTCAAGGCCGGCGACGTGCTGGTGCAGCAGGCGACCAACCACGCCTGGGTCAATCGCGGCTCCGAGCCGTGCCGCATCGCCTTCATCCTGATCGACTCGAAGGAGCCGTGAGCGGCATTACTTGCTCTGCCGTCTTCACCGGCAGAGCCCGCCGTTATCATGATCCGCGCTCTCCGCTGTCATCATCCGCGAAAGCGGATGATCCGGTGGTCATCGCCACAGCTCGGTGAAGACTGGATGCCCGCTTTCGCGGGCATGACAACCTGAATATCGGGCAAATGCCAGAGATGGAGCGTCACCCGTGATCGGCCGCAAAGACGACCCCGCCTTCCTCTATTTCCCCACCAACTATCGCTGGTCGATGGGACTGCTGATCTGCCTGTCGGCCGCGCCGTGGACCGGCGTCGAGATCGACGAGGTCCATCGCGTCGGCCGCGCGCTCGAGGACCATGTCGGCGACGACGATGCCTGGTTCGAGGAATGGACCCGCATGGGCGACAAGATCGAAGCGCGCGGACGCGACGAGGAGCGCAAGGGCCACCAGCGCACCGCGGCGTCGTGCTTCATGCGCGCCAGCCGCTACTACCAGACCGGCGAGCGCTTCATCCATCCGCGCTCGCAGCGCAGCATGGACGTCTACGCCAAGTCGGTGAAAATCTTCCAGGACGCCGCCGCCATCATCCGCCATCCGCGCATCGAGCCGGTCGAGGTGCCGTACGGCGGCACCAGCCTGCCCGGCGCTGCTGGTGCATCCCGACCCGGCCGCGACCGGCGGCAAGCCCGCGCCCTGCATGGTGTTCTTCGACGGCTTCGACGTCACCAAGGAGCTGCAATACGGCTACGGCATCCCCGATCTCGCCGCGCGCGGCATCGGCTGCCTGATCGTCGACGGGCCGGGCAACGGCGAGAGCGTGCGCTTCCGCAACCTGCCGCTGATCGCCGAGACCGAGCACTACGCCACGCCGGTCTACGAGTATCTGGCCGCCCGCCGCGAGTTCGATCCCGAAGCGCATCGGCGTGATGGCGCTTTCGCTCGGCGGCTACTACGCGCCGCGCGCGGCCTCGCTCGAGCCGCGCTTCGCCTGCTGCGTCGCCTGGGGCGCGCAGTGGGACTACCACGCGATCTGGGCGAAGCGGCTCGACGAGCTTGCATCCGGCAAGGTGCTGTCGCTCTCGGTGCCGCCGGAGCATCTGCAGTGGGTGCTCGGCGTCGACAGCCAGGCGGCGGCGCTCAAGAAGCTCGAAGGCTTCCGCCTCGACGGCATCGTGCAGAAGATGGCATGCCCGTTCCTGCTGCTGCACGGCGGCGGCGACGAGCAGATTCCGCTCGCGCTGGCGGAGAAGTGCTTCGCGGCGGTCGGCTCGAAGCAGAAGACCTTCAAGGTGTTCCAGCGCGAGGAAGGCGGCTTCCATCACTGCCAGGTCGACAACGTCACCATCGGCGTGCATTTCATGTGGGACTGGATCGAGGACGTGCTGAAGCCGGGGCATGACGCTTGTCCCGGGCGCAGCGCAACATGAACACGCCAGAACAGACGCGGCCTTCTTCAAAGGATTCAAGATGCCACAACCGCTCTACATCACCGAGGCCGACGTCGCGCGCCTCGTCACCGTCAAGGATGCGATCGCCGCGCTGGAAGAGCTGTTCGCCACCTGGGGCGATCCGCTGATGCACGAACCTGCCGCGCCAGCGCGCGCAAGCTGCCGGGCGGCGCCTTCAACCACATGGGCGCGGCCTACGGTGCCAAGAACATCTACGGACTCAAGGCCTATGGCGGCCGGCAAGGGCTCGACCCAAGGCCACGTGCTGCTCTATTCGAACGAGGATATCTTCGCTCAAGGCGATGATCGAGTGCGACCTGCTCGGCAGGACCCGCACCGGCGCAGCGAGCGGGCTCGCCACCAAGGTTGCTGGCCAATCCGGACGCCACGACGCTCGGCGTGATCGGCACCGGCAAGCAGTCGCGCACTCAAGTCATGGCGGTTTGCGCGGTGCGGCCGATCAAGCGCATCCTCGTGTTCGCCCGCACTGCGGCGAGCCGCGAGGCTATGCCAAGGAGATGGAGAAGACGCTCGGCATCGAGGTACGGCCGGCTGCCCAGCGCCGAGGCCTGCGTCGGCGAGGCCGACGTCGTCGTCACCATCACCAAGTCGGCCGAGCCGGTGTTCCGCGCCGATTGGCTCGCGAAGGGCGCGCACGTCAACGCGGCGGGCGCCAATTCGGCCGACCGGCGCGAGGTCGACGCCGACACGGTGCTGCGCGCCGCCGTGAAAGCGACCGATCAGATCGCGCAGGCCAAGGTCGAGGCGGCCGAATTCCGCGACCTGGTGGCGGCCGGCAAACTCGCCTGGTCGGACGTCCGCGAACTGGGCGACATCGTCACCGGCAAGGTCAAGGGCCGCAGCTCGCCGTCGACCTCACCTGTTCAAGTCGCTCGGCATCGCGCTCGAGGACATGGCGCTTCGGCGAGGTCATCTACCAGAAGGCCCTGGCGCAAGGCGTCGGCCGCCGCATTTGACAGAGTTGAACGAAGCCCTTTTCTCCCCGTTCGTCCCCGCATTGACGTTAATTTATACCACGCGAATCTCGTGTCCCAGACGCGGTGCAGCGCGCAAGCGATGCACCGGTGATCCGGGACCTTCCAAAAGCGGTGTCTGTTACGATCCCGGGTCTGCAACGCACCAGCGCCGCGAAGAGGCTGCGCCGCTGCGCCGCGCCCGGGAAACAGGAGATGTCTCGAACGCGTCACTTCTCCATCATGCCGGCCTTCTCGATCACCGGCTTCCAGCGCACGTACTCGTCCTCGATGAACTTGCGAAACTTGCCGGTGTCCATCGGATCGACCAGCATGCCATCTTCCCGCATGCGCTTCTGGTTTTCGGGCTTCGACATCACGGCGTTGACCTCGCGATTGATCTTGACGGCGATGCCGTTCGGCAGACGTGCCGGCCCAACCAATCCGAACCAGTTGATCCCCACGACGTCGTAGCCCAGGTCCTTGAATGTCGGAAGGTCGGGATAATCCGGCATGCGCCGGTCGCCAGCCAATGCAAGCGGAATGAGGGTACCGCCACGAATCTGTCCGGCCGCCGAGGTCACGGTCGGGGTCGCGAAGTCGATATGGTTGGCGACAACATCCAACATGCTCTGCGCGGCGCCCTTGTAGGGGATCATCTCGAACTTGAGTTTGGCGGCGAGTTCGAATGACTGCGCCACCATCTGTCCGACGCTCGACAGTCCGGACGTGCCGTAGCTCAACGGATTGTTACTGGCACGCGACTTGGCGACGAATTCCTTGAGCGTCCGCACGTCGCCCTTCTGGCTGACGACGAACACGATGGGCGTTCCCGCGAGGTAAGCGACCGGCGTGAGGTCCTTCGCCGGGTCATAGCCCGCCTTCGAGTTGGTCAGCGGAATGATGACGGCGAGCGACAACGTGGTGACGCCGAACGTGTAGCCGTCAGGCTCGGCAGCGGCGACGGCCTGCATGCCGATGACGCCGGCTGCGCCCGCGCGGGTCTCGACGAAGAACTGCTGCTTGAACGCGGTCGATAGGTGATCGGCGGCGATACGCGCCAACTGATCGGCCGCCCCGCCAGGCGCGAACGTGTTGATGATGCGAACCGGACGCGACGGCCATTCCTGCGCCGACGCCGCCGTTCCGAGTCCTGCCAGGACGAGCAGCGTCACTGCGATACGTTTCACGTTGCCTCTCCCTCGGTTCTATTCAGGCCACTGGCCCAATTTTCTTGACCGCTTTTTCAATCAACTGAAAGCGCTGATGATTTGGGCGGTAGTGCCACATCGTCCCCTCTCCCGCTTGCGGGGGAGGGACAAGGAGGGGACATGAACGAAGATTCGTGCAAGCTCTTCCCCCTCCCCCACCCCTCCCCCGCAAGCGGGAGAGGGAGCAGACCGAATACGCCGCTGGCACTGCGACCACCTCGCCGAACACGCACTAAATCCGAAACTCGTTGCGTTTCTTGCCTTCCGAGACGTTCAGGAACAGTTCGTCGAGCGGGATGCGGCGCCGGATCGCGCCGTGTTCGTGCGAATACGCGACGAGCCGCTCGAAATTCTTGGTGTTGCGCTCACCCAATCCATACTCCCATGGGTCCTTGCCGAGAATCTGCTCCTGCTCCTCCCAGGCCTCTCGGTACCAGGCGAGCGGGGCAATCCGCGGGTTTTCCATCCGCCGCATCGCCAGCGACTTGGCCTCCTGGAACGCCTTGTACAAGTTGATCGCCACCCACGGGTGCTGCTCGACGATCTCCTGCTTGATGCCGACGACGTGCATGATCGGGAAGATGCCGGTCTTGCGGTAGAACGCCATTTCCTCCTGCTTGTAGTCTGGGAACAGCCGCCCGACCCGCTTGTCACCTGCGAGCAGCGGCTTGAGCAGGTCGGGCGACAACAGCGCGTCGATCTCCCCTGCGACCAGCATGTCCTCGAGCGACGCGCCCTCCCCGATCTGCGTAATGTCGAGGTCAGGCGGCGGCGTGAAATCGACGTCCTCGTCGAGTTCGCTCAGCCATTTGATCGACTTATGCGGCACGCCGTAATCGTGCTCGAGAATGCCACGCATCCACAGGCCGGCGGTGAACAGGAATCCCTTGGTGCCGACCTTGCGGCCGATCAGGTCGGTCGGCTTGGTGATCCCTTTCGAGGTGTTGACGAAGATGAAGCCGTGACGGAAGCGGCGATGCGGAAAGACCGGGATGGCGCGGAACGGCAGGTCGCGGTCGCGCGCCGCCACGTAGCCCGAGCCAGAGACCTCGGCGATGTCGAACTCGCGCCCGCGCAGAAATCGCCAGTGCCGCGGCGAAGGTCCCATGTCGGTCAGCACCGTGAGCTCGATGCCCTCGGGCCGCACGGTGCCTTCTTTCAGCGCGCGCATGATCTCGTAGTCGCCGCAGGCGAACGTAAGTGGAATTCTCCGCGACATCGGGGACCTTTGCGTTCAGCAGGAGACGTTGGCAAGCGGCGAAACGACCGGCGACAACTTGAATAAGTTCGGTTTGCGGATCAACCTGCCACGCCGCCGTTCGCCGAAATAGCGATGGCCGCACCATCGGCGCGCCGCTATGATCGCTCATCCTCACGGCATGGGTGCTCGCGATGCAACGATTGCGCGCTGCCATCTTGATGTCCGCCGCTCTCTTCGTGAGCGCGCCGCAGGCGTCGGCCCAGGAACCGTACTACAAGGGCAAGCGGCTTTCGGTGCTGATCAACTATGCACCGGGCGGGCCGACCGACATCGAAGGCCGGCTCTTTGCCCGGCATATCGGCCGGCATATCGACGGCCAGCCGTCGATCGTGGTCCAGAATATCGACGGCGCCGGCGGTCTGATCGGCACGACCTATCTCGGCGAGATCGCGCCCAAGGATGGCACCGTGATGGGCTATCTGACGGGGGCGGCGGGCGTCTACGCCAACGATCCCGACAAGCATCGCGTCGATCTGCGGACCTACGAATTTCTCGCTTATCAAGCCGGCACCGCAGTCTACTACGTGCGCACCGACGTCGCACCCGGCATGAGCGACGCCACCGACATCGTCAAGGCAAAGAACCTCATCTCCGGCGGGCTCGCCGCCGACAACTCGAAGGACCTGCTGATCCGGCTCACGCTCGACATGCTGGGTATGCCCTACCGGCACGTTACCGGCTACCGCAGCAACCAGGCGGCACGGCTCGCGGTACAACGCAACGAAATCAGCCTGTTCGCCGAATCGCCGCCCGGCTACCGAAGCGTGGTCGAACCCAGCATGGTCAAACCCGGACAGGTGATCCCGCTCTACTACGACCCCAACTTCAATGGCGAAGCGCTGACCGAACCGCGGCAGGTCGACGGCCTGCCGGTGCTGTCGTTCCAGGAGCTTTATCGCAAGATCAAGGGCACGCCGCCCTCGGGGCAACTCTGGGACGTCTACCTCGCCAGCCTCGCGATCAACGGCGCGATGCAGCGGCTCCTGGCGCTGCCTCCCAACGCACCACCAGCCGCCGTCCTAGCCCTACGCGCCGCGGTCCAGCGGCTCAACCACGACAAAGCCTACGCGGAAGACGCCACCAAGGTCATGGGCTTCGTGCCGGATTATGAGGGCGGGCCGGACACTAACGCACAGGTGCGCAAGGTGCTGGCCGTCCGCCCGGAGGTCCGCGCCTTCCTGGCGGATTATCTCAAGGGCGGGAGGAAGTAGGTTGGCTCCCCTCGCCCGCGAGCGAAGCGAGCGGTGGGGTGGGGTCGGGGGTGGGGGCAACAATCCGATGTCGAAATCATGATCATACAAATGAACGTCGGATTCCTGGTTTGGCCAAACAATACTGCAGTCCCCCCACCCCGGCGAGCTTCGCTCGCCGACCCTCCCCACCGCTCCGCGGGGGGAGGGTGTAACCGCACGTGCAGTGTGCCGATCACATCGTCAGCACGATCTTGCCGAAATGCTTGTTGTCGTGCATGCGCACATGCGCCTGCGGCACCTGATCGAGCGGGAAGCGCTCGTCGATCGGCAGCTTGAGTTTGCCGGACTTCACGGCGTCCCAAAGATCGGCGCGCATCAGGCGGCTGATCACCCGCACCTCGTCGACGCTCCGGGTCCGGAACGTCACGCCGATATACTCGATGCGCCGCAGCGCATGCAGGTTGAAGTCAAAGTCGGCATTGGTGCCAGCCAGCCGCCCGACATTGACGATCCGCCCGAGCATCGCGGTCGCGCGCATCAGCGGGTTCACCAGCGGGCCCGACAGCATGTCGACGACGACGTTCACGCCCTTGCCATCCGTGGCCTTGAGCACCTGGTCAGGCCAGGACGCGTCGCGCGTGTCGATCGCCAGGTCGGCGCCGAAGTCCTTCAGCCGCGCTCGGCGCTCCGCGTTGGTCGACGTGCCAATCACCAGCTTGGCGCCCATCAGCTTGGCGATCTGCAGGCCCATCAGGCCCACGCCCGAACTAGCGCCCTGGATCAGCACGCTGTCGCCCGGCCGCATGCGTCCGGCGGTGACCAGGGCGTTGTGCAGCGTGATGAGAGAGACCGGCAGCGTCGCGGCGTCCTCGAAATTCATGCCGTCGGGGATCGGGAAGGTTCGCCCCCAGTCGCTGACGGCAAATTCGGCGTAGCCGCCATTGCCCGAGCACATCACGCGTTCGCCCGGCCAGATATCCTTGACGTCGGGGCCGGTCTCGATCACTTCGCCCGCCCATTCGATGCCGATCGGCTGGCCGATGCCGCCACCCGGACCGTGCGGCAGTCCACGGGCAGTCGTAAGGTCGGCGCGATTGAGCGACGCCGCCTTCACCTTGACCAGCACCTCGTTGGGCTTCGGCCGAGGCACCGGAATTTCGGCCACAACGACGCCCTTCTCGCTCGCAACGCCAGCCTTCATCACGTCACCTCCCGATGGTCATTTCGCGCAATTACTCGATCGATACGTTCGCGGCCTTCGCGATGTCCGACCACCTGCGGGTTTCGCCGGCGAGAAACGCCGCAAACTCCTGCGGCGTGCCGATGCGCGGCTCCGAGCCGAATTTCGTCAGCAAGTCCTGCACGTCAGGCGCCCTGAGCGTGTCGTTGATGACGCCGTTGAGTTTGGTGACGATCGCCGGCGGCGTCCCGGCGGGCGCCACGATGCCGGTCAGGAGCGTCGCCACGAAGCCCGGCACGCCCGCTTCCCCCATGGTCGGGAAATCCGCCTGACTCGCTTGGCGCTCGTCACCCCGAGCGCGCGCAGCTTGCCGTCGCGAATGAGCGGCAACAGCACAACCGGGCTCTCGAACAGGAAATCCACCTGCTGGCCGAGCAGGCTCGTAATCGATTCCGCGCCGCCGCGGTGCGGCACGCCGAGAAAATCGATCTTGGCCAGCGACCGGAACATCTCGCCGGTGAGGTGCGTGACATTGCCGGCGCCCGCGTGCCCGAAGTTGAGCTTGCCGGGATTGGCCTTGGCGTAGGCCAGGAACTCCGCAACGGTCTTCGCCGGGAACGACGGGTGGACCACCAGGATCATGTAGCTTTCGGAAACGCTCGCGACCGGCGCGAAATTCTTCACCGGGTCGTAGCCGGGGTTCTTGGAAACCGCCGGGATGACCGCAAGCGTCGAGGTGTTGCCGTAGAACAGCGTGTACCCGTCGGGCTCGGCCGCCGCCAAAGCCCGCGCGCCGAGCGCGCCGCCGGCGCCGGCGCGATTGTCGATGATCACGTTCTGTCCGAGCGCCTGCTGCATCTTCTGCGCAAGCAGCCGCGCCAGCACGTCGGTCTGGCCGCCGGGCGGCGCCGGCACGATCATCTTGATCACTCTGTCCGGATAGACGCCCTGCGCCTGCGCCGGACAGTCGAAAAAGAGGCCGACGCCGATCGCCACAACGGCGGACAGCCAAGCCAACCTGACGTTCATCCTCCCCTCCTGTTTTCCGCGAGCGCATCTGCGTGCGCACGCTCGTTACAGCCTCTGCGAAGTACAGTCTACATGAGCGCGCAAACTCAGGAAGCAAACTCAGGAAGGCGTGTGCTATCGTCTGAAGGGCCCGCGCTCGTGGGCATCTGCCCCGGAGTAGAAAAAAATGTCGGAACGAACCCGCCCGCCCTTTCGGGCCGACCATGTCGGCAGCCTGATCCGCCCTGACGCGCTCATCAAGGCGCGCGAACGTACCGACAAGGGCGAGCTATCCGACAGCCGAGTTGCAGGAAATTCAGCGCGCCGCAATCCGCGACGTGGTGCGGCTGCAGGAGGAGATCGGGCTCAAGGTCGTGACCGACGGCGAGTTCAATCGCAGCTCCTGGCACCGCGACTTCATGCTGAAGTTCGCCAATGTCAGCCTCGTCCCGTCCAAGATGAAGGTGCGCTTCCATACCGCCGAGGGCGACCGCGAAAACAGCGCCCCGGCGCTCAAGGTCATGGGCAAGGTCGCGCGGCCCGGCCACGGCGGCATCTTCGTCGACGATTTCAAGTATCTGGTCTCGATCGCGCGGGCGACGCCGAAGATCACCATCCCGTCGCCGACCGTGATGCATTTCCGCGGCGGGCGTGAAGCCATCGACAGCGCCGCCTACCCCGACCTCGCGGATTTCTACGACGACCTCGCCCGGCTCTACCGCGAGGAGATCGCCGACTTCGCCCGGGCGGGCTGCCGCTACCTTCAGATCGACGAGGTCAATCTCGCCTATCTGTGCGATCCCGAACTGCGCAAGCAGGTCGCCAACATCGGCGAAGACCCCGCAACGCCTGCCGAAGACCTACGCCAAGCTGCTCAACGATACGATCCGGGACCGGCCGGCCGACATGACGGTGTGCATGCATCTCTGCCGCGGCAACTTCGCCGGCGCCTGGGTGGCGGAAGGCGGCTACGAGCCGATCGCTGATCTGCTGTTCAACCAGATCGACGTCGACGGCTATTTCCTCGAATACGACAGCGCGCGCGCCGGCGGCTTCGAGCCGCTGCGCTATCTGCCCAAGGGCAAGGTCGCGGTGCTGGGCCTCGTCACCACCAAGAGCCCGCAGATGGAGACCAAGGACGAGCTGAAGCGGCGCATCGAAGAGGCGGCGAAGTTCGCACCGCTCGAACAGCTCGCGCTCTCGCCGCAATGCGGCTTCTCCAGCGGCATCGGCGGCAACACCATGGACGTGGCGCGCGAGGTCGAGAAGCTGCGCCTCGTGGTCGAGACTGCACGCGAGGTCTGGGGCACGGCGTGAGCGCAGATCGCGCAATGGTCCATGCGGCGATTATCGGTCGTGAAGCTTTCCGGCCATATGCGCGGCGAATTCGTCGGCCCGATTGATCGGATCGACGATCTCGTCACTCGATGGTTCGCCGCCCTCCGGCTGGTCGAGAAGCGACGCGACGACCGGAACCGCATCAATCGCCGCATCGAACCTGACTTGAAAGTCTTTCAGAGCAGCCCCGATTCATCTCTCCGGGGCGTGTCTCGCGCAGCCTCGTCAATGACCTCGAGGAGAATGCTCCAAGCCAAATCCCGATAGGTACCGGTCGTCATTGCGGCGTCTCCGGATTGCGCCCGATCAAGGCTGAATTCAGCCCGCAACGATCGGACGAATGAACCGCACGGAATCGATAAGGACGACCCATCAGCGGCAAGCCGTGCATCGGTCGACACAATCAGGGCGCTCGGGGGAGTTCGCGCCCGAGATCGAGACTATGCACCTTGCCTCGGAGGGCGTCCCGCGCGACTATTTCGGCTGGAAGAAACGTCGTTTGGGGAGGCCCGTGCAAGAACAAGTCAAAGACCGGCAGAACAACCTGTCGCAGCCCGTCCACAAGATGAAGATCCAGAAGGACGTCGACATCCCGATGCGGGACGGCACGATCCTGAAGGCCGACGTGTTCCGGCCCGATGCGCCCGGGACATTTCCGGTGCTCATCAACATGGGCATCTACCAGAAGGACAAGCTCTGGGTGCCGCCGCACGACCTCGAGGAAGGTCCCAACCCGTACATGAACTGGGAGACCGTCAATCCGGAATGGTGGGTGCCGCGCGGCTACATCTGCCTGCGGGTCGACGAGCGCGGCTCGGGCAAGATCGCCGGGCCAGCTCATCGCCTATTCGCAGCAGGAGGCGATCGACTTCTACGACGCGATCGAATGGGCCGGCCACCAGCCTTGGAGCTCGGGCAGCGTCGGCACCATCGGCATCTCGTTCTTCGCGCGCACGCAGTGGTGGGTCGCGAACCTCAAACCGCCGTCGCTCAAGTGCATCATGCCGTGGGAGGGCGCCGCCGACCAGTACCGCGATGTGCTCTATCACGGCGGCATCTTCGGCGCCGGCTTCATCGTGAGCTGGTTCACCATGCACATGGCGCACCATCTGCTCGGCCGCGCCTATGCGCACAATCCCGATACGTTCCAGGAGAACCTGCTCTGGACGATGATGCGCAACAGCCTCGACTCCGGCGCGTTCAAGAGCCAGCAGGGCTGGTGGGACAGCATGGAGCTGCCGCTCTACGCGATCGGCAACTGGTCCGGCATGGCGCTGCACCTGCGTGGCGCGACCGAGGGCTTTTCGCGCGCGGCATCGAAGAACAAGAAGCTGCGCATCCATAACGGCACGCACTACCACGCCTTCTACAGCGAGAACGGCCGGCAGGATCAACTGCGCTGGTTCGATCATTGGCTCAAGGGCATCGATACCGGGATCATGGACGACCCGCCGGTGAAGCTCGCGATCCGTCACGGCAACGACGAGTTCGAATGGCGCACCGAGAACGAATGGCCGCTCGCGCGCACGCAATGGACCAAGCTCTATCTCGACCTGTCGAAGCCCGACGACGCCGAAGGCAAAGGCATCGACGGCACGCTTGCACGCAGCAACCCGTCGCAGACCGCGTCACGCGACCTATGAGGCGACCGGCGGCTCGCACGGCCATCCGCCCGCGAAGGGGATATCGCTGGTGACGCCGCCGATGGCCGAGGACACCGAGATCACCGGTCCGGTCGCCGCGCAGCTTTATGTATCGAGCACCAGCGAGGACATGGACCTGTTCCTCACCATCCGCAACATCGACCCGCAGGGCAATGACGTCTGGGACACCGGCCAGCAGGGCGGCGAAGTGCCGGTGGCGAAGGGCTGGCTGCGCGTATCGCACCGCGAACTCGATCCCAATCTGTCGCTGCCCTACCGGCCGTACCACAAGCACCTGCGGCGGCTCTGGCTCAAGCCCGGCGAGATCGTGAAGGTGCAGGTCGAAGTCTGGCCGACCTCGATGGTGTTCAAGAAGGGTCATCGGCTGCGGCTCGACATCCAGCCGCGTGACGGCATCGGCAGCGCGCCCTACACGCACTATCACGCGGACTACAACGACGGGCAGAACACGGTCTATTCCGGCGGCGACAAGGATTCGTTCCTGCTGTTGCCGCTCATTCCGGCCAAGTAGCGCCGAAGCGAACCAACAGGAGCCATTATGGCCGCAAGCCCGATCGCGTCGCCGCGCAGTCAATGTCCGCGGCAATGCGGATGTCGAGATCGTCCTGCATCCGATCCCGAGTGCCGGCAGCGCGCCCTATATCGTCGTGCACGGTCCAGACCGGCACCTGTGGTTCTGCGAAAGCGGGACGTCGAAGATTGGACGCTTCGATCCCGACAGCGGCGCCTTCACCGAGTTCGACATTCCGACGCCAGCCGCCAAGCCGATCGGCATCATTCCAGGACCGGACGGCGCGCTCTGGTTCTGCCAGAATGCCGGCAACAAGATTGGCCGCATCACCACGGCGGGTGCGATCACCGAGTTTCCGTTGGCGACGCCGGGCGCCGGCCCCGACGGCATCGTGGCTGGGCCGGACGGCAATCTGTGGTTCTCGGAAGCGCATCTGAGCCGCGTCGGCCGCATCACGCCGCAGGGCGCAGGTGACGGAATTCTCGGAGGGTCTCACGCCCGGCTGCCGCCCGCTGTCGCCCGTGGTGCGCGATGGCGACATCTGGTTCAGCGAATACGAAGCCGGCCAGATCGGCCGCATCACCATGGACGGCCGGGTCACCGAGTATCCGATCCCGACGCCGAACTGCGAGCCGCGCGCCATGGCGGTGCATCCCGACGGCCACATCTGGTTCGTCGAGACCAAGGCCAATGCGCTCGGCCGGATCGATCGCCAGGCTCGCATCACCGAGTGGCCGGTCAACACGCCGGACGCATCGCTGCGCGGCGTCTGCGTCGCGCCCGACGGCGATTTGTGGTTCACCGAGAATTTTGCCAACCGGATCGGCCGCATGGCGCCCGACGGCCGCGTCATCGGCGAATACGAGATTCCGGGAGAGAATTGCGGCGCGCGGGCGATCCTGGCGATCCCGGACGGCCGGGTGTTCTTCTCGGCACACGACGCCGGCGCGATCGGCGAAGTGATCCCAAAGGGATGATCTCCTCACGCCCTCATGCTGAGGAGCGGCCGAAGGCCGCGTCTCGAAGCATGGCCACACATTTGTCGCTTGCCGCCATCCTTCGAGACGCGCACTTCGTGCGCTCCTCAGGATGAGGGCGGAGCGCTCATCAATGAACGGAAGCACACGATGACCAAATCGCATGAAATGAAACACACCCTCGAAGACCGCATCCGCGCGATCGAAGACCGGCTCGAAATCTACAACCTGATCGCCAGCCATCCACCGAGCGCCGACACCGGCGGCAAGGATCACATCGCATCCTGCTGGGTCGAGGACGGTTCATTCGACCGCGGCGAGGGCCTGGCCAGCCCACGCGGACGGGAGGCGTTGGCCGAGCAGGTCATGAGCCCTGGCCATCAGGCGGCGATCGCGGGTGGACTCGCGCACTTCACCGGCCTGCCGTTCGTCAAGATCGACGGCGACACCGCCGTCGTCATCTCCTATCTGCAGATTCTCGTACCGCAGACTCAGGGTGAGCCGGTCGAGGTGCCGAACCACGGCGCGTCGAAAGGCTTCCGCGTGCATCGCGTCGCCGCCAACAAATGGGAACTCGTACGCACCCAGGAGGGCTGGAAGTTCAAGCGCCGGACGCTTCGCCTGCTGGACGGCTCCGAGCCGGCCCGCAGAGATTCTCCGCGAGGCGCTGCGCGCTTGATCGACGGCGGGCGAGTAACGCGCGCCCGGGAGCGTCAAGCCTTGCGGATGCGGAACACCAGCGTCTTGCCGTCGCGCGAACTTTCTTCGAGCGTGTCGCCGGTCTGGTTGACGAGGTTTGGAATGTCGATGGCGGCGAGCGGATCGGTGCATTCGGCGATCAGCAGATCACCGGCCTTGAGACCGGCGAGCGCCTTGCGGGCCCGGAGTGCCGGAAGCGGACACTTGAGCCCACGCAGGTTGATGGTCTTGTCCGCCATGTGTTCAAGTCTCGGTTCGAGCGCCGCGGCCGCGTGACCCGCAAGATCGGCCCGCCCGGCCTGCGCGCCGCAGTATACGCCGTGAGACCGCGATGAACGACGATTTGCAAGCGCCGCAACGCATCGCCCGGCTCACGCCGGTCGCCCGTGTGCTCGACCGTATCGCCGCGCTAGTGATGCCGGTGCCCCCGCGCGAGGTGGCGCTTGCAGAAGCCGCCGGACGGGTGCTCGCGGCCGATGTGGCCGCGCCGCGCGGCCTGCCGGCGGCGGCCCTCACCTTGCGCGACGGCTACGCGGTCCTGGCCGACGCGACCACGGACGCCGGAGGATATGCGCCGGTGCGGCTGGAGCCTGCCGCGCGGTTCGTCGCCGCCGGGGACCCGCTCCCGCCCGGGACCGATGCGGTCGCGCCGCCGGATGTCTGTGGCCCTGCGCGATGGCGGGCACGAGATTCAGGTCCAGGTCGCGCCCGGCGAGGGTGTGCTGCTCCCAAACGGCGATTTCACCGCCGGCACCGTCCTCCTGAAAGCAGGCGCGCGCCTGCGCGCTATCGATCTGGCGATCCTGTCGGTTGCGGGAATCGCGCGTGTGCCGATCCGCGCGCCGCGCATTCATCTCATGCGAACTACCGCGGCGGCCGACGCCGTGCTCGACGCCGCAAGGGCGACGATCGGCCGAGCACTGGTGGCTGAGGGTGCGGAATTGGCGAGCGGCGGCGAGGCCGCACAGGGCGATCTCGCGGCTGCCCTTGAGCGGGCGGAGGCCGACGCCATCGTCGTGATTGGCGGCACCGGCAGCGGGCCGAAAGATCGCGGCGTGCACACGCTCGCGCGTGCGGGCCGCGTCGAAGTCCACGGCATCGCGATCTCGCCCGGCGAGACCGCGGCGTTCGGTCTCGCCGGATCGTGTCCCATCCTGCTCCTGCCGGGACGGATCGACGCAGCGCTCTCGGTCTGGATGGTGCTCGGCCGGTACATGCTGGCGCAGCTTGATGGAATATCCACAGCTGAAACCACCGCCACCGCCAGAACTCACGCGCAAACTCTCCTCCAGTCTCGGGCTCACGGAAGTCGTTCCGGTGCGCCTGCACGAGGGCGGTGCGGAGCCCATAGCGTCAGGCTATTTGCCGTTGTCGTCGCTCGCTCAATCCGATGGCTGGATTTTGATTGCAGCCGACAGCGAAGGCTATCCGCCCGGCGCGGAGGTCGTGATAAGAGCGTGGCCATGAGCGACCGGTCGCGACCGCTGCCCAAGGAGCAATCCGAACAGGATCTGATCGCCGCCGTCCGCCGCGCGGCCCGGCAAGAGCAGTTCCTCGAGGTCGTCTCCGCCGAGGAAGCCCGCGCGCGATTTGCGCGGCACCTCGATCTGACACCGCTGCCGGCCGAGGCCGTCGCGCTCGCCGCGGCGCTCGGCCGCGTGCTCGCGCACGACGTATTGGCGCCGATCGACGTGCCGCCGTTCGACCGCGCCAACGTCGACGGCTTTGCGGTGCGCGCAGCCGACGTCACCGGCGCCTCCGATACCGCACCGCGACGGCTGGCGCTCAACCGCGAGGTCGCGGTGTGCGGCCATCCGCCGGCGCTTGCGGTCACCGCCGGCCGCGCCACCACGATCGCGACCGGCGGCGTCGTGCCGCGCGGCGCCGACGCCGTGGTGATGATCGAGCATACCGAACTGGCCGATGAGGACGGCGCGCCGGCGATCGACGTCCGGCGCGCAGTCACGCTAGGCCAGTTCGTGTCGTACGCGGGCTCCGACATCGCACGCGGCGAGCTCGTGCTCCGGCGCGGCACCCGGATCTCGTCGCGCGAGATCGGCATGTTGGCGGCCTGCGGCATCGCCGAGATCGACGTCGTGCGCCGGCCGCGCGTCGCGGTCCTGTCGACCGGCGACGAACTGGTCGCGCCGGGACGCCCGCTCGGCCCCGCGCAGGTCTATGACAGCAACGGCGCCATCGTGGCGGCCGCGGTCACGGAAGCGGGCGGCGAGCCGGTGCCGTTCGGCGCGTTCCCGGACGACGCCACGGCGCTCGAACGTGCGGTGCGCGCTGCACTCGACGCCTGCGACATGGTGCTGCTTTCTGGCGGCACCTCGAAGGGCGCGGGCGATCTTTCGCACCACATTGTCTCGAAGCTCGGTCCGCCCGGCATCCTGGTGCACGGCGTCGCGCTCAAGCCCGGCAAACCTCTGTGCCTCGCAGTAAGTGGCGGCAAGCCGCTCGCGGTGCTGCCCGGATTTCCGACCTCGGCGATCTTCACCTTCCACGCCTTCGTCGCGCCGGTGATCCGCGCCCTCGCCGGGCTGCCGCCGGAAGCGGCCCGCACCATCGAGGCCGAGGTGCCGGTGCGAATTCCCTCCGAGTTCGGCCGCCAGGAGTTCGTGCTGGTGGCGCTCGCGGCCGGCGACAACGGCCCCGTCGCGTTCCCGACGCAGAAGGGCTCGGGCGCGGTGACGAGCTTCTCGCAGGCCGACGGCTTCCTGGAGATCGACGCCCTTGCGCATTCGCTCGATGCCGGCACGCGTACACGCGTGACCCTGATCGGCCAGAGCGCCGCGATGCCCGACCTCGTCGTCATGGGCAGCCACTGCGTGGCGCTCGACGCGGTACTCGGCGCGCTCGCCGAACGCGGTTTCACGGCCCGCACCATCGCGGTCGGCAGCCAGGGCGGCGTCACCGCAGCGACACGCGGCGAATGCGATCTCGCGCCGACGCATCTCGTCGATCCGGCGACCGGCATTTACAACGCGCATCTGCTTCGTCCCGGCCTCGCGCTGGTGAAGGGCTGGCAGCGGATGCAGGGCCTCGTGCATCGTCCGGATGACGCACGCTTTACGGGGCGTAGTATCGCAGACGCGATCACGAATGCGCTGGCGGACGCGGATTGCCTGATGGTCAACCGCAATGCCGGCGCCGGCACACGCGTGCTGATCGATCAACTGCTCGGCGGCAAGCGCCCGCCCGGCTACAGCAATCAGCCGCGGTCGCACAACGCGGTCGCCGCCGCGGTCGCGCAGGGCCGCGCCGACTGGGGCATCGCGATCGAGCCGGTGGCGAAGCTCTATGGTCTCGCGTTCCTGCCGATCGCGCCCGAGGACTACGATTTCCTTTTGGTCGAGGACCGGCGGCAGCGTCCGGCCGTGCAGGCGTTCCTGGACGCGCTGCGCGACGATGCCGTGCGGCAGAAAATCCAGGCGCTCGGAATGCGCCCCGCGGACACCTGATTTCGACGTAGGCTGACGAGATGCTGTTCCGCGTCCTTGCCGCCCTAGCGATTGTCATCTCCGCCGTCTCCGCAACGCACGCGCAGTTGCGCGGCCATGGCGGGCCGGTGCGCGCGCTGGCGATCTCGCCGGACGGCAAGATCGCCCTCTCCGGCAGTTTCGACACCTCGGCGATCCGCTGGTCGCTGGAGCGGAACGCCGCCGAACAGGTGCTGCGGTTCCATGACGGCGCCGTTAACGCGGTCGCGCTCTTGCCGGACGGACGTCTCGTCACCAGCGGCGAAGATGCGCGCATCGCGATCTGGGCACTGGGCGCAGCACAGCCCGCGCTCGTGCTGGAAGGCCACAAGGCGACGGTCGTCGCGCTTGCGGTCTCGCCGGACGGGCGCATGCTCGCCTCCGCGTCATGGGACCGCACTGCGCGCCTCTGGCCGCTCGACGGCGGACCCGCGCGCGTGCTCGAAGGCCATAGCGACAACGTCAACGGCGTCGCATTCACGCCCGATGGCCGTTCCGTCGTCACCGCCGGCTACGACGCGACGCTGCGCATCTGGCCGCTGACCGGCAGCGGCGCACCGGCCGTCGTCACGCTGCCGGCCGCGCTCAATTCGGTCGCGGTGGCGCCCGACGGCGAGATCGCCGCCGGCGGCGCCGACGGCACGCTCTATCTCCGCGGACCTGGCGGCGAGGAACGCGCGCAGATCGAAGCCGCCCCGACGCCGATCATCGCGGTGACGGTTTCGCCGGACGGGCGCCTGATCGCGGCCGCCGGCATTCGCGGCTCGGTCGCGATCGTCGAGCGCGGCACGCGCCAGCTCGCTCGCACGCTGGTCGGGCCGGGCCTGCCGGTCTGGTCGGTCGCGTTCTTTCCCGACAGCCGCACGCTCTTGACCGGCGGCACCGACCGCACGATTCGCCGCTGGGATGCGGTTACCGGCGAACCGATCGGCGCCGCCATCGTGGGCGCGCCCGCGGACCCGCTCGCAGCTTACGCGGGCGATCCCGGAGCCGAGGTCTATCGCGCCTGTGTCGCGTGCCACACGCTGAGCACGAACGACGGCGTGCGCGCCGGCCCGACGCTCGCCGGAATCTTCGGCCGCAAGATCGCGAGCCTCCCCGGCTACAATTTCTCCGACGCGCTGAAGCGGCTCGACATCGTGTGGTCGCCCGAGACGGTGGCGAGGCTGTTCGAGGTCGGGCCAGCGCAGTACACGCCCGGCACCAAGATGCCCGAGCAGATCATCGGCTCCGCCGCCGACCGCGACGCGCTGGTGCGCTTCTTGGAGAAAGCCACCCGACGGTAGCCCGTGCTGCGCCTACGCGCGCAGACTCATGGCTCTCGCGCGCGCGACGAAGCCTCGACCAGTCGTCCTGCAATGTCGATCACAGGACCGCGCACTGCTCGGCCCGGCGCTTGGCCCGGTGCCGCTACACGGCCAATGATGGCCGCGTGCTTGTGACCGGCTGAACGGAGCGCCGCGGCGCACGCTTGCGCTCGCTCCGGTGGAACTCCGGCGAGCAGGCCGCCGGCAGTCTGCGGATCGAACAGCACCGCCAGCGTGACCACATCGGCCTCGCCGCGCAGCAATCGCGCCAGCGCCAGATTCTCGGGCAGCAGCGTCGATGCAATTCCTGTGCGGGCCAGCGCGAGCGTTCCTTCGTAGAGCGGGACCGCGCAGAGATCGAGCGTGGCTTCGGCCGAACTTGCGTTCAGCAGCTCGCCGAGGTGTCCCGCAAGACCGAAGCCGGTCACGTCCGTCATCGCCGTCGCCCCATGAGCGATCAGGACGGCCGCGGCCGACCGATTGGAGCGGCGCATCTCGCCGAGTGCCGCTGCGATCCAGTCGGCGCGCGCCCGCGCCTGCATCGCGGCAGCGAATAGAATACCGGTTCCGAGCGGTCGGGTCAGAACGAGCACGTTGCCAGCCCGCAGTCCGGACTTGCGCAGAATCTTCGCCGGCTCGACATCGCCGGTGACCGACAGCCCGAACGCCATCTCCGCGCCCTCGCTAGAATGGCCGCCGATCAGCGCGACGCCCTCCTGGTCGAGACAGGCGCGCGCCCCCGACAGGAGTTGGAACAATGTTTCCCCAACTTTGCCGGACGATGCGGGCGGAATGACCGCGGTCGCGAGCGCATGACGCGGTTCACCGCCCATCGCGTAGATGTCGCTCAGCGCATGATTGGCGGCGATCTCGCCGAACACGTAGGGATCATCCACAAACGCGCGGAAGAAGTCGACGGTCTGCACCAGATGGCGCCCCGGGCGTGGCACCGTCACCGCCGCGTCATCGGGCGCGTCAAGGCCAATGACGACGTCGTCGGCCAGAGCCGGCGCAAGGCGCGACAGTGCGTGCGACAGTGGATCAGGCCCGACCTTCGATCCGCAGCCGCCGCATCGCATGTCCTCGATACTGCCAGTAGGCGCAGTGCTGTGGCGCGCCGCCGCTTGCATGCGCGCCATCATCGTGCCGGTGTCCTGGTACATTCGCATCCAACGCCGATCGATCCAGTCCTTCAGAGTCCAGAGCCACGCGCCTTCGGCCTTGAACCAGCCGCGCGAGGCGACGGCGTAACGCTCGCCCGTGGAGATCAACGCGAGATAGCGCCGCTGCGGGCGCCAGGGTTTCGCCGGCTCGCCGCGTGCACGGCGGCGAAGGTTCGCGACGAGCGGCGGACCGGCGCGCACGGCGATGACGCCGGACTTCTCGCGCGGCGTCTCAATGAGCCCAGCACAATCGCCGGACGCAAACACGTCCGGATCGTTCAGAACCTGCAGACTTCGGCCCGACCGCCAAGAATCCGCCCGCATCGAGCGCAAGCCCGGTGCTGGCGAACCATGACGGCGGCGCCGCGGCCGTCGCTGCCAGCACCGCGTCGGCTGCCAGCGGCCGCCCATCGTCGAACTCAATCCGATCGGACGTGATTGTTCGCGCGAGCTTGTGCTCGTGCAGTTCGATATCGCGCTCGCGCAGAATGCGCCGGAACGCCTGCCTGACGCGCGCATTGTGTGTGGCGAGAATCTCGCCGTCGCTCACCAGCGCGAACGAGTATCCTTCAGGGTCATTTCCGTCCGCGGCCGCCTTTGCGAGCAGGCGCGATCTCACCGAAAGCAGAAGCTCGACGCCGCCCGCGCCGCCGCCGATCACCGCGATGCGCTGCGGGCCGTCGGGACCGTGGCACCGCCGCAGCAGGTCGTCGAATTTGCTCAGGAAGTTGCCGATGGGCTTGACGGCGATCGCGTTCTCGGCCGCGCCCGCGATCGAGGACAACGCGGGCGTGATGCCGACGTCGATCGCCACGATATCGTAGGCGATCGGCGGTCGGCCGGCCAGCAGGACCTGCTTCTGCGCGCGATCGAGCCCGACCGCCTCGGCGTGGATCAGCCGCGCACCGGTTGCGGTGGCGAGGCGCAACAGGTCGATGTGCGCCTCGTCGCGGGTGTAAAGGCCGGCGATCACACCGGGCAACATCCCGGAATACGGCGTCTCGAGGTCGCGGGTGATCAGGGTGAGCCGCACGCCCGGCTCCGGCCGCATCGCGAATGCCTTGAGGACATGCACATGCGAATGCCCGCCGCCGATGAGCACGAGGTCGCCACGGACGAGGGGATTGCGCCTCATCGATCGACCATACTCAGGGATCGGATGCGCTCAAGGCCGGCGGTCGTCCCATCGTAGCAAGATCGGCGCTCAGTGCAGTCCGCCGGGTCGCCGGCCGGCCGCAGCCCGGAGGTCCGGCGGCGCGTTCAGGGCGTGCGTTTGAGTTCGCTGCAGCTCACGACGCTCCCGCCGGCACTGCCGCCAGCTTGCCGATAACAAAACGTCAGGGTGTTATCGTCGACAAGCTGACCGTCGAGATACCCGTCCCGGTCGACCAGCACCACGGTCTTGTTGTCCTTGCCGGTCAGTTCGCCGATCATCGGCTCGTTGGTGCTTTCGCCGCTGCCGGAAAACGTCTGCATGCCCCAGAATCGCCGGCCTTCCTGATTGGTCACTTCGATCACCAAATCCTTCTCGAACATCCCCGGCTTTTCGAACGTCCCGCGATTCGACGGCCAATGCGGCGCCACGCCGGCAACAATCGAATGAGTTTTTCCGGCCCATTTGCCCTTGATGTTCGGGACTTGATCGGCGGCGCAGGCAGCGCCTGCGATGCAGACAAGAAGCGTGAGGGCACCCGGGATTGCTGCCCCGGCGCGGGTTGTTGGCGTCATGTGTCTTCTCCGGTGATGAGGGTGGAGATATGCGGCAAGATCGGAACGTCGCGTGACTGAATCTCGATTCGTCCCATCATAGCGGCAACCCCGCGATTCCGCACCCTCGGTGTCCTTGCATCGCAACCGCAGGCGAAGTCTCATGCACGCGCCAAAAAACCGAAACGGCAAGAAGGAACGCAATATGGCGGCAGGCGAAGGCGGCACCATCGAGCAGGAGAGCACCTGGCCGGTGCATTTCCCCGGCAACCTGCGCTGGTCGAACGCCATGCAGATCGTCAAGGGCATGGCGCCCTATGGCGCGGTCGCGATGGAGGAGGTCGACCGCGTCGCGCGGGCGCTCAAGGCGCGCGCCGTCGAGGGCGACCCCGACAAGGCCTGGCGGGAGGAATGGTGCGCGATGGCCGATCGCGTCGCGGCGGTCGCCGACAAGGCGGCGGCCGACGGGCGCACGATCACGGCCGGGCATCACTACATGCGGGCCGGCAACTACTACTACAGCGCCGAACGATTCATGCCGCCGGGCCCCGACAAGCTCGCGATGTATAAAAACGCGCTGCGCTGTTACCAGGGCGCGATGGCGCGGCTCCATCCCGACATCGAGCGCGTCGAGGTACCGTACGAGGGAACGAGCCTGCCGGCCTGGTTCGTGAAAGGCGCAGGCTCCGGCCCGCGTCCGACTGTGGTGCTGTTCGACGGCATGGACAACGCCAAGGAAATGAGCGTGATCTTCGCCGGGCTCGACTTCGCCAAGCGCGGCATCAACACGCTGGCGATCGACGGACCCGGCCAGTCCGAGCCGCTGCGGCTACGCAACATCCACAGCCGGCACGACTACGAGGCCGCCGGCATTCCGGCCTACGACTACGTGGCGGCGCGGCCGGAGGTCGACCCCAAGCGCGTCGCCGTCATGGGCTACAGCTTCGGCGGCTATCACGCGCCGCGCGTCGCGGCCTTCGACAAGCGCTACGCCGCCTGCGTGGCGTTCGGCGCGATGCATTGGAGCATCTACGACTGGGTTGCCGGCAACAAGGCGGCGCTCGCCGTCGATCCGCGCACCAGTTCCACCTCGATCTTTCAGTTCCGCTGGGTGGTCGGCGCGCCCGACAACCAGACCGCGCTGGAATGGGCGAAGAAGTTCACGCTCGAAGGGGTCGCGCAGAACATCGAATGCGCGTTCCTGGTGCTGCACGGCGAGAACGACCGCATCGTGCCGCTGTCGGAAGCGAAGACGCTTTATGAGAAGGTCGGCTCGAAGCGCAAGCACCTCAAGATTTTCACCGCCGAAGAAGGCGGCGCCGAGCATTGCCAGGTCGACCACCGGCAACTGGGCGTCGACTACATCGCCGACTGGCTGCTGGCGAATATGTGAGACGGAACCCGGAGAATGTACTCGGTGATCACCGGGCCGGCGCGCCAAGCGCCGTGACCCGGTGATCCATCATTTCGCGAAAAGGATGGATTGCCGGGTCGAGCCCGGCAATGACGACTGCGCGTGACTGCGGCGTTCGCCCTGTCGACGGCACGGCCCGCCCATGATCCAATGGGCCGGACAAGACGCGGGACAACCGCGGCAATCCTGGGAGGACGCGTCATGCTCGATTTCGTCCGTTGCTGTTTGATCGCCGCCGCCGTTCTGCTCACGCAGGGGTTGGCGCACGCGCAAAGCTACCCAGACCGGCCGGTCCGGCTGGTGGTGGCGTTCGTGCCGGGCGGCGCGACCGACACGCTCACCCGCCAGCTCACCGAGGACCTCAAGGAGGCGCTCGGCCAGCCGGTGATCGTCGAGAACCGGCCCGGCGCCAACGGCTATCTGGCCTGGAACCATGTCGCCTCGTCCGAGCCCGACGGCTACACGCTGCTGATGGCCGAAAATGCGCTGGGCATCAGCCAGGGCCTGTTCAAGAAGTCGGCGTCGCCGTTCGATCCGCTCACACAATACGACGCCATCGCGGCGGTGGCGTACTCTCCGCTCACGCTCGGGGTGGCCAATAACATCAAGGCCAACACCATGGCCGAGCTGGTCGCGCTGTCGAAGACCGTGCCGAAAAAGCTGAACTATGCGTCCGCCGGCGTCGGCAGCGTGTCGCACCTGACCTGGGAGGTGATCCGGGATGGCGCCGGCATCGACACCGTGCATGTGCCCTACAAGGGCGGCGGCCAGGCCATGGCCGACCTGATCGCCGGGCACGTCGACCTGAACATGGCGGCGGTCTCGGTCGCGAAGCCCCAGGTTGAGGGCGGCAAGATCAGGGCCCTAGCGGTCACCGGCGACCAGCGCTCGCCGGCGCTGCCGAACGTGCCGACCCTCAAAGAGGCCGGCGTCAAGACCGAGAACGTCGACCTGCGTTTCTGGTACGGCCTGTTCGGCCCGAAGGGTATGCCGGAGGCGGTGAAAGCCAAGATCGAAAAGGCGGTCGCCACCGTCATGGCGTCCGCGAACGTGCGCGCCCGCCTCGCCAAGCTCGACATCACGCCGGATTTCGCGCCGGGCACCGCGTTGCGGCTGAAGCTCGCGAACGAGATCACCAACTGGACCAAGTTCATCGATGCCCACGGCATCAAGCCACAATGAGCTGAAGCAGGGTAACGAGGGGAAGCGTGAACACCGGATACAGCCTTAGCGTCAATGGCCGAAACGTCCACGTCGAGAGCGACGGCGACAAACCCCTCCTGTCTGTGCTGCGCGACGAACTCGGACTGCGCGGCAGCCGGTTCGGCTGCGGCACCGAGCAATGCGGCGCCTGCATGGTGCTGATCGACGGCAAGCCGGAATACTCTTGCGCACGCGAGGTGGCGACCGTCGCGGGACGCCACATCACGACCGTTGAGGGGCTCGCGCAGGACGGCACGCTGCACCCGGTGCAGCAGGCATTCCTGGACGAGCAGGCCGGCCAATGCGGCTATTGCCTGTCGGGCATTCTGATCTCCGCCGCCGCGTTGCTCGCGCGCGATCCCAAGCCCGCCCGGGCGGACATTATCGTGGCGCTCGACCCGCACCTCTGCCGTTGCGGCATGCACAACCGCGTCATCCGCGCCGTCGAGCGCGCCGCAGCCGCCGGAACGACGGCATGATCGCGAACACCCTGCCGCAAAGCCTGATCGACAATCCGATCCTGTCGCAATGGATCGAGTTCGAGGACAAGGACCGCGTTCGCGTCGGCAGCGGCAAGGTCGAGATCGGCCAGGGTATCCTGACCGCGCTCAGCCAGATCGCTGCCGAAGAACTCGACGTCGCCTTCGAGCAGGTTCGGCTGGTATCGGGCCAGACCGATATCAGTCCGGGCGAAGGCTTCACGTCGGGCAGCTATTCGATCGCGGTCGGCGGCGCCTCGATCCGGCTGGTCTGCGCCGAGGTGCGCGCGCTGTTCCTCGATCGCGCTGCCGAGAAGCTCGGCTGCAAGGCCGGCGAACTCTCGGTCGAGGCCGGCCGGATTCTCCGCGCCGGACGCGACACCGGTTACGACTACTGGTCGCTCGCCGGCGAGGTCGGGCTCGATCGCCGCGCCAGCGGCACCGCGCCGGTCAAGCGACCGTCGAGCTATCGCATCGTCGGCCGCAACGTGCCGCGCGTGGACCTTCCCGCCAAGGTCGCGGGTGCCGCCTTTATCCACGACATCGCGCCGGACGGCGTGGTGCATGCACGCGTGCTGCGCCGGCCGTGGCGCGGTGCGCGCCTCGTCGCACTCGACACCGAAGCCGTGCGCCGCGCCGCGAAGGCGCCCATCGAAATTCTGCACGAGGGCGATTTCGTCGCTTTCACCGCGGCGAGCGAGATCGCCGTCATGCGCGCCGCCGAGGCGGCCCGCACGCTGGCCCGCTGGGACGGCGGCACGCCCGCGCCGGATGACATTGGCGAACCTGATTGGCTCAAGGCGCAGCCATCGCGCAATCGCACGGTTGAAAGTGCCGCGTCAATCCGGCCCGGCGACGACAACAGCGGTGGCCGCGTGATCGAAGCGCTTTACAGCCGGCCGTTCCTCACCTACGGATCGATCGGCCCGGCATGCGGGCTCGCCGAGTTCAAGAACGGCGAGCTCAAGGTCTGGTCGCACACTCAAGGCCCGGCGGTGCTGCGCGACTGGCTCGCGCGCGCGCTCGGCCTCGACGGCCGCGCAGGTCACGGTGTTCCACCGCCAGGGCGCGGGCGCCTACGGCCACAACACCGCCGACGACGCGGCCTTCGACGCGTCCTTCATCGCCATGCGGATGCCCGGAAAATCCATCCGGGTGCAGTGGTCGCGCGAGGATGAATTCATCGGCGCGCCGATCAGTACCGCGATGGCGATCGGCCTGCGTGCAGTGCTCGATGCGCGGCATCGCCCGGTAGACTGGACGATCGAGCTCTGGAGCGCGCCGCACGCCCAGCGTCCGGGCATGAACGGCAACTCCAACTTCGCCGGCGTCGAGGCGCTGCCCAACCCACCGCGGCTCAACGAACTCAACGACGTGCTGGACGAGCGCGGCGGCGGGGCCACGCGCAACGCCTACCCGATCTACGACCTGCCGCAGCACCGGCTGATCCACCACCTTCTGCCGAACCTGCCGCTGCGCACGTCGTCGCTGCGCGGGCTCGGCGCCTGGGCCAACGTGTTCGCGATCGAGTCGTTCATCGACGAACTGGCGGAGGTCGCGGGCGAAGACCCGGTGACCTACCGGCTAGTCGCTGCTCTCCGACCCGCGTGCCCGCCGCGTGGTCGAACGGGCGGCTGAGATCAGCGGCTGGTTCGAGCCGCATGCGCTGCCGGATGGACGGGCGCGCGGCTTCGGCTTCGCCCGCTACAAGAACATCGCATCGTTCGCCGCCGTGGTGGCCGAGGTCGAGGTCGACGAGGAGGTGCGGCTGAAGCGGGTGTGGTGCGCGGCGGACGCCGGCCTGGTGATCACGCCGGACGGCGCGCGCAACCAGATCGAGGGCGGCATCATCATGGGGGCGAGCTTCGTCATGAAGGAGCGAGTGCCGTTCGCGAACGGCAAGGTCGCGGCTACCACGTGGGAGGATTATCCGATCCTGCGCTTTTCGGAGGTGCCAGAAATCGAAATCAGCCTGCTCGACATGCCGAACGAGCCGGCGCTCGGGCTGGGCGAAGCTTCGGTCGGTCCGACCGGCGCGGCGATCGGCAACGCGGTCGCGCGCGCGCTCGGCAAACGCATCCGCCACCTGCCGTTGACGCGCGAACGCATCATGGCGGCGCTGCTGGAAGAATAACAAAGAGGAAAACCATGAGAGTCCTTGGGCAAGGTGCGCGGGTGATCCTGACGCAGATTTCGACCGAATTGAATCGCGCTTCTCTCCGCTTGTCCCCGCGAAAGCGGGGACCCAGCACCTTCAATCCCGCAAACACAGCGCAATTTGTAGGAGCTGGATTCCCGCTTACGCGGGAAGGAGCGGAGCACGTAGCCTTCCGAGCGCGCAGTGCTCTAGTGGCGTGCGCATCGATCGTGCTCGCGCGCTCCACGCGCAGTCCTCCGCCGCCCATGAGCTTCAGTCGGGCAAACCGATCCGCATCATCGTCGGGCTGGCGGCGGGCGGCGCGACCGATGTCATGGCGCGGCTGATGGCGCAGAAGATGAGCGAGAACCTGCGCACCACGGTGTTCGTCGAGAACCGCGCCGGCGGCAACTTCATCCCGGCGCTGCGCGACCTCACCGGCTCGCCGCCCGACGGCCACACGCTGTTCTTCATCTCGACCAGCACGCTGATCACGCAGCCGCTGCATCCCGACTATCCGTTCGACCTCACCAAGCTCACGCCCGTCACCCAGGTGGCGACCGGACCGCTGATCCTGGTGGTGCGCAACGACCTCGGCGTGAAGAGCCTGCGCGAACTGATCGACCGCGCCAAACAGAACCCCGGCAAGCTCTCGTTCGGCGCCGGCGGCGGCACCGGCAGCTCGCTCTATTTCGCGACCGAGCTGTTGAAGTCGAAGACCGGCATCAAGCTCACATCGTGCAATATCGCGGCGCCGGCGCCTGCGCTCAACGATCTGCTCGGCGGCCACATCGACGGCATGTTCGACGCCATGCCGGTGATGGTCGAGCAGGCGAAGGCCGGCAAGGTGACGCCGCTCGCCGTCACCAGCGCCAAGCGCTCGCCGGCCCTGCCGGACGTGCCGACCATCATGGAATCCGGGCGTGCCGAACTACGAGATGCCCGGCTGGTTCGGCATTCTCGCGCCGGCCGGCACGCCGCCCGCCATCGCGCAGCGGCTGCGCGACGAGGTTGCGAAGGCGGTCGCGGCGCCCGACGTGGTCGCGACGCTCGACCAGCAGGGCATGGTGCCGCTCGCCACCCAGCCCGGCGAATGGCACGACTACCTGAAATCCGAGCTCGCCACCTATACGCAGATCATCAAGGACGCCAACATCAAGCCGGAATGATCTGTCATTCACCTCTGGCTCTTTCTTGCGTCATGGCCGGGCTTGTCCCGGCCATCCACGTCTTGCTTAACGGCGATGAGAAAAGACGTGGATGCCCGGCACAAGGCCGGGCATGACGATGCGGATGGCTCATTCGCGGCACGATAGCCTGCGCGTCTGTCATCATCGAAGGATAACCCTGCATGTCCAATCGCGGCCCCTGGATCGACCACTTCGGCGACAACTTCCTGTGGTCGAACGCCACGCTCATTCTCAAGGGCATGGCGCCCTACGGCGTGGTCGCGCTGGAGGAGATGGACCGCGCCTGCGAGAAGCTGCGCGCGCGCCAGGGCGAGGCAGACCGCGGCAAGGCCTGGTTCGAGGAATGGCGCGCGCTCGGCGACCTGATCGAAAAGCGCGGCGACGAAGCACTTGCCAAGGGCCGCAACATCACCGCGGGCGACTATTACCTGCGCGCCGGCATCTATCACTACAACGCCGAGCGCTTCATCCAGCCGGGCCCGGAGAAGAAGGCGCAGTGCGCGCATGCCTACAAGGTCTGGCACCAGGGCATCCGGCTGCGCCATCCCAACGTCGAGTTCGTCGAGGTGCCCTACGAGGGCACGACCTTGCCCGCGCTGTTCATGAAATCGAGCGAGCCCGGACCGCGCCCGACCGTGGTCGTGGTCAACGGCATGGATAATGCGAAGGAGATGAGCATCTTCTTCTGCGGGCTCGAATTCGCCCGCCGCGGCTACAATACGCTCTGCCTCGACGGCCCGGGCATGGGCGAGATGAGGCGCATGCGCGACATGCCGAGCCGCTACGACTACGAGGTGCCGGGCACCGCGGCGCTCGAATATCTGCTCAAGCGGCCGGACGTCGACGGCAAGCGGGTCGCCATCATGGGCTACAGCTTCGGCGGCTATTACTCCTCGCGCATCGCGGCATTCGAGAAGCGTTACGCCGCCTGCATTGCGCTGTCCGCACTGCACTGGGACCTCGCCGGCTGGCAGCAGAAGATCAAGGACGCCAACAAGAACAAGCCTGGCTCGGTGGCGCAGTCGAACTTCCAGTGGCGCTGGGTGGCCGGCGCCGAGGACGAGGACGGCGGCATCGAAATCGCGAAGAAATTCTCGCTCAAGGACGTGGCGAAGAACATCACCTGCCCATTCCTCGTCACGCATGCCGGCAACGACCGCGTGGTGCCGGTCGAGAACGCGCAGAAGCTCTACGATGCGGTCGGCTCGACGAACAAGACCATCAAGATTTTCACCACCGAGGAAGGCGGCGCCGAGCACGCCCATGTCGACAACCGCCAGGTCGGCATCGACTTCGCCGCCGACTGGCTGGAGGAGAACCTCTGATACTCAAGCCACGCGCGCGGCGTGCTCCCTCGTCCTGAAAGGGGGAGGGTTGGGATGGGGGTCGATTGGAATTTCAACAGAGCGAAATCGCTTCAGCGAGAGATCCCCGCCCCGACCCTCCCCTTTTCAAGGGGCGGGGGAACACCGCCGATGCCGCAAGTTCTTAGCAGCATTGAAATTGAAAATGAAAATGCATCAAGCAAGGACCGGACGCAGCAACTCATTGTCATGGACACTTTTCGACCTCCATATCAATTAAAGGCAGGGAGGCGGCCGTGAAGAAGGAGTGGCGGATCGCGTTGAGTGTTGCGGCCGGCATTGCGGCGATGATCGTCGCTGTTCCCTTCCAGCGAATGGTCGGCCTGCATGGCACCGCGCTCATGTTAATGGTTGGTACGGCCGTGGCGCTGGTCACGTGGCCTCTCACCGGCCGCTGAGCGTCAATTCCTTCGATTGCGATCGGGACGGTTCATATCCCGTTCATATCACACGCAAACCTCGCGTGCGGTGATTGCGCATCCATGCGAATACGCGTTCGACGTTCGTTGGAAATATTGCATGTTTGCGTTGACCGTCAGCGGCATCGTACTCGGGTGCACGCTTGCCGCCACCCTGGCAGGACTGTTCCTGCAGACCCGCGTTCCCCCCGATCACATCAATCAGGACTCCAGACACACCGTGAACACGGTCCTGGTGATCTTGGGGATGCTGACAGCGGTCGTCCTCGGTCTGCTGGTCGCCTCGGCGAGGCAGTCGCTTGAAAGCAAAGTCGACCAGCTCAGGCATATGGCGGCAAAGACCATCCAGCTCGATCGCACGCTTGCCGGATATGGACCGGAAACCCGCGAAACGCGCGACCTGTTGCGGACGCTCGTCGAGGCGCGCATTCGTGAACTTTGGCAAGGCCGGAGTTCTTCGGAACAGGAACTGCAGGCGAAGCTCAGCCAGGGACGCGGCATGGAATCGCTGCAGCATCAACTCCTCGGTCTCACCCCGAAGGGCGATGCGCAGAACTGGTTCAGATCGAAAGCTCTCGATGTCACCAACGACATCACAGAAACGCGGTGGCTGGCCTTCCTGAACACGAGGGCCAGCATTCCACTCCCCTTCGTCGTTGTGCTGACCTTCTGGCTCACGGCGATCTTTGGATGCCTTGCCATCTTCGCTCCGCGAAACAGCAACGTCATCGTCACACTGGGGCTTTGCGCGCTTTCGGTTGCCAGCGCGGTGTTTCTGATCATCGAGATGGATCAGCCGTTTGGCGGCTTCATCCGGGTGCCCGCCACTCTGGCCCAAACGGCGCTGGATCAACTCGGCAAGCCGTGAGCGGGACACCCGATCGGCGGGTCCAAAAAACAGCCTTGAGTACGCCGGGTACCGGCTGACGCAAACCGACCTCCCCCCTTCAGGGGGAAGGGATCTGTCTGTAATTGCCTGAAGCGATCAGAACATCGAGCAACAGGTCGAACGCGGCGGCGGCGAACGCCCGCATGTTGGCGACGCGGTCGGCGCTGCCGGTCTCGAGCGTGATCGAGCGTTCGCTCGCGCCCGCGACCGCGATGCAGGTGTGGCCGGCGGCATCGCCATAACGATTGCCGGTCGGGCCGGTGGCGCCGCTCTCGGCCAAAGCCCAGCTCGCGCCGAAGCGCTGCCGCGCGGTCTCCGCCAGCAGCCGCGCGTAAGGCTCGGTCGATGCGCGCATGCCGAGCTTGGCGATGTCCGGCAGGTCGACGAGCGCACGCCGCGCAACCTGCGTATAGACCACGGCGCCGCCGAGAAAATAGGCCGATGCCCCGGGCAGCGCGAGCAAGGCTGCCGAGATCAGGCCGCCGGTCGAAGACTCGGCGACCACGATGGTCTCGCCGCGCTCCTTCAGCAGACGGCCGACCTTTTCGGCGCGCGGTAACAAATCCTGCATCTGCAACCTCCAACATTTTGCGGCATCGGCCGCGCGCAACTTGCTCGCACCAGCGGGCCCCGCCTATGATGCCGCGGCGCGCGACGACGGGGGAGAACAATGGCAAAGAACACTGCAACACAGAAGCGCGGACAATGACCAGTTCAAGTAATGGTGCGCTCGACGGAATACGCGTCGTCGACCTGACCCGCATTCTGGCGGGTCCGCTGTGCACGATGATGCTCGGCGACATGGGGGCCGACGTCATCAAGATCGAGCCGCCGACCGGCGACGACACGCGGAGATGGGGGCCGCCGTTCGCGGGCGACGATGCCGCCTACTTCCTCGGCATCAACCGCAACAAGCGCTCGCTCACGCTCAACATGGCGGTCCCGGCGGGCCAGAAGGTTCTGACCGGGCTGATCGAGAAGGCCGACGTGCTGATCGACAACTTCCGCATCGGCACGCTCGAAAAGTGGGGCTTCACGGACGCGTGGTTCGAGACGCACACGCCCCGCCTCGTCCGCTGCTCGATCACCGGCTACGGTACCAGCGGTCCGAAGGCGGCGCTTCCCGGCTACGACTTCATCCTGCAGGCCGAGTCCGGGTTGATGAGCATCTGCGGCGAGCCCGGCGGCGTGCCGACCAAGTACGGCGTCGCGATCGTCGATGTCTGCACCGGAATGCTCGCCTCCAACGCCATCCTGGCGGCGATCAACGCCCGCCATCACACCGGGCGAGGGCAGAAGGTCGAACTGTCGCTCTACGAAACCTCGCTCTCGATGCTGATCAACGTGGCACAGAACTACCTGGTGGCCGGCCGCAATGGCGGCCGGTTCGGCAACGGTCATCCCAGCATCGTGCCGTACACCACCTATCAGACCGCGGACGCCATGGTCGCGATCGGCATCGGCAACGAACGCCAGTTTGCTCGCTGCGCCGAAGTGCTGGGACATCCCGAATGGGCGCAGGACACGCGCTACAACAGCAACCGCGCGCGGGTCGAGAACCGCGACGACATCGACGGCAAGATCAATGCGGCGCTCGCGGGCGACGCGGCCGATGTTTGGCTCGACAAGCTCATGGCGGTCGGCGTGCCATGCGGGAAGATCAATTCGGTCGCCCAGGCGCTCGACGACCCGCACACCGCGGCGCGCCGGATGGTCGAGACGGTCGAGCATCCGACCATCGGCGAACTGCGGTTGCTGGGAATACCCTTCAAGTTCTCCGATACCGCCTGCTCGGTGCGGCGGCCGCCGCCGACGCTCGGCCAGCACACCGACGAGATCCTCACTCAGGAACTGGGTCTCGGCGCCGCAGCGATCGCAGAGTTGCGCTCGCAGAAGATCGTTTAGGCGGCACCATCACACTCACGGGGCACGTTCCGACGCCGCGGCCGGGCGCCACAACGCATCGTGCCAGCGCACCGCAATCAGCACCGTGAGGACAAGACCGGTGAGCGCGTACAGGGTGATGGTGTGGCTGAAGCCGATCCGGCCGATCAGTGCGCCTGCCGCCAGGAGACCGAGCGGCAGGCTGTAGATGGCGAGCATCCGCACACCCAGGACGCGCCCGCGGAACTTCTGGTCGGACGCGCGCAGCAGGATCACCGAGTGCGCCACCATGCTGAGGCTCTGCGCAAAGCCCGCGAGCATCAGACTGACGATGCCGCCGAGCAGGCTCTGCATCTGCCCGAATACGATGAGCAGCGTGTACCAGACCACGGCGGACGCGATCATGAGCCGGGGCAGCGCAATACCGATGTTGGGGCGGCTGAGCGCAACGGATCCGAGCAGCGCGCCGAACGCAAAGCTCGCAATCAGAGTAGCCCAGGCCCGTCTGGTCGATGTGGTAGACCTCTCGCGCCACATACGGCAGCAACCCGTTCGAGATCGGGAACGCCGTCAAGTTGAACAGGAAGGCGAGCCACACGATCGCGAGCAGACTGGGCGTGCTCCATACGTGGCTGATCCCCTCCCGGAGTTCGTGCCACGGCGACGCGCGGACCGACGCGGCGATCCCGGTCCGGACCGGCGTGGTGCCCAGGATCAGCAGCGCACCCAGCAGGTAGAAGGCGGTGATCACCAGGTACGCCGGCCCGACGCCGAATGCTGCGAACAAGCCCGCGCCTGTAAGGGCGCCGGCGATGCGGGCGGAGTCCGATGTCGCCCGCGAAAAACTCATCGCACCGGTGAGCTGGTCGAACGGCATGGTTTCGGCAATCAATGCGCCGCGCAATCCGAGATCGGAGGGACGGACCAGACCCGTGACCGCCGCCAGGCAGCACACCAGCAGCGGAGACAGCCATCCTGAAAGAGCGAGAACCGCCAAAGCAGATGCAACGGCCGCGTAGACGAGCCGCATTGCCGCCAGCAGCCGCCGGTGACCGATCCGATCGCCGACCAGGCCGAGCACCGGCGCAATCAGCGTTCCGCCATATCCAAGTGCGCCGAATACCGTCAGCAGCAGCACCGAACCGGTCTCGACAATGATGTACCAGCCGAGGATCAGCGTCTCCATCTCGAACGCCCAGGAGGTGAGCAGATCGGCGGACCACTGAAAGCGGAAGTTCCGAAAGCGGAAGGGCGCGAGGGCTTGAAGCCGGAGCATGAGGCTCAATTCGCCGGAGTGATGCACGACCGCACCGTGCGGCGCGGAACCTTTTTCTGGATTGGCAGATGTCGCGCTTGCGAACCGACCCTCACGTCGCCGCGAGCTTCTTGCCCCGGCGCCGGTCCGGCCGGAGCCCACCAACCAAGCACGGTTCGTTCGGGTCACTCATTCGTTGTCCCTCCCCTGTTTTATATCGTTCTTTGGGAGTCTGGCTTAGCAGGTCGCTCCTGGCTTTCAAGCTGCGGCCATCACGACAGGATAGGGGCGGATGCTGGTTCGCAAGGTCCAAAGCGTTGATAGTTTGAGACTTTCTTTGCTGCGGAGACCCTGGGTTCTTAATCCACTTCCCATGCCACCAAAGGGCCACGAGCATCGTCAAACGTGCGCCTTGAGTTGGCGGCACGCCGGCTCTAAAGGGGTGGCGGGGCGGCGAGACCATCATCCGATGAGGGGCGTTCCATGACATGCCCGCGTGTTAGAACGCTTGCGCTGATTTCACTTTCGGCGCTGTTTGTGCACGCCGCGTTGTCGTCCGCATCGGGCGAACCGACCGGGGTCGTCCCCAGCAAGACCGCGATAGCCAGCAAGCCCGCCTGCAACCGCGATGCCTTTCGCATCATCGTGGATGTCGGACATACGGCCGGAAATCCTGGCGCCAAGAGCGCACGCGGCGCCTATGAGTATGACTTCAACCTGAAACTCGCGACCCTGATCGATGAGAAGCTGCGGGCAGCCGGATTCTCCAGGTCCGTTCTGTTGATCACCACCGACAACAAGCGGCGCGCGTTGTTCGAGCGGATTCGCCGGGCGCAAGCCCAGTCGGGCGATCTGTTTCTTTCGATCCACCACGACTCGGTGCCGGACCGCTTCCTGCAGAAATGGGAATTTGGTGGCGAGCAGCGCTCCTACAGCGACCGCTTCAAGGGCCATTCGATCTTCGTCTCACACGACAACGCCGACTACGCCGGCAGCGTGCAGTTCGCGCGGCTGCTCGGCCAGCAGCTCAAGGAGCGCGGCCTGAAATATACGCCGCACTATACCGAGAAATTCATGGGCAGCCGGCAGCGCATCCTGGTCGACGCCGATGCCGGCGTCTATCGCTACGACCAGTTGATTGTCCTCAGGAACAACCGCATCCCGGCAGTGCTGCTGGAAGCCGGCTCGATCATCAATCGCGACGAGGAATTGGCGATGGCCACGCCGGAGCGGCGGGGAATCATCAGCGCGGCCGCGGTCGATGCAATCGAGGGCTTTTGCGCTGCCCGCTCGACGCAAGTCGCGCGCTCGCCGCAAGCGGCGCCAGCGCCGAAAATCCAGCGCGCCGGGGTAAAAACGCCGGCGAACCGCCGATGAGCCACGCCGCACTGGAAAGAGTGCGGTGCATGACACGCAGTCACTTCTGTTCCGTCGTCGCCACGGTGCTGGCGCTGAGCGCGGGTCATGCGGGCTGGCAACCCGCTTTGGCGCAGTCCTCGCGGCAGACCGCACTACCGGCCGGATTTGTCTATCTGCGTGATGTCGACCCGACGATTGCGCAGGACATGCGCTATGCGGGCTACGACAATTTCGTCGGGCGGCCACTGCCCGGTTATGACGCCGCCGAATGCGTCCTGCGTCGCGACGTCGCCGCGGCTCTTAAGCAAGTGCAGGCCGACCTTGCGGGCCAAACCCTCTCGCTGAAGGTGTACGACTGCTATCGTCCGACGCGTGCGGTGCGTGCGATGGCGCAATGGGCGTTCGACGGACGCGGCGATGGCGCCACCAAGCGGTTTTTCCCGAAGCTGCAGAAGCAGAACCTGTTTGCGCTCGGATACATTTCGAACCGCTCGGAGCATTCGGCCGGAACGACGGTCGACCTGACCATGGTCGAGATCGGACATCCGCCGGTGGCTCCGTTTGACCGCAATGCCACTTACGGTCCCTGCACCGGCCCGGCGGCGCAACGCGCCCCCGACGACAGCCTCGACATGGGGACCGGGTACGACTGCTTCGACGCTGCAAGCCACACCGAGAGTCCCCGGATCACGCCCGAGCAGCGGCGCTGGCGCAATCTGCTGCGCGCCGCCATGGCGAAGCGCGGCTTCCGGAATTACTCCCGCGAATGGTGGCACTTCACGTACGGACGAGCCGGCGGGGCGCAGTACGATTTTCCGATCCTTCCGCGCCCCAATTGATCCCGTCCTGCCGGCCTCGCTCCTTCGCTTCGGTAGCCAAGACGTGGATGGCCGGGACATAGGCGGAGCGAAGCGACGCCGTCCTTCGGACGGCTAAGCCCGGCCGTGACGGAGCTTTTGTCTCGGCCTCGCAAAATCAAGCATCGGCCGTCTGTGCCGCCGCAGCACCGGTCAAGCTCAGGGCGACCGCTTCCGCGACACGAATGCCATCGACTCCGGCCGACAGGATCCCGCCCGCATATCCGGCGCCTTCGCCGGCCGGGTAAAGGCCGCGGGTGTTGACGCTCTGAGACGACGCATCGCGGCCGATCCGGATCGGTGACGAAGTACGCGTCTCGACTCCGGTCATCACCGCATCGGCGAGCGTGAACCCGTCGATCTGCCGGTCAAAGGACGGCAGCGCTTCACGCATTGCCGCGACGACGAAATCCGGCAGGCACGCAGCGAGATCGGCCGGCGTCACAGCCGGCCGGTAGGACGGCACGATCTCACCCAGCGTCTGCGAGGCTCGCCGGTTGAGAAAGTCCCCCACCCGCTGCACCGGCGCCGCGTAGGTCGCCCCGCCCGCAGCGAATGCGCGCTCCTCCCAGTGCCGCTGGAACGCAATCCCGGCAAGCGGGTACCCCGGATAGTCGGCCGGCGAGATGCCGACCACGATCCCGGCGTTGGCGTTGCGCTCGTTGCGGGAATACTGGCTCATGCCGTTAGTCACCAGCCGCCCGGGCTCCGAGGCCGCCGCGACGACGGTGCCGCCCGGACACATGCAGAAGCTGTAGACCGAGCGGCCGTTGCCGCAGTGGTGCACCAGCTTGTAGTCGGCGGCTCCCAGTCGGGGGTGCCCGGCACCGTCAGCGAAGCGGCAACGATCGATCAGCGATTGCGGGTGCTCGATCCGCACGCCGATGGAAAACGGCTTCGCCTCCATCGCCACCCCGCGCTCGTATAGCATTTCGAATGTATCGCGCGCGCTGTGCCCCACCGCCAGCACGACGTGTTCGGTGTCAATTTGCGCACCGTCGGCAAGCACGACACCCCGCACCTGGCGCGTGCCGTCCGCCAGCGGCTCGATGACGAGGTCCGTGACCTTGCTATCAAAGCGATACTCGCCGCCCAGCGACTCGATCGACTCGCGCAGGCTTTCGACGATCGTCACCAGCCGAAAGGTGCCGATATGGGGCTTGGCGACGTAGAGGATTTCAGGCGGCGCTCCGGCCTTGACGAATTCGGTCAGGACCTTGCGGCCGTGGTGGTGCGGATCTTTGATCTGGCTATAAAGCTTGCCGTCCGAGAACGTGCCGGCTCCGCCTTCGCCGAACTGCACGTTGGATTCCGGGTTCAGCACCGACCGACGCCAGAATCCCCAGGTGTCCTTGGTGCGCTCGCGGATGACCTTGCCGCGTTCGAGAATGATGGGCCGGCAGCCCATCTGCGCCAGCAGAAGCGCAGCCAGCAGGCCGCACGGACCGGCGCCGATCACCACCGGGCGCGTGCGCATCATCACCGGCGCGCGAGCGACAAAGCGGTAGCTCAGATCGGGCGCGATCGACAAATGACGGTCGCCGGCGAACCGCTTCAACAGCGCGGCCTCGTTCCGGACCTCCACGTCCAGCGTATAGATCAGGCTGATCGCCTGACGCTTGCGCGCATCGGCGGCGCGACGGAACACCGAATAGCGGAGGAGTTCGCCTGGCTTGATCTTGAGGCGCTTGAGCAGTGCCGTTTCGATCTCGTCCTCGGCGTGATCCAGCGGCAGCCGAAGTTCCGTCAAGCGAAGCATGCGAAGTTGCCCGGAGGTTGCAATTTCATGCGCGCAGGAAGTCGTGCAGGTTGGCGGTAAACTGGCTTGGCTGCTCCAGCGGACTCATATGCCCGGAACCCGCGATCCTGCTGAAAGCCGCGCCCGGAATCGTGTCGGCGAGCAGGCGCGACGAACTTCGGCAGAGGTAATCGTGCTGTCCGAGCATCACAAGCGTCGGCACCTTGACCAACTTCAGCGCCTCCGTCATGCGAAACAGCGATTTCCGCTTGCCCAGGACTTCCGACAGCGTGTGCCGCAGGCCGATCGGCGGCGTCGCACGGATCAGCCCGGCCATATGCCGCCGGAAGCGGGGAGCGCGATTGGCGTAGACCTTGAAAAGTTCGCTGCGCAGCATGTCGGCGACCATGGCGTCGACGCCCTCGCGCTGCGCGAAGGCGACCCAGCGCTGCGCCAGCCACTGAATCTTCCAGCCATCGTCCGCGCCGGCTCCGACGTCCGCCAGCACCAGATGCGAGACCCGCTCCGGCATCCGGGCGGCGAGCGCCAGCGCCGGCCCGCCGCCCATCGAGAACCCCACCAGCGCCACACGGTCGAGCCCGAGCCCGTCCAGGAGGCCGGCGAGATCGCGAACGAGATGCCCGGCGGAGTAGCGGGCTGGATCGTCGGGTGCGTCGGTGAGCCCATGCCCGCGTTGATCAAAGACAATGACGCGGCAGCGCCCGCTCAGCGCCCGCACCTGGTGAAACCACATGCGCTTGCCACACGCGAGGCCGTGGATCAGGACGACCGGCAGCCCGCGCCCGAAGCTGCGGTAGTCGATGTTGATGTCACCGACGGTGAGGCTCGCCACGATCTGTCCGTTCCGCTCCGGCCGCGCGAACGTTAGCGTCGGGCCGCGGGCGGCCACCTATAGGGGGGATATACGGGCGGCTCAATCCGCATGCGCAGGGACGGCGGGCGGAAGGTCAGCGCGCTGCGCCGCCGAGCCGTGCCTTGGCCGGAATGCGGACCGGCGAATAGCCCGGCCGCTCACGTCCGGCGGACACCTTGCCGATGCAGGCTTTCTCTTCCTCGGTGCAGCGCGCTTCGCACTGCGCGACCGCGGACTTGCCGCCGCCCGAACGGTCGCACGCCACGCTGCACAAGTAGCCGTCGCGGAAGCATTCCTGCAGGTCGGCGGCCGCGGAGCCAACGCCCGCGCACAGCAACGCCGCCGCAAAGCCGGCGACGGTCACGATCCTGTGATGGTTCGTCATGGCTCGCTCACTTGGATCGGCAGGATTGCCATGGACCGACCAATACCCCCGGGGCAGCCGCCGCAATGTGCCGACGGTCACAGGTGTCTCGCTTGTGGGCGAGAAAGTTCGAGCCCTGCGGGGGCAGGACGCGACGCCGTGGAGAGTAGAGTAGGGTCAGCCCGCCTTGCGGCGCCCAGCGACCTTCTTGGCGGCCGGACGCGCCTTTGCGGCGGCGGCCTCACGGGCGGTGCCCTTGCCTTGGATCGGCAGCAGCAGCTCGGTCTGGCCGGCGACCCGCTTGCGGCCTTTCTTCGCCTTGTCGGCCGGCGCGCTCGCCTTCTGTGCCTGGGCGGCAGGCTTCTCGGCCTGCGGAGTACGCTCCTTCTGGACGCTGCGGCGCAGTGCATCCATCAGGCTGATGACATTGCGCGCCGGTTCCGCCACTTCCTTGCTCTTGGGCAACTCGAAGCCGGCCTGCTTCTTGCGCAGCAGTTCGACCAGCGCGTTCTCGAAATGGTCTTCGAACTGCGCCGGGTCGAAGTCGCCCTTCTTGGTGTCGAGGATGTGCTCGGCCAGCTTCAGCATCTCGGCCGGCACCTTGATGTCGGAAATGCCGGAGAAGTAATCCTCGGCTTTGCGGACCTCATAGGCGTAATGCAGCGTCGTGCCGAGCAGGCCCTTGCCGAATGGTTCCAGTGCGATGACGTGTTCGCGCTTGTGCAGCACGATGCGTCCCAGCGCCACCATGCCCTTGCCTCGCATCGCCTCGCGGATGACCGCGAAGGCCTCCTGGCCGACGTCGTCGTTCGGCACGATGTAGTAGGGACTGTCGTAGTAGCGCTTGTCGATCTGCTCGGCGGGCACGAAGTTGTCGATCTCGATGGTATGCTTGCTCTCGATCTCGAGCGCTTCGACCTCGTCATCTTCGATCTGGATATAGACGCCCTTGTCGACCTCGTAGCCGCGGCCCTTGTCGGCGGCGTCGACCGGTTCGCGCGTCACCTCGTCGACGAGCTGCTGCCGCAGCCGATTACCCGTCTGCTTGTTGATCTGGCGGAACGAGACGCGCTCGGATGAGGTTGTGGCGGGATTCAGCGCGATCGGGCAGGACACCAGGGACAGTTTCAGATGCCCCTTCCAATACGCACGCGGCGCCATGGCGCAACTCCACTAAATGAACGCTACTCAGTCAAAATAGACCGCCCACGACCCCATTTGGAGTCCTGGTTTTGTTCTCCCCGGGGGCGGTGGACTCTCCGAAAAACTACACGGAACTGGTTAAGACAATGATCGGCCTCGCTAATCCTGCGAGCCACGGGAAACGCGAGCCTGCCCAAGCCGATAGACACAAAATACACCGACGCCGCGTCACGCGCGGCGTCGCAATGTCAGGCATCCGCAAAGTCAGATGAGTGCGACCGGCGCGCCTAGTTGCCGACGGTCTCGGAGACCTTGTCGGTCACGCATTTCTTCATGTGGCTGTTCTTGGCAGCGCCGGCGAGCTTCTTCTCGCCAGAGTCCAGTTCGCACGCCTTGGTTGCCGCCGCCCGGGCGTCCTTTTCGCATTTGCCCAAGAAGCTCTTGAGCGCCGCGCCCGCAAGCTTCTTCTCTGCCGCATCGGACTTGCAGGTCGCGAAGGCCGGCGCGGAGCCAAGGCACAACGCCAGTGCCAGAGCATACTTCATCATGGGGGATCCTCCTGTCGGCAACACTTTGCCGCGCCCGATCATATCATAGGGTGCCAGATCGCCGACAAGTGGCGCGCTCTGCGAAAATTGAAATCATCAACATGGCGAGCGCGGCGCCGCGACAGCCTAATTGCGCCGGCTCAGCAGGAACACCGCCTGTTCGCCGAGCAGGTTCCAGAACCACCACGGCGCATTGAAGCGCAGCGCCCGGCCCCAGGCGTCGAGCGCCACGGCCTTTTCCATCTTCACGCCGGTGACTTCGCAAAGCTGGCGAAAGTCCTTGATGGTGCAGAAGTGAATATTGGGTGACTCCCACCACGCGTACGGCAGATTGTCGGTCTGCGGCATGTGTCCGCCGAACAAGAGCTGCAGGCGAATCTTCCAATGACCGAAATTCGGAAACGACACGACAGCGTGGCGGCCGATCCTCAACATGTGTTCCAGCACCACGCGCGGATGACGTGTGGCCTGCAGCGTCTGTGACAGGATCACATAGTCGAACGCGTCGTCGGGATAATCCGACAGATCGGTATCGGCGTCGCCCTGAATCACCGCCAAGCCCTTGGCGACGCATTCGTTGACGCCTTCGCGTGACAGCTCGATGCCGCGGCCATCGACGCCGCGCGTCTCCAACAGCCGCAACAGCTCGCCGTCTCCGCAGCCGACGTCGAGCACCTTGGCGCCGGGCGCCACCATCTCGGCTACGGCGATCAAGTCGACGCGCGCGCCGCCCGGCGCACGCACCGCCTCCGCCATCGTGAGGTCGCGCTTGAGCCGCTTGAGCATCGCTATGTTCCCGCCGGCGGCAAGCCGCGCGCCTTGGCGGCGCCCTCGAGAAAGCCGCGCACGATCGCGAACAGTTCCGGCTCCTCGAGCAGGAACGCGTCGTGCCCCTTGTCGGTGACGATCTCGGCGAACGAGACGCGGGCGCCGCCGGCATTGAGAGCGTGCACAATGGCGCGCGATTCCGACGTCGGGAACAGCCAGTCCGAGGTGAACGAGATCACGCAGAACCGCGTCGGCGTACGCTTCCAGGCGTTCGCCAGGACGCCGCCGCAGTCTTCAGCAAGATCGAAGTAATCCATCGCGCGCGTGAGATACAGGTAGGAGTTGGCATCGAAACGCTCGACGAAACTGATGCCCTGATGGCGCAGATAGCTTTCGACCTGAAAATCGGCGTCGAACGAAAACGTCGGGTTGTCGCGATCCTGGAACTTGCGGCCGAACTTGCGGTGCAGGGCCGCGTCCGACAGGTACGTGATGTGCGCGCCCATGCGGGCGACCGCGAGGCCGCGGCGTGGATTGGTGCCGTCGGCGAAATAGCGACCGCCGCACCATTCGGGATCGGCCATCACGGCCTGGCGGCCGACTTCGTGGAACGCGATATTCTGCGCCGAATGGCGTGTCGAGCAGGCGATCGGCAGCGCCGCGAACACCCGGTCCGGATAGCTCGCCGTCCATTGCAGCACCTGCATGCCGCCCATCGATCCGCCCGCCACCGCGAACAGCTTGTCGATGCCGAGATGATCGATCAGCATCGCTTGCGCCCGTACCATGTCGCGGATGGTGATGACTGGAAAATCCAGCCCCCATGGCTGGCCGGTCGCCGGATTGGTGGAAGCCGGGCCGCTGGTGCCCATGCAGGCGCCGACGACGTTCGGACAGATGACAAAGTAGCGCTCGGTATCGATCGGCCGGCCCGGTCCGACCATCGTTTCCCACCAGCCGGACTTGCCGGTGACCGGATGCGAATTGGCGACATGCTGGTCGCCGGTGAGCGCATGGCAAATCAGCACCGCATTGCTGCGCTCGGCATTGAGAATGCCGTACGTCTGATAGGCGATCTGGAACGGTGCGAGATTGACCCCGGCGTCAAGGCGAAGGGGTTTGTCGGTCCCGAAGCGGACGAGCGGCGAACGCGGGCGATCGGCCTCGAGGGCGCGGTCGGCAGGTTCAAGCGTGGCGGTATCGGCCTCGACCATCTTCAAACCCCGCCCCGGCAAAGCGGAATCGCCGCCGATCACATCGACCGGCAGAAATCTGAGCGGTCGCAAGGGGGTTAGATAGGCCCCCGACGGGAGAGTCAACGATTTCTTTGCTTTCCGAGGCCGTCAAGCTATGGCTTCCGGGCAGCATCTCCAAGTGTAGCGCAAGCGCCGGATTCGGATTTTGTGCATCTGCGCGAGTCGGACGGTGCGGTGCACCCGGGATACGAGACCGCGCTGGTAACCACGTCATGACGAAATCGTCCCATTCCGACACGCCCTCACTCGGCGATCTCCGCAAGGAAATCGACCGCATCGATGAGGACGTGCACAACCTGCTGATGGCGCGCGGCGAGATCATCGATCGTCTCATCGCCGTCAAGGCGACGCAGGAGACCGGCTCCGCGTTCCGTCCCGCGCGCGAAGCCGAGATGATGCGACGCCTGGTCGATCGCCATCGCGGCATCCTGCCGCTCGATACGGTCGAAAGCATCTGGCGCGTGATCATCTCCACGTTCACGTATGTGCAGGCGCCGTTTTCGGTGCACGCCGACCTGTCGGCGGGCGATGCGATCATACGTGACTCCGCACGCTTTCATTTCGGCTTCACGGTGCCGTTCGTTCCGCACATGGGCGCGTCGAGCGTGGTGGCGGCGGTGTCCGACTCCAAGGGCGACCTTGGTCTGGTACCGGCCTTCGCGGTGGCGGGCGGCGGCGCTTGGTGGAACGCGCTGGAGTTCGATGCTGCGCCGAAGATCATCGCACGGCTGCCCTTTGTCGACCGTGCCGATCATCCGGCGGCCGCTCCGGTGTTCGTCATCTCCCGCGCCGCGGCCGACGCCATGGTGAAGGAGGTCGAGGTCTGGAGCATCCGGGTCGCCGGCTGGAACACCGCCACGGCGCAAGCGCTGGGTCCGCTCGCCGAGGTATTGGCGGTCCCCGACCGCGCTTTCGACGGCGCGGCACTGCTGGCCTCCGTGCCGCAGGACGGGCACATCGACCAGATCATCGACACGCTCGTACAGGCCGGCGCGTCAGTGCGCGCCGCGGCCCTCGTCGGCAGCCACGCCACCCGCTATAGGGTCTCGGCCAAGGATACGCGGCCGGTCAAGGCCGGCGGCTGATCCCAACCCTCGGAGTTCAGAAAATGTCCGGACTGAAGCGTCCGCAACCGCGCCCCGGCGTGCTCGATATCGAGGCCTATGTGCCGGGCAAGAGCACGGCGCCGGGCGTCGCGAAGATCTTCAAGCTGTCGTCGAACGAGACGCCGCTGGGGCCGAGCCCGAAGGCGATCGCCGCGTTCAAGGCGGTTGGCGATCACCTGGAGGACTATCCGGAAGGCTCGTCGGCGGGACTGCGCGATGCGATCGGCCGCGCCTTCGGCCTCGATCCGAACCGCATCGTCTGCGGCTCAGGCTCGGACGATCTGCTCAACCTGATCGCCGATGCTTACCTTGCCGATGGCGACGAGGCGATCCACACCACCCACGGCTTCTTGGTCTATCCGATCGCAACGCTCGGCTCCGGCGCGAAGCCGGTCGTGGCGCCGGAGAAGAACTACACCGCCGATGTCGATGCGATCCTGGCGCGCGTCACCGAGCGCACCAAGGTGGTGTTTCTGGCCAACCCCAACAACCCGACCGGCACGTATGTGCCGTTCGACGAGGTGAAGCGATTGCACCAGGCGCTGCCGCCGCATGTACTGCTGGTGCTCGACGCCGCCTACGCCGAATACGTCCGGCGCAATGACTATGAAGCCGGCATCGAACTCGTTGCGACTTCCGACAACGTCGTGATGTGCCGGACGTTCTCGAAGATCTACGGACTTGCGGCGCTACGGCTCGGCTGGCTCTACGGACCGGCGCACGTGATCGACGCGATCAACCGCATCCGTGGACCTTTCAACGTCAATGCTGCCGCGCAGGCTGCCGGCATCGCCGCGGTCGCGGACACCGAGCATGTCGAGACCGCCCGGGCACACAACGAGAAATGGCTGGGCTGGCTCACAGAGGAGATTCGCAAGCTCGGTCTCGAGGTGACGCCGAGCATCGCGAACTTCATTCTGATTCACTTTCCGGAGCGGAAGGGCCACACCGCCGAAGCGGCCGATGAGTTTTTGACCAAGCGCGGTCTGATCACACGCCGCGTCAAGGCGTATCAGTTGCCGAACGCGCTTCGTATGAGCGTCGGCACCGAGGAAGCCAACCGCCTCGTGGTGCAGGCGCTCGCCGAGCTTTTGGGAAAGTCGAAGTGATCCGTACTCACGCAACAGCGCCAGTGCGCTCCCCTCCCCCTTGTGGGGAGGGGTCGGGGGTGGGGGTTACTGTTGGACGTCCGCCGATCATCAAAGCCAACCCCCTCCCCAACCCTCCCCCTCAAGGGGGGAGGGAGCACAGTGGTGCAAGCGGCGAGGAAGCAGACCGGGCACGCGGAGAGACGGCGTGACTCCTGCAACACCCATCTTCAATCGCCTGGCGCTGATCGGTGTCGGCCTGATCGGATCTTCGATCGCGCGCGCGGCCCGTGCGCAGGGCGCGGTCGGCTCGATCGTCGCGACCGCCCGCTCGCCTGCGACGCGGCGGCGCGTGGCCGAGCTCGGCATCGCCGACCAGGTGGTGGAAACCAACGCCGCGGCGGTCGCCGGCGCCGACCTCATCGTCGTCTGCATCCCGGTCGGCGCCTGCGGGCCGGTCGCCGCCGAGATCGGCCCGCATCTCGAGCCCGGCGCGACGGTGTCCGACGTCGGGTCGGTGAAGGGCTCGGTGCTGCGGGAGATGTCGCCGCACATTCCCAAGGGCGTGCATTTCATTCCCGCCCATCCGGTGGCCGGCACGGAGCATTCCGGGCCGGACGCGGGCTTCGCCGAACTGTTCGTCGGCCGCTGGTGCATCCTGACACCACCGCCCGACGCCGATCTGGCCGCCGTCGAGCGCCTCGCCACGTTCTGGCGCGCACTTGGCGCCAATGTCGAGAGCATGTCGGCCGAGCATCACGACCTGGTGCTCGGCATCACCAGCCACCTGCCGCACTTGATCGCCTACACGATCGTCGGCACCGCCGAAGAGCTCGGTCAGGTCACGCGCTCGGAAGTCCTACAGTTCTCCGCCGGCGGCTTTCGCGATTTCACCCGCATTGCCGCCTCCGACCCGACCATGTGGCGCGACGTATTCCTTGCCAACAAGGACGCGGTGCTGGAAATGCTCGGCCGCTTCAACGAGGACCTGTCGCTGCTGACGCGCGCTATCCGCAACGGTGACGGCAACGCATTGTTCGAGCATTTCGCCCGCACGCGCGCGATCCGCCGCGGCATCGTCGAAATGGGCCAGGACTCGTCGGCGCCCGACTTCGGCCGGCCGCATCCCGATCTGCCGCATGAGCCGTTGCCGCGGCCCTACGCGGCCGAGGATTGAGCCTCGCCTGTGGGCGCGACTACTCCGGCTGGAAATTCATCGCGACGCCGTTGATGCAGTAGCGCAGATGCGTCGGCGGCGGCCCGTCCTCGAACACATGGCCGAGGTGGCTGCCGCACCGGCTGCAATGCACCTCGGTGCGGGCCATGCCGTAGCTGTTGTCCGTGGAAGTTTCGACCGAGCCTGCGACCGGATCGTTGAAGCTCGGCCAGCCGGTGCCGCTTTCAAACTTCTTCTTGGAGACGAACAGCGGCTGAGCACAGCCCGCGCAGGTAAACGTGCCGTGCCGCTTCTCGTAATTGAGCGCGCAGCTTCCGGGAGCTTCCGTGCCGTGCTCGCGCATGATGTGATACTGCTCGGGAGACAGCAGCTTGCGCCATTCGGCCTCCGAGTGTGTCACTGCAAACGCCTTGTGTTCCATGTCGATAGTCCTTGGCACTCGCGTCGGGCTCAAGACACGCTGCGATCCAGCAGTTCGATCGACACGCCTTCCGGCCCGCGGATGAAGCACACCCGCGTCCCTGGCCGTACGGTGGTCGGGTCGCGGGTAAACTCGACGCCCTTGGCCTTGAGGTCGGCCGCGATCGCATCGATGCCGGTCACCTGCAGCCCGAAATGGTCGAGGCCGCGGTAGGGCGTGGTCGGCGAGGGATTGACGCCGTCGCCGGCCGTCACCTGCGCGATGAAGACGTTGGCGCCGCCGAGCTTGAGGTCGATGCGCGGCGCGCCGCCCTGCATGGTGCGGACCACCTCGGCGCCGAGCATGCGCTCGAACCACTTTGCCGTTGCTTCCGGGTCCGTGCTGCGCAGATGAACGTGGTCCCAGGTGAACTTCGCCATGAGGAATTCTCCGTGTCCTGAACGGCCGGCAAACTAGGACATCGCGATGCGAATGCCAAGCGCTTGAGCAGCGTTCGCATGACCCTATCCGAAAGCCTGCAACTTTCGGATCAAGCTCAGAACAGCGGCGGCGTGCGGCCGACCTGGAACGGCCCGAGATACACCGCGCCGTCGACGAACCGCAGCGGCAGGCCACCGCGGGCTTGCCTTCCAGCACGGTGCGCTGGCCCAGCGAGGCGACCAGACTGGGCGCGTTCTGACGCGCCAGATTGCCGAGACCCGGCATGATCTTGTCGAGCGCGCCGAAGGTCGATGCCGCCTGGCCTTCGGACATCATGCGATCGATGTCGAGCTTCTTGAGCGCCTTGTCGAGGTTCACGACCGTGATCTGGAGCTGCCCGTCGAGCCCGCCGTTGGGCGAGAGCCCCAGCTTGCCGGCACCGACCGCGATCACGTCGTCCTGCTGGACGCGCGCCTTGACGATCTCGATCTGGCCGTTGGCGGCCTGGATCTCGCGGAAGCGGTCGGGCCATGGCTTGGGCGAGAAGTCCTTCAGGCCGCGCAGGTTCGCGACGATGTCGGCGTCGGACGGCGTCTTCGCCAGCGGATGCAGTTCCTGCGCCGAAGCGCCTTGCAGCAACAGCGCAAGGTCGATGATCGGATTGTCGGTGACGGAGCCACCGGCCAGGCGGCCGTGCAGTTCGGCGCGCTCGGCCTGGAACACCGTGACGTTGCCGCCGTCCGCGACGCGTTCGACCGTCGGCGCTTCGAATGCGAACGACACCCGCTCGGGAGCTTCGGGCGTGCCGCGGACGCTCGACTGGCCGAGCTTCCAGTTGGCGACAAAGGCCGGCGGCTTGCCGGGCTCGCCGATCGTCACCGGCCCCTGGATTTCGCTGATCACCAGGTTCGGGTCGTAGACCTGGACCGCGGCCATCAGATCCTTGGCCTTGAGCGCGACCGGCGGCTCGGTGCTGCGCAGTTCGGCGGTCGGATCGGTGCACCGAACCTCGATGCGGAACGGATAGCCGCCGACGGTCTGCTTGTCGCAGGAATAGATGCGGCCCGGACTTGGCTTCGCGCTCGCGCCAGCCTGCCAGCGTGGTTTCGGCTTTCGCCGAGGCGAAGAACCAGAAACCGGTCCACAGCCCCGCCAGAATGATGACCAGCCCGGCCGGAACGAACACCGGCCAGCGGCGGCGCCGCGCGGTAGACATTGGGTACAACACTTTCGTCATGAACGAGGCTCCCATGCCACCTTACTGGTGGGCCTGGTGTCAACCTCCCCGGCGCCTGAAAAGCCCCCGAATGCGGCGTTTCGGAGGTCACTGCCCCGCATCGGCGAACCCACCTCGAATGTCAGGGCCGCGGCGCTGCCGCAGTCCCTTCAATCGGACAAGTCTTTGTCGATATGGCTGCGGCCTGCGCATGGAACAGATTTTGGACCCTTCCGCCGGCGACCTTTGGGTGTTCGGCTATGGCTCACTGATCTGGCGGCCGGGCTTCGAATTCGTCGAGCGCGTGGAAGCGCGGCTGGTCGGCGCCCACCGGGCGCTCTGCGTCTATTCGTTCGTCCACCGCGGCACGCCGGAGCGGCCCGGGCTGGTGCTGGGGCTCGACCAGGGCGGCGCCTGCCGCGGCATGGCGTACCGGGTGGCGGCCGGCAATCGGGCCGAAACCATCGCGTATCTGCGCGCCCGCGAGCAGGCCACCATGGTCTATCGGGAGAGCGTGCGCTCCGTCTGGCTGCGGGGCGATCCCGAGCGGCGGATTTCGGCGCTCTGCTACGTGGTCGACCGCGGCCACGCGCAATATGCCGGGCGGCTCTCGCTCGATCAGCAATTGCACCATGTGCGGCAGGGCCACGGCCGGTCGGGCGCCAACCGCGACTACGTCATCGCCACCGTCGCGGCGCTGGAGGAGCTCGGCATCCGGGAGACCGAGCTGCACCTGCTGGCCGAACGCCTCAAGGGCGTCACACGAGACAAGCAGTACGGTCACGGCCCCGCGCCTAACGGCACCCTGCCTGCGCCCAGACTCGTGCCTCACGGCACATTTCAAGACTCGTTGAAATATCCTTGACCCAGGCTCGCATTTCAATATTCGTTGAAATATGGAAACGACAGATGCCGTTGCCGCGCTCGCGGCCCTCGCCCAGGAGAGTCGGCTGGACGTTTATCGCCTGCTCGTGCAGGCCGGACCGGAGGGCTTGCCGGCCGGCGAGATCGCCGTTTCGCTTCGGCTCGCACCGAACACCCTGACATTTCATTTCGACCGGTTGCGCGGCGCCGGACTGGTGACGGTGCGCCGCGAGGGCCGCCAGATGATTTACGCCGCGCGCTTCGAGACCATGAACGCGCTGCTCGGCTACCTCACCCAGAATTGCTGCGGCGGCGCAGCCGATCTGCCTGCCGGTGCCGGCCTGCAAGCCGGCGACCACGGCAACTCCAAAGGAAGAGATCGCATAAGCGGCGCATGCGCGAAGCCGCCTCGCGAGTTGCCGAGGAGAATCCGATGCCTGACCGTCCGTTCAACGTGCTGTTTCTCTGCACCGGCAATTCGGCGCGCTCGATCATCGCCGAGGCCATCCTCAACCGGATCGGGCTGGGAAAATTCCGCGCCTTCAGCGCCGGCAGCCATCCGAAGGGCGAGGTGAACCCGCATACCATCGCCCTACTCAAGAACCTGAACCACGACGTGACCGACATTCGATCAAAGTCGTGGACCGAATTTGCCAAGCCAGGCGCGCCGCCGCTCGATTTCGTCTTCACGGTCTGTGACGACGCCGCCAACGAGCCCTGCCCGGTCTGGCCGGGGCAGCCGATGACGGCGCACTGGGGGCTGCCCGACCCGGCGAACGCCACCGGCACCGAGGCCGAGATCGCGTTCGCCTTCAAGGACACCTACCGGATGCTCAACCAGCGCATCGGAATCTTCACGGCGCTGCCGATCAAGAGCCTCGATCAGTTCAGCCTGCAGCAGCGGCTGCGGGACATCGGGCGCATGGAGGGTGCGACCGGCCGGGTCGCGGAGCCGAATTGACGATGCCTCCGCTTGCGCAGCGCGTGTTCTGCGAGTGGCTGGGCACGGCATTTCTGCTGATGGGCGTGGTCGGCTCAGGAATCATGGCGCAGCGCCTGTCGGGCGGCAACGAAGCGCTCGCGCTGTTGTGCAACACGCTGCCGACCGGCGCCATTCTCACGGTCCTGATCCTGGTGTTCGGGCCGCTGTCGGGAGCACACTTCAACCCAGCCGTCAGTCTCGCGTTCGCGCTGCGGCGCGAACTGCGGTGGAGGTTGGCGGGTTGGTATATCGCCGCGCAGTTGGCCGGCGGCATCGCCGGTGTCTGGGGCGCGCACCTGATGTTCGAGCTCCCGCTGGTGCAGTTCTCCGTCACCGTGCGCTCCGGCGCCGGCCAATGGTTAGCCGAAGCGGTAGCGACGTTCGGCCTGCTGCTGACCATCTTCGGCTGCGTCGCACGCACGCCCGCCGCGGTGCCGATCGCAGTCGGCCTCTACATCACCGCCGCCTACTGGTTCACCGCGTCGACCTCGTTCGCCAATCCGGCGGTAACGATCGCTCGCGCGCTCTCCGACACGTTCGCCGGCATTTCGCCCTCAGACATGCCGGGCTTCATCGCCGCGCAACTCGCCGGAATGATCGTTGCCGTGGTCCTCGGCCGGTGGCTTTGGGGACGGCCGGAACCGCGGCTCGAAAGCATGGCCGAGGCGCGGCGCCTAGGGTGACGCCAACGAGCTTGCCGCAATCCCGCTGTCCGACAAATCACGCCGGCCGTCCGCCACCAGCTGCGCGGTGGCGGTTTCGATCTGCTGTCTGCATCCGCTCGAAGAACGCATCCTTGCCGAGCCCCGGCGGAATCGGATCGAGGATCTCGACACGGATGGTGCCGGGATAGCGGCGGAACGACCGGCGCGGCCAGAACAGGCCGGAATTGAGCGCGACCGGAAGACAGGCGACATTCATGTCGGCGTAGAGATGCGCGACGCCGTACTTGTAGCGCGGCTCGGCGCCCGGCGCACGACGGGTGCCCTCCGGAAAGATGATGATCTGGCGGCCGCGCGCCAGTTCCGTGCGGGCGCTGGCGTTCATCGCGGCGAGCGCCTGCGAACCCCGGCCACGATTCACCGTGATCATTCCGGCCTTCCAGGTGTACCAGCCGAAGAACGGGATCCACATCAGTTCGCGCTTCATGATGTAGGCCGGATCGCGGAACAGCGTGATCAGCGCAAACGTCTCCCACAGCGACTGATGCTTGGCGGCAACCAGCAGCGGTCCGGACGGAATCTTTATCGAGTCCGCGAAATTCGACGCGCGTGCCGCAGACCACCCGCAGCAGCCAGAGATTGCTGCGCGCCCAGAACCGGGCAACCTCGATGATGGCGCGGCGCGGCATCAGCAGCGTCGGCAGCGCCGCGATGATCTGAACGGTGAGGTTGAGATAGAACAAGACGTTGAAAACGACCGAGCGGAGGATCACGAGCACGGGCCGGACCTTGCGTGGCGGCGAACCATCGACAGCATCATATCCGGTGGATGCGCGACGATCGCCAGTGACATGCTATTTGCTACTTGGCGCGCAGGCGATCGACCAGCGAAGCTAATTCGTCCGGTTGCGCACCGGGATGAACCTCCATCCGGAGCTTGGCGTAGACGTACTTCATGTACTCCGCGATCATCAGCCGCGCCGTCGAGACGGTCCGCCACCACGGCTCAGTACGCTGCTTGTCCGTCACCACGGGATAAGGCACCAACGCGACGCCGGGCATCTGGTGCGCGATCTCGGCCAGCGCGCGCGGCATGTGGTAGTTCGATGTCACCACGATGATCGACCGGAACCCCCGGTCCTCCGCCCAGCGTTTGGTCTCGATCGCATTGCCGAGCGTGTTGCGCGAATGATCGAAGTCGACGCAGCATCGGATCACGCGGGCAAAATCAGGATTGAGGCGCTGGATTTCGCCCACCGTGGTGGTGCGATGCAGGCCGCTGATGAGAAGCCGCTTGCCGCGGCCGGCCGCCATCAATTCGATCGCGTCGGTCACCCGGGATGCGCCACCGGTCAGCACGACGATGCCGTCGGCATCGTGCGTCAACGCCACCTCGTGATTCGGAATGCTCCACAGAAACCAGACGAATCCGACGGCCAGCAGCGAGGTCGCGACGCAGCCCGCCACGATCGCGGACCAGCCGAGACGGCGCAGCCAGCGGCGGGACGCCCGGCCGGGACCGGGCATCTCGCCGGCCCCGTCATCGGACTTGGACCCGGCTGTCGACATCGCAATTCGTTCCGTAACCACTGGCATCATAACGCGAATTTCGGCCGACCGGTGGCAGCGTCAGGGGTCAACCGAGGCTCTCGATGGTGCGATTGACGGTGTAGCGCGAGGTCGTCGCGGTGACGACCGCGATCAGAACCACCTGTGCGATCACCGCGACGTAGCCCCACAGCCCGATCGAGAAGGTGCCGAACAAGGCTCCGACCTGGCTGCCGTCGCCGGTCTGCTGGAAGCGGCCGGTCAGGAGTTCGGCGAGCACGAACACGATGACGGCGCCGCCACCGCCGGCCGCGCCTCCCTTCAGTCCAAGCTCCAGGAAATGCCGCTGAAAATGTTCCGCGATGAAGCTGTTCTTGGCGCCGATCAGATGCAGCACTTCGATCACCGGGCGGTTGGTTGCCATCGCGGCGCGGGTCGCGAACGTTACCGACAGCACCGTGGCGGTCAGCACCAGCGCCAGCACGCCGGCCGCCACCAGGATCGCCGCCCGCGCCATGGTCCGCATCTGCGTGACGAAGCCGCGATGGTCGTCGAGACTGGCCGAGGGCACCTCGGTGGCGAGCGCCGCGCGCAACTGCGGGAAGTCGGGACGGCTGCGCGGCGCGATGCGCACCACGATAATGCGCGGCACCGGCAGATCGTCGAGCCGAAGCCCGGTGCCGAGCCAGGGCTCGAGCAGGCGCGCGGTCTCCTCCCGGGAATAGGGCCGCACCTCGCTGATGCCCGGGATGGTACGGGCAATCCCGGCGGCTCTGGCAATGTCGGCTTCGATATCCCGGCCGACCGACGGACGGATCTGGATCGTCACCTCGCGTGCGACCTCCGCCTGCCAATCGTTGGCCACCGTACGCACCAGGACCGCCGCGCCCGATGTCAGCGAAGCCAGAAACGTCATGATGGCGACGACTGCGAGCAGCGAGCGCGCCGAGATGGTCGACTGCGGCACGATCGGCGAGTCGAAACGCGGCATGGCGGGCGCCGACGACGACGCGCTGGCCGGCTCGGCGCCGGCCGCCGGGACTTCCTGCGTGGTCACGTCATTCGTAGACATGCAGGCGGCCTTCGTGCAGCACCAAGCGCGAGGCGTTGTACTGATCCATCAGCGCGATGTCGTGGGTGGCGATCACCACCGCGGTCCCGGACTTGTTGAGCTCGACGAACAGCCGGAGCAGACGCTGCGCCAGACTCGGATCGACGTTGCCGGTCGGCTCGTCGGCGAGCAAGAGCTGAGGCCGGGCGATCACGGCGCGCGCGATGGCGGCACGCTGCTTCTCCCCGCCCGACAGCACCGGCGGCAGCGCCCACATCCGTTCCCCCAGCCCTACCCAGTCCAGCAACTCCATCACCTCTTTGCGGTAGCTGTCTTCCTCGACGCCGATCACCCGCAACGGCAGCGCAACATTCTCGTAGGTGGTCATGTGGTCGAGCAGCCGGAAATCCTGGAACACGATGCCGATCCGGCGCCGCAGCGTCGCCAACGAATCCTTGCTCAGCGTGGCAATGTCGTGGCCGAAGAGGGTGATGAGCCCGCGGGTCGGCCTGAGAGCGAGAAACAGCAGCCGCAGCAGCGAGGTCTTGCCTGCACCGGACGGGCCGGTGAGGAACTGGAAGGAATGCGGGTCGAGGCGGAACGTCAGGTCGCGCAGGACCTCGGGTCCCGGACCATAGCGCAGGCCGACGTTCTCAAAGCGGACCAAGAGCCTCTCCGTCGTCCCGGGCCGCCCCGACCCCCGGCCAATCCCGGCTTGGCGTTATAGCAGCCACCGGACCGCCTGACCGACGCGAACTTCCGTGGGCGCCCCGTCGGCCGTATCAGCCAGCCCAGTTCGCGCACGCGATGGTTTCCGGTTCGTTAACCCGCCTCCGGCTAGGGTCTCGGCCGGGGACCCCTTCATTCGATTCGCCGATGCTGATCGTCTGTCCGAACTGCGCGACGTCCTACCCGGTCAAGCCGTCCTCGCTCGGGGCAGCTGGCCGATCGGTCCGTTGCGTCCGCTGCCAGACGGTCTGGTTTGCGGCCTCGGCGCCGGAGCAAGCGGATACATCCGATACCGAAAGCTCCGACTGGTCTTCGCCATTGTACGGCGGCGGGCCCTTTTTCGAGGACGACGCCGATCTGCTGGAGGATCGCCAGGAGGAGCCAGACCGAAGCGATGCGCCACCGGAGCAGCGACATCCTCCGAGTCATGCGGAACCTGCCACCGCGCCTGCGGCCGTCGAACCCAAGTCTATCGAGCCCAAGCTCCACGCCTCGCCGGTCATTCAAGAGCGCGTGCCCATATATTCGCCAAAAATGGCGGCGCCGAACCCGGCCGCTTCCGCGATCCGAAACACCCGAGCGGCATCCATCGCAGACACGCTGGAGGACATCGAGACCTTCGCGGCACGGCAGATCAAGCAGCGGCGGCGGCGCGCCCCGGTGCGCCGACAATGGTCCGTGCCCGATCCTGCCGATGACCATCTTGGCGCTGCTCGTGCAAACGTCGTCCTGATCGGATGGCGCTCGGACGTCGCAAGGCTCCTGCCGCAAACCGCTTCGCTCTATCGCGGCGATCGGATTGCCCATCAATCTGCGCGGGCTCGCGTTCAGCACCGTCACGAGCACCACCGAGACCCAGGACGGCGTGCCCGTGCTGGTGGTCGAGGGCACGATCACGGCCATATCGAAACGGGTCGTCGAGGTCCCGCGTCTGCATATTTCGCTCCGAATCCCAACGGACACGAGGTCCACACCTGGACGGCGGCTCCAGGTCGCAGCGTGCTCTCGCCCGGCGAGACGATTGCGTTCCGTTCGCGGCTGGCGTCACCGCCGGCCGATGGCCAACAAGTGATTGTCCGATTTTTCAACCGCCGCGACATGGTCGCGGGCCTTCCATGAGGATCACGTGGCACGCATTCTCATCGCCGAGGACGAAGAATCGATCCGCCAGCTCGTGTCGCCGCGCACTCAAGCAGGACGGGCATGAGGTCCTGACAGCCAACGACGGCGCCGAGGCGCTCGACGTTCTCAACCAGGAACGCGGCGCGTTCGATCTCCTGCTGACCGACATCCGGATGCCGGTGATGGACGGCATCGCGCTGGCGCTCGCGGCCGCCCGCGAGCACCCGACGCTGACCATCCTGCTGATGACCGGTTATGCCGATCAGCGCGAGCGCGCGCACGGTCTCGACGCGCTCATTCACGACGTCGTGGCAAAGCCGTTCACGCTGGCGACGATCCGCACAGCGGTCGCGGACGCGCTCCGGGCACACGCGGAACGCGCGCACTAAATCAGAAGATCAGAAATCGCGCAGCAGCCGCTCGATATAATCGAGTTCGAGTTGCGGCCGGAAGTTCTCGCCGAACCGCTTACGCAGTTCTTCGAGAATGCGGCGTGCCCGTTGCACGTCGATTTCGCCCGGCACCTTGACGGTGGTGTCGTCGCCGTAATCGCGCCCGCGCAACGGCCGGCCGAGCGGATCGGTCTCCTGCTGGGCACGCGGCTGGCCGAGACGGCCGGGCTGGCCGGGGCCCATACCCATGCCCATCATGCCCTGCTGCTGCATCTGCTGGGCGAGGTTCTGAGCGCCGCGCCGCAGCGCATCGAGCGCGCGGCCCTGCGAGCCGACGGCGCCGTCCGCATTGCCCTCGCCGAGCTGGCCTTCGGCCTGCCCCATGGCGTCGCCGGCCTCGCCGAACTGATCGCCCGGCCCTGATCGCCCTGCTGCCCGCGCTGACCTTGCTGGCCCTGCTTGCCGCCCTGCTGGTTCTGTCCGAAGCCGCGCTTGCGCATTTCCTCCATCAGCTTCTTGAGCTGCTCGCGCAGAGCCTGCTGGTTCTGCTGCAGGTCGCCCATCTGCTGCTCGCCCTGCTCGCCTTGCTGACCCTGCTGTCCGCGCTGGCCGCGCTGACGGTCACGGCGCATGTCCTGGCCCTGCTGGAAGGTGCGATCGCGCAACTGCTGCTGCTTGCGGATCATGTCCTGCAGTTCGTCGAGCGCCTGCATCATGTCGTCGTCGCCGTCGCCATCCATCTGCTGGCCGGGACGCGCCATCTGCAGGTTCTCCAGCATCTGCTGCAGTTCCTGCAGCATACGCTTGGCGGCGTCCTTGGCGCCCGAGCGCGCCATCTGCTCGAGCCGGTCGATCATGCTCTTCAGATCCTGCGGCCGCAGTTGCCGGGTATTGGGATCAAGCGGCCGGGCAAGCTGCTGCGGATTTTTTCGCATCTGCTCCGCCAGCGCCTGCAGGAATTTGTCGAGCGCCGCACGCAACTGGTCGGTGAGCTTCTTGATCTCCTCGTCGCTTGCGCCGCGATCGAGCGCCTGGCGAAGCGCTTCCTCGGCCGCGCGCAGGGCCTGCTCGGCGTCGGAGACGTTGCCGTCCTCGAGGTTCACCGCCATGTCCCACATGCGCGCGACGACGTCGCGCAACTGATCGTCGGATTTGGCGCGCGCGAGCTGCCAGAAGATCGAACGCAATCCGAGATAGACGTTCGACTCCATGTTGAATCGTTCGGGCGCGATCGTGAGGGCATCGAGCGCCGTCAGCACGCGCGCCTGTGCGTCGGCATCAAGCGCCAGAACGCGCCGTTGCTCGACCAGGGCGCGCGCCATCGGCTTGCTGAATGGCCGCTCGGGCAGGCGGAATTCGAACGGCGCACTGGCGCCTTCATTCGCGGCCTCGTCGCGCGCGACCAGCGTCATGGCGACGTCGGTCCCGGCCCAGGGATGCTCGGTCAGATCCTTGAGGGTCTGACCGGCGCCGTTGCGGGTGCGCGCCTGCGGCAACGCCAGGATGATCTCGGGCGCGTCGAACAGCGCGCGCGGAAGCTGGCCGTTGGTGCCTTCGCTCTTGAGCAAGCGGAAGCGGGCCTGAGCGCCGACGACGCCGTAGTCGTCCTCGACCTTGTAGTTGAGTTGCAGCGAGCCGCGCGCCTGACCCTCCGGGTCCTTGGCGAGCGCGATGGTCGGCGGCTTGTCCGGAATGGCGGTGAACTGCCAGGTGACATCGGTTGCCGAGGTGCCGCGAACCGACGCGGAACCCGCATCCTTGATGATGAACCGGCGCTCCTCGGTCCCGTTCGATGACTTTTGCGCGCCCGTTTTCGTCTCCTCGATGCCGCCGTTGGCGACCACATTGAGATCGACCTGGCCGGTCGCACGGATCACCAGCGTGCTGCCAGCCGGCACCGACATCGCGGTCCTGGCCGGCACCGGCTCGCCGGTGCGCAGGCCGGGCAGGATCACCGGCGGCTTGCCGGTGTAGGTCGGAGGCGACACCCAGGCATCGATGCGGAAATTGGATGGCGTGATGGCGCCGTGCCAGTCGAACGCCGCCGTGATGCGCTTCATCCGGTCGTTGCCGGCCGCGACAAAGGTCGCCACCACCAGCACCGCCACCAGGGCACGTAACGCATACGGATCGCGCGACGCGACCTGCGGCGCGGGAGTTCCGGCCTTGAGCGACTTGGCCGCGCTCAAAGCGCGGACCACGTGCGCGCGCCAAAGGGCCGTCGCGAAGGAATCCTCGGTTGGTGCCGCGATCTCATCGGCGATCGCGGTCGCGGGACGGTGCGGGCGGCCGCTGTTGCGGTCAAGCCGGCGCAGCCCATCCTGCGCGGTCGGAATACGCACCATCAGCAGCGGCGCGAACGCCGCCGCGGTCAGCAGGAAGAACACGCCAAGGCCGATCGCCCGCCCGATCGGCGGCAGCCACAGCCAGAGACCGAGCCATGACACCGCGAGGAACAAACCGGCCACGGTCGCGATGCCCGCCAGCGCCGGCCACAACCGCTCCCAGAAGATCGTCCAGCGCGCCCGCGATAGCGCTCGCGACAGCACGGCATTGCCGCCGCGCTCCGGCTGCGAGCCGGCGGGCCGTGCACTGTCCGTGGGGTGATCGGTCAATTCTCTCTCCTGAACCAGCGAGAATCTGCCTAATTTTCAATAGTAACACGCAAATAGAGCCATGCCAGCGGGCAAAAGGAAGGCACCCAGTGTTCAAATCGGCGGCATCAGGCAGAACGGCCGAACTGGGAATTGGTTCACAGCCAGGGCGGCAGGCGATCGAGCGCGATCAGCGTTTCGACCTCGACCCGGGGCCGCACCAGCGCCCATTCCGATTGCCGCACAAGCACTTCGGGGATGAGCGGACGGGTGTTGTAGGTGCCGGCCTGAACCGCCCCATACGCCCCGGCTGTCATGACCGCCAGCAGGTCGCCCACCGCAGGCGCAGCAAGGTCGCGGTCGAGCGCCATGAAATCCCCCGATTCACAGACCGGGCCAACGACGTCGGCACGCACGCGCGATGCGCCGGGGACCGGTTCGCGCACCGGCCGGATGTCGTGGTGCGCCTCGTAAAGCGTCGGACGGATCAGGTCGTTCATACCGGCATCGACGATCACGAACGTCTTCGCTTCGCCTCGCTTCAGTTCGAGCACACGCGTGACCAGGATGCCGGCGTTGCCGACCAGGACGCGGCCCGGCTCGAAGATCAGTTTGCAGCCGAGGCCGCGGGTGGCGCGCTTGACGATGGCCGCATAGGCGTCGGGGTGCGGCGGCGGCTCGTTATCCTCGCGGTACGGCACCCCGAGGCCGCCACCGAGATCGACGTGGCTGATGGTGTGCCCCTCGGCACGCAAGGCCTGCACAAACTCGGACAACAGCGCGAAGGCGTCCTCGAACGGCGTCAGGTCGATGATCTGGCTGCCGATGTGCATGTCGACGCCGGTGACCCGCAGTCCGGGCAGCCGCGCCGCGTGGGCGTAGACCTCTCGGGCGCGGCTGATCGGAATGCCGAACTTGTTCTCGGACTTGCCGGTGGCGATCTTGGCGTGGGTCTTGGCGTCGATGTCCGGATTGACGCGTACCGAAATGTCGACGGTGCGGCCTGCTGCGGCGGCGATGGCGGAGAGCCGGTCGAGTTCGCCGTCAGATTCGACGTTGACGCAAAGAATGCCTTCTTCGACCGCCAACGCCAGTTCTTCGTCGGTCTTGCCGACGCCGGAGAACATGATCTTCCCCGGCGGGACGCCGGCCGCGCGGGCGCGCTTGAGTTCGCCGGCGGAGACGACATCGGCGCCTGCCCCCAGACGCGCCAGGGTCTTGATGACCGCCTGGTTGGAATTCGCCTTCAGCGCGTAGCAGACCAGCGCCGGCACATCGGCGAACGCCTCAGTGAACACCCGGTAGTGCCGTTCGAGCGTCGCGCTCGAATAGCAGTAGAACGGCGTGCCGACCGCGCTCGCCAGATCGACCAGATCGACCCCTTCGGCGTGCAGCACGCCGTGGCGATAGTCGAAATGGTGCATGGCAGATCCTGGCGGCGCTCAGTCGATCAAAAAGTCGAGCGGGCTCGTACGATTGGGGCCGCGGGACGGCGGCAGCGGCCGGCCGTCCGAACCGATTTCGGGCGAGGGCTGGGCAGCGGCGGCCGGGTCGATGACCGAGGCGCCGGGCGGCGGATCGAGGCCGCCCTTGCGCCCGCAGCCGGCCAAGCCGAGCGCCGCGACGAACGCCCCAACGGCGGCAATGCGCAGCAGCGCGCGAGGTGACAAACGACCCACGAAAAGGTTCCCCTACCTCATTGATTCCGCGCGCTTCCTAGCACGGAATAGGTGCCAGTCGCCGCCATTGTTACCCCCAATCCGCGCGAATTCAGGGCACTTCCGGCACGTTCCGAGCGGAATGATTAAAGCCGTCCCGGTTTTGTCCCGGGATTTGTCTCGAACCGCAGGCGCCTCGCATTCGCTCCTTACGAGCGTCCGGCGCTGCGGAAGTGCTTCGCCGCCTTGCCGGCCGACTTGAAGGTCGTGGCGGCCTCCTTCGCCGTCATCGCGACCGTTGTCTCGATGTCCGACAGACTGCCGCCGGCGGCGGCCGCCAGGATGGCGCAGGCTGCGGCCTTCTCGTCGGGGAACTCGCCGATGACCATCCAGTCGTGGTGGCCGAAGGTCAAATACCACCCGATGAGCTTCCCTCCTGCGTTTTTAAAGAGCTTCGCGACCGCTTCCTCACGGTCCTCGGGCTTACTCAACATGCCCTTGATTGCATTCGACGTGAAACGACCACGCGTGATGTAGATCGGCATGGTATCCCTCCTTGGGAAATTTATTTGTTTATTGACGCCGCAGCTTACTGCCGCGACGGCCTTGCATCAATGCGATGGAGCGGCGCGCGGCGGCCGATCAGACCGGCCGCTCCTTCGCGAGCGCCTTGAGCCAGCGGTTGGCCTCCCGCCGGACGTTTTTCGGGGCGGTGCCTCCCAGGCTGACCCGGCTGTTGACCGAATTTTCGACCGACAGCACAGCGAACACGTCCTTGGTGATCCGCTTCTCGATCGCTTGCATGGCGGCGAGCGGCAGCTCGTGCAGCGGCACCCCTGCCGTCGCCGCCTTGGCGACGATCCTTCCCGTCACGTGATGCGCTTCCCTAAAAGGCAGCTTCAGCGTCCGCACCAGCCAGTCAGCGAGATCCGTGGCGGTCGAGTAGCCCTGCCCGGCCGCGGCGCGCATCCGGTCCACGTCGGGCGTCATGTCACGCACCATGCCGGTCATCGCAGCGATCGCGAGGCTCAGCGCCGAGAGCGCGTCGATCGCGCCCTCCTTGTCCTCCTGCATGTCCTTCTGGTAGGCGAGCGGCAGTCCCTTCATCACGATCAGCAGTGCCTGCAGCGCACCGACGATGCGCCCGGTCTTGGCGCGCACCAGTTCGGCGGCATCGGGATTGCGCTTTTGCGGCATGATCGACGAGCCGGTGGTGAACTTGTCGGACAGCGACACCAGGCCGGTGAGCGGCGAGCACCACAGCACGATCTCCTCGGCGAAACGCGACAGGTGCACCGCCGTGATCGCCGCCGCCGCCAGCGCCTCCAGCACGAAGTCGCGATCGGAAACAGCATCGAGCGAGTTCGCCATCGGCCGCACAAAGCCCAGCGCCTTCGCAGTCATCGCGCGGTCGAGCGGAAAAGCAGTGCCGGCGAGCGCGGCGGCCCCGAGCGGCGATTCATTGCCGCGCTTGCGCGCATCCGCGAACCGGCCGCGGTCGCGCGCCGCCATTTCGACGTAGGCCAGCAGGTGGTGGCCGAGCGTCACCGGCTGTGCGGTCTGCAGATGGGTGAAGCCTGGCATCACGGTCGCGGCGTGTTCCAGCGCCTTCTCGGCGAGCGCGCGTTGATAGCCGGCGAGCGCGGCATCGAGCCCGTCGATCGTTGCGCGCACCCATAGCCGGAAGTCGGTCGCCACCTGATCGTTGCGTGAGCGCGCGGTGTGCAGCCGTCCGGCGGCCGGCCCGATCAACTCCGCCAGCCGGCTCTCGACATTCATGTGGATGTCTTCGAGCGCGCGTTTGAACTCGAATTTGCCAGCCTCGATCTCTGACAGGATCGTGTCTAGACCGTGAGCGATCTTGCGCGCATCGTCGGCCGGGATGATGCCCTGCTTGGCCAGCATCGCCGCATGGGCCTTGCTCGCGGCGATGTCCTGGCGGAAAAGATGCCGGTCGAAATCGATCGACGCATTGATCTCTTCCATGACGGCATCGGGGCTTGCGCCAAAACGCCCGCCCCACATCTTGTTGCTCATGACACGCCGTTGCTCGTGATAAGGCCCAAGTAGAACGCTGCCCGAATGACTGATCTTCCCGCCCAGCCCGAACCGCAGCCCACGCCTCCTGGCGTTCGCGTCCGCCACCGTCGGTTGATCGTCGCGGCGTCGCTCGGAGCCGTGATCGGCGTTGCGCTGGCGGGGGCGGTATACGGGATTGCGGCCTTCCAGCGCAATGCGGGCGACCCCGCGTGCGTGCCGGCGGTCGACCTCGCGCGGCCGGCTCGCGCCATTTGCACGCGGCGAGGTGGCGGGCGTGGTGGTCGCCGAACGGCCGTTGCGGCTGCCCGATCTCACCATGCGGGATGCGGCCGGCCAGGAGCATCGGCTGTCGGAATGGCGAGGCCGTACCGTGCTGCTGAACCTGTGGGCCACCTGGTGCATTCCCTGCCGCAAGGAGATGCCGGCGCTCGACGCCCTCGAGGCCAAGCTTGGCGGGCCTGCCTTCCAGGTGGTGGCGATCAACATCGACACCCGCGATCTCGACAAACCGAAGAACTGGCTGAAGGAGGCCGGTATCGACCGCCTCACCTACTACGCCGATCCCAGCGCCAAGGTGTTCCAGGAACTCAAGGTCGCAGGACGCGCGACCGGCATGCCGACCACCCTGCTGGTGGACGCGGCGGGCTGCGAGATCGCCACGCTCGCAGGTCCGGCCGAGTGGGCCAGCAATGACGCGGTGAAGCTCGTCACCGCGGCATTGGCGAAGTAGCGCCGCGGTCGCTACCGGCGCGTACCCAACCGCAACGTCCCTCAACGCTGACTCTCTCCAGCCTGCCGGCAGCGCTCCATCCGCCGCGGCCATTGACAGCGGACGCTGGGCGGCTTAACACTTAACCAAATGGTTTACCTTTCGCACCCCTCGCTGGATCGCACGTTCGCGGCGCTTGCCGACCCCACCCGGCGCGCGCTTCTGGCCCAGTTGGGTGAGAGCGAGCAGGTGTCGGTCAGCGAACTCGCCCGGCCGTTCGCGATCTCGCTGCCGGCCGTCATGAAGCATCTCGACGTGCTGTCGGACGCTGGCCTGATCGCGCGCGAAAAGACCGGCCGCACCGTGATCTGCCGGCTGCGGGCGGCCCCGATGGCGGAAGCGACCGAATGGCTGAACCGGTATGAGAAGTTCTGGTCCGAGCGGCTCAATCGGCTGGCCGCATTTCTTGAGGAAGAGGAGGAGTCATGTCCACCACCACCGTCAAGCCAAGCCTCACCCTCAAACGACGGCTCAGGGCCCTTCCCGCCCAAGTCTACAGCGCCTGGACGGAGCCGGAAAAAGTAAGGCGCTGGTTTGGGCCCGGCGGCACGCAAGTGACGCTCGCCGAATTCGATACCCGCACGGGCGGCCGCTATCGCATCGTTGCGCGGTCACCCGATGGCGACGAGCATGACGTCAGCGGCATCTTTCGCGAAGTCATCCCAGACGAGAAGCTGGTCTACACCTGGGCCTGGCGCTCGACACCGGAGCGCGAATCTGCTGGTGACCGTCGAGTTCAAGCGCGAAGGCACCGGAACGCTGCTGACGCTTCGGCACGAAGACTTCTTCGACGAGCCGGCACGCGACCGCCACAACGCCGGCTGGACCGGAGCGCTCGACAAGCTCGAAGCCTATCTCGCCTGACCGAACCGCTACGGCTCATGGCGTGTTCGAACCTCATCCGGAGGAGGCCCGAAGGGCCGTCTCGAAGGATGACGCCGTAGACGGAGTTTGCGGCCACGCGCGAGACGCGACTTCCAGTCGCTCTTCAGCATGAGGAGTGAAATGGCGTCGAGTGGACCGAGCCAACCGTAAGAGCTCCGGTCGCAATGAAATATCGTTCTTTACCCGCAACTGAAGGAGTTGATCATGAAGCTTTATGGATTCCCGCCGTCGCCCAACACCTGGAAGGTGCGCGCGGTCGCTGCGCATCTTCGGGTTCCGCTGGAGTTCGAATTCGTCGACCTCACCAAAGGCGGTTCGCATACGCCTGACTATCTCGCGCTCAATCCGACCGGCCGCGCCCCGACGCTGGTCGACGGCGATTTCAAGCTCTGGGAATCGACGGCGATCATGCAGTACATCGCGAGCAAGACGCCCAACACGCTCTGGCCGAATGACGCGCGCACCCGCGCCGACATCATGCGCTGGCAGAGCTGGGACATCGCGCACTGGGGCAAGGAGGGCTGCGATCCGCTGCTGTTCCAGCGGCTGGTGAAGAAGTTCCTGAACCTTGGCCCACCCGACGATGCGGTCGTCGCCAGCGGTCTCGAGTGCTTCAACAAGGAAGCGAAAGTGCTCGACACGCACCTGGCGAAGCAGCCCTACCTGATCGGCAAGGACGTCACGCTTGCGGACTTTTCGGTCGCGGCGCCGCTGTTCCACGCCGAGGCCGCGGACATGCCGCTGGCGCCTTACCGGCACGTGCAGGAATGGTTCGGCCGCGTCTCGGCCTTGCCAAGCTGGCAACAGACCGCGCCGCAATTCCCCGCCGCCGCGGCCTGAGCCCGATACTCAACCAGGCGGGCGGCTCTGACCGCCCGTCAACACACACATAGGAAACCCGGTATGAGCACGATCAAGGTGAGCGCGTTTCGTTGGGTGCCGCCCTTTGCTCGCGGCCTGGTCCGCGACTTGCGCGTGCGGTGGGCATTGGAAGAAGCGGGGTTGGCCTATCAGGCGCGACTGATCGGACCAGAGGATCAGGCGTCCGATAGCTATCGCGCCATGCAGCCGTTCGGACAAGTGCCCGCCTATGAGGAAGACGGGCTGGTGCTGTTCGAATCCGGCGCCATCCTGCTGCACATCGCCGAACGCTCGGACGACTTGATGCCGCGCGATTCCAACAGCCGCGCGCGCACGACCGCTTGGATGTTCGCAGCGCTCAACTCGATCGAGCCGTCGATCCAGAACCTCACCGCAATCGACTTGTTCCATTCGACGGCGGACTGGGCCAAGGAGCGGCGGCCGGGAGCGTTGCAGGCCGCGCAGGCGAAGCTGACCGACCTGTCCAATTGGCTCGATGGACGAGATTATCTGGAGGACCGTTTCACAGTGGCCGACCTGCTGATGACCACGGTGTTGCGCATTCCGCGTCACACGGACTTGATTGCACAAACCCCGATACTCGAAGCTTACCGTCTGCGCTGTGAGGCGCGACCGGCCTTCAAGAAAGCGTTGGCCGCTCAGATAGCCGACTTTAAGGAAAAATCCCCGGCCGCCGCATAGACGCCGCCGTAGATTTCAGCGCGTCGGCACCGGCTTCTCGCCGCGATAGTCGTAGAAGCCGCGCTGGGTCTTGCGGCCGAGCCAACCGGCCTCGACGTATTTCACCAGCAGCGGGCAGGGGCGGTACTTTGAATCCGCCAGCCCCTCGTGCAGCACCTGCATCACCGACAGGCAGGTGTCGAGCCCGATGAAGTCGGCGAGCTCGAGCGGTCCCATCGGGTGGTGCGCGCCGAGCCGCATCGCGGTGTCGATCGCCTCGACGTTGCCGACGCCCTCGTAGAGCGTGTAGATCGCCTCGTTGATCATCGGCAGCAGGATGCGGTTGACGATGAAGGCCGGGAAGTCCTCGGCGACCGCGATGGTCTTGCCGAGCTTGCTCACGAAATTCTTGGTGGCGACGAAGGTCGGATCGTCGGTGGCGATGCCGCGGATCAGCTCGACCAGTTCCATCAGCGGCACGGGGTTCATGAAATGAATCCCGATGAATTTCTCCGGCCGGTCGGTCGACGACGCCAGCCGGGTGATCGAGATCGACGACGTGTTGGTGCCGACGATCGCCTCCGGCTTGAGCGACGGACAGAGATTGCCGAAGATCTGCCGCTTGACCTCTTCCTTCTCGGTCGCCGCCTCGATCACGAGATCGCATTCGCCGAAATCGTCGAACGTATCCGCCGGCGCGATCTTCTTGAGCGCGGCCTGGCGATCCTCTTCGGAAATGCGCTTGCGGGCGACCTGGCGCGCCATGTTGCCGTTGATGGTCGCGATCCCGGCCTTGATCCGGTCGGCCGTGACATCGTTGAGCCTGACGTCGAAACCGGACAGCGCGCAGACATGCGCGATGCCGCTGCCCATCTGCCCCGCCCCGATCACGCCGATGGAGCGGATGGCATGCGCCTTCTCGGTGCGCGCCGCCGGGCGTTCTTTGACTTCACTCATGGTCGTGCGTTCGTCCTGTCTCGAGTGCCACTTTACGACGTTCCGTAACGTGACACCACCGGCTGAAAGAGCATCCCGCCAGCACGGTTAGCGCCCGAGCTTGCCGAGTTCGGCAGCAAGCTCGGGCAACGCCTGGTAGAGGTCGGCAACCAGGCCGTAGTCCGCCACCTGGAAAATCGGCGCCTCTTCGTCCTTGTTGATCGCCACGATCACCTTGGAGTCCTTCATGCCGGCGAGATGCTGGATAGCACCCGAAATGCCGACCGCGATATAGAGCTCGGGCGCCACCACCTTGCCGGTCTGACCGACCTGCCAGTCGTTGGGCGCATAGCCGGCATCAACCGCCGCGCGCGAGGCGCCGACCGCGGCGCCGAGCTTGTCGGCCACCGGCTCGATATATTTGGTGAAGTTGTCACGGCTTTGCATCGCCCGGCCGCCCGAAATGATGATTTTCGCCGAGGTAAGTTCCGGGCGCTCCGATTTCGACAGTTCCTCGCCCACGAACGCCGAAATGCCCGGATCGGCGGCGGCCGCCGCATCCTCGATCGGAGCGGCAGAACCGCCCTCCCCGGTCGCCTGGAAGGTCGAGGTGCGTACCGTGATCACTTTCGTTTTATCCTTCGAGCGCACAGACTGCAGCGCATTGCCGGCGTAAATCAGCCGCTCGTACGTGTCGGGCGCGACCACCTTGACGATGTCGGACACCTGCATGACGTCGAGCAGCGCCGCCACGCGCGGCATGACGTTCTTGCCGGTCGTGGTCGCCGGGGCGACGATGGCCGCATATCCCGGCGCCAGCGCCACGATCAGCGCCGCCAGCGGCTCGGCCAGCATGTGTTCATACGCGGGCCCGTCCGCCATGAGTACTTTCGCCACACCGTCCAGCTTGGCGGCGGCATCCGCGACGGCGCGCGCGCCGGAGCCCGCGACCAGCACATGGACCGGCTCGCCCAGCGCCTTGGCGGCGGTCAGCGCCTTGTTGGTCGAATCCTTGAGCACCTTGTTGTCGTGCTCGGCGATCAGCAGAGTGGTCATTTCGGATGGGTCCAGTCAGTTCGCGATAATATTCGGGAGGTCGTCTAGCACAGCGCGGCGCCTCATTCGATCACCTCGTCGGCCTGCGCCGACAGGCCGGGCGGCATCTCGATGCCAAGCTCCTTGGCAGCCTTGAGGTTGATCACGAATTCGAATCTCGTCGTCTGGAATACCGGCAGGTCCGCGGGCTTTGCACCCTTGAGGATTCGGCCCGCATAGTTGCCGACCTGCACGTAGGAGTCCGACAGGCTTGTCCCGTAGCTCATCAGACCGCCGGCCGCCGCGAATTCACGAAATTCGTAAACGGCCGGCACTTTGTGGCGCGCCGCGAGCGCGACGATCTGATTACGACGGCTATTGAAGAACGGATCGGCTCCGACCATCAGTGCATCCGCGCGGCCAGCAACGAGCTTGGCGAAGGCCGGCTCGAACTCGCTTTCGGTGGACGCGTCCAGGACGAGGAGCCGGACCCCGATCTGCGCCGCCGCCTCCTGTGCATCCTTCAATTGCAGGTTGGACACCGGAAAATTCGGGTTGCTGAGCACGGCGATGGTTTGGGCGCTCGGCACCAGTGCGCGCAACAACCCGATGCGCTTTGCGCCCAGCATGCTCGTGAGCTGCATCACTCCGGTCACGTTTCCGCCGGGACGGCTGAGGCTTGCGACATACCCGAGGGTAACCGGATCGCTGCCGATGGCGAATACGATCGGAATGGTCGTGGTCGCGGCGCGCGCGGCGCGGATTGCGGGGTCGCCACCTGTCGCCAGCAGGACCGAAACCGGGCGGCGCACCAGCTCGCCCGCAAGGGCAGGCAGGCGGTCGTAGTCCCCCTCCGCCCAACGGTATTCGATCGCAACATTCCGGCCTTCGACAAATCCGGCTTCGCCCAGGCCCTTCCGGAACGCCGCGACGAGATGGGCGAAGGGCGCGGGCGAGGCGGTGTTGAGGAAACCGACCACCGGCATGCTCGGCTGCGCGTGCGCGGCCAGCGGCGCCAGCGCCGCCGCGCCGCCCAGCAGCGTGATGAATGCGCGCCGCCTCATTCGATCACCTTGTCGGCGCGCAAGACGAGACCGGCCGGGATTTCATGACCGATCGCTTTCGCGGTCTTGATGTTGATCACCAGTTCAAAATGCGTCGGCTGCTCGACCGGGATGTCCGCGGGCTTCGCACCGCGCAGGATCCGGGCGACCATCCGCGCCCTTTGCCGAAACGTCTGGGCAAAGCGAGGTCCGTAGCCCATGAGCCCGCCCTCTTCGGCGATCTCCGGCCACTGATGCATCGATGGCACGCGCAGCGCCACGATGCGCTCGATAAAGGCGCGGCTGTTGACGCTGAATAGCGGCGTCGCCAGCAGATTCAGCGCTTGCGCCCCGGCGTCCTTGGCTGCCCCGATCGCGGGGATCACTTCGTCACGCTTCGCAACGCCGAACACCGAGAGCTCAAAACCGCGCTTGCGGGCGACGTCTTGGAGAGCTTCCACATGGCGCGGTGGCGTCACCGTGGAATTGGTGAGCGCCACCATCTTCCGCAAACCGGGCACGGCCTCGGCGAGAATTTCCTGCCGCTTGCCGTCAAGCTCGGGAGACAACAGGCTGATGCCGGTGGTGTTGCCGCCCGGCCGGGCCAGCGACGGAACCAGTCCCGCTCTCACCATGTCTTCGGTCATCGCGATCAGCGGTATCGTGCGTGTCAGTTGCTGTAGCTCGCGCGTGTAATTGTCAGGCCCACTGATGATGGCATCGGGCGCGGCCTTGACCACGGCGGCGGCCCGTTCGGCAAGCTGCTCATTGGACACGTCGAAGCCGTTCGGCAGCACGACAAGGTTTTGCCCCTCGACAAAACCGAACGCGCGCATCTCGTCGAAGAACGCGACGACCCCCGGCGTCTGTCGCCCGACCGGAATCATGGCGCCCAGCCGATAGCTCCGGCCCGGCTCCTGCGCGAGCGCCAAGCTTGGCGCCAGCGCCGCCGCGCCGCCGAGCATGGCGAGGAGTTCGCGGCGCCCCACACCAACGGGCCGCACGGGCCTTGCGTCGGTACGAGTATCGCCGTCGGTCACAACAGCCCTGCCTCGTTCTTGAGCTTGTCGATGAGTTCACCCACGGTCTTGACCTTGACGCCGGCCTTGCGGCCGGCGGGCTCGCTGGTCTTGAGCACCTCAAGCCGCGGCGCGACATCGACCCCGTAGGAGTCGGGCGACTTCTCGTCGATCGGCTTCTTCTTCGCCTTCATGATGTTGGGCAGGCTGGCATAGCGCGGCTCGTTGAGCCGCAGATCGGTGGTGACGATCGCCGGCGACTTGAGCTTGATGGTCTGCAGCCCGCCGTCGACCTCGCGCGTCACAAGGAGGCTGTCGCCCTCGATCGCGAGCTTGGAGGCGAAGGTGCCCTGCGGCCAGCCGGTGAGCGCCGCGAGCATCTGGCCGGTCTGGTTGCAGTCGTCGTCGATCGCCTGCTTGCCGAGGATGACGAGCCCCGGGTTCTCCTCGCCGATGATGGCCTTGAGAATCTTGGCGACCGCCAGCGGCTCGGTCGGCTTGTCGGTCTTCACCAGGATGCCGCGGTCGGCCCCCATGGCGAGCGCGGTTCGGATGGTCTCAGCCGCCTGCTGCGGCCCGATCGAAACCACCACGACTTCGGTCGCCTGGCCCTTCTCCTTGAGCCGCAGCGCCTCCTCGACGGCGATCTCGTCGAAGGGATTCATCGACATCTTGACGTTGGCAAGCTCGACGCCCGAGCCGTCGCTCTTGACGCGGATTTTGACGTTGTAGTCGACAACCCGTTTCACGGGCACCAGAATTTTCATGGGTGATGCGCTCTCGCGTGGGACCAGTCGGTGATTTGAAGTTCCTATCAGTCTTGCGGCGAGTTCGTCATAGGAACTTCGCGGCGATCCCGGAGGCTTTGGTGCACAACAAACGCGCTTAAACTGGTGGCGCCGGCAACCTAATGGCCGCCGCCTTCCGGAGTCAACGGAAGCCGTCAGGCCGCGCGGCGCCGATGCGCCGCGGGCCGATCTGCACGACGGTGTCGGGCAGGTGCGGGCCGCAATCGAACAGTCTGGTCTCGGGCTGCTTCATCAGCGGGAACAGCAATGCGCCGGCCAGCATGCCGCCGAAATGGCACCAGTACGCGACCTCGCTTTTCGAGGCGGCGCCCGAGATTCCAGAGCTGCGTCAATACGAACAGGCCGATCACCCAGTAGGCCGCGATCCGCATCGGGATGACCCAGACCAGCACCGTCACGCGTGCGCACGGCCGCAGCATCGCGTACGCGACGACCACCCCGGCGATCGAGCCCGAGGCCCCGATCAGCTCGATCTGGGATTGTGGCGCGCTGACCGCGAACACCAGCCCGCCGATCACGCCGCACAACAGGTAGAACGCCAGAAAGTGCCAGCGGCCGAGCTCGCGTTCGACATCGTCGCCGAACACCCAGAGGAAGATCATGTTGCCGAGGAGATGGAAGAGATCGGCATGGAAGAACTGGTAGCTGACCGGCGTCAGGATCGCGGGCAGGCGCCCGGGCGACGGCATGTAGCCGAACAGCGCCGCCGGGATAAGGCTGAAGGTATCGATCATGCGCTCGAGCGCGATCGGCGTGGCGCCGAGTTCGTAGAGGAAGATCGCGAGATTGATCGCGATCAGGCACCAGGTGACGACCGGCTTGACGGTCTGCGTAAACGGATTGTCGTCGTAGATCGGAACGACCATGCGGCTTTCCCTACCGGTTCTGACCCGGCACCCACAGCACGTCGGTCGCACCCCGGTCGTTGGCATGCCGGCCCGCGACGAACAGAAAATCCGACAGCCGATTGACGTATTTCAGCGCGGCCGGCGTAACGCGCTCGCCCGGCGTGTCGTTGAGCTCGACCATCATCCGCTCGCCGCGCCGGCAGACGGTGCGCGCGAGATGCAGATAGGCCGCCGCCGCGCTGCCGCCCGGCAGGATGAACGACCTCAACGGCGCGAGATCGGCGTTGAGCACATCGATCTGCCGCTCGAGCCATTCGACCTGCGCGTCCGTGACGGTCAGGCGAGCGCCGTCCGGACCCTTGCCGGTCTCGGACGGCATGCAGAGGTCGGCCTCGACGTCGAACAGGTCGTTCTGGATGCGCAGACAGCATACCGTCGAGCGCCGGATCGCCGGCGACGTGCAGGCGGACGAGACCGATGACCGCGTTGACCTCGTCGAGCGTGCCGTACGCGGCCACGCGCAGATCGTACTTCTTGCGCCGTTCGCCGCTGCCGAGCGCCGTCGTCCCATCGTCGCCGGTGCGCGTATAGATTCGATTGAGAACGACCATCGCCCGTTTCCGCCGCTCAGTGGTCCAATTTCGAAGTTCGCAAAATGAGGGTGCCGCAGAATGATGCGAACTTCGGAATCGGACACTAGTGGTCTGATTCCTACATTCGCATCCCATTTCCGCAGGCTCCTTTGCAAATGTTGGAATCAAGCCACACTAGCAAATTTATGTTTCTAGTGGAGTTTCGGATTTGACATTCGCTTTACGAACCCGCAGCGAATGTCAAATCCACTCCACTAGTGTTTCATCGCCCAGATCGTCACCATGATGATGACGATCGCGACGAATTGCATCAACACACGCAGCCGCATCAGCTTCTGCGAGACTTGCGGCGAACCGCCCTTCATCATGTTGGCGAGCCCGAGGATCAGCACGACCGCGACGACGCCGACCGCAAGCGGCACCAGCAGGTACTTGAGAAACTCGGTCATCACGTCCTCTTACTCCAGATGGTGACGCGGTGTCCCGATTTTCAATGTAGCCGACGAAAAATGTCGCGTTTTCAATTCGGCGATCCGGAGGTTACGATGGCGGCTCATTGCGCTCCACACCGGACCGGAGCTACAGGAGGCAGGATGTCACGCAGTCGCGGCCCACTCAGACCGTCCATCGTCCGCGCCGCCAGGCTCAAGGCTGACTGAGCAATGGCGCCTTCCGGTTTGTCCTGCCCATGAGCTCCCGCATTCTCGTCCTCGGCGCGACCGGCCGGCTGGGTTACCTGGCCGCCGAGTGCTTCCGCAATGCCGGCTGGAGTGTTGTCAGTCAGGTGCGGCCAGGGTCCGCCAAGCTCGCGCCGGCACGTACCCAGATTGTGGAAGTCGATGCCCTCGACCATGCCGCCGTCAGTGAGGCAGCGCACGGCGCCGACGTCGTTCTGCACGCGCTCAATCCACCCTATCCGCTCTGGCGCACGCAGGCGTTGCCGCTGGCCTATTCGGCACTTGCCGCCGCCGAGTTGGCCGGCGCCACGCTGCTGTTTCCGGGCAATCTCTACAACTACGGTTCGGTGCTGCCGCCAGTGATCGACGAAACCACGCCGATGCGGCCGACGTCGCACAAGGGACGGCTCCGGGTCGCGATCGAAGACCGCATGCAGGAGGCCGCGGAGGAGCGCGGCTTGCGCGTGATCATCGTGCGCGCCGGAGATTTCTTCGGCAGCGGTCACGGGTCATGGCTCGATCTGGTGATCGCCAAGGACATCACCCGTCTGCGGCTGACCTATCCGGGACCGCTCGACGTCGTGCACGAATGGGCCTATCTGCCCAATCTTGCCGCCGCACTGGTGCGGATTGCGGCGAAGCGCGCGGAGTTCAGCGGGTTCGAGACGTTCTGCTTCCCCGGCCATGCGGTCACCGGGCGAGAGTTCACGCAGGCGATCGCGAAGGTCGTGCAGAACCGGCTGCAGGTCAAACCGATGGGCTGGTGGCTGATCAAGGCGCTCGCCCCGTTCGTGCCGCTTTGCCGGGAGTTGGCCGAGATCGCCTATTTGTGGCGCGAGCCGCACCGGATCAATGGTGACAAGTTGCACGCCGCGATTGGCGACATCCCGCACACGCCGCTCGACGCCGCGATCACCCGCGCCATCCAGAGTCTCGCCGTCAACGCCTGATGCGCACATCGATACCTCTTTCCGTCATGACCGGGCTTGTCCCCGCCATCCACGTCTTTAATGTGTTGCGCGCCCTCAAGACGTAGATGCCCGGCACAAGCCCGGGCGTGACGAAAAACGAACGTAGGAAAGCGCTCCATGATCGTCGATTTCCAGCACCATTTCACGCCGCTTGCGCTGATGCCGAAGGACATGGGCCGGCGCAAGATCATCACCTACGACGAGCACGGCGCGCCGAGCTTCATCATGCACTGGATGCTGTTCGACCTCGACGAACATATCGCAATGATGGACGAGTTCGGCATCGACGCCGCGTTTCTCACCAGCGCAGCCGGCATGTGCGCGCCGTTGGATAAATCGAAGCTGTGCAACGACGCCGCCAAGAAGGCGGAGCGCGACTATCCGGGCCGCTTTATCGGCGCCGCGCACGCCAATCCGCTCGGCGGGGCCGAAGCATTCCGCGAGCTGGCTCGCTGCAAGCACGAGCTGGGATTTCCCGGCGTAGTAATCACGTCGGAGGCCAACGATCTCTATCTTGATGCGCCTGAGTTCGAGCCGTTCTGGGCCGAGTGCGAGAAGCTCGGCATGTTCGTGTTCGTCCATCCGGCGCTCAAGCTCAACCAGACGCAGCAGTTCGACGGCTACGACACCGCACGCTCGGTCGGCCGCGAGTTCTCGCTGGTGATGGCGATGATCCGCCTCATCAATTCGGGCGTGCTCGACCGGCACCCGAACCTGATGATCCACATGTCGCATCTCGGCGGCGGGCTGTCGGCGCTGCTCGGCCGTATCCGCTCGTACCAGGACAAGGACTTCTGGGGCACGGCCGACAACGCCCGCCATGGCGCCAAGGCGAAGCACGAGTTCGACCACTACATCCGCAACAACTTCGTGTTCGACACCGCAGGCTTCTGCGGCGCGATGGGCGCGGTGAAGAGCGCGCTGATCGAAATCCCGGCGTCGCGCATCGTGTTCGCCACCGATTACCCGCAGGAAATTCGCGATCGCAGCGCGGTTGCGGATTTCGTCAAGGAGCTGCGCGCGCTCGGCAAGGACGGCGAGGCCATCCTGTCGGGCAATGTCGGCAAGCTCATCAAGGAGCCCGCCAAGGCGGCGTAGTCCGGCGCGCGGGCATCGGACGGCGAACTCAGTTGCGGATCAGTTCGAGCCGTCGAGCAGGCGGCGGGCGATCACCTGCGCCTGAATTTCGGCCGCCCCTTCGAAGATCGACAGGATGCGCGCATCGCACAGGATGCGCGAGATCGGAAACTCGATGGCGAAGCCGTTGCCGCCGTGGACCTGCACGGCGTTGTCGGCCGCCGCCCACGCGACCCGCGCGGCGAGCAGCTTGGCCATGCCGGCCTCGAGATCGCAGCGGCGCCCGGAATCCTTCTGCCGCGCCGCGTGATAGGTAAGCTGGCGGGCGATCATGATCTCCACCGCCATCATGGCGATCTTATCCGAGACGCGCGGGAAGGCGATAATCGGCCTGCCGAATTGCTGACGCTGCTGGCCGTAGTCCAGCGCCTGCTCCATCGCCGCCTGTGCGACGCCGATCGCTCGCGCCGCGGTCTGGATGCGCGCCGATTCGAAGGTCGCCATCAGTTGCTTGAAACCGAGCCCCTCGACTCCGCCAAGCAGGTTTTCGGCCTTCACCTCGAAGCCGTCGAACGCAATCTCGTACTCTTTCATGCCGCGGTAGCCGAGGACACCGATCTCGCTGCCCGACATGCCGGCGACCGGAAACGGATTCTCGTCGGTGCCGCGCGGCTTTTCGGCGAGCAGCATCGACAGTCCGCGATGGCCGGGTTCTTTCGGGTTGGTCCGCACCAGCAGCGTCATCAGGTCGGCACGCACCGGATGGGTGATCCACGTCTTGTTGCCGTAGACCTTGTAGACGTCGCCTTCTCGCACCGCCCGCGTCTTGATCGAGGCGAGATCGGAGCCGGTGTTGGGCTCGGTGAAAACGGCAGTCGGCAGGATTTCGCCCGCCGCGATGCCCGGCAGCCACTTCTGCTTCTGCTCGTCGGTGCCGGCGCCGAGAATCAGTTCGGCGGCAATCTCGGAACGCGTCCCGAGCGAGCCCACGCCGATATAGCCGCGTGACAATTCCTCCGACACGACGCACATCGACTCCTTGCCGAGGCCGAGGCCGCCATAGTCTTCCGCGATGGTCAGACCGAAGACGCCGAGCTCGGACATCTGCGCGATGATTTCGAGCGGGATGTAGCTGTTCGATTTGTGCCAGTCGTTGGCATGGGGCTTCACTTCGCGAGTCAGCGAACTTGCGCATCTCGTCCCGAATGGCGACGAGCGTATCCTCCAGCCCGCACTCGCCGACCGTGGCGTCGTGGTGGTGCCGCATCAACTCGACCAGCCGTGCGCGGCGCTCGGCATCTCCCGCCAGGAGTCCGTCGATGAGCGGCGCCAGCCGTGCGGCCACTGCCGGCCCGGAGAGCCCGAGGTCGGCAGGACGCAGGATTTCGCCCTGGCTCATCGGAATGCCGCCCTGGATCTGCGCCAGATATTCGCCGACCCCGATGTGAACGATCAGTTCCTCGATCTCGCCGAACGTGCCGCCCTCGTGCATGCGCTCGGCGTAAGCGGACAATTGCCGGATCGCCTCGACGTAGGTGGCAAGCCAGGCCAACCCGTGAGTCGCCCGCTGTTCGCGATCAAACAGACGGTCGACCGGCCGGTTGTCGATGGTCACGCGTTGGCGAACGGCCACCTTGGCCTCCGCCAGCAATGTTTCGGCCGCGCGCGCCGCTTCCCGCGATTGCGCGAGGAGCTTCATCCCGGCTTCGCGAGGGGCAGATGTGTGCAGCATCGGAATTCTCCGCAGCAGTCCGGCACCGGCCCCCTCAGACTACGCGTGCAGTGCACAAATGCAATGTCGCGGCAGACGTCGCGGCAGATATTGTCTCGCGATGGCGATGGCTTATGCAGCACCTGCGACAAAATTAACCATTTCGCGCTTTGCTGGGGCCGCGACCGCCCCTGCAATTCATGGACTGCCGCTTGCAAACCCCCCTCCCGTTTCATCCGTTACCCGCGACCTTACCCAGACGGCTCATTTCCAAGCTTTCTGTCCGCACCCGGATCGTCGCGATCACGCTGATCCCGGTGGTCGGCTTCCTTGCCAACGGCCTGACGTTTGTCGGCGGCGAACGCGAAGTCGGCGCGTCGCTCGACAGTCTCCGGCAGGCCACAGAGGCCGCCGACGCCAGCCGCGAATTCAAGGGCGCGGTCGTTACCATCCAGGCGGCCGCGCGCAGCTTCGGCGACCATCCGCGGCCCGGCTATCTGCAGATTCTTTCAGACGCCCAGGACGCTGCCGCCGCCCAGTTCTCGCGGCTGCGGCAGTTCAGCGTCGGACAGGACCGCGGCAATATCGATGCGATCGAGCGCACGTTCGCGCGGATGCGCGGGAATTTCCAGGAACTAGCGAAGGAGTACGAGCGCCTCGGCATCGACGGCGCTTCCGGCATTCGGGCCAAGCTGCGGGATGCCGCCGCAGACGTCGAGCGCGTCATCAGCCTCGACATGTCGTGGCTGACGGAAAATGTGTCGCATCAGTTGATCGTCGGTCTGCTGGCGATGCGGCGCCATGAGGCCGCCTACATGCTGGACCGCGACTTTGCCGACCGCGGCGTGTTCAATGCCGAGGTCGACAAGTTCATCAAGATCATCGATGGCGTCGTGGCCGCCGATATTCTCAAGTCTCAAATCCGTCAGACGGTGCGCAGCTATGCGCAGGCCTTCGAGGCGTGGATCGCCGCGGACGCCGAGATCAAGAGCCGCGTTGCCGGCATCGATTCCGACGCGGAGTTCCTGATCCGCAGCGCGGAAGCGAATGTGAGCCGCTCGAACGAGCAGCGCGCCCAGGCCGGCGCGGCGCTGAACAGTTCGCAGCAGCACACGCGCAACGTGATGATCCAAGTCGGCCTCGCGACCGTGATCCTCGGCCTCTTGTTCAGTCTATGGATCGGACAGACCATTACGCGGCCGCTGCGGGGGCTCGCCAGCGTGATGAAGCGCCTGGCCGACGGCGATACGTCAGCTCCGATCCCCGCCACCCGCGCCAAGGACGAACTCGGCGCGATGGCGCGCGCCGTCGTCGTATTCCGCGACAACATGATCGAACGCGAGCGCCTGACGGCGACGCAGGCCGAAACCGCGCGCGCACGCGAACAGCGCGGCGAGATGATCGCCGTGACGATCACGAGGTTTGAGACGTCGGTCGACGAGGCGCTGGCCAAAGTGCGGGAGGCCGCTTGCCGGCTTGAGACCGCATCCGCCCACCTCAACGGCGCCGCCGATCTGGTGTCGTCAGAGACGCAGACCGCCGAGCAGCGCGTCGGCTTCGCCTCGGGCAATGTCACCGCTGCCGCCGGCTCGGTCGAGGAACTGGCGGCGTCGATCGCCGGTATCGCCCAGCAGGCGACCCGCTCCACCGAAGTTGCGCGCCGGGCAGTCGACGAGGCCCGGCGCACGGTGGGCACCATGGCTGAGCTCGGCGATGCCGCGACCCGCATCGGCGAGGTGGTGGGACTGATCCAGGCCATCGCCGGGCAGACCAACCTGCTCGCGCTGAATGCGACGATCGAAGCGGCACGCGCCGGCGCCGCCGGCCGCGGCTTCGCGGTGGTCGCCGCGGAGGTCAAGTCGCTCGCCGGTCAGACCTCGAAGGCCACCGAGGAGATCGCCAGCCAGGTCGGCGCAATCCAGTCGGCCGTCGCGGACGCCGCGCACGCGATCGAACAGGTCAACGGCATCATCGAGGAAATGTCCGCGATCGCATCGACCGTCGCGGTCACGGTCGAGGAGCAGAACCAGGCAGTGTCGAATATCGCCGAAGGCGTCCATCGCGCCTCCGGCGAGGCCCGAACCGGTGCCGAGGCGATGAGCCGCGTCGCCGGCGCCACGAGCGACGCCCGCGCCACCGCGGCCGACGTCAAGGCGCTCGCCGACACCCTGGCGGTCGAGGCCGAAAGTCTCGACGGCGAGGTGCGCCGATTCCTTGCCGACGTGCAGGCGGCCTGAACCACGCCCGGGCGGCTAGCGGGTGGCGAGCCACACGCCCGCGGCGGTCACCACCATCCCGACGATCTGCACCGCGCTGAGGCTTTCACCGAAAAACAGGAAGGCTTCGATCGCAGTCAGCGGCGGCACCAGATAGATCAGCGCCGCGACCCGCGACACTTCGCCGTGCCGGATCATCATCAGCAGTAGCGCGATGGCGCCGATCGACATCAGCAGCACCGACACCGCCAGCGCGATGAACAGGCTCGCCGTCGGGTCGAAGCGCATCGACTCCGTGAGGAGTGCGAGCGGCGCCATCATCGCGAGCGCGCCCAAGTATTGCAGGCAGGTGCCGGTCCGCAGATCGGTACGGGCGACGAAGTATTTCTGGTAGAATGTGCCGAGCGTCACCGAAACGATGCCGGCAGTCGCCACGATCAGCGGCATCGCCACGCCGGCCAGCGCCGCCGGATCGACCCCGACGAGTCGCGGCGTGAGCACGAGAACGATGCCGGCGAAGCCGGCGCCGATTCCCGCCCACTGCCGCCATCCGACGCGCTCGCCGAGCAATGGAGTCGCCAGCAGCGCCGTCAACAGCGGCTGGGCCGCCGTCAACAGACCGGCGATACCCGCCGGCAGCCCGGCGAAGATCGCCCACCACACGCCGCCGAGATAGCCGCCATGCATCAGCATGCCGGCCACCAGGCTATGCACGATCCCGCCCGCGCTGGTCGGCCACGGCGCCCGCATGGCGAGCGCGATCACCACCAGGATGAGCGCCGCCAGTCCAAACCGGGCCGTGAGGAAGGTGAACGGCTCGGCATAAGGTGCCGCGTATTTCGCGACGATGAAGCCGAGCGACCACAGCAGCGCGAAGGTCAGCGGCGCGGCGCGAATCAGGAAGCTGGTCGAGTGCTTGGATGGCATGGGGCGGGCTCGGCGCACCATGTCCAATCCGCCCGCGATGCGCCAGTGGTCCTTTAATTCCAACATCCGCAAAGGTGGTTGCTGAAACGGGATGCGAATGTTGGAATTGGACCACTAGCGGGCGATGAGAAAATCCGCGGGCACATGAACGAAGCGGCGTGGATTGTGGTTCCAAAGCAGGCCAACCCGCTGTAGGACCTGCGCCGAATCCTGCATCATCGGCCAGCGCATTCCGGGTATGCGAGGATGCGGGCGGAGTTTTCATGCGACGGCTTTTTCAAATTCCCAGCGAGGCTTTCGATCATTTCAACAACGACGATGCCTGGGCGATCGCGAGCCACATCGCATTGTCCGTCCTCATGGCGATGTTCCCTTTCTTCATCGTTCTCACATCGCTGGCCAGCCTGTTCGACTTCCGCAACCTCGCCGACGAAGTCGCCAAGTTCCTGCTCGCAACCTGGCCGGAAGAGATCGCAAAGCCGATCATCCTGGAAATCCACAAGGTGCTCACCACCTCGCACAGCGGCGTACTGACGGTCGGCGCGGTGCTCGCGGTGTTCTTTGCCTCGAGCGGCGTGGAGAGCCTGCGGATCGGCCTCAACCGCGCCTACGGCGAAACCGAGCTGCGGCATTGGTTCGTGCTGCGCCTGGAATCGATCGTTTACGTGCTGGTGGCTGCGGTCGCGATGCTTGCGCTGGGAATCCTGATCGTCCTCGGTCCGTTGCTGCTCCGCGCTGCCGCGCAGTTTGCGCCCTGGCTCGATGAGATCCAGGGCACGCTCACGGTGGCCCGGTTCACTGTCGCCAGCGCGGTGCTCATCGTGGCGCTGCTGGTCGTGCATAAGTGGCTCCCGGCCGGCCACCGCCGGTTCGTGGATATTCTGCCCGGCATTCTCGCCACCCTGCTCCTGTGGCTCGGCATGGGCATCGCCTTTGGCCGCTACCTGGCACAGTATTCCTCAAGCTACGTGAACTACTACGCGGGGCTCGCCTCGGTCATGATGGCGCTGGTGTTTCTCTATTGGACCGCGTCGATCTTCATTTTCGGCGGCGAACTCAATTCGGCATTGGCCCGCCATATCAGGGCCGCGCGCGAAGAAAAGGCTGCGCGCAGCGGCCAACATCACCACCACCACGACCACCGAAAGCGGCGGTGAACGCCAAAACGTCGCGGGTATCCCCTAGCCGCGCCCGGGCAGTGGTGCATGCACTGGCTAAATGGCAGGATCAGCTCAAAGCATCGTCGCCAAGAACGAACGTACGCCCAGGGAGCCTGCCATGCCTCGACTTCAGAACGCCCTTCGTCTGGGCGTCTGCTTTTTACTCGCCGTCCTGTTCGTCGCGCCGGCGGCGGCGGCCGATAACGTCAAGATCATCGTTCCGTTCGCGGCCGGCGGACCGGTCGACATGGTGGCGCGGCTGCTCGCGCAGGAGTTGGGACCGCGGCTGAACGCCGACGTCGTCGTGGAGAACCGCGGCGGAGCCGGCGGCGCGCTGGCAGCCGAGATGGTCGTACGTGCGCCGCCCGACGGTAAGACGCTCTACGTCGCGAGCCACGGTTCGTTCGTCATCAACGCCGTGCTGCGGCCGCCAACCGGCTACGATCCACGCAAGGCGTTCACGCCGATCGGCCTGATGGGAGCCGCGCCGTCGCTGTTCATCGTGCGCAAGGACCACCCGGCCGCGACCCTCACTGACCTGATCGCGATGGCGAAGAAGGACGCGAAGATGAGCTACGCGTCGGCCGGCGCCGGCACGACCATGCATATTGCGGGCGAGCAGCTCAATGCGTCGGCCGGCATCAAGCTCGTGCACGTGCCCTATCGCGGAGCCGCGCCCGCCCTCAATGACCTCCTCGGTGGCCATGTCGATATCATGAACGCCGACCTGCCGGTGCTGCTGCCGCACGTCACGTCCGGCAAAGCGCGCGCGCTGGTGCTGGCCTCGCCGGAGCGCACGCCGCTACTTCCGACTCTCGCCACCACGGCCGAGCTTGGTCATCCGGATGTCGTGATGGAAAACTGGTACGGGTTCTTCGCACCCGCGGGGCTATCGCCCGACATGCAGGCCAAGCTGGAAAAGGCGATGCTCGAAATCGTCAAGGTTCCCGTGGTCGCCGAACGGCTCAAAGCCGGCGGCGTGCGCGGCACGCTGGACGGCAAAGCCTTCGGGGAGCACCTCGACCGCGAGTTCGCCTACTGGGGACCGCAGATCAAGAAGCTCGGCATCACGGCCGAATAAATCCCCGGGCGCGTCCGCGCGGCGGGCATGGCCGGTCGATAAATCCCCGCCATGTTCCGCCCTTGCCCGCCTGATTATGAGACCGCCAATTGGCTCGAATCTGACCGATTCGAACTGCCCTTGCGGCTTTCCCCCGATACGCCAATCGCATCGCTTGCAGCGGCTTCACTGGGCTCTTTCCACCGATTGGTTCTGATGAAACCTCGCTAATTCCTTCGAGGGCTTTCACAGCAATTTTGCGACATCCGTCGCAAGCGGGCGCAAGCAACGCAATCGCACGAACGCGATATTAGTCGCGCACGCCACTGAGGGTGCTTCTCCCGCTCTGGTCGAGTGCAAATACAAACCGAGGTTGATGATATGATGACCAAGATCACGATCGCTCTTGCGCTCTTGTTCGCGGTGGCCACCGCGGTCCCTGCGTCCGCCGCGCCGCACACCTGCGGCTATTCGGGCTTCCAGTACGACAGCTCCGGCGCCACCGAAGGTCCGTACTGCGGCTGAGCCGCTCCGATTGCACGATCGCGTGCGAGCTCGGTATGACGAGTTGACGGCGCAGCGGTACGTCTCTCCGCTTGCCCGTCACCTCGCCAGCAAGTTACGGCGCGGGAAAGGTAGCTGACGTGACAAAAGCTGTGCTGAAAATGTTCACCACAATCGCTGTCCTAGCCGCGCTGGGATGTGCCGCCATTGTGATCGACGTACCTGCGCGAAGCGGCGGCGAAGCACATGGCGGCGCCGGTAGCGGTTATTCGGATCGGGGTGCTCTTGCCTTTGGCGGTGGGCACTTTGCTGGCGGGCACGACCATTTCGGACACTTGCGGGAGGTCAACGCGCCCTACGAGTTCCTACGGTGACAATGACGACTCCCCCGACCAGTCCTGTTTACCGTTCAATGGCGTCCATCCGCGGCCGTTGCCGAACGTGTGCTGAGATGCCCGTGAACGCGCCATCAGCCGGATTTCGGAAAGCACCGGTCCGGCAGCGTTCAAGGAGCTGAGTAGCACCGTTCGTTGATCGGAGTTGGTCGGGCTAGAACAGCGGATCGTCGCCGCCGGCGCCCGCTTCCAGTACGTCTTCCAGCGTGCGCAGCCCGGTCCGCGGCGCGCTGACCAGCACCGACATGTTGCCGGGCGGATGACGGTTGGTGCGCATCAATTCGTGCGCATAGGGTATCTTCGCCCAGGGGAACACCTCGCTCATGCAAGGGTCGATCCGGCGATCCAGCACGAACTGATTGGCGGCGCTCGCCTGTTTCAGGTGCGCGAAATGCGAGCCCTGGATGCGCTTCTGCCGCATCCACACATAACGGGCGTCAAACGTGATGTTGTAGCCCGACGTACCCGCGCAGAACACCACCATGCCGCCGCGCTTCACCACCAGGCATGACACCGGGAACGTCGCCTCGCCCGGATGCTCGAACACGATGTCGACGTCGCGCTTGCCGGTGATGTCCCAGATCGCCTTGCCGAACTTGCGCGCCTCCTTCACCCACTCGTTGTATTCGGGCGTGCCGACCTTCGGCATCTGGCCCCAGCAGTTGAAGTCCTTGCGATTGATCACGCCTTTGGCGCCGAGATCGAGCACGTACTGGCGCTTGCTTTCGTCCGAGATGATGCCGATCGCATTGGCGCCCGAAGCGGCCGCAAGCTGCACGCCGAACACGCCGAGTCCGCCCGAGGCGCCCCACACCAGCACGTAGTCGCCGGGTTTCAGCGTATGCGGCGAGTGGCCATAGAGCATGCGGTAGGCGGTCGCGAGCGTGAGCGTGTAGCAGGCGGACTCTTCCCAGGTCAGATGCGGCGGCTTGGCCATCAGTTGGCGCGACTGCACGCGGCAGAACTGCGCGAACGAGCCGTCCGGAGTCTCGTAGCCCCAGATGCGCTGCGACGGCGACAGCAACGGGTCGCCGCCATTGCAATCCTCGTCGTCGCCATCGTCCTGATTGCAGTGGACGATGACCTCGTCGCCGACCTTCCAGCGCCGCACCTTCTTGCCGACCGCCCAGACGACGCCGGACGCATCGGAGCCCGCGATGTGATAGGGATTCTTGTGGCCGTCGAGCGGCGAGATCGGGATCCCGAGCCCCGCCCATACGCCGTTGTAGTTGACCCCGCCCGCCATCACGAAGACCAGCACCTCGTCCTCGCCGATCGGCCAGGTCGGCAGCACTTCGAGCTGCATCGACTGCTCGGGCGGGCCGTGGCGCTCCTTGCGGATCGCCCATGCGTACATCTTCGCCGGCACGTGACCGAGCGGCGGGACTTCACCGACCTCGTAGAGATCCTTGGGGGCTTGCAGTGGCTCGGCAGCCACTACGCGCGCAACCGTCGACATATCCGATGTCTCCCGCACCGCTTGGCGAGATCTATCCCGGGCAGCGCAAGTGTGACGCAATTGATGTTGCGATGCAACAGGCGCACCCCAGCACAAATCCCCCGAAGAAAGTGGCCACGCCCTGTCTTTGGCACTGACAGGGAGGTTCCGGCGCGATATCGTTACCTCATCGTTACCTCATCGTTACCTCATTGATAACACTTGGCGGGGGACACGTTGCCTCCGCCGCAAAGCCGGGGAGGAAGAGTATGTTTGAAGCTCAGAGTCTGATCGTTATTCTGATTATCGGCTTGATCGCGGGCTGGCTTGCCGGCCAGATCATGAAAGGCGGCGGTTACGGCCTGATCGGCGACCTCGTCGTCGGCGTGATCGGCGCGTTCATCGGCGGCTGGCTCTGGAGCGCACTGCGCCTGCCAGGCCTCGGACCCTGGTGGCTCACCGCGATCATCGCCGCCACCATCGGCGCGTGCATCCTGCTCTTCCTCATCCGGCTGATCAAACGAGCCTAAGCCCGCAACCAAGAGCCTTGCAGTTGGCGCAAGCGTGTCGCATTGCAGCGGCACGCTCACGGTGGCTTATTGCGGCAAAATTCCCGCAATGAGCTGCGCCAATGGAGGATGCATGAGTGCTGTTTGGCGGACGAGCGTCGTGGCCCTGGCGATTGCCGTGATCGCGGGCCCGGCAGCCGCGCAAGCTCCAGAGGACTTCTACAAGGGCAAGACCGTTGACCTGGTGATCGGCTATCCGCCAGGCGGCAGCAACGACACCTGGGGCCGGCTGCTGGGCCGGCACATTGGCAAACACATCCCCGGCAAGCCCACGATCGTGCCCAAGAACATGCCGGGCGCCGGCAGTTTCCTGGCCGCCAATACGGTCTTCAACGTCTCGCCAAAAGACGGCAGCGTGATCGGCATCGCGGCGCCGACGGCCCCGCTGGACGAACGACTTGGCACCCAGGGCGTGCGCTTCAAGACCGCCGAGTTCAACTGGATCGGACGCGTCGATTCGCTCGTCAACATGGTCTTCATGTGGAAGACGTCGCCGGTGAAGACATTCGCGGACGCTCTCAAGACGCAGTCGACACTGTCGGCCACCGGCGTCGGCTCGACCGTCTATGTCTATCCGAACGTCATCAATCACGTGCTGGGCACCAAGTTCAAATTGATCCTCGGCTACAAGGGATCGAGCGAGGCCATGCTCGCGGTCGAACGCGGCGAAGCCGAGGGCCATTCGACATCCTGGGTCGCACTGAAGGTCGCGCATCCGGACTGGATCCGCGACAAGAGCGTCTCGATCCTGGTTCAGTTCGCGCTCAAGCGGCACCCCGAAATGCCGGATGTGCCGACCGCGGTCGAGCTTGCGAGCAACGATGAGCAGCGCGCCATTCTGAGCGCCGTGGTGAACGCCGCCGAGGTCGGCTCGGCGTTCTTCACCACACCCGGCGTGCCGGCGGATCGCCTCAACGCGCTGCGGCGCGCGTTCGATGCCACCATGAAGGACCCGGAATTCCTTGCCGAGGTCGAACGGACGAAGCTCACCGTCAACCCGTTCACCGGCGAGGAGCTTCAGGCCATGGTGCGCTCGGTCAACAACCTGTCGCCCGAGCTGCTGGAGAAGGTCCGCGCCGCCTATTCGACCAAGGCGAACTGAACGGAGCACCGGCTGAAGCCCGAACGCCGGGCGGTCGCGTTCTGCCTGCAGAATGCGCTTGCGGGATCAGCGCCGCTATGCTGCATTGCACAATGGCGAGGCGGCAAGCATGACCCGGCCATTGGACGGCGGTAGACCCGAACGCGACCGGCCCTGGATGTTCCGCACTTATGCGGGCCATTCGAACGCACGGGATTCGAACGAGCTCTATCGCAAGAACCTCGCCAAGGGCCAGACCGGCCTCTCGGTGGCGTTCGATCTGCCGACCCAGACCGGCTACGACAGCGATCACGTGCTCGCGCGCGGCGAAGTCGGCAAGGTCGGCGTGCCGATCTCGCATGTCGGCGACATGCGCACGCTGTTCGAGTCGATCCCGCTCGACGCGATGAACACCTCGATGACGATCAACGCGACCGCCGCCTGGCTGCTGGCGCTCTATGTCGCGGTCGCCGACGAGCAGAACGTACCGCGCGAAAAGCTCACCGGCACGACGCAGAACGACATCGTCAAAGAATATCTCTCGCGCGGCACCCATGTGTTTCCGCCGGCGCCCTCCATGCGGCTGATCAAGGACACGATCCTGTTCACCACCAAGGAGATGCCGAAGTGGAACCCGATGAACGTGTGCTCCTATCACCTGCAGGAGGCCGGCGCGACGCCGGTTCAGGAGCTGGCGTTTGCGCTCGCCACCGCGGTCGCGGTGCTCGACACCGTGAAGGCCTCCGGCGAGGTCGAGCCGTCCGCCTTCGGCGAAGTGGTCGGCCGCATCTCGTTCTTCGTCAACGCCGGCATGCGCTTCATCACCGAGATGTGCAAGATGCGCGCCTTCGCCGAGCTGTGGGACGAGGTCACCGCGCAAGCGCTACGGCGTCGACGATCCCAAGCAACGGCTGTTTCGCTACGGCGTGCAGGTCAATTCGCTCGGGCTGACTGAGCCGCAGCCTGAAAATAATGTCTACCGCATCCTGATCGAGATGCTTGCCGTTACGCTGTCGAAGAAGGCGCGCGCCCGCGCCGTGCAACTGCCGACCTGGAACGAAGCGCTCGGCCTGCCGCGGCCGTGGGACCAGCAATGGTCGCTGCGCATGCAGCAGATCCTCGCCTACGAGACCGACTTGCTCGAATACGGCGACATTTTCGACGGCTCCGAGGAGATCGCCCGAAAGGTCGCGGAGCTCAAGCGGGCGGCGCTCGACGAGCTCGATCACATCGACCGCCTCGGCGGCGCGATCGCGGCGGTCGAGATGGGCTACATGAAGGCCCAGCTCGTCGAGAGCAACTCGCAGCGCGTCGAGGCGATCGAGCGCGGCGACCTGACCGTGGTCGGCGTCAACCGCTTCAAGGAGACCGAACCGTCGCCGCTCGTCGGCCGGCGAGGACGCGATCCTCACCGTGCCGCACGGGGTCGAGGCCGAGCAGATCGCGCGGCTCAAGGCTTGGCGGGCGTCGCGTGATCAGATAGCGCCGTGCAGGCGGCGCTCGCGGAGTTGCGGCAGGTGGCGCGCGACGGCCGCAACATCATGCCGGCGTCGATCGTGTGCGCCAAAGCGGGCGTCACCACCGGCGAGTGGGGCGAAGTGCTGCGGCAGGATTTCGGCCAGTATCGCGCGCCGACCGGCGTCGGCCGCGCGGCGCGCAACGACAGTCCGGCGCCCGACGATTTGCGCGCCGACATCGACCGGGTGTCGAAGAAGCTTGGCCGGCGGTTGAAATTCCTGGTCGGCAAGCCCGGCCTCGACGGCCATTCCAACGGCGCCGAGCAGATCGCGGTACGCGCGCGCGACGCCGGCATGGACGTGATCTACGAAGGCATCCGCCTCACGCCGGCCGAGATCGTCGAGGCCGCGCGCGAGCAGCGCGCGCACGTGGTCGGGCTCTCGATCCTGTCCGGCTCGCACGTGCCGTTGGTGAAAGACGTCGTGATGCGCATGAAGGACGCCGGTCTCGACGACATCCCGGTGATCGTCGGTGGCATCATCCCGCCGGAAGATGCGCAGACGATGAAGCAGGCCGGCGTCGCGGCGGTCTACACGCCGAAGGACTTCGAGCTGAACCGGATCATGGCGGACATCGTGCGCATCGTCGACGACACAGCGGACCGCCCGGCCTGACGCCTCACTGATGTAAAGTCCGTAGCCCGCATGAGCGCAGCACCGTAAAGTTGCGCAGCGGCCGCTACGGCGGAGTCAGCGGCTCCAGCGCCGCGGTCAGCGCACTCGGCGAAAGCGGCTTGGTGAGGTAGCCGTTCATTCCGGCGTCCCGGCCGGCCGCCTCGTCGCTCGCGGTGGCGCGGCCGGAGATCCCGACAATGGGCAGCCGCGCCACGTCCCCGCTCAGCGCGCGGATGCGCCGCGTCGCCTCGATGCCGTCGATGCCCGGCAATGTCACGTCCATCAGCACGGCGTCGTAGCGCGTGTGCGCGACCGCATCGACCGCGGCCTCGCCGGTGCCGACGAAATCGGCGCGATGGCCGAGTTCGGTGAGGATGGTGTTGAGGACGACGCGGCCGTACGGATTGTCGTCCACGCACAGAATGTAAAGCGGACGCAGCGCCGCGCGCACGCGCCGCAACGGCGCCGCCGGCATCGCCGTCTCCGAGGGCTTGACCTGATCGACGATCGCCGAAAGCCGGAAGCGGCTGCCGCCGCCCGGCGCGCTCGTGACGGTCAGATCGCCGCCCATCGCGATGGCGATTCGCTTGACGAACGCCAGCCCCAGCCCCGCGCCGCCATAACGCCGCGCGATCTTCTCGTTTGCTTGCGCGAACGGCCGAAACAGCCGCCGGATTTCGGCCGCGGTCATGCCGATCCCGCTGTCGGTCACGGTGAACACCAGCCGCACGCGTCCGCGTGCCGCCCGCCGGCATGCCGCTTCGAACCGGATGCCACCGCGCTCCGTGAACTTCACCGCATTGTCGATCAGATTTTCGAGCGCCGACCGCAGGCGCAGGGAGTCGCCGATCACGGCGTCCGGCAAATCGGCGGCGATCTCGCTTTCGCTCGTGAGCAATTTGGATTCCGCCCGCGCCGCGAGCGTGACGGCGACCGCCTCGGCCAGCCGGCGCGGCCGCACGAGTTCGCGCCGCAGCACGAGCCCCTTGGATTCGGCGCGCGCGGCATCGACCATCAGCGAGGTGAGCAGCGCCAGATGCTCCGCCGTGGTCTTGATCGCGGTCGCCCAGCCGCGCTCACGCTCGCCGAGTTCGGACGTCGCCAGCAGTTCGCCGAGCGACAGAATTCCGGTCAGCGGCGTGCGGATGTCGTGCGCGATGTCGGCAAGCGTCGCCTCGATGGCGCGTGGATTGAGCGCGGGCGCACGCTTCGGCCGCGCAGCCTTGCGAGAGCGGGTGACCTTGCCGCGCCCGGCGCGTCTGGCACGATTGGTCGCCTTCGACTTCGCCATCGCCGTCCCCGCCCTGCCCTTCTTGGAATAGGCCGATCGTGCCGGCGGCTCAAGCAAACCCCACCATTCGCCGGATATCAGCAGGCGTCGCTCCCGCCTTCCGGAGCGCGCGCAGGGAAGTAGAACTGGTTGATTTCGCGAGCTTTTGGCCGTCGGCATCGAGCACGAGCCGGTGGTGGTGATAAATCGGCGCCGGCAGGCCGAGCAGTTCCTGCAGCAGCCGGTGCACGCTGGTCGACCAGAACAGATCCTGCCCGCGCACCACGTGCGTCACGCCCTGGCGGGCGTCATCGACCACGACCGAGAGATGATAGCTGGTCGGCGTTTCCTTGCGCGCCAGCACGACATCGCCCCAGGCGGCCGGCACGGCCGGGACGCGTCCGGTCTCGCCGGACGGACCGGCTCCGGTCTCGTCCCAGGACAGCCGCCCGGCGCGCGCGATCGCGGCCGGCATGTCGAGCCGCAGCGCGTAGGGCTCGCCGGCGGCGCGCCGCCCGTCACGCACGGCTTCATCCACGGACTTCGCCGATCCGGGATAGAGCGGCGCGCCGTCGGGATCGCGCGGCCAGCGCGCCTGCGCCTCGCGGGCGGCGACCAGCCGGGCGATCTCGGCGCGGCTTTCGAATGCCGGGTAGATCAGGCCCTGCGTCTCGAGCGCGGCCAGAGCACCCCGATAGTCGTCGAAATGCCGGCTCTGGCGGCGAACCGGCTGTTCCCAGGCGATTCCGAGCCAGGACAGGTCCTGGTAGATCGCCTGCTCGAACTCCTCCCGGCAGCGGGCGGCATCGATGTCCTCGATCCGCAGCAGAAAACGGCCGCCGGACGCGCGCGCCATCTCGAAATTGACCAGCGCCGACAGGGCATGACCGAGGTGCAGATAGCCATTCGGGCTCGGCGCGAAGCGGAAAACAGGACCGGTCATCGGGTCATAAAAACGGTTGCGTTGCCGTCGCAATTGTAGATGCTTCGCGCGCGCCATGTCCCACCACATTCACACTGACGCCGATCTCGACCATGCGATCGCCCGCCTGATCGAGGCCGACCGGCGTTTCGGTGACGTGCTGTCGCTCGCCGAGCGGCCGCCGCTGCGCCGGCGCGCCGATGGATTTGGCGGTCTGGTCTCGATCGTCATTTCGCAACAGCTTTCGGTCGCGAGCGCCGCGGCGATTCTCGGCCGGCTGACGGCGGCGATCGATCCGCTCGAGCCTGCAACCGTATCTCGCGCGCGTACCGACAAGCTCAAGCGTGTCGGACTCTCTGCGCCGAAGATCCGCACGCTGAAGGCGATCGCGAAAGCGGTCGGAACGGGCGAACTCGACCTTGCATCGCTCGCCGGCATGCCGGCCGACGAGGCGCATGCCGCGCTCACCGCCGTTCACGGCATCGGACCGTGGACCGCCGACATCTATCTCCTGGCCTGCCTCGGGCATGCGGACGCGTGGCCGGCTGGCGACCTGGCTTTGCAGGAAGCGGCCAAGCTTCTTCTTCAACTGAAGACACGGCCGACCACCAAGGAGATGGGCCCGCTCGCCGAACAATGGCGCCCTTGGCGCGCAGTCGCGGCGCGCCTCCTTTGGACTTACTATCGCGCCAGGAAGCAGCGCGATGGTCTGCTGGTGGTGGCGACGGGCCCGCAAGCCGCGCCAAAGGCGGCCCGACGAGCTGCACCATTGCGACAGAACAAGAAGCGGAGGAGGGCCTGATGGCCGCGCAACTCGACGGTCCACGGCTCGAACCGAAATCCGGCCCGGCACGCCAGCTCGTCGTCTTCCTGCACGGCTACGGCGCCGACGGCAACGACCTGATCGAGATCGGGCGCGCGTGGCAGGGCCTTCTTCCGCACGCGGCGTTCGTCTCGCCGCACGCGCCGGAGCCGTGCGGTCAGGCGCCGGTCGGCCGGCAATGGTTTCCGCTCACGATGCGCGATCCCAACGAGCGCTGGGTCGGCGCCAACCAGGCAGCGCCGGTGCTCGACCAGTTTCTCGACGCCGAACTCAAACGGCGCAATCTGCCGCCGTCCGCGCTTGCTCTCGTCGGGTTCAGCCAGGGAACCATGATGGCGCTGCACGTCGGCCTGCGCCGCCCGACAGCGCCGTTCGCGATCGTCGGATATTCGGGACTGCTGGTGGTGCCGCCCGATGCCAATCCGGAGAAACTCGAGTCCGAAATCCGGTCGCGCCCGCCCGTGCTGCTGATCCACGGCGATCAGGACGATCTCATTCCGGCGCAGGCATTGTTTCACGCCTCCAGCGGCCTGGCCGCACTCGGCGTGCCGGTCGAATGGCACATCTCGCAGGGCATCGGCCACGGCATCGACCAGGAAGGCTTGCGGCACGGCGGCGAGTTCCTGGCGCGCCGCAGTCCTCCGGCTGCCCGCTGACGCCGGCCGCTTCGCGACCGCAGAGCCCCGAGAACAAGATGGACGCGGAAACCTTTGCGCTGATTGTCGGCGGCGGACCGGTCGGCCTTGCGGCCTCGATCGAGCTGTCCTGGCGCTCGGTCCCGCATATCCTGGTGACCGAGAAGCTCGAGACCGCGCAGCACCCGAAATGCAACAACACCAACGCGCGCTCGATGGAGCACTTCCGCCGGCTCGGCATCGCGGATCAGTTGCGCGCCGAGGGCCTGCCGGGCGACATCGAACGCGCGTCCGCGTACGTGACGCGCTTCTGCGGCCGTGAGTTCGGCCGGCTGCCGCGACCCTATTCCGACTGGCCGACGCCGGAAATTCCGAACAACGTCTCCCAGATCGTGCTCGAGCGCGTGCTGCGGCGATGCGCCGAAGGCCAGCCTGGCGCACAGGTGCATTTCGGCCGACGCCTGACTTCGTTTACCGCACACGACGACCATGTCGTCTCCGAGATCGAGGACACGCAAACCGGAGAGCGTCACCGGATCAGGTCCCGCTTCCTCCTCGGCATCGACGGCGCCGGCAGCTTGGTGCGCCGCTCGCTCGGATTCGGCATGACCGGTGAGGACGGCACGACCCGCCGCGCCTTCATGGGCGGCACCATGCTGTCGTTCTACATCCGCTCGCAGACCCTGATGGCGGCCAGCGGACGCCCGCCGACGAATATGACGTGGATCATCAATCCCGACATGCGCGCCATGATGTACTCCCAGGACGGTCGAGAGACCTGGGTCGTGCATTACCAAGTGCCGGAGGGCATCGACTGGCAGAAGGTCGATGGCCGTGCCGTGATCGCCGAGATGATCGGCGCGGACATTCCGTTCGAGATCATCTCCGGCGGGCCGTGGACCGGTGGCCTCGCGCTCGTCGCCGAGCGTTATCGATCGGGCCCAGTCTTTCTCGCCGGCGACGCCGCGCACCTGTTCACCCCGCTCGGCGGGCTCGGCATGAACACCGGCATCGGCGATGTGATGAACCTGGGCTGGAAGCTTGCTGCCGTGCATCAGGGCTGGGCCGGCCCGAGGCTGCTCGACAGCTACGAGATCGAGCGGCGGCCGATGGGCGTCCGCAATGTACAACTTGGCGTACGCTGCACGCAGGTGATGGACGGCTGGGCGCTTCCACCGAACTTCGAGCACGATGACGAAAGGACCGACGCCGCGCGTAAGGCGTTCGGCGCCCGCATCATGGAGGAAGACCGGCCGCAATATCTGACCGTCGGAATCCAGCTCGGCGAACGCTACGAGAACTCGCCGATCGTCTGGCCCGACGGCGCGGCTGAACCGCCCGACACCTGGGACACCTACACGCCTGTTGAGCGGCCAGGCGCGCGCGCACCGCACTTCTGGCTCGCGCCTCAACGCGCTGCGTTTGACGACTTCGGACCGGGATTCACGTTGCTCGATCTCGGCGCGCCGGACGGCGCAAGCGCCATCGAGGCGGCGGCGCGCATGCGCGGCGTGCCACTCAAGACCCTGCGGCCCGAGCCTCCCGCCAGCCTCTGTCACAGCAAGCTGGTGTTGATCCGGCCCGATCAGCATGTCGCCTGGCATGGCGATGCGGTTGCCGATCCGCTGGCGGTGATCGACCGCATTCGCGGCGCGTAGGTTGCCCAAATTGGACGTTCTTACGCAATAAACGCCCTGGACACACGAGCCCGAAATTCCCACATCGCGAGGGGGAGACAGGTGCGATCGACATGGCCGAACAACGTGTGGAACGGCGGCTGAGCGCCATTCTGGCCGCCGACATCGCCGGCTATAGCGCGCTGATGGGCGCCGACGAGGCGCGCACGGTGCGCGATCTCAAGGGCCACCAGGCCGTCGTGCTGCCGATGATCGGCGAGTTCGCCGGACGCGTCATCGACACGGCCGGCGACGGCATTCTGGCCGAATTCCCGAGCATCGTGAATGCGGTTGAATGTGCGGTCGCGATCCAGACCACGATGGCGGAGCGCAATGCCGCGATCGAACCGGCGCACCGCATGCAGTTCCGCGTCGGCATCAATATCGGCGACGTGGTCTACGACGACGTCCGCATCTATGGCGATGGCATCAACGTGGCTGCGCGGCTCGAAGGCGTCGCCGAGGCGGGCGGCATCTGCATCTCGAGCAAAGTCTACGACGAGATCGACGGACGGCTCGATCTGGTTTTCCAGGACATCGGCGAGCAGCAGCTCAAGAACATCGCGCGGCCGGTGCGCGCCTACCGGATACGGCTCGATGGAGCAGCAGCACCGGTCGCGGCGCCCGCGCCCGCGCTGCCCGACAAGCCGTCGATCGCCGTTCTGCCGTTTGCGAACATGAGCGGCGATCTGGAGCAGGAATACTTCGCCGACGGCATGACCGAGGACCTGATCACCGACCTGTCGAAAATCTCCGGCCTGTTCGTGATCGCGCGCAATTCATCCTTCGCCTACAAGGGCCGGTCGGTCAAAGTGCAGGAGATCGGGCGCGACCTCGGCGTGCGCTTTGTGCTCGAGGGCAGCGTCCGCAAAGCCGGCAACCGGGTGCGCATCACGGCGCAGCTCATCGATGCCGGCAACGGCGGGCATCTCTGGGCCGAGCGGTTCGATCGCGAACTCGCGGACATCTTTGCGACCCAGGACGAGGTGATCGCAAAGATCGTCGGCGTGCTGGCCGTCGCGCTGACACAGAGCGAAGAGCGCCGGATGCGCCGGCACAGCACGGAAAACGTCGAGGCCTACCAGGTCTGGCTGCGCGGACGCGAGCTGCTCATTCGCGGCTCTCGGGAGTTGGTCGCGCAGGCCAGCGCGATGTACCGCCACGCGATCGAGATCGACGTGAATTTCCCGGCGCCCCACGTGGGCTTGGCGCTGGCCGGGATTGCGGACTACGTCAGCGACTGGGCGCCCGATCCGGAGCAGGCGCTCAACGAAGCGGAGCGATGGGCGCGCCGCGCGCTCGAACTGAACGATCAGGAGCCGGTGAGCCACATGGCGCTCGGCAACGTGCTGCTGTGGCGGCGCGATCATGGGGGTGCGCTCGCGGAGTTTCGGCGCATGATCGACCTCAACCCCAACTTCGCCCAGGGCTATGGCGCGATGGGGCTGGCGCAGATGTATGCCGGTGAGCCGGCCGAGGCGCTGAAGTCGATTGCGGTCGCGATGCGGCTCGATCCCCTCTACCCATCCATGCTGCTGCACTTCCTCGCGCAGGCGAATTTCAGCCTGGGAGATTACGAGGCCGCCGCCCGGCAGCTCGTCGAGCGCATTGCCCGCACTCCCGGCACCGACGCAAGCCGCATGCTGCTGGCGTCCTGCTATGGCCATCTCGGGCGCGTCGAGGATGCAAAGGCGGCTTGGGCGGAGCTTCTCAAGGTCAACCCAGACTTCTCGCTGGCGCAGCGCGCGCGGGTGTTGCCCTACAAGAACCCCGACGACTTTCAACGCATCGTCGACGGCCTCGCAAAGGCGGGACTGCCCTAAGATTGGCGCGCGGTTGAAAGCGCCGCGTCGAATCAATCCACGCTGATGCCCGCCACCTTGGCGATCTCCGTCCACTTGCGGGTTTCGGCGGCGATGAAAGCGCCGAACGCTTCCGGCGTTTCGATCGCGGGCGCGGCGCCGAGCTTGGCCATGCTGGCCTGCACGGCGTCCGACATGAGGCTGTCGTTGATCACGGTGTTGAGCCGCGCCACGACTGCCGCCGGCGTTCCGGCCGGCGCCACCACGCCGAAGAAGCTCGTGACCGCATAGTCCGGAACGCCCGCCTCCATCATGGTCGGCAGTTCCGGATAGTCCTTCTGCCGAACCGTGCTGGTGACGGCGAGCGGCCGAAGCCTGTTGTCGGCGATCAGCGCGCGCACCGCGGTGACGTTGTCGATGGTGAACTGGCACTGGCCGCCCAGCACGCAGGTGAGCGATTCCGCCCCGCTCTTGAAATGCACGGCGACGAATTGGAGGCCGGCTTTGAGCTTGTAGAGTTCGCCCGCCAGGTTGGTGAGGTTGGCGGGACCGGCCGCGCCGTAGTTCAGCTTGTTGGGATTGGCCTTGCCGTAGGCGGTCAGTTCCGCCACCGACTTGACCGGCAATTCGGGATTGACCACCAGGATCTGATACGAATCCATCACCTTGGCGACGGCCGCGAAATTCTTCGACGGATCGTAACCGGCCGATTTCGAAACCGCCGGGATGTTTGCCAGCGTCGCGGTATTGCCGAACAGCAGCGTGTAGCCGTCGGGCTCCGCACCGGCGACCGCCTTCGCGGCGATCGCGCCGCCGGCGCCCGGACGGTTGTCGACCACCACGGCCTGTCCGAGCGCTGCCGTCATGCGTTCCCCAATCAGCCGCGCCAGGACATCGGTCGGTCCGCCGGGACCCGCCGGAACCACCATCTTGATCACTTTTGTGGGATAGCCCTGCGCCCGCGCCGGATCGGCGGCGCCGAACAGAACGCCAAAAGCCAGGCACGAAAACAGGATAGAGCGCATTTTGCCTCCCCGGGTTTCTTGTGGCGCGCATAGAAGCGCAGCGAGCGCCGCGCGCCAAGCAGTTCCCGGCACCAACCCGCCGGCGCCGTCCGCAGCCGCCGAAGTTTCGCATAAGTCCCGGAACAGGCTTCACAATTCCGTCATGCTGGCCTATAGACTAGCACTGTAGTTGAATTGTCGGGGAACAAGGAGACGAGGAGCGCTGTCTTGAACGTGCATGTTTCGCCGACCGGCTTTCCCGCTCTCGTCCTCAACGCGGATTTCCGTCCGCTCAGTTACTATCCGCTGTCGCTCTGGTCCTGGCAGGATGCCATCAAGGCGGTCTTCCTCGAGCGCGTGAACATCGTCGCCAACTACGATCGCGCGGTGCACAGCCCGAGCCTGGAGATCAAGCTGCCGAGCGTGGTCTCGCTGAAGACCTACGTGAAGCCCGCGACGCAACCCGCCTTCACCCGCTTCAACGTGTTCCTGCGCGACCGCTTCAATTGCCAATACTGCGGCTCGCGTGACGACCTGACGTTCGACCATCTGCTGCCGCGCTCGCGCGGCGGCCACACCACATGGGGCAACGTCGTCGCCGCCTGCTCGCCGTGCAATCTGCGCAAGGGCAACCTGACGATGGACGAGGCCCGGATGTGGCCGTCGCAGATGCCGTTCCAGCCGACGGTGAACCATCTGCACCGCAACGGACGGCGCTTCCCGCCGAACTATCTGCACGACAGTTGGCTCGACTATCTCTATTGGGACACCGAACTCGATCCGTGAGGGCGTGTGACGTTCGCGGCGCTCCCCTATCATTTCAGCCGAATGCAGCGAGCCGGGATCCGGTCTTGGCTGGATGCCCGCTTTCGCGGGCATGACAACCTCGTACCCCCAGCTTGCATCGCCTAAGCCGTAAACTCCGCTGTCATTCCGGCCGAGCGAGCGCAGCGAGCGAGAGCCGGAATCCAGTTCTTGAGTGGAGCCACGAACTGGATGCCCGCTTTCGCGGGCATGACAATCGTAGCCAACGCTGCGCCGCCCGGATTTTTTGAGCGGGCGCCGGGCTGCCCGTGCGTTGGTTCCTGATTTCGCCCTTGAAGAGAATGAGGGCGCGCGGAACGCCGGGGTCACGATGGACCCACGGGCCTTGGTATCTCGCGACACCAAGCAGCCCGGTCGCGTGCCGGGCGATTGGGCCTTTCGGCCCGTGCTGCCGACCTGAGGCCGGCAGCGCCGCAAGTCCGCCGGTCGTCCGGCGTCCCGCGCGCGGTGTTTGAGGCTTGCTCCGTGTGGCCCCCGGTGGACAGACTTTTCAGGGCTTCTCGCGCTTCGCGCTCTTGACGAAGCCCTATCCACCGCTGTGGGACTTGGCCGATGCGAACGCAGTAGGACGCCGCGAACGCATCTGCCGTCCTATCCCGTGGCGCGCAGCCGGCGCGCCGGGACCTCACGGCTTGGGCCGCCATGACGGATGGTACGTGCCATCCGTCCCGGCCACCGCACCAACCGCACCGGATGTCTCCGGCTCGGTCCCGAAGGCCGCGACGGCGCATCTCCGCCACCGCCCCTCCGGCCGTCCCCGCGTTCGAGCGCCCTCGAGCGCGCGCCCTTTCGTCGGGACAGGGCGATCATGCTTATATTCCTAATAGGAATTTTGTCAAGTTGCCCGGGCAGGCCGTGGGTCAGGTCTGCGGCCGATCCTCACCCCCCGTCGCCATGTCGACGATGAGTTTGGCAAGCTGACCGGATCGCGGCGGCGCTTGCGGTAATTAGACTAGCGCTTCCAGAAGTCACGAACCAACAGATAGAGGATGCCGACGAGAAAGCCCACGTAAAGGACAAGTCCAACCCAGGACAACCCGTCCCTGCGGAATTGGACGCTCCATCTCCCGAGCGTGAACGTGACGACCAACAATCCGAGAATCAGGGCTGTTCTGAATAAGGCCAATCGGCGCTCTTCTTCGTTCATTCGTTCAATATGCCTGCATCACCCGTCGATTGGTAGGCTCCAGTCAACAGGACTGAATTCAACCTGATGCCCGCTACCCCTAAGCAGCGCCATGACCTCCTGGAACGTGCCGGTGTTGTAGGATCGGAGCATACGCTCACAGATGCGCCCAGCGCGGTTTCACCCAGGCGGACCAGATGACATCCGATCTTCAACAGGACCGCAGGAATCTCGAGTGGTGGCCGACATTCGTGCGTGAAATGTTTGCGCAAATCGCCGTTACGCTGGACGGCAAGCCGCTCGATCCGACCGTCGTTTACGACATCAAGGCGCCGTGGCCCGATCATCGAATCGAGATCGTCTATGTGACCCGCGAAGAATTCGCCGCGGAGAGGATGGATGAGCCTGAAGGAAAATATTTCGTCGTCCTTCACGGCAAACAATACGGCGGCGGCCGTTGGGAGTTTCGTCAGGTCGAACTGGATTCGTTAGTGAAGGAAGCGCTGCGTAACCGCCTGTCACGATCGAACTGAACCGCCGCCTCGCGCGACTCCGGTCGCCCTTACGACTGCCGCTACTCCGCGGCCTCGGCCGGCACGCGGTCGTGCTCGGGCATGCGCACGCCGGTGAGATCGGGCAGGCCGAAGTGCAAAAGCTCGGTCGGCTCGCGCGCCGCGAACGTCACGGTCTCGCCGGCGTCGAGATGGACCGTGGTGAGATCGCGCATCGGCTCGCCGCCGACCGTGCCAGCGCCGCGCACCACCAGGAAGATGCCCTTGCCGCGCGCCGTGTAGGAGGCGCCGGCCTCGATCCGCACCTGCCCCACTTCGCTGCGCCGCTCGGTGAACACGCCGAGCAGCTTTTCGGCCACGCCCGGCGCGCCTTCGACCGGCACCCAGTCGTAGGTCGCCGGGTCCATGAAGATCGGCTGCGGGTAGCGCGGCTTCGGATAGACCATCGGCCGGTCGTTCACGTGCTCCCAGATCGCCTGGTAGCCGTCGAGATTGCGCTTGCCTTCGACGTCCGCGCGCCGGCGGAACACGCCGTCCTTGAATTCGCCCTCGGACTTGAGCTCGTCCATCCCGGCCTTCACCTCGGCCTGCGACAGATAGCCCGAACCGCGACGCGCCGCCGAACTGCAGCACGATGGTCTTGCAGTTGATGCTGGGGTCCTGGCTCTGCGGGCCGTAGTAGACGCCCTCCGGGAAGTAGCCGACCATGCCCTGCACGAGCTTGCCGTCGCGGCCGTAGTCGAGCACGCCTTCGAGCTGGAACCTGATCTGCTCGAAGTTGTGCCGGTGGCGGGGCGAATTGAAATCGCCGCCCATCTGGCCGTACGAGACCTGGAAATTGTCGAGTGCGCCCGGCGCACCCTCCACCATGATCCGGCCGTGGAAGATGCCGCCGCGATGTTCGAGCGCGCGCCTGAGCGGGATTTCGTCGGTCTGGACGATCTTCATGGCTTCCTCCGTCGCCTGCGGTCGATTGACACCGCCACAAGACATTTTGTCGCCGCAAGATTAGCCTCCCGCGTCGCGAATTGGCAGTCCCGGGAAACGCTCGAATGCTGAAAATTTTGACCCTGCTGGCGGCGGCCGCCGCCTTGCTCCCCGGCGGCGCGTCGGCCCAGTCCGACCCTGCGGCAGGCTATCCGAGCCGGACCGTCAAGATCGTCGTCTCGGCGCCGCCGGGCGGCGGCGTCGACATCGTCGCGCGGGTGCTGGCCGACCGGCTCGGCAAGCTGTGGGGACAACCGTTCGTCGTCGAGAACCGTCCGGGCGCCGGCGGCAATGTCGGAACGGAAGCGGTCGCGCACGCCGAGCCCGACGGCTACACGCTCCTCGCCGCGCAGCCGGCGCCGCTCACCACCAACGCGATGATGTACCGGAAGCTGAACTTCGATCCGGCAGCGTTCGAGCCGCTCGCGATCATGACGCTGATCCCCAACACGCTGGTGGTCCGCACGACGCTTCCGGTCAACAGCGTGCAGGACCTGGTCGTCCTACGCGCGCGACAATCCCGGCAAGGTCAATTTCGGCTCGCAAGGCGTCGGCACCACGCCGCACCTGACCGGCGAGCTGTTCGCGCGCCTGACCGGCACGAAGCTGACGCATGTCCCCTACCGCGGCACCGCGCAGGCGGTGAACGACCTGATCGCGGGCCATCTCGACGTGCTGTTCTTTCAGCTCGACTCGGTGCGGGAGCAGGTCCAGGCCAAGCGCGCGAGAATGTTGGCGGTCACCGCGGACGAGCGCGTCGCCGCGGTGCCGGAGGTTCCGACCATGCAGGAGGCCGGCGTCCCCGGACTTCGCTCCAACACCTGGAACGCCCTGATGGCGCCGCCGAAGACGCCGGCGGCGATCGCCGCCAAGCTCAATCAGGCGATCAACGAAGCGCTGAAGAAACCCGAAACTGCCGAGCATCTGCGCGCGATGAACATGATTCCAGTTGGTGGCACGCCCGATGGGATCCGGGCCTTCATTGCCGAGGAGACCGCGCGCTGGGGCGACGTGATCCGCGCCGCCAACATCAAGCTGGATTAATGGGTTGCTGACACCGCTCTGCCGTCATTCCGGGGCGCGTTCGCAGGCAAGTTTACGCAGCCTGCGTAAAGTTGCCTGCGTGCGGCGAACCCGGAATCCATAGCTCGAAGATGCGGAGATTGAGGCGGCGATGGATTCCGGGTTCCGGCTTTCAGCCGGCCCCGGAATGACCGGAGAGTTTTTCGCGCTGGCTCCAGATCATTCTTGAGCGGGAACGCGCCGCTCCATCACGACGCCCCAAACCGCGACCGCGGCGAGCGTCAGCGAGATCAGCGCATTGTAGCCGGCGAGCGACAGGCCGAGAAACCGCCAGGCCGCCTCGTCGCAGCGCACCACCTTCATCGTCTCCAGCGTGCTCGCGAGATTGCCGGCGGTGCCGAGATTCTCCAGCGCGCCCGAGCAGTCGGTCGGCCCCGGCCACCACTTCCATTCGACGCCCGAGTGATAAACCCCGAGATAGGCGTTCCACAGCATGCCGGCGGCGATCACCGCAAGCGCGGCGATCAGAACCTTGCGCTGCGCGCCGACCTGGTCACCCATCACCACCATCACGGCGAGCGGAATGGCGAAGTAATACGCATAGCGCTGCTCGAGGCAGAGCGGGCACGGCTTGTACCCGAGCGCGTACTGGAAGAACCACGCACCCAGAATGGTCGCTGCGCCGACCGTGGCGATCGCGGTCGCGGCGGCGACCAGCGGCCGGGTGCGAACCATGCTGATGATCTGCTCGGACATCGTTCGTGCTGGCGCTCCGGTCTTGGTGCCGCCATATATCGCAGGAAAGACGGCAATGGTAAGGGCGTTGACCGGCATGGCTTCGCCGGTATGATCCGCCCCGTAAGCCCCTGTGGCGGAATTGGTAGACGCGCCAAACTCAAAATCTGGTGGTGGCAACACCGTGCTGGTTCGATTCCGGCCAGGGGCACCAACACAGACACTTCGCTCGGCGCATCAGCGGCCGCCGCCACACGAAAACCCGGATCGGCCGCGATGGCTTTTGGGTCGGGACGACACGGTGCGCATCGCCGCACCCCGGTTCGCGCGAGCGCCATGACACGATCGACCCTCCGCCCCGTCCGCGACCTGCGTAAGCCGCCGCGCGATCCCAGCCGCCGCAAGCCGAACCTCCGGCTGCCGGCGTTGATGGCGCTTGCCATCATGGCGGCGGCCGCCGCCATCGGTGCGCTAGCCGTGGCCGGCCCCGCAACCGCGCAACGCACCGAGCCCTCGCCCGGTCTTCGCGCACCTGAAAGCGCGACAGAACGGCGCGCCCAGCGGCTGCGGGCCGTGCGCAACTGGGGCTACTGGCTGAGTTCGTTCGACATCGGCGAAGTGGTCGCAGCACCGCACGACCTGATGGTGGTCGACAATGGCGTCTCGGCCAACCGGCGCTTCCTGCGCGACCGGTCGCCCGAGGAAGTCACGCGCATGAAGCGCCGGCCGGACGGCAGCCCGCGCGTCCTGCTGGCCTATCTGTCGTTCGGCGAAGCCGAGCGGTATCGCGCCTATTGGCGGCCCGAATGGTACGACCGGACCAAGAAGCCGGTCTGGCTCGGCGACGTGAACCCGGACTGGGACGGCAACTATTTCGTCCAGTACTGGCATCCGGCGTGGCAGGCGCTGATGTTCGGCGGCCCGGAAAGCTATCTCGATATCATCATGCGGCAAGGCTTCGACGGCGTTTACCTCGATCGTGCCGACGCGTTCCTCAACTGGGAAAAGACCCGGCCGACGGCGGAGGCCGACATGGCATCGTTTCTGCGCCGGCTGTCGGACTATGCGCGCAAGCGCAATCCGGATTTCCTCGTCGTCATGCAGAACGCCGAGGAACTGCTCGACGAACCGCAGGTGCTGGACAGCATCGACGGCATCGCCAAGGAAGACCTGTTCTTCGGGGTCGATAAGCCGGAAACCCCGAACAATCCGGCAGACGTGGCGTTTTCGCTGAAGCAATTGCGGATGGCGCGCGACGTTGGGCGCAAGGTTCTGGTGGTCGAGTATCTGAACGATCCCGTCAAATTGACCGCGACTGCGAAGCGCATCGTTGACGATGGTTTCGTGCCATACTTCGCGCCGCGGATGCTCAATTGCCTCAATCCGCCTGCGGCACCTCTCCCCGCCTTGCCGCTTCCTTGCCGTTAGCTGCCGTCACAACCGGACCTCATGCTGAGGAGCGTCCGCAGGGCCATAGCAGGCGCAGCCTGCGTACACTTGGCTGCGATGCCCGCTCCTCAGGATGAGGAAGGCGCTAACGCTGATACCTCCTGTCACTTGGCACGACCGCCCAATCGTGCTCTCTCGCCCACAACGATTCAGCCCATAAACGAGTGGCCCGATGTCGCCTCTTGGCCTGCCGACGGTGACGCTGCCGGAGCCGGAAACCGTCGATCTCACCAAAGTATATGACGTGCTGGTGGTGGGCTCGGGCGCGGCCGGCGGCATGGCGGCGCATGCGCTCACCGCCCATGGCCTCGACGTGCTGATGCTGGAGGCCGGGCAGCAGGTCGACTTCGAGGAAGAGGTCCGCTCGATGGAGTGGCCCTATCACCATCCGCGCCGCGGCAAGCTTGCGCCCGACACCTATGTGCTCAACGAGCAGGACTACAAGCGGCTCAAGCCGCCGTACGCACAGGGCCTCGGCCGCTACACCAACGTCGTGAACTGGCAGCAGCTCGGCGAAGGACCGGACTACACCAAGAAGTTTTTCGTCAACGAGAAGGACCATCCCTACACCGGCACCAACTTCTCCTGGGTCCGTTCGCGCGCGCTCGGCGGCAAGACCAATGTCTGGGGACGCTTGGCGCTGCGCCTCTCCGACTACGATTTCAAAGCCGCCAGCCGCGACGGCTATGGCGACGACTGGCCGATCAGCTACGCCGACATCGCGCCCTACTACGACCGGGTCGACCGCTATCTCGGCATCTCCGGCGTGACGGAGAATCTGCCCTGGCTTCCCGACTCGATCTATCAGCGGCCGATGCGGTTCAACCCGGCCGAAACGCATATGCGCGGCGAGCTCGCCCGGAAGAAGGGCTGGGTGGCGACTCCGTTTCGGCTCGGCGTCACCACCGACGGGCTCTCCCACAACAAGTACCGCTCGCGCTGCTTCGGCCGCGGCGCCTGCTTCCGCCGCGTCGGCGGCTGCGACATTCACGCCGCGTTCGACTCGCCGACCGGCCTGATCTATCCGGCCTGGGACACCGGCCGGCTCGCGGTCCGCACCAACTCGACCATCCACCAGGTGCTGATGGACCCGGACACCGGCAAGGCGAAAGGTGTCGCATTCATCGATACCGCGACCCGCAAAGCCTACGAGGCCAAGGCACGGGTCGTGGTGCTCGCGGCCTCGACGCTGGAGTCGACGCGCATCCTGCTGCTGTCGAATTCGCGCCAGCACCCGAGAGGGCTCGCCAACTACTCTGGTCATCTCGGACACAATCTGTGCGAACACGTGCTCGGACCTCGCGTGCACGGCATCTACAAGGACCGGATCGGCAAGGGACGCAGCAACGACGACGGGCGTCCGGGCGGGTTCTATATTCCGCGCTTCCGCAATCTCGACGACAAGTCGAAAGGCAAGGACTTCATCCGCGGCTATGGCCTCGAAGGATCGAGCGGGCAGGAGATGTTTCCCGAGGATGCCATGAAGCTCACGGGATACGGGCAGGCCTACAAGAAGAAGGTGCGCGATCACGCCGGCGCGTTCATCTACATGTACGGCCTCGGCGAGGTGCTGCCGCGCTACGAGAACCGCGTCGAGCTCGACCCCAACATGAAAGATACGTTCGGCATTCCGGTGCTGCGGTTTCACTACCGGTACGGCGACAACGAAAAGAAGATGTGCGCCGACATGACCACCAGCATGCAGGAAGCGTTCGCGGCATCGGGCTTCGAGATCACCCGCGTCGATCCCGATCCGCTCACCGAAGGCTCGTCGGTTCACGAGGTCGGCACCGCTCGCATGGGCAATGACCCCAAGACCTCGGTGCTGAACTCGTTCCAGCAGGCCCACGACGTCAAGAACCTGTTCGTCGTCGACGGCGCGGGTTTCGTCTCCGCGGCGTGCCAGAATCCGACCTGGACCATCATGGCGCTGTGCTGGCGAAGCTGCGACTATCTGGCCGGCGAACTCAAACGGGGCGACTTGTGATGGAAGGAGGGAACGCATGAGCGCCGACCATCCGATCACCCGCCGCCAGGCGATGCTTGCCGGCGGCGCCGCCGCGGCGGCCACGGCATTGCCGAACGTCGCCGTGGCGCAGGTCAAGAACGTAGTCCGGACCGCGTTGCCGGCCGGCAAGTTCTTCACGGCGCGCGAGCTTGCGATCCTCGACGAGTTCGCCGAATTGATCATCCCGGCAGATGCCCAGTCGGGCGGCGCAAAAGCAGCGAAATGCGCGCTCTATATCGACGGGCAACTGGCCGAAAGCATCGATCCGGTGTGGCGCCAAAGCTGGAAGGACGATCTGCACGAAATCGACGAAACCGCCAGCCGGATGTTCGGCCGCGCGTTTCTTGAAACCTCCGCCGCCGAGCGCGCCAAGCTGATGGACCGCATCGCCCGCAACGAAAACAAGAAGCCGGTCGAAGACGTCAACTACGCATTCGGCACCATCAAGTGGTGGGTGGCGGAAGCCTACTACACATCGCAACTCGGCATGCACGACGAGCTGAAGTACCAGGGGAACAGTTACATCGACGAGTTCGTCGGCGCCGAAGTGCTGCCGATCGACCGGACGTAGCGGGGTTCACCGCGAAGCCGCCGGACTGACGCCGCAGCCGCAGGAGATTTGCGCATGGCGCAGAGCGAGATCGACACAATCCGTGCGCTGCTTGGCTCGAAGCCGCGGCCGGTCGGATGGACCGAGCGCCGCGCGCGCATCGACGAGGTCGGCTCGGTCTGGCCGGTGGCCGACGACGTCAAGCTCGAGCCGGTCGACCTCGACGGCGTACCGGGCGAATGGTCGATGGCGCCCGGCAGCGATGCGTCGCGGGTGCTGATGTTCTTTCACGGCGGCGGCTACTGCTCGGGCTCGATCGTCAGCCATCGCCGCATGGTGACCGAGGCGGGACGCGCCGCCGGCGTGCGTACGCTCGCGGTCGGCTATCGGCTGGCGCCCGAGCATCCTTTCCCGGCGGCACTCGAGGATGCGCTCACGGCCTGGCGCTATCTCGGCACGCACGGGATCGACGCGGCGCACATCGCGGTCGGCGGCGACAGCGCCGGCGGCGGGCTGACGCTGGCGCTCGCCACGTCGCTCCGTGACTCCAGACAGGCCTTGCCGGGCTGTCTCTGGCTGGTATCGCCCTGGACCGACCTGACCATGTCGGGCGAGACGCTCATCACCAAGGACGCGGTCGATCCGCTGATCCACAAGCCCTATCTTGGCGAACTCGCCGACGCCTATCTGCCGGCCGGCGAGGACCGCCGCGACCCGCGGGTGTCGGCGTTGTACGCGGATCTGCGCGGACTGCCGCCGACGCTGATCCAGGTCGGGTCGTCCGAGACGCTGCTCGCCGACTCCACCCGGCTCGCCGCCGCGGCCGGCGCAGCCGACGTGCCGGTCACCCTGGAAATCTGGCCGCACATGATCCACGCCTGGGCGATGTGGAACGCGCGTCTCGAGCCGGGCCGCCGCGCGCTCGCCAACGCCGGCGCATTCATCCGCCGTTGTCTTTGATGCGTGCCTGCCGCCACCATCCCCGACGGGCGGGCGCTGGTCAGCAACCGTTTTGTTCGCTAGATCATCGACATCATCCGGGGAGACAGCATGAGCGACGAACGCTTTCAGCGCGGCAAGCAGATCCGCGAGCAGGTCTTGGGCGCAGCGCACGCCGCCCGCGGCGCGAAGAACCGTACGTCGTTCAACGCGGAGTTCCAGGACTTCCTGATGGAGTATGCTTGGGGATCGGTCTGGGCGCGGCCCGGCCTCGATTTCAAGACCCGCAGCATGATCACGATCGCGACGCTGGTCGGCATGGGCAAGCTCGACGAACTCAAGCTCCACTTCCGCGCTACGGCAAACACCGGCGTTTCCCGCGACGAGGTCAAAGAAATTCTGATGCATTCGGCGATCTACGCCGGCGTTCCGGCGGCGTTCGGCGCCTTCCAGGTCGCGGCACAGATTTTCGACGAGATGGACAAGGAAGCCGCGGCGGCAAAGGGCTGAGCACGACCATGAAGCTTTCGATTGCGTCCCTGGGCGGCGAGCCCGGCCAGCGCTTCCTCGATCAGGTGAAGCTCGCCGAACTGCTGGGTTTCCACGCGGTCTTCCACAACGACAAGAAATGGGCCCGCGACGTGTTCTCCCGGCTGGGCGCCGCGACCCAGTGCACCACCCGGCTCGGCCTCGGCACCAGCGTGGTCGATCCCTACACGCGTCATGCCGCGCTGCTGGCGCAGGCGACCGCGACGCTCGCCGAAATGGCGCCCGGGCGATTCCGCGTCATCATGGGATCGGGCAGCCACTTCGAGACGCTTCCGGGCTACGGCAGCCCGAAGCCGGTCGCGGGTTTGCGCGAGGCCACCGAATTGATGCGGCGGTTGTGGCGCGGCGAGAAGGTGACGCTCGATGGCGAGGTGGTGAAGTTCAAAGACGGGTCGCTCGACTGGAAGCCGACCGCGATCCCGCAGCTCTACATCGCCAGCCGCGGCCCGCAAATTCTCAAGCTCGCTGGCCAGGTCGCCGACGGTGTGCTGATCGGCAGCTTCGCGACGCCGACCGGCATCGCCTACGCCAGCGAGCACATCCAGCAGGGCCTGGAGGCATCCAAGCGCGACTGGAAAGATATCCGGGTGTGCGCCTGGCTCTACGTCTCGGTGCTGGATCAGGAGGACGATCCGATCCCGGAGGGCATCCGCCGCGGCGTGAGCTTCGCGTTCTGGAGCAGCCGGAAGGTGCTGGGCGAGATGGCCGACAAGCTCGCGCCCGACATGACGTATGAGTTCCGCAAATTCGTGCGCGAAGCGCCGCACGAATGGTCGGCGCCCGTCATGGATGAGTTGCGCCGGCTGATCCCGCGCGGGATCATCGACAGTCTCGCACTGGTCGGAACCGCGCCGCAGATCGTCAGCCGGCTCAAGGCGCTGGCTGACGCGGGCGTGCAGGAAATCGTGATCTGGCCATTCCCGGCGAAGGGACAGGACACCGAGGATTTCATGTTCAAGCTCGCCAAGGACGTGCTGCCGCATTCTCACCGAGCGGCCGACGCGAGCGGCCTGAGCGGCGGACGCCGCCGTCATGCCGGTCACGCTGTTCCCGATCCCGAACATTCCGATGCTGCGGCCGGGCGACGATCTCGCCGCGCGCTGCTGATCGCCGCATGCGAAGGCGGCGCGCTCGCGCCCGCGGACGGCGACGTGCTGGTGGTGGCGCAGAAGATCGTCTCCAAGGCCGAAGGCCGCTACGTCGATCTCGCGACGGTCGAGCCGTCGCCGCGCGCGCACGAGCCTCGCCGCCGAGGTCGACAAGGACCCGCGCCTGGTCGAGGTCATCCTGCGCGAATCGCGCGCGCGTGGTGCGGCAGCCGCCCGGGCGTGCTGATCGTCGAGCACCGGCTCGGCTTCATCATGGCGAATGCCGGCGTCGACCGCTCCAATGTCGATCCGGCGGCCGGCGCGGAGCCGGTGCTGCTGCTGCCGGACGATCCCGACGCGTCGGCCGCCGCGCTTGCGCGACCGCCTGGGCCGCGCATTTCGGCAAGCGCTCGGCGTGATCGTCAGCGACAGCTGGGGCCGCGCCTGGCGGCGCGGCACGGTCGGCGTCGCGCTCGGCGCCGCGGGCCTGCCGGCGCTCATCGACATGCGCGGGCAGCCCGACCTGTTCGGCCGCGCGCTGCGCGTGACCCAGACCGGCTTCGCCGACGAGATCGCCGCCGCCGCCTCGCTGCTGATGGGACAAGCCGGACGAGGCGCGGCCGGCGGTCCTGGTGCGCGGCCTGACCTGGTCGGCGCCGGCGACGCCGGCCGCCGCCTGATCCGTCCCGCCGACGAGGATCTGTTCCGGTGAGCGCCGCGGCGATGCCGACGCGCGTGGTCGCGCTGTCCGGCGGCGTCGGCGGCGCCAAGCTCGCGCTCGGGCTTGAGCCGCGTCCTGCCGCCCGGCGAACTGCTGGTGGTCGCCAATACCGGCGACGACTTCGAGCATCTCGGGCTCGTCGATCTCGCCCGATCTCGACACGCTGATGTACATGCTCGCCGGGCTCGACGATCCGGCAGCGCGGCTGGGGCCGGCGCGACGAGACCTGGACCTTCATGGCGGCGCTCGCGGCGCTCGGCGGCGAGACCTGGTTCCAGCTCGGCGACGGCGATCTCGCCACCCATGTCGAGCGCACGCGGCGGCTGCGGCCGGCGAGAGCCTGTCCGCCATCACCGCCGACTTCTGCCGCCGGCTCGGCATCGCGACGCGCATCGTGCCGATGACCGACGACCGCGGTGCGCACGCGCCTGCGCACCGCGCGAAGGCTGGCTCGACTTCCAGGACTATTTCGTGCGGCGGCGCTGCGAGCCGGCGGTGATCGAACTGCGCTTACGACGGCGCAGCCGCGGCGCGCGTCGCATCCCGACGTCCTCGCGGCGCTGCGCGGACCCGCGGCTTGCGCGCGGTGGTGATCTGCCCGTCCAACCCGTTCATCAGCATCGAGCCGATCCTGGCGGTTCCGCGGCATGCGCGAGGCGCTCGCCGCATGCGCCGCGCCGGTCGTGGCGGTCTCGCCGATCATCGGCGGCCGGGCGGTCAAGGGCCCGACCGCCAAGATGATGGCCGAGCTCGGCCTGCCGGTGACCGCCGCGGCGGTGGCGCGGCACTACGGCGACCTGCTCGACGGCTATGTGCTCGACCATGCAGATGCGGCATGCGCGGCCGAGCTTGGCATTTCGGCGACGATGGCGCATACGCTGATGACAGACGATCGAGGACCGCGAGGCGCTTGGCGCGCGACGTGCTCGCCGCCGCCGATCGCGCTTGCGGAGGCAAAGCATGCCAGAGCAGCGCTAGCGTCTGCGCCGTGGTGCCGGTCAAGGACACCGCGCAACGCCAAGCAGCGCCTGGCGGCGGCGCTGACTGCCGGCGCAGCGGCAGGCGCTGGCGCTCGCGATGCTCGAGGACGTGCTGCAGACACTCGCGGCCGTCGCGAGCTTGCCGGCATGCTGGTGGTCACGGTCGATCCGGCGGCCGCGGCGCTCGCGGCGCAGCTACGGCGCGCAGGTGTCGTCCGAGCGACGCCGCGCGACGGCCACACCGGCGCGGTCATGGGCGCGGCGCGCGCGGCTGCTCGCGCGCGGCCTCGGCCTGCTGACGGTGCCGGGCGACATCCCGCTGGTCGACGCCGGACGACATCCGCCAGCTGCTCGCGGCGCACGCATCGGCCGCGCCGGCTTCACGATCGTGCCGGCGCGCGACGAGCATGGGCTCCAACGCGGTCCTGTGCACGCCGGCCGATGCGGTGCCGCTGCGCTTCGGCGACAACAGCTTCTTTCCCGCATCTCGCCGCCGCGCAGGGCGCGCGGCATCGAGCCGCGGGTCGTGCGGCTGCCGCGCATCGCGCTCGATATCGACACGCCGGAGGACCTGGCGCTGTTCCTGGCAACGCCGTCGCGCAACCGCGTTCGCGCGCGCTGCTCGATCGCTGGGGATTGCGCGCCGATGCGCGTCGTGAGCGAGAGGGCGACCGCATGAGCTGGCGCGGCGTGATCGAGCGCGCCGTCGCCGGCGAAGCGCCATCGCGCCGACGACGCCCTGGCGCTGCTCGGCTGCGACGATCTCGATGCGCTGATGACGGCGGCCGCCGCGCTGCGCGACGACGGCCACGGCGCGCGCGTCTCCTATTCGCGCAAGGTGTTCATTCCGCTGACCCAGCTCTGCCGCGACACCTGCCACTACTGCACCTTCGCGCATCCGCCGCGCCGCGGCGACCGCCGCCTATCTGACGCCCGACGAGGTGCTGGCGATCGCGCGCGCCGGCGCGGACGCCGGCTGCAAGGAGGCGCTGTTCACGCTCGGCGACAAGCCGGAGCTGCGCTACCGCGCGGCGCGCGCCGAGCTCGACGCGGCTCGGCCACGACAGCACGATCTCGTACCTCGTGGCCGCCATGGCCGCGCTGGTGCTGCGACGAGACCGGGCTGCTGCCGCACCTCAATCCCGGCGTGATGCCGGCGCGACGACATCGCGCGCCTGCGCGACGTTGTCGGTGTCGCAGGGCATCATGCTCGAGACCGCCGCCGAGCGGCTGTCGCAGCGCGGCGGCCCGCATTTCGGCTCGCCCGACAAGCTGCCGGCAGCGCGGCTCGCCACCATCGCGGCCGCCGGCGAGGCCGCCGTGCCGTTCACCTCCGGCATCCTGATCGGCATCGGCGAGACCCGGCGGGAGCGCATCGAGGCGCTGCTCGCGCTGCGCGATCTGCACGAGCGCCACGGCCACCTGCAGGAAATCATCGTCCAGAATTTCCGCGCCAAGCCCGGACACCCGCATGGCGCAGCACCCGAGCCGACGCTCGACGACCATCTCTGGACGATCGCGGTCGCGCGCATCCTGTTCGGCGCCGCGATGAACATCCAGGCGCCGCCCAATCTGCGCGCCGGCGCGCTGCCGCGCCTGATCGCCGCCGGCATCAACGACTGGGGCGGCGTGTCGCCGGTGACGCCCGACCACGTCAACCCGGAACGGCCGTGGCCGGCGCTCGACGCGCTGGCGCGCCGCGACCGCGGACGCCGGCAAGGTGCTGGTCGAGCGGCTCGCGATCTATCCGGATTACGTGCGCGCAGGCATCGCGCTGGATCGATCCGGGCTTGCGGCCGCGCGTCGCTGCGGATGGCGGATGCGGAAGGCTTCGCGCGCGCCGATGCCTGGACGCCGGGCGCGGCCGTTCGCGCCGCCGCCGGTGCCGCGCCATCGGTCCCGCCGCCGGGCTGCCTGACGCCGATCCTCGATCGCGCCATGGCGGGCCGCGGCCTGAGCGAACGCGAGATCGTCGCGCTGTTCGCCGCGCGCGGCGCGAGCTTCCACGAGGTGTGCGCGGCCGCCGACGCGCTTGCGCGCCGAGACCGCGGGCGACCGCGTCAGCTACGTCGTCACCCGCAACATCAACTACACCAATATCTGCGCCTATCGCTGCACGTTCTGCGCCTTCTCCAAGGGCAAGACGCACGAGACATCTGCGCGGCCGGCCTTACGACCTCGTCGCTCGACGAGATCGTGCGCCGCTGCCGCGAAGCCTGGGACGCGCGGCGCCACCGAAGTCTGCCTGCAGGGCGGCATCCATCCGCGCTACACCGGCGAGACCTATCTGGCGATCTGCCGCGCCATCAAGGAGGCGACGCCGGAGCTGCATATCCACGCCTTCTCGCCGCTCGAAATCTCGCAGGGCGCGGCGACGCTCGGGTCTCAGCGTGCCGGAGTTCCTCGGCCGCACTGAAAGCGGCCGGGCTCGGCTCGCTGCCCGGCACGGCGGCCGAAATCCTCGACGACGAGGTGCGCGCCGTCATCTGTCCCGACAAGGTCACGACCGCGCAATGGCTCGACGTGATCGAGGCCGCGCACCGGCTCGGCCTGCGCACCACCGCGACGATCATGTTCGGCCATGTCGATCGCGCCGCGTCCACTGGGCGCGGCACCTGCTGCACATCCGCCACCTGCAGGAGCGCACCGGCGGCTTCACCGAATTCGTGCCGCTGCCGTTCGTGCCGATGGAAGCGCCGATGCAGTTGCGCGGCCAGAGCCGCTTCGGCCCGACCTTCCGCGAGGCGGTGCTGATGCACGCGGTCGCGCGGCTCGCGCTGCACCCGCTGATCACGAACATCCAGACCTCGTGGGTGAAGATGGGCCCGGACGGCGCCGCCGCCTGCCTGCAGGCCGGCGCCAACGATCTCGGCGGCACGCTGATGAACGAGAGCATCACGCGCGCCGCCGGCGCCACGCACGGCCAGGAAATGCCGCCGGAGGCGATGGAGGCGTTGATCCGCTCGCTCGGCCGCGAGCCCTGGCAGCGCACGACGCTGTACCGGGAAGCGCCGACGACCCGCGTGCGCGCATCGTTCGGCGCGGCTCCGCTCGCGCCGCCCGTGGAGCGTCGGATGACGCATGACAACAACCGCGCCTTTCTGACCTGAGCACATCGCGCTCACGCCTGTGAGCGAAATCGCTCGTGTAGCGCACATCCGCCGCGCATGACTTATCACTCATCACGTTGCACAACCTGACGCCACGACCGCAAGTTGTTGGCGCTCCAGGCAGATGGCGCCATGCGGCGGCGCTCTGCAAAATAATGCGGCAGTGCGCACGCTGGCACGGCGCTTGCTCACCTGAGTTTGCTCATTGTCGGTAAGCGTTGTTGCACATGATTTCAGCGCTTCGCGTTCGCCGTTGTGTGAACCGCCTCACACGGCCATCGCGAACGCGATGGTAGCTCTCGCTTCGACCCGATCGACGGAACGCAGGGGTCGAACCGCGATGAGCAAAGCGAGCGAACCCATGACCGCTTTTTCCGCCATTGCATTGCCGGTCGAGGATGGACGGACGGGTTCCTCAGACCCGCAACCGACGGTTCGCGATCCTCCGGCCGCCAAGCCGAAGCTGCGCCCTTTGTTTCTTCGCGTGATCGACGCCCTCGTTGAACGATTCGAACGGAGAGCATCTCGGGAGGCGATCCGATATTTGCGAACCCGCAAGGAGCTCTCGGACGAATTCCGCCAAGAGCTCGAGCGCCGGTTCATGGGCCAGTAGCGCTGGCGAACGCGTCCCTTCCCCCTTCAATCAGTCGGCGGACAACATGATCGGTCTTGTCATTCGCAAGCCTGTAACGGGAGCAAGGTGGATTCGGATCAGTCCGATTTTGATCGGGCTGACCCTGGCATTCTGTGGTTTCGCTCAGGCGAGCGAAGACGCGCTCGAACGCAAATGCCGAAGCCTTCTGCAACGCTCGGTATTCAATTGCGGGTGCACCACCGAGTTTCTCGAACAGCACTTCAGCGGCGAACAGGCCGACATTCTCTTGCGTCTGTGGGTGCTCGCGGTCAACGGCGATAAATCCAGCCGCGAACTGACCGCCCTCTACATTCAGCACGGCCGCAAGACGATCGACGGCGCCGTCATGCAATTCCACACCTATCGCGATCGACTCCGCCTTTACTGCGCGCAGGGGGATTCGCCCGGGATATCCGACTAGCCGGCTGAGAAACCTTCGCTGGGCATTTCCGGGCCGACCGATGGCCCACTTCGAGCTGCATCGACCGCTTGGAGGCGATCACCACAAGCGATGCGCGCGTGGATTGTCACCGCGATCGCTGCTCGTTGGCGATTCGGTTGACAAGTTCGCCGATATGCTGGTGGATATCAACGCTCTACGAAAAGTGACCGCTGATGCCGAGGAAACCGAAAGTTGCGATTATTGGCGCCGGGATCGGCGGACTGACCGCCGCAATCGCGTTGCGCCGGCGCGATTGCGAGGTCGAGGTTTATGAGCAATCGGCTCAGATCGGCGAGATCGGAGCGGGCGTTTCACTCTCGCCCAATGCGATCAAAGCCTTTCGTGCGCTCGGTCTCGATGGGCGTATCGCGGACATCGGCTTTGAATCGGACAACCAGCTTGTTCGCGCCTGGGACAGCGGCGACGTCCTGTCCAAGGTGTTCCGCAAAGGCGTTTATCAGAAGGAATTCGGCGCTCCTTACCTGTCGGCGCACCGCGCCGACCTGGTCGACGTCTTGCGGCAGCAATTGCCCGACAACGTGATCCATCTGAATGCGCGTTGCACCGGCGTCGAGACCAGTGGCAACAGCGCGCGAGCGCGCTTTGCGGACGCCACGGAGATCGACGCCGATCTCATCGTGGGCGCCGACGGCATCCGTTCCACCGTGCGGCAGAGCCTGTTCGGTCGGGAAGCACCGCGATTTACCGGGTCGGTTTGCTGGCGCGGACTGGTTCCGCTCGATGCGTTTCCACCCGGCCTGATCAGTACCGATCTCACGCTGTACATGGGGCCGCGCAGCCACGTGATCCATTTCATGGTTCGTCGCGGCACGCTCGTCAATTTCGTCGCTCACGTCGAGACCGACGCGTGGACGGGAAAATCCTGGACGCAGGAATGCGAACGAGCCGAAGTCATGGAGACGTTTGCGGGCTGGCACGAACCGTTGCTTCGATTGCTGGGATCGTCTGACCGTTATTACAAATGGGCGCTCTACGACCGCGATCCGCTCGAGCGCTGGAGCAAAGGGAGGGTGACGCTGCTCGGCGACGCCGCGCATGCGATGCTGCCTCATATCGGTCAGGGGGCGTGCATGGCGATCGAAGACGGCTATGCCCTGGCCGACGTGGTCTCGCAGTCGCCCGGACGACCTGACCGAAGCACTTTGGCAGTACGAGCGGCTTCGCCTGCCGCGCACGCGGCGGGCGGTGCTGGAGGCACGGGCGCGCGGCAAAGAAATGCACCTGACGTCGAAATGGGCGCAGATCAAACGAAATATCAAAATGGCGTTTCAACACCGCTTGGGCGGGGACAAGACCGGCCTGAAGTTGAGCGAGTTCTACGAATATGACGTCGCGGCAGCTTCACGGTCGGCGTCGACGCGCGTCAGTTAATTTGCAGAGGCGATTCGCTTCCTGACCGCCGCTGTCCGGCTTGCTTCGATTCGTGATCCGAGGCGCTTTACGAATGGGCGCATCGCAGAAGAAAAGTAGCGGAGGAAAACAAACATGAAAAACTTTGGGGCGGGACTTCTGGCGGCAGCTTTCTGCACGCTTGCCTCGGCAGTCGCCTGCGCTCAGGATTTTCCGCGTCGTGCCATCACCCTCGTGTTGCCGTATGCCGCCGGTGGCGTCACGGACCAAATGACCCGACTGGTGGCTTCGAAGCTTGCTGAGAATGTCGGCCAGCCGGTCGTGATTGAAAACCGGCCCGGAGGCGGCGGCCAGGTCGCCGCGGGCTTCGTAAAACAAGCTCCGCCGGATGGCTACACCCTATTGGTCGGCGACATCGGCACACACGCGATCAACGTCTCGCTTTACAGCAAGCTGACGTACGATCCGGTGAAAGACTTCGTGCCGGTCATCGAGCTTGTCGAGTTGCCGCACGTCCTCGTTGTCCCACCGGATCGGCCATTCCAAACCATGGCCGATCTCGTTGCGTGGGCGCGGACACACCCCGGAGCGCTGACCTACGGGTCTGTCGGCGTCGGCAGTGGCGCTCACCTGCTCGGCGAATTGTTGAAATCCGAATTCAAGATCGACATCACCCACGCGCCCTATCGCGGATCGTCGCAGATCGTCCCCGACCTGATGTCCAGCCGCATCGAGCTGTTTTTCGGCGCGGTCGGGAGCATGGCGCCGCTCATCCAGGAAGGCAAACTTCGCGGTCTGATGGTGACGGATCGGCAGCGCTCGTCGTTGCTTCCGGAGATCCCCTCAGCCGTCGAGGTCGGCGCGCCGATTCTGGATTTGAAGGTTTGGTTTGGAATTCTGGCTCCCGCGGCAACGCCCGGAACCGTGGTCGACCGGCTGAACGCCGAATTCGTCAAGGCCTTGGCGCAACCCGAGGTTCGGGAGCGATTGATGAAATTGGGTGCGAAAATTGTGGCCAACACTCCGAAGGAGTTCGCCGGCGTCATCGCTGCCGAAACCGAACGGCTGGGCAAGGTCGTGAAGGGTTCGGGTGCGCGCGTGGATTGACGCGAAGCCTTTGCTCACACCGTCTCGTTCGGCCGGGCGAAGGCGGCTTCCATCTCGCGGCGGACCTTCACGGCAAGATCGCCGGCGTCGTACGCGACGTCGCTCCAGCGCAGCGCCTCGCCGGGCGCGACGTCGCGCGTGAGTTTCACCTCACTGGCGAGGCCGAGCGGCAATAGACCTTCCGCCAGTGAGCGTTCGGCCGGCACCTGGCGGCCCCAGACGCAGAAGCCGCCCTCGCCGTCGAGCACCTCGCCGCGCTTCAGCGCGCGCTTGGCGGTGGCGGCGACGTCGGAGCGGAAGCCGGTGGGCGCGCCGGTCGGTTCACCGCGCAGCGCCGCGCTCGCGACCGAGACGCCGAGCTCGAGGCCGATCATGTGGATCGGCCGGTAGAGCGCGGCGAACCGGCCGCTGGCATCGGGCAGCATGGCGTATTCGTTGAAGCAGCGGCGCGCATACTCGCTCTCGCCCTCGAACACCACGTAGGTGCCGAGCGCAAGATGATGCGGCACGTCGCGGCCGTCGCGATCGACCGACGACACCACCTCGGTGACGCCTTCCTTCTCAAGCGTGCCGCCAGCCGCCTTCGGCTTGCAGACATCGGCCAGTTCGAAGCGCGTGGCTGGCGGGAAGCCCAGGCCCCCGCTTTGCGGCACCAGGCCGGTGGCGTTGCAGACCGCCGTCATCTCGATGCCGGACTTGGTGCCGTCGACGAAGCTGTTGAACATCTTGGGATTGATCGAGCCGCGATCCTCGATGCTGCAGGTACTTGTCGAGAATGTCCCACAGCGTGTCGGGCGTGGAGGCGTGATAGTGCGGCTCGTAGCGCGTGCCCTTGCCGGCGGCGATCACCTTGAAGCCGCAGGTGCGCGCCCAGTCGACCTGCTCGCAGATCAGCGCCGGCTGATCGCCCCAGGCGAGGCTGTAGACCGTGCCGGCCGCCTTCGCCTTGCGGGCGAGCAGCGGGCCCGCCAGCGCATCGGCCTCGACGTTGACCATGACGATGTGCTTGCCGTGCGCGATCGCGCTCGAGCGCATGGCGGATGCCGGCGCCCGGAATGCCGGTCGCCTCCACGATCACCTCGATCTCCGGCAGTGCGATCAGCGCGTCGGCATCGGGCGTGACGTGGGTGCGGCGGGTCTTCAGCGCATCGCCGAGCGATGCGGCGGCGATCGCCTGCGCGTCCCAGCCGGCGCTCGTGAGTTGGCGCGTGGCGCGCGCCACATCGAGGTCGGCGACGCCGACGACGTGCATGCCGGGCGTCAGGCGCGCCTGCGCCAGGAACATGGTGCCGAATTTTCCGGCGCCGATCAGGCCGACCGTGACCGGACGGCCGGCAGCCTCCCGTTCACGCAACATGCTGGAGAGATTCACCGAAGTCCCCTCCGCCCGCCACTAGTCGGTCCAATTCCGAAGTTCGCATCATTTGTGCGGCACCCTCGTTTGCGAACTTCGGGTTCGGGGCACTAGAACAGATACAACGCCGCGATGATGCCGCCGACCAGCACGACGCGCCGATCGTGACCCAGAAGCCGAGCCGCTCCTCGATGATGACGCGGGCCTGCGGGCCGTAGCGATGGAGCAGGAACGCGAGCAGGAAAAACCGCCCGCCGCGCGCGATCATCGACAGCAGGATGAACATCGGCAGGTTGTAGCCGGCGAAGCCGGACGCGATGGTGACGATCTTGTACGGGATCGGCGTCAGGCCCTTGAGCAGAATGATCCAGGCGCCCCATTCCGCATAGGCCTCGCGAAACGCATCGACCTTGTTGCCATAGCCGTAGAGCTGGATCAGCCAGAGGCCGATCGAGTCGTACAGCACCGCGCCGATGAAGTAGCCGAAGACGCCGCCGGCCACCGAGGTCAGCGTGCAGACCGTGGCGTAGAAATACGCCTTGTCCGGCCGCGCCAGCGACATCGGAATGAGCATCACGTCCGGGGGGATCGGGAAGAACGAGCTTTCCACGAACGAGACGATGCCCAGCAGCCACGACGCGTGCGGCTTTCCGGCGGCGGCGATGCACCAGTCGTAGAGGCGGCGGAGCATGCGGGTGCTTACTGGCGGGAGTCCGGATTGTCCACGTCGCCGCGGCCGCGGCCCGCCAACTGGATCAGCGCTGCTTGCGGGCGTGGCTGCGATCCGCCAGCGCCACCACCTTGCGTCGCGGCAGCGCGGTCGGCTCGTCCGACCCCTTCGGCAGTTTCTCGGCGATGCCGAACAGGCGCTCGCGGCGGCTCATCTCGGCCCAGACCTCGTCCGGATTGATCCCGCTCGCCACCCAAAGCACGACCAGATTGTAGAGCAGGTCGGCGCTTTCGCGCACCACGGCTTCGTTCTGGCCGTTCATGGCGTCGATCACCACTTCGACCGCCTCTTCGGCCAGCTTCTTGGCCATCTTGCCGCGACCGGAGCGCAGCAATCGCGCCGTCCGCGACTCCGCCGGATCGGCGGTTTTCGCGGCAACCACTGCACGATAGAGCCGGTCAACCGAGTCAGTCATCACGTTCACCCTCGTCCCCTCGACGAAGAGAATAGTACGAATGTGTTTGCGCTGAGGCAAAAGCGCCACACCGTACGTCACGCGCGCGCTGGCTGTCACTCCTCGATCGCCAGCAGGCTGGCATTGCCGCCGGCCGCCGCGGTGTTGATCGTCACCACCTGCTCGGACGCGAACCGGCGCAGATAGTTCGGGCCGCCCGCCTTGGGGCCGGTGCCGGACAGGCCGGTGCCGCCGAACGGCTGGGTGCCGACGACCGCGCCGATCATGTTGCGGTTGACGTAGACATTGCCGTTGGCGAGCCGCTCCACCACCCGCTCGACGGTCGCGTCGATGCGCGAGTGGATGCCGAGCGTCAGGCCGTAGCCGTTACCGGCGATGTCGTCGAGCAGGCGTTCGAGCTCGGACGCCCGCCAGCGCACGACGTGCAGGATCGGCCCGAACACCTCCTCCCGAAGATCGCTGGCGCGGTCGAGCGCCATGATCGCGGGCGGCACATATGTCCCGCGTCGGGGCAGCGGCCGGTCGGCATCCCAGCGAAACCGCACCCGCCCCTGCCCGGCCATGCCGGCGATCCAGCGGTCGAGCTTGTCCTTGGCCTCGGCGTCGATCACCGGCCCGACATGGGTCGACGGCTCGCGCGGATCGCCGAGCGCCAGTTCCTGCGCCGCGCCCGCGATCATCTCGATCATCGGATCGGCCACATCCTCCTGCACGCAGAGCAGCCGCAACGCCGAGCAGCGCTGGCCGGCCGAGCGGAATGCCGACGTCACCACGTCGTCGGTCACCTGCTCGGGCAGCGCGGTGGCGTCCACGATCATCGCATTGATGCCGCCGGTTTCGGCGATCAGCGGCACGATCGGCCCGTCCTTGCCGGCCAGCACGCGGTTGATCGCGCGCGCCACCTCGGTCGAGCCGGTGAATGCGACGCCGGCGACGCGCGGATCGGCAACCAGGGCGGCCCCAGTCTTGCCGTCGCCCGGCACGAGTTGCAGCGCGCCCGCCGGGATGCCGGCCTGATGCAGGATCCGCACCGCCTCGAAGGCGATCGAGCGGGGTCTGCTCGGCGGGCTTCGCCACCACCGCGTTGCCGGCCGCAAGCGCCGCCGCGACCTGGCCGAGAAAGATCGCGAGCGGGAAATTCCACGGGCTGATGCAGACGAACACGCCGCGCCCGCGGTAGTGCAGTTCGTTCGACTCGCCGGTCGGCCCCGGCAGCATCCGGGGCGCCAGCGACGTGCGGGCCTCGGCGGCGTAGTAGCGGCAGAAGTCGATCGCCTCGCGCACCTCGGCGAGCGCGTCGTCGAGCGTCTTGCCGCCCTCGGCCTGCAGAAGCGCGATCAGGCGGCCGCGGTTCGCTTCGATCAGGTCGCTGGCGCGGTCGAGCGCCGCGGCGCGGGCTTCGACCGGCGTGGCGCTCCAGTCCGCAAAGCCGCCGGCCGCCGCCGTCATCGCGGCGGCCGCGATCGCCTCGTCGCCCTCGCGCACCCGGCCGATCACGGCGCCGTCGATCGGCGACACGACGTCGCGCTCGATGCCGGGAAGCGCGACGCCATCCACCAGCGGCGTGGCGAGTCGCGGCGGCACGGCGTCGCGGGCGCTCGCCACGAGCGCCGCGAGACTTGCGCTGTCACCGAACTCGACGCCCGGCGAGTTGCGGCGCGACGGCGCATAGAGGTCGCGCGGCAGCGGGATTTTCGGATGGCGGGCGTGCTGCGCGTCGCCGATCCAGGCCTGCGGGCGCTTGAGCAGGACGGCGACCGGCACCGACGGATCGGCCGCCACCGACACGAACGAGGAGTTCGCGCCGTTCTCCAACAGCCGTCGCACCAGGTAGGCCAGCAGGTCGCGGTGGCCGCCGACCGGCGCATAGACCCGCACGGCGGCATCCGGCTGTTCGTCGAGCAGCAATTCGTAGAGCGTCTGGCCCATGCCGTGCAGCCGCTGGAATTCGTAGCCGCTGACGCCGCCGGCGTCCTCGATCACGCCCGCGACCGTGAGCGCATTGTGGGTGGCGAACTGCGGATAGAGCGCGGGGCGGGCGGCGAGCAGCTTGCGGCTGCAAACCGTGTAGCAAAGATCGGTCATCGGCTTGCGGGTGAAGACCGGATAGTCCGCCAGTCCGCGCTCTTGCGCCCGCTTGACCTCGGTGTCCCAGTAGGCGCCCTTGACGAGCCGCACCATCAGTCGCCGGTCGTAGGCCCGCGCCAATTCGGCGAGCCAGTCGATCACCGCCGGCGAGCGCTTCTGGTACACCTGGACCGCGAGACCGAAGCCTTCCCAGCCGCGCAGCGAGCGGTCGGGCAGCACCGCCGCGATCACGTCCAGCTTCAGTTCCAGCCGGTCGGCCTCTTCGGCGTCGATGGTGAAGTTGAGGTCGTACTGGCGCGCCCGGCGGGCGAGTTCGAGCACCCGCGGCACCAGCTCGGCCATCACCCGGTCGCGCGAAACCGCCTCGAACCGCGGATTGAGCGCCGACAGCTTGACCGAAATGCCCGGCCGGTCCGGCAGTGCACCCGTCGCCGGCGCTGGCGCCGATTTCGTCGATGGCACGCGCATAGGAAGCGAAGTAGCGATCGGCGTCGTCCGCTGTCCGCGCGCCCTCGCCCAGCATATCGTAGGAGTAGCGCCGGCCGGGATGGCGAGCGGCACGCTGCAGCGCCTCCTCGATGGTCTGCCCGAGCACGAAGTGGGAGCCCAGCAGGCGCATCGCCTGACGTGTCGCGGCGCGCACCGCAGGGATGCCGAGCCGCCGGATCAGCCCGTCCAGGATGGAATCCGGGGTCTCACCGGGGTTGATGATGCGGGCCGTCATGCCGAGCGTCCAGGCCGACGCCGAGACCAGGAGCGCGTTCGACTTCACCTCGCGGGACGACCAGTCGCCGGCGGCGAGCTTGTCCTCGATCAGCCGGTCGGCCGTGGTGGCGTCCGGAACCCGCAGCAGCGCCTCGGCCAGCACCATGAGGGCAAGCCCTTCCTTGGTCGACAACGAGTAGGCGTGCAGGAAGTCCTCGATGCCGCCGAGCCCGCCGGCGCGGGCACGGATGCCCTCGATCAGCCGGGTCGCGGTGCGGTCGATCCGCGCCTCGGCGACGTCGGAGCGGCGCCGCCGCCAGGAATGCGGGTGCAAGTTCCTCGTCGGGCGGCGCATAGGGCGCGCGAAAGATCGGCGCAGCGGGTGCATCCGTCGGCGCCGGAGCCTGCGTATCTCGTGGTGGCACACCGTGGGTCATGGCGTGTTCCGGGCCGTGCGCGGCCTTAATCTTAACGGCAGTCCGATGCTGCCATGGCGACCAAATGATGCTCCCCTGGGATCAGGGCGGCTCGCGAGGTGTTCGCAATTATGTGAAGGGCCAGCCCGATCCCGGTATCTCGTCTTGCTCTTTGCATGATCATGTTCTTTATCTCTGCAACCACTCCACATCGCGCTGGGGCCAGCCGGGAGCCGACGTTGGTATAAGGGAGTACGGCGACGCATGGGCCCCGTTCAATTCATCCGGCTCTGTCGGCCGAGTCATCTGCTGGCATTGGCCATCGCCTTCGCGGTGCCGGCCGTGGCGCAGAATTCCGGCAGCACGCAAGCCCCCGTCAGCGCGCCGAGCCCGGTGCCCGCGCCCGCCACGACGGGCACCCGGGTGAAATTCTCGCTCGACGGACGCATGGAAGGGCCCTCGGCCATGTTCCTCCTTCCGCTCGAGCGGGGTTACTTCAAGGCGGCCGGCATCGAGGCGACCATCGACGAAGCCGCGACCCCGCTCGAGGCGATTACCCGGGTGGCTTCCGGCAACTACGATATGGGGTTTGCCGACATCAATGCCATGATCAAGCATCGGGATCAGAATCCCGCGACCGCCCTCAAGGCGGTGTTCATGGTCTACAACAAGCCGCCCTATTCCGTTCGTGACGCGCAAGAGCCGCGGCATCACCGAACCCAAGCAGCTCGAAGGCAAGAAGCTCGGTGCGCCTCCCACCGGCACTACGGTCGGCGAATGGGCGCTGTTCGCCAAGCTCAACGGCATCGACACAACCGAAGGTCACGATCGAGAACATCGCCATCCCGGTTCGCGCACCGATGCTGGCAGCCGGGCAGATCGACGCGGTTCTCGGTTTCTCGTTTCGGGTCTATGTCGACCTCAAGGATCGCGGCGTGCCGGTCGACGACATCGTCCTGATGATGATGGCCGACTACGGACTCAAGCTGTACGGCAGCGCCGTCATCGTGAACCCGAAATTCGCCGCCGAGAAGCCGGACGCCGTGAAGGCGTTCCTGAGCGCCTATCTGCGGGGCCTGAAGGAGACTATCCGCCGGCCCGTCCGACGCGATCGACCTGACCATCAAGCGCGAGGACGCTTCACGCAACGCCGTCGAACTCGAACGGCTGCGGATGGCGATCCGCGACAATATCCTCACGCCGGAAGTCAAGGCCGACGGTTACGGCGCGGTGGATGCAACGCGGCTCGAAGAGGCTATCGCGCAACTCGCGCTGACGCACACGTTCAAGGTGAGGCCGAAAGCCGAGGACGTATTCGACGGCACGTTCCTGCCGCCGCTTGCCGAGCGCAAGGTGCACTGAAGCGCCGCGCGGCAGGACTGGATTATACGGCGCCCAGCATCCGCGCGGCGGGCGACGCAGACTTCTGCCCAGTCATTTGTCCCTGCGGCCGCAAGGCGGCGCCGATCTCGTCCGCAAGTTCCTCGAGCGGCGTCCAGTTGCTGCCTTCGCGCAAAAATACTCCGCAGTAGAGATTGGGCAGCGCGGGCAGCGGCGCATCCTCCCAAATCGACAAGGCGGTGTTGCCGACCCGGCAACGCGGCAGCACCATCACACCCATGCCGGCGATGACGGCCGCCTCCAGGCCGACGATGCTGCGCGACGTAAACACGAACTCGCAACTGCGCCCTTCCCGATTGAGCGCCTGCCTGGCGACGAACCGGCAGGAGCATTCCTCGCCGAACGAAACCAGCGGCACCGGCGCGTGCGGATCGAGCTTGGTGGCTTCGGACCGAACCCATACCGCCTGATCGGGCCACAAATACCGCGCCGGGAATCGCCGGCTCGGATTTCGCCACCGCCACGGCGAGGTCAAGCTCGCCCATCTGCAGCCCGCGTTGAATCTGCTCGAAGCTGGCGCCGTTCACGATGAAGCGCACGAACGGCCAACGCTTGCGAAAATCCGCCAGCAGGGTCGGGATTCGCGCGCCGATGAAATCGCCCGGAATGCAGATCCGCAGGGTCCGCGCCGCGTGGCCGCCGCTGGTCATGCCCAAGATATGGTCATTGATCGACAGCATCTGCCGCGCGGCTTTGACGACCTCCTGCCCGCGCAGCGTCAGCGTCACGCCGGGCGCGCTCTTGTCGAGCAATTCAAACCCGAGGAGAAACTGCAACCGCTTGATCTGCGCGCTGACCGCCGGCTGGGTCATCGCCAAACGACTGGGCGGCCTTGGTGAAGCTGCGCAGGTCGACGACCGCTATCAATGTGCGCAGAAGGTCCGTTGGAATATTCATCATGCAGCGTTGACCGTTTGCCTTGGCGACGATGAGCGAGTCATTGTGTGGCCGTAACTTTCGATGGTCAATGTATCTGCGAGCGGTCGCAATAAACGTTGTCAGGGGCCACCAGATCGGCAAATATTGTTCCGCATTGCAGAGGAGCACTTCCAACTGGCTGGACTCATGTTTATGGAACAGGCGCGCTCGCAGCTCCCTTCGGCTACGAGCGCCAAGAGGCGCCAAGAAGCGCCAATACCAGTCGTCCCGCGGAGTAGTGCCTTGCGTTGTCCGAAGTCGGCCTCATGAAATTCCTCCGCCTCTACGCGCGCGTGCTCGAGCTGCTCGGCCGCGAGGCCCGCCTCGGGTGGATTCTGGCGATCGCAAACCTGGCGATCGCGACCGCCATGTTCGCGGAACCGCTCCTGTTCGGCCGCATCATCGACACCCTGGCGAACTCGCAGGGGCGGCTCGGACAGTTGAACTGGCATGAACTGACGATCCTGGTCGGCGCCTGGGTCGCGTTCGCGCTGTTCTCGATCGGCTGCAGCACGCTGGTCGCGCTGCATGCCGACCGTCTCGCCCACCGGCAGTATCAGGTGGTGCGGACGATGTTCTTCGAGCACGTGCTGCAACTCCCGCAGAGCTACTACACCGGCGCGCATTCCGGGCGGCTGGTGAAAGTGATGATGACCGGCACCAACACCCTGTGGGGTTTGTGGCTGGCGTTCTTCCGCGAGCATTTCGCCAGTTTCGTCTCGCTGATCGTGCTGCTGCCAATGACGCTGTTCATCAACTGGCGCTACGGCCTGCTGCTGATCGTGCTGTGCGCCGTGTTCGCCGTGCTGATCGCGCTGGTGGTCAATCGCAGCCAGACGCTGCAGAGCAGCGTCGAGGGCTACTACAGCGACGTCGCCGAACGCACCACCGACACGCTCGGCAACATCGCGCTGATCCAGAGCTTCGCCCGCATCGAATCCGAAGTCGCCGGCATGAAGAAGATGGGCGACCAGGTGCTCGGCGCCCAGCTCCCGGTGCTCGCCTGGTGGGCGCTCGCCACGGTCATCACGCGGGCAGCCACGACGCTGACGATGCTGTCGATCCTGATACTCGGGATCTATTTCTATGTGCGCGGCGAGACCACGGTCGGCGAGATCGTGATGTTCATGAGCTACGCGACGCTGCTGGTCGGCAAGCTCGAACAGGCCGTGCATTTCGCCAATCAGATGGTGATGGAAGCGCCGAGGCTGCAGGAGTTCTTCGAGGTGCTCGACACCGTGGCGACGGTGCGCGACCGCCCCGATGCGGTCGAACCGGGCCGCATGCGAGGCCTGGTGGAGTTCAGCAGCGTCTCGTTCTCCTACGACGGCAAGCGGCCGGCGGTCGCCGATCTGACGTTCACGGTGCTGCCGGGCCAGACCGTCGCGCTGGTCGGCGCCACCGGCGCCGGCAAGTCGACGGCGCTCGCGCTGCTGCATCGCGTGTTCGATCCGCAGTCCGGCGTCATCAAGATCGACGGCATGGACATCAAGGGCATCACGCTGTCGGGGCTGCGCCGCAACATCGGCGTGGTGTTCCAGGAGGTGCTGCTGTTCAACCGCTCGGTGGCCGAGAACCTGCGCGTCGGCAAGCCGGACGCGACCGAGGAGGAGATGCGCGCCGCCTGCGAGCGGGCGCAGGTCATCGACGTGATCGACCGCCAGCCGCAGGGCTTCGAGACCCCGGCCGGCGAACGCGGCCGCCTGTTCTCCGGCGGCGAGCGCCAGCGGCTGTCGATCGCGCGCGCGCTCCTGAAGGACCCGCCGATCCTGATCCTCGACGAGGCGACGAGCGCGCTCGACGCCATCACCGAGGCCAAGGTTCAGGCGGCGCTCGCGGAAGTCATGAAGGGCCGCACCACCTTCGTGATCGCACACCGGCTCGCGACCATCCGCAACGCCGGACGCATCCTGGTGTTCGAGAACGCCCGCATCATCGAGAGCGGGACGTTCGACGAACTGGTGGCGCTCGGCGGGCATTTCGCCGAGCTCGCCAAGACCCAGTTCCTGACCGAGGGGCGGCCCACCAAGATCGAGACCGTCACCGAGGTGGCGACGCTGTTCGCCGGCAACACCGCGACTACCTGAGCCGCTCCAGGATGCTGACGTAGTTCGCGACCGCGGTGCCGCCCATGTTGAACACGCCGCCGAGGCGCGCGTTGTTCACCTGCATGTCGCCGGCGGCGCCCATGAGCTGCATGGCGGTGATCGCATGCATCGACACGCCGGTCGCGCCGATCGGATGGCCCTTGGACTTGAGCCCGCCCGACGGATTGACCGGCAACCGGCCGGTCTTCTCGGTGAGCCCTTCCGCCACCACGCGCGCGCCCTGGCCCTCCGGCACGAGCCCCATCGCCTCGTACTCGATCAGCTCGGCGATGGTGAAGCAGTCGTGGGTCTCGACAAACGACAGGTCGGACAGCGCGATGCCGGCGCCGGCGAGCGCGCGTTGCCAAGCCTCGCCGCAGCCCTCGAATTTCAGCACGTCGCGCTTCGACATCGGCAGGAAATCCTGCACATGCTCGGCGGCGCGGAACGCCACCGCCTTGCCGAGCCGCAGCGCCGTATCGACATCCGCCAGTACGAGGGCGGCGGCGCCATCGGACACCAGCGAGCAGTCGGTGCGCTTGAGCGGTCCGGCGACGCGCGGGTTCTTCTCGCTCTCGGTGCGGCAGAAGTCGTAGCCCAGGTCCTTGCGAATCTGGGCGTACGGATTGCCGACGCCGTTCTTGTGGTTCTTGGCCGCGATTCGGGCGAGCGCGTCCGACTGGTCGCCCCAGCGCTGGAAGTAGAGGCCGGCGATCTTGCCGAAGATGCCCGCGAAGCCGCCCTCGATGTCGGCTTCCTCGCGCACGTAAGACGCCTTGAGCAGGTTGCGCCCGATCTCGGCGGCGGGCGTCGTGGTCATCTGCTCGGCCCCGACGACGAGCACGATGCGGGCGGACCTGGCCGCGATGCTCTTGAGGCCCTGGTGTACCGCCGCCGACCCGGTGGCGCAGGCGTTCTCGACCCGCAAGGCGCGCTTGAACCGCAGTTCGGGCGCAGCTTGCAGGACCAGCGAGGCGGTAAAATCCTGCGCCGAGAAGCCGGCGTTGAAGTGGCCGAGCACGATCTCGTCGATATCGCCCGGGCCGATGCCGGCGTCGGCCAGCGCCTCGCCCGCCACCCGTACGATGAGGCTTTCGAGCGTTTCTCCTTCGAGCCGGCCGAACTTGGTATGGGCCCAGCCAACGATGCAAGCCGTCACGGCGACCTCCCGGATGTGCTCGTGCCGGAACGCGATCCACGGAACCGCGCGTGGGCCGGACAGAGCTTAAGCTGCCGAATTTTGGACGCTTTCCTTTAGCACAGTCCAGCCGCGTGAGGCAGGGGCACCCGGACGGGGCACCCGTGCTTTTGCCGTCATGCGCCGGGGCTTCGCAGAAATCTCGCTGTTCGAACTGCTGTTGCCGGCGTCTCCGAGGCCCGTCCCACCAACCGGACCGCGACCATTGCGACATTTGCCGCCCGAGAATTCGTCCCGCCGCTGCTATGTGCGGCCCTGGCGCTGACCCTCACGGCGCTCGCCGCGCCGCGCGCATCGGCCGAAGCGCTGCTGGTCATCGAAGTTGAGTCCGGCAAGGTCCTGCATGCCGAGAATGCCGGCCATCCCTGGTATCCGGCCTCCATCACCAAGGTGATGACCGCCTATGTGACGCTGCGCGCCATCCGCGAAGGCCGCATCGACGCTCGACACCGCGATCAAGGTTTCGACCGCGGCCGCCGCCCAGCAGCCGGTCAAGATGGGCTTTCCGGTCGGCACGCTGGTCACCGTCGACAACGCGCTGAAGATGATGATGGTGCGTTCGTCCAATGACATGGCGGTGGTGCTGGCCGAAGGCGTCGCGGGATCGATCGAGGCCTTTTCCGTCGAGATGAACGCGGCCGCGCGCCGGCTCGGCATGGTGCAGTCGAGCTTCGTCAATCCGAATGGCCTGCCGGACGACGAGCAGATGACCTCGGCACGCGATCTCGCCATCCTGGCGCGCGCGCTGATCCGCGAGTTTCCCGAATACGATCATTACTGGCACATGCCGGCGATCAAGTTCGGCAAGCGGGTGATGAGCAACTACAACTCGCTGATCGGCCGCTATCAGGGCGCCGACGGCATGAAGACCGGCTTCATCTGCTCATCCGGCTTCAATCTGGTCGCATCCGCGACGCGTAACGGCAAGCGGCTGATCGCCGTCGTGCTGGGCGCGTCGTCGTCGCAGGCCCGCGCCATGAAGGCCGCGCAACTGCTCGAACGCGGCTTCAACAGCACTGGCGGGATCACCTGGCTGACGCCGTCGCTCGGCACCGTCGATTCGCTTGCAGCCGGTCAACGCCGAGCCGCCCAACCTGCGCGAGGACATGTGCGGCACGCACCGCAAGCGCCGCGCGACCGAGGACGAGGACGAGGCGCTGGGCGCCAACGAGAACCCCGATTCGCCCTACGCGGTGTTCCTCGCGAGCCTGCGCCCGAAAGCCAAAGGCGCGGCGCTCGGTCCCGAGATCAGCCTGGGCGCTCCGGTCGTGGTCTACACCGGCCCGGCCCGCAAGCCCGGCGATCCGCCGCCGGTCGTAGTCGACATCAAGCCGAAGAAACCTAAGCCCGCCGCGGACGCCAAGGCCAAGGAGGGCGTCAAGGACCCCGCCAAGGCTAAGGAGAGCGTCAAGAACGTGGCCGCAAAGCCCGAAACTGCCAAGCCGGACGCCACGAAACCCGCGGCCACCAAGCCCGTTGCCGCCACGCCCGTCGCCGCAAAGCCGACGACCGGAAAGGACAAAGAGACGGCGCCAAAGGCGGCCCGAACCGACACCACGACCACGGCGACCACCACGCCCGCGAAGCCCAAGAAGCCCGCGCCCAAGACCTCGGACACCGCGGCGCCAGGCAGCCCGCAGACCACGCAGGCGCGATGACCGCCATCGAGCGAGGCCTAGGTCCGGCCGCGCCCATTCCACTCAACGTGCTGACCGGCTTCCTCGGCGCCGGCAAGACCTCGCTGCTCAACCGGCTGATCGGCGACCCGGCGCTCGCCGAAACCGCTGTCATCATCAACGAATTCGGCGACGTCGGCCTCGATCACCTGCTGGTGCGCGAGATCCGCGACGGCGTCGTGCTGCTGCAGAGCGGCTGCCTGTGCTGCACGCTGCGCGGCGACCTCGTGGACGCGCTGGAGCAGTTGTTGCGCGATCTCGACAACGGACGGGCGACGTTCCGCCGGGTGATCCTGGAGACGACCGGCCTGGCCGATCCGGCGCCAGTGCTGCAGACCACGATGGCGCATCCGTATCTGGCGATGCGCTACCGCCTCGACGGCGTCATCACGGTGGTCGATGCGGTCAACGGCGAGGCCACGCTCGACGCGCACCTGGAAGCTGTCAAACAGGCCGCCGTCGCCGACCGCATCGTCCTGAGCAAGACCGACCTCATCGACACGCCGGAGCACCGCGCGGCGTGCGAGCGCCTAAAGGTCCGGCTGCGCGCGCTCAATCCGGCGGCGCCGATCCTCGACGCGGCGGCCGGCGAGGCGACGCCGGCGCAATTGCTCGACGCCGGTCTCTACGACCCGGCGCGGAAGATTCCGGATGTCGCGCGCTGGCTGGCGCTCGAGGCCTACGACCACGCCGGCGGCCATCATTCCCACAATCATTCCCATGGGCATCATCAGCAGCAGCACGACGTCAACCGGCACGACGAGCGCATCCGCTCGTTCTCGCTCGTCACCGATGCCGCCGTTCCGGCCGCGGTGTTCGAGATGTTCCTCGATCTGGTGCGCTCGCTGCACGGACCGAACCTGCTGCGGCTCAAAGGCATCGTGAAGCTTGCCGAGGAGCCGCGGCGGCCCGCTGGTGATTCATGGCGTGCAGCACGTGTTTCATCCGCCGGTACGGCTGCCTGGCTGGCCCGATCAGGATGAACGCACGCGCATTGTGCTGATCACCCGCGATCTCGAACAGCAGACCATTCGCGCGCTGTTCGATGCGTTTCTCGGCGCCGGCAGGATCGATCAACCCGACCGCGCCGCGATCGTCGACAATCCGCTCGTGCCGTTCGGCGGCATCGACCGCTGAGCACGTTTTGCGATCCGATCCTACTGAACGGGACCGTAACCACGCGTGCGGCCTGTCTTGCTATTGTCGCCCATCTCTCCCATGGTCGCGCGCGGTCGCGGCTCCCCGCAGCGGTCGTCGAATTGCGAGGCAATCAGCAACATGCTCTACGTCGATATTCCAAGTCAGGCCGATATCAAGGCGCTCGCATCGCATCGCGGGAGCATTTGTGTTTCGATCTATCTTCCGACCACACCACTCAGCCAGGAGACGGCGCACGACCGGATCGAGCTGAAGAACATGGTCAAGACCGCCGAGCAGCAATTGCATGATGCGGGCGCCGACAAGCGAGAGATCGCCGCGACCGTCGAGCACATCGACGACCTGATCGACGACGAGGAATTCTGGCGCTTCCAGGCGCGCGGCCTGGCGATCCTGGCCACGCCCGATAGCGCGCGAACCTTCCGCATTCCCAATGCGCTGCAGCCCCTGCTCGAAGTGTCGGACCGCTTCCTGCTCAAACCGCTGCTGCGGACGGTGTCATTTCCCAACGCCGCGTACGTCCTCGCGCTGGCGGAAGGCGGCGTCCGGCTCATTCACGTGTTCGCCGACCTGCCGCCGACCACCATCAAGGTCGACGGCATGCCGAAGGATGCGGCAAGCTCGGTTGGCAAGGCCAGCATCAACAACCGCTCGCCGAGCGGTCGCATCGAGGGCTCCGAAGGCCAGAAGGTGCGGCTGCGGCAGTACGCCCGCCAGGTCGACCATGCGCTGCGCGGGCTGCTCACCGGCAGCGAACTGCCGCTGATCCTGGCGTCGAGCCAGCCGCTGGCGCCGATCTACCGCTCGGTCAACACCTACGCGCATCTCGCCGCCGCCGGCATCGACGGCAGCCCGGTCGCCATGACGGACGCGCAACTCGCCGAGCGCGCGCGGGCCATTCTCGATCAGCTTTACAAGGACGATATCGCGCACTGGAAGCAGGTGTTTGCGACCCGCAACGACCAGGACCGCGCCACCACCGACATCGCCCATGCGGCGCGCGCCGCGACCTTCGGCGCGGTCGAGACCATGCTGGTGAACATCGACGAGGTGATCCCCGGCACCGTCGACGACAAGGACGGCAGCGTCTCGTTTGCGACCAAGCCTGGCGCGCTCAGCTACGGCATCGTCGACGAGATCGCGAGCCGCGTGATCCGGTCGGGGGGCCGGGTGATCGGCGTGCGCAAGACCGACCTCCCCGACGGCAAATCGCTTGCCGCGATCCTGCGCTACGCGATTTGACCTGACGCGATTTGGCTTGGCGTGATTGCCCTGGCGGGCGGCCCCGCGCTACGAAGTCGGTCCAAATCAAAGTCTCGACACGTAATTGATGCCGACCTGGATCGCGTCGCTGAGATTATGCCGTTCGTCGTGCCCCACCTTGAACCCGCGCACGACGGCATTGGCGCGCTCATCGGACGTACCGTGATGATCCTCATCGTCGACGTTATCGTCGCCGAGCTCATGTAACGTGGTCGCAAAGATCGCGGCCGGAAAGTCCGGCTTTTCCAGCTTGCGCCGGCCCGAGAAGTATCCGGCAAGAAAGTCGGCATGCAGCTCGGAGCGCTTGGTCGTTCGCTGGCCGGCATCCAGCCGCCGGAAGAGCTTGTGTTTGAACTGCAAGATATGAGCGAATTCGTGCGCACAGAGCGTCGCAACCACCACCTCGGGGTGTTCTGGCTTCTGCATGTGGGACAGGAAAAAGCGTTTTCCGTACAGCACCGATCCGTCCGCACGCGCCAGCTTGCGCACTTGCGTCGCATAGGCGTTTTCCCCGTCGTGGTCGTCGTAATAGGCGAAGCCCGGCAGAACATTGAACGTATCCGTCAACCGCGACAGCGTCTGCGCCAGCGCGTAGTCGAATTCGCGATTGCCGGTGCTTGCGATGATCTCTTCTTTCCCTGTCCGGTAGGTCTGCTGGGCGGTGGCGGTGGCGAGGAACGGCTCGGCTTCATCGTCGTCGAGCATACAGCCGAAGCCGTGACGGCCGCGGATACCCTTCGCCGCCAAGCAGCCGCAGCTGACGCCGCTCCAGACGATTGTCAGGAGCCCTTCCAGGACCATTTCCCGTCGTGTCAGCATCGGACTGCCTCAGCAAAGGTTTGGATAGCGCTGGCATGCATTGCCGCCCGACGTCCCGACCGAAGGGGACGGATTCTTGTCCGGCGGCGAGGACGGGCTCGGCGCGACCTCGTCGTCGCTGCTTTCGAATGTCTGGGTCCAGCGTCGATAGTCGCCGACATCGACCATGAAGAAAGTTTTGGCCTCGCCGCCGCCCTTTGTGCAGTCCTCTTGATGACGGAGGTTGAATTTCTGGTCCTTTATGCAGAACTCGGAGCCACCTTCATCCTCTTCGCCGTCCCATTCGTTGCCGTCATCTCCTTTGGCGTAGAGGTAATAGTATCGATTGTTCAGTCGGCCGCCCAGAAGGGTCACGCATTTACCGACGCCGACGCCCCACCAGCCTTCCGCAATCCAGCCCTTGCGCCCACCATCATAGCCGAGCGCGACGTCCATCCTTTCGGTGGACTTGTTGCAGACCCGAAATTCCGCCTGACCCGGAGCTGTCGCCGATAAAAGCGCAATTGTCACAACCGCAATGGCCAAGACAAACCGGCTGCGCATGCCGCCCCTCCCCGCAAGCAGGAGTGTTTCAGCTACATTAGTATTTCGACGGCGTATTTAGCCGTCAAGTCCGCGGCGCGTTCGGCCACCGTCTCGCGTGGATCAATGGGCCCTACTGACAAAATCTGCAACGCCGCGCTAGGATGCGCGGTGTTTCCGGAGGCGGGGAGATAACAATGGCCGCATGGATGTTCGGGGCCGCTGTTGTTGCGGCGCTGCTGCCGTCCTTGGCGCTCGCCCAACCCACTCCGGGGAATGACCGCGACACGTGCCGGAAAGCCAGCGCCGATGTGGCAATCGCTGCCTGCACCCGCGCGATCGAGTCGCGCACGTTCAGCGACCGCGAACTCGCGGCAATCCATAACGATCGCGGATGGGCATTTTACGGAATGGGCAACCTCGACCGCGCCATTGCCGACTACACCGAGGCAATCCGCATCAATCCGAAAGATGCTGTGGCCTTTACCAACCGCGGCATCGCCTGGCACGACAGGCGCGACCAAGACCGCGCACTTGCCGACACCAATGAGGCGATTCGGCTCGATCCTAACTTCTACTTTGCCCGCAGCATCCGCGGTCTCGTCTGGCACGCCAAGGGCGACTTCAACAACGCCATCGCCGACTACACCGAGGCGATCCGGCTCGATCCCAAGGACTACGGCGCGCGCCTGAACCGCTGCTGGACGCGCGCGGCGTTCAACCGCGACCTGGAGCCGGCGCTGGTTGATTGCAATGAAGGGCTACGGCTCGAACCAGATCAACCCGATGTCCTTGAGACTCGTGCCTTCGTCTATTTTCGAATGGGCCGCATGGCTGAGGCGATCGCCGATTATGATCGGGCATTGAAACTCGACCCGCAATTGCCCCGCGCGCTTTTTGTCCGTGGCCTCATTAAGTTCGCCAGGGGAGATGTTGCCGGCGCCAAGGCCGATGCCGCCGCCGCCGCGACGATGCAGAAGGACATCGTGGAGGAGTTCGCGCGCTACGGCGTTGGGATCGACACACCGAAGAAATGATCGGCGTGGCCGCGAGACTCCAGCCGCCTGGTTAGACCAGCAGTTGTCGAAATCAACGCGCTAGAGCAGGTCTCGTTGCAATCGCAATCGATGCTCTCTCCGTTCGTCCCCGCGCAAGCGGGGACGAGCGGGGATAGAGGCCGCATCGACTCGAACGGACGTGGTGCTCCTGGACCTCCGAATTCTGTGACCTACGGCGTCTCGGCGAAGAAATCCCGCATCAGCCGGTAGGACTGACGGCACAGCTTCTCGTCGTACCGCGAGGCGTCGAGGTTTGCGGTCGGATCGCAGAACGAGTGGACGGCGCCGCCGACCATCACCACCTGCCAATCCACCTTGGCGTCGGTGAGCTCTGCCTCGAACGCATCCATCATCGACTTGGGCGTGACCGGATCGGCCGCGCCGTGCACCGCCAGCACCCTGCCCTTGATGTTGCAGGGCGTGCCCGGCACGACCGGGTTGGGGTTGGTCACGTGGAACACGACCACCGCCTTGAAATCCGCTCCGGCGCGCGCCTGCTCGAGCACGTAGCCGCCACCGGCGCAGTAACCGATCGCCGCCACCTTCTTGGCGGGGTCGACGAGACCGAGCTTGTTCGCCTCGGCGAGGAGCGCGTCGCAGGCCTTGTTGCCGCAGGCAATCGTGAAGGAGCGATCCTTGTAGACGGCGCGCATGCCGGCGGCGAGCTGCTCGCGGGTCTTGGGCGTGTCGCCGTAGCCCTTGCCGAACATGTCGGCCATCAGCATCACGTAATCCTGGCCGGCGGCGGTGCGCGCCTGCGCGATCGTGTCGGGGACGACGCCTTTCCAGTCGGGCTGCACGAAGATGACGGGACGTTTCGTTTTCACGCTGTCGTCGTAGACGATCATGCCTTCGAATTGCCTGCCGTCGACCTCGTACGGCACCTTCTTTTCGGCCATCATGCGTTTCTCCTTGTTCCGGTTCGATCATACTGACTGCCGCGCCGCCGTCCAACCATCGGCGCTGCGCCCGGGAGCGCACCTTCCCGATCCAGTCGGCGCACACTTGCCACCGTTCGCGCGGTGCCCGATGCTTTGCGCGAAGGGGCGGCGAATCGTCGTCGGGCCGCCTGCCGGGAACCGACATGGGACTGATCGAGCGGCTCACCGCCGACGCGGCCTGTCTGCGGGGAGCGCTGCGCACCCTGCGGATGACGACGCCGATCGCCCGCAACCCGACGCGCGTCTTCCCGCAGGTCATCGCCGAACTGGCCGGCAAGTACGGCGACGCGCCGGCGCTGCTGTCGGATCATGAGCGCTTCAGCTATCGCGAACTGGCCGCGCGCGCCAACCGCTACGCCCGCTGGGCGCTCGCGCAGGGCATCCGCAAGGGCGACACCATCTGCCTGCTGATGCCGAACCGGCCGGAATTCCTGGCGATCTGGCTCGGCGTGACACGGGTCGGCGGCGTTGTGGCACTGCTCAACACCAATCTTACCGGTGGAGCGCTCGCCCATTGCATCAACGCGGTCAAACCGCGGCACATCGTGGTGGCGGCCGAGCTGCTGGCCGCGCTGGACAGCACGCGTGGGCTCGTCGGCGGCGACGCCAAGGTCTGGCTGCACGGCGATGCTCCCGCGGAGCATGCGCGCATCGATCAGGCGGTCGATCAACTGCAGGGCGAAGAACTCACCGACGCGGAGCGCTGCCCGCTCACCATCGAGGATCGCGCGCTCTACATCTTCACGTCCGGCACCACCGGCCTGCCGAAGGCCGCGAACATCAACCACTACCGGCTGATGCTGGCGAGCCATGCCTTCGCGGGCGTCATGGACACCAAGGCGACCGACCGGATGTACGACTGCCTGCCGATGTACCACACCGCCGGCGGCGTGCTGGCGACCGGGGCGGTGCTGATCCGGGGCGGCTCGGTGGTGATCCGGGAGAAATTCTCCGCGCGCGAGTTCTGGGACGACATCGTGCGCTGGGATTGCACGCTGTTTCAGTACATCGGCGAGCTCTGCCGCTACCTGCTCAACGCACCGCCGCATCCGAAAGAGCGCGCGCACCGGCTGCGTCTCGCCTGCGGCAACGGCCTGCGGCCCGAGGTCTGGGGGCCGTTCAAGCGCCGCTTCCAGATTCCCAAGATCATCGAGTTCTACGCCGCCACCGAAGGCAACGTGTCGCTGTTCAACTTCGAGGACAAAGAAGGCGCGGTCGGCCGCCTGCCGTGGTGGATCGCGCTACGCTTCCCCACCAAGGTGGTGCGCTTCGACGTCGAGCGTCAGCAGCCGGTGCGCAATGCCGAGGGCTTTTGCATCGAGTGCGCGCCGGACGAGTTGGGCGAGGTCATCGGCAAGATCCTCAAGGACCCCTCACGGCCGGGGCAGCGGTTCGAGGGCTATTCGACCGACGCCGAGACCGACCGCAAGATTCTGCGCAACGTGCTCGAGAAGGGCGACATCTGGTTCCGCACCGGCGACCTGATGCGCAAGGATGCCAACGGCTATTTCTTCTTCATCGACCGGATCGGCGATACCTTCCGCTGGAAGGGCGAGAACGTCTCGACCACCGAAGTCGAGGAAACGCTCGGCCAGTTCGACGGCCTGCTGGAGGCCAACGTCTACGGAGTTCATGTGCCGGGCCGCGAGGGCCGCGCCGGCATGGCGGCGGTGGTGGCCCGCGACAACATCGATCTGACGTCGCTGCATGGCTACCTGGCTGCGCAACTGCCTGAATATGCGCGGCCGGTCTTCCTGCGTATCCGCCAGGAGATCGACGTCACCACCACCTTCAAGCAGAAGAAGATGGACCTGGTCGCGCAGGGTTTCGATCCGCGCACCGTCGCCGATCCGATTTATTTCAACGATCCGCAGCAGAAGGCATTCGTACGAATGGATACCGGCCTGTTCGAGCGCATCAATGCCGGCGAGGTGCGGCTGTGACCGGTGGCGGCAACGACGTCACGCCGCAGGACGTGCTGGCATTCTGGCGCACTGCCGGTCCATCCCGGTGGTTCAAGAAGGACCCGGCGTTCGATGCCGAAATCACCGCGCGCTTTCTAACCACATATGAGCGCGCGGTAGATGGCGGCCTATCCGGCTGGGAGGCCACGGCCGAGGCTGCGCTCGCACTCCTCATCGTGGTCGATCAGTTTCCCCGCAACATGTTTCGCGGACAGGCGCGCACCTACGCGGCCGATTCACTGGCATGCGACATCGCCGGGCGCGCGCTGGCACGCGGCTTCGACCGCGAAGTGCCTCATGCCGACCGCCAGTTCTTCTACCTGCCGTTCATGCACTCCGAACATCTGGGCGACCAGGAGCGCTGCGTGGTCCTGTCGCGCGACTTCGGCGACGACGAGTTCACCGCCTACGCAGTGCTGCATGCCGACATCATTCGGCGCTTCGGCCGCTTTCCCCACCGCAATGCCGCGCTCGGGCGCGCCACCACGCCCGCCGAGCAGGAATTCCTCGACAGCGGCGGATTTGCCGGCTGATTTAACGGCTCCTGCACATCCGTTAGAGCGCATCCCTTTCGAGTTGATGCAGACTCCATCCCCGCTCGTTCCCGCGAAAGCGGGAACCCAGGGCGACACATTCGGTGTCTGTGGGGCTGGGTCCCAGCTTTCGCGGGGACGAGCGGAGAGAGTATCGATTTCACTGAAACGAGAACTGCTCTAGCATCCGCGCCAAGCCGCCCGCGACGCGCGGCGCCCGGATGTCCCAGGAGGAAAACATGCGCAGGATGATGTTGGTCGCGGCCACGGCGCTGTTCTGGTCCGGCGCCGCCGCGCACGCCCAGGTGCCCCCCGGCTATCCGGCCGACTACGGCAAGCTGATCGAGGCGGCGAACAAGGAAGGCCGCGTCGTGATCTATTCGACCACCGACGCGGCCGCGTCGAGCCCGTTGCTCAAGGACTTCGCCGCGCTCTATCCGGGCATCAGGATCGACTACACCGACATGAATTCGACCGAGCTCTATAGCCGCTTCATCGCCGAAGTGGCGTCGGGCTCCGGCACCGCCGACCTGTTGTGGTCGTCCGCCATGGACCTGCAGGTCAAATTGGTCGCCGACGGCAACGCCGCCACCTATGCGTCGCCCGAAATCGCCGCGCTGCCGAAGTGGGCCGTTTGGCGTAACCAGGCGTACGGCACGACCTACGAGCCGATCACCTTCGTCTACAACAAGCGGCTGGTGCCGGCCGCGGACGTGCCACAGGACCACCCGGCGCTGCTTGAACCTGCTCAACACCAAGGGCGCCGCCTTCAAGAACAAGATCACCGCCTACGACCCGGAGAAATCCGGCGTCGGCTATCTGTTCGTGACCGAAGACGTCAAACACTTCCCGCAAGCGTGGGAGCTGTTCAGGGCGATGGGCAAGACCGGCATCAAGCTCTATTCCTCGGCCGGCGCCATGATCGAGCGTGTCACCTCCGGCGAGCACACCATCGCGTACGGCGTGTTCGGCTCCTACGCGCTCGCACGTTCCAAGAAGGTGCCGACGCTCGGCGTCGTGACGCCGAAAGACTATACGCTCGTCACCTCGCGCGTGGCGTTCGTTTCAGCCAAGGCCAAGAACCCGAACGCCGCCCGGGTGTTCCTCGACTATCTGGTGTCACACCGCGCGCAGTCCATCATCGCCAACCAGGCCGACCTCTATTCGCTGCGCGACGACGTGGCCGGTGAGGCGACCGTGAAGGGCGTGTCGGCACTGATCGGCGACCGTGCGCGGCCGGTACCGATCAGCGAGGCGCTGCTGACCAACCTGGATGAAGCCAAGCGGCTTGCCTTCCTCAAGCAGTGGCAAGGCGCCATGAAGGGGCAGTGATACCAGCGGCCGCTATCTCCCCGGCAGGTTCTTCATGTAGTCGGCCAGGAAGGCGCGGACCTCGGGTTTCACGCTGAGCGCGGTCTGCGCCACCTTGGCGGTGTCTGGCGACGCCTGCCACAACGGCACGAAGCCGAAAGCCTTCTGGGCATCCTCGGCGTAATCCTTGTCGACGTTGACGCGCGCGATCGCGGTGCGCAGCGACGCGATGGCGGCTTGGGGCGCGCCGGGCGGCATCACGATCATGCGCTGGATGATGCCGTCGGCGCTGATGATCGCCTTGTAGATGTCCCAGAGTTGTCCCGACGGCATCGTGCCTTTGATCTTCTGATGCAGATCATGAAAGGTCGGGATCGTCAGGCCTTTGACGGCATCCGGCACGAAGAACTCGTTGCCGTCGAAGCCCGCGTCGTAGAACACCGGAATGGCCTGCCCGGTCTTCACCAGGCTGGGCTCGACCACGCCGCGATAGCTCGGTGGCGATTCCGAAAAGAAATTGATCTCGCCGCGCTGGAATGCCAGCCGCGCCGCCGGACTGGAGCGGTAGCCGGTGACGTATTTGAACGGGACGCCCAGCATGTCCATCGCGAGACGCAGGCGGATGTCTTTCGGCGTGTCGACGCTCAGGCCGCCGACTACGAGGCCCTTGGCCTTGACGATGTCGGCCGGCTCGCGCATGCCGGGCGGAACGTCGGTGCGGACGAAATGCACCGTCGTGCCCGGCTGCGTCGCCACGAACTCGTAGGTCTTGTAGTCGACGCGGAAGCGTCCCGGGTCGAGTGCGTAGATGAAGGCGGTCCCGGTGAAGTAGCCCGCCGTGGTGCCGTCGCGCGGCGCCACCTCGCCGAGATACTTGGCGCCGACCACGCCGCCGGCGCCGTCCATATTCTGAATGACGATGCCGGGCGTGCCGTCGATGTGCCGGGAGAGGTGCTTGGCGAACAGCCGGCCCTCGATATCGGTCGGGCCGCCGACAGCGAAGTTGATCAGGATCGTCAGCCGTTTGCCCTTGTAGAACGGATCGTCCGCCTGGGCGCCGGTCGCGGCACCGAGCAGTGCCGCGGCAAACAACCAGACGGATGCGATTTGCACGCAGTGCATGACGATCCTCCCGGCAGTCTTATTGTTATCCGGCAAGCTTACCTGCCGCGACGACGCCAGGGAAGCTGGAGTTCAATCCAACCAATCAGCGCCGATCTCTCCGCTCGTGCCCGCGCAAGCGGGCATCCAGTTCTTCTTTTTTCGCGCTGGGTCCCCGCTTTCGCGGGGACGAGCGGAGAGAACCCACGCGAGTGGGATGCGCTCTATGCGCGCCTACGCCACAGGTCCGAAGAACCGGTCGCGATTGCTCCACTCGGCGATCTTATTGTCGATGACCCAGTGCGCGAGCTCGTCGTGCCGGACCCACCAGACACCCGGAAAGCCGCGGATGTACTTGATGATCCGATCGACGTGCGCGGCGACCAGCGGCCGGCCGCCGAAGTGGCAATGCATGGTGATGTTGAGGAATGAAGTCGGCTCGTTCTGATAGAGATAGTCGAACGTATCCTTGTAGCTTTCGAACCAGTCGCGCGGATTAAGCCGCAGCACGCGATGGTCGGCGAAATCGGTATGCGGAAAGGCCACGATGGTCTTGCCGCCAATCGGCACGCCGAACGGTAGATCGATATTGTTGTAGTCGCCGTACCAGATGTAGCCCTCCTCGGCGAGGAAGGTCTCGGTCCGGTCGGTCGAGGCGATCACGGGACTGAGCCAGCCCTTGGGCCGCGCGCCGGTGAGCTTCTCGATCAAGTCGGCGCACCGCCGGATCAGGGCACGCTCTTCGTCCGGACCCAGATAGGAGAGCAGATCGTCCTGCGCGTAGGAGTGCGCGGCGACCTCGTGACCCTGGCGGACGATCTCCTCGGCGACTCCGGGATTGATCTCGAGCGCGCGGGCATTTGAGATGAAGGTGGCCGGCACCTGGTTCTCGCCGAAGATCTTCAGCAGACGCCACACCCCGGTGCGGCCGCCATAGGTCCCCCAGGTCATCGCGGCGCGATCCGGCGTGCCGGGACGCAGCGACGTGGTCTGCACCGAAAACGGCGGGCCCTTGCCCTCGGACCAGTTCTCGAGCAGGCAGCTCAGGACGACACAGATGCGGGCGTCGTTCGGCCAGCGGAAGCCGCGCGGCGAGGATTCGGACAAGTTTCGACTCCGGGGTTGAGGTGGCAGCCGCGAGCGCGGCCCGTCCTTATAGCCGCAGGGCGCTGCCAGGTCGAAGTCTGAAATCGAAACTCTTTCCGCTCGTCCCCGCGCAAGCGGGGACCCAGCGCCGCAAGCACCGAATACTGTGCCCTGGATTCCCGCTTGCGCGGGAACGAGCGGGGATAGAGCTTGCGTCAACTCGAACGGGCCAAGCGCTAGCGGCCCTCCGCAACCGGACGCAGCGCCCGCGCCGCCGAGCGTATCCAGGTGCCGGGCTCGCGGTGCTGACGCTCCGCACCCCACAGCCGGCGGTGCAGCTTGTCGAGCAACAGGTAGATCACCGGCGTGGTGTACAGCGTGAGCATCTGCGAGACGATCAGCCCGCCCACGATGGTGATGCCGAGCGGGCGGCGCAGTTCCGAGCCCGGCCCGCTCGCGACCACCAGCGGAATGGCGCCAAGCAGTGCCGCGAGCGTCGTCATCATGATCGGCCGGAACCGTTCCATGCAGGCGTCGTAGATCGCCTGCGCGGGAGGCAGCCCGCGCTTGCGCTCGGCTTCGAGCGCGAAGTCCACCATCATGATGCCGTTCTTCTTCACGATGCCGATCAGCAGGATGATGCCGATGAAGGCGATCATCGACAGCTCGGTGTTGAAGATCTGCAGCGCCAGCAGCGCGCCGAGGCCGGCCGACGGCAAGGTCGAGATGATCGTCAGCGGATGCGCCAGGCTCTCGTACAGCACGCCGAGCACGATATAGACGGCGATCAGCGCCGCCAGGATCAGCAGCGGCTGGGCGCCGATCGACTGGCGGTAGGCGCGGGCGTCGCCCGCATATTCGGCATGCAGGGAGTCCGGCAGATGCAGTTCGGCGACCGCCCGGTCGATCAGCCGCGTGGCCTCCTCGATGGTCGTGTTCTCGCCGAGCCCGAAGCTGATGGTGATCGCCGGGAACTGGCCCTGGTGGTTGACCACCAGCGGTGACAGGCCGCGGGTGATCTTGGTGACGGCGGTGATTGGCACCTGCGTGTTGTTGGCGCCGTTGACATAGAGGCGCTGGAGATCGACCGGGTCGCGCTGGTATTGCGGATCGACCTCCAGGATGACGCGGTACTGGTTGCGCTGGGTATAAAGCGTCGATATCTGGCGCTGCGCATAGGCGTTGTTGAGCGTGTTGGCGATGTCCTGGATGCGCACGCCGAGCCGTGCGGCCGCCACCCGGTCGATATCGATGTTGACCTGCAGGCCGCCCTGCTCGCGGTCGGTCGAGACGTCGACCAGCGCGGGGACTTTCTGAATCGCCGCCAGCACGCGCGGCGCCCATTCCAGCAGCTCGCGGTAGTTGGCATCCCAGAGCGTGTACTGATAGGTGGCGTCGCTCTGCCGGCCGCCGACCCGCACGTCCTGCATGGCGAAGAAGAACACCGACAAGCCGGGAATGTTGACGGTCTTCTGCCGCAGCCGCGTCGACCACCTCCTGGGTGGAGGCGCCGCGCTCGGCAAGCGGCTTCAGGCTGATAAACAGCGTGCCGCGGTTGACCGACGCGCTCCAGCCCGAGGAACCGATCGACGATCCGACGCCAGCCACCGCCGGGTCGGCGCGCGCGATCGCTTCGGCCCGTTGCTGCAGGTCGTACATGGTCTGGAACGACACCTCGGTCGAGGCCCGGGTGCCACCAAAGATCAGCCCGGTATCGTCCTGCGGGAAGTAGCCTTTCGGCGTGCGCACGTAGAGGATCGCGGTGATGACGATCGTGGCCACCATCACCAGCAGCGTGAGGGCACGGTAGTCGAGCACGACGGCGAGGGTCCTGCCGTAGGCGCGCACCATCCAGTTCAGCACGCGCTCGACCAGCCGGTCGAACCAGGTGGCGTCCGGGCTCGGCGGCTTGCGGACGAAGTGCGCGCAGATCATCGGCGTCAGCGTCAACGACACCACGGTCGAGACCATGATGGCGAATGCAAGCGTCACGGAGAACTCGCGGAACACCCGTCCGACCACGCCGCTCATGAACAACAGCGGGATGAAGGCCGCGACCAGCGAGATGCTGATCGACAGCACCGTGAAGCCGATCTGGCGCGCGCCGTCGATCGCGGCCATCAGCGGCGTCATGCCCTTTTCGAGATTGCGGAAGCAGTTCTCGATCATCACGATCGCATCGTCGACCACGAAGCCGACCGAGACGGCGAGCGCCATCAGCGAGAGGTTGTCGATCGAGAAGCCCGCGACCCACATGGCCGCGCAGGTGCCGGCCAGCGAGAGCGGCACCGTCACCCCTGCCGCTATCGTGGCGGCCGCGCGCCGCAGGAACACGAACACCACCAGCATCACCAGGCAGACGGTCGCCAGCAGCGTCAACTGCATGTCATGGACACTGGCGCGGATCGTGCCGGTGCGGTCCGACAGCACCGAGATATCGATGCCGGCCGGGATCCAGCGCTTGAGCTCCGGCAGCAGCTTATAAATCTGGTCAACCGTCTCGATGACGTTGGCGTCGGCCTGCTTGGTGATCACCAGCAGCACCGACGGCTGGCCGTTGTACCAGCCGGCCGAACGGCTGTTGCGCACGCTCGGCTCGATCGAAGCGACCGCCGACAGCCGCACCACCGCGCCGTTGGCGCTTCGCACCACGATCGGATCGTATTCCGGCGCGGTACGGAGCTGATCGTTGACAGCAATAGTGACCGAGCGCGCCGGCCCGTCGAACACGCCGAGCGCGCCGGCGGCATTGGTATTGGCGATGGCGGTGCGCACCGCCTCCATGTCGAGGCCCATCGAGGCGAGCGCGAGCGGATTGACGCGGACGCGGATGGCGGGCTGTTCGGCGCCGTTGACGCTGACCTCGGCAACGCCGTCGACCTGCGACAGCCGCTGCGCGACAACCGTATCGGCGGCATCGTAGAGCGCGCTCGGCGGCACAGTTTTCGACGTCAGCGCCAGGATCATGACCGGGGTGGCGGCCGGATTGGCCTTGCGGAAGCTCGGCCGCGACTGCAGGTCGGCCGGCAGGTCGGTGAGCGCCGCGTTGATCGCCGCCTGCACGTCGCGGGCGGCGCCGTCGATGCTGCGGTTCAGGTCGAACTGCACGGAGATGCGGGTCGAGCCGAGCGAACTGCGCGAGGTCAGCTCGGTGACGCCGGGGATTTCACCCAGCCGGCGCTCCAGCGGAGCCGCCACGGTCGCCGCCATGGTCTCGGGATCGGCGCCCGGCCGGCTGGCGTTGACGCTGATGGTCGGAAACTCGACCGTCGGCATGCTGGCGACCGGCAGGAACCGGTAGGCGACCGCGCCGATCAGCAAGAGGCCGATCGCCAGCAGCGTGGTGCCGACCGGCCGGCGGATGAACACCTCGGAGAAGCTCTGCACGGCCATGCGGCTACTCCGCCGCCCGTGGCGCCGGCACGGCGCTCTCGCGCAGATCGAGTTCGGTCTGCAGCGGTTGCGGCCGTACGAACCTCGCCTTCAGCCGCTCCATCGACAGGTAGATCACCGGCGTGGTGTAGAGCGTGAGCAACTGGCTGAGCAGCAGCCCGCCGATGATGGTGATGCCGAGCGGGTTGCGCAGCTCCGAGCCGGTGCCCTGCTCGAACGCCAGCGGGATGGCGCCGAACAGCGCAGCGAGCGTGGTCATCATGATCGGCCGGAAACGCAGGATCGACGCCTGGACGATCGCCTCGTGCGGCGTCAGACCCTGCTTGCGCTCGGCGTCGAGCGCGAAGTCGATGATCATGATCGCGTTCTTCTTCACGATCCCCATCAGCAGAATGATGCCGATCAGCGCGACCACCGAGAGGTCCATCTTGAACCACATCAGCGCCAGCAGCGCGCCGACACCGGCCGACGGCAGCGTGGTCAGGATGGTGAACGGGTGGATGAAGCTCTCGTACAGCACGCCGAGCACGATGTAGATCGCGATCGCGGCGGCGAGGATGAGCCACGGCTGGCCGGCGAGCGACTTGGCGAACTCCGCAGCGTCGCCCGAATAGGAGCCGGCCAGCGCGCTCGGCATGTCGATCGCGCGCTCGGCCTGCGTGATGACCTGCACGGCGTCGCCGAGCGAGGCGTCAGGCGCAAGATCGAAGCTGATGGTGACGGCCGGAAACTGCTCCTGGTGCGCGATCACCAGCGGCGCGGTGGTGTATTCGAACCGCGCGATCGCACTGAGCGGAACCTGGGCGTTGCCGGCGGTGGAAATCACCGGCGTGGTCGGGTTCGAGGTCAGCGACGTCGAGGTCGCGACCGCCTGGTTGCCCGACGCCGGGACGTAGAGCTTCGACAGCGAGTTGGGATCGGCCTGGTACTCGGGCTTCGCCTCGAGGATCACCCGGTACTGGTTGGCCTGGCCGTAGATGGTCGATATCTGCCGCTGGCCGAATGCGCTGCTCAGGATGTCGACCACGGTCTGCATCGACACGCCGAGCCGGCCGGCGACTTCGCGGTCGACCTGGACGTTCATCCGGAAGCCGTTGTCCTGCGCCTCGGACACGACATTGCGAAGCAGCGGCGAGGTCTTGAGCTGCTGCGCGAGACGGGCGGCCCACTCGCTCACTTCCTTCGGATCGGCGCCCGTGAGCGTGTACTGGTACTGCGCGCGGCTCAGCCGGGTCGAAATCTGGATGTCCTGCACCGGCTGGAAATACACCACGATGCCCGGAATGGCGGCGACCTGCTCCCGCAGCCGGTCGATGACCGTGGTGACCGGCGTATCGCGCACGTCGCGCGACCGCAGCGTGATGGCGATGCGCCCGGCGTTGGGTGTGGCGTTGAGCGGCGTCACGCCGATCACCGACACCACGCCGGTCACCTCCGGGTCCTTGCGGATCGCGGTCTCGACCTGGTTCTGCAGCCGCTTCATCTCGGTGAACGAGACGTCCTGCCCGCCCTCCATCACGGCGAAGATCAGTCCGGTGTCCTGCTGCGGCAGGAAGCCCTTCGGGATGATGATGTAGAGCCAGACCGTGGCGATCACGGTTCCCGACCGTCACCAGCAGCGTCAGGGTCTCGTGGCGGATCACCCATTCGAGGCTGCGGCGATAGCGCTCCACCGTCCAGTCGATCGCGCCGTGAAACCGCTGGCCGATACCGCCCGCCGCGCCCTCCTTCTGATGCCGCAACAGGCGGCTGCACATCATCGGCGTCAGCGTCAGCGACACGATTGCCGAGGTGACGACCGCGATCGTCAGGGTCAGGGCGAATTCGCGGAACATGCGGCCGACCAGGCCGGTCATGAACAGCAGCGGGATGAACACCGCGATCAGCGACACGGTCAGCGAGATCACCGTGAAGCCGATCTCGCGCGCGCCGCGCAGCGCCGCCTCGAACGGCTCCTCGCCGTCCTCCATGTGGCGGACGATGTTCTCGATCATCACGATGGCGTCGTCGACCACGAAGCCGGTGCCGATCGTCAGCGCCATCAGCGAGAGATTGTCGAGCGAGAACCCGCAGAACCACATCACGCCGAACGTCGCGATCAGCGACAGCGGCAGCGCCACGCCGGCGATGATGGTCGCGCGGATCGTCCGCAGGAACACCAGCACCACCATGATGACCAGCCCGACGCTCAGAATGAGCGTGAACTGCACGTCGCGGATCGAGGCCCGGATCGTGGTGGTACGGTCGTGCACGACGGTGAGCGTGACGCCGGCCGGCATCGAGCGCTGCAGCTTCGGCAGCTCGGCCTGAATGCGCTTCACCGTCTCGATGACGTTGGCGCCGGGCTGGCGCTGGATGTCGACCACGATGGCCGGATTGCCCTGATACCAGCCGCCGACCTTGCTGTTCTCCAGGCCGTCGACCACGTCGGCGATGTCGCGCAGCAGCACCGGCGCGCCGTTGCGATAGGCCACGACGATGTTGCGATAGGCCGCCGCCGCCGTGATCTGGTCGTTGGCCGAGATGGTGTAGGACTGGTGGGCGCCGTCGAGCGCGCCTTTGGCGCCCGCGACGTTGGCGGCGACGACCACGTTGCGCAGGTCCTCGAGCGAAATGCCGTAATTGGCGAGCCGGGACAGATCGGCCTGGATGCGCACCGCCGGCCGGATGTTGCCCTGCACGGTGACGCGGCCGACGCCGGTGAGTTCGCTCAGCCGCGGGGCGAGCTGGGTGTCGGCGATGTCGCTCAGTTGCCGCAGCGAGATGTTGCTGGACGTCAGCGCCAGCGTGACGATCGGCGCATCGGCCGGATTGACCTTCGAATAGACCGGCGGATACGGCAGATTGCGCGGCAGCGTCGCACCCGACGCGTTGATCGCGGCCTGCACGTCCTGCGCGGCGGAATCGATGTCGCGGCTGAGGTCGAACTGCAGCGTGACCTGGCTGACGCCGAACGAGCTCGACGACGTCATCAGCGCGAGCGAGGGAATCTGGCCGAAATTGCGCTCGAGCGGCGCCGTCACCAGCGACGCCATGGTGTCGGGACTGGCGCCCGGCAGTTGGGTCGTGACCTGGATGCTGGGGAAATCGACCTGCGGCAGCGACGCCACCGGCAGGCCGAAATAGCCGAGCAGCCCGCCCAGCAGGGTCGCGACACCGAGCAGCGAAGTCGCGATCGGCCGATAGATGAAGGGTGACGAAACGCTCATCGCACGGTGCCCGGCGACCCGCCCGACGCCCGGCCCTTCGCCCGCTCACCGCTGCCTTGCGTCTCGCCGCGGATGCGGTTGCCGCCCTTGGGCCGGGCCGGCGCGTCCGCCGACGGTACCGCCTGTTCGCGGTCCGGCGGCGCGGCCGACACCGCCACCCGTGTGCCGTCGGTCAGGCGGGCGAAGCCGGTGGTCACGACACGGTCGCCGGCGCGCACGCCCGAGCCGATCACCGCCTCGCGGTCGTCCTGCTTGGTGAGCGTCACCGGCCGCATGCCGACCGTGCTGTCGTCCTTCACCACGTAGACGAACGCACCGGCCGGGACCGCGCTGCACCGCGGCCGTCGGCACCACCACCACCTGGCGCAGCGTGTCGATCAGGAGCTGGACGTTGACGAACTGTCCGGGCCAGAGCTGCAGGTTGGCGTTGGGGAATTCGCCCTTGATCTTCACCGTGCCGGTGGTCTGATCGACCTGGTTGTCGATCACCACGACCTTGCCGCGGTCGAGCACCGTCTTGCCGTCGGCGCCGAGCGCCGCGACCGGCAGGACGCCTTCGGCGAGCCCGCGGTTGAGCTCCGGCAACGCCTGCTGCGGCAGGCTGAAGAACACCGAGATCGGCCGCAACTGCGTGATGACGACGACGCCGGTGGTGTCCGACGCCTTCACCAGGTTGCCTTCGTCGATCAGCCGGATGCCGGTGCGCCCGGCGATCGGCGCGACGATGTCGGTATAGGAAAGCACTGCGCGCGACGTTCTCGATCGCCGCCTGATCGAACCTGACCGTCGCTTCGAGCTGGTTGACCAGCGCACTTCTGGGTATCGAGCTGCTGCTTGTTGATGGCGTTGGTGGCGGAGAGCCGGGTGTAGCGTTCGAGATCGAGCCGCGCATTGGCGAGCGTCGCCTCGTCCTGCGCCTTCTTGGCCACCGCCTGATCGTACTGCGCCTGGTAGATCGTCGGATCGATCTTGGCGAGCACGTAACCCTTCGGGACGTCCTGTCCTTCGGTGAACGAGATGTTGAGCAGCTTGCCGTCGACCTGCGCGCGCACCGTGACGGTGTTGAGCGCGCGCGCCGTTCCGACGCCGTCGAGATAGACCGGCACGTCGGCGAGCTTGGCGTCGACCGCCACCACCGGAACCGCATCGGCTGCAGCCTGACCCGCCGCCGCCCTTGCGCTTCGGTCCCGGCGTCTGCTGCGTGGTCTGCTGCCAGGGCGCAAAATAGACCGCCGCGACGCCCGCAATGACGAAGCAGCTCAGCAATGTGACGATCGTTCGCCGTTTTGCGCTCATTGCCCTAGGGTCGTATTGGCCCCCACGCCGGGCGGAAGCCAGCTGCCGCCGAGCGCCTGAAAGAGACTCAATACGGCCTGCAGCCGCGCAAGCCGCGCCTGCACCAGGAGTTCGTCGGCCGTAAACAGCGTCTGCTGGGTCTGCAGCACGGTGACGAGGTCGACCGTGCCTTCGCGCAGCCGCGTCTCCGCGATGTTGAAGGCCTGGCGCGCCGAGTTGACCACCAGTTGCTGCAGCCGCTCGCGCTCGGCGCTGTCGGCGATCGCGATCAGCGCGATCTCGACGTCGCCGAACGCTGCCAGGATGGCCTGGCAGTAGAGCTTCATCAGCTCGATCTGCTGCCCGGTCGCCACTTCGAGCTGGCCTTCCAGCCGGAAGCCATCGAGCAGCGGCTGGGTCAGGCTGGTGGCGACCGAAAAGAAGAAACTCTCCGGCCTGAACAGCAGCTTCAGCAACGGATTCTCGTAGCCGCCCTGCCCGGTCAGCGCGATGCTCGGAAAGAACGCCGCGCGCGCCGACGCGACGGTGGCCTCTGCCGACGCCAGATTGGCTTCGGCGAAGCGGATGTCGGGGCGCTGGAGCAGCAGTTCAGACGGCATGCCGGGCGTCACGCGCGGAATGCGCAGCGAGTAGAGGCTGCCGCCCTTGACCTTGACCTCGACCGGCGGGCGGCCGATCAGCACCGCGAGCACGGCGATGTTCTGGCGCAGCGTCTGGTCGAACAGCGGAATGTTGGCGCGCACGGTCGCCACCACGCTCTCCTGCTGCGCGACATCGAGCTGCGAGGCCGTGCCGGCGTTGAACCGCTGCTTGATGAGATCGAGCACGCGGGTCGCGGCAGCGAGGTTCTGGCGCGCGATGCGGATGCGGTCCTGCGACACCAGCACCTGGAGATAGGCGGTGCCGACGCTGACGACCGTCGACAGCACCACCACCTCTTTGGCGAAGCGGGTGGCGGCGGCGGTTTCCTGCGCGGCGATCAGGGCGGCGCGGTTCTTGCCCCAGAAGTCGATCTCGTACCCGGCGGTGAGCGCGGCCCGGTAGTTCTCCCGCACCGGGCCGCCGGGCGGCCGCAATCGTGTCGCGACTGCCATCGAACTGGAGCACCGGCAACAGCGGCGCACCGGCGATCTTGGCCAGGGCGTCCGCCTGAATGATCCGCGCGATCGCGGCGCCGATGTTGAAGTTGTCGGTCTGGGCCTGTTCGATCAATCCGGTGAGTTCGGCCGAGTTGAAGCCGCGCCACCAGTCGAGCGCCGGCGGGGCCGAATCGCCCTGGCCTGCGCCATAGCCGGACGGGATGCCGGTGAGCGGCGGCCGCTGGGAGTCGAGAATGCATCCGGACAGCATTTGCACCAGAGCTATGCCCCCAATGGCGACAAAGAAACGGCGAAAGCGCCCTCGCTCAACCAGAGCACGCGCTCGTGATCGCACCGACATGGGACTAACTCTCGAGCACCACAGACGCTCATGAAGCAAACCGGGGGACGAGCGTTAACGCCACGCACGCAGTCCAGCCAACCCGCACCCGGACCATATGCTATCAGGACTGGCCGGGGCGAACACTTAATTTACGGAAAGGTTGGGTGACCGAGCCGGTTCCAGGCCGCTGAAATACCAGCGGAAATTGCAAATTCGACGGCTGCCTGTCACGCCCCGGGCGGCGCCCGTTACGGTCGCGGACGGACCGACGGTCCGCTCGACCCGGCGCAGGCCGAATACCAATCGAGGATCTGCTCGCCGTTCCAGTGCAGCACGCCGTCGAAACGGCTGACATGGTCGTAAAACGACTTCGAGATATTTGATCCGGTGCGGCTGGCCGCTGATGTACGGGTGGATCGCGATCGCCATGACCTTGGCGCGATCCTTTCCTTCCGCATACAGCCGGTCGAACTGGTCGATCGCGCGCCGCAGCAGATACTCGCTCTCGTGATGCTGCACGATCATCATCGTGATGTCGTTGATCTCGACCGTATAGGGCAGCGTCACCAGCGGTCCGTTGGCGGTCCGGATGACCGTAGGCTCGTCGTCGTACACCCAGTCGCCGATATATTTCACGCCGGCCTCGACCAGCAGGTCCGGCGTGTCGAGCGTCTGCGTCAGGCCCGGTCCGAGCCATCCGACCGGACGCTTGCCGGTAAACTTTTCGAGAATGTCCATCGACTGCCGGATCATGCCGCGCTGATCGTCGTGCTTGTGGATCGGCATCTGATCGTAGCCGTGGCCCATGAATTCCCAGCCGAGCCGCCGGCCCTCTTCGGCGACGCGCGCATAGTCCTCGCAGGTGCGGGCATTGATCGCGAGCGTCGGCCGGATGCCGAGCCGCTCGTACAACTCGAAGAACCGCCACGCGCCCACCCGCATGCCGTATTCGTGCCAGCTCCAGTGCGGCACATCCGGGAGGAGCGGCACGCCGGTCGGCGCCGGCAGCACCTGGCGCGCCATCGGCCGGCCGATATCCCAGACTTCGTAGTTCACGATGGTCCAGACCACGAGCCGTGCGCCGCCCGGCAGTTTGAGCGGCGGCCGGTCGACGATCGCCGAGTACTCGCAGCGGTCGCGCGGCAGCATGGGTGTCGTCATCACAGTCTCCGGCGGCAGGGTTTCGTTCGTTGCCGCCAGATGATAGGGGGGACCCTGACGATGATCCACCGACTTGGCGACCCGCCCTTCGGTGCGACATCATTGCTGAACGAGAGGCCGCCGGCCTCGCCTATGCTTCGCCAAACCATCACAGAACAAGGCGCTGGCACACTGCCGTGCGGTTGGGCAGGTCGGGATGGATACGCACTCGAGGGACGACGCGCCGCCACGCAGCGGCCAGGATGCGGCTGACGCATGGACGCGCACGACGCGTCCATCCGGCTCATTGCGCGATCGCATGCGCGCATGGTGGACCGGCGCGCCGTCCGCCGGCACCAGCGCGCAACAGATTTCGCTTCCCGCAACCATTACGATCTTCGTGGCGGCGTTCGCGCTGACGGCGTGGCCCTGGCTCTCCGGCCATGTGACGATCCCGTGGGATGCCAAGTCACAGTTCTTCCCGCAGGTGCAGTTCCTCGCGACTTCGATCGCGCACGGCGAATGGCCGTGGTGGACGCCGCATGTGTTCGCCGGCTGGCCGCAGATTTCCGATCCGCAGTCTTTGCTGTTCTCGCCGCTGCACGTCCTGCTGGCCGCGCTCAATCCGGCGATCAGCCTGCGGGCCTTCGACGCTGTGGTCTTCGCGTATCTGTGCCTGGGCGGCATCGGCATCATCCTGTTCTTCCGCGACCGCGGATGGCACGCCGGCGGGGCGGTGGTGGCGGCGCTTGCGTTCGCGCTCGGCGGCGCCGCCAGCGCACGCGTGCAGCATATCGGCCAGGTCATCAGCCTCGCCTATCTGCCGCTGATCCTGTGGCTGCTGGCGCGCGCGCTGGAGCGCTCGTCGTGGCGCGCGGGCCTCGCCGCCGGCGCACTGGCTGGCCTGATGGCGATCGGCCGCGACCAGGTGGCGCTGCTGTGCCTCTATGTGCTGACCGGCTACGTGCTGGCCTATTGGCTCACCGGCAAGGGCGTTCTCGATCGCGCACGGGCGACGCTGCGGCCGCTCTCGGTCGCCACCATGAGCGGAGCAGTGGTGATGGCCATGCCGGTCATCATGACCACGCTGCTGGCGGCGACGCTCGAATCGTCCCGAGGTCAGTTTCGAGTCGGCCGCCGCCGGCTCGATCCATCCCGTCCATCTGCTGCAACTCGTCTTCGCCGATCTGTTCGGGGCGATGAACCCTGGCGTCGCCTATTGGGCGCCGCCGAGCGGGATTTGGGAGGCCACCTGGGGCTGGCCAGGGCTTTATCTCTCACAGAACATGCCGCTGGTTTACGCCGGCGCCCTGCCGGTGATTGCGATGGTCGCGTTCGGCCTGATCCGCGGCATCGCCTTCGCGCGCGACATCCGGTTTTTCACCATCGCGGCCGGGCTGATGCTGCTTTACGCGCTCGGCGCCTATACGCCGGTCTTCCACCTCATGTACGAACTGCCGTTCGTCTCGCTCTACCGCCGCGCCGCGGATGCCACGTTCGTGCTCTGCGCGCTGCTCGCGATCGTGGCCGGCTATCTGGTGCATCGCTGGCTGTCCGGTACGGTGCCCGCGGCGACGCGCGTCCAGCGCGCGATCGAAATCGCTGTCGCGGGCGCGTTGATCGCAACGGCCTTTGCGGTCGCCGCCGCGGTGGTCGGCATCAAGCCCGCGATCGTACCGGTAGTCACCGCGCTCGCCTTTACGGCGGCCGCGATCGCGGTCCTCGTGCTGGCGCGACGCGCCGACGCGCGGGCGCCGGCCGCCACGGTGGCTCTGCTGGCGCTGTTCATGGCGGTTGATCTGCGCTGGAACAACGCGCCGCACGAGTCGACCGCGCTGTTGCGGGATCACTTCGACGCGTTGCGCCAGCAAAACTCCGACCAGACTGTGCACGTCCTCAAGGCCCGGCTGGCCGCGGCGACCGCACCGGACCGCCGCGACCGCGTCGAAATGATCGGCGTCGGCTACCACTGGCCGAACCTCGGGCTGGCGCAGGGCTTCGACCATGTGTTCGGGCACAATCCGCTGCGGCTGCGCTGGTTCTACGAGGCTACGCGCGTCGGCGACACCGTTGCGATCCCGTCGCAGCGGCAATTCTCGCCGCTCTATCCGTCCTACCGGTCGGCCTTCGCCGACCTGTTCGGCGTGCGCTTCATCGCCACCGGAGTGCCGGTCGAGCAGATCGACACCTCGCTCAAACCCGGCGATCTGAAGCTGGTCGCACGCACCAAGGATGCATTCATCTACGAGAACCCGCGCGCGCTGCCGCGCGTCATGCTGTTCACCGACTGGCGGCTCGCCGACTTCGACGAACTCATCCGCAACGGCTGGCCCGATGCCGATCCGACCCGCACGGTGCTGCTCAAGCGCGCACCGGCCGGCATCGCGCGGGTTTCGGGCGGCGCGCCCGGCAGCGCCCGTATCGTCCGCTACGCCAACACCGAGATCGTCGTCGAGGTGACGGCCCCGCTCGACGAAATCCTGGTGCTCAACGACATCTGGCATCCCTGGTGGCGGGCGACCGTCGACGGCACGGACACCGAGATTCTCAAGGCCAACGTGATCTTCCGCGCCGTGCTGGTGCCGCGCGGCAGGCACGTCGTGCGCTTCTCCTTCCAGCCGTTCGCCGGCGCCGTCACCGAGTTGATCGGCAAGATTCAGCACGCGCCCCGAAGGGATTGAACGGCACCGCATCCCCCGGTAGCGAATGCCGCGCGGGCGTGCCATGTTGCCGCCGCGACGTGGAAGCGCCCGGCATGAGGCGTGGTCGAAAGGTCTAGGGCGGAAACGGAATGTCGGTTGAGGCGGCAAGCGTTGCGGTGCGGGGCGCGTTCTCGCAGGCGCCCTGGTACACGCGCATCCGGCTCGAACATGTCGTGATGGGCGGGGCGATCCTCGCGCTCGTCATCCTCGTGGTGCTGCCGCTCCTGTCGCTGCTGCTCGGCAGCCTGAAAGGTGACGAGGGCCTGAGCCTCGACCACTTCAGCGAGGTCCTGACCGGCCGGCTCTATGTCACCGCGCTGAAGAACTCGCTCATTCTCGGCGCCTGGACCGGCCTGTTCAGCCTGATCATCGGGCTCTTGCTGGCCTGGGCGGTGAGCCGCACCAATGTGCCGTGGAAGCCGCTGATCCAGGTCACCGCGACGCTGTCCTACCTGTCGCCGCCGTTCCTGACCGCGATCGCGTTCACCTACCTGTTCAGCCCGAATGCCGGGTTGGTCAACGTGCTGATGCGCGACGTGCTCGGGCTGCCGTGGCTGACCTGGAACGTGTTCTCGATGCCGGGCCTGGTGCTAGTGACGGTGCTGCACACCTTCCCGTTCGTCTATCTGCTGGCGTCGAGCGCGCTGCAGTCGGTCGACGCCTCCTACGAGGAGGCGGCGCAAATCCTGGGCGCCAGCAAGCTGCGAACCGCGTTCTCGATCACCGCGCCGCTGGTCGCTCCCGCGATCCTCTCCGGCACGCTGCTCGCCTTCGTCAATGCGCTCGCGCTGTTCGGCTCGCAGGCGATCATCGGGCTGCCGGGACGCATCTTCACGCTGCCGACCCGCATCTACGCGCTGTTCGACTATCCGCCGGAATACGGCCTCGCCTCCGCGCTCTCGCTGGTGCTGGTGCTGATCACCGTGGTGGCGCTCTATCTCCAGCGCGCGTTCCTGGCGCGGCGCTCCTACGTCACGCTCGGCGGCAAGGGCTCGCGCCCGCAACTGATGGACCTCGGCCCGTTCCGCTTCGTGCTGCTCGGCTTCGTGCTGCTGATCTTCGTCGTCTCGATCATCGCGCCTTACGCGACGCTGACCGCGGTGTCGTTCTCGAAGTCGTGGGGGCTCGAATTCTGGAAGGGGCTCACGCTCGCCAACTACAAGTTCATCCTGTTCGAGTACAACGTCACCCAGCGCGCGATCGCCAACAGCCTGATGCTCGCGACCGTCGCGGCGTTCATCGCGGTGCTGCTCGGCGCGGTGATCGGCTGGATCGACCTGCGCACGCCGCATTCCGGGCCGCAAGCTGCTCGACTACACCTCGCTCATTCCGCTCGGGCTGCCCGGCATCGTGGTCGCGGTCGCGCTGATCCAGTTCTGGCTGGCGATGCCGATCGCGCTCTACGGCACGCTGGCGATCCTGCTGCTCGCCTATGTGGGACGCTACATTCCGCTCGGCGTGCGCGCCGCCAATGCGTCGCTCCGGCAGATCGACCCGTCGCTGGAGGAGAGCGCAAAGATTCTGGGCGCATCCTGGGCGACCACCATGCGCGAGATCACGCTGCCGCTGATCCGGCCCGGACTGTTCGCCGGCTGGCTGCTGGTGTTCGTGCCGGTGATCCAGGAGCTCTCGGCGTCGATCCTGCTGTTCTCGTCGAGCTCCATCACGCTGGCGGTGGCGGTCTACAATCTCTACGAGACCGGCTACATCGAGCCGGTGGCGGCGCTCGCGATGATCAACATGGTGATCATCGGCGTGGCGATCGCCATCGCCAACTGGCTGGGCGGCGGCCGCCTGCGCCCGCGGCGACGCCGCGCCGGTCGGAACGTGAGGGTTATGACGACTCGCCGCAATGTTGATGATGTGTCAAGGCGGTCGTGCCGCCGCTTACCTCTCCCCGCGCAGCGGTGGGGAGGGTCGGCGCCAAAGCGCGCCGGGGTGGGGGGTGCTGCTGAAATTCGCACGATTGCCCCCCACCCCCGACCCCTCCCCACCACTCGCTTCGCTCGCGGGGGGAGGGGAGATCGTGCCGCGCCATTGCATCTCGCACAGGCGTGGCAGTAGCGATGGCCGGCATCACGATCCGCGGATTGTCGAAGAGCTTCGGCGCGGGCGAGACCGACGTCGCGGCGGTCGACGACGTCAGCCTCGACATCAAGGACAATTCGTTCGTCACGCTGCTCGGGCCCTCGGGCTGCGGCAAGACCACGACGCTGCGGCTGATCGCCGGCTACATCGTGCCCGACAAGGGCACGATCGAAGTCGACGGCCGGGTGGTGTCGTCCGCCAAGGGCGTCGTGCCGCCGGAAGCGCGCGGCATGGGCATGGTGTTCCAGAACTACGCGGTCTGGCCGCACAAGACCGTGTTCCAGAACGTCGTGTTCGGGCTTGAAGCTGCGCAAGGTCCCAACCGCGGCCGCGAAGAAGCAGGTCGAGGAGACGCTTGCGCTGGTCAACCTGAGCGGGCTCGAAGGCCGCTATCCGAACGAGCTGTCCGGCGGCCAGCAGCAGCGCGTCGCGCTCGCCCGCTCGCTCGTCGTCGAGCCTTCCATCCTGCTGCTTGATGAACCGCTGTCCAATCTCGACGCCAAGCTGCGCGAGCGCATGCGGGTCGAGCTGAAGGAACTACAACGCCGCACCGGCATCACCTTCGTCTACGTCACGCACGACCAGGCCGAGGCGCTCGCGCTCTCCGACCAGGTGGCGGTGATGAACGCCGGACGCCTGCAGCAGTTCGGCACGCCGTTCGAGGTCTATGCCCATCCGGAGAACCGCATGGTGGCGGACTTCATGGGGCTGGTGAACCTGGTGCCGGGGCGATTGCGCGCGCTGAACAATGGCGGCGGAACCATCGATGTCGCCGGCGATCTCGCGCTCGATGTCGCGCGGATCGACTGGGTTCGCCGCCGGCGACAGTGTCGATATTGCGATCCGGCCCGAGAACATCCGTCTCGCTGCGCCGACAGGTGCCGCGGCCGGGCCTCGCGACCATCACCAACCACGTTTTCCTCGGCAACATCAGCGAATACTATGCGGCGCTGCCGTCCGGCCAGGTGCTGCGGGTGCAGACCCATCCGCTGCAACGGTTCGCCGTCGGCGACCGGGTGGCGGTGGAAATCGACGCGACGCAATGCAGCGTGTTCCGCCGCGATGCGGCGGAGACGCCGGGATAGATTCGAGTTTGTCACCGCTGCGAAAGACGGAGCCCTTTGCGGTCCCGGTTCTGCAGCGCACCGTTACCCGGTGCGCTGCGCACCGGGACACAACACAACGTGTGGAGTTCCTGAATGAACAAGCCCGTTTCACCGGCCACCGCCCTCAAGGGCGAGGAGCACTGGACCAACAAGGGCAGCGACGTCCGGCTGTTCCTGTGGAACAAGTACGCCGATCCGGCGGGACCCGCCGGCCGCATCCTGTTCGTGCACGGCTCGTCGATGGCCTCGACGCCGACCTTCGACCTGCAGGTGCCAGGGCGGCCGTCGCCGATGGATTACTTCGCGGCGCGCGGCTACGACTCCTGGTGCGTCGACATGGAGGGCTACGGCCGCTCCACCAAAGACCGCGACCACAACTCGCCGATCGCGTATGGCGCCGACGACTGCCTCGCGGCCGCGCAATACATCGAGAAACTGCGGGGCAAGAAGCCGCTGCTGGTCTACGGCATCTCGTCGGGCGCGCTGCGTGCGGCGCTGTTTGCGGAGCGCCATCCCGGAGATGGTCGCACGGCTCGCCTGCGACGCCATGGTCTGGACCGGCGAGGGCTCGCCGACGCTCGCCGAACGGGCGAAGAGGCTGCCCGAGTTCCGCGCCAAGCTGCGCCGGCCGATCGACCGCAAGTTCGTGCGCTCGATCTTCGAGCGCGATCATCCCGGCACCGCCGACGACAACGTGATCGAGGCGTTCGCCGACGCGATCCTCAAGCTCGACGATTCGATCCCGAACGGCACCTACGTCGACATGTGCTCGAACCTGCCGGTGTGCGATCCGGAGAAGATCAAGGTGCCGACGCTGATCATGCGCGGCGAATACGACGGCATCGCCAGCATGACCGACCTGTTGAAGTTCTTCGAGAAGCTGCCGAACCCGGACAAGCAGTTCAGCGTGATGCCGGGCATCGCGCACGCCTCGTTCCACCAGAAGAACTACGAGATCTGCTACCACATCCTGGAGGGCTTCTTCTCGCAGCCCGCGCCGATCTACCGCGGCGGCCATTGATCCGTCTCGCGTCATTCCGGGGCACGCGCCGAAGCGGCCGAGCCCGGAATCCATTGCTGGCTGTCGCGGTGACGCACCTCGATTGAATACGACAACTTCGTGGCTATGGATTCCGGGCTCGCGAGCTTCGCTCGCGCCCCGGAATGACCGGCGGAAACGCCGGCACCGAACAACACAAGCGAGCAAGGAAACGCCGTCATGAACCTCGCCTACCCGCTTTGCGCGCTCGCCGCTGTTCGCGATGCTCGACCCCGCCCACGCGCAGGACGCCGTCGATCCCGCCAAGGCGAAGGCCGAAGGCAAGGTGATCTGGTACACCTCGACGCCGATCGACCAGGGCCAGAAGATCGTCGACGCCTTCCAGAAGGAGACCGGCATCAAGGTCGAGATGTTCCGCTCCGGCGGCTCGGCCATCCTGCGCCGCTTCCAGCAGGAGATGGACGCCGGCCGCGTCGCGGTCGACGTGCTGACCCATTCGGAGCCGGCGGCCGCCAATGCGCTCGGCAAGAAGGGCCTGTTCGCTCGCCTTCAAGCCGAAGAATTTCGACAAGGTGCCGGACGCCGCCAAGGACCCGAACGGCCTGTTCGTCGGCCAGCGGCTCAACCTGATGACGCACTATCTGCGCAGCGACAAAGTCGCCGCCGCCGACGAGCCGAAGACCTGGGACGACCTGCTCAATCCGAAATACAAGGGCAAGCTGGTGATGACCGATCCGTCCTACACCTCGCTGCAGGTGTCGGTGGTCGGCACGATGTCGAAGGCGCGCGGCTGGGGCTTCTACGAGAAGCTGCGCGGCAACGACGTCATGATCGTGCAGGGCAACCAGCAGGTCGCCGACAACCTCAAGCGCGGCGAGCGGCTGATCGCGGTCGGCGCGCTCGATTCCTATGCCGCCGACCTCAAGAAGGAAGGCCACCAGATCAAGACGCTCTATCCGACGCGACGGGCTGTTCGTCATCCCCTCGCCGACCTCGGTGGTGAAGGGCTCGCCCAACCCGAACGCCGCCAAGCTGTTCGCCGAATTCATGATCGGCGACACCGCGCAGAAGATCTTCCCGGCCGACGGCGGCTATTCGTCGCGCACCGACATCGCGCCGCCCGCCGGCTCGCCCGACCTCGCCAGCCTGAAGATTCTCGCGGTCGACAACGATTTCATCGAGAAGGACACCGCCCGCATCAAGAAGCGGTTCAACGAAATCTTCCAGTAGCGCTCGACCTCGCCCTGTCCAAACGGCGGTCGCTGGCCCGTTGTCGCCGCAACGGCCCAAGTACCCATCATTCCTGTGCAAAGTCTCCGGCGGCCGCGCCATCCAGCGATGACCCTGATAGAACAAGTCCCTGGGTGCGAGCCGGGGCCCGACATGCTGCAGTGGTTCCATAAGCTTCTGCCGCGCGAAGAGAAGTTCTTCGACCTCTTCGCGCGGCATTCTGAAGTCGTGGTCGCGGGCGCCGAGGCGCTTCGCGCAGATGCTGGAAGGCGGCGACGCCGTCACGCTGCATTGCAAGACCGTGATCGACCGCGAGCACGACGCCGACAACATCACGCGCGAAGTGTTGATGGCGGTGCGTCGCAGCTTCATCACGCCGTTCGACCGCGGCGACATCAAGAACCTGATCACCGCGATGGACAACGCCATCGACCAGATGCACAAGACCGCCAAGACCATCATGCTGTTCGACCAGCATGTGTTCACGCCGCAGCAACGCGAAATGGGCGATGCGATCGTGACCGCCGCTGGGCTGGTGCAGGAGGCGATCCCGCTGCTCTCGTCGATCAACACCAACGCCGGGCGCGTCAACGTCCTCACCGAGCAGATCTCGCAGATCGAAGGCCACGCCGACGACTTGCACGACATCGGCATGCAGGAACTCTACCGCATCAATCAGCCCGCCAATGCGATGGCGTTCTTCGTCGGCTCCGAGATCTACGACCACCTCGAAAAGGTCGCCGATCGCTTCGACGACGTGGCGAACGAAATCCAGGGCATCGTGCTCGAGAACGTCTAGCGTATTTTGGACCGGCCGGGATGGACGTCGTCACGATCGCGCTGCCGCTGCTGATCGCCCTGGTCGTGGTCGCGCTCGCATTCGACTTCCTCAACGGGGTGCACGACGCCGCGAACTCGATCGCCACCATCGTGTCGACGCGGGTGCTGCGTCCGCAGACCGCGGTGGCCTGGGCGGCGTTCTTCAATTTCATCGCGTTCCTGGTGTTCGGCGCGCATGTCGCCCAGACGGTGGGTACCGGGATTGTTTCGGCCGACATCGTCGATCCGCGGGTGGTGTTCGGCGCGCTGATGGGCGCGATCAGTTGGAACCTGCTGACCTGGTGGCTCGGCCTGCCGTCGTCGAGCTCGCACGCGCTGATCGGCGGTCTGGTGGGCGCCGGCACGGCGAAAGTCGGGCATCTCCGCGATCGTCTGGTCGGGCCTCGCCAAGACCACCGCGGCGATCGTGTTGTCGCCGTTGACCGGTTTCATTCTGGCGATGCTGCTGTTCCTGATCGTGTCGTGGCTGTTCGTGCGCTACACGCCCTTTGCGGTCGACCGGGTCTTCCGCGTCTTGCAACTGGTGTCGGCGGCGCTTTATTCGCTCGGCCACGGCGGCAACGACGCGCAGAAGACCATGGGCATCATCACGGTGCTGCTCTACTCGCAAGGCTATCTCGGCGGCGAGTTTCACGTGCCGTTCTGGGTCATGTTCTCCTGTTATGCCGCGATGGGGATGGGTACGTTGATCGGCGGCTGGCGCATCGTCCACACGATGGGCTCGCGCATCACCCGGCTGACGCCGTTCCAGGGATTTTGCGCGGAAACCGGCGGCGCCATCACGCTGTTCGCGGCGACCGGGCTCGGCGTGCCGGTATCGACGACCCATACCATCACCGGCTGCATCATCGGCGTCGGAGCGGCCCGGCGCACCTCAGCGGTGCGCTGGAGCGTGGCGAACAACATCGTCGTCGCCTGGATCATCACGATCCCGGCGACGGCCTTCATCGCGGCGCTGTTCTACGCGCTGGCCGGCCTGTTCTGAGCGGCGGTCAGACCGCGACCTTCTGCAGGAAGCCTTCGACCTCGGCGCGCAATTCGGCGGCGGCGGCTTCGACCGCCTCCGATGCGGCCAGCACGATCTCGGCCGAGCCGCGGGTTTCGGTCGCGGCGCCGGCGACCTCGCCCAGCACCGCGACGATCTCCTTGGTGCCGCGCGCGGCGCTCGCAACGTTCTGCGAAATCTCGCCGGTGGCGGCGTTCTGCTGCTGCACCGATGCCGCCACCGCGACGGTGTGCGCGTTGATCTCCTGCATGCGGTCGGCGATCCGCCGGATCGCCTTGACGGCACCGTCGGTCGACGCCTGTACGGCGGCGATCTGGCTCGAAATTTCCTCGGTCGCCTTCGCGGTCTGCACCGCCAGCGACTTCACCTCCGCGGCCACCACGGCAAAGCCGCGGCCGGCTTCGCCGGCGCGCGCCGCCTCGATGGTGGCATTGAGCGCGAGCAGGTTGGTCTGGCCGGCCACGTCCTGAATGAGCTTGACCACATCGCCGATCTTCTGCGCGGCCTGGACCAGCGAGCCGATCTGGTCGTTGGTGCCGCGCGCCTCTCCGGCCGCGACGCCGACGAGGTGGCTGGTCTGGTCGAGCTGGCGGCTGATCTCGTCGATCGACGACGACAGCTCGTTGGCGGCCGACGCCGCCAGCTCGACATTGGCCGACGCCTCGTTCGATGCATTGACCGCGCCCTCGGCGCGCTGCGAGGTCTGGCGCGACGCCGAGAACAGCGTCGAGGCGGTCACCCGCATCGAGCCGGCGTGCTCGCCGACCGTGCTCAGCATCCTTTCGGCATGCTGACGGAACGCCGCGATCGCCGCATCGATCATGACGCGGCGCTGTTCGTGGGCGATCAGGCGATCGCGCTCCTGGTCCTGCCGGCGGCGCTCGGTCACGTCCTGGTGGATCGCCACCCAGCCGCCGTCGTCCATCAGGCGGCTCGATACCGAGATGACGCGGCCATCCGGCAGTTCTCGGACGTCGAGCATCGCCTTCGCTTCGCGCATCCGCCGCATGGTATCGGCGATGTAGCGCTCGGGTTCGCCCGCGAAGGTACCGGTCCGCTTGCGCTGCGCAAGCAGATCACGCAGCAGGACCCCGGGTTTCGCGAGCGCGGGATCGAGGCCGTAGATTTCGACGTAGCGGTCGTTGCACAGCACGAGCCGCGTCGCTCCGTCGAACATGCACAGTCCCTCCGACATGTTGTTGAGGGCGGCGAGGAGACGCGCACGGCGATAGCGAAGCCGGCGCCAGGCGACCACGGCTACGCCAGCGACCACGATGACGCCTAGAATCGCGACGGCCGGCAGCCGCCAGTCGCCAGAGACGAGGCCGGAGAGACTATCGAACATGTCGAGAGGACCCGATTAGGTTGCGGCGAGCATGGTAGGCGCAACCTGTTGTTTTAGCGTTAAACGGCTCCCCTGACGGGCCGCCCCGGCCTCAAAATTATCTCGTTTTATCAGTGATTTATGCGATCGATCGAACCGCGCGCCCTTGACAGACCGCGGCGCGCGGCGCGACAGGGAGGCAGTCAGGGGTCCCGCCGATGTACCGCCAAATCGCCTGCCGCTGGGTCCGGACGGTTGCCGCGATCGTCGTCTCGGTCACCGTCGCGCTCTCGACAGCCGCGGCCCAACAGTCATCGCCGCACGATCCGGCCGAACTCGAGGCGATCCGGCTCCTGCTCGACCGGATCGAAGGGACGCTGCGGCGCGAGGGGCTGTCGGTGCAGGCGCTCTACGACCTGGGGCAGACGCTCAATCCCACGCGGGACGACCTGCACGCCAGGGTTGCCGATCTCGAACCGCAATTCGCGCAAGTCGAGGCAAGGCTCAAGCAACTCGGGCCGCCGCCCGCCAAGGACGCACCGCCCGAGACGCCGGCGCTCGCCGAGGAACGCGTCCGCCTCAACAAGGAATACAGCGAGATCGAGGCCCCGCTCAAACAGACGCGTGTCCTGGCTGAGCGCGCCGACCAGCTTTCCGACCAGATCACCGAGCGGCGGCGGGCCGCCTATGCGCGGCAGTTGTTCGAGCAGAGCCCGAGCGTGCTGTCGCCGACGCTGTGGCTCGACTCGACGCACGCGCTGGGCGGAGAATTGAGCGAACTCGGCCGGATGCTGCGCGCCTGGTTCGATCTGATGCTCGCGCCGGAAAGCCGTTCGCATGTCGCCGCCGCCCTGCTGACCTTGCTGGTGCTGGGCGTCGTGATGGTGCTGCTGCGGCACTGGCTGCGACGCTGGGCGGCGGCTGTCCCGGGAGCTCCGACCCGCTTCGGCAAAGCGGTGGCCGCCATCGGCGTCATCCTTCGTATCATGCTGATGACGCCTCTGCTCACGGTGGCGACGATTGCGGCTCTGGAGAATTTCCAGCTCCTGCCGGATCGGCTGATCGAAATCGCCTACGGTGTCGGGGCGGCCGTCTTCATCGCGGTCAGCGGCCGCGCCGTTGCCACCGGCGTGCTCGCGCCCGGGGCGCCCGGGCGCCGGCTGATCGCGCTCAACGACGCATCCGTACACGTGCTGATGCGCGCGCTGGTCTGGAGCGCGCGCGCCATGGGGCTGCTGGTGCTGTCCCTGGTCGTGCACAAGGTGCTGGCGCCGGCGCCGGTCCTGCTCATCACCACCAACATGACGTTCGCGCTGGTGGTCTGCGCGCTCTTGGCGCAGCTCTTGTGGTCTTCGTATCGGCCGGGCTCGGAGGAAGAGAGCGAATCGCTGCCGCGCGCGCTTTGGATCCGCACCATCGGATGGCTGGTGCTGACCGTGATGGTGATCGCGCTGCTGACGGGCTATTCGGGCTTCGCGACCTTTATCGCCGAGCGGATGCTGTCGACGCTGGCCGTGCTCGGCGTGCTCTACCTGCTGCTCATTCTTACACACACGCTATTCGTTGAACGGCTCGGGTCCGGGACGGCGCGCGGTCGTGCGATCGCGACCAATTTCGGCGTCAGTCCGAAGCGGCTCGGATTGATCGCGAGCCTGGTCTCGGGCGGCGTCTGCCTGTTCCTGATCCTCGGCGCGCTGGTCCTGATCATCGGCCCCTGGGAGGTCAGCGCCGGCGATTTCCTCGACACCCTGAAGGGCTACGCGTTCGGCTTCCGCATCGGTGAGGTCACCATTTCGTTCGGCACGATTCTGGGCGCCGTGTTCTGGCTGCTGCTCGCCCTCCTGGTCACCAAGGCGTTGCAGAAATGGCTTGAACGCTACCTGCTGCCGCGCACCGAGCTTGAGCCCAGCCTGCAGCAGTCGATCGCCGCCATCGCTGGCTACATCGGCGTGATCGTCGCGATCGTGCTGGCGCTGACGCAGCTCGGAATCGACCTCCAAAAAGTGGCGCTGATCGCGGGCGCGCTTTCGGTCGGCATCGGCTTCGGTCTGCAATCGATCGTCTCGAACTTCGTCTCAGGCCTGATCCTGCTCGCCGAGCGGCCGATCCGCATCGGCGATCTCGTGGTGGTCAAGGGCGAGGAGGGCTACGTCCGTCGCATCCGGGTGCGGGCGACCGAGATCGAGACGTTCGAGCGCGCCAGCGTCATCATTCCCAACGCGGACTTCATCACCGGCGCGGTGAAGAACTGGACGCACGCCAACACTACTGGCCGGATCATCATCAAGGCCGGTGTGTCCTACGACTGCGATCCCGATCTGGTGTGCCAGACGCTGCTGGCCAGCGCGGGCGAGCATCCGCGCGTCCTCAAGCAACCGCCACCGCGCGCGTTGCTGCTCGGTTTCGGCGAGAGCGCGCTCCAATTCGAGCTGCGCGCCTATGTGGGACACGTCGACGATGGGCTGCTGACCAAGAGCGACCTTCATCTCGACATTCTTCGCCGCTTCCGCGCCGCCGGAATCGAGATGGCCTCGCCGCAAGTCGTCCTTCGCACCGAGAACCCGCCGGGCAAGCCCTAACGGGCCGCTGGAAATTTCTCACTCGATCTGCAGCTTGCGCTCGTCGATGATCTTCTTCCACATCGCGGCCTCCTCGCGGACGAAGGCTGCGAACTCGGACGACGAGCTTGCGATCGGCGACATCCGGAAGGGGCCGAGCACCTTTTCACGGAATTCCGGCTCCGCGCTCATCGCCTGCATCTCGGCACTGAGCTTCTCGATAATATCGGCGGGCGTGCCGGCCGGCGCAAACAGACCGAACCACGCTTTCGCCTCGAAGCCCGGCACGCTCTCGGCGATGGCCGGAACATCGGGCAGCGCAGCGACGCGTTCCTTGGTCGCAACACCGAGGATTTTGACCTTGCCGTCGTTGTGCAGCGGCAAGGACTGCCCGAGGCTGACGGCGGTCACGTTGACGTGCCCGGCCACCACGTCGGCGACCATCGGGGTCGTGCCCTTGTACTGCACCGCCTGAAACTTCACGCCGGCCATGCTCTGCAGCATCTCCATATACAGATGCGTCGTGGAACCGAGGCCGAAAGCCGCGAACGTGATCTCGCCGGGCTTCTGCTTCGCCAGCGCCAGCAACTCGGGGAAATCCTTCGCCGGCAGCGACGGATGCGCGATCACGACCTGATTCGCTTTGCCGATGCCGCCGATCGGCACGAGGTCGGTGAATGGATTATAGGGCAGCTTCTTGTAGAGGCTCGGATTGATGGCGATCGGCCCGTCGAGCCCGAGCAGCAGCGTATAGCCGTCTGGCGGCGCCGCGACGACGGCGGCGGTGCCGATCTGGAAATTGCCGCCGGCGCGGTTCTCGATCACGACCTGCTGGCCGAACGCCTTCTGGAAGCGGGCGGCCGCGGCGCGGGCCATGGCGTCGGACAGCCCGCCGGGCGCCACCGGCACCACGATTCGGATGACCTTTTCCGGATAGACCGCGCGAGCCGGTCCCGACGGCAGCAAAAGCAGGCTCAGTGCGGAGAAGGCTGCGGCCGGCAACAGGCAAGAGCGGCGCACAGCGCGCCAGTTCTGGTTCAGCATTTCACACTCATCGAGGATCGGGCCAACCCGGCCCGCTCAGTGTGGAGACTTAGCCGGGTTGTGGCAACGTCACGCCAATCGCAGTCGTAGGCACCTAGCGCTTGGCAAGATGATTCGGCCGGTTCCTGTCGAAGAATGAAGGCGGGAATAGCCGCGGCTCGCCGGCAACGCCATAATTCATTGAAATTTCGGCATTCTGCGTCACCATAGCGGCCGGGACCTAAACGCGCCGCCGCGCGTTTTCCATGCTTCCGCCATTCTGACATGGCAGAGGAGCGTCCATTCGGGGGGACAGGCGATGGGGGCTTCGAGCTTGATTTTGCGTTTGACCGGCCTGGCGGCACTGGCGCTGCTTGGCGCCTGCGTAACCGACCGCGACCCGGTGATGAGCGATCCGAGCTTCTACCAGAAGCTGACGACGGCGGACGCCAAGGTCGACGCCAAGATGGCGGCCTCGATGATCTCCGGTTATCGCACAAATAACGGCCTCACCGCCGTCACAGTCGATCCGGCGCTGATGAAGATGGCCGAGGAGCAGGCCCGCGCCATGGCGGCGCGCGACAAGCTCGACCACAGCGTCAGCCGTGAGTTCAGCGATCGGCTCCGCGCCAACGGCTACAACGCCAGCGCGGCCGCCGAGAACATCTCGGCCGGCTACCACACGCTGGCCGAAGCGTTCTCGGGCTGGCGCGATTCGCCGCCCCATCGCAAGAACATGCTGCTCAACGGCGCGACCAAGATCGGCATCGCCGCGGTCCAGGCGCCGAAGTCCAAGTTCAAGGTGTACTGGGCGCTGATCATCGCGGCGCCCGACGGCGGGCGCGGCTGACCGGGCAACGGCTGCGCGCCCCGCTCTAACCGCGACCTTTCGCGCCTACCAAGCCAAAAAGTCCGGCGCCAAACCGGGCCTGCGCGTCGTCGAGCAAAGGCTTCACCGCCGCCGCGAACGCGTCGTGATCGGCAGCGGTCAGTTCGGTCACCGTGCAGCCCTGCGCGATGATCGCCTGCCGCGCCTCCTCCTCCTCCTGGACATGCAGGTCGCGCTGGAACGCGACCGCCGCCGTCCACGGCCTCGCGCATCGCGCGCTGCAGGTCGGCCGGCCAGGCGTCGAACGCGTCGCGATGCAGGAAGATCGGCCGCGAAATGTAGAAGTGATTGCTGAGCGTGTGGAAGCGGTGAAACTTGTGCACGCCGTACGTCACCGTGTTGGTGAGCGGGTTCTCCTGAGCGTCGACGGTGCCGGCCTTGATCCCGGCGATCGCCTCGGTGAGGTCCATCGGCATTGCGGTCGCGCCCAGGAGCTCGAAGGTGCGCGCCTGCACGTCGCTCGGCAGCACGCGGATGCGCAGGCCCGCGAGATCAGCGGGGCGATGCACCTCGCGCGTCTTGTTGGAGATATGCCGGAAGCCGTTCTCGAACCAGCCGAGGATGCGGTAGTTCGCCCGATCCTCGATGGCGCGCGCCAGCTTGGCGCCGAGCGCGCCGTCCATCGCGGCGCGCGCCGCCGCGGTGTCGGCAAACAGAAACGGCAAATCGACGAAGCCGAGTTCCGGTACCCGGTCGGTCAGGTAGCTCGACGACTGATAGCCGAGCGTGAGCAGTCCGCTCTCGACCAGCCACAGGATGTCGTCGGCGCGATAGCCGAGGTCCATGATGTTCCAGACGTACTTGACGTCGACCCGGTCGCCGAACTCGCCCGCGAGCCGGTCGCCGATGAATTTCAGCGCGCGGCTGAAGCCGGTGGTGGACGGGCCGTAGCCGCCCATGCGGATCTGGATCGGGGTACTCATGCGTCGCCTCCTCCGATCGAGCGCAGGCTCAGCGGCACGGCGATCCCCGACGCGCCGATACTGAGCCCGATGATCACGAAAATGCCCGCCACGCCGACCGCCGCCGCCACGACGCCGGCGAGCGCCGGAAACATCACCTGGCCGAGCCGGTTGCCGGTCATGCGCAAGGTCAGCGCGGTGCCGTAAGCGCCGGGCGGCGCGAGAAACACCACGCCGGACAGCGTCAGCGTCGACGCGATGCCCATGCCGAAGCCGAGCACCACCATGGTGGCGTACATCGCCGGCAGCGGCATCGGCGTCGCCACCGCGCCGAACGCCACGGCGCTGACCAGCATGCTGACCAGCGTGAGCGGCGCGCGGCCGACCGCGAAAATCAAGCGCGAGTAGAACATGCGCGACACCAGCGAGGCGGCGGACCGCACCGTCAGCAGAAGGCCGATATTGGTGGCATCGATCTGCCGCTCGGCGCCCAGCGCCGGCATGTAGATGACCAGGAGATCGAGCGCCGTCACCGAGACGACGCTGGCGACGAAGATGGCGGGCATGCCGGGGGTGTGCAGCAGCGTCCGGATCGGAACCAGCGCCGCGTCCTTGCCGGAACCGGCGGTGATGCGCGCCGGGCGGATCAGCAGGGCCACCACCAGTCCGACCGCCGCGATCCCGAGGCTGATGGCGAACAGGATCCCGGTCGGCGGCAACGACGCCGAGCCGCCAATCCACCCCACGGTCAGCGGGCCGGCGCCCTGCCCGATCGCGGCGGCGATCATGTAGTAGCCGAGCACGTTCTCGCGGCTGAGCGGACCGCCGGCGCGCACCATCAGCATCTGGTGCCCGGCCATGCAGAACATGTGGCCGAAGCCCAGCAGCACCGACAGCCCGACGAGATGCAGCGCCGACAGCGGCCACAGCCAGAAGCCGACGCACGCCAGCAGGATCAGCACGTTGCCGATCCGGATTGCCTGCGCGTCATAGCCGCGATCGATCCAGCGGCCGAGCTTGACCGCCGAGAACACCGGGATGATGGCAAAGCCGGTGGCGATGATGCCGAGCCAGAACACCGGCAGGCCGAGTTCGAGCGCCCGGTAGGAGGTCGTGATGCGGACGATCAGGATCATCGCCTGCAGGAGCACGACGTGGGCGACGAACGGGTACAGCAGGCGGTAGTCGATATCGCTGGTCTGCGATACGGGCGCCTGCTGCTCCTCGGACATGGACGGTCGCTTCTCTTCGCTCCGGCGCGACTGATTCCGCCGGGCCGTGGACGTTAGCGAGCGGCAGCCGCTACGCAAAGGCCATTGCGCGCTGATCGCCCCACGGAAATCCGCATGCACGCGCCGCAAACCCGTACTCCCCCTTGCGGGAGAGGGTGGCGAAGACGCGCGAAGCGTCGTCTGAGCCGGGTGAGGGGTAATGCTGGGCGCTCTCTCGAAAGACCCCTCACCCGCCTCGCAGCCTTCGGCTGCTCGGCACCCTCTCCCGCAAGGGGAGAGGGTCACGGAGTGCGCGGCACGAGCCGTGCTGGACCTCGCCGCCCACGCCACTAGCTTTCCGGCGATGTACGCTCCGCACGTCCTTCCCGCAGCGCGCGACTACGCCGCGATGTTCCGGTCGTTCCGCTGGCAGGTGCCGGCGCGCTACAATATCGGCGTCGACGCCTGCGACCGCTGGGCGGAGCGCGAGCCGCGCCGCACCGCCATCCTGAATGTGCGGGCCGACGGCGGCGTCGACGAGGTCAGCTACGGCGCGCTGCGCGAGACCTCGAACCGGCTCGCCAACGTGCTGGCCGCGCACGGCATCGGCGCGGCGACCGGGTCGCGATCCTGCTGCCGCAATCGCCGGCGGTCGCCGCCGCCCATATCGCGATCTACAAGCTCGGCGCCATCGCGCTGCCGCTCGCGATGCTGTTCGGCGTCGAGGCGATCGGCTACCGGCTCAAGGATTCCGGCGCGCGGGCGCTGATCACCAACGCGCAGGGGCTCGCCAAGCTCGCGCGAGGCAACCGATGGCGCGGACAGGCCTCGCGCTGGTGCTCTCGGTCGATGGCGCCGCCGACGGCGCGCTCGGCTTCGACGAGACGCTGGCGCGCGCGTCGCCCGACTTCACCGCCGCGCGACACCTCGGCCGACGATCCGGCGCTGATGGTCTACACCTCCGGCACCACCGGCTCGCCCAAGGGCGCGCTGCATGCGCATCGCGTCCTGCTCGGGCACCTGCCGGGCATCGAATTCCCGCACGAATTCCTGCCGCAGCCGGGCGACCGGTTCTGGACGCCGGCCGACTGGGCCTGGGCCGGCGGCCTGCTCAACGTGCTGCTGCCCGGCCTGCACTACGGCGTGCCGGTGGTGGCCGCGCGGTTCGACAAGTTCGATCCGGAGGAGGCGTTCGCGCTGATGGCGCGGCTGGAGGTGCGCAACGCCTTCATTCCGCCGACGGCGCTGCGCATGCTGCGCTCGGCCGGCAATCCGCGCGGGCGTCACGACCTCCGCCTGCGCTCGGTCGGCTCCGGCGGCGAGGCGCTCGGCGCCGAGACGCTGGAATGGGGCCGGGACGGCGCTCGGGCTCACCATCAACGAGTTCTACGGCCAGACCGAATGCAATCTCGTGCTCGCGTCCTGCGCGGCGATCGGCGTGTCGCAGCCCGGGCGCGATCGGCAAGCCGGTGCCGGGCCACACCGTCGCGGTGATCCGCCCGGACGGCTCGGTCTGCGCCGCCGGCGAGACCGGGCAGATCGCGATCAGGCGGCCCGACCCGGTGATGTTCCTCGAATATTGGGGCAAGCCCGACGCGACGCGCGGAGAAGTTCATCGGCGACTGGATGACCACCGGCGACCAGGGCGTGACCGACGAGGACGGCTATGTGCAGTTCGTCGGCCGCGACGACGACGTCATCACCTCGGCCGGCTATCGCATCGGCCCGACCGAGATCGAGGACTGCCTGATCCGCCATCCGGCGGTGGCGCTCGCGGCGGCGGTCGGCAAGCCCGACCCGCTGCGCACCGAGATCGTCAAGGCGTTCATCGTGCTCAAGGCCGGCTACGACGCCGTCCGACGCGCTCGCCGCGCGAGATCCAGGCCTTCGTCAAGACGCGGCTGTCGGCGCACGAATATCCGCGCGAGGTCGCCTTCATCGCGCAGATGCCGATGACCACCACCGGCAAGGTGATCCGCCGGCTTGCTGCGCCAGCAGGCGTGAGGCGGCGCACGAAATTGCCGCGCGACAATTCCGCTTGCAAGCCCAAGCCCGGTATGTTGCGTGTCTTCGACCCACGAGCATGCACGAGGAGGTCACGGTGGTCGGAGTTGATAGCATTATCATCATGCTGATTGTCGGCGCGATCGCCGGCTGGCTCGCCGGTCAGATCGTGCGGGGCTTCGGCTTCGGCCTGATCTGGAACGTCATCATCGGCATCGTCGGCGCGTTCATCGGCGTGTGGCTGCTTCGGCAGCTCGGGTTTGCGCCATTTGCCGGCTTCGTCGGCTCGATCGTCAACGCCACCATCGGCGCCGTGATCATGCTGGTGATTGTCGGCTTGATACGGCGCTGACCGCGTCGCGGCCGGTCTCAATCGAATTGATCTGACGTCGCTCTCTCCCCGCTCGTCCCCGCGAAAGCGGGGACCCAGCCCTTATGTGTGAGCGCAAGGCACTGGATTCCCGCTTGCGCGGGAATGAGCGGAGATCTGCGAATTGAGCGCGACCGCTCGCGCGCTACCGCCGCAGCACACGCCGCAGCGACTTGGCGGCATGGATCGCGGCGCGACGCGAGGCTTCGAGCGCGCCGGCGAGCGCGAACATGGCGCCGCCGTCGGGGCCGAGCCGGATCAGCCGGTCGGCCAGCACCAGCCGCTCGCGCCAGACATGATCGATCATCGGATGGTTCTCGTCCGCGCAGGAATCGGCGCGGGCGATACTTTCGTCGTCGAGCAGGTCCTGCGTGACATCGAGCAGAAGCTGCACGCCCGGTGAGAACCGCGCAAACTGCTCGTCATAGGCGATCTTCCAGCACCACGCGGTCGCGCCGCTTCTGAGCACGATGATGGCGGCGATCGCCCGGGTATCGAGGAACAGCCGCGCGACCCGCGCCTTGCCTTCGCCCGCCAAGTCGGTGACGGCGGTCTGCAGGAATTTGCGGATGTCCTCGGTGCCGCGCGCCGCGGTCCCGGCGCGGCCCTTCCAGCCACCCGCTTCGAGCGCGAGGAAGTCGTCGACCGCGCGCATCACCGCCGGCGGCTCGCCGGTGCTCGCCGACATCACCACGCCCAGGTCGGCCAGCCGCTTGCGCTGCCGGCGCAGTTCCTTGCGCTTCCGGCCGCCGAGCGAGTGCTGCAGATACTCCGCGCGGTCGCTGCCGGGCGCGAGCAGCGCGCGCGCATGGCGGCCGAAATCCCGCGTCCCTCCGCCACGCCGGGCGATGACGCGATCGAGCGCAGCCGCGCAGGCTCCCGTCACCGGCATGCGGGGCAGCAGCATGATGTTCGGCAACGTCGCGTTGCTGGCGACATGCTCCAGCCAGGCGGCGATCACCGGTTCGCTCCAGTCGCGCGCCACCAACGGCGTGCCGAGCGGACCGTACGGGTGCGTCCAGCCGGTCAGGACCGGCAGCGGAATGCCGTAGCGCCTGTGCTCGATCCGCGCCGGGAAGAAACCGAGCAGGCGGGCGGGCGTCGCGCGCGACCAGACCAGGCCGGCGCCGACGTCGCGGCCGAACACCGGCGCGGCGGCCAGCGCGAAGGCGGGCTCATAGAACGCGTTCGGCTCGAGCGCGCACGCCGCCAAGCGCCCGCCATTCCGCCGCGACGGCGGCCATCTCGGTCAGCGGCCGCCACTCGACGCGAAACGCGGATTCGATCGTGCCGTGCACGGCTCAACGCTCCGCGCCCCAGATGAAGACGTGGAAGCCGAGCCGCCGCTTGGTCACCACGAACAGCCAGATCGATTCGAACACCAGCGCGACCGCGGTTGCGATCGCGGCGCCGGCGGCGCCGAGCAGCGGAATGAGGATGATGCACAGCGCGAAGTTGATCGCGAATGCGCCGGCATGAACGAGCGCGCAGACCCGCTGCTCGCCCAGCATGTTGAGCAGCCGCTCGATCGGGCCGATGGCGGCGCGCGCCAGGAGGCCGATCGCCAGGATGAACATCAGGTAGTAGCCGCCGGCGAACTCGGCGCCGAACAAGCGGAGGATCGGCCGGCCGAATGCAAGCAGCAGCGCGGTCGCGGCGAGCGACGGCCAGAACGTCCACTTGATGGCCTGCTCCAGGAAGTCGGCGAGCCCGGCCTGGTCGCCGGCGACGTGGTAGCTGCTGAACCGGTGCGCGGTGGTGGCGGCGATCGAGTAGTGAATGAAGGCGACCAGCGCCAGCGTCTTGGCGGCGGCGTAGTAGACCGCGACCTCGTCCGGCGGCCGGAACTGCTCCAGCACCAGGATGTCGGTGTAAGTCAGCAGCGCGTAGAAGCCTTCGACCAGCAGGATCGGCAGCGCGGTCACGATCCAGCCTCTGAAATCGTATTCGCGCGGCCCGGCCGCAATCTGCGTCTTGAGCTTCCGGTTCAGCCGCACCATCTGGCCGAGCGCCGGCAGCCAGATCGACAGCCCGGCGGCGATCATCGCGGTGACCGCATCCATCGGCAGGTTCGCGAAGTAGGCGGCCGCCATCAGGACGGTGAGCAGCAACTGGCGGATGACGTAGGCCGGCATCATCGAGAGGCCGATCCAGTCGTAGCTGCGCGAGATGCCTTCCTGGATGTTGTTCAGCGCATAGGCCGGAAACGTCAGGCAGGCGAGATAGAGCGGGATCAGCAGGTAGTGGTCGAGCCAAGGTTCGAGCAGCCAGACGAGGCCGGCACAGACCAGCGCGACGCCGAGCGCGATCAGGGTGGCAAACCACCGGCTGCCGAAATTGAACCCGCGCAGCAGCCCGAACATGCCGCGCTCGCGATATTCCGGAATGAAGCGCTGCGCGACGGTGCCGAGGCCGAGATCGATGAACTGGCCGAGCAGCAGCACCCAGGTCCAGACATAGACGTAGATGCCGAACTCGAAGCTGCCCATCCAGCGCGCGAGCAGGACCTGCGAGCCGAACGCCAGCACCGCGCTGGCGACGCGGATCAGGAACACGGTCCCGCTCAGACGCTGCACCATAAGGTGCTCGGCGTTGAGGACCCGGGCCTTGAGGCGCGTCCAGGCCTCGAGCAACGATGCCCACACCGGCAGCCGGGCGGATTGCTCGGAACCGGTCACTGCTAAACGAGCCTCCCTCGCCGCGGCCGGAGCCGCGCGGTTCAAGCCGCTGGGGCTAGCAAGGAACCGTTAACATTCGGTTGGGCTGTGTCAAAGGCAAGGCAGGGCCGCGCGACGTCGTGCCGATAGGCTCTTGGAGGCGGCGATAGCGGTCGATAGGATGCGGCCACGGGCGGCATCTCCGCTGCCGGTTCCCGAATTTCCCACGCCACAATTGCACCCCGTGCCAGGAGACGGACGCCTCATGGACACCGTTACGCGACCGAAGACCAACGAGCCGAATTTCTCGACGGCGTACTTTTTCCTGGAGGGATTGGGCGAAATCGGGATCGACTACCTGTTCTGCAATTTCGGCACCGATCATGCGCCGATCATCGAGGAGATCGCGCATCGGCGCAGCCGCGGCGAACCGCTGCCCAGCATCATCCGCTGCCCGCACGAGAATACCGCCGCCCACATGGCGGCCGGTTACGCATTCGTGACCGGGCGCGGCCAGGGCGTGCTGGTGCACGTCGACGTCGGCACCGCCAATACCGCGACCGCGATGCACAACCTGTTCCGCAGCCGCATCCCGGTGCTGCTGATGGCCGGCAAGGCGCCGTTCACGGCGGGCGGCGAGCTCAAGGGCTCGCGCGACACCTATGTGCATTTCGTGCAGGAGCCGCTCGACCAGGGCAGCCTGGTGCGGCCCTACGTCAAATGGGAATGGACGCTGCCGTCCGGCGTCGTCGTGAAGGAGGCGCTGCGCCGCGCTCACTCGATCATGCAGAGCGAGCCGCGCGGCCCGGTCTACCTGATGATGCAGCGCGAGACGCTGACGCAGACGTGGAGCGCCGACGAGGTGCACCGCTTCTCCGCCGAGCAGTACGGCAGCACGACGGTCGGCGGCGCCGATCCGGCGCTGATCGCGCAGCTTGCCGACCGGCTGATCGCGGCCGAGCTACCCGATCCTGATCACCGGCTACGCCGGCCGCGACGCGCGCGCCGCGCAGCTCATCGCGGAGATCGCCGAGTTCGCCGGCATCGCGGTGTTCGAAGGCAACGCCACCACCAATGTCGCGCACGACAGCCCGTGCTTCCTCGGCTTCCAGCCCGCCAAGCATCTGCCCAAGGCGGACGTCGGCCTGCTGGTCGACGTCGACGTGCCCTGGTTCCCGAGCGAAGTGCAGGCCAATCCCGACACCTTCTGGGCGCACATCGACATCGACGTGCTCAAGCCGGCCTCGCCGATGTGGACCTTCCCGGGCAACATGCGCATGCCGGGCGAGGCCGCGCAGATCCTGGCGCAACTGCTCGCCGCGCTGCAGGCCAAGGCGACGCCGCGAATTCCGCAAGAAGGCGGCCGCGCGGGTGGAGAAGTGGCGCGCGGAGCACGACGCCAGCATCGAGCGCGCCAAGAAGCTCGCCGCCGACAAGGGCAAGCCCGGCGCGATCGGACTGCACTATCTGTTCTCCGAACTCAACAAGGTGCTGGCGCCTGACGACCTCGTGTTCAACGAGGCGATCGTGAGCGCGCCGGCGCTGATGCTGCAGATCGATCGTCCGAAGCCCGGCACCATCATGCGGGTCGGCGGCGGCGGGCTCGGGTCGTCCGGCGGCATGGCGCTGGGCGCCAAGCTCGCCGCGCCCGAGAATGCTGATGGTGCAGGTGGTGGGCGACGGCAGCTTCTATTTCAACAGCCCGTGCTCGGTGTTCGCGGTGGCGCATCACTACAAGCTGCCGATCCTTTCGATCGTGGTCGACAATTCCGGCTGGTCGGCGGTGAAGCATTCGACGCTGCGCGTCTATCCGGACGGCGAAGCCAAGGCGGCGGACGAGTACGAAGCCGAGCTGGTGCCGAATGCGGATTTCGGCAAGGTCGGCGAAGCGTTCGGCGCCTATGGCGAGAAGATCACCGATCCGGCGGACGTACCGGCGGCGATCGCGCGCTGCGTCAAAGAGGTGCGCGCCGGCCGCGCGGCGGTGCTGCACGTGCGCGTCACCAAGATGTAAGATCGAAGCCGAGATCGGGATCGAATTCAGAGTCGAACCTGCAACCGGCGCGCCTGTAACGGCGCTGGGGCGGGACAAGGAGGAAGCGATGTTGAAGTTGACGCGCCTGGCGCTGGCGGGCCTCATGGTTGCGTGCGCCGCCACCATCGCGCAGGCACAGAAGTACCCGAGCCGCACGATCGAGATCATCGTCGCCTACGGCCCGGGCGGCTCGACCGATCTGGTGGCGCGCGCGCTGGCGCAGAAATTCCAGGAGCGGCTCGGGCAGTCCGTCGTGGTGCTCAACAAGGCCGGCGGCAGCGGCACGATCGGCGCGACGCTCGCGGCCCGCGCCGCGCCCGACGGCTACACGCTTTACGAAGGCTACACCTCCGAACTGGTCGTGGCGCCGCAGATCTCCAAGACCGCCAAATATTCGATCGACGACTTCGAGCCGATCGCCGTGACCGGGCTGGTGCCGCTCGTACTGATCGTCTCGAAGAACGTCCGCGCCAACAATCTGCAGGAGTTCATCGCGGAGATGCGCGCCACGCCCGGCAAATACACCTACGGCGGCGGCGTCGGCGCGCCGCCGCACTTCTCGGCGCCTGGTTCAACCGCGTGAACAATCTCAACGTCATGCATATCCCGTATCGCGGCGGCGGGCAGGCGGTCGCCGACGTGGTCGGCGGACACATCGACATGTTCTATGCGGGCCTCGCGGCCGCCAAGGGCGCGATCGATTCCGGCAGCGTGAAAGCGCTGGCGGTGACGGGCGACGCGCGTTCCGCAGCGTTGCCCAATGTGCCGACGTTCAAGGAATTGGGCATCAAGGACTTCGAGCTCGCGAGCTGGAACGTGCTGCTGGCGCCGAAGGGCACGCCGGCCGACATCGTGACGCTGCTGCGACAGGAGACCGTGCGCGCATTGGCCGATCCCAAGGTGCGCGAGATGTACGTCACGCAAGGCGTCGAGCCGAGCCAGACCCAGGACGTGAAAGCCTTCTTGGCCCGCGAACGCGACGCGTTTGGCCGCGTGGTGCGGGAACTCGGCATCACGATGGATTAGCCCGGGCGCGCAACGCGCCCCGCGTCTCGATTAAATCCGCGGAATGTTCGCGGCCGCCACCACCTTCGTCCACTTCGCGACGTCGTCGGCGACCCGCGCCTTGAAACCCTCTGGCGTGGTTGGCACGACGTCGCCGCCAAGCGAACGCAGGCGCTGGACGACGTCCGGATCGGCCAGGATCGCCCTGACCTCCCCGTTGATCTTGGTGACGAAGTCCGCCGGCAATCCAGCCGGTCCGGCGATCCCGAGCCAGCCCGTCACCGAATAGCCGGCGAGCCCGCTTTCGGCGATCGTCGGCACATCCGGCAGCGCGAAGAACCGCGACGGCGTCGTCACGGCGATCGCGCGCACCCGGCCGTCGCGCAGGAACGGCAGCAGGAGTTGCGGCGTGTCCACCTGAAAATCGACCCGCTTGGCGATCAGGTCGGTGATCGCCTGCGGCGAACCGCGATAGGGCACATGCTGAATCTTCATCGCGGCGGACGACAGCAGAAGCTCCGAGGCGAGGTGCATGCCGGTGCCATTGCCCGCCGTCGCGTAGGTCAGCTTTTCGGGGTCGACCTGCGCCGACTTGATGACGTCCGCGACGGTCTTCGCCGGATGATCCGGATAGGTGACGAGAATGAACGGAAAATCAGTCAGCATGCCGATGAAGCTGAAATCGTCGACCGCGTTGTAGGAAAGCTGCTTGTAGATCGCCGCGGAAACCGCGTGACCGCTGGGCAGGATCGCGAGCGTGTTGCCGTCGGGCGCCGCTCGCGCGACGGCCGCGGCCGAAACGGTGCCACCGGCCCCGGGCCGGGTTTCAACGACGACGGTTTGTCCCAGTCGCTTGCCGAGATGATCGGCAATCAGACGCGCGGTGATGTCGACGTTCGCGCCTGGCGTGAAGCCGTGCATGAGCGTGATCGTGCGGCCGGTTTGGCCGAGGGCGGGAGCCGGGAACGCGGCGAGGGTTGAAAGGCCCGCGAGGGCGGACCGGCGCGTGATTGTCGATGTCATTGCGTTCTCTCAGTCTAATTCCGGCGTATTGTTACGGTAGCTCACGAGCAACGACCGATCCCAGTTCATCCCGGCGCGGTCGCGACGGTGAAACCACCTTCCCGCATAATGCGGGCACCCGACTCCGCGAGTTCGCCGAGGCGCGTGCGAAGCACGTCGGCCGGGAAGGTCAGCTTGCCGTTCTGCTTGCGGACGATACCGTCGATGATCACGGTGTCGACGTTGCCCGCGCCGGCGATTTCCACGATCGAATAGACCGGGTCATGAACCGGAGCCATGTTCACGTCGTCCGCTCTCAGCATGACAATGTCGGCCTTCTTGCCGGGGGATAGCGTACCGATCTTGCCATCCAATCGAAATGCCCGCGCGCCATTGATCGTCGCCCATTCCAGCGCTTCGCGCGTCCGCACCGGTATCGTCTTGTAGTGGGAATTGCCACGCAGCACGTTGTTGCGGATCTCCTTGCCGCGCGCGAACAGCAGCGCCGCCTGCATCTCGCGGAACATCTGCCCGGTGCAATACAGTTCGACATCGATGCCCAGCGACGGCAGGCCGCCGGCCTCACGGTAGGCAGCCACCATGGTGTCGCCGACGTGATGATGAAGCTCGACCAATGCGGTCGACGTCAGGGTCGCGCCGCTGTCAACCACGACCCGCAGATCGGCATGGGTATAGGACGTCCCGTGCACCAAGTTGTGGTCGGGACCGAGCAGCCCCTCCTTGGCCATGCGGTGATAACCGTCCGGGACCACGCAGTCCTCGCGTCGCCGCGTGTGCGACGACGATACCAGTCCGAACTCGCGCGCCATGCGGATGTCGTGCTCGAGCACGTCCCAGGTGCCCCAGTCGGGACCGAGGATCGCCATGGCGAGCGTGATGCGGCCATCGTCGCTGGCGAGCCGGCCCTTGCGCAGATGCTCGACGCGGTCGCGCGGATGCGGGATGTGGGTGAACGGCGTGCCTTCTGTTTGGCTCATCGGCTTGGCGGTGCCATGCGCGAACACAGCGCGGATGCCGCTGTCGTCAAGACCGTCGATCGCGCGCTCAGCCATCTCGAGCGACGTGATGTTATGGCACCAGTCGACCAGCGTGGTGACGCCGGCGTCGATCTGTGCCAGCGCGCCGATCAGGTTGGCGATGTAGTTGTCTTCCGCCTTGTAGCGCGTCGCGAGATTGCCGTGAACGTACTTGAAATAATCCGCCGACATCCATTCGCAGCCGATGCCGCGCAGCGCCGTTTCCCAGGTGTGCATGTGGGCGTTGACGAGGCCGGGCATCACGATCTTGTCCGCCGCGTCGATGATCTCGTCGGCCGACGCCTCCAGATTGCGGCCCACCGCTTCGATCCGGTTGCCGTTGAACAGGATTTCCCCGTTCCTGAAGTCGCCAATTTGAGGATCGAGGGTGACCAGCCACCCGCATCGGATCAGCACGCGCTTCATGAAATCACTTTCACGCCTTGGGACCGCTGTTGGGAGCCGGCGGCTGTCATGCGTAACACCTGTCATTTAGGCAAGGAAGCCAGGAGCCGAGCCAGTGGAGTGGGTATACATTCGCAAGCCAGATGTTGGAATTGGCCCGACTAGCCGGGCGGCCGGGTGAGCAAATTCTGTTGCACGCGCAAGTGGATGGCCCCTTCGCCCGCAAGCCGCCGTCTTGCTTTCAGCCGGCCAGCTTGTTATGAGGACCGCGTTCTTCCATCGCCGTCACACGCAACCTCATGCTCCGTCCAGACAGACCATCGCCGACGCCCCGCGGCAGCCGTTCCGTTCCTGACATTTCGGCTCGCGGCCACGTCTTCGTCGCAGACCGCCCGTCGGCGGGGTGTGCATGAGTTTCGAAATCGAACGCAAATTCCTGGTTCTCGGCGACGGCTGGCAGGAATTGGTGACGAAGCAAATCCTGATCCGGCAGGCCTATCTGTCGTCGGACGGCAAGGCGTCGATCCGGGTTCGCATCAAGGACGACGGCGCCGCGACGCTGAGCATCAAGTCGCGCCCGGTCGACCTGCGGCGGCTCGAACTGGAGTATCCGATTCCGGTCCTTGAAGCCGAGGCGCTCATCCAGCTTCGGCAGGGCCTGGTCATCGAGAAGATGCGCCACGTCGTGCCCTGGGGCGGTCTCGCATGGGAGATCGACGTGTTCACCGGCGAGAATGCCGGCCTGATCATCGCCGAGATCGAGCTGCGCGACGAGCGCCAGCACGTCGACTTGCCGGGCTGGATCGGCGCCGAAGTCACCGGCCAGCGCGCTTATTACAACAGCTATCTGGTGCAGCACCCGTTTGCCACCTGGCCGAAATCGCACGGCCGGCTGGCTTAGAGCATGATCCCGAAAAGTTGCAGACTTTTCGGATAAGATCATGCGACGGCAAGAGCCGCCCTCACGGCAGCAGCACGATCGAACCCGCTGACGCCCGCTGCTCGACGTCGCGGTGCGCCGACGCGGCATCGCTCAATGCGTAGCTGCGGCCGATCTCGATCCGCAGCACACCACGCGCCACCAGGTCGAACAGCTCCGCCGCCGCGGCCCGCATGCGCGCGACGTCGCGCGGTCAGGCTGCTCAGCGCCGGCCGGCAGACCGACAGTGAGCCGCCCTTGGCGAGCAGCAGCAGATCGAGCGGCAGCGGATGGCCCGACGCGTTGCCGTAGTTGACCAGCATGCCGAACGGCCGCACGCAGCGCAGCGACGCCATGAAGGTATCCTTGCCGACGCCGTCGAACACCGCCGACACGCCCGGCGGGACGATCTGCTTCACCGCATCGGCGAAATCAGTCTCGCGATACAGGATGACGTGGTCGCAGCCGTGCTGCCTGGCGACGTCACCCTTCGCGGTGGAGCCGACGGTGCCGATCACGGTCGCGCCGAGATGCTTCGCCCACTGCGTGAGGATGAGCCCGACGCCGCTCGCCGCCGCGTGGATCAGGATGGTGTCAGCGGGCTTCGGCCGGTAGACGTGGTTGACGATCAGCGAGGCCGTGAGGCCCTTGACCATCATGCCGGCCGCCTGCCGGTCGCTGACGCCGTCCGGCAGCTTGACCAGACGCTCGGCCGGGACGTTGCGCTCCTGCGCATAGGCGCCGGTGTCCTCGAAGAACTCGCCGCGCATGCCCGCATACGCCACCCGGTCGCCGGACTGGACGCCGGTGACGGCCGGCCCGACGCTCGCAACCACGCCGGCGGCCTCGTTGCCGAGGATCACCGGAAAGCGCAGCGGCCGCGCGATGTAGAAGCCGCCCTGGCGCACGTTGATGTCCGAATAATTGACCGCGATCGCCGTGTGACGAACGCGGACTTCGCCCGGTCCCGGCGACGCGATGTCATGATCCTCCCAGCGCAGCACCTCGGGCCCGCCGTTCTCATGAATGCGGATGGCTTTGATCGTCATGCGGTCGCACTACTAGTTACGCAGCATATGCCCGACCACTGACTGATCATGCCGAACTCCCTCCTCCGGTCATTCCCGCGAAAGCGGGAATCCAGTTCTCTCCCACTTGCACATGCCATCGAGATGGACTGGGTCCCCGCTTTCGCGGGGACGACAAGCTGCAAATCCAGCGCGACTGAAATTTCCGCCAGCATCGCAATCAAAAAACCCACAGCGCGGTCGACGGGAACTCGACGTGATAGAACTCGTGCCGCAACGGTGCCGATGCGTAGGCCCGCACGGTGAGCGCATCCTTGACGAACACCATTTCCCAGCGCTCGCCGATATACATCTGCGTCTTGAGCGTCATCAGGATGCGGTTCGGACCGGGACCGCCGCCCAGCAGCATCTTCTCGACCCGGATGATGCCGGTGACCTTATCGCCCGGGGCCGCGCCGGAGCGCGCCACGCCTTCGAGCCGCAGGCCCATCAGTTCGATCACCGCGGTCTTGTCGGCGCGCTCCGCCAGCGTGCCCTCGAGTCGATTGTTGTTGCCCATGAACTCGGCCGCGAACGCCGTCGCGGGCTCGCGGTAGAGATCGGTCGGCGCCCCTTCCTGCTCGATCAGGCCGTTGTTGAGCAGCGTAATACGATCGGCGACCGCCATCGCCTCGATCTGGTCATGGGTGACGATCAGCGCCGAGAGGTCGAGCGAGACGATCAGTTGCCGCAACCACGCGCGCGCCTCTTCCCGAAGCTTCGCGTCCAGGTTCGATAGCGGCTCGTCGAGCAGAATAACGGGCGGCTCGTAGACCAGCGCGCGCGCCAGCGCGACGCGTTGCTGCTGACCGCCCGAAAGCTGGTGCGGATAGCGCGCCGCAAGATCGCCCAGTCCGATCTGCGACAGCGCCTTTGCGACCCGCGTTTTGATATCAGCCGCGCTGACCTTGCGCAGCTTGAGACCATAGGCGACGTTCTCGAACACCGTGCGGTGCGGCCACAGCGCGTAGGACTGGAAAACGAGACCCAGCCCACGGGCCTCGGCGGGCAGCTCGATGTTGCGCGCGGCGTCGAAGAACACCTGCTCGCCCAGCGCAATTGTGCCGCGGTAAGGCGTCTCGAGGCCCGCCACCGCCCGCAGCAGCGTGGTCTTGCCGCTGCCCGACGGGCCGAGCAGCGCCACCACTTTGCCGGGCGGAACGCGGACCGAGACGCCGCGGAGGATTTCGGTGTCGCCGTAGCGCAGCGCAAGGTCGGAGACGGTGAGATCAGCCATGGAGGCGCACTCCCGCGCGGATCGCGATGACGAGGCCAACACCGATCATCAGCACGTTGACGACCGACAGCGCGGCGACGAGATCGATCGCCCCGGTCCCCCACAGCGACACCAGCAGCGAGCCGATCACTTCGGTGCCGGGGCCGAGCAGGTAAATGCCGGTGGAATACTCGCGCACGAAGATCAAAAAGATCAGCAGCCAACTCGCCAGCATGCCGTAGCGGATGAGCGGCACGGTCACGTCGCGCTTCACCCGCAGGTCGCTCGCGCCCATGGTGCGCGCCGCCTCTTCGAGCTCGGGGCCGACCTGTAGCAGCGTCCCGGAAATCAGCCGCATGCCGTAGGCCAGCCACACGATCGTGTAAGCGAGCCAGACCGAGATCAGCGTCTCACGTAATGGTGTCAGCGGCTTGACGAACAGGAAGACCCACAGCAGCGCGAGGCCGGCGACCAGCCCCGGCATGGCGCGCGGCACCATCACCAGATAATCGACCGCGCGCGTCCACGGCGAGTTCCAGCGATGGATCGACAGCGCGATCGCCGTGTAGCCGGCGATCGCGATCGCGCCGCCGATCACCCCGATGCCGAGCGTGTTGACCATGCCGCGAACGAGGTTCGGGTATTCGAACAGCTCGCGGTAATGCGCGAGCGTGAGCACCTCCGACAGCACGACGCCGGGGCCCCAGGTCTCGACGAACGACCGCAGCGTGATGCCGAACAGCGGTATCGCCACCGTCACGGCGAACCACAGTACGATCGCGATGAACGCCGGCCAGCGCCAGACGCCGAGCTTCAGCGGCGCGGCGCGCAGCCCCTTGCCGCGCACCGAAACGTAGCGCTGGGCCTGCTGTAGCAATTGCCGCTGCATGAAGATGAGCGGAATGGTGATCGCCACGATGGTGACGACCACCACCGCCATGAGCTGGTAGGACGGCACGCCGAGCTTGTTGGTCAGCTTGTAGAGATAGGTGGCGAGCATCAGCACGCCCTGCGGGTCGCCGAGCACAAGCGGCAGGCCGAACAGCTCGAAGCCGAGGAAGAACACCAGCACGCCGGCGAACAGGATGGCGGGCAGCACCATCGGCAGGCTGACGTCGACCGCGACCTGCAGCGGACCCGCGCCGCTGGTGCGCGCGGCTTCCTCGATGTCACTGCTCAATCCGCGCAGCGCGGCCGCGGTGTAGAGATAAACGTGCGGCACATGGGTGAGCCCGGCGATCGCGATCAGCAATTCCAGCGAATAGAGATTCCAGGGCACGAAGCCGATCACGCTTTCGACCAGCGTCGACAAGATGCCGACCGGACCGAGCGCCACCACGTAGCCGAATGCCAGAACCACCGCCGACACGAAGATCGGAATCAGGATAACCGGCTCGAGCCATTCGCGGCCCGGCACGTCGGTGCGCGCCATCAGGAACGCGAGGCCCGCGCCCAGCGGCACCGCGATCATCGTCATGCCGGACGCCACCAGCAGCGTGGTGCCGAACGCCGACCAGAACTCCGGATCACTGAAAACGAACGTGTAGGCGCCGAGACTCAGTTGCGCGTTGGCCGCAAAGAACGGCGCAGTGAGAAAGCTCTGATAGAAGACCAGCGAGAGCGGCGCCAGCACCGCCATGGCGGTCACGCCGATGACGATGATGCGGTAGAGATTCAAGGAGAGCGAAGCGGTCACGGCCCCCTGCCCCGGCGGCTAGCCTGCTGTCGTGCGCACATGACCGCGCCTCCATCCGGCGGCGCGGCCGGCCGTATGATACGGCAAATCACCCGTAGCAAGCTATCGCCGTCGTCATTGCGGCCGAGAGCTCACCGGACGATGGATTCCGGGCTCGCGCCTTCAGCGCGCCCCGGAATGACGAAGGAAACTTCGGCGGGCTCTACCCGGTAACGCCCTCTATGACGATAAGGTCGAATTCCGCCTTGCCCTGCCGCAGCTTGGCGGCGGCCTGATATTCGGGCGAGCGGTAGCAGGCGAGCGCCGCCTCGAAGCTCGGAAACTCGATCACCACGCAACGCCCGCGCAGCTTGCCCTCGGCGATCTCCTGCCGGCCGCCGCGCACCAGGAAGCGCGCGCCGAACTGACCGAGCGGCGCCGGGACCGCCGCCGCGTAGGCTTGGTAGCCTTCCGGATCGGTGATGTCGGCATGCGCGATCCAGTAGCCCTTGAGGGCGCCGGCGGCAGGCGGCGTTGCGGGCTGCTGTGGCTGCGCGCCGTCGTAGCCCTCGACGATCAGGAAATCGCATTCCGAATGCGGCTCACGCAGCGGATGGGCGCGCGAATACTCCGGCCCGTCGTAGAACGCGCGCGCCTCGTCGAACGAGTTGAACTGGCGCAGCACGTTGCGCCCGCGCAGCTTGCCCTCGACCCGCTCGCACCGGCCGCCGCGGGCCAGTAGCTTCGACGCGCCGTAGCGCGCGTGCGCCGCATCGGCTGTGTCGCGATACGCCTGGAAGCCTGCCGGGTTGCTGACGTCGAGGTGCGGAATCCAGTAGCCCTTCGGCATGATCGTTCTCCCCTGCCTAGCCTATTCGCGCACACCTGCCTCGATATTGTTGCCATCCGGATCGAGGACGTATGCGCCATAGTATTTCATCTCGGCCGGCCCGCGCATGCCAGGCGCGCCATTGTCAGTCCCGCCGGCCGCGATCGCGGCTTCATAAAATCGATCGACCGCTGCCCGGTCGCGAGCTTTGAACCCGAGATGGATCGGGCTCGCCGATGTCGCGTGCATCGCGTTCCAGAACGCCGGTTGCGCGGTTCCGACCCAGATGAATGGCAGAAACTCTTCTGCGCTTGGCACGATCAGGAATGACTCGGCTGTATTGTCGATGACCTGCCGGCCGATGGCCGCGGCGCATGCTTCGTAGAAGCGGCGTGCGGCGGCCAGATCACGGACGCGGAATCCCATGTGGTCGATCATGGCTGCAGTCCCGGTCTACGCAGCCGCTGGAGACGACGGTGGCTCAGGCGCTGCGCGCGCGATCTCGGCGACGATCGCCTCGGCGGCGGCTTTCGGATCGGGCGCCGCCAGGATCGGCCGGCCGATCACCAGGTAGTCGGCGCCGGCCGCGATCGCTTCGCCCGGCGTCATCACGCGCTTCTGGTCGCCGGCCGCGGCGCCGGCCGGCCGGATGCCGGGCGTCACCAGCGTCATCTCGCCGACGATCGGACGCAGCAGGGCGGCCTCCGCGCCCGAGCAGACCAGACCGTCGATGCCGATGTCGCGCGCCTGCGCGGCGCGTTCGGCCACCAGTTCCGGGACCGTGAAGTCGTAGCCCGAGGCGGCGAGATCGGCGTCGTCGTACGAGGTGAGCACGGTCACGGCCAGGATGCGCAACTGCGAGCCGGCGCGGGCATCGACGGCGGCATGCATGGTCTGCGGATAGGCGTGCACGGTCAGGAAGGTGGCGCCGAGCTTCGCGACGCTCTCGACCCCTTTCGCGACCGTGTTGCCGATGTCGTGCAGCTTGAGGTCGACGAACACCTGCTTGCCGGCGCCCGACAGCACGCTTGCGAAATCGAGGCCGCCCGCGAACGCAAGCTGGTAGCCGATCTTGTAGAACGTCACGGCTTCGCCGAGCCGCGCCACCAGCGCTTCCGCGGCCGCGATCGACGACACGTCGAGGGCGACGATCAGGCGTTCGCGCGGGTCAAGGGCCAATGCTCTTCTCCCTTATTTGTACAGCGCGGCGGTGTCCACCAGCTTGCGCACCACCACCTTGAGCTGGCTGGCGGCGCGCGTGTCCTTGAGCGCGTCCATCTCGTCGAACGCCTGCTCGGCGTTCGGCACCGAGACCTGCTCGGCGATCACCAGCGCGCGGCAGCCGACCGCCAGCACCTGCCGCAAGGCGAGCAGCGACTGCATCGCGCCCGAGCGGCCGGGCGAGGCGCCACCGATCGCGAACACCCGGTTCTGGTAGGCGGCGAGCGGCGGATCGCCGGGCTCGCGCACGACCGATATCCAGTCGATGGTGTTCTTGATCAGCGGGGTGATCGAGGCGTTGTATTCGGGGCTGGCGATGAATACGCCGTGATGCGCCGACACGAGCTGCTTGAGCTTGAGCGCATGGAGCGGCGGCCCCGACTTCTCGGCAGCGTCGGCGTCGTAGATCGGCAACGGATAGTCGGCGAGCGAGATGCGGGTGACGTCGGCGTCCACCAGCGCCAATTCCTTGGTGGCGAGCGCGGCAAGCCGCACGTTGTACGACTTCGCCCGCAGCGAGCCCGGAATGACGAGAATTTTCGGCTGGGGCATGGGCGTTTCCGGACGGCGAGTGACCGCGACGGCAGATCAGCACACGACCACGCGAGCCCGCCGCGTCAGTCGCCTACGGTAGACCCACACGCGCGCCGGCGGAATGTTCATCCAGACCCGCTCGGACCCCTCCGAGCGCACGCGGTCGAGCGCCTTCGGGATCGGCGGGACGGTCGCATAAGTGAACTGCACGAACGGCGCGCCCGGCAGCATCAGCGCGAACGCCTCGTGGATGAGGCGCAGCCGCGTGGTGAGCGGCTTGGTGAACAGCGGCAGTCCGGACACCACCGCGGCCGCCGGCCGGTCGAGCACCGCCGGTGAGCGTGCGGCGCAGGCTGTAGGCGTCGCCCTGCACCACGGTCGCGGCCGGAAAGCGCGCCTGCAGCAGCCGGCAGAAGGTCGGATCGAATTCGACCAGCACGAGCCGCGCCGGATCGATGCCCTGCTCGACAATCGCTTCGGTCACCGGGCCGGTGCCCGGGCCGAGTTCGACGATCGGGCCCGGTATCTCCGGATCGAGATAGCCCGCCATGGTGCGGGCGAGCGCCTTGCCGGACGGCGTCACGGCGCCGAGCGCCAGCGGCTTCTCGATCCAGGTGCGGATGAAACGGACCTCGTCGTCGAGGCGGAGGACTTTCTTTTCCTCGAAACGCCGGAAGTGGGTCTCGATCTTCTTCTTCTGAAGCTCGAACTTCTGCTCGATCCGTTTGCGCTGGAATTCGAATTTCTGCTTCTGCGTCTCGAACTGCTGTTCGATCTTGCGCTCGAAGGCGCCCTTCTTGATTTCGAAGAGCCTGATCTGCTGCCCGATCTTGCGTTCGATAACGTTCTTCTTCAGCTCGAAAAGCCTGATCTGCTTTTCGAACTGCTTTTCGAGAGTCACCAGCGCTGGGAGCGGCATCTTGAGGTCTAACGCTACGAAATCATTGCCGATTACGGGACTTAATCGGTAATGCGCGCGGCCGCGGGGGTCAAGCGGCAAATTCCTCAGCCGGAGCCCGCCCGCCCCAGGAACTCCTTGACTTTGCCGAAGAATCCGGCGGACTCGGGGTGCGTATCCTTGGACGACAGCCGCTCGAATTCGCCCAGCAATTCGCGCTGGCGCTTGGTCAGCTTCTGCGGCGTCTCGACCACCACCTGCACGTACATGTCGCCGCTCTGCTTGGAGCGCAGCACCGGCATGCCCTTGCCCTGCAGGCGGAAGCGCCGACCCGACTGCGTGCCGTCCGGCACCTTCACGCGGGTATTGCCGCCGCCGATGGTCGGCACTTCGAACTCGCCGCCCAGCGCAGCCGCCACCATCGAGATCGGCACCCGGCAGTGCAGGTCGGCGCCTTCGCGCTGGAAGAACGGATGCGCGCCGAGCGAGAGGAAAATGTAGAGATCGCCGGCCGGCGCCACCGCGCACGCCGGCTTCGCCCTCGCCGGTCAGCCGGATGCGCGTGCCGTCCTCGACGCCGGGCGGGATGTTGACCGAGAGCGTACGCTCGCGGGTCAGGCGTCCGGAGCCCGAACAAGACGGACACGGATTGTCGATCACCTGGCCGCGGCCCTGGCAGCCCGGACAGGTACGTTCCAGCGTGAAGAAACCCTGGGCGTGGCGGATGCGGCCCATGCCGTCGCAGGTCGGACAGGCCTTCGGCTTGCTGCCGGCCTTGGCGCCGGAGCCCGAGCAGGCCTCGCAGGTCACCGAGGTCGGAATCCGCACCTGCGCGGTCTTGCCCGAATAGGCCTCGTCGAGGCTGATCTCCATGTTGTAGCGCAGGTCCGCGCCGCGCTCGCGGGCGGTCCGGTTGCGCGCGCTCGCCATACCGAAGATGCCTTCGAACAGATCGGAAAACGCCGAGCCGAATTCGGCGCCGAAGCCGCCCGGACCGTGCCCTCCACCCTGCTCGAAGGCCGCATGGCCGTAACGGTCATAGGCGGCGCGCTTGTCGCCGTCCTTGAGCACCTCGTAGGCCTCGTTGATCTCCTTGAAGCGGTGCTCGCTACTGGCGTCGCCCGGATTGCGGTCCGGATGCCACTTCATCGCAAGCTTGCGGAATGCCGCCTTCAGCTCACCGTCGTTGACGGTGCGCTCGACCTCCAGGATTTCGTAGTAGCAGCGTTTGGCCATGCCCGCTTCCCGCCCCCTCGTCCCGCCGCCGCATCACCGGCCTGATTACCCGTTCGTTCATCGCAGTTCAAAAAAATCCACCCCCGGGAGTGACGCCCGAGGGTGAGGAATTCTGGCAAGCAAAGCATGTCAGCGCACCCGGCCGGGATGTCAGGCCGACTTCTTGTTCTTCTTGTCGTCGTCGACCTCGGTGAACTCCGCGTCGACGACGTCCTCCTTCTTGCCGGTCGCAGCACCGCCGTCGGCGGCCGCCCGGCGACGCTCCGCCGTCGGCGCCGCCCTGCTTGTACATCGCCTCGCCGAGCTTCATCGAAGCCTGCGCCAGCGCATTGGTCTTGGCGGTGATCGCTTCCGCATCGTCGCTCTTGAGAGCTTCCTTCAGGTCCGCCATGGCGTTCTCGATCGCACGACGTTCGCCGTCGCCGACCTTGGAGCCGTGCTCGGCGAGCGCCTTCTCGGTCGAGTGAACCAGCGCCTCGGCGTGGTTCTTGGCCTCGACCGCGGCCTTGCGCTTCTTGTCATCCTCGGCGTGCGCCTCGGCGTCCTTCACCATCTTCTGGATGTCGGCCTCGCTGAGACCGCCCGAAGCCTGGATGCGGATCTGCTGCTCCTTGCCGGTGCCCTTGTCCTTGGCCTGGACGTTGACGATGCCGTTGGCGTCGATGTCGAACGTGACTTCGATCTGCGGAACGCCGCGGGGCGCCGGCGGAATGCCGACGAGATCGAACTGGCCGAGCATCTTGTTGTCGGCCGCCATCTCGCGCTCGCCCTGGAAGACCCGGATCGTCACCGCGTTCTGATTGTCCTCGGCGGTCGAGAACACCTGGCTCTTCTTGGTCGGGATCGTGGTGTTGCGGTCGATCAGCCGGGTGAACACGCCGCCCAGCGTCTCGATGCCGAGCGACAGCGGCGTCACGTCGAGCAGCAGCACGTCCTTGACGTCGCCCTGCAGCACGCCGGCCTGGATCGCGGCGCCGATAGCGACCACCTCATCCGGGTTGACGCCCTTGTGCGGCTCCTTGCCGAACAACTGCTTCACGACTTCCTGCACCTTCGGCATGCGGGTCATGCCGCCGACCAGGACCACCTCGTTGATCTCGGCCGCGCTCAGGCCGGCGTCTTTCAGCGCCATCCGGCAGGGTTCGACGGTCTTCTGGATGAGATCGTCGACCAGCGCCTCGAACTTGGCGCGGGTGAGCTTCATGGTCAGATGCTTGGGGCCGGACGCATCCGCCGTGATGAACGGCAGGTTGATCTCGGTCTGGGTGGTGGACGACAGCTCGATCTTGGCCTTCTCGGCGGATTCCTTCAGCCGCTGCAGCGCGAGCTTGTCGCGGCGCAGATCGATGCCCTGCTCCTTCTGGAATTCGTCGGCCAGATAGTTGACGAGGCGCATGTCGAAGTCCTCGCCGCCCAGGAACGTGTCGCCGTTCGTGGACTTCACTTCGAATACGCCGTCGCCGATCTCGAGCACCGACACGTCGAAGGTGCCGCCGCCGAGGTCATAGACCGCGATGGTGCCGGTCTTCTGCTTGTCGAGGCCGTAGGCGAGCGCGGCCGCGGTCGGCTCGTTGATGATGCGCAGCACTTCGAGACCGGCGATCTTGCCGGCGTCCTTGGTGGCCTGGCGCTGGGCGTCGTTGAAGTAGGCCGGGACCGTGATGACGGCCTGCTCGACCTTGCTGCCCAGATAGGCTTCCGCGGTCTCCTTCATCTTCTGCAGGATGAAGGCGGAGATCTGCGAGGGTGAATAGCTCTTGCCGTCCGCCTCGACCCAGGCGTCGCCGTTGCTGGCGCGCGTGATCTTGTAGGGGACGAGCTTCTTGTCCTTCTCGACCATCGGGTCGTCGTAGCGACGGCCGATGAGACGCTTGACTGCGAAAATGGTGCGCTCCGGATTGGTGACCGCCTGGCGCTTGGCGGGCTGCCCGACGAGCCGTTCGCCGTCTTCCGTGAAGGCGACGATCGAAGGCGTCGTGCGCATGCCTTCCGCGTTCTCGATGACTTTCGGCGTAGAGCCTTCCATCACGGCGACGCAGGAATTGGTTGTTCCGAGGTCGATGCCGATGACCTTGCCCATGGTCTTTCCTCTCTTCTGCGGCAGGTCGGCCGGGCCCGTTCGGCACCCGGAGGGACTGTACCTGCGTGGCTCGCAGGCCCCTTGTCCGACCCCCTTGATAAACGTTAAACGCCGCCCCCTGCGGCGCCATCGCTCATATAGGAGGGGCGCTATGGGCCGCAAGGCATGCCTTCCGGGATTCGCGAGCCATCCCTTCGAGATAGCGCCGATCTTACAACCGAGCGATGAGCGCACCATGAGTGTTTCCGGCGTCCGGATCGTCCCTGGCTTTCTCGACCGCGACGCGCAGCGCGAACTGCTGGCGGCGCTGCGCGAAGTCTTCCGGCAGGCCCCGATCTACACGCCCCGCATGCCCAAGACCGGCAAGCCGATGTCGGTGCGCATGACCAATTGCGGACCGCTCGGCTGGGTCACGGACGAGCGCGGCTATCGCTATCAGGCGTCCCATCCGGAGACCGGGGCGCCGTGGCCGCCGATGCCGCGAATTCTGCTCGATGCCTGGCGGGCGCTCGCCGGCTACCCGCATCCGCCCGAGGCCTGCCTGGTGAACGTCTACGGTCCGGAAGCCCGCATGGGCCTGCACCAGGACCGCGACGAGCAGGACTTCTCGGCGCCGGTGGTCTCGCTGTCGCTCGGCGACACCTGCCTGTTTCGGATCGGCGGAACGAACCGCAAGGACCCGACCCGGTCGGTCCGGCTCAGCGTCCGGCGATGCCGTGGTGCTCGGCGGCGAGGCGCGGCTCGCCTTTCACGGCGTCGACCGCATCCTGCCGGGCACGTCGACGCTGCTGCCCGAAGGCGGCCGCATCAATCTCACGCTGCGGCGGGTGACCCGGCCGGCCTCGGAATGACGGAGTTCTTGCGCCTGTCACGCACTGACCGGCGTGATCCAGCCGATCATGGCCCCGCCCGGCTCCTCGATGAATGCCATCCGGCCGACGCCTGGGACATCGAAGGCCGGTTTCATCACTTTGGCGCCCCGTGCGGTCGCCTGCTCCAGCCGGGCATCCACGCTGTCGACCGCGAGATACGAGACCCAGCGTTCCCCCATGCCTTTGAACTCCGGCCGATTCATCAGAAAGATGCCGCCGACCGGCTTGTCGCCCATCTTGGCGACCCAGTAGGTGCCGTCCGGCATCGGCATGGCGTCGAACGTCCAGCCGATGGCCGCCGCATAGAACGCCTTGGCCTGTTCGGCGTCGTGGGTCATCAGTTCGTTCCAGTAGAAGCTGCCGTGCGACCACATCGTTCGTCCTCCAGGTTCCAGTCCGGCAATCTTAGCCACAATGCCCCGATGGGCCGATCACGCCTTTGCGACAGCCTCCCCTGTGCTTGCCGTATTCTCGGCCCCCCGATGGGAATATACTGCCGCGATGAACCGGCTCACGCTCTTCGCATCTCTCGCGCTGGTGCTTTTCGCACCCGCGGCACCGGCCGCCGATGTGGTCTTTCCGATCGGGTCGCGGGTCGGGCTGGCGCCGCCGCCTGGCATGACTGTGAGCGAAAATTTCTACGGCTACGAGGACCGCGCCAACCAGGCCGCCATCATCATGGTGCCGCTGCCGCCCGACGCCTATGCGGAACTGGAGCGGACCATCGGCCCGGACGCTTTGAAGAAGCAGGGATTGGCGCTGGAATCGCGCGAGCCCGTGCCGCTCTCCACCGGCAAGGCCTTTTTGGTGATTGGGCGCCAGGAGATCGAGAAGGTCTGGGTCCGCAAGCTGATCCTGATCGCCAGCCTGCCGATGGCGACCGTCCTGGTGACGACGCAGATTCCCGAAACGGTACGGGCCCGTTATCCAGACGCCGTCATCCGCACCGCGTTGCTGAGCCTCACCGTCCGTCCGACCGTCCCGGTCGATGAGCAGCTCGCACTGGTGCCGTTCAAGGTCGGCGATATGGCGGGATTTAAGATCGCCGGCGTGATCCCGGGCCGCGCCATCATGCTGGGCGAAGCCGCCGACGAGGCTGCGGCGACCGCGCCGCCACCTGCCGCCCGCCCGATCGCGCCGCATATCTTCGTCGCGATCGCGCCCGGCGGCCCGTCGCAGACCGCAGACCGCGAAGCATTTGCCCGAGAGGTCTTCGGGAGCGTGCCCAACCTCAAGGGCATCCGCATCACCGGCTCGGAATCGATGCGGATCAACAGCCAGCAGGGCCACCAGATCATGGCGACCGCGCAGGACGCCAACACCGGGGCTGACCTGACGGTCGTACAGTGGCTGCGATTCGGCGGCGGCGCCTACCTGCAACTCGTCGGCATTGCCCGCACCGAAGCCTGGCGGGACGCCTATCCGCGCTTCCGTTCGGTGCGCGACGGCATCGAGTTCGCGGTAAATTTCCGATTGGATCAGTCGGGGTTGTCGTTGGCGGGAGGTTCCGTAGCGGCGAACTTCGGGCCACCCTTCGCGACCGCGACCAGCGCCGGACGCAACACCCGCTCGCCGATCATGTAGCCGGGCTGCACGACCTGCGCGACAGTGCCGGACGGCCGCGTCGGATCGGGCACTTCGTACATCGCCTGATGCAGGTTGGGATCGAACTTCTCCCCGAGCGGGTCGAATTTCCGGACGCCGTGCTTCTCCAGCGCCTTATGCAGTTCGCGCTCGGTCAGTTCGACGCCGTCGAGCAGCGCCTTGAGGCCGCCGTCCGCCTTCTCGCGCAGTTCGGCGTTCAACGCCGACACGCCGCGCGCCATGCTGTCGGCGACCGCCAGGACGTCGCGGGCGAAATTGGTGATGCCATAGACGCGCGAATCCGCGACCTCGCGCTCGGTCCGCCGCCGGAGATTCTCCATTTCGGCGAGCGTGCGCAGGTGCTTGTCCTTGTAGTCGGCGGCCTCCTTGCTCAGGGCCTCGACCAGCGCCGCGATCTTGGCTTCCTCCGGCGTATCGTGCTCGCTGGCCGCATCGACGGCGGTGCGCGCGGTCGTATCCGTCATCGTATTGGTCCCACTGACGATTTGATTGCCCCGGATATCAGGGCTCAGGCATCAAAAATCAAGCCGATATCGCGCCGGCGCGGCGGCGAACGGCCACAAAGTCAGCTTCCGAGCAGCTTGCTCACCACCTTGGCGGTGTAATCCACCATCGGGATGACCCGCGCATAGTTGAGCCGGGTCGGCCCGATCACGCCGAGGACGCCGACGATCCGTCCGGCGCCATCCCGATAGGGCGCCACGATGGTCGAGGAGCCGGACAGCGAGAACAGCTTGTTCTCCGAGCCGATGAAGATGCGGGCGCCCTCGGCGCGCTCGGCCCGGCCGAGCAGGTCGATGACGCCGCGCTTGGTCTCCAGCTCGTCGAACAGCCGCCGCACCCGTTCGAGGTCGTCGACCGCGCGGAGGTCCTCCAGCAGATGCGCCGCGCCGCGCACGATCAGCTTGCGGTCGTCGCCGTCGCCGCCGGACCAGCTGGCGAAGCCTGCCTCGACGATCTTCTGGGTAAGCTGGTCGAGCTCGGCCTGGCTCGCCTCCAGCGCCTTCTCGAGCTCGATCTTGGCGTCCGGCAGCGTGCGGCCGCGGGTATGCGCATTGATGAAGTTGCCGGCCTCGGTCAGCGACGACGACGGCAAACCGGGCGGCACCGCGACGATCCGGTTCTCGACCTGCCCGTCCTCGGCCACCAGCACGACCAGCGCGCGCTCGGGCTCGAGCCGCACGAACTCGATGTGCTTGAAGCGCACGTTCGACTTCGCGGTCAGCACCACGCCGGCCGTGCGGGTGAGCCCCGACAGCATGCCGGACGCTTCGCTCAGCACCGCCTCCATCGACTTGCCGGCGGCCGCGACCTTGGCCTCCATGTCGCGCCGGTCGGCCTCGCCGAGATCGCCGATCTCCATCAGCGCGTCGACGAAGAACCGCAGTCCGAGCTCGGTCGGCAGCCGGCCCGCCGAGGTGTGCGGCGCATAGACCAGCCCGAGCTGCTCCAGGTCGGACATCACGTTGCGCACCGAGGCGGGCGACAGCGGCGTCGTGATCAGGCGGGAAATGTTGCGCGAGCCCACCGGCTCGCCGGTCGCCAGGTAGCTCTCGACGATCTGCCGGAAGATGTCGCGCGAGCGCTCGTTGAGCTGTGCCAAGCTCACCTGCGTCGCGCCGATCGGGACATCCTGGGCCAACGATTACGCTCCTCCGCCTAGTGTCCCGATTCCGAAGTTCGCATCGTCCTGCGGCACCACCATTTGCGAACTTCGGAATCGAAAGACACTAGCAATCTATTGATCTAGTGTGGCTTTGGTTCAGAAGTCCGCATGTTGGACTCGCGGCAAGAATGATGCGGACTTCTGAACCGCCACACTAGGAGAATTGTCTATTTGGCAGGCTAAGTTCAAGGCGCATCAGGCCGGTGGCGCCGCTCGCACGCCACGGTGCAAGCGTCGCGCCGGCTTGTCACTCAACCCGGACGCCGGTCGCGCGCGCGATCTTGCCCCAGACCTCGATGTCGTTCTTGATGTACTGCGCATACTCCTCCGAACTGCTGCCGACGGGATAGAAGCCGAGCACATCGAGCTTCTCCTTGATGTCCGGCATCACGACGATCTTGGCGACCTGCTGCTGCAGCGTATCGATGATCGGCTTTGGCGTTCCCTTCGGGGCGATGAGGCCGATGATCAGCTCGGATTCCTGGTCGGGATAGCCGGCCTCGGCGAGGGTCGGCACGTCGGGGAAGGCGGGCGAGCGCTTCGGGCTCGTGACCGCGAGCAAGCGCAGCTTGCCGTCCTTGACGTGCGGCGCAATCGGCGCCAGCCCGACGAACGTGATCTGCGTGTGCATCGCGAGCGTCGAGGCGATCGCGGGCGTCGCGCCAGGGAACGGCACCCGCACCATCTTGTCGAGGCCCATCCCGAAGCGGAACAGGCGAACGCTCGACAACAGGCTGAGCCCTGCGCCGGTGATGCTGGAATAGCTGTACTTTTCCTGGTTCGGCCGCACGACGGCGTCGAGTTCCTTCATCGTCTTCGCCGGCACTTCCACGTTGACCGCAACGGCCTGCGGTGTGGCGGCGGCGATCGTGACGGGCACGAGCGCATCGACCGAATAGGGCGCTTTGCTCGTAAGGGGCGCGATCGCGAAGTCGTTGGTCACGAACATGATCGTGTAGCCGTCGGGCGGTGAATTCGCGACATTCGCGGCGCCCAGAGCTCCGCCGCCGGCGGTGATGTTTTCGACGTAGAAGCTCTGTCCCGTGGACTGCGACAGCTTCTGCGCGATGAAGCGCGCGATCACGTCGGTCGGCCCTCCGGCGGCGTAACCGACGACCACCTTGACCGGGCGGCTCGGGTATCCGCCCGGAGCCGTGGGGGTTTGGGCATAGCTCGCGGTCGCGAGCAGGAGCGCGCTCAGTCCGAAAGCAAGGCGAGCCATCGACTTCATGAGTTTTCCTCCGGAGATTGATTCTTGTTCGAGACGGTCGTCAATCTAACTCACGACCGCGCCAGAACTCCACGTGGATCGCAGTCTGATGTCTGCTCCACATCCGAAAGCGAACGAAGTGTTGCGTTGCCGCGAACGGAGCGCGATGGCCCAGAAACAGACTCATGCATTGCAGCAAATGCGCTACTCGATCACCTCGTCGGCCCGCGCCAGAAATGATTCAGAAATTGTAAGGCCAATCGCCTTGGCCGCCTTGAGATTGACTACGAGTTCGAATTTGGTTGGCTGCTCCACCGGCAAATCCCCGGCTTTCGCCCCCTTCAGTATCTTATCGACGAACCGGGCGGCTCGATAATACAACTGTTCATAGCTGACCGCGTAGCTTATGAGCCCGCCGGACACGACGAATTCTTTCGAGCCGTAGACAGTCGGAACATTATTGCGGATCGCGAGATCCGCGATCAACGATCGGTTTTCCTGGGTGACACCATCGTTCCCAACCAAGAGAGCATCGACCCGCTTGTTCACTGTGCCATCAATGGCTTTGCTGATCTCATCGCGATTTCGCACGTCGAGAAGCTCGGGAATGATCGCAAGTTTACGGGCAGCGACTTGAGTCTGCTCCCACTGCGGTGGTGCGACCGGATTGCTCATATTGTGGAGAAACCCAATACGCGTTGTTCGTGGAAGCAGTTCTTTGGCAAATTCAACACGCTTTCCAGCAAGCTCGGTCGTGAAGGCGCTTAGCCCGGTCACGTTCCCTCCCGGACGCCTGAGGCTCTCAACCACACCCAGCGCCTCGCCGACCGCAGCCATAACGATCGGAATAGTCGAGGTCGTATCTTTCGCCGCGTGCGCCGCTGGTGTCCCGCGCGTTATGATCACATCGACTTTGGCATGAAGCAGTTCAGCCGCGAGCGTGGGAAACCGTTCGGCCTGACCATCGGCGGACCGATACTCCAGGACGTAGTTCCGCCCTTCTTGATAGCCGAGTTCCTGCAAACCCCGACGGAGCGCTGCGAGATTTGATGCGTTGAGTTGAGGTGAAGTCGTCTCCAGAATGCCAATGCGCCAAACCCTGGTCAGCTGAGCCTGAGCCGCAAGCGGCCATGCTGGCAGTGTGCCGCCGAATAGTCCCGCGATGAACTCTCGCCGCCTCATTCGATCACCTCGTCGGCGCGGGCGAGCAGCATGGGTGGCACCGTGAGGCTGAGTACCTTGGCGGTCCTGAGGTTGATAACCAATTCGAACCTAGTCGGTGCCTGGACCGGAAGATCGCTCGGCTTCGTTCCACGGAGGATGCGATCTACGTAGCTCGCCGCGCGACGATACAGGTCGACAATATCGACTCCATAAGCAGCTAACCCACCGTCAGTGGCGAAGAAACTGAACCCATACACGGCGGGCAAGCGATGCCTGGCCGCCAGCGAGATAATCAAATTTCGATGGGTCTGGGTGGTGACGTCGGGGAGCACCACGAGACCGCCGTTCGGTGCGAGCGCCTCAACGGCTCGCTCGATCTCACCGGCATCTTGAATTGGGCGCGAGGTCACCTCCACGCCCATCGATCGAGATGCTTCCTCGACTGCGCGCAGGTAAAACGATCCGCGGCCGGGTGACGTCTTCGGATTAAAAATAACGCCGACCCGCGCGACCTGAGGAACGATCTCCTTGAGTATCTCGAGCCATTTGCCGCCTAACGACGCCTCGACGTTGGTGAAACCTGTAACATTTCCACCAGGCCGCGCGATGCTTGCGACGAGGCCATCGCCTACCGGGTCCGAGGCACCTACGAACACAATCGGGATCGTACGGGTCTCCGCAAATAGAGTGGCAGTGACCGGCGTCGTGCGTGCCAGGATCGCATCAGGCTGCAGCCCGACCAATTCCTTCGCAAAAGTTCGCATCCGGCCGACGTCGCCGTCAGCCCACCGGATGTCAAAGCGCAGATTGCGGCCGTCAACCCAGCCGAGTTGTTGGAGGGCAATTCGAAATGCGGCAACCTGAGCCTGCGCCTCCGCGTCGGTTTCGGAAAAAGGAATGAGCACACCTACTCGCCGCATGCGCTCGGCCTGCTGCGCCCTTGCCGCCATTGGCCACACGGCAGCCGCGCCGCCGAGCAGGGTGATGAACTCGCGTCGCCTCATGGTCTCCCTCGATTGGAGACCGCACTTTACCACACTAAATGGAAATGGGCTGCGTTGTGCAGCACGGCAAATTTAGACCGCCAATGGTCCAATCCGCAGATGAATCATCAACAATTGATTGCCTGGACGCTCGCAAACCGTCCGCAAAAAAATCCCCCCGGCGGCGCTTACGCATACTCCAATTTTGGCTATTGCTTGCTTGGGCGCGTCATCGAAAAGGTCACGCGTCAGTCCTACGTCAACTATGTGCGCACCGGGGTTCTCAGTCGCTGCGGCGTGACCCAGATGCGGATTGCCGGCAATACACTCGCGCAACGCGCGTCGGGCGAGGTCGTGTATGCCGGACAGGATGGGAGCGCGCCCTACGGCATGAACGTCACACGCATGGACGCGCACGGCGGCTGGATCGCGAGCGCTTCCGACCTCGTACGCCTTGCCACGCACGTCGATGGTTTTTCCAATACACCCGACATTCTGCAGCCGGCGACGATCAAGGCCATGACCACGCCGTCTTCCGCCAGCCGCAACTATCGAGGTCGACCGCCGCGTCAGGCGGGGACCGCGTCTATGAGCGCACGCCCTAGCCACGCGGGAAGCGATCGGATTAAGTGGCGCGAGACGCTGCGGACGGCCGTTCCCCGAGGCGGAGTTGACGCGGCCCGGGAACCGCAAGCCCAAGGGAGAGACGCCAATGGCCAAGATCGTGCTCGGCATGGGAACGTCGCATACGCCCATGCTGCTCGCCGCCGACGAAACGCTGCCGCGGTTCGTCGAGACCGACATGAAGATCAAGCACCGCGACAAGGACGGCAACCCGTCGAGCTACGACGACCTGCTGCTGAAGGCCGACCCGCAGCTTGCCGGCATGGTGACGCCCGACCAGCTCGTCGTCCGCCAGAACAGCGCCCGCGCCGCCGCGAAACGCCTGCGGCAGGTGCTCGCCAATGCCAGGCTCGACGCGCTGATCGCACTGGGCGACGACCAGAACGAGAGCTACCTGGAAGACTGCCGGCCGGCCTTCGCGGTCTATTACGGCGACACCATCCGCAACGACAACAAGCAGCACGAGACCTATTCGCACCTCCCCGAGTGGTACATCAAGAACCGCGCCGCCTTCTTCGAGACCGAGAAGCCGCGCGACTACCCGGTGCATTCGGCGCTCGCTTTGCACCTGATCGAGTCGCTGATGGACACGGGGTTCGATCTCGCCGCCTCCAAGTGCCTGCGCGAAGGCGAAGGCGAAGGCCACGCGATCGCCTACGTGCATCGTCACGTCATGGAATCGGAACGCCCGGTGCCGGTAGTGCCGATATTCCTCAACACCTATTTCCCGCCGAACTCAGCCGCGGCCGCGCCGCTGCTATCAGCTCGGACAGGCGATTGCCCGCGCGGTCGAGCAGTTTCCGGGCGAAGCGCGCGTCGGCGTGCTCGCCTCGGGGGGCTTGAGCCATTTCCTGGTGGACGAGGATTTCGACCGGTCGATCCTGAAGGCGTGCGCCGACCGGGATGCGGCGTTTCTGCAGAACCTGCCGCGCAACAAGCTCAACGCCGGCAGCTCGGAAATCCTGAACTGGGTCGCGGTCGCCGGCGCGGTCGAGCACCTGCACCTCGACTGGTTCGAGTATGTGCCGGGCTATCGCACGGCGGCCGGCACCGGCACCGGGCTGAGCTTCGCCACCTGGGCGTGACGGCGGCCTTTCAGGCGCGCGGGCGCAGTTGAACGTCTGATGTGGGCGACCGTGTCCCGGACGTGGTGCATCGTCAGCAAAAGCTGGCCGGAGTGTGAAGTAGTTCACGCAAGGCGCAACCGTTGCGTGGCAAGGATAGGAACTGCCGAGGTCGTCTCGGGCTGTCTATCCTCCCCACTCGGCCGCCCCGTAACGGGCGGCCGTTTTTCGTCAGTCTCGCTAGCCAAACTCCGGGCCGACCACCGCATACGTGCGCGTCGGGTCGTCGAAGCCGGCGCGCTGGCGATAGACCATGCGGGTGAGCGGCCGCTGCGTGGTGAAGCCGCGCGCCTCGAGCCAGGTCCGAATCCAGGGATGCGCGTCTGCGACGTCGACGTAGAGCGGCCCGGCGGTGGCCGCGAGTGCTCGCGCCAGCAGCGCGCGCGCAATCGCATCGTCGTCGGCGACCAGCGGCCCGAGTTGCGCGCAGGTGCGGCCGTCGCGTCCCATCAGAAAACCCACCACTTGGCCGCTCCGCGTCGCCACGAGTTCGCCGGGCGGCAAGCGGCCCCGCAGGCGGGCGAGCAGTGCGGTTCGGTCGGCGCCGAACGCCGCTGCGTCATATCCGCGAAGCTGCGGCCAGACGCCATCATCAATTGGCGAGACGACGACTTCAGCCGGTGGCAAATCCGGTGCGGGCGCCGGCGCCGTCTCGCGCTCCCGCAAGGTGAAACGGTGAAAGCTCCAGGTGTCTTCGAAGCCGAGCGCCCCATAGACCTTCTGCCCGTCCGGTGTGGCGTCGAGCACCGGCACTCGCCCTCCCGCGAGCAGATCGTCGATGCAGCGGCGCATCAGCCGGCTCGCCAGGCCGCGGCGGCGGAATTCACCTGCCACCAGCACCATGCTGATCCAGCCGAAGCCGTCGAACGGCAATAGTGCGGCCGTCGCGATCACCCGGCCGTCGCCAGTGCGGATCGCGTAGACCTTGCCGAGGTCGAGAAATATCCGCCAGTCGGCGGCGACCTGGTTCCAGCCGGCCTCGCGCACCAGCGCGCCGGCGTCGCCGAAATCCTCCGGCCGCAGCAGCGTCTCGGTGTCGAGCGCGGGATCAGAACTGGCCATCGCGCGTATCGTAATGAGTATCTTTGCCGAGCGCCGGCAGCCCGCGCGACACCCAGTCCGCCGTCCAGTCGACCAGCCGCGCCAACGGCACGTCCGGATAGCCGAACAGCCGCGTCGCCGCGCCGGTGTTGACCAGCCAGCCGTCCTCGGCCTCGACGCCCGCGAACACCGGCGGCCGGCCGAAGCGGCGGCCGAAGGTCTCGGCGAGCCAGCGCACGCTGATGGTTTCGGGGCCGCTGACATTGAGCGGCGTGGTCGGCGTCGTGCAGTGGCCGAGCGATCGCAGCACCGTGCTGTTGGCGTCGCCCTGCCAGATGACGTTCACGTGCCCGGTTTCGAGATTGATGGCTTGCCCGGTGAACACCCGCGTGGCGACGTCGTGCAGCACGCCGTAGCGCATGTCGATCGCGTAGTTGAGCCGGATGATCCGGCCGGGCGTGCCGCGCGTGCGCGAGAAATACTGAAACATCGCTTCACGGGCGACGCAGGAATTCGCATAAGCGCCGGGCGGCGGCGTGGCGGGCGTCGCTTCGGTCGCGCCGCCGTGCAGCACGTTGACGTAGGGATAAACGCAGCCGGTCGAGTAGGCGACGATGCGCGAGCCCGCGAACGCCTCCGCCACCAGCGCCGGCACGTGCGCGTTCATCGCCCAGGTGAGGTCTTCGTGATCGGACGCGCCGAACTTGCGCCCCGCCATGAACACCACGTTCGGCGCTTTCGGCAGAGCTTCGATCTGCCCGCGGTCGAGCAGGTCGGCGGCGATGCACTCGACGCCGGCGGCCGTGAGCGTCTCGCGCAGTCCGGGTTCGCTGAAGCGGGCGACGCCGATCACGCGCTTTCGCGGCGCAGCGCGCTTGGCGAGCCGCGCCAAGGTCGGACCGATCTTGCCGCCGACACCGAGGATGACGAGGTCGCCGGCGATCGCTCCGAACTCGGCGGCCAGCGCCGCGGACGGCGTCGTCATCACGTCTTCCAGGTGTGCGACGTCGCGGAAGCTGTCCGGCAGCCCGGCGGTCGTTTCGGCCATGCGGCAGTGTCCCTTGGAATGAATCTGAAATGTAGTTGCGGCGAGCACACCGCGGCAAGCGCGGTCCGGCGACGTTTGGCGGGGCGTTATCCTTTAGGCGACATCTTGCGCTCGCGGCGAAAAGCCGCGTATCCACGGCCGCTCTTGAATGAGCAGCGTTCACGCGGCTAGGTCTCTATCCGGGCGCGATCTTGCCCACCGGGTTACCGCTGTATACGATCATTTCTTGCGCACGGGTAAGACGCCCATTTGAGACGCGCGGGGCGAGCGATCTCTCGCCAAACAACAACAACGGCCCGGAAACGAATTCGCGGCCTCCAGGAGGGTGACGCGGCATGAATGCACCGATACCGCGGATTCTGATCGAAGCGATGTGGCGCGGCCGCCTGTTCGGCGCGCAATGGCGGCCGGCGATCGGCGGCTCGCTCGACGTGCTGGAGCCGGCGACCGGCGCGGTGATGACGCGGGTCGGCAACGCCACCGCCGAGGATGTCCGTCAGGCCGCCGCCGAAGCCCGCGCCGCGCAGCCCGGCTGGGCCGCGACAGCGTACGACCAGCGCGCCGCGATCCTGCGCAAGGCCGCCGCGCTGCTGCTGGAGAACCAGACCGAGCTGGTCTACTGGATCATGCGCGAGACCGGCGGCATCGAGCCGAAGGCCGCGTTCGAGGTGCAGATGGTGGCCAACATCCTGCACCGCTCCGCCGCCATGCCGACCGAACCCCAGGGGCTCGTGCTGCCGAGCGACGGCGACCGCATCTCGATCGCCCGGCGGGTGCCGCGCGGCGTCATCGGCGTGATCTCGCCGTTCAACTTCCCGCTGATCCTGAGCTGCCGCGCGGTCGCGCCGGCGCTCGCCACCGGCAACGCCGTGGTGCTCAAGCCCGACCCGCGCACCGCGCTCACCGGCGGATTCATCATCGCGCGGCTGTTCGAGGAAGCCGGATTGCCCAAGGGCGTGCTGCAGGTGCTGCCGGGCGGCGCCGAGGCCGGCGAAGCGATCTGCAGCGATCCAGACATCGCCATGGTGTCGTTCACCGGATCGAGCTCGGTCGGACGCAAGATCGGCGAAGTTGCGGGACGCAATCTCAAGAAAGTGCAGCTCGAACTCGGCGGCAAGAACGCCGTGATCGTGCTGGAGGACGCCGATCTCGACGGCGTCGCGTCGGCCTGTGCGTTCGGCGCCTGGTTTCATCAGGGCCAGATTTGCATGACCACCGGGCTGATCCTGGCACACGAGAAAATCGCCGACGCGCTGACCGAGAAAATGGTCGCCAAGGCCAAGCATCTGCCGGTCGGCGATCCGACCAGCGGACAGGTGGCGCTGGGACCGGTGATCAGCCGCAACCAGGTCGACCGCATCCACGGCATCGTCAAGGACACGGTCGCGGCCGGCGCCAAGCTCGCCGCTGGCGGCACGTTCGACGGACCGTTCTACCGGCCGACAGTGCTCACTGGCGTGAAACCCGGCATGCGCGCGTTCGACGAGGAGGTGTTCGGGCCGGTGGCGGCGATCGCCAGTTTCGCCACCGAGGACGAGGCGGTCACGCTTGCCAACAGCAACGAATACGGGCTTTCGGCCGGCGTGTTCTCGAAGTCGGTCGGCCGCGCGCTCGCGGTCGGCAACCGGCTGCGCACCGGCCTTCTGCACATCAACGACCAGACGGTGGCCGACGAGCCGCACGTTCCGTTCGGCGGCAACGGCGCGTCCGGCAACGGCACGCGCATCGGCGGGCCAGCCAACTGGGAGGAATTCACCCAATGGCAGTGGGTGACGATCAAGGACAAGCCGAACCCCTACCCGTTCTGACGCTCATTCGCCGCGGGCTCATGCGACGCCATGACGATGAACAAGTCGAGCAAACTCGCTTAATGCAGGGAGGCAACTGATGAAGCATGAAAACTAGGCTCGCTGGCTCTTTTTGGAGCCGTTGGAGTTGCCGCCATCGTGGCGACCGCGATGGCGGCCGATCCGCCGAAGAGCGTTCGCATCGGCTACGCGATCTCGCTGTCGGGCCAGAATGCGCAAGGCGCCGCGATCACGACGCTCTCAGGCTACAAGCTCTGGGTCGACGACGTGAACAAGAAGGGCGGCCTCAAGGTCCAGGGCTTCGACAAGCGGATCCCGATCGAGGTCACCGAGTACGACGACACCAGCAACGCCGAGACGCTGGTGCGGCTGACCGAGCGGCTGATGACGCAGGACAAGGTGGACTTCGTGCTGCCTCCCTGGAGCACCGGCTTCAATCTTGCGGCCGCGCCGATCTATGCCCGCAACGGCTACCCGCAGCTCGCGGTCACCGCCAACTCCAACGATGCGGCCAATCTCGTCAAGCAGATGCCGACCCTGTTCTTCTTCCTCAACGAGCCGCGCAATTTCGGCGCCGCGCTGGTCGAGGTGCTGGGCAAGCTCAAGACCGAGAACAAGATCAACAATAAAATCGTGATGTTCAGCGTCGCCGACCAGTTCGGCGCCGAAGCTCCGCCGGCGTCACGCCGGTGCTGCAGAAGGCCGGCTTCGAGATCGTCGTGCGCAAGAGCTATCCGCTCGGCGCCGCCGACCTCACCAACGAGATCAAGGAAGCCAAGGCCTCGGGCGCCGACACCTTCCTGGCCTACAGCTATCCGCCCGACACCTTCATGCTGACCAACACGGCGATCACCCAGAGCTTCAACCCGAAGGTGTTCTACACCGCGGTCGGCACCGCGTTCGCCGCCTATGGGCGCGAACTTCAAGGAGAAGGCGCAAGGCGTGTTCGGCATCGGCGGCTGGGACCCGACGCTTCCGGGCGCGAGGACTACGTCAAGCGCATGATCGCGCTCAACGGCAAGCCGTCCGACGGCTGGGCCGCGCCGGTGACCTACGCCAGCCTGCAGGTGCTCGAACAGGCGATCGAGAAGGTCGGCCGCTCGACCGCAAGAAGCTGCTCGACGCATTCGTCAACGGCGGGCCGTACCAGACCATCGTCGGGCCGGTCGATCTCAAGACCCACATCCGCGGCAAGCAGTGGGGCGTCGGCCAATGGCAGAACGGCCAGTTCGTCGGCGTCTCGCCGGCCGACCTGCCGGGCGCGAAGCCGATCGTGTTCCCGAAGCCGGCGTGGTAGTCGCGGCAGGATTGCGTCAGTGACGCGCCCCAAGCAAGACTGTCATCGCCCGCGAAAGCGGGCGATCCAGTCTTTCGGGGACAAGCTGCCGACACTGACGTTTCTGGATACCCGCGTTCGCGGGTATGACACCGGCATCGTGGCGGCATTCGCGGGCAGCGAGCTATTTCCGCATGTATCTGTTTGAAGTCGTCCTGAGCGGCGTGATCCTCGGCGGCCTCTACGCGCTGATCGCAATCGGTTTCAATCTGCAATACGGCGTCGCCCGCATCTTCAATCTCGCCTACGGCGAGTTCCTGATGGCGGCGGCGTTCGCCGCGTTCTGGATGTTCACGCTCTTTTCGATCGACCCGATCCTCGGCATGGCGCTGTCGGTGCCGGTGACGTTCGCGGCCAACTGGCTGGTCTATCGGGTGCTGATGCTGCCGCTGGTGCGGCGCGCGCGCACCCGCGACGATCTCGAGGGCGATACCATCCTGGCGACGTTCGGACTGTTGTTCGTGCTCAAAGGCGCGGCACAGCTTGCCTTCACGCCCGACAACCGCTTCTACAACTATCTCAACACCCCAGTGCAGATCGTCGGCTTCACGTTCGCGGCCAACCGGGTGCTCGCCTTCGGCGTCGCCTGCGCGTTCGGGCTCGCGATCTGGCTCATCCTGAAGCACACCCGGTTCGGCGCCGCGATGCGTGCGCTCGCCATCGAGCCGACCGGCGCGCGCCTGGTCGGCGTCGACACCACCGCGATGTCGGCGATCGCCTTCGCGTCGGGCGGCGCGCTGGTGGCGGTGGCGGGCACGCTGGTCAGCACTTTCCTCACCTTCAATCCGGCGATCGGCGTCGAATTCACCATGAAGGCGCTGGTGGTGGTGATGATGGGCGGCGTCGGCAACATGCTCGGCAGCCTGGTGGCGGGCGTGCTGCTGGGGGTCGCCGAGGCGCTCTGCTCGTACTTCATCGATTCCGGCCTGACGCTGGCGGTCGCGTATCTCTTGTTCCTGATCGTCCTCCTGGTCCGCCCGCGTGGCCTGTTCGGAACCCCATGACCTCGCGCGCCCTGCTTTCCGTCATCGCGCTTGCGCTGCTGGTCGCCGCACTGGCGGCGGTGCCGTGGCTCGTTTCGGACTACGGCCTCGGCTTCATGGTCAACCTGATGTGCTACCTGGTACTGACCGTGGCGTGGGCGCTGTTCTCCGGCACCACCCGCTACGTCTCGCTCGCCACCGCCGCATTCTTCGGCGTCGGCGCCTATACGGTGGCGATGTTCGTCAAGGAAATGCCGATCTACGCCACGTTCGGCCTCGCCCTTGTGATCGGCACCGTCATGGCGTTGCTGGTCGGACTGGTGACGCTGCGCATTTCCGGGATGTTCTTCGTGGTGTTCGGCTTCGGCCTCTCCGAACTGATGCGCGAAGTCCTGGTGTGGTGGGAGATCAACCAGACCCACACCATGGGCCGCTACGTATTCGTGCCGTTCGACACCACGATGATCTACTGGCACCTGCTGGGGCTCGCCGTGCTGGTGTTCCTGGTCGGCTGGTGGCTGCGGCGCACGCGGCTCGGCATCGCGCTCCTGGTGATCGGCGACGACGAGACCATGGCGCGGCAGGCCGGCATCAATGTGCCGTTCGCCAAGGTGGTGATCTTCGTCGTCTCCTCGGTGTTCATGACGATGGTCGGCGCGATCATGGCGCCGCGCTTCGGCTATCTGACGCCGAACTTCGCCTTCAACCCGCTGATCTCGTTCCAGGTCGTGATCATGGCGCTGCTCGGCGGCATGCAGCGGCTGTGGGGACCGGTGCTCGGCGTCGTGCCGCTGATCTTGCTGTCAGAACTGCTGCAGGTGCGGGCGCCGTTCTGGTACAGCGTGCTGCTTGGCCTGGTATTCATGGTGATCGTGTACTTCCTGCCGCGCGGGGTGACCGGCCTGCTCGAGGACACCTGGGAGCGGCTTCGTCGTCCGATCGCGCTGCCGCGCGGCATCACCGGCCCGGTGATCGACGTCTGGACTTATCTGTCGCAACCGATGTCGCTGCCCCGCGGCTTCGCCGGACTGATCGAAGACATGTGGGCGCGTGTCACGCGGCGGCTGCCGAGCGGAGGCCAGTGATGGCGGCGCTGCTCGAAGTCGAGGGACTGACCAAGTCGTTCGGCGGGCTGGTCGCGGTCAGCGACATGTCGCTCTCGGTGTCGCCCGGCGAAGTGCTCGGCCTGATCGGCCCGAACGGTTCCGGCAAGACCACGCTGCTCAACCTGATCGCGGGCGCGATCCGGCCCGATGCCGGCGCGATCCGAATGGACGGCGAGGATGTCACCCGCCTGCCCAACCACCTGCGGGTACGCAAGCGCATCAATCGCACGTTCCAGCTCGTGCGGATGCCGCCCAACATGCCGGCGATCGTGGGCGTGATGGCGGGCGTGATGTATGGCGCCGAGCGCAAGCCGTACAAGGACGCCGAATACGCCGCCGCCGGCGTTCTCGGCGAGCTCAACCTGCTGCTCAAAGCCGGCCACCGCCTCGACCAGCTCACCTATATCGAGCAGAAGCGGGTCGAGCTGGCACGCGCGCTCGCGACCGGCCCGCGCGTGCTGCTGCTCGACGAATGGCTCTCCGGGCTCTCGCCGGGCGAACTCGAGGGCGGCATGTCGGTGGTATGGAGCCTCGCCGCGCAGGGCATCGCCGTCATTCTGGTCGAGCACGTGATGACCGCGGTCCGCGCGCTGTGCGGCCGCGTGGTGGTGATGAACGCGGGCCTCAAGATCGCCGAGGGCCCGCCCGCGGACGTGCTGCGCGACCCGGAGGTGATCCGCGCCTATCTGGGGGACGCGGATGCTTGAGGTGCACGGACTGAGCCATTCCTATGGCCGGCACGAAGCGCTGCGCGACGTCAGTGTGCGCGTGCGGGCCGGCGAGGTGGTGGCGATTCTGGGCGCGAACGGCGCCGGCAAGACCACGCTGCTCAATTCGGTCGCCGGACTGATCCGCCCGAAGGAAGGTTCGATCCGGTTTCAGGGGCAGGAGCTGGTCGGCCGCAACGCCAACGAAATGGTGGAACTCGGCATCGCCGCCGTGCCGGAGAACCGGCGTCTGTTCGATCCGATGTCGGTCAGCGAGAATCTGGAGCTCGGCGCCTATATCGCCCGCGCCCGGCCGGCCGCGGCGGCAACACGCGAACGCATCTTCGACCTGTTTCCACGGCTCGCAGAACGGCGCGGACAGGCCGTCCGCACGATGAGCGGCGGCGAGCGGCAGATGGTGGCGATCGGCCGGGCACTGATGGCCAGGCCGTCGCTATTGCTGCTCGACGAGCCCTCGCTCGGCCTCTCTCCCCTGCTCGCGTCGGAATTGTTCGCCGCGCTGTCGCGCATCGCGCGAGAGAGCGAGGTCAGCATCCTGATGGTGGAGCAGAACGCCCGCCGGGCGCTCGCGATGGCGGGCCGCGCCTACCTCTTGTCGTTGGGACGAATCGTGGGCGAAGGCGAAGCCAAGACGCTCGCGCAAGACAGCGCCGTGGCACGGTCCTATCTCGGTCTATAACGAGATGTTATAGGAGCGCCGCAAAAGGAGGATCGTTCGTGACGAAGGTGCTCGAAGGCGTGCGTGTGATCGAGTTGAGCACGATCATCACTGCGCCGCTCGCCGGCATGATGCTGGCCGATCTCGGCGCCGATGTGCTCAAGGTCGAGCCGCCCGGCGGCGACCCGTTCCGCTACTTCCGCGGCGAGTCCTACAGCCCGAACTTCATCGCCTTCAACCGCGGCAAGAAGAGCATGCAGCTCGACCTGCGCACCGACGCAGGACGCGAGGTGTTGCTCAAACTCGCCGCCCGCGCCGATGTCATTCTCGAGAACTATCGGGCCGGCGTGATGGAGCGGCTGGGCGTCGGATCGGAGGTCCTGCGCGCCGCCAACCCGCGGCTGATCCACTGCTCGATCACTGGCTTCGGCACATCCGGGCCGTACAGCACGCGACCGTCCTACGACAACGTCGCGCTGGCGCTGAGCGGCATGGCGAGCCTGCTGCTCGACCCGGAAGCGCCGCAGGTCTGCGGCCCGACCATCACTGACAATGCCAGCGGCATGTATGCCTGCTACGGCGTTCTCGGCGCGCTCTACGAACGCGAGCGCACCGGCCGCGGCCGCCGCGTCGAGGTCAACATGCTGGAAGCGGCCATCGCCTTCATGCCCGACCCGTTTGCCTCCTACACGCGGATGGGCGTCGAAAACAAGATGCTGACGCGGGTCGCCAATTCGCACTCGTTCGCATGGCGCTGCGGCGACGGCAGGCTGCTCGCCGTCCAGCTCTCGTCGCTGCCGAAGTTCTGGCAGGGATGCTGCACGGCGTTCGAGCGGCCCGACCTGATCGAGGACCCGCGCTTTGCGACCCGCGACTTGCGGATCAAGCACTACGTCGAGCTGACCAAGATTCTGGGCGAGGCCATCGCAACCAAGCCCCGCGACTACTGGATGGCCGCGCTCGAGGCCAACGACGTACCGTTTGCGCCGGTCCACAAGATCGAGGAGGTCTACGACGATCCGCAGGTCCGTCACATGCAGACCTTCTATCGCCAACGGCATCCGGCCGAAGGCGAGATCACCGCTATCCATCGCCCGGTGCTGATCGACGGCGCGCGCGAAGCGACCACGCCACCGCCGTCGCTTGGCGAGCACACCGACGCGAACTCTCGCCGAGCTCGGTTACAGCCGCGACCAGATTGCCCAGCTGCGCGCCGACGCGGTGGTCTAGGAAATGATCGATCCGACGAAGGCCCCGCTCTCCGGTCGTCCCTGCACTGGATTCCCGCTTGCGCGGGAATGACCGAGTGCGTGGCTCAAGTTGAAATTCAAGCCGCTCAATCTCGCTCCGACAAACGAAAGCAAGGCAATGAAGACAAGTACGAACCGTATCCTCACCACTCACGTCGGCAGCCTGATCCGGCCGCAGGCGCTGCAAGACATCATGCGCGCGAAGCAGAGCGGCCAGCCGTTCGACCAGGCGGCCTATGACAAATGCCTCAAGGACTCGGTCGGCGACGTGGTGCAGCGCCAGGCCGAGATCGGCATCGACGTGCCGAGCGACGGCGAGTTCGGCAAGGCCGTCAGTTGGAACCAGTACATTCTTGAACGGCTCTCGGGCTTCGAGCTGCGTCCCATCCCGGCCGACTATCGACCTGGCATTCCGGGCGCCGATCGCACCCGCTTCAAGGAGTTCTACGCCGAGCTCGACATGCGCGAGCCGCGGGCCAATCCGGACCTGGTCGCCTGTGTCGGGCCGGTGAAATATATCGGTCAGGAAATCCTCAAGCGCGACATCGAGAACTTCAAGGCTGCGCTCAAGGGCCAAAAAGTCGAGGAAGCCTTCATGCCGGTGGTGGCGCCGTCGAGCGCGCTGCCCGACCGCAAGGATGAGTTCTACAAGACCGAGGAGGAGTGGCTCACAGCGGTGACCGACGCGATGCGCGTCGAATACAAGATGATCGTCGATGCCGGATTTATCCTGCAGATCGACGATGCGCGCTTTGCCACCGCATTCGACCGCATGGTGCCGCCCGGCACGTTCCAGGACTACCGGCGCTGGCTGGAGAAGTTCGTCGAGACGTTGAACCACGCTCTCGAAGGCATCCCGGAAGACCGCATACGCTACCACGTCTGCTGGGGAAGCTGGCCTGGCCCGCACGTCAGCGACGTACCGTTGCGCGATGTCGTCGATCTCATCCTCAAGGTGAAGGCCGGCGCCTACGTGATCGAGTCGGCCAATCCGCGGCATGAGCACGAGTGGCAGGTCTGGAAGGACGTGAAGCTGCCGCCCGGCCGGGTACTGATCCCGGGCGTCATCAGCCATGCCACCAACGTGGTCGAGCATCCCGAGCTCATCGCGGAGCGGACCGTGCGGTTCGCCAACCAGCTCGGCCGCGAGAACATCATGATCGGCACCGACTGCGGCTTCGCCCAGGGCACGTTCTACCGCCGGGTGCATCCCAGCATCATGTGGGCGAAGTTCGAGGCGCTGGTCGAAGGCGCGCGGCTCGCGACCAAGCAATTGTGGAGCTGAGAACGCTTCACCACCGTGCCCCGGACGCGGTGTAGCGCGCAGCTCTTGCGCAGCGGTGCACCGCAAATCCGGGACCTTACCAAAGGCGGTGTCTGTTACGATCCCGGGTCTGCAGCGCACCACATCGTGCTGCGCTGCGCCGGGAAACAGCCCCTACTCCGCGGCTTGCCTGCTGGCGCCTTGCGGCTGCCGGTCACGGAAGTGCGGCAGGATCTCCTGCGCGATCGCCGTCATGTTGGCGCGCGCCATCTCGTCCGGCAGCGTGCCGAACTGCGTCTTGGTGAGCGACGTGTTGAAGCCGGCGAGGTCCTGATACTCGGCAAACTTCTCGCGCACCGTGTTGGGGCTGCCGACGATTACCACGCCGGACTTCACCAAATCCTCGATCGAGGTGGTCTTGCCGGTGACCTTGGCGGCGCGCACGCGCTTCATCGACGCCGCATCGGTGTAGCCGGGCGGCAGCAGCATCTCGGTCGGCATTTTCAGGAAGTAGTTCACCAGCGCTTCGAGATGCGGCTTGGCCTCGCGCATCGCCTTCTCGTCGGTGTCGGCGACATAGACGGTGTTCGACCACGCAAGCTGGTCGGGCGAGGCCTGATAGCCGAGCTTGTCGGCCTCGTCGCGGTACATCTGGAAGAACCGCGCGACCGCGGCAATCGGGCTCAGCGTCTGGCAATAGGTGTAGCGCATCTTCGCCGCCCACCGGATCGTGCTGCCCGAACCCTGCGAGGGAATCCAGACCGGCGGGTGCGGCGTCTGGTAGGGCCGCGGCCAGGTGTTCACGTATTTGAACTGATAGTGCTTGCCGACATACGAAAACGGGCCGGGCTCGGTCCAGGCGCGCACGATCAGTTCGTGCGCCTCGGCGAAGCGCTCCTGCGAGTACGCCGGGTTGATGCCCATCGCGTGATACTCGGCGCCGATGCCACGCACGAACCCGGCGATCAGCCGGCCGCGCGTCAGGTTGTCGAGCATGGCGTATTCTTCGGCGATCATCAGCGGATTGTTCACCAGCGGCAGCGCGCGGCCGAGGATCGCGAGCTTGGCGCGCTTGACGCTGCGGGCGAGCGCGCCGGCGAGCACACCCGGGATCGGCATCATGCCGTAGGCGGTCTGATGATGCTCGTTGAGGCATACTCCATCGAAGCCAAGCCGGTCGGCAAACTCCATCTGGTCGAGATACTCGTGATAGAGTTCGGCGCCCTTCTGGGGATCGTAGTGGCTGTTCGAATAGGTCACCCACGCCGAACCGTTCTTGGCGATGGCGTCCGAGATCGGCATGCCGGTAGGGCATGAGATGGAAGTTGAAGAATTTCATGCCGCGACCCTCTGCTCGCCGATGAAGGCGTCAAGTTCGGAGACGAAGGCCTCGCCCTTCTCGACATGCGGCAGATGACCGCATTCGGGCAGCACGACCGCCTTGGACCCCGGAATCAATTGCTGGAACACGAACGCGTAGTCGCGCGGTACCAGCTTGTCGTCGTTTCCCCACAGCAGCAGCGTCGGCACGTCGATGCGGTGCAGCCACTTGCGCAGGTTGGGATCATGACTGCGCGGCTGCCACAGCAGGCGGGCGCTGGCAGTGCGGTTCTTGAGGTTGGCGTCCTCGAATTCCGGCCGCTCCGACGAAGCAATCACCGCTTCGGCCAAATCGTGATCGTAGAACAGGTCGCGGATGCGCTGCTCTTCGGTGCACAGGAAGGTGTCGACCAGCGGCACGCCATCGACATAGATGCCGGCCGAGCCGATCAGCGTCAGCGACGCGAGGCGGCTGGTGTTGCGCACTGCGAGCTCGGCCGCGATCCAGCCGCCGAGCGAGCTGCCAATCAGGTGAACGCCGCGCAGGTCGAGTTGCTCGAGAAAGTCGAGATAGAAGTTGGCGAGGTCGGCGACGTTGTCGAGCCATGGCGGAGTATCGGAGACGCCGAAGCCGGGATGCTCGGGCACCAGCACGTCGAATTTCTTCGCCAGCGCTGCCATCGATGGCAGCCAGATGCCGGCGCCACCGCCACCGTGCAGGAACAACAGGGGGGTTCCGCTGCCGCCGCGCATGACGCGAATGCGACAGCCTCGAATCGATATCATCTCGTCGGTGTGATCGGCCATTTCTTCTCGGCGTCTTTGAAATTGCTTCTGAGGGCTCCCACGGCATGGTAGCATATCGAACGTCCGCAAACAGGAGCCGTTGATGTACGCGCCAGCCGGAGTGAAGACGAGCCCGGATTATCCGGTTCCGGAAACCATGAAGGCCTGGGTGCTCGGCGATCCCGGTCAACTTTCGCTTAAGGAAAAGCCCGTGCCGGCGCCGAAGAAGGCCGAGGTCCTGGTGCGCATCGACGCCGTGGCGATCTGCGCGACCGATCTCGAAATCATCTATCACGGTCCGCCCGCCTCGATCCAAGGCGGCTATGCGTTCAACAAGAACTTCACGCCCGGCCACGAATACATGGGAACCGTGGTGGCGCTCGGCCCCGGCGTCGACGAGTATCATATCGGCCAGCGCATCACGGTGGAAATCCACGCCGGCTGCGGCCAGTGCAAGCGCTGCCGCGAAGGCATGTACACCGCCTGCCACAACTACGGCCTGAACTACGGCGACGTCGACAAAGGCCATCGCGCCAACGGCTTCACCACCGACGGCGGTTTCTGCGAATATCAGGTCAACCATATCAACACGCTGGTCGCGATCCCTGACGAGATGTCGGACGAGGAAGCGACGCTGGTCGTCACCGCCGGCACCGCGATGTACGGCCTGACCGAACTCGGCGGCCTGGTCGCGGGCGAGAGCGTGGTGGTCACCGGCCCCGGCCCGATCGGGCTGCTCGGTGTCGCGGTCGCCAAGGCGATGGGCGCGCATCCGGTCATTCTCACCGGCACACGCGACAACCGGCTCAAGATCGGGCTGGAGCTTGGCGCCGACCATGTCATCAACATCCGGCAGGTGAACGACGTCGTGCAGGCCGTGAAAGACCTCAATGGCGGCAAGGGCGTCGACTACGTGGTCGAATGCTCGGCCGCGCCCAGCGCGCTCAACGACGCGATCAAGATGGTCAACCGCGGCGGCAAGGTCTGCCTCGCGGCATTCCCGCACGGCGAGGCGCCGGTCGACATCGCGCACATCGTGCGCAACAACATCTACATCTTCGGCATCCGCGGCGAAGGCAAGACCGCGACCCATCGCGCCGAGGCGTTCATGCGGCAGAAGCGCTTCGATGCCACGAAGATTCACACCCACACCTTCGCGCTCGACGACCTGCCGACCGCGATCCGCTACGCGAAGGACCGTGTCGAAGACGCCATCAAGGTGGTGGTGAAGGCGCGCGGCGTCGCCGCGCACAAGGTGGCGGCGGAGTAGTTCGGATAACCCTGGGAGTGCGCTTCATCGCGCTCTCGCGACAAAGGGCAGCGCCCTCCCTTCCTTGCGGGAGAGGCTCACGAGCATGTGGATCGAATTCGAGAAGCCCATGGAAGCGCCGCTGCAACGACCGCCGGTGAACGAGCGCCCCTTCGAAGCCGACCTCGCCGCCATCCGCCGCATGGCCACCGTGCTGCCCGGCGCGTTGCCGGTCGCGGTCAACGGCGTGCGGATCGCGGCGTCGATCCGGCCGCGCAAATTCGTGATCACAGGCGGCGACGAGACACCCGTGACCATGCCGCGCACGGCGTTCCAGGTGGTCTATCCGGACTGCACCGTGATGCTGGATTCCGGGCTCGACAAGGCCACCCATGACAGCTTCAGCCCGGACAAGCCGGAGCCGTATTTTCCGGAGCACTTCGTCAAGCTCGAACGCGCGCTCAACGCGGCGCGGCTGATCGTGCTGACGCATCACCACGCCGACCACGTCGCTGGCGTTGTCACGGCCTCGAACTTCGCCACACTGGCGGCCAAGACCATCATCACGATGGACGTGGCGGACTGCCTGATGAACACGCCGCACCGCCCGCACCTCAAGCTGACGCAGGCGGCGGTCGAGAAGTTCATCGTGCTCGACTACCCGAGGTATTATCCGGTCGCGCCCGGCATGGTGCTGATCAGGTCGCCAGGCCACAGCACCAACTCGCAGATGGTCTACATGCGGCTGCAGTCCGGCCGGGAGATCCTGCACAGCGTCGATGCCGCCTGGAACCTGGAGAACGTCATGCTGCTTCGGGGCAAGGCGGCGCCGTGGGTCAAGGAGGACGTGCCGGCCGTGCTGGGCCAGTTGCGCTGGCTGAAACGGACACACGAAAACGAGCGCGATCTCACCATCCTGATCACCCATGATGACGAACTGTTCACCCGTGTGACAACGAGCGGGATTGTCGGCGCCGACCTCGCGCTGTAACACCGCCGACAACAACAAACGGCTTTGGGAGGAACGGTATGCGACGCTCTGCGAGCAGAATTATCGCGTTGGCGCTCGCGCTGGCGGCGATGCCCGGCGTGGCGCTGGCGCAGGGCTACCCGACGCGCTCCATCACGGTCGTGGTGCCGTTTCCGGCGGGCGGCCCGAGCGACGTTGTGGCGCGCATCATCACGGAAGCGATGAGCAAGTCGCTCGGCCAATCGATGGTGATCGAGAATGTCGGCGGCGCCGGCGGCACGATCGGCAGCGCCCGCGTCGCGGCGGCGGCGCCGGATGGCTACACGCTGCTGGCGGGCAGCATGGGGTCGCACGTCTCCGCGCCGGTGCTCACGCCCAACATCAAGTATGATTCGGAGCGCGACTTCGTGCCGATCGGTTTCACCGCGCACGCGCCCGCCGTGATCGTCGCCCGCAAGGATTTCCCGGCCGGAAGCCTGAGCGAATTCGTCGCCTACCTGAAGCAGAACGGCGACAAGGTGAAACAGGCGCACGGCGGTATCGGCTCGTCATCGCACATGGCGTGCCTGCTGTTCGATCAGGCCGCGGGCGTGACACCCGTCAAGGTCGCCTATCGGGGAACCGGGCCCGCCATGAACGACCTGGTCGGCGGCCATGTCGATTTCTTCTGCGAGCAGGCCGTGAGCGTTGCGTCGCAGATCAACGGCGGCTCGATCAAGGCATTCGCGGTGTCGGCGGACGAACGCCTCGCCGCGCTGCCGAACGTGCCGACCGCCAAGGATCAAGGGCTCGACTACCGGATGAGCATCTGGGCCGGCATCTTCGCGCCCAAAGGCACGCCGAATGACATTGTCGACAAGCTCGCTTCAGCGCTCGACAAGGCGCTCGACGATCCCGAGGTGCAGAAGCGGTTGGCCGAACTCGGCGGCTCGATCCCCGGCAGGGACGAGCGCTCGCCGGCCAAGTTCGACAGCTTCGTGAAGGCGGAGATCGCGCGCTGGTCGCCGATTCTCAGGGCCGCGAATCCAGCCGCGAAGTGAGCGCGACTTCCCGGCATCGTGGCTGACTGCCGCTTAGGTCACGACGTCTGAAACCCAGACGTGCAAGACGCGCTTGCCGCCGAAACTTTGTGCATGGCGGGCAGTTTTCCGCCAGCAGGGCCGATCGGCGCGACGCCGCTTCATGCCGCTAACCGCCATGGTCGCTGGCACGTTTCTTGTAATATAGTCCCATGGGGACGGGGAACTTGGTGCCACAGCGGCCGATGGAGCGTGCATGTCCCCTCAAACGCACAAGTCCTCCCTCGCAAAGCTTGCCGTCGACCAGGTCAGCATGGCGTTCAAGACACCGGCCGGTGTCTTCGAGGCATTGGCTCCGGTCTCGCTATCGATCCCGCAGGGCCGCTTCGTCAGCCTGATCGGGCCGTCGGGCTGCGGCAAGAGCACGATCTTCAACATTATCGCCGGGCTGCTCGAACCGACCGGCGGGCGCGTGCTGATCGACGGCACCGACGCCACCGGCACCATCGGGCGCGTCGGCTACATGCTGCAGAAGGACTTGCTGCTGCCCTGGCGCACGGTGCTCGACAACGTCATCCTCGGCATGGAAATCCAGGGCGTGCCGCTGCGAGAGGCCCGGGGACGCGCCTTGCCGCTGCTGCAGCGTTACGGCCTCGCGGGCTTCGAGCATCTCTACCCGAATTCGCTCTCCGGCGGCATGCGGCAGCGCGCGGCGCTGTTGCGCACCCTGCTGTTCGACACCGACGTCATCCTGCTCGACGAGCCGTTCGGCGCGCTCGACGCGCAGACCAAGCTGCACATGCAGGAATGGCTGATGCAGCTCTGGAGCGACTTCGGCAAGACCGTGCTGTTCGTGACGCACGATGTCGAGGAGGCGATCTATCTGTCGGACGAGCTTCACGTCATGGCGACGCGTCCCGGACGTGTCGTCGAGACGATCCCGATCACGCTTCCCCGGCCGCGCCTGCGCACCAGCGCGCTCTCGCCCGAGTTCATCGTCATCAAGGAACGCTGCCTGGAGTTGCTCAACGTGAACCGCCTGGCGTCCGAACCGATGCATCAGGCCGCCTGACGCGCGAGGAACGATCGATGACCGTTCATGATACCCCAGCGGTAGGCGCCCTCGCCGGCCTCGACGTGTCGCGCCCGCAGCCGAGCTGCCGAGGCCAAGACGAAGGCCGTGCGCCGATTGCCGGTGCAGAAGGATTGGCCCGCCTGGGCGCTCGTCCTCGCTCAGGTCGGCATCCTGGTGGGCGGCCTCTCGCTGTGGGAGATCGGCGCGCGCGCCGGCTGGATCGACGCGTTCTTCTGGTCGCAGCCGAGCGCGATCGCCAAGACGATGGGAATTTTCTTCACCACCGGCGATGCCTGGACCGACATCAGCTTCACGTTCCGCTCCACCATCTTCGGGTTCGTCATCGGAACGACCGCGGGCTCGCTGCTCGGCCTGTCGTTCTGGTGGTCGCGCAACTACGCGGCGATCGTGCAGCCCTACATCATCTGCCTGGAGTCGATCCCGAAGCTCGCGCTGGCGCCGCTGATCATCCTGGTGTTCGGCATCGGGCTCGTTTCCAAGGTCGCGGTCGCGACCGCGCTCACGCTCGTGGTCTCGACGCTGACCGCCTACGCGGCCGTCAAGGCGCTCGATCCCGACGGCGAGAAACTGTTCTATTCGCTCGGCGCATCGCGACTGCAGGTCTTCCGCAAACTGGTCGTCCCGTTCTCGCTGCCGTGGATCATCTCGGTGCTGCGCGTGAACATCGGCCTTGCACTGACCGGCGCAATCGTCGGCGAATTCATCGCCTCCCAGCACGGCCTCGGCCGCGCCATCCTGTATGCCGGCCAGACCTACGACATCGCGCTGGTCTGGGTCGCGGTGCTGGTGCTCTCGACGCTGGCGATCATCATGTACGCGGCCGTGTCATGGCTCGAGAGCGCGCTGCGCAAGGGCGTGAAGCAGTGATCGATACTGGGCTCCCGCTTTCACGGGAATGAAAGATCGCTGACAATCGAAACAGTGAGGTTCATCATGGACAGGCGAAAATTTCTGAAGTCGAGCGCAACTCTCGGCCTGGCACTCGCATCACCGCCGATCATCGCGCACGCCGCGCCCAAGGAACTCCTGGTGGCCGAACCGGTCCACTCCACCGGCTACCTGCCGATGTATATCGCGATGGCCAAGGGCTTCTTCGCCGAGTCCGACATCAACGTGAAGATCGTCACCATCGAGACCGGCGGCGGCCACACCAATGCGGTGCTGTCGGGGCAGGCCTTCGCCTTCATCGGCGGCCCCGAGCACAACGCTTTCGCCAAGGCCAAGGGCGCCGACCTGCGCGCCGTGGTCAACTGCGTCGACCGCGGCAACGTCTACTTCTGCGCCGCCAAGGGCCACGACCCGAAGGACAAGGACTGGTCGACCTACTTCAAGGGCAAGGCAGTGGCGCTGAGCCCGTACGGCGGCACCCCCAATTCCATCGTGCGCTACCTGCTCGCCAAGTGGAAGCTCGACGCCAAGAACGACGTGACGCTGCTGGAGGTGCCGAACTCGGCGGTGCCCGCCACCGTCAGAGGCCGGCAAGGCGGTGATCGGCGTCAGCACCGAGCCCATGATCACACAGGGCGTCAAGCAGGGGTTCTGGAGCGAGCCGTTCTACAACATCCCGAAGGAGCTCGGCCCGTACGCCTACTCAACCATCAACGTTCGCCTCGACTCGATCAAGAAGGAACCGGAGACCGTCCGTGGCTTCGTCCGCGGCATGATGAAGGGCCTGAAATCCCTCTACGCCGACAAGGACGGCGCGGCCGAGGTCGCCAAGAAGAACTTCCCCACCATGGCTCTCGACGACCTCAAGGCCACGCTCGACCGTTCGTTCGCCGACGAGATGTGGAGCAAGGACGGCTCGATCAGCCCGGCCGCCTGGGACACCGGCAAGGCCGTCGTCATGGGCGCCAATATTCTCAAGACGGACGTCAAGTACGAAGAGATCATCGACATGAGTTTTGTCGACAGCCTGCGTCCGACCCTTTGACCGTGCTACACTGAACAATCAACTTTGTATCGTGGAGACAGCAAGAATGTCAGAACCCATCTGGAACAAGTTTCTCACCGAGCGCGACAAGGCGGTGTTCGGCACGTCCGGCTACGGCGCGCGCGGCGGCTTCGGCAAGCGGCCGGCGCTGCTGATCATCGACGTCAACTACGCGTTCTGCGACGAGCGGCCGATGCCGATCCTGGAATCGATCAAGCGCTGGCGCAATTCCTGCGGCGAGGACGCCTGGGTCGCCATGCCGTACCTCAAATCGCTGATCGACAAGGCGCACGCCAAGGGCATTCCGGTGATCTACACCACCGGCGTGCGGCGCGAGGACAACTGGGACAGCGGCAGCTGGAGCTGGAAGAACAACCGCTCCGACGAGGACAACGCCAGCAGGCCCGCCACCAACGTCGACGGCAACGAGATCGTCGCCGAGATCGCGCCGGCGCCGCAGGACATCGTGATCCTCAAGCAGAAGCCGTCGGGCTTCTTCGGCACCAACATGGCGAGCTACCTGACGCTGCTCGGCTGCGACAGCGTGATCGTCACCGGCACCACCACGTCGGGCTGCGTGCGCGCGACCGTGCTCGACGCCTTCAGCCTGAACTACCGCATCGCGCTGGCCGAGGAAGGCTGCTTCGACCGCTCGCAGGCGAGCCACGCCATCAACCTGTGCGACATGAACGCCAAGTATGCCGACGTGGTGAAGACCTCCGAGGTGCTGGAGTTCTTCGACAAGCTGCCGAGCGGCATGTTCGACCTGCCGAAGGGCACGGCCGCCGCGCCGCCGAAGCCCAAGCTCGCCGCGAATTTCTGAGGTTGCGACGCTCCCCTCTACCCTCATCCTGAGGAGGTGCGAAGCGCGCGTCTCGAAGGATGGGGGTTGGCATCTGAATACGTCGCCATGCTTCGAGACGCCGCACTCTGTGCGGCTCCTCAGCATGAGACCGAGCGTCAGACGCCCCGCGCTCCAAGCCCGCTGCGTCAAATCAGCTTGGAGCTCGCCGGCAGGCCGAGCAGCACCTGCCCGACCAGTTCGAAATTGTGAAACTGGCCCTGCACCTGCTGGATCACGGTGTGCAGGTCGCGGAAGCGGCGCTCGAACGGGTTGCTCTCGAAGATCGCGGTGGCGCCGGCCGCGTGATAGACCGTGTCGACCACGTCCTTGGCCTGGTGCGCCGCGTAGACGCTGGCGAGCCGCAGCGCGGCGCGCTGCTCGAGCGAGATGTCGTCGCCGTTCGCCACCGTCGTCCACAGTTCGCGCAACGTCTGCAGCAGCAGCGCGCGCGAGGCGTTGAGCTTGGCTTCGCCCAGCGCCACCTGCGACTGGATCACGGCGTTCTCGCGCAGCGCCTTGAGCTGCCGGTAGGGCGTCTTGTCGACCGCCAGCGCCATGAACGCGTCGAGCGCAGCGGCGCGCGATGCCGAGCGCGATCGCCGGCGAAGCCGATGCCGTAAAGCTGGAAGGTGGTGAAGCGGTAGAGCGGGCCGGTTTCGCGGCGGTCGCCGGCGGACTCGCGCGTGAGCGTGTAAGCCTCCGGCACGAACACGTCCGTGCATGAATAACGTGTTGCTGCCGGTGCCCTTCAGGCCGACGACGCGCCAGACGTCCGTCACCGTCACGCTCGCCTTCGGAATCACCATGGTGCGGTCGAGCGGCTTGCCGTCGGCCGCCATGCCGCAGGCTGCCGTCGGGCTCGACGATCACGCAGTGCCCGCCGACCCAGGTGGCGTGCCCGATGCCGCTGGCGAAACTCCAGGTGCCGGACACCCGGTAGCCGCCCTCGACCGCGACGGCGCGCTGCTTGCCGTCGGTCGGGCCCCACGCCAGCACCGCGCGCGGATCGCCGAAAACGTCGCGCGCGACGTTCGGCGCCAGATAGGCGGCCGCCATCGAGCAGCCCGAGCCCTGCGCGACGCACCAGGCGGTGCTGGCGTCGGCCTTGGCGATCTCCTCGATCACCTGCACGTAGTCGGCGGGCTCGAGTTCCATGCCGTCGCAGGAGCGCGGCATCAGCATGCGGAACAGCCGGGCCTCGTGCAGCGCGGCGAGCACCTCCGGCGCGATCCCGCGCGCGGCTTCGGTTTCGGCGGCGTGCGCTTCGATCAGCGGGCGCAAGCTGCCGCGCGCGCGCGATGCAGTCGCCGGCGGCCGCGACTCGTCGTCATCGTCGGCAGAAATGATTCGCTTCAGCATGCGGTCGGTTTCCTCGCTGCGATCATTGTGGCGTCAATCGACCGGCCGGTCAATGCCGCCGCATGCCGCCAGACCCTCGCGACCAGGGCCATAGCCATGGGGCCGCGGCTTTGCGATAAACGCGGCCGCATTCGTGCGATCAGCACCGAGGGTTGCAATGGGTGAATTCGCGATCGGTCAATCGGTGTCCCGTTTCGAGGATCCGCGGCTGCTCGAAGGGCGGCGGCCGCTATGTCGGCGACATGGTGCTGCCCGGCATGGCGTATCGGCACGGTGCTGCGCTCGCCGCACGCCCATGCCCGCATCCGCACGATCGACACCGCCAAGGCCAAGGCCGCGCCGGGCGTGCTCGCGGTGCTCACCGGCGCCGACTGGCAGGCCTCCGGGCTGGGGCGACCTGCCGGTGCCCGGCGGGCTCAAGCGCCGCGACGGCAGCGCGTTCAAGCCGCCCTACCCGGCGCTGGTCGAAGGACCGCGTGCGCTGGGTCGGCGACTACGTCGCCTTCGTGGTGGCCGAGACCGCTGCACCAGGCGCTCGACGCCGCCGAGCTGATCGAGGTCGACTACGAGCCGCTGCCGGCCGTGATCTCGACCGCCGAGGCGTCGACGCCGGGCGCGCCGCGGGTGTGGGAGGGCTGCGCCGACAATATCGGCTTCGTGCAGCTGTTCGGCGACAAGGCCGCGACCGACGCGGCCTTCGCCAAGGCCGACCACGTGGTCAAGCATCGCTTCGTCATCAACCGCGTCACCGCCGCCACCATGGAGCCGCGCGCCTGCATCGGCGACTACAACCCGACCGACGGCCGCTACACCATCTACACCACGCTGCAGCGGGTGCATCCGTTCCGCGCCGAGCTCGCGCCGATCCTGAAGGTGCCGGAGAGCCAGCATCCGCGTCGTCGCCGGCGACATCGGCGGCAGCTTCGGCATGAAGTCGGCGGTCTACAACGAGGTCGCGCTGGTGCTGCTCGCCTCGAAGACTGATCGGGCGGCCGGTCAAATGGGTGAGCACGCGCTCGGAGGCGTTTCTCAGCGACGCGCAGGCGCGCGACAACGTCACCGAGGCCGAGCTCGCGCTCGACAAGGACGGCAGCTTCCTCGGCCTGCGGGTGAAGGTGGTCGCCGCGATCGGCGCCTATCTGCAGACCGGCATGAACGCCTTCACCGGCAACATCGGCACGCTCGCCGGCGTCTATCAGCATCCCGGCCGCGCACGCCGACGTCACCGCGGTGTTCACCCACACCAATCCGGTGCGGCCCTATCGCGGCAACGGCCGGCCGGAGGCGGCCTATGTGATCGAGCGCATGGTCGATCTCGCGGCCGACGAGCTGGAGATCGATCCGGCCGAGCTGCGGCGCAGGAACTACATCGCGCCCGACGCGCATGCCGTACAAGACCGCGCTCACCTTCACCTACGACACCGGCGAGTTCGAGAAGAGCATGGACATGGCGCTCAAGCTCGCCGACGTCGCGGGCTTCGAGAAGCGGCGCGCCGAGGCCAAGAAGCGCGGCAAGCTCGCCGGCATCGGCCTCTCCAACACCATCGAGCGCGCCGCCGCGCAGCGGCTTCGAGGGCGCCGAGATCCGCTTCGACAAGTCCGGCACCGTCACGCTGTTCTCCGGCAGCGTCACCCAGGGCCAGGGCCACGAGACGATCTACAAGCAGATCGTCTGCGACCGGCTCGGCATCGATCCCGGACGAGGTGCACTACATCCAGGGCGACACCGACCAGGTGTTCCTCGGCGAAGGCACCGGCGGCTCGCGCTCGGCGACGATCGGCGGCTCGGCCTGCCACGTCGCGGCGCGAGAAGATCGTCACCAAGGCGAAGCAGATCGCCGCCCACCTGCTCAAGGTCGATGTCGCCGACGTGAAATTCGAGGAGGGTCTGCTCTCCAGCCCGAAGACCAACCGCACCCTGACCATCCAGGAGGTCGCCAAGGAGGCGGTCGATCCGGCCAAGCTGCCGAAGGACATGGAGCTCGGCCTGATCGCCACCGCGACCTACACGGCGCCGGTGCAGAACTTCCCCAACGGCTGCCACATCTGCGAGGTCGAGATCGATCCCGGACACCGGCACGACCGAGATCACCCGCTACAGCGTGGTCGACGACGTCGGCACCGTGCTCAATCCGTTGCTGCTCAAGGGCCAGATCGTCGGCGGCGTCGCGCAGGGCGTCGGCCAGATCCTGATGGAGGACATCCACTTCGACGGCGACGGCCAGCTCGTCACCGGCTCGTTCATGGACTACGCCATGCCGCGCGCCGACAACTTCAGCCCGGTCGAGGTCAAGAGCAATCCGGTGCCGACCAGGACCAATCCGCTCGGCGTCAAGGGCGCGGGCGAGGCCGGCTGCGTCGGCGCCATGCCGGCGGTCGCCAACGCGATCGTCGACGCGCTCTCGCATCTCGGCATCCGCCACATCGAGATGCCGGCGACGCCCGAGCGGGTCTGGCGCACGATCCGGCAGGCCAACGGCGGGTAGTTCGAATCGCACCGGAGCGCACTTGGTCTCCCCATGGGGAGAGGGTGGGGTCAGGGGTAAGGCTATCGGGATCTCGAACCCCTCCCCGACTCCCAGGAGAGGGAGCGCATCGCTTTGCGGGCGATTCGGCTCATCAGTCGGAGAAATGTCCCATGAAAAAATCGTTCGTTCGCGGCACCTGGCAGCGTCAAGCGCGCGTTCTCGCCGGTCGTCATCACCGAAGGCGCGCGGCGCATCCTCTGGGTCGCCGGCCATACCGGCAGGTTGATGACAACGGCAAGTCGCTGGCCGGCGATTTCGACGCCCAGTTCCAGCAGACCTTCCGCAACATCGAGAAGACGCTGGCCGAGGCCGGCGCCACGCTCGCCGACCTGGTGACCATGACGGTGTTCCTGATCGACGCGCGCCACACCACCCGCATGACCGAACTGCGCGGCGAGTTGTTCGGCAAGGATTTTCCGGCCAGCGCCGCGATCACCGTCGCAGGGCTTCGCCCAGCCCGAAATGATGATCGAGGTGCAGGGTATCGCCGTGACGGGATAATCTCTGCGAGCGCAGAAGCGGGCGGCATGCTTGGTGCGTCCCCTCTCCCGCTTGCGGGGGAGGGCTAGGGTGGGGGCACACAAAAAGATTTGAGCAGAGCTTACCCCCTCCCCACCCCTCCCCCGTAAACGGGGGAGGGAGCAGAGTGGCGCAAGCGGCAATGCATTTCGAAAGCGTCGGCGCTTCAACTCCAATTAGCATTGGAGCTATTCTATCCGCATGTCCGGAACCTTCGAAGCCGCCCTCGCCGATCGCGCCGCCGCGATGGCCGATGCCTGCACGCGCTGCGGCAAGTGCGTCGAGGTCTGCCCGGTGACCGGCCCCGGCGGCGTCAAGGCCGCGCCGGTCGACGTCATCAGCGGCATCATCGACATCCTGCGCACCGGCGACGGCCCGGAGGCGTCGCGCAAATGGGCGAATGCCTGCGTGCTCAGCGGCGAATGCATCAAGGCCTGCGACTACGGCGTCAACCCGCGCTTCATGCTCAACATGGCGCGCGTGACGGATGGCGCAGCACGACAATGCGCCGGCCGAGCAGCGGCGCGGCGGCGTCGACGGCTTCCGCAAGGTCGCCCGCGAGGTGCAGCACATTTCGCGGATGCAGCTCGACGACGCGATGCTGGAGCGGCTCGGGCAGAAGCCCGACACCCGGCCATCGCCCGACGTCGCGCCGGACTTCGTGTTCTACACCGGCTGCAACGTGCTCAAGACGCCGCACATTGCGCTGCTCGCGCTCGACATCATGGACACGCTCGGCATCACCTACAAAGTGATGGGCGGCCCGAGCCATTGCTGCGGCGTGGTGCAGATGCGCACCGGCGATGTCGCGACCTCCGGCCGGTTCGCCGAAGCCACCATGGACAAGCTCGCCGCCGGCAAGACCAAGGAAGTGCTGGCCTGGTGCCCGAGCTGCCACACCCAGTTCAACGAGACGACGCTGCCGACGGTCGAGAAGACGCGCGGCGCGAAGCCGTTCGAGATGACGCCGTTCATGCTGTTCCTGCGCCGCCACCTCGACCGGCTGCGGCCGCTCCTGACAGCAGCGCGTGGAGATGCGCGTCGCGCTGCACCGCCATCCCGGCATCCCGGGCGTGGTGCAGGCGGCGGAGGACATGCTGAACGCGGTGCCGGGGATCGAGCTCGTCGATCTGAAGCAGCCCGCGGTCGGCATGATGGCGCAACTATTTCCGCGCGCTGCCGGCCTATCGCCGCGAGTTGCAGGGTAACGAGCTCGCCGCCGCCGAGCGGGCCGGCGTCGACGCGCTGGTCGCGGTCTATCACGCCGACCACCGCGAGCTGTGCGCGCACGAGCGCGACTACCCGTTCCGGGTCATGAACCTGCTGGAGATCGTCGGCGACAGCATGGGCCTCCACCACGACGACCAGTTCAAGCGGCTCAAGATGATGCAGGACGCCGACGCCATCATGGCGGATTGCCGCGACCTGATCGCGCGAGCACGGCCTCGACCCCGCCGGCACGCGCGCCGCCATCCAGGCGATGCTCGACGAGCAGCCGCTGCCGCTGCGGGGCCCGCAGCCGGCTTAGTTCGGTTCGATTTCAGAGAGCGCGGCATACGCGGCGTAACCCTCTCCCCCAGCGGGAGAGGGTGGCGAGCATCGCAGCGGAGCGAATGATGTGAGCCGGGTGAGGCGGTAACTCGTGCAAAGTACCCCTCACCCGCCTCGCTTCGCTCGGCACCCTCTCCCGCAGGGGGAGAGGGTTACGGAGCAAGCCTCGCGACCATCTGTCATTCTGAGCACAGCGTTATTCACTCACGAACAGCAGCGGCCGGTCATTGCCAGTGCGACGCGCTCCTCTTCGGTCAGCTTCTCGTGCGCGTGGTCGTGATGGTGGTGATGCCCAGACGCCGGCGCCGGCACGCCGGTGTCGGCGATCGGCTCGTCGTGCGGCAACCCCTGCGCCCGCATCTCGGCGCGGCGCTTTTCGCTCGCGGCCACGTCGAGCTTGCCGGTGGCGGCGTCGAACACCGCGCCGTAGTCCCGCTCCGCCGCTTCCTTGGTGACATAGCCGCAGCGCACGTCGCGCTCCAGCGCCGCGAGATCGCGGTCGAGCGGCGAGCCGAAGCCGCCACCGCCGCCCGAGCGCAGGATGTAGGCATCGCCGGCTTGCAGCACCTGGTTGAGCGCCTTGCCGTTGTGGAAGCGCTGCTCCTCGGCCGTGCCGAAGCGCGAGATCGCAACGCCGTTGCCGAGACCCGAGAGGCCGCCCTCCAGACCCCATGGCTTGCACTTCACCCGGTCCATCTGCGAGTTGAAGCGGATGGTGATGGCGCGCCTGCACCACCTGCTCGCAGCCGAGCCCGCCGCGGAAGCGTCCGGCGCCGCCGGAATCCGGCCGCAGCGCATAGCGCTCGACCAGCAGCGGATATTTCGCCTCGACCTGCTCGGACGGACCGTTGTGGGTGTCGCCGTCGTTCATCGCGATGGTCGAGTTGCGGCCGTCGCTGTTGTACTTGGCGCCCCAGCCGCCGCCGATCAGCCCGCCGAGATAGATGTAGAAGCTGTCGTCCTTCGGCCGCCGGCCGTTGATGCGGCCGACCACCAGATCGGCATGGTGGCCGGCCATGACCTGCTCGGGGATCGCGGGCGAGAGCGCCTTGAAGATCGTGTCGATCACGGTCATCGGATAGGTCATCCACAAGCGCATGGCGGCAGGCTTGAGCGCGCTGACCACGCGGCCGGGCGGCAACACGATGTCGAGCGCGCGGAACTGGCCGTCATTGATCGGCAGGTCCAACGCGGAGGTCAGACATTTGAACGCGACCTGGCAGCAGGAGCGGCCGGCGGTCTCGCCGGAATTGTAGAAGCCCGCGACCTGCTTCGACACGTCGGTGAGATCGACCGTCATCTGGTCGCCCTTGACCACGACCTTCACCTTGATCGGAACGCGCTGGCCGATATTGACGCCGTCGTCGTCCATGAAGGATTCCGCCTCATAGACGCCGTCCGGGATTTCGCGCACGCGCGCGCGGGCCATCGCCTCGCTGTGATCCATGATCGCCGCGATGCCGCCGACCACGGCGTCGCGGCCGTACTTCTGCAGCATCTCGAGGAAGCGCCGCTCGCCGGTCTTCACCGCCGCGATCTGGGCGCGGAAATCGCCCATCGCGCGCTCGGGCAGACGCACGTTGGTGCGGATGATCGAGACCAGTTCGTCGTTGATGACGCCCTTGCGGTACATCTTCACGATCGGCATCTGCAGGCCTTCGGAATAGATGTCGGTGGTCGCGCCGTCGAGCGTGCCGCCGATGTCCGGCCAATGCGCCATGCAGCAGGAGAACGCCACCAGCTCGTCCGTCCCAGAAGATCGGCACCGTGAATGTCATGTGGTTGAGATGGCTGCCGGTGATGTAGGCGTCGTTGGTCAGCAGGATGTCGCCCGGCTCGAGGTTCTCGATGCCGTAATGCGCGAGCTTGGTCTTCACCGTGTCGCTCATGCCGCGGATGAACATCGGCAGGCCGAGCCCGATCGACACCGTGTTGCCATGCGCGTCGAACAGCCCGACGGTGAAATCGAGCGCCTCGTAGATGATCATGTTGTAGGCGGTGCGCATCAGGTTGGTCTTCATCTCCTCGGTCGCGGCGATGAGACCGTTGCGCACGATCTCGGTCGTCACCGGATCGATGCGGGAGGCGGCCGGGGTTGTCTTCGCTTTGACTTGGGCGTCCATCATCAGCTCCGGAAAATCTCGATCACCAGGTCGCCAAAGGCATCGACCGTCAGCACGTCGCCCGGGTGGACCACGGTGGTCGAGGCGTGCTCCTCGATCAGCGCCGGCCCGGCGATGCGGTTGCCGCCGAGCAGTGCCGGGCGGTGGTAGGTCGGCGTGTCGACGTGCCGGCCAGCCTCGGCGAAATAGACCGGCCGCTTGCCGCGAAACGCCGCGGCCGGCGGTTCGGCTTCGCCGGCCGCGATGTGCTCGAATGCCGGCTTGCGCATCAGGCCGGTGACGGCGCTGCGCAGGCTGACGATCTCGGCCTTCTCGGCCGGCGCCGAGTAGCCGTAGCGGGTCTCGTGCACGGCGTCGAAGCGCTGCTTGATGCCGTCGCGGTCCTGCCGCTCGAACAGCTCGTGCGGCAGTTCGACCGTGACGGCGTGCTCCTGCCCGACATAGCGCATGTCGGCCGAGCGCTGCACGGTGATGCCCGTGAGCGTCGAGCCCGCTGTCGCGCGATCGCCTGCGCGGCCGCGCTCCTCCATGTCGGCATAAATCTCCTCCACGGCCGCGAACGACACCTCGGCCAGCGGATTGAACCAGGTGTTGACGAAATCGCGCCGCAGGTCGGCGACCAGCATGCCGTAGGCCGAGAAATGCCCGGGCGCGCGCGGGATCACGACCTTGGCGATGCGCAGCTCGCGCGCGACCATCGCGGCGTGCAGCGGCCCGGCGCCGCCATAGGCGACCAGCGTGAAGTCGGCGGCATCGAGCCCGCGCTCGGTCGTCACCCAGCGCACCATGTGCGACATCTTCGTGGTGGCGATGCGCAGGATGCCGTCGGCGGCCTGCATCAGGTCGAGGCCGAGCGGCTTGGCGACCTGCACGTCGAGCGCGCGCCTTGGCGCCCTCGAGGTCGAGCTGCATCTCGCCGCCGAGGAAGCGGTCGGCGCCGAGCCGGCCGAGAATCGAGATTGGCGTCGGTGATGGTCGGCTCGGTGCCGCCCTGGCCGTAGCACACCGGGCCCGGCTGCGCGCCGGCGCTTTCGGGGCCGACATGCAGCGCACCGACTTCGACGCGCGCGATCGAGCCGCCGCCGGTGCCGACTTCCTGGATGTCGATCATCGGGATCTGCACCGGCAGGCCGGTGGCATAGCCGCCGACCAGCGCACTGCCGATCATCAGCACGTCGCCGTTGTAGATCACGCCGGCCTTGGCGGTGGTGCCGCCCATGTCGAAGGCGATGGCGTTGTTCAGCCCGATGCTGTCGCACAGCGCCTTGGTGCCGATGACGCCGGCGGCCGGGCCGGACTCCAGCATCTGGATGCAGGCGCGACTGCGCCTCGTCGATGCTGAACAGGCCGCCGGTCGACTGCACGATCAGGAATTCGCCGCCGAAGCCGGCGGCGTCGAGATGCTCGCCCATCTCGCCGAGATAGCGCCGCACGCGCGGCCCCACATAGGCGTTGGCGGCCGCCGTCGAGGTGCGCTCGAACTCGCGGTACTCCTGCGACAGCTCGTGCGACGCGGTGACGAACAGCTCGGGATGCATCTCGGCGACGATCGCCTTGACGCGCTGCTCGTGCGCCGGGATTGCGGTAGGAGTGCAGGAACAGGATGGCGATCGCCTGCGCGCCCTGCGCGACCGCCTGCGCGATAGCTGCGCGCACCTCGGCCTCGTCGAGCGGGATCAGCACCTTGCCTTGCGCATCCATGCGCTCGCGAATTTCGAAGCGCAGGTCGCGGTCGATCAGCGGCTCGTGCCGTTTGAAGAACAGATTGTAGGATTCCGGCCGGTTGACCCGGCCGATCTCGTAGATGTCGCGGAAGCCCTGCGTGGTGATGCAGCGCGCAACGCGCGCCGGTGCGCTCCAGGATGGTGTTGATCGCGACCGTGGTGCCGTGCAGGAACAGCCGCGACGACGCGGAACGCCGCGCCCGCCTTAGCGACGCCGTTCTCGATGCCGTCGACCAGGCGCGACGGCGTGGTGAGCGTCTTGCCGAGCTGCAGCTCGCCTGTCGTCTCGTCGAACGCCGCAACGTCCGTGAACGTGCCGCCGACATCCGCGGCCAACCGGGTTTGTTGACGTTCCAGGACGTTCAAATCACCGCTCCTTGGGGATTGTGTACGCAACGATATCAACCGCCGTCCGATGCTGCAACGCGACGCATCAATCTATCGTTCGTCCGCGCGAAGGCGAGGACCCAGTCTGCGATATCGCATTGTTCCAAAGCTGGATGCCCGCCTTCGCGGACACGAGCGGAGGGAGCGCGGCTGCCCGTTAGGCATCAACTGATGAATGCTTTCTCACTTACCGCCGTCCGCGCCCGCAGTGCCGGCATCACCTCGTTCGGCGAACAGCCCGATCGAGCGCAGACATTCGGCAGAGGTGAGATCGCCGAAGGTGAATTGTCCCGACCATGTAGTTGCAACCGGTCTCGGCGAGCTGCGCGCCCAGCGACGTCCGCGACAGTGCTCGGCGAGCCCGCGATGCCCTGCCCGCGCTCCATCACCAGATCGAAGGTCGCGGGCCGCGGATGCGACTGCGAGCGGCCGTGGCGGCGGAATAGATACGTGAAGCTCGCATGCCAGGCCGGATAGGCGCGGCGCGCCAGCGCCAGCGCCTCGGCGTCGGTCGGCGCCACCACGACGAAGCGGCCAAGGCCGAGCTTGGGCAGCGGCGTACCGGCGGGCTGCGTCTGCGCCCAGACCTCGCGGTAGCGCGTCGATCGACAGCCTCGTTTCGGCGGGCGGATCGAGGCTGACGACGTTGAGCTTGCGGCGTGCCGCCCGTTCGGCGCTGTCCGGCATGTGCACGCCGTACCAGATCGGCGGATGCGGCTTCTGCAGCGGCTCGAGCTCCATCGGCACGTTGTCGACGGTGAAATGCTTGCCCCGATGATCGAGCACCTTCTGGGTGAGCCCCTTCAGCACGATCTCGACTGCCTCGGCGTAGATCTCCTGCGCGACCGCCGGGTCGGCGCCGTAGTATTCGATCTCGATCGGCACCGAGCCGCGGCCGAAGCCGATCTCCAGCCGGCCGCCGCTCATCTGATCGAGCATGCAGATCTCCTCGATCAGCCGCAGCGGATGATGCAGCGGCATCGCCCAGACCAGCGGGCCGAACCGCAGCCGGCGGGTGCGCTGCGCCACCGACGACAGGAAGACGCTGGGCGACGGCGCCATGCCGAGCGGCGTCGAATGGTGCTCCGCCAGGTGGTAGGCGTAGAAGCCGGCGCGGTCGTAGGCTTCCGCGATCCGCAGGCGGCTCTCGTAGAACTCGGCGAGCGAAGACCCGGTGCGGTCGAGATGATCGAAGACGCCGAATTCCATGTTGCCCCTCAGGCTGCCGAACGAACCGTCTCCGGTAGATTGGCCCAGCATTAGACCATGAACAGGCGACCGAGAACCGGATTCCCCGGTGAGGGAATGAGTCTTGCGCATGGCGGCTCCGCGACGTTCGGCCTCCGGCTAGTGGTCCGATTCCGAAGTTCGCATCAGTTGTGCGGCACCCTCGTTTGCGAACTTCGGAATCCAAGGACCAGCTAGCAACTCTATGATTTTAGTGCCCCTTTTGAACCCGAAGTTCGCGATCGGATTTTGCCGCACGATGAGCGCGAACTTCGGGTTCGGGGCACTAGGCGCGGCAGCGGCATTTGCATCAGGCAACGGCTGTGGCATCGTTCTGCAATGCTCCGGGTCAAGCATATTGCGCACCTTTTCGGCGCCGCGCTCGTGGCTGCGGCATTGGCACCCGTAGATGCCGCCTCGGCGGAGCGCATCCGCGTGGCGGTGCAACGCACTGGCACGCTCGCCTGGGAACTCGACGTCATCCGCACGCATGGGCTCGACCGCAAGCTCGACCTGCAGATCGATACGATCGAGCTGGCGTCGACCGAGGCCGGCAAGATCGCGCTCAAGGGCGGCTCCGCCGACCTGATGCTGTCGGACTGGCTGTGGGTCGCGCGCGAGCGCTCGCTCGGCGACGGCCTGGTGTTCTATCCGTCGTCCAGCACGCTCGGCGCCGTGATGGTGCCGGCGCAATCGACCATCAAAGACATCGCTGACCTCAAGGGGCGCAAGCTCGCCATCGCGGGCGGCCCCTTGGACAAGAGCTGGCTGCTGCTGCAGGGACTTGCGCGGCGGTCCGGCCTCGATCTCAGGAAGCAGGCCAGCATCGTCTATGGCGCGCCGCCGCTGCTGACCGAGAAGGCGCTGCAGGGCGAACATGAAGCGACGCTGACGTTCTGGAACTTCTGTGCCGACCTCGAAAGCAAAGGCTTCCGCCGCGCGGTCGGCATGGACGAGGTCATGAAGGGGCTCGGTGCCAAAGGCCCGGTGGCGATCGTCGGTTATACGTTCGACAGCGCATTCGCAGGCCGCAAGCGCGCGGCGGTGGACCGCTTTCTCGCCGCCACCCGGCAGGCCAAGGAAATCCTGGCCGCGTCGGACGACCGAATGGCAGCGGCTTGCGCCGCGCATCGGTGTGCGCGACAGCGCCGCGCTGGCGATCTACCGCCAGCGCTACAGCGAAGGCATCCTCCGGCGTCCGATCGGCGAAGAGGAGGCGGACGCCCGCGCTCTCTATCATGTACTCGCCGAGATCGGCGGCGCCGAACTGGTCGGGCCGGCGCGCGAACTCGCCGCGGGCACGTTCTACCGGCCGGCGGAGTAGCGGCGCGTGGAATCGAATACGCTCACCGGTGGCCATCCCGACCACCGCCCTATCGGTTCCCCTCCCCCTTGTGGGGAGGGGTCAGGGGTGGGGGTGAGGCGTGTCGTATCGAAATGGCTACATGCTTTGCCCCCCCTCCCCACCCCTCCCCCACAAGGGGGGAGGGAGTGGAGAGAGCGCGTGTGTTGATCGCAAAGCATCGCGCCTTTTTCCGGTGCCGCCGTGCCGCTGAGGCTGGTCTCGCTCGCACTGATGCTGGCCGCCTGGTACGTGGGCTCGCAATTCGCCGGCCAGCGGCTGTTTCCGGACCCGCAATCGGTCGCGCTTGCGATCGTCAACGAAGCGCGCTCCGGCGCCCTCGCGTTCAACCTGGGGGTGACGCTGGCGCGGGTCGCGGTCTCGTTCGCGATCGCCATGTTCCTCGGCACGCTGTTCGGGCTTCTGATGGGCCGTTCGCGGACCATCGACCGGCTGGGCGACCCGTGGCTGATCGTGCTGCTCAACCTGCCCGCGCTGGTGATCATCGTGCTGGCCTATGTGTGGGCCGGCTTGACCGAGACCGCCGCCATCCTGGCGGTGGCGCTCAACAAGCTGCCGATCGCCACCGTGACGGTGCGCGAGGGCACGCGCTCGCTCGATCCGGCGCTCGACGACATGGCGCATGTGTTCCGCATGAGCGCCTGGACGCGGCTGCGCCACGTCACGCTGCCGCAGCTTGCGCCGTACATCGCCGCCGCGGCCCGCTCCGGACTGTCGCTGGTCTGGAAGATCGTGCTGATCGTCGAGCTTCTCGGCCGGCCCAACGGGGTGGGCTTCGAGATCGGGGTGGCGTTTCAGTTGTTCGACGTGACCCGCATCCTGGCTTATGCTCTGGCGTTCGTCGCTGTGATGTTGGCCATCGAAACCTTCCTGGTGCAGCCGCTTGAACGACATGTCGCCCGCTGGCGTCCGAAACCGGCTTGACGTCCGCATCGGCCGGAAGTCGTACCGCGGGGCCTCGGGCGGCGAGCTGCACGTGCTGGACGGCCTTGCCCTGACCCTCGAGGCCGGCGAGGTCGCGGCGCTGGTCGGCCCGTCCGGCTGCGGCAAGACCACCCTGCTGCGGATCGTCGCCGGGCTTGAGCGCGACTACGACGGGACCGTGAGCCTGCCGGCGCCCGGCACGCTCGGGATGGTGTTTCAGGAACCGCGCCTGCTGCCTTGGCGCACCGTCGAGCAGAACGTGCGGCTGGCAGCGCCGAAAGCCGCCGATGCCACGCTCGATGCGCTGTTTGCGACGCTGGGGCTCACCGCCCATCGCGCCCACTATCCGGGCGAGCTTTCACTCGGGCTCGCACGGCGGGTCGCGCTCGCCCGCGCATTCGCGGTCGAGCCGGATCTGCTGCTGCTCGACGAGCCGTTCGTGTCGCTGGACGCAACGCTGGCGGCGCGCCTGCGGGAAGAACTGGCGGAGCTGGTGCGCAGCCGTCCGGTGACCACGCTGCTCGTAACGCATGACATGGACGAAGCCATCGGGCTTGCCGACCGCCTGATCCTGCTGTCCGCCAGCCCGGCGCGGGTGCTTGCCGAAGTGCGGGTGCCACGCCCGCGCACCGCGCTTGCGGCCGACGAACTGGCGGCGATCCGCGCCGAGATCGCGCAGCGGATCAACCAGGCGTATTTGTAAAGCGCGCGGTCATCCGGCAGGAGCAGGCGCGCGGCGCAACATGCCGCGCTGCGGATCGTAGCCGTGCACCGCCAGCAGAAAGAACAGCACCGTCGAGCCCGTGACCACGGCGGCCGCGACCGGCTCGAACATGCTGTAGAGCGCGAACCTGATCAATTCGACGGCGTGCGTGAACGGATTGACGAGCGATACCCAGTAGATGAATTCCGAGCCGCCCTCGCGCAGCCGCCACAACGGATAGAGCGCCGACGAGAAGAAGAACATCGGGAACATGACGAAGTTCATCGCACCGGCGAAGTTCTCCACCTGCTTGATGTAGACGGACAGAAACAGCCACAGCGACCCGAGCATCAGCCCGGACACGATCAGCGCCGGCAGCACATAGAGCCAGCCGATGGGCTCGAACGTCACGTCGAACAGGATGCAGACCGCCATGAACACGTAGCAGGTGAGCACGGACAGCGCGGTCCCGGCGATCAGCTTGCAGGCCAGCAAGACCCATCGTGGCAATGGTGCCGTGAGCAGGAGCCGCATCACACCCATCTCGCGGTCGTAAACCATCGAAAGCGACGACTGCATGCCGTGGAACAGCAGAATGATGCCGAGCAATCCCGGTACGATGTAGACCTGATAAGTGATGTAGGTCTTGTACGGCGGGATGATCGAGACGCCGAACACGTTGTAGAAGCCGGCGGCGAACACTGCGAGCCACATCAGCGGCCGCACCAGCGCGGAGAGCAGCCGGCCGCGCTGCTGCACGAACTTCACGATCTCCCGCATGGTGACGGCGCGCAGCGCCCGCGCGGCATGTATGAGCTGCATCTGATCTATCTCCAAGTCAGCGCTCTTGCCCCGCCCTCATCCTGAGGGGCCGCGAAGCGGCCGTCTCGAAGGAGGGGGCGGCCCTGCTTCGAGGCGCACTGCTTCGCAATGCTCCTCAGCATGAGGCCGGTCGACAGCGTCTTTGTCTTGTTAGTCACTTGTTCAGCTTGCAGGGCGTGTCGGCCACGTCGTCGCCGAGCGTGTCGAGCACGTTGGACTTGTGCAGGAATCCCTCGACCGGCGCGCTGGCCACCACCTGATAGGGCGCCGACAGCAGGATCGCCTGCCGCAACTGCTGGTCCCAGGGCCGTACGCTGAGCGCAAGCCCCTTGGCGCCGTCGAAGATGGCGCCCGCGAGCATGAAATCGCGCTGGGTCTTGAAGTCCGGCGAGCGCGTGCCCTGCACCGACTTGACCACCATCTTGACGGCGATCCACGCAGCCCAGTCGGCACTTTCCATGCGCCGCCCGCCGGTCAATCTCTGGAAGCGCGAGTTCACCTGCGGGGCGCCGTTGCGTTCCCAGGTCCAATGCCAGGCCTGCGGTTCGAGATCGATCGCGCCCACGACCGGCCGCGCCCGGACGGTGTGGTACGGCACCTGGCGGGCGAAATCGAACGCCTCGTCGGCAATGAACAGCACGTCGTAGTCCCGGCTGCCGGCGGTCAACAGCGCCGGGTTGTTGTGCTCGCGTTCCCGCGGATCGGTTCCGGCCTTGAACGGCTTGGCCGCCACGATGCGCAGGCCGAACTTCCTGGCCGAGGCTTCGAACGCTTTGGTCTTCAGCGCATCACCCGGCAACGGACCTTGCAGCACGAAAACATCGCGCCACTTGCGCGAAACGAGATACTGCGCGAGAGCGTCCATGCTCATCGCGAGGCTCGGAATGGTGTGCACGATCTCGCGCGCACAGACCTCGCGGCGCAGCGAATCGTCCGGCGCCGTGACGTTGAACAGCAGCACGTCGCGGCCGCGAACCGCGGCCGCAAGCGGCCCGAAGGCCTCGGCCGGCGCATCGACGAGAAAGAATTGAATGCCGCGGTTCTCCAGCGCCTGCAGGATCGCCGGCGCGAGCGCATCGGCGGATTTCACCGTGATGCGTTCGAGTGCGAACTCGGTATTCAGCACCCGGCTGATCGCCTTGGCCTCGACGATGCCGACCTGCGCACCGGCGAACGGGTGATCGCGGGTCTTCAGAATCAGCCGCTCGTAGCCGCGGATCGGCTCGTGGCGCGGATCGCCCTCGATGTCGACGAACCCGATCGTGACGCGCGCCGGCGGCATTGCGGGCGGCGAAGGCGCTTGCGCGAATGCCAGCGTCGCGACGACCGCACCGACAACCGCGAGCAGCAGGACCTTGAACTGCCGGCTAGTCATCGATCGCGATGCCCCAGGGAACGCGGCCGGCGGGGACCGAGACGACGGCCTTGCGGCTCTTGGTGTCGATCACCGTGACATCGTCGCCCAGCCCGTTGGCGACGAACAGCCGCGCCTCGTCGCGCGACAGCGTGACGCCCCAGGCGCGCTTGCCGACCAGGACGTAGCCCAGCACCTTGCGGCCGGGCACGTCGACCACCGCCACATGTGCTGCATGACCGAGGGTCACATAGGCAGTCTTGCCGTCCCGCGTCATCACGATCCCGACCGGCGTGACGTCGGTCTTGCGCATGCCGGACGGCAGGAACTCGACCTTACCGGCGACCGCGAACTTCGCCCGGTCGACGATATACACCTCACCCGACAATTCCGCCGTGACCCAAAGGTCCTTGCCGTCCGGCGTGGCGGCGAACCGGCGCGGCCGGGTGCCGACCACGACATCCTGCACCACCTTGCCGCTCTCCGTGTCCACCATATGGACAAGGTCGCCGACCTCGGAGGTGACGTAGAGAACCTTGCCGTCCTCGCTCAGGAAAACGCCCTCGGGCTCCGCGCCGGTCGGGATTTCCTGCACGATGGTGTTCCGGTCGATGTCGATGACCGAAACGGTCGCATTCTCCTCGGCCGCGACGTAGATCCGGCGGCGCTTCTCGTCGATCGCGAAGGTCTCGGGGCTCGGCCCGGTCGCGAGTTTACCGACGACTTCAAGCTTCGCCACGTCGACGATATCGATCACGTCATCATCGCCGCAGGCGACGTAGAGTTTGCTTCGGTCGGCGCTGAAATGCATGTCGCGCGGCCGGCGCGACGTCTTGATATCCTTCACAACCTGATAAGTCTTGGAATCGAGCACAAGCAGGTTGTTGCCCTTCTCGTTACTGATGAAAATAAGGCCGGTGTCCTTGGCGCGTGCCGTCCCTACGGCAAGCTCAACGAATGCCAGGGCCGCTACGGCTGCGGCAAAAGTTCGACGGGACAGCAAGGGCGCCTCTCTGCCAATGTCGTGCCAGTGGCCCAATTCCAACAGTCGCATCCCGCTTCAACGAGCACCTTTGCGAAAAGTTGGAATTGAAGGACCCCCTGGCAAATTATGTTTTGGTGGAATTTGGATTTGACATTCGCTTTGCGAGCCCGCGGCTAGGTGGGCAGCGAATGTCAAATCCACTCCACTAGGTTAGTATGCCGCGTTTGCGCGACCGGGCAAGCCGCCCGCCGGCGCGCGGGCGACGATAGGCTGCGATGCCGCAGTTTCGGGGAGCACCTGCGATGGACCGAAAAGGAGCCGAGCCTGCGCCGGCGCTGCTTCTGGAACAAGTCGTCAAGACCTATGGGCCGGTGCGCGCGCTCGATCAGGTCAACCTCGCCGCCCAGCCCGGCGAATTCATCGCCCTGCTCGGCCCGAACGGCGCCGGCAAGACCACGCTGTTCCAGTTGCTTTCGGGACTGTTCGTGCCGGACTCCGGCCGCATAAGCGTCATGGGTCATGACATGTCGCGCGATGCGGTGCCCGCGCTGGCGCAACTCGGCATCGTGTTCCAGCAGCCGACACTCGACCTCGAGCTTTCGGTCTCCGGCAATCTCCTGTTCCACGCCGGTCTGCATGGCATTCCGCGCGCGGTCGCCCACGAGCGCATCGCGCGGGAACTCGCCCGGCTCGGCCTGACGGAGCGCGCAAACGACAAAACCGCGCAGCTTTCCGGCGGCAACCGCCGCCGGGTCGAGCTTGCGCGCGCACTGCTGCACGAGCCGCGACTCCTATTGATGGATGAGGCGACCGTCGGGCTCGATCCGGCAAGCCGCAGCGATCTGATCCGGCTGATGCTGAGCATGCGCGCCGAGCGCAACGTCGCTGTGCTCTGGGCGACCCACTTGTGCGACGAGGTCGCCGACGCGGACCGCGTCGTGGTGCTGCACCGAGGCAAGGTGCTGGCCGATACCACGCCGGCCGAATTCATCGCCGCTGCGGCGGCAGCGACCATCGAGGAGGCTTTCCTGGCGATGACTGGCGCAGGAGAGCCGCTCGCTCGATGAGGTTGCTACTTTCGTCAGCTACTTCGTCTCTCGCGGAAACGGGATGAAACCGTCGCGGTTCGGCATCCGCACCTTCGGCAACGATTGCGCGTCGAGCACGTCGTCGGCGCCGACGATATTGTTGAGGTGGAGGATGTAGGCCGAGACGGCGTAGGTCTCGTCAGGGGTCAGCGACTTCAATTCGTTGAACGGCATCGCCCGGTGCACATAATCGAACAGCGTGGTCGCATAGGGCCAATAGCTGCCGACCGTCTTCACCGCCGGTTTGTCGGACTTGATGGTGTCGAAGCCGCCGACCAGTTGGTCGTTGGGTTTGCCGGCCCCCTTCTCGCCGTGACACGCCTGACACCTGGCCGCATAGACCGCCTCGCCCTGCTTGGCGGTGCCACGTCCCGGCGGCAGCCCCGCGCCGTCAGGCCCGATGCTGATGTCCCAGGGCGCAACGTCGGCCGGCGCGATCGGCTGCCCGAATTGCGGCGCCTGCGCGAGTGCGGTGATGGGCGCCGTGAGGAGCAGCATTGCGCCAAGTACAAAGCGTTCAAGCGTACACATTGGCGGCCTCCCCCTTCTCGTTGATGCCGAAGCTTGCAATCGCATTGTAGTGATAGACGCCGCGTGCGCCGCGTTCGGCCATCAGTTGCGTGCGCGTCGGCTGCACCATGCCGGCGTCGTCGGTGGCGCGACTTTGCAGCACCGCCGGGCTGCCGTCCCAGCGCCATGGCGCCCGGAAACGCGTCACCGCTTTCGGCAGCACCGGACCCGACAGCGACGCCGGGGCCCAGCTCTTGCCGCCGTCGGCCGTGACCTCGACCTGTTTGATCGTGCCGTTGCCCGACCAGGCCATGCCGGAAATCTCGTAGAACCCCGGCGCCTTGAGCGCGACGCCGGGGGACGGTCGCGTAATGATCGATTTCACTTCCATCGGAAACACGAACTGCCAGGCTTTGCCGTCCTTGAGCAGCACGGTGTATTTCGACGTCTCGTCCTTCGCCATGACAGGCGCGTCGACTAGCTTGAGCCGCCGCAACCACTTCACGTTCATGTTGCCCTCGAATCCCGGCAACAGGAGCCGAAGCGGATACCCGTTGGCCGGCCGCACCCGTTCGCCGTTCTGGAACAGGCATAGCAGCGCGTCGTCCATCGCCTTGGCGAGCGGCACGCTCCGGCTCATGCCGGAGGCGTCGGCGCCTTCGGCAATCAACCATTTCGCCGCCGGTTCGACGCCGGCTTCGTCGAGCAGGGTCGACAACCGTACGCCGGTCCAGTCCGAGCAGCCGATCAGACCGTGAATCGCCGCGACGTTGGCGCCGGCGGCGGGCTGCGGCGCGTTCAGCGCCTGGCTGTTGCCGGCGCATTCGATAAAGGCAATGCGGGATTCGCGCGGATATCGCTCCAACTGTTCCATGGTGAACACCAGTGGGCGCTTGACCAGCCCATGGATCACCAACCGGTGCTGGGCCGGATCGATGTCGGGAATGCCCGAGTGGCTGCGCTCGAAATGCAGCCCGCTGGGCGTGATCATGCCGTCGAGCATCTGATGCGGCGTGCGCGAGGCGCCGACGCCCTGCGTCGCCGGATTGGCCGGCGGCGGAATCATGCGCCCGACCTTCTCGAAGCTCGATGGCTGGCCATAAGCGTCGAAGCCCCGGCCCGGCTCTTTCATCCAGCGCGGCACCGCGAGCGGTTCGGCAGACGCACCCGATACGCACCAGCCCGCCGCGCCCACGCCAAGTGCACCTTCGAGAAATAGCCGGCGGTTGAGAATCCCGTTGCCGGCCACCTGTTCATCGTCGAGATGTTTGCTCATGCGGTTTCCTGCCCTTTGCCTTTTGTTGTGAGGACTCTGCCTGGTTGCGAGGCCGTGCCTGCCCGCGCGCCTCCTTGAACGCAATTCGCACCTCCTGCCGCGCATGCAGTCACTCCGACGCGGTTGACGGCAAGACTATCGCGACCCTCATAAGCGATCCACGGGGCTAGCGGTGTTTTATTGCTGCCTCACGAAAACCGGCGCAGGAGGCTTGGAACGGTCACCGGTTTTGCCGTAACGTCGCCCCGACGTCGCTTTGAATCACGACCGGATCAACCGGCCCGCCATCGACGCGACCTCGTTGACACCCTGGAGCTAACGCACATGAAACTAACAGCAACGGCTGCGAGTATTTTGCTTCTGATTGGCACCGCAGCCTCCGCGCAAACGTTTGACGATCTCAAGAAGGACGGCAACGGCGGTTCGACCGACAACATCCTGACCTACGGAATGGGTTACGCCCAACACCGCTACAGCCCGCTCAAGCAGGTCAACAAGCAGACTGTGAAACGGCTGGTGCCGGTCTGGAACCTGAGCCTCGACAATAACTGGGGCGAGCAGGCACAACCGATCGTCTACAACGGCGTGATGTACGTCACCAACGCCCGCGCCACGGTGGCGATCGACGTCGCAACCGGCAAGCAAATCTGGAAACAGTCGCTGGACTGGCCGCCCGAAACCCCGCGCGTGGTCTGCTGCGGCGTTTCTAACAAGGGCGCGGCGATCTATGACGGCAAGGTCTATCGCACCACGCTCGACGCCCACGTCGTCGCGTACGACGCCAAGACCGGCAAGGAGGCGTGGAAGACCAAGGTCGCCGAATGGAAAGAAGGCGTGTCGCTGACGCTCGCCCCGCTGATCGCCAATGGCGTGCTGGTGATCGGCAATTCGGGCGCCGAGTTCGGGGTACGCGGCTTCATCGACGGCTACGACACAGCGACCGGCAAACAGCTCTGGCGGCGTTACACCATTCCGGCCAAGGGCGAGAAGGGCAACGAAACCTGGCCGCAGGACAGTAACGCCTGGGAAGTGGGCGGCGGCTCGGCCTGGATCACCGGCTCCTACGACCCCGACCTCGATCTGATGTATTGGGGCACCGGCAACGCGGCGCCGTGGGCGTCGCAGTCGCGGCCCGGCGATAATCTCTACACGTCGTCGGTGCTGGCGATGCGGCCGAAGACCGGCGAGATCGTCTGGCACTACCAGTTCACGCCGAACGATGCCTACGACTACGACGCCAACTGGGAGCTGATCATCGCCGACAAGGATATCGGCGGCCAGAAACACAAGGTGATCATGCAGCTCAACCGCAACGGTTTCCTGTATGTGATCGACCGTACCAACGGCAAGCTGCTGGCCGCCAATCCGTTCGAGAAGGTGACCTGGGCGAGCCACATCGACAAGGAGACCGGCCGGCCGGTGGAAACCGAAGTTGCCAGGAAGTTGCGCAATTTCGAGCAGATCGAGCACTGGCCATCGACGACCGGCGGCAAGAACTGGCCGCACGCCGCCTACAGCCCGGAGACCGGGCTGCTCTATGCCAACACCATCCACCAGTCGCGGCTGTTCAAGCATCTGCCGACCAAGCCGCACGTGGTCGGCCAGCGCTACATGTACATCGAGAACGTTCCGATTCCGGCGAAGCCGGGCGAAGCGATCGGCCACATCGAGGCGATCGACCCGCTGACGGCCAAAGCCAAATGGCGGGTGCCGCTGACCGACTTCCAGATCTGGTCGGCAAACCTGGTCACCAGCGGCGGCCTCTTGTTCACCGGCAAGGAGACGGGCGAGTTCATCGCGCTCGATACCGACGACGGCAAGCAGGTGTGGCAGTTCCAGACCGGCTCGGGCATCAACGCCATGCCGGTGACGTTCACGCACAACGGCAAGCAGTACGTCACGGTGCTGTCCGGCATCGGCGGGCTCTATTGGAATCAGCAGCGCGAGCGGCTGAAGGACAAGGTCCCGCAGGGTGGCTCGGTCTGGACCTTCGCGCTGATCGATTGAGCTAGCGGGCGCCTCTTCCACGAGGCGCGTTCAGGATGAACCCCAGGCCCGATTCACCCAGGCCTGGGGTTTTCGCTTCTTGGCGTCCCGTTGGGAGCGATCCCACCTATCCGCAGCGCAATACACCGTTGATCCGGAATATCGCGCTTGGAACATGTGCCCGAGATGAGGTAACTTGTTTCCAAGTCGTCCCAACAACAGCCGGAGCAACAACCGGCGGCGCAACTTCGGTGTGACGACATCAAGGGAGAAAAGCTCATGAAGCCAATCGCATCGGCTGCGATCGTCCTTGCCGTGTTCTGTACCGCAGCCTCCGCGCAAACGTTTGACGATCTCAAGAAGGACGGCAACGGCGGTTCGACCGACAACATCCTGACCTACGGGATGGGCTACCACCAGCAGCGCTACAGCCCGCTCAAACAGGTCAACAAGCAGACCGTGAAGCGGCTGGTGCCGGTCTGGAACCTGAGCCTCGACAATAACTGGGGCGAGCAGGCACAACCGATCGTCTACAACGGCGTGATGTACGTCACCAACGCCCGCGCCACGGTGGCGATCGACGTCGCAACCGGCAAGCAAATCTGGAAGCAGACGCTGGATTGGCCACCCGAGACCCCGCGCATCGTCTGCTGCGGCGTTTCGAACAAGGGCGCGGCGATCTTCGACGGCAAGATCTATCGCACCACACTTGACGCGCATGTCGTTGCCTACGAAGCCAAGACCGGCAAGGAGGTCTGGAAGTCGAAATTCGCCGATTGGAAGGACGGCGTGTCGCTGACGCTCGCCCCGCTCGTCGCCAACGGCGTGGTGATCGTTGGCAACTCCGGCGCCGAGTTCGGCGTGCGCGGCTTCATCGACGGCTACGACGCCATGACCGGCAAGCAGCTCTGGCGCAAGTACACGATTCCGGCCAGAGGCGAGAAGGGCAACGAGACCTGGCCGCAGGACAACAACGCCTGGGAAGTGGGCGGCGGTTCGGCCTGGATCACCGGCTCCTATGACCCCGAGCTTGATCTCATGTTCTGGGGCACCGGCAACGCAGCACCATGGGCCATCGCAGACGCGTGCCGGGCGACAACCTCTACACCGCATCGGTGCTGGCGATGCGGCCGAAGACCGGCGAAGTCGTCTGGCACTACCAGTTCACGCCCGAACGATGCCTACGACTACGACGCGAACTGGGAGCTGATCAACGCCGAGATCGACGTCGCCGGCCAGAAGCGCAAAGTGATCATGCAGTTCAACCGCAACGGTTTTCTGTATGTGATCGACCGCAAGGACGGCAAGCTGGTGGCGGCCAACCCGTTCGAGAAGGTCAACTGGGCGACCCACATCGACAAGGAGACCGGCCGGCCGGTCGAGACCGAACTCGGCAAGCGTCTGCGCCAGGTCAACACGCAGGTCGAGCTGTGGCCGACGCCGCTCGGCGCCAAAAACTGGCCGCACGCCGCCTACAGCCCGGAGACCGGGTTGCTCTATGCCAACACCCAGCACCAGGGTGCGCGCTACAAGCACCTCGAGACCAAGCCGTTCGTCGTCGGTCAACGCTACATGTACATCGAGCGTCTGCCGATTCCGGATAACGGCGGCGAGCCGTGGGGTCACATCGACGCAGTCGATCCGCTGACCGGCAAGCAGAAGTGGCGGGTGCCGCTCACCGACCATTCGATCTGGTCGGCGAACCTCGTCACCGGCGGTGGCCTCTTGTTCACCGGCAAGGAAACCGGCGAGTTCATCGCGCTCGACATCGAGGACGGCAAGCAGCTCTGGCAGTTCCAGACCGGCTCCGGCATCAACGCACAGCCCGTGACGTTCACCCACAACGGCAAGCAGTACGTCACGGTGCTGTCGGGCATCGGCGGCCTCTACTGGAACGTCGCGCGCGACAAGCTGAAGGACAAAGTCCCGCAGGGCGGTTCGGTGTGGACCTTCGCGCTGATCGATTGACCCTGCCGCGCTGAATCGTTACCTCTTTCGTGTCATGGCCGGGCTCGTCCCGGCCATGATGCGTCTGTGCCGGCCATCGCGCCGCCAGTGCCGAACATGGGAGACGAAAAATCCATGACGCGCGTCGTATTTGCAGGGGCGATCCTCGGAACCCTGTTGTCCACCGGCATGCCGGCCGCCGCGGACGAAGCCTTCAAGCCGGAGCAGATCGCGGCCGGTGCGGAAATCTATGCGGTCAACTGTGCACCCTGTCACGGCGCACGCATGCTCGACCCGACTGCCGCCTTCAACCTCCGGAAATTCCCGCCCGACCAGAAGGAGCGGTTCGTCAACTCGGTGACGCGTGGCAAAAACCAGATGCCGCCGTGGGGCGATTTCTTCAAACCGGAGCAGCTCGACCAGCTTTGGGCCTACGTCATGGCTGGAGAGCGCTGATCCGCGCTACGGCAGCTTCACGTTGACGCCGAGATAGAAGGCCAGCGGCGAGCCCGGCGTGACGGTGCGCGGATCGGTCGGCGGGTTGGGGATGACAAACTGCACGCCGTCCGGTCCGAAATAAGTGCCGTAAGCGGCGAACTTGCGATTGAACACGTTGTTGACCAGGCCGTAGACCCGCACTTCCTTATTGTACTGATAGGACGCGTGGAGATTGGCGATCCAGTAGTCCGCGATCTTGACGTTCTGGTTGGCGTCGTCGCCGACATACCACTGACTCCCGACCCAGACCACGTCGGTCCCGACCTTCCATTGCGACGTCAGGGCGTAGTCCAGGCCGCCCTTGATCTGATGGCGCGGAATGCCCGGGATCTGCTTGCCCGGCGTCACGAAGATAAACCCGTCGTCATTGGAAGACGGATTGTTGGGTGACGCGAGTTCGCCGGTGAACTGGTATGTCGCGTCGATAAACGCGTAGTTGAGATACGCGAGCCAATCCTTCGAGCGGTATTCGGCGGACGCTTCGAGACCTTGGCGGCGGGTGCCCTGGACGTTCTGGAAGACGCCCCGGCCCGGGATCTGGCTGGCGACGCTGATGATGTCGTTCGAGTTGTCGGTGCGGAACAAGCCGACTTTCCAGTCGAAGCGTCCGCCGTTAGCCCTCACGTCGCCGCGCAGGCCAGCCTCGCGAGTGCGCCCGATGACTTGTTGCAGCGGCGGGTCGGACACCAGGAAGCCTTCGATCAGACACGGCCGTTCCGGATTGGAGCACCCGAGTTCGAGCGCCGTCGGCGCGCGGTTGGCCTCCGAATAGCCGGCGTAGAACGTGAGTTCCGGCGCGATCTTCAGCGTCATGCCGAACACCGGATTGATCCGGTGGAAACTGTAGTAGCCGTTGAGGTCGGGGCTGGTGCCGAGGTTGTCCGCCGTCGTGATCTTGGCGAGATTGTAGCGCGCCCCTGCGGTGAGTGAGAGCCGCGAGGTGATGTCGTAGGTGTTCGACGCGTAGAGACCGTAATAGGTATTCTTCGCGCTGAGATCGACCGGCGCATAGCCGATATAGGAGTCGGTGTGGATGATCACCCCGGTGCCGGTGATCGGCCCGTTCGGCCCGACGAAGAAATCCGGGTAGATGTAGCCCAGCTCGCTGTCCCCGCCGAAGCTGATCCTGCTGCGGTCGTAGCTGGCGCCGATGGTGAAGTGGTTGTCGCGACCGAAGATCTTGTCGTCGTTGGTGGCTTGCAGCGAGCCACCGACGGTCAACGCGCGGGTCGAGGTCCGGTCGACCGTGCCCCACGGCAGCCGGCACGTGTTGCCCGGCCCGGGCGGGCAATTGATCGGATTGCCGAACTGATCCCGCAGCCGGCGTTGATCGACCGTCAGGTTCGGGAGCGCGTCCTCATCGAGACAGAGCGTGTTGTCGCCCGGAGCGCAGCGCTCGACGTCGGCATCGTTGCCGTCGACATGGAACTGCTTGAAGTTGCGGACATAGAGCAGGTTCTGAATCGTCCAGTGGTCGGTCACCGAGTAGCGGCCGTTGAGCGACAGGATCTGCGCCTGATTCTTGGTGGTCTGCGGCCAAGTGTAGATCGAACGCCAGTCGCGGTTGAGCATCTCGACCGGCGTCGGGCCGACCACGCCGAAATAGTTGTCCGCGGCGGTGCCGACGAGGTGAATCTCGGAGTCCATGCTCTTCCAGCCGAGATCGCCGTAGAACCGGCCGATCCGCGACGGCGACTGATAGCGCCAGCCGTCGTCCTTGACGCCTTCACCCGCCATGTAGAGCGCCCACTCGCCCTGGCGCACCCCGTACTGAAACGAGCCGCCGATCCGGCCGTAGGAACCGCCCATGGCGTCGAATTCGAACCCCTGATAGGTGAAGCCATCCTTCATCTGAAAGCTGATCGCGCCGCCCAGGGCGTTCAGGCCGAACGCCGGATTGTTGGTCCAGACGTCCGCGCGGCCGATCGCGACGGTCGGGATGAAGTCCCAGTTGACGGTATCGCCGAACGCCTCGTTGATGCGGATACCGTTCATATAGATGGCGAGTCCCTGCGGGGTGCCTTGCAGCGGCGAGGCCGAGAAGCCGCGGTAGCGTAGGTCCTGGAAAAAACCGTTACCCTGGACGTCGGTGGTGTTCACGCCGGGGATGCGCTGCATGAGCGCTTCGAGAACGCTCGGCGAGTGCGTGCGGTAGAAGTCCTCGGCCGTCAGCGTCTGGACCATCGCCGGCACCTTGTTCCGGTCGAAGCCGATGCCGGTGACCGGCGTGGTGGCGACCACGGAGAGCGCAGGCGTAGTGACGGGGGCCGGAGTGGCAGGCGCGGCGGGCGTCGTCGAAGTTGCAGAGCGCGTCGGACGCCTGGTCGGGGCCGGCCGGGCCGGCGGGCGGGGCGTTGCGCCCTGCACCACGATCTCATCCAGCGTTGCCGCAGTTTGGCCGATGGCCGCCCCCGACAGCATCAGCGCACCAGCCGCCACCGCCCCCAGCAGCAACCGGTTCTGCAAACGCAAACTCCGCATGACAATCCCCCACCCCATCGACATCCATCCCCAGGGCGGCAATCGATGCTGCCTTACCCTGCTTCCAATCTGGAACATTGAGCTGGCGCGGTCGCGGCAGCTTTTGCCAGCCGCAACCAGAACAAGTGGCAATGTGCTCTGCGTGCCACACCCCGTCGGGAGGGCCGCCGCTTGCCCACGGCCCCGCTACGGCTCCGAAGCCACCCGCTGTACGGCCGTGCGGATCAGCTCGGGCAGGTTCTTGACGTTGAGCTTCTGCTTGAGCTGCGAGCAGGTGTTGACCACGGTCTTGTAGCTGACGTTGAGTTCGTCGGCGATCCGGCCGTAAGGCTTGCCCTCGGCCAATAGCGACAGCGTCTGCAGTTCGCGCGGCGTCAGGTCGGCGAGCGGATTCTGCCGCACACCGGTGCGCACCAGCGCCACCTGCATGGCGATATCGTTGCTCAGGTAAGGAATCCCGGCACGGACCTGCTCGAACGCCTTCTTCAGTTCTTCCGACGAAGTATCCTTGAGCACATACCCGGTGGCGCCGGCTTCAAGCGCGCGGGCCACGATGATCGGGTCGCTGTGCATGCTGAAGACCAGCACCCGCGCACGCTGATCGTGCGCCCGGATGCGCCGGATCAGATCGATGCCGCCGAGCCCGCTGCCCTGCATGGCGAGATCGACGATCACGACGTCCGGATGATGCCGCCGATAAAGGCGATAGCCGGACGTGAGCTCACGTGCATCGAGCACGGTCCCGACGCCGGCATCTTCCAGCATGCGCCGGCAGCCCTGCAGCACGATCGGGTGATCGTCGATCACCAGGACGCTTGTCATGTCACTTCGACCCTTCGAGCAGGGAAGCTATCGAAGAATTCCTTTGCGAGTGAACAGAAACTCCTACGAAACCCACGCTACGGGCGGCCTCCTCGGTCGCGTAGCGGGATCGCGATTTCCACCGCGGTCCCCCGCCCACCTTTGCTTCCAACGCCGTAGCTGCCGCCCAGGCCCTGCACGCGTTCCTGCATACCGCGCATACCGAAGCCCATCGGCGTTCCGGGCGCGATGCCACGGCCGTCGTCACGAATCGTCAGGTTGAGCCGTGCCGAACCTTCGTCGGGGAAACGGTCACCATTCCCCACGATCTCCGTCAGCGCGATTTCGACCCGGCTCGCCTGCGCGTGCTTGATCACGTTGGTCATGCCTTCCTGGATGCACCGGTACATGGTGAGGTCGATCGAATCGCCGTAGCTGCGCGCGATGCCGTCCGCGTTGAACGTGAAGGCGATCTCGGCCTGCTGTCGGGCGCGATCATTGACGAGTTCGGTCAGGATGTCGCGCAACGGCACATGTCCGAGCGCCATCGGGCGCAGCCGGTTCAGCATCCCGCGGTTGACGACCTGCAAGTGCTCGACGATCGCCTGCAGGTCGCTCACGCGGCCGGCAAGCTTGTGCCCGGCGGCCTCGGGCAGTTCGCCGGCCAACATGGCAATCGAGCCGATATTGGCCTTGAGTCCGAACAGGCTCGGCCCGACCTCGTCATGCAGTTCGAGCGCAGTGCGGCGGCGCTCGTCGTCCTGTGCGGTGATCAGCCGCTCGTTCAGCCGCAAATTCTCCGCGCGCGCTGTCTCGAGCGCCTCCGCCAGGGCGTTAAAGCGGCCGGTGATGGCGGCGAGTTCGCGCGCCTGCGGCCGGGGCAGCCGGACCCTGAACTTGCGATGTTCGAGATCGGCGAGGCCGCTCGCGACGGCGGTGAGCGGGTCGAGCACATGCCCGAACAGCACGTACAGCATCGCGATGACCGCGACGTTGACCAGCAGCGCCACCCAGGCGAGCGCAACGGTGTTCTCCCAGACCTCGGCGATTTCGTCGCGCGGCTCCGGGACGATCTCCACGGTTCCGATGCGCTGGCCGTTGACGATCACCGGCACGTCGCGGCTCTCGACCGGCGAGGCGATCAGCGCTGCGAACCAGCGGGGCGCCTCGGCGCGATCTTCGGTGCGTTGCGGAGCCGGACCCGGCACCGCCAGCGGGTGTCCGGCCGCATCCTTCACGCCGATCCGCACATGACGCACCAGACGAAGCTGTGATGACAGGTCGGTCAGAAACCGCTCGGCCGGCACCTCCTGCCGCATGAGCCCGACCGCCTCGCCGATGAGCAGGCGGGCGACCTCCATCGAGGCCGCGATCTCGACGCCCGTCGCAGTGCGGGCTTTGAGGATCGTAACGGTGCCCGCGACCAGCGCCGCAATCACATCAATCACGACAAAAACGATGAGGAGCTGTGCACGGATCGAGCGCCCGTACCACAGCGCATGCGCAAAGCCGCGCGGCGACGGACGGGGGAGCGCGGACGTGGCAGTCGGCTGGCTGTCGGACGGCGCGCTGATGGGGCGATCTCCGGTGACGGGGATCATGATAGGCCCGGCCGTGTCGCGGATACCAATATGAATCTGGCCGTTGCGGCCTGAAACGGAGGACGCCTAGCCCTTGTCGAGCTTGCGGCGGCGCTGGCCCAGCGTGCGCAGGCGAAGCGCATTGAGCTTGATGAAGCCTTCGGCGTCCTTCTGGTCGTAGGCGCCGCGGTCGTCCTCGAAGGTGACGAGGTCGGAGGCGTAGAGCGAACGCGGGCTTTCGCGGCCCGTCACCATGACGTTGCCCTTGTAAAGCTTGAGCCGCACCTCGCCCTCGACGTGCTCCTGGCTCTTGTCGATTAGCGCCTGCAGCATCTCCCGCTCCGGCGCGAACCAGAAGCCGTTGTAGATCAGTTCCGCGTAGCGCGGCATGAGCTCGTCCTTGAGGTGCGCGGCGCCACGGTCGAGCGTGATCGACTCGATGGCGCGATGCGCCGCCAGCAGGATAGTCCCGCCCGGCGTCTCATAGATGCCGCGCGATTTCATGCCGACGAAGCGGTTCTCGACCAGGTCAATGCGGCCGATACCGTTGGCGCGGCCGAGTTCGTTGAGCCTCGTCAACAGCGCGGCGGGCGACAGCCGCTTGCCGTCGAGCGAGACGGCGTCGCCGCGCTCGACGCCGACGCGGACATCGGTCGCCCGGTCGGGCGCTTCCATCGGCGAGATGGTTCGCTGATAGACGATCGACGGTGCCTCGGCGGCCGGATCCTCCAGCACCTTGCCCTCCGATGACGAGTGCAGCAGGTTTGCGTCGACCGAGAATGGCGCCTCGCCCTCCTTGTCCTTGGCGATCGGGATCTGATGCTGGCGGGCGAAGTCGAGCAGGTCGCTGCGGCCCTTGAAGCTCCATTCGCGCCAGGGCGCGACGATCTTGATCGCCGGGTTGAGCGCGTAGTAGGTCAGCTCGAACCGCACCTGGTCGTTGCCCTTGCCGGTCGCGCCGTGCGCCACCGCATCGGCCCCGACGCGTTGGGCGATTTCGATCTGCTTCTTCCCGATCAGCGGGCGCGCGATCGAGGTGCCGAGCAGGTACTGGCCTTCGTACAGCGCATTCGCCCGGAACATTGGAAAGACGTAGTCGCGCACAAACTCTTCGCGCAGGTCCTCAATGAAAATGTTCTCCGGCTTGATGCCGAGCAGCAGCGCCTTGTTACGCGCCGGATCAAGCTCCTCGCCCTGGCCGAGATCAGCCGTGAATGTGACCACCTCGCAGCCGTAGGTCTGCTGCAGCCACTTCAGGATGATCGAGGTGTCGAGCCCGCCCGAATAGGCGAGAACCACCTTCTTCACGTCACGTCCAGCCATCGAACTCCGTCCATCCGTCCCTCGTCATGTCCGGGGGCATTGCCCGTCGAAGACAGGGCGTAAACGCCCTGATTCCCGGCCATCCACAGCTTGCTTTCTAAGCTCAGGCGTGGATGCCCGGCGCAAGGCCGGGCACGACGGCGCGTGTTGAAGCGGCGCGGACTATAGGCAGAAAGGCGAAGGGCGCAAGCGGCCCGGGCGTCGGCCAAGACCCGGATCGACCTTCGCGTCGCGCTCCCGCGGCCCTTCCGGGCTATCAACGGCAGGCGTCGATAGCCCGGGCGGAAGGTGTGCACACTCCACCATCGATTTCATCGAATCCGACAAGCGCGCGGCAACGAGGTGTACACTGCGACTAAGAGGGATTCCCGATAGCCCCCAACGGAACTCGCTTGACGAGCTACATCCTGACTGGGCGAAGCAGGGCACAAATAGGGGAGCCGGATGGACATGTGGGCGAGTGTTCGCAAGCACCTTCTCGACCCAAAGGACGAGCAGGCCGCATCGGACGAGCTGCGGGTCATATCCAGGTGGTGGCTGGAATTCGCAAGGAACGTCATCACCGTCGCCGGGCTGCAATTGCTGGCAGAGGCCACGGACAACTGGCTGCTCCGGGCTGTTGCGTTTGCGGCCTATTCTGCTTTGTTCGTCTACTGCTTTTCCTATGTCCGGTGGTGGGTGATCCCCAATGTATTTCCCTCGATCAAGAACCAGAATGTCCGGGTGATGATTCTGCTCGCAATTTTGGTATGTGTTGCCGTTGCCGGATATCTTCTCATAGATGCGGGTCTGAGAAGCGTCATTGACGAGATCGTGCGCCTTCAGAGGCCACCTGCGCGTACTCCCGCTGGATGATGTCCGAGCGCTTGCCGTCGCGGCACCGAGATGATGGCTCTCGGGGTACTCGCAATTCGAACTCCATTTATAGTGAAGCCATATGTGTCTCTTCACTCCGTGCTAAGGATGGTTTCGGTAAGGCTTCACTTGGTGCGATGCTCGGCGAAGCGTTCGTTCAGACTTCCCAAATCAGCGCGAAGAACAACTCAGGTTATTAATACAAACGAACTTTTCTGAAGCGCTGTGTCGTCTCTTCTCAAGGAGCGTGGCCATGACAGAACTCTCAAGGCGCGTTTTACTAACGTCGGCGACCATTGGTGTAGCCGGTCTGACGACGGCTGGCGCGTCAGCACAGACACCGGCGCCAAATCCCGTAGGATATGACGCTGCCGCAATGGCCGCGTCGATTTCCGACAAGCTGTTCGCAGGCGATGGACTGGCGCGCCGGGCCCCCGATGCCCCCACGGTCTCGAACTTGGCGAAAGGACTCGACCGGACATTGGTCCTGGGCGGCGGCGGCGAATATTACGTCGCTTGGTATTGCGGGTTCTTCCACGGACTCCTGGAGCAGGGGGTCGATCCCAACGTGGCCGAAATGGTGGTCGGCACCTCGGCCGGCGCTTATGCCGGATCATCCCTGACGTCCGGAGAATTTCAGCGTCTCAGACGGGCATTTGAATTCTTCGGTCACTTCCCGGGCCTGTTCGCCAAGCTGGCACCCGTGACGGCTCCCAACATCAGTCAGAAGCGGGCGCAAGAGATCAACTTCAGCGTCAAGGACGGCAGTCCCGAATCCATTCGCGCCATCGGACATGCTGCATTGGCCGCGGACAACAAGGTCAATGGCAATGCCGTCGATCGCCTGGCGGGATTGTTGACCGGAGACAGCCGGACCGACTGGCCGGTCGCCAAGATGTATACGACTGCCAACGATTGCTACACCGGCGAACGTCTCGTCATCGGGCAGGAGGCAGCGCGGAGGAACAATATCCCCCTGGCGCACGCCGTGGCAGCCAGTTCGTCGCTGCCGGGCGTGATCGGACCGACTCAGCTCGGACAGCGCTATTGCATGGATGGCGGAATTTCCAGGACATGGGCGCACACCGACGTGGTCGCAGGCTCGAAGCGGGCGTTGGTGATCACTTTGACGGACGGTTACGAGGGCAGCTTACTCAGCGGCATCCCGCATAACGTTCACAACGAGATGAAGGACCTGGAGGCGACCGGGACCAAGGGAATGCTCATCATTGCGGGCACTCCGAAAGGCGTCAATCTTCTCGATCCCAAACAGATCGAACCGGCACTTAAGGCCGGATACGATCGCTCCAAGAGCGAGGCCGGAAAGATCCGAATGTTTTGGGCTTGAGCGACACGTTGCCAGAACAGCATGAAACTCAGTCCGCGTTGGTCCACGACGCCTATTTGGCCTGATCTCTCAAATTCTGCTCTACCCGAAGCTTGGCAGGCATCCGATTGCCGGCGTCCGCCGCGGCAACATCGACCGGCTACTAGACCGAATCGCTCGCAGCAGCCCCACGCCGGGCAGGAACCGCTGCGCACCTGCGCGAGCGTCGGCCCGGGGGCCATCGTAGCGACAGCGCGCCCGGTTCTTGGGCAGTGACCGGTCACCAGGTCTAGGACCCCGAACTTACGGAAGACCCGCGCCCAGCCGATATCCATTATCTTGCCTCGACCATGCTTCAGGCTGCGGTTGCTCGCGGCCAGTGCCGTATTGGCTGGATTTGACCGGGAGGGAATATGGCGCGCTATGACGCTTTCATTTCCTATAGCCACGCCGAGGACTACGCGGTTGCCGAAGCTTTGCAATCGGTCACGCAAATCCTCGGCAAGCCCTGGTATCGGCGCCGTCTGCTGCGCGTATTCCGCGACGATGCAAGTTTGCCGGCAACAGCCAAGCTTTGGCCTGACATTGCGAAAGCACTAGATGAGTCTCGATATTTTATCCTGCTGGCCTCGCCCGAAGCAGCTCACTCCCCTTGGGTTGCTCGCGAACTAGCGCATTGGCTCGATCACAAAGACGCGGACACCCTCCTTATCGGCCTGACTGCGGGCAACATCCTGACCTGCTCCCCTTAAATGCCCCCGATTTTGGGTAGAGTCCGTTCCCTCGGGAGACGGACATGCGTAAGAGCAGATTTACCGAAGAGCAGATCATCAAGGTGCTGAAGGAGCACGCTGCCGGGCTGTCGGCCGGCGAGGTGTGCCGCAAGCACGGCATCAGCGATGCGACGTTCTACAAGTGGCGGTCGCGCTATGGCGGGATGGAGGTCTCCGACGCCCGCAAGCTGAAGGCGCTGGAGGACGAGAACCGCAGCTGAAGAAGCTGCTGGCGGAGTCGATGCTGGATGCATCGACGCTGAAGGAGATGCTCGGAAAAAACTTCTAACGCCCAGCTTGCGGAAGCGTGCTGTGACCTGGGCGGTCGAGAGAAGGGCTACTCGCAGCGGCGGGCCTGTGGGCTCGTCGGCCTGCATCCGAAGACCTATCGCTATGCCTCGAAGAGGACTGGCGATGAAGGGCTTGCGGACCAAGCTGCGGGAGCTGGCGTCACAACGCCGGCGGTTCGGCTACCGGCGTCTCGGGCTGCTGCTGGAGCGCCAGGGCATCAAGCTCAACCACAAGAAGCTCTACCGGCTCTACAAGGAAGAGCGGCTCACCGTGCGCAAACGCGGCGGCCGCAAGCGGGCGCTCGGCACCCGGGCGCCGATGGCGATCCCGCAGGATCGCAATCTGCGCTGGTCGCTCGACTTCGTGGTGGACACGCTGGTGAGCGGCCGGCGCTTCCGCATCCTCACCGCTGGTCGATGACTTCACGCGGGAGTGCCTGGGCCTGGTGGTCGACACCTCGCTCACCGGCTCTGCGCGTCGTTCGCGAACTCGATCGCATCGTCGAGACGACGAGGCTGCCCCCGCATGATCGTCAGCGACAACGGCACCGAGCTCACCTCGAACGCCATCCTGGCCTGGCAGCAGGAGCGCGGCGTCGAATGGCACTACATCGCGCCGGGCAAACCGATGCAGAATGGCTTCGTGGAGAGCTTCAACGGCCGGCTGCGCGACGAGTGCCTCAATGAGCACCTGTTCGCCAACCTCAACGAGGCGCGCCAGATCATCGAAGAATGGAGGATCGACTACAACACCAACCGACCGCACACGAGCCTCAACGGGCTCACACCAACTGAGTTCGCAGCACGCCCCACCAGGGGCATAACCGGAACAGACTCTCCTTATAAACGAGGGCAAGTTGGGGAGCAGGTCAGCACCATCATCGATCCGGTTGATGGAGAATTGTATCGAATTAAGGAGAATGCCCCTGTTCGGGTCGAACCGGACGAAAAAGCTCAAGTGATGAGTGATCACGGGAGCAGGGTAGTCGGGAAATACAGAGGCCAAAATTGGTACTTGGTCGATTTTCTAAACAGGGTTGCGGGCTTCGTACACGGCGACGACGTGACGACGCGATAACCAAACCCATCACGGGCTTCACAACAGGCTCCTGCCGGTTTCTCGATTACACGCGACGTTCTGCATCACGCGCTTATCAGTTCATGCTCCGTCGAGGACAATCGATGCTAACTGGCAAACATCCAAGCGCATCCCGATGGTGGTGCGGCGTGGCCTGCTGATCGGGCGCTTACCGGAGGCCTCCCAGAGTCGCTGATTTTCGACTAAGTGTGGTGCCGCAAGAGGGATTCGAACCCCCGACCCCGTCATTACGAATGACGTGCTCTACCGGCTGAGCTATTGCGGCCCAAGAGGCCCCGGATCGCGAATGCGCCCTGATATCGGCTGCGGCCGGGCTTGGCAAGGCGCGCGGCCGATGGCCTAAGCTGCCATCGGCGCGGCATAGAACCCGGTTCGAGAACGTCGCCGGGCCTCTCAAAACCTTCGTTCGGCCGACAATCTGATCCGAAAAGCAGCAACTTTTCGGGACCGCGCGGCTAGGTCTTGAAATACTGCCGCAGGCGGCCCCAGACATCGGGCTTGGCCTCGCTCTCCGGCACCGGCTCGACCGTCGCTTCGACATCGGGTCCCGGATCGTCAGGCGCATGCACCAACGGGATGACGGCCGGCGGATGCGACACCGGCGGCTCGGACCGCGTGGCGCGCAGACGCGGGCCGCCCGAGGCCGGCGGCGGCTCGATCACCGGCTCAGGACGAGGCTCCTCGGCGCGCGGCGGCGCGGGTGCCGGCTTTTCGACCGCAAGATCGAGCGGTGCCTCATGCGCCGGGCGGCGCTCGACCGTCGCCGGGACATTGACGGCGGCGTCGGCGATCGTGCCCCGCCTCGATCATCGGCCGATCACGGTCGAGGCCGGACAGCGGATCCTTCCACTCGAACGCATCGAGCCGGCCGGTAACCGGCGAGATCGGCAACCAGCGCTCGGACACGAAGCCATCCGCCGTCCAGGCCGGATCGCGCCGGGCGTGCAACGCCCGCGCCATCCATTCGCGCGCGCGGCCCTCGTCGTTGTGTTCCTTTTCCTCGAGCTCGGCCATCAGCGCCGCCACCCGCTGCGTCGGCGTGACGGCAAGCGGCACCAGCGCTTGCCGGGCGACGGCGAACTCCTGTGCGTCGAGCGCCGCGCGACCGACCGCCAGCGCGGCCTCGATATTGCCGGGCGACTTTTCGGCCAGCGACTGGATCCGGGCGAGCCGCTCGCGCGCCGAATTGCCGGGCCGCAGATGTGCGTAACCTTCGGCCAGGTCGGGATGCGGATTGGTCCGCCACGCGACTTCGATGATGCGGCCGGCCTTGCGCAGCTCTCCGGCCTCGCCCAGCAGGCGTGCCGCGAGCACGGCGGCAGGCACCAGCGTGGGGGCGAGCTTCACGGCCTCCAGCACATAGGTCTTGGCGCGGTCGCGCTCCATCTCCTCGCTGGCGAGCGCCCGCGCGGTCAACAGTACGGCGCGCTGGCGCTGATAGGACGCCTTGTCGATCAGGCCGCTCTTCATGTTGCGGTCGAGCCGCTCGATCGCACCCGCCCAGTCGCCGGTCACGCAGCGGAATTCGAGCACCGCCTGCCCGGCCCAGGCCGGCACCTGCGCCTGCCGGGCGGCTTCCTCGGCGTAGAGCTGCGCCGTCGCCACGTCGCCGCGACGCTGCGCTTCGATGTAGAGCCCGTGCAGGCCGAGCAGCCGGGTATCGTCGCGGCCGGCCATCTGGTGGAATCCGCGCTCGGCCTGCGCGCCGTCACCCGCGAGCTGGGCGGTCTGCGCGCTGAGCAGCAGCGTGAGCGGCTCGCCGGGGGCGTGGCGGTTGGCCTCCTCGACGTATTTGCGCGCGGCACGCACATCGCCGGAGCCGATCGCGATCAGTCCTCGCGAGACCGCATGATATCCGCGCATGCCGCGGCGCGCGCCCAGATAGCGGGCAAGCGTGTCGGGCGAGCGCCAGATCGAGCGCGCAAGCGACCACAGCATCACGGCGATCACCGCCACCGTCGCCATTGCGACCAGCAGCATCATCACCGACGTTTCGAGCCGCCAGCCCTGCCACGTCACCGAGACTTCGCCGGGCCGGTCGGCGAACCAGACCGCGATACAGGCCAACAGGCCCATGACGATGAGATAGATGATGACGCGGATCATCGCGACCTTACTGCAATTGCCGGAAATGGCCCGACCATATCACTTCCCGAGCGCCGCCAGAGCATCGGCTGCGATCCGATTGCCCGACTGAATCGCAGCCGTACGCGCTTCGGCGCGCTTGATCCAGTCCTCCGCCGGAGCACGCACATTGGCGGGCAGCCTGGCCAACTCGGTAAGCGCGCCCGCGATGTCGGAATGCACGGCCCTGAATTCGATGCGCGCAACCATCGCGGCCGGATCGGTGCCCGGCACGTCCTGCACCGGCCGGAGCCGGACGAGCCTCTCGGCGTTGGCAGCCAGCCGGTCGAACAGTCCGTTGTCTCGCGGCGCTACCCCGGCTGCCTGGTAGAGCGCCGGCGCGAGTTCGGACAGTTGCTGCGCCAGCACCGCGACCGACGGGACGCCGGTCGCCGCGAAGACTTCGAGCGGCGCGAGTTGCTTGCTGTCCGCGACGAACGGCTTGGTCGTCGCCAGCAACTGGGCAAACGGCGCGCCGCGATCGACCGCGTCGCGCAGCGCCGCGGCGGCGACTGCGAACCGAACGGCCCGATCGGTGGCGCCTTCCACCGGACGCTTCGCAAGCTCGGCGGCGAGCGCCTTTTCGCTGCTCTCAATTGCAGCAACGCGCTTCGACAAGGCATCGTGATCGCCGCGCTCGACGACCGGCGAGGCTCCCAGCCGTGCAACCTTCGGCCCCAGTTCCGCGATCGCGGCCGCATTGACGTCGGCGCGCTGGCGCGTCTCGCGGGCAAGCGTGGCGGTATCGTCGGTGCGGCGGCTGAGGATCGCGACGATCTCGCCGGACGACTTCACCTCGCCCTCGATCGTGGCGATTCGGTTCGCCAGCGCCGGGTCGGCGGACGGCGGCGGCCGCAACCCGGCGAGCGTGCTTTCCACTTTAGCGAGCCGGCCGGTCAGTGCCGTGACGGCAGCGGGATCGGACTGCGCCGGGGCCGGACGCTCGGCCAGTTCGCGCACCTGCTGCTCCGCCCGCGCCAGCCGCGCCTCGAGGAGCCCATCGCCTTGACCGGACCGCAACGCCGTATCCACAGCCAGAAACCCGAGAAGCGCGACGAGACCGCCGCCGACCGCGGCGCCGACAAGCCGCCAAGTACTGCTCACGGTGCGCCCTCCGGTATTCAGTTCCGCGCCCTCAAGACCTTCACCAACGTGCGCGCTTGCCTCGGCCCGGGATTGTGCATCGTCTCGTACCTCGGTCGCTGCCAGTTCGATGGTCGGCGCCGGACGGCGGCGGTTTTGGCTGTTTGGGGGGCCGGCAGTCCCGGCAGTCGAAGCGTCGTCAGTGCTCATGGCAGGAAGATCCTGTCGATTCGCCGATGGCCGGACTATCACATAATCGCGGGCGCTGGGCGGCAATTTCATGATAGCCGGAGCGCTTCGATGTCACGGTGCGACGAGGTCGACGAGCGCGGCCTCGTCCGGCCGGGTCGCGATCGCGACACGCCGTACACCGGCCGCGATCAGCGGTTCGGCAACCTGAGCTGACAGACAATAGTGTGCGGGCAGCAGCGCCCTGTCGAGCAGGCCGGCGTTCCGGGCGCAAGCAAGGTAAATGTCCGCACTGCGCCGCGACAGATGCAATACGCCATCGAGATTGCCCTCCGCCAGTGCGGCTCGGACGGACGCCGGAAATTCGTCCGCCCCGACTGCACGGTAGATCACGACGGTGTCCGCCAGCAGACCGCATTGGCGAATATCGCCGGCCACATCGGCGGCCCGATCCGCGCCGGCGAGATAAAGGAGAGGTCCGCCGATGGCCGCGTGGCGGGCAACGATCAGGCGCACCAGGTCGTCGGCATCGCCGTCAGCCGACAGAACTTCGGAGAACCCAACAGCGCGGGCCGACGCCGCCGTGCGCCGCCCGACCGTGAAGACCGGCAGTCCAAGCAGTTCGCGACAGCGCGGATGCAGTTCGATCGCCCGGGCCGCGTTGCGACTGGTCATGATGATGCCGGACCAGGAACCCGCACCAAGATCGGCGTCCGTCGCAGCCTCGATCCGCAGGAGAGGCGCGACCAGAACCTCATGACCCTGCGCGCGCAAGTGCGCCGCGGTCTCTTCTCCTTCGGGTTCGGGCCGGGTGACCAGGAGCCGCATGCCATTCACGCCGATGCGCGCCGCCGGCGCGCAACGACTTCAACCGGGATTATGGTCAGGCGGCCGAGCATTGCACCTCACGACCCCACAGTGCTAGGCCGGATCGGGCGCACCGGGTGGGTGCGATCTTAGGCACCGCGCCTCCAGCCGGAAAGCCGCCTTCGGCAATCCTTTGTCAGGCGGATGGAAACATTGATGCTTGTCCTCGGCATCGAGACGACCTGCGACGAGACTGCGGCGGCCGTTGTCGAGCGACCGCAGGCCGGCCCCGGCCGGATTCTGTCCAACGTCGTGCTGTCTCAGATCAACGAGCATGCCGCATTCGGCGGCGTGGTGCCGGAGATTGCCGCCCGCGCGCATGTCGAGGCGCTCGACCTGATCATTGCCCAGGCAATGCTGGAGGCCGGCAAAAGTTTCGACGAACTCGACGGTATCGCGGCAGCCGCCGGACCGGGCCTGATCGGCGGTGTGATCGTCGGACTGACCACCGCCAAGGCGATCGCACTGGTGTGTGAGAAACCGCTGATCGCCGTCAACCATCTCGAAGCGCACGCGCTGACAGCGCGGCTTACCGACGCCACGCCGTTCCCCTACTGCCTGTTCCTTGCTTCCGGCGGACACACCCAGATCGTCGCGGTGCTCGGTGTCGGCGAGTATGCGCGCATCGGCACCACGGTCGACGACGCCATCGGCGAAGCCTTCGACAAGACTGCCAAACTGCTGGGACTCGGTTATCCGGGAGGCCCGCTGGTCGAGCGCGAAGCCGTGCAAGGCAATGCTGGGCGATTCTCGCTGCCGCGCCCGATGCACGGCCGCCCACATGCCGACTTTTCACTGTCCGGCCTCAAGACCGCGCTTCGGCTCGAAGCCGAGAAAGTCGCTCCGTTGAGCAGCGAGGACGTCCGCGATTTATGCGCATCGTTTCAGCAGGCGGTGGTCGACGTGGTTGGCGACCGGTTGCGCGCCGGCATGAAAGTTTTCAAGGAGCGCTACGACAATCCGACCGCGTTGGTTGCCGCCGGTGGCGTCGCCGCGAACGAAGCAATCCGCCGCGTGCTGCACCGCATTGCGTTCGAAACCGGCACCACGCTGGTCGTACCGCCCGCTGAACTCTGTACCGACAACGGCGCCATGATCGCCTGGGCGGGCGCCGAGCGTCTGGCGTTGGGACTCACCGACACGCTCGATACCGCACCGCACGCACGCTGGCCGCTCGATACGATCAAGCGGCAATCAACGCCACCGGCCCCGCTCGTAGCCCGTAAGACGGATTGACGTCAGGCCGCTGGCCGGACATTTTCAAACAAATGAAGTTCGGTCGTAATGTTTGATCATATTGCCGTCGTCGGCGCGGGCGCCTGGGGTTCGGCGCTCGCGAATGTGATCGCGCGCGCCGGACGCGCGGTGTTGCTTGCGGCTCGTGACCAGAACAGTGCCGACCGGCTGGAGTCGAACTCGTGAGAGCCCGCGCCTTCCCGGTGTGAAATTTGACGAGCGTGTCGGGATCGCAGCCGCATCCGAAGCTGTCGGCCGCTATGATGCGATCCTGCTTGCCGTTCCCTCGCAGCACCTGCGCACCACCGCCAGCATGCTGCGTCCTACGCTGGCCGCGGGCACGCCGGTGATCGCGTGCGCCAAGGGCATCGAACACGGCACGCACAAATTCATGACCGAGGTGATCGCCGACAGCGTGCCGCATGCACTCCCGGCGATCCTGTCCGGCCCAAGCTTCGCGGTCGACGTTGCGCACGGCCTGCCGACCGCCGTGACGCTCGCAGCGCGCGACAGCGACATGGCCGCGACGCTGGCTCGCAGCCTCGGCTCTTCGACATTCAGGCTCTATCACACCGACGATACGCGAGGCGTCGAGATCGGCGGCGCCGCCAAGAACGTGCTCGCGATCGCAGCCGGCATCGTGACCGGGCGCCGTCTCGGCCCGAGCGCGGTCGCGGCGCTGACCACGCGCGGATTTGCCGAATTGTTCCGGTTCGGCCAAGCCTACGGTGCAAGGCCCGAGACCTTGACAGGGCTTTCCGGTCTGGGCGACGTGATCCTCAGTTGTTCGAGCACTCAGTCGCGAAACTATTCGTTGGGGCTGGCGCTTGGAGAAGGCCGGACCGCGCAGCGGGCCCGAAGTAACGGCAAGCTTTCCGAGGGCATCTTCACGGCCCCGGTTCTCGTCGCGATGGCAAACGTGAAAGGCATCGAGATGCCGATCGCGAGCGCCGTCGCGGATATTCTCGACGGCCGGATCGGCGTCGGCGATGCGATTGAGAATTTATTGACGCGGCCATTTCGTGCGGAGGGATAAAATGGGCCATTGGCTTTTGAAGACCGAGCCCGAGGAATTCTCCTGGGATGATTGCGTCAAACGCGGCGCGAAGGGAGAGCCGTGGACCGGCGTGCGCAACTTCACGGCGCGCTCGCACATGAAGGCGATCAAGAAGGGCGACCAGGTCTTCTTCTATCACACCGGCGATGAACGGCAGATCGTCGGCCTCGCCGAGGTGATCCGCGAGGCTTACCCCGACCCAACCGACGAGAAAGGGGTGTTCGTGGCGGTCGACGTCAAGGCCCTCAGTCCCTTGCCCAAGCCGGTTACGCTCGCCGCCATCAAGGCGGCGCCGCGTCTCAAGGAGATGGCGCTGGTCAAATACAGCCGCCTTTCGGTGCAGCCGGTGACCGCGTCGGAATGGAGCCTGGTCTGCCGTATGGGAGGCTGCAAGGAATAGCGGCGGCCGTTACCGATCAGCCCCCTCCCCAGCCGGCCTGTCGGACGATAGGCTGGATGGATGTTCGCCCGGGAGCGGGTCTGATGAGATTTTATGGTGCCATCGTCATCGCGGCCGTGGTCGCTTGGCTGGCTGGCGCGGTCTGGTACATGGCGCTCGGCAAGCCCTGGATGGCGGCGCTGGGACGTACGCCGGACGAGATGGCGGCAGCGAAGTCTGCTCCGGGCGCATTCCTGCCGTACATCTATTCGTTCGTGGCCGAACTGGTGATGGCCTGGATGCTGGCCGGCGTGCTGGTGCATCTTGGTCCGCGCATTCCGCTGACGATCCGCAGCGGCATCATCACCGGCGCGTTCTGCTGGTTCGGATTTGTGATCACCACCATGCTGGTCAACAACAGCTTCGCGCGCCGCGACTGGCGGCTGCTGTGGATCGACGGCGGGCATTGGCTGATCGTGCTGGTGTTGATGGGCGCGGTGATCGGCGCCATCGGCCTGTAGTCTCGACCGCCGACAACGGCGGCGTAACAATCGGATGCAATTTGGAGAGGAAACGCATGCGCAAGCTCATCTACCCGCTGATCGCGGCGACCGCGACGGCGATGGCGGTTGCGATCCTTGCCCTGCCGGAACCCGGCCTCGCTCAGCAGGAGCCCCGCGCGGCCGACGCCACGCCGGTGCCGTACAATCCGACGCTGGGCGACCTGATGAATCTTCTGATTCAGCCCCGCCACATCAAGCTATGGCTCGCCGGCAAACAGGAAAACTGGCCGCTCGCCGGCTATGCGCTCAAAGAGATCAGGCAGTCTTTCGTCCGCATCGCAGCCGGCGTTCCACACCACAACGGCGCACCAATGGCGGACCTAATCGAAACCGCGATGGGGGAGCCAATGGCTCTGATCGACTTCACCATCAAGGCGGGCGAGCCGCGACAGTTCGCCGAGCAGTACGCGAAGCTGACCGCCGGGTGCAATGCGTGCCACGTCTCCACTGGCCATCCCTACATCGTCGTCAAGGTGCCGGATGGAGCCGCATTCGGCAATCAAGAATTTCAGATCAAGCGATGACCGCGGGTCCGAACAGCGCACGAAAGGGACCAGGCATGCGAAAGCCCGTTCATCTGCTGACCGCCTTGGCGGCGATCATCGCGGCTATATCGATTTCGACCGGAACCATCCCGGGTTTTGCGCAGAATGAGCCGAAGCCGGCCGACGAGCCGGCCGCGTTCAATCCGATGATGGGCGCGCTGATGAGCATGTTCATTCAACCGCGGCACGCCAAGCTCGGCCTCGCGGGCCGCGAGGCGAATTGGCTGCTCACGTCTTACGAACTCAAGGAGCTGCAGCGATCGCTGGCACAAATCTCCGCCGCGATCCCGCGCTGGAAAGGCCTGCCGGTGCCGGACCTGTTCGATGCCGCCCTGACCGAGCCGCTGGCCGCGCTCGAGGCCGCCGTCAAGGCGGGTGACGCGCGTCAGTTCGGCGAGGCCTACAATCAACTGACCACCGGGTGCAACGCCTGCCACGCCACCACGGACCACATGTTTGTCGTGCTCAAAGCACCGGAAGCGTCGGAGTTTCCCGATCAGGAGTTCAAGCCGCGGCGGTAGGGTATGATCTCGAAAGTTGCAGGCGTTTGAAAAAGCAGCGCCGCGCCAAGCGCGCCTCGAACATATCGTAAGAATTCAATCCACCTTCGCGCCGATCTCGCGAATGACCCGCCCGTAGGTCTCGTGGTCGCTGCGAATCCTCGCGGCGAGTTCGGCAGGCGTTGTCACCAGCGGCTCGCCCGATCCAGCGGCACTCAGCTTTGCACCGAACTCCGGCCCCGTGAGGACGGCAAGGACCTCGGTGCGTAACTGGTCCACGATCGCCGGCGGCGTCCCCACCGGGGCGAACAGTCCCTGCCAGATCTCGACCTCGTAGCCTGGATAGAACTCGGCAATCGCCGGAAGCTCAGGCAGCAGGGGCGACCGGCGCGCTCCGCTGGTGGCGAGCCCGCGGAGCTTGCCCGACTGCACCATCGGCGCGACCGAGCCGCCGCCGAACATCGCCGCCACATCGCCCGCCATGACGCCGAGCGCGGCCGGTCCGCCGCCGCGATACGGGACATGGACGAGATCGATACCGGCGCGTCGCTTCAGCATTTCCATCGCCAGATGGTGCTCGCTGCCGTTGCCAATCGATGCGTAGAACAGCGGCGGCTTGGTTTCGCGCGCCGCCGTGACGAAATCCCGGAAGTCGCTGACGGACGCCAGCCTGGGGCTGGCGGCGAGCAGCAACGTATTCACCTGCACGCTGGCGATTGGCAGCAGCTCCTTGAGCGGATCGACCGGCATTCGCGCGTAGAGATGCGGGTTGATGCCGAACAGCGCGCTCGGTCCCGCCAGCAGCGTGTAGCCGTCGGGCGCTGACCTCGCGACCAGTTCGCCTGCGATATTGCCGTTGGCGCCCGGCCGGCTCTCCACCACGATCGGCTGCCCGAGGCGGACCGACAACGGTTGACCGAGCAGGCGGGCCACAATGTCGCCCGCGCCTCCGGGTGGAAACGACACCACCAGCTTGATCGGCCGTACCGGATAGCTCTGACCCATCGCGGCCGTAGCGGCGAGCGGGATCATCGCTGCAAAGGTCAGCCGGATCATCCACGCCATGGCCACGCTCCCGCGCCGGTGCCGCCGCCCCGTCTGGCATCCGGCGACCAAAGTTGAACATTGCCAGACTTGTCGCTCGTCGGGGCAGCGTCGCATAATGGCGGGCACAGAGAAACAAGCAGAATCGCGCGGCGCGGCGCGCGCGCCGGTTGGAGGCAGGAAATGTCCGAGAAAATCTACGACGTTCCGGCGGAGTGGCGCCAGCGCGCCTTCATCGATGACGCCAAGTACCACGAAATGTACGCGCGCTCGATCGCCGATCCGAATGGCTTCTGGGCCGAGCATGCCAAGCGCATCCATTGGTACCGGACGCCGATGCGGATCAAGAACACCTCGTTCGATCCGCACAACGTCTCGATCAAGTGGTTCGAGGACGGCACGCTCAACGCCGCCTACAACTGCATCGACCGGCACCTGCCGAAGCGCGCCAGCCAGACTGCGATCATCTGGGAGGGCGACGACCCCAAGGACTCCAAGCACATCACCTACCAGGAACTGCACGACGAGGTGTGCCGGATGGCCAACATCCTGCGCAACCGCAACGTCGAGAAGGGCGACCGCGTCACCATCTACATGCCGATGATCCCGGAAGCGGCCTACGCGATGCTGGCCTGCGCGCGCATCGGGGCCATTCATTCCGTGGTGTTCGGCGGCTTCTCGCCCGAATCGCTCGCCGGACGGATCGAGGACTGTCAGTCCAAGGTCGTCATCACCGCCGACGAAGGCTTGCGCGGCGGACGCAAAGTGCCGCTCAAGGCCAACACCGACGCGGCCATTGCCAAGGTCACAAGTGCTGGATTTTCGGTCGACCACGTAATCGTGGTCCGGCGTACCGGCGCCAAGGTCGACATGGATCCGGTGCGGGACGTCTGGTACCACGAAGCGGCCGCGGTGGTGACGAGCGAATGCCCGTGCGCCGAGATGAGCGCCGAGGATCCGCTGTTCATCCTTTACACCTCGGGCTCGACCGGCAAGCCGAAGGGCGTGCTGCACACCACCGGCGGCTATCTGGTCTACACGTCGATCACGCATCAATACGTTTTCGACTATCACGACGGCGACATCTATTGGTGCACCGCCGATGTCGGCTGGGTGACCGGCCACAGCTACATCGTCTACGGCCCGCTCGCGAACGGCGCCACCACGCTGATGTTCGAAGGCGTGCCGAATTATCCGTCGATGTCGCGATTCTGGGAGGTGATCGACAAGCACAAAGTCAACACCTTCTACACCGCCCCGACCGCGATCCGCGCGCTGATGCAGGCCGGCGACGCGCCGGTGAAGAAGACCTCGCGTGCTTCGCTCAGGCTGCTCGGCACCGTCGGCGAGCCGATCAATCCGGAAGCCTGGGAGTGGTACCACCGCGTAGTCGGCGACGGCCGCTGTCCGATCGTCGATACCTGGTGGCAGACCGAGACCGGCGGCATCCTGATCACGCCACTGCCGGGCGCCACCAAACTCAAGCCCGGCTCGGCGACGCGGCCGTTCTTCGGCGTCCAGCCCGAGATCGTCGATGCCGAAGGCAAGGTGCTGGCAGGCGCCACCAGCGGCAACCTCTGCATCGCGGATTCCTGGCCGGGCCAGATGCGCACTGTGTTCGGCGATCACCAGCGGTTCGTCGACACCTATTTCCGCGCCTATCCGGGCAAGTATTTCACCGGCGACGGCTGCCGGCGCGACCAGGACGGCTACTACTGGATCACCGGCCGGGTCGATGACGTGATCAACGTCGCCGGCCATCGGCTCGGCACCGCCGAGGTCGAATCGGCGCTGGTCGCGCACGCCAAGGTTTCGGAGGCCGCGGTCGTCGGCTATCCGCACGACATCAAGGGCCAGGGCATCTACGCCTACGTGACGCTGATGTCGGGCGAGCATCCGAGCGAGGATCTGCGCAAGGAACTGGTTGCCTGGGTGCGCAAGGAGATCGGCCCGATCGCCTCACCGGACCTGATCCAGTTCTCGCCCGGCCTGCCGAAGACCCGCTCGGGCAAGATCATGCGCCGCATCCTGCGCAAGATCGCCGAGGACGAGTCCGGCAATCTCGGCGACACCTCGACGCTCGCCGACCCGGCGGTGGTCGACGACCTCGTGCACAACCGGCAGAACCGTAAGGGGGCGTGAGCTTCTCGTTCACATCACCGCCCGGCAGTATCTGCAAATTTGCGTGGCGCTCCAATCGGATTCGTTAGAGTGCGCGTTGTGATTCGCTTACTGCCGTTTGCGCGAGACGACGCCACGATGAACGACGCACCGCTTCCGGATGCATAGTCTTTAACGCGCCGGACAACCAATATACGTGAGGTACGCGCACTCGGCTGTGGCGCACGCGGCACAGTGCGGCCGGAAATTAACCAACCGCTTACCCTAATCCGCAGTTTTGGCTGAGCGCGCGCCGCATTTAGTTTATTAAGGTTACCGATCGGGATGCTCGGCCGGGGCGAGATAGCCGGGCATTGGCGATCAGGGGACAACCGCAACATTACGGTGCGAGCATGAACTTCAAGCGCTGGCTGGCAGCCTCGTCTGCTGCCGTCATTCTGGCTGTGACCGCCGGAGCGTCGCAGTCCGCACAGGCCCGCGACATCGTCGGGTTCACGAGCAACTATTCGGCCGGCACGATCGTCGTGAAGACCGGCGAGCGGTCGCTCTACTACGTGCTCGGCGGCGGCAAGGCCGTCCGCTACACGGTCGGTGTCGGCCGCGCCGGCAAGCAGTGGACCGGCACGTCGATCATTACCGGCAAGCACCTGCGGCCCGCCTGGTCGCCGCCCGCCGAAGTGAAGCGTGACAAGCCGTCCCTGCCGAACCTGATTGCCGGCGGCTCCGGCCGCAACCCGATGGGCGCGGCGGCGCTGACGTTAAGCGCTGGGGAGTATGCGATCCACGGCACCAATCAGCCCGGCTCGATCGGCGGCTCCGTGTCGTACGGTTGTATCCGGATGCACAATCAGGATGTGCTCGATCTCTACAATCGCGTGAGCTTCGGCACGACCGTGGTCGTTACGCGCTGACCGCACGGCGTTTTCGGCGAAGCGATACGGGGACGGCAGAGCAATCTCCGCCGTCCTTTCTATTTCCGGTCTCAACACCAGTGCTCGCGCCGGCCGCCCGCGTAGCTCCGCACCAAGCCGGCCTGCAGCAGAGCGGCCGAGATATCCGCAGTGCGCCGCGTCGAGGCCTCCGCCAACACCCGGCCGCCATATTTGTCGAGCGTGACTCCGGAAATTCCGACCGCGCCTTCGGCCAGCAGTCGGGCCAGGGCATCGCGCGCTGCCTGTGCGCGGGCCTGCTCGTCCTTGCACCGCGCCCGCATTTCGGGGGCATCGATGCCGCGCAGCCGGACCCGGTGTGGTCAAATGTCCCAGCAATGGAGATGGATTCTTCTTGGCTTGTACTCGTAGTTCGTGTTGCTACGGCGCCTGAGCCCAGACGGTGGGCGTCGTCACCGACGTAGGTCTCTTCCTGCACCAGCTCGCCATCGCGCTTCGAGGTTCCGCCCCCCATGTACACGACGCTCATTGACGCCGCCACGCTCGCGTCGCACCTCGACGACCCGTCGTGGGTGGTGCTCGATGCCCGGTTCGATCTCGCGGCGCCGGCCAGGGGCGAGACGTTGTATCGCGAAGGGCACCTCCCGGGCGCGCGCTACGTGAGTCTCGACGCGCATCTGTCGGGCGCGAAGACCGGCACCAACGGCCGCCATCCGCTGCCCGCGCCAGAGGCGGCCGCCGCCGCCTTCGGCCAGCCTGGGCGTCTCCCGTGATTCGCAGGTCGTGATCTATGACGCCGACCCGGGCATGTTCGCCGCCCGCGCCTGGTGGATGCTGCGGTGGCTGGGGCACGAGCGGGTGGCAGTGCTCGACGGCGGACTGGCCGCCTGGCAGCGCGCCGGGCTGCCCGTGACTGCGGCCGAACCGGCCTGGACGCCCGCGGTGTTCGACCCCACGCCGGCTGAGTCGCAGCGCGTGCCGGCCGCCGACGTGCAGGCCCGCCTGAACGAACAGCGGGCGGGTGCTCGTGGACGCGCGCGCCAACGACCGTTTCCGCGGGCAGAACGAAACGCTCGACCCGGTCGGCGGCCACATCCCAGGCGCCGTGAACCGCTTCTTCCAGCTCAATCTCACGCCCGACAAGACCTTCAAGGCCCCGGCCGAGCTGCGCGCCGAGTGGGCGGCTGTGGTTGGCGGCGACGATGCCTCGAACGTGGTCATGTACTGCGGTTCGGGGGTGACCGCCTGCCACAACCTGCTGGCTCTCGAGCACGCCGGCCTCCACGGCGCCCGCCTGTTTCCCGGGTCGTGGAGCGAATGGTGCGCCGATCCCGGTGCGCCCGGTGCGCCACCGGCGACGAAGGACGCTGTGTGGGGCTAGGCTGGGGCGGGCTCCAGTTTTGCAGCGCATCGCCGCGTTGGTCGGCGAGCCGCGTCGAAACGTTTCGCGCCGAGCCCGCCTAGCCCCTGCCCGCCCCGTCACCCAGCCAACGTTTCCCCGCCCGCTCCGTCCAACCTCCCGACCGTCTTCTGACGGAGGGAACGATGACTCGAATGGCCGCTGCCCTGTTAGCCGGCGTGATGGTGTCGGGATCGGCTGCTGGCCGCCGCGGCGCAGGCGCCACGACCGACTGGGTTCGACCCGCGTGCCGCGCGCGAGATTCGCCGGAGGTCCGCGAGGCGCTGCGCGAGTGCGCCAGGACACCCGCCCGCGACGTGTCAGCGTGCGGTGCGCGAGGCGCGGCGCGACCGGCTGCGGCACGAGCTGCGGCGCGAAAGCCCACGCCGCAAGCGAGGCGGACCGGCGCCGCGAAGCCGCGAGGCGCGCGACGGCCGAGACGCGCGCGACGACGCCGCGCAGCCAGGCGCGCGAAGAGCGTGCCTTCCGCCAGATGAGCCCAGCGACGACCCGTGCGCGCGCAACCGCGGCGCGCGACCGCGGCCACGCCTGCGAGGTCCGCGACACGCGCCTCACCGCGCCGGCCGGCCCCCTTACCGTGGACGCCTCGCCCAATGGCGGCATCCACGTCGAGGCTGGGATCAGGCCGACGTGCTGGTGCGCGCGGTGGTGCACAGCTACGGCGACAACGACGCCGAGGCCCGGCGCTGCTGCCCGCAGTGCGGGTCACCGCGGCCGGCAACGCGTGTCGCGCCGAGGGCCCGGAGCGCGACGCCAGCGACGCCGCTCCGGCTGGTCGGTGAGCTTCCGCATCTGGGCGCCGCGGCAGACCGCGCTGGCCCTCTCCGCGCGCAACGGCGGCATCACGGTGCGGTCGATGCGCGGCGAGTCGCGCTTCACCACCAACAACGGCGGCGTCACGCTCGACGACATGAGCGGCCAAGTCGTGGGCACCACGCGCAACGGGGGCGTGAACGTGCGCCTCTCGCGGGCGCGCTGGGAAGGCGACGGCCTCGATGTGGAAACCACCAACGGCGGCGTCTCGCTGGCGTTTCCCGCGCGAGCTACTCGGCCGCGCTCGAGACGCACACGCAGAATGGCGGCATCCGCACCGACCTCCCGCTCACCGTGCAGGGCCGCCTCGATCGCCAGTTGCGCACCACGCTCGGCAGCGGCGGCCCGCTGCTCAAGCTGAGCACGGTCAACGGCGGCGTGCGCATCACCGACGCGTCTGGGACCGTCACTGACATTTGGACGCGCAGATTCTGCCTGCTGGCGAACTGCTGCTTACGATTGTCGGACAGTCCCAGTACATTTCAGTTCTTCAGCGGCGGGCTGACGCGCCCGGGCGCTGGGCAAAGAACTCGGCGTCGTGGCGGGAACCGCACGAGCAACAGCCGCGGATCGCCGGCCCCGCCGGGAAACCAGCGCGCGAAGCCCTGCCGCCACATCGTGGCGGCCACGCCTGGCTCGGTGACCAGCTCGCCGTGCCGGACACGCTGAGGTAGACCCGCTCGTCGCGGCTCTGGAACGTCAGCGTCAGCTCGCCGTGCCGGCGATTGGCTTCCCACTCGAGCAGCGGTGCGGGCATCCGCCAGCAGCCAGAAGGCCGTCCGGCTGTCGCCGGCGGCGCGGCGCGTGAATCGCGCCCAGGCCATCGGCGGTCAGCAGCACCGCCGGCTCGAACCGCGCCAGCGCCGTCGACCACGCGCGGCAGCGCGTCGAGGCCCTGCACGTGCTCGACCGGCGGGTGAGGGACGGGGGACGGCGGCCACGCGCGACCCCCAGCATAGACCCTGCCTCGCGGCCGTCGGTGTCACGGCCCAGTCGCCGGCGGGTCGAGCGAGTCCGGATCCACGGCGCTAGAACGCCAGCTTCACGCCGAGCTGCAGATCCGCGGATCGTAGGTCGACGTGATCGTGCCGAAGCGCGGCGGCGCTGCGGTTGCCGTTCGGCGCGCGGAAGTTCGCTGCGGTTGAGCACGTTGAACGCCTCGACGCGGAACTCGAGGGCGCCTTGCGGCCACGGCATCGGACACCCGCTTGGCGGCCAGCACGTCGACCCCAGAAGCGCGGCCCGCGCACGCTGTTGCGCCGGCGTTGCCGAACGGCTGGCTCGGGTCGGTCGGGATCACCACCGTCGTCGCGATTGAAGTAGTTCGTGCACCGTGCGCTGCCGTCGTCGCCAGTACGGATCGCCGATCGACGTTCGGGCCGGTAGTTGTTGGCGCCGCGGAAGTCCTGCTGGATGCCCGACACCTGGAACGCCGCGCGCCGGCGTGTAGACGCAGCGTCACCGGCTCGCCCGACGTGATGGTGTTGATGCCGCTGATCTGCCAGCCGCCGAGCAGCGCGTCGACGCACCGGCGCCGGCGTCCGTCAGGCAGCGGCGGCCGCGGCCGAACGGCAGGTCCCACACGAAGCTGGTGGTGTTGTTGTACGGCTGGTGGTAGCCCGACAGTGCCGAAGTCGGCGTCGAGGTTGTAGAAGTCCTGCGGCGCCGGGAAGTTGCCGTTCGGGTTCTCGAGCGAGCCGGCGCCGTTGTCCTTCGTCTTCGACAGCGTCAGCGAGTTCAGCAGCGATCAGCCCGCGCGCGCATGCCGCCAGTCGAACTTGCACCTGGAAGGCGTGGTAGCGCGACTTGCCGCCGTTGAACGAGTAGGTGATGTCGGCGAACTCCGGGATCGGCCGGCGCGCCTGCAGCGGGATCGTGCCGGCGGTGTTGTTCGGCGCGGCCTGGTTGAAGTTGGCGAACAGCAGCAGGCCGTCGGCGCGGTTGCCGACGTAGGCGACGTCGACGAGCATGTTGCGCGCCGAGCTCGCGCTGCACCGAGACGAACCAGCTCTGCACGCGGCTCGAGTGGTAGTCCTCGGGCATGTAGGTGATGTTGGCGGCCAGCGGGTTGAAGCTGCGACGGATCGGTGAAGCCCGCCGGATAGCCCTGCTGCGTCGTGCGGAACGCCGGCTCGAGTCGGGTCGTCTGCACGACGACGGCGTTGATGACCTGCGGGCCGTTGATCGGCAGGACGTTGGCGCCGCCGGCGCGGTGGAAGTGGACGTAGCTGATGCCGTAGCCGCCGCGCACGACCGTCCGCGGCGTCGAGCGTGCAGGCGAAGCCGAGGCGCGGGCCGAAGTTGTTGCGATCGGGGTTGATGCGTCGAGCGATCCTCGAGCGACCCGTCCTGCGCCGAGCACCATCGTCCGCGTCGCCGGATCGAAGTTCGACAGGATGTTGTCCTTCTCCCACCCCGGCGTCGCGTACTCGTAGCGCAGCCCGAGGTTCAGCGTCAGCTGGTCGTTGACGCGGAAGTCGTCCTGCAGGTAGAGCGAAGTGCATGTTCTGCCGCAGGTTGGCGACCAGGATGTTGCTGAGCGCGTACGTCGACTGCGCAGGCCGAACATGAAGTCGGCCAGGTTGTAGAGGTTGTTGGCCGCGCGACGCCGGCCGGGCGGCGTGAACTGGCCGGCGTACGCGTCGCGGCCGTAGAGCGGGTTGACGTCCTGCACCTCGGTCTGGATGTGCTGGAACTCGTAGCCGGTCTTCAGCGAGTGGCGGCCGATCACGCCACGTGTAGTTCACCTTCGGGTTGAACACCGTCGGGTACTGCCACTGCGGGTTGGTCGCCTGGCGGCCGAGGTCGGAGAAGCCGGTGATGAGCTGCGTCGGCAGGCCGCCGGCGACGCGCGGATCGGTCGGCAGGCCGGTGATGCCGTACGCGTCGAGCGCGCCGCGCCGTGCCGAGCGCCAGCGGGTTCTTGCCCGCCGGCGGTGTCGCGACCAGCCGAAGCGGACCTCGAGCAGCGACGTGCCCGTCGGCGCCTAGGTGGCGCCGAACGCGAACTGCTTGTTCGTCGACGTAGGTCGTGGCCGTTGCCGCCGCCGCCCGAGGGCAGCGGCAGCGGCGGGTTGTCGAAGATGTCGACGTCGCGCTAGCCGTACGCGGCCGAACACCGACAGCGCGCGGGCTGACCTGCGACGTCGACCTTGCCGCCGGCCTTGTCGGTGTCGTTCGTCGAACTCGCTGCAGCGATCGAGTAGTTGTTCGACGGCGCCGGCCGATCGTCGGCGCCGGCAGCCCGTTCAGCACCTTGCGCGCGAACGCCGTCATCGGGATCGGCGTGCCCGGCGGGATAGACCTGCGCCGGTCAGCGGATTGCGCACGTCGACCGCGCAGGATGCCCTGCCGCTGCGCCAGCGTCGGGATCGTCGAGAACGCGACGTCTGCTCGCGCGTCTGCCGGAAGCCCTCGTAGTCGGCGAAGAAGAACGCGCGGTTCCGGACGATCGGGCCGCCGAGCACGCCGCCGAACTGGTCGCGCTCGAGCGGCGGCTTCTCGCCGGTCGGCCGGCTTGAAGAAGCCGGTGGCGTTCAGCTTCGGTGTCGCGGAAGAACTCCCAGGCCGACGCCGCGGAACCGGTTGGTGCCGCTGCGGTAGGCGACGTTGATGGTCGCCGCCGGCCGCAGCGGCCGTACTCGGCGCTCATGTTGTTGGTGACGACCTTGAACTCGGCGACCGCGTCGGGCGACGGCTGCATCACCTGGTTCGAGAAGCCCTGGTTGCTGGTGCCGTAGGCGTTGTTGTCGACGCCGTCGATGCAGGAAGTTGTTGAAGGTGCTAGCGCAGGCCGTTGACGTTGAACGAGCCCTCGCGCGGCGTGAAGCCGCCGGTGTTGAGCGCCGACAGGCCGCACGCCGGGCGACAGCAGCGCCAGCGCCGAGTACTCGCGGCCGTTCAGCGGCAGCGCGCGCGTCTGCTCGCCGGTGATCGACCTGGCCGCGCTGGCTCGAGTCGGTCTCGAGCTGCGTCGCCGCGGCGCCGCACCTCGACCGTCTCGGTGAGCTGCCCGACGCGCCATCGTCAGGTCGACGCGCTGGCGGGCGCCGACGGTGACCTGCACGTTGTCGGCCAGCGCGATCGAGAAGCCCGGCCTTCTCGGCGGTGACCATGTAGCGTGCCGATGCGCACGGTGAAGAACTCGAAGCTGCCGTTGCGCGTCGGACGGTCCGCTCGCTGCGCCACGCCGGTGTCGAGGTTGGTCAGGCGTGACCGTCGCGTCCGGCACGACGGCGCCGGTGTTGTCGCGACGGTGCCGACGACGGTGGCGGTTTCGAACTGGGCGGCCGCGGGCAGCGCGGTGGCCATCAGGAAGGCAAGCGTGACTACGAAGGTGGGAAGTCGCATGGGGTCCTCGTGAAGGGCGGTGCCCATCCGCAAGCCCCACGCATCCTGCGTGACGGCCCGGCGGAGGGGGCACCGAGGCACCGGTGACCGGTGCCTCGAGTGCACACGGTAGCGAGGCCACGTCACCGCCGTGCGACGGCGACATCACGAGACGGGAAACATCAGCCGGCCGGCTAGCGGCTAGCAGAGTCAGAGACCGGGGCGCCGGTAGCTGCTGACAAGCCTACGGGAGTCATGGGACATGACTGTCCGGAATCTGGATCAAGCGGGTGCACCGGGGCCCGATGGACGCGGCCGTCGACCGCCGAACTGGTCGCCGGACGCGGCCTGCGCGGCGACGCCACACAAGGCGGCCGCCGGCAGGTGACCATCATGTCGCTCGAACGCTGGCAGGCCCTGACCGCGCATCTGCCCGGCCCGCCGTCCCCCGGCCATCCGCCGCGCCAACCTGCTGGTGGACGGCGTCGACCTCGACGGACAGCCGCGGCCGCGTGCTGCGCATCGGCGACGCGCGGGTGCGCATCTTCGGCGAGACCCGGCCGTGCCACCAGATGGACGAGGCGTGCCCGGCCTGCAGGCGGCGCTGTCGCCGCCGTGGGGCGGCGGCGCCTTCGGCGAGGTCATCGACGGCGGCGCGATCGCGATCGGCTCGCCGGTGGCGTGGGAGGGACGCGGCCATGCCGGCTGCGCCTCTGATCAACGAGCCGGCACCGGTCTCGCCCGAGCTGTAGCCGGCGACCGACACGGAAGCTACGAGCGACTTCAACCATGAACACGGCCGCCATCGGCTGGCCGTCCTCAGCTGGATCTCGCCGCGTTCCCGAACCTGGTAGCCGAGGCGCGGGGCCAGACGATCTGGCTCGAGGCGCACGCTCTACCAGTTGAAGTCCCACAGGGCAAATCCCCACCCGACCAGTCGGTACCCGGCGCGATCCAGCCCTGCGTACATCTGCTGCTGCGCCATCCGGCGTCGGGCGGAACAGCCGACACGGCCGGGCGCCGCGCAGCGCTAATCCGGTCGGCTTGCGCCTAACACGCGGCGAGATCGGCCGGGGACTCTCAGCACCAGCAGCCCGGGCGCCGGAGTGCAACGCCACGCCGTGCCCCTCGTCGACGGCGCGCCGGACGATTGGCGTGGTCTCCTCGTTGCGCCGCGAATCACGAAGAACGTCGCGAAGGCGCCCTCGCGTGCGAGCACGTTGAGCAGGCCGGGCTAGCTTCGGGATTCGGTCCGTCGTCGTAGGTCAGGTAGACGGCCGCAGCGCCGTCACCTCTCGGCCCTTCCCACATCGATCGACCGGGGCCGACATACTCGCAGCAGGTAAGTGGAAACGGCATCGTGCGGGCAACCGCACCGACGGCCGCGAAGCCGATGCAGACGATCCACATGACGGACCTCCCGCAGTGCTCGCCGAGCGACTGGCGGAACGCGAACCGGCTACAGACCCGAACGACGCCATCGCCAGCCACTCCATGAGCTGGGCGGCGTGCGGCTTGACGAGCTCGCGGTTCTTCGCCGGCGCGTCGGGCAATTGCACCTCGGGCGCCGTCACCTTCGCGCCGCTGGCCATCGCCTTGATCAGCCGCTCGAGTTCGCGCGGGTCGTAGCGCGCCGCCTCGATGCCGGCGGCCTGGTAGACGCGCAGCCGCACCCACGAGAACTCCTCCCGCGAAAACTTCTCGGTGTTGAGCGCGTCCACCTGCGCCCGGCGCGCGTCGACGTAGATCTGCGACAGGTCGCTCAGCCCGGCCAGCAGTTGCGACAGCGACGGCGGCACCTCGGTGCCGTCGGGTCTGGTGGTGGCCAGTTCCTTGTACTTCTCCTTGAACGCTTCGGCCCGCGTGCCCAGCGTCGCCTTGACGTGCGCCTGCACGCGCAGGAACCGCTCGAGCTGGTCGGCCGTGAGCTCGCCGCTCGCGGGGCCCGGCGTACGGCGCGGTGATTGGCCAGCCGGTCCTCGAGCGCCACCACCTCGGCCAGCCGCGACACGCCGCTCGGCCATCTCCATGGCGCTGTCGACCACCGGCCGCGCCGCGCGCCAGAGGAAGTACGCCGCCGACCCCGGCGGCGACCACCGAGCAGCAGCACGACGACCAGGCAGCCGGCGAGGAGCTTTTTCATCGGCTGATGCTACCTCAGGCCGATGCTTGAAGCGGCTGGCGGCTAGGGGCTAGCGGCTAGCCGAAGCGCAGCTACGTCACGCTGCGCTCTGCAGCGTGCAGCGCATCCTCAGCTGCTAGCGCTGGCCACGCCGCGTCCGCCGCGCTCCCGCGTTACTGCACGCGAAGCGCGGCCATCGGCTCCACGCGGGCCGCACGCCGGGCCGGGACGAAGGCGGCGGCCAGGCCGGTGACGAGCAGCAGCACGCCCACCGCCACGAAGGTCGACGTGTCGTAGGGGCTGACCTGGAAGAACATCAGCCGCATCGCGTTGGCGAGCACCACGGCCAGGCCGAGGCCGAGCGCGACGCCGGCGCCTACCTGCCAGGCGCCCTGGCGCAGCACCATGCGCAGCACGTCGGCCGATTCGGCGCCCACCGCCATGCGCACGCCAATCTCCTGCGTGCGCTTGCTCACCGAGAACGCCATCACGCCGTAGAGACCGACGGTGGCCAGGAACAGCGCGGCGACGCCGAACGCCGAGAACAGCGTGCCGAACACCCGCCAGCCCCAGGTGTCGTCGTCGAGCATCTTCTGGATCGTCGTGACGTTGTAGATCGGCAGGTTGCGGTCGAGCGCCGACACGGCCTGCCGCACCGCGCCGCTGAGCGCCAGCGGATCGCCCTGGGCGCGGAGCAGCACGTTCATCGTCGCGCTGGGCCGCTGCGCCAGCGGCAAGTAGACGTGCTGCAGCAGCGACTCGCCGAGATCGACGTCGGGAATGCTCTGGCACGACGCCGACGATGGTGTGCCACTCCGGGCTGGTGCCGCTGAACGTGCGCACCTGGCGGCCGAGCGCGCCGTCGGGATAGTAGCGGCGCTGGAACTCCTCGTTGACGACCGCCACCTTCGGCGCGTCGGCGCCGTCGGCCGGCGCTGAACACCCGGCCCTGGCGCGGCGCCACGCCGAATCACCTCGAAGAACCCGTCGGAGACGACTGGTGACCTTCGAGCGCGGATAGTCGCGCTCGTCGGGGAACGATCTGGCCCGGCAGCACCACCGACATCTCGGCCGCGGTCGGCGGGTTGGTGGTGCTCAGCGCCGCGCGCGCCACGCCGGGCAGCGCGCGCACGCGCTCGAGCAGCGTGTCGGCGAAGCGCGTCCGGCTCGGGCCGTCGGGATACTCGGTCGGCGGGCAGGGTGACCCGCGCGGTGAAGCACCTCGCGCGTGGCGATGCCCGGGATCGAACTGCGTGACGTTGACGATGCTCTGGATCACCAGGCCCGAGACGACCAGCAGCGCGAACGACAGCGCCATCTCGCCGACGACCAGGCCGCGCGACAGCCGGCCGATCTTCAGGCTGGTCGTGCCGCGGCCTTCGTCGTTCAGCAGCGGCAGCACGTCGCCGCGCGAGGCGCGCAGCGCCGGCACGAGACCGGCGACCAGCGCCGCCAGCACCGTGACGGCGGTGACGAAGAGCAGCACCGTGCCGTCGAGGCGCACGTCGATCCAGAACGGCGGCATGGTGTCGACGATGCCGCGGGTGAACAGCCGCGCGCCGACGTAGGCGATGCCGATGCCGCCGGCGGCGCCGACGGCGGCCAGGACCAGCACTTCGGCCAGCGTCTGCCGGATCACCTGCGATCGCTGGGCGCCGAGCGCCGTGCGCACGGCGACCTCGCGCGTGCGATCGGCGGCGCGCGCCAGCACCAGGTTGGCGACGTTCACGCAGGCGATGACCAGCACGAGCAGCACCGCGGCCAGCATCACGCTCAGCAGGCCGACGGTCTCGGTGCCGATGAACTCCTCGACGTAGGGCTTCACTTCCACGGTGATGCCGTTGCGGCGCTTGGGGTCGAGCTGGGCGACCTGCGCGGCGATGGTCGCCAGTTCCGCCGACGCCTGGTCGCGCGTGGCGTCGTCCTTCAGCCGGCCGATGATCTCGACCGTGGGGCGCGTGTCCTTGCCTTCGAGCGACGGATTCACCGCCAGCGCCACCCACAGTTCCTGCACCATCGGGTAGGCGAAGCCGTGCGGCATCACGCCGACGACGGTCATCACCGTGCCGTTGACCCGCAGCGCCTGCCCCAGCACGTCGGGCCGGCCCTCGAACCGGTCGCGCCACACCCGGTCGCTGATGATGACGACCGGCTCGGCGCCGGGCGCGCCGTCGGCGTCCTGGAAGTCGCGCCCCAGCACCGGCCGGGTCCGCAGCATGCCGGAGGGTGTTCGGGGTGATCCAGGCGCCTCGATAGCGCTCGGGCGTGCCGTCGGGCCCGACGACGTTGGCGTTGCCCATGTAGAACGCCGTGAACTCCTCGAACGAGGTCTGGCGGGCCCGCCACTCGGCGAACTCCCACTGCGTGGCCTCGAAGTCGTCGTTCTCCGCGATGTCGAACGGCGAGGCGTGGAGGATGCGCTCGGAGCGTTCGAACGGCAGGCCGCGCAGCACCGCGCCGTTCAGGATGCTGAACATCAGCGTGCTCAGGCCGATGCCGAGCGCCAGCGCCACCACCGCCAGCGCCGACACCAGCGGCTGGCGGACGGCCAGGCGGAGGGCGAGGCGCAGGTTGGTCATGGGCAGCTATACGACCCGTTACCGGAGATGTTCCTCCCGGTGTGGTCCAGCGGCCACAGGGCGTGGTGGAATTACCACGCGATCCGCCTCGACGGTGAGGCCGTTCGATCGTGGGAAACCCGCGCCAATCGACTCGCGACGGTCGAGGCATTCGGTTTGCACTCCGCCAGCGCGGTTCCGGTTCCTCCCACACGGAGGTCGCATGTCGTCTGGCTCGTTTGTCACACCCTGCATCCCACGAATCACAATTCTCGTGCTGCTCCTGGCGACGAATGCCGCCGGCGTTCAGGCGCAAGACCGCTTGATCGTCGCCGGCCAGGAAGTGGGCACCCATGGACGCTTCGGGCAGAAGCTCGGCGACGCGCCGCCGTGGATTCGTCGTTCGGCGGCTGGCGATCCCGAGTGGATCGCGGGTGGCGCGCTATGTCATGACCGTCGAGGACACAGCGACGGTCGGCTTCATCACGCGGGTGACCGAGACGCTCACCGGACGCGGGATCTCGCTGCCCGGTGTGGCGCGGGTCGTCGCCGATCCGATCCGCCCGCGCGTGTTCGTCCTCGACAGTATCGATGTGCGCGCGCTCGATCTCGATACCGGCACCACGACGGTGCTGGCCTCGGCGCGCTCGGTGCCGGCGCCGGCCTGCCGCCGCTCGTGCCGCTACCCGAGGCGCATTTCGCCCAGAACGCCGGGCAGCTGTTCGTTCGCCGGGCGAACGAGGCAGGAACGGCCTGGGAAGTGGTCGTCCTCGACGTGGCGAGCGGTGCGGTGGTTCGCACCCTTCCCGATTTCACCCCCGCCAGCTTCGGACGCCGACTGGATAGTGGTGCCCGACGGCACTCGGCTGTTCGCCATCGGCGGCGGCGACTTCGTCACCGGACCGCTCGGAGCCCGCGCCATCGACGCAACGACCGGGCTGGTGCTGGCCTCCGCACCGGCGTCCGGTCGATTGCGGTGGGACGACGTGCACCAGCGTCTGTACGTCGTCGGCAACCTGACGGGCGCGTTGAAGGCCTTCGACCACCAGTTGACGCCGCTCGGTCAGACCGATAGCGGCTATTGCTTCTCCAACGTTCGGGTCAGCCCGCACAGCGGGCGGCTGTATCACCTGCGCGCCGCCGGCGGCGGCGGCAGCTACTACGGCGCCATCGACACGCGGCTCGAAGCTCTTCGACAGCGGCACCGGGGCGCGACTCGCCGACGAGAGCGTGATCGGCGGCGCTGGGATTGGACTGGGATCGCCCGGTCTGCGGTGCGTACACCATGCTGCTGGCTACCGCTCCTGGCGCGCCCCGCAATCTGGCGGGCTCGGTCACGGGGCGTGACGTGACACTCTCGTGGACCAACGTCGGCGACGCTTCACGGCTTCGTGCTCGACGTCGGCTTCTGGCCCTGGTCGCAGCTTAATCTCAGCCGTTCGGTCGGCGGCGCGACGACCGGCGACGTTCACCAACGTTCCGCTCCGGCACGTATTACCTGCGCGTCCGCGGCGGCAACGCTTTCGGCGGTGGCCGACCGTCCAATGAAGTGGTCGTCACAGTGCCCTGAGGCCGCGTGGTGGGTAAGGAGCTACCCACCCAGGCCGCCTTTAGCCATGGCGCGCTCCTTGCAGCCGCGTTCCCACATGATGCGCACACTTCGCTTCTCTTACCTGTCCTGGGCACGGTCGCCGCGCTGCTCCAGCCGGCAACGGCGCTCGGCCGACATCCGCGCCACGGCGTTCGCCGGCGCCAGCTTCATCAACGACGGCAACAAGGGCACGCTTCGGCGCCGGCCGTCACGCTCGGCGGCCTCATCGGCTTCGAGTTCGATGCCGCGCGTATCTGGCTCGGCGGGCTCGACGACATCGATGTCGTGGATGTCGACGCCAACGTCACGACCTACATGGGCAACGTGGTGGTCCGGCTGCCCACCGGGCCCTTTCAGCCGTATGGCTCGGCGGGCGTCGGCGTCGTGCGCGTCACCGGCAACCTCGACGTGCCGTTTTTCGGCGACTCTCGAGCGCCACGCACAGGACGTCGGCTGGAACATCGGCGGCGGCGTCTACCTGTTCCCCCCGCCGAACTTCGGCCTCCGCGCCGACGTCCGCCGCTTCCAGACCGGCGAGTCTGCTGTGGGAGGACCTCGCCGACATCGACGACCTGCCGGTGCCGAACTCAACTTCTGGCGCGCACACGGCGGGGGTGACGATCAAGTTCTAGCGGGGCTAGCGGCTAGGGGCTAGCGGCTAGGAACGCCTGACACGCTGACGGGGCGACGCGTGATCGCTAGCCGAGCCCTTCGTCATTCAAGGCTCAGCTTGACAGCGTGACAGCGTGATCGACTAGCCGCTAGCCGCCAGCCCCTAGCCGCTTCAAGCGTCATCTCAGGTTGTCGATCGCCACCGGCGCCAGCGTGTCGGCGGGCGTGAAGCCGAAGACCTTGCCGTAGAAGTACAGCTCCGACTCGAGCGCGCGGACGATGTTCTCCGCCTTGCGGAAGCCGTGCTGCTCGCCCTCGAAGGTGACGTAGGCCACCGGCAGGCCCTTCTTGCGCACGGCGTCGGCCATCATCTCCGACTGGTTCGGCGGCACCACCTTGTCGTCGAGGCCCTGCAGCAGGATGAGCGCGCAGTTGAGCCGATCGACGTGGTGGATCGGCGAGCGCTCGCGATAGACCGCCTGCATCGCCGGATACGGGCCGACCAGCGTGTCCATGTAGCGCGACTCGAACTTGTGCGTGTCGCGCGCCAGCACTTCGAGGTCGCTGATGCCGTAGTAGCTGGCGCCGGCCTTGAACGTGTCGTGGAAGGCCAGCGCCGCCAGCGTCGTGTAGCCGCCGGCGCTGCCGCCGCGGGTGATGAGCCGCGCCGGATCGGCCTTGCCGCGCGCCACCAGGTGCTTCGCGCGCGTTCACCGCGTCGCGCACGTCGACGATGCCCCACTGGCCGTTCAGGCGCTGGCGATAGGCGCGGCCGTAGCCGCGTGCTGCCGCCGTAGTTCACGTCGACCACCGCGAAGCCGCGCGTGGTCCAGAACTGCACTTCGGGATCGAACACCGCGTCGGTGGCGCCGGTGGGCCCGCCGTGGCTCAGCACCAGCAGCGGCGGCGTGGTGCCGGCCGGCGCGCGGAAGCCGGGATTGGCGGGCGGGTAGTAGAACGCGTGCACCGGCTGCCCGGCGCTGTCGAAGGTGATGGCCTCGGGCGCCGAGACCAGAGCCGAGTCGAGCGCGTCGCTCGCGTGAGCGCTTCAGGATCTCGGCTTCGCCGGCGCCGAAGCGTCACCCGCGTGATGGCCGGCCCCTCGGTGGCCGAGCCGCCGACGAAGTAGGCGGCGCGCGCTGTTGGCGACCACCGCGTCGAGCGGATCGAGCGTCAGGTCGAGCGGCTCGACGCCGCCGCGGCTCGAGTGACAGCAGCGCCATGCGCCAGCGGCCCTGCTGCGCGTAGGTGACGACGATGCGTCTGCGCCGACGCGAACGCGTAGGTGCGACGTGCCGAAGCATCCACTGCGGCTTGCCGAACTCGGCGTCCATGCGCGTGCAGCGCCTCGGACGACGCCGCCGCGCTGGCGGTACAGGTTCCACCAGCCGGTGCGATCCGACACGAAGTAGCAGCGACGCCGTCGGGCGACCACGACGGCTGGAACACCGACTCGTCGGGACCGCCGGCCACGCGCACCGGCGTCTGCGGCCGGCCGCCGCGCGTCGAGGTCGGCGACGTAGAGCTCGGTGCCGTCCCACGGCATGTTCGGGTGGCGCCACTGCAGCCACGCCAGGCGCCGGCCGTCGGGGCTGAGCGCCGGCGTCGGAGTAGAAATCGGCGCCCTGCGCCAGCACGACCCCGGCCGACGGGCGCCGCCGCGTCGAGCGGCACGGCCACGATCGCCGCCGGCGGCTGCGCGTCGCCCTTGGTGTGATCCTCGCGCACGCAGATCAGCCGCTGGCGGGCGTCGTCGACCCGGCACTGCGCGTAGAAGTAGCCGTCGGGTGTCAGCGCGCGCTGGCGGCCGGCCCGGCGCGATGTCGTAGAGGCGCTGATCGGCGAAGTTCGAGGCGTAGATCGCGCCCCGGTGCACGGCGTAGGCCGCGCCGCCGTACTCGTGGACCCGGCGTGCGCACGTTGAAAGCCGCCGGCGAGACATCGACCGGCGGCGCTCCGGCGCGAGGCCCGCACCAGCACGTTGCGCCCGCCTTCCGACGCCCGGCCCTCGAGCCAGTAGACGTCGTCGCCGTCGAGCGCGATCTGCCCGAGCCGCAGCGCGCCGGCGGTGGCCCGCGCCGCCGACAGGGGCGACGCCCATGCGCCGTACGGCGCCTCGGCGGCGGGCCGCGCTCTGGTCACTGCTGTTCCGCACGCCGCATGGCCAGCAGCGCCGAGCTCCCGCCGATGCCCAGCGCACGCCGCGAGCTCACGGGTTCGACGTGCCTCGCCGCATCGTAGCAGGCCGGGCCGCTCGCGCTCGGGCCGGAGCGCAGCAGTACGTGACGCGCGCGGCAGTCGACGTGGCCGAGCCCGGCCGCCGTGAGCCGGCCAGCGAGCCGCCGCTCGGCCGGCGCGCTCGGAGGCCGCGTGGCGAAGATCGGCGTGGTGGTGCCCGTCTACCAGGGCGAGCCCACCCTCGACGAACTGCATCGGCGGGTCACGGCGCAGCTGTCGGCGCTCACCCCCGACTGGCAGATCGTCTACGTGGACGACGGCAGCCGCGATCGCTCGTGGGCGATGGTCGAGGCGTTCGCCGCCGCCGACCCGCGCGTGCGCGCCATGCAAGCTGATCCGCAACTACGGCGAGCACGTCGCCATCACCGCCGGGCTCGACCACGCCGACGCCGATCACACGCTGATCATGGCCTGCGACCTGCAGGACGACCCGGCCGCCCTGCCGGCGCATCATCGACGCAGCGCGCACCACCGGCGCCGACCTGGTGCTCACGCGGCGCATGCAGCGCCAGGATCCGCTGCTGAAGCGCCTGCTGGCCCGCCTCTTCTACGCGGTGGTGCAGTTCTTCGTGAGGGTGCGCTACGACCACCGCGTCGGCAACTACCGGCTGCCTGTCGCGCCGCGCCGTGCGCCTACTTCCGCCAGTACCGCGAACGCACGCGCAACGTCAACGCCATCATGGCGATCATGGGCGTGCCGACCACGACCATCGACGTGCAGCACCAGCCGCGGGCGGCGGCAAGAGCGGCTACTCGCTCTACCGCTCCGCCCGGATGGCCTTCCACGTGCTGGTCGGCTACTCCGAGGTGCCGCTGCAGCTGGTCGTGATCCTCGGCGCCACGGTGATCGCGCTGGCCGCTGGGCCGCTGGGCTGGCTGGCCGTGGGTGCCGCCGCATCCCGACCGCGCCGTGCAGGCCATCGCCACCGGCACGGCGGTGCTGGCGCTGATCGGCGGGCTGGTCGATCCTGGCCATCGGCACCGTCGGCGTCTACCTCACCAAGAGCTTCGTCGAGTCGATGAAACGCCCGCTCTACTTCGTGGACACCCGTCGAGGACTGCCGTCATGATGCGCATCGCCATCCGCCCGTCGTCCCTGCTGCTCGTCGTGCTGCTGGTCTGGCTGCCGCCGGCCGCGGCCGCGCAGGCCCTGCCCAAGGCGGCCTCACCCGAGGCCGTCGGCCTGTCGACCGAACGTCTCGGCCGCCTCACGCGGGTGATGCAGGACGCCACCCGCGACCGGCAGGTGGCCGGCACGGTCACGCTGGTGCGTCCGCGACGGCCAGGTCGCCTACCTCGAGGCCGCCGGCAGCGCCGACCTCGAGCAGGGCACGCCGATGCGCACCGACACGATCTTCCGCATCGCGTCGATGACCAAGGCCGTGGTCAGCGTCGGCGTCATGATGCTGGTCGAGGAAGGCCGGATCTCGCTCACCGACCCGGTGTCGAAGTTCATCCCGGCCTTCGCCAAGACCACCGTGCTCGCCACCGAGGGCGGCCGCGTGGCCGTCGTGCCGGCGCGCCGCCCGATCACCATTCGCGACCTGCTCACCCACACCGCCGGCATCTCCTACGGCGCCGGCGCGCTGGAGCCGTTCTACACGCCAGCCGGATTCACGCAGTGGTACTTCGCCGACCGCGCCCAGAACATGACCTCCTGGATCGACAAGCTGGCCACGCTGCCGTTCGAGTCGCAGCCGGGCGATCGCTGGGTCTACGGCTACAACACCGACATCCTCGGCAACGTCCTCGAGCGCGTCTCCGGCCAGACGCTGGCGGCGTTCCTCGGCGAGCGCATCATCACGCCGCTGAAGATGGTCGACACCTCGTTCTTCCTGCCGGCCGACAAGGCCGGCGCGCTTCGCCGCCGTCTACGCCGTCGGGCGCCGACGGCAAGATCACGCGGGCGCCCGAGGGTCGATCCGGCCAGGGGCATGTACACCAGCGGACCGCAGGTGGCGTTCTCGGGCGGCGCCGGGCTTGTTCTCCACCGCCAGGACTACGCCCGCTTCCTGCAGATGCTCGCCAACGGCGGCGAGCTCGACGGCACGCGGTATCTCAGCCCGATGACCGTGGCGCTCATGACCTCGAACCACGTCGGCACGCTCTACCAGAACGGCGCGCTCGGCTGGGGCCTCGGCTTCGAGGTGGTGGAGCAGGCGGGCCGCGCGCCGCGCTACGGCGCCGCCGGCGAGTTCTCGTGGAGCGGCGCGTATCACACGTCGCTCTGGGTCGACCCGGCCGAGAAGCTGGTGGTGGTGTTCATGACTCAGCTGATGCCGGCCGGGCCGGTCGACCTGCGCCGCCGCGTCCGCACGCTGGTGAACCAGGCGATCGTCGGCCCGCCGCCCCCGCGATCGACGCCGGCCACCACGTCGGCGCAGCGCGTGCCGGCGCGGAGCGGCGGCGGGCACTAACTCGATCGCGAGCGGCGTCAGCAGGTAGGTAGCTGGCGCCTCGATTTAGGCACGGCGCTCCACACCTTGCGTGTGACGCCGCTCCCGCGACTTCACGATCCGGGGAACTGTGCCGTTTTGACGCGGCCGGTCCGGTTTATCTCGCGCTCCGCGAGCGCCGGGCTGGCACTGCCATTGCTACTCATCCTTGTGCCATGCCTCGCACGGACCCGGCCGTCTGGCCGCGCTCGTCGCCGTGCGCCGTGTGCGCAGTTTGATGGAGGACACGATGCGACTCGCGACTTCGTTCGGGCTCGCGTTGTTTGTCGGCGTGACGACGGTCGGTTGCGGCAAGCCGCCGACTGACGAGATCGCCGGAGCGCGGATCGCGCTCGAGCGCGCTACCGCGAGCGTCGGCAAGGACGCCACCGACTCGTTGAAGGCGGCACAGGGCGCCACCGCCGCACTCGAGGCCGAAGTGGCCGTGCAGGACGCCAAGTGGTTCAAGTCCTACGACCGCACCAAGGAACTGGCCGCAGCGGCGATGGCCGCATCCGACAAGGCCGTCGCCGACGCCGCGGCCGCCCGCGAGCGCGCTGCCACGGCAGCGGCGGCGCGGACGAAGGCGGCAGCCGAAGCGCGGGCCGCGCTTCTTACCTCCGCCGTCCGTGTCGGCGGTAACATCCGCAACCCGGTGAAGGTCAAGAACGTCGCGCCCGAGTATCCGGCCATCGCCAAGTCGGCGCGCGTCGGTGGCGTGGTCCAGATCGAAGCGACCATCGGACCGGACGGCAAGGTGCACGAAGCCGAGGTCACCAAGTCGGTGCCGCTCCTCGACCAGGCGGCACTCACTGCCGTGAAGCAGTGGGAGTACCGACCGACCATGGTCAAGGGCGTGGCGGTGCCGGTCACCGTCAACGTCGCGGTCGACTTCAGACCATAGAGCTCCCCCAACGGGTCCGGCGGCCGCGCGGTCGCCGGGCTCGCCCTTCTGCCCACCGCTCACCCGGCCAGCGCCGGGCAGAGACCCGCCCGTATACTGCCCCTCATGCCGCGTTTCCTTCGCGCCGCGCTCCCCGCCTTTGCCGCAATAACCCTCCTCACCCTCGTCGGATGCGCGCCCGCGTCGTCGACCGCCGCCGCGATCGATGCCGACGCCCTTCCCGCGGTGCTCACCGACGCACGTCAACTGCTGGTGGTGACCACGCCCGGTTGGGACGTGGTCGCCGGCGAGCTTCGCCGCTACGAGCGGGCGTCAGCCGGCGGCGCCTGGACGGCCGTGGGCACCCCGATCGGCATCGTCGTCGGCAAGAACGGCATGGCGTGGGATCCGGCGCTCGTGCCGGTGATTCCCGGCCCGGCTAAGCGCGAAGGTGATGGACGCGCTCCCGCCGGGGCGTTCGCGCTCGGCACCGCTTTCGGGCTGGCCGCGCCCGCCGAGGCGGCGTGGCTGAAGCTGCCGTACCTGCAGGAGATCGCCACGCTCGAGTGCGTCGACGATCCGGCGTCGGCGCACTACAACCGCCTGGTCGATCGCGCCAGCGTCGCCACCGTGGATTGGAAGAGCTCCGAGAAGATGGCGCAGGTCGGCGAGGCCTACCGCTGGGGAGTCGTCGTCGAATACAACACCGCACCGCCGATCGCCGGCCAGGGCTCGTGCATCTTCCTGCACGTCAGCCCGACGCCGGGCAACGGCACGGCAGGCTGTACCGCGATGCCCGCGCCGGCGCTCGACGAGGTGATGCGCTGGCTCGATCCGGCGCGCCGTCCGGCGCTGGTCCAGATGCCGGCGGCGGCGCGCGCTGCGCTCGCCGGCGCGTGGAAGCTGCCGGCCTAGTCGTAGCCGGTCATGTCGCACCTCGCACCTCGTCGCCCTGGTCGTCCGCGAGTACCAGCCGGCGATCGACTTCTTCGTGAACGTCCTGCAGTTCGATCTGGTCGAGGACGTGCCGTCGCTGACCAACGACGGCCGCCCCAAGCGCTGGGTCGTGGTGCGTCCGCCGGGCGCGGTCGACCGGGACTGCTCCTGGCCCGCGCCGATGGCGACGACCAGGCCGCGGTGGTCGGGCAGCAGTTCGCCGGACGGGTCGGCTTCTTCCTGCGGGTCGACGACTTCGACGCGGCGTATGCGCGGATGCAGGCCGCCGGCGTCGAGTTCGTGACCGCGCCGCGCGTCGAGCCGTACGGCCAGGTGGCGGTGTTCCTCGACCTCGAAGGCAATCGCTGGGACCTGCTCGGGCTGACGCGCGGGTATACTCCGGGCCATGACGCACCGCGACGGCTGGTGCTGCTGCCAGTAGCGCCCGCCCCCGCCGCCGTCACCATTCGCGTCGTCTGGCAGGCGCCGGCTCCCTCCCCCGCCGGCGCCGCCACTGTGTGCTGACACTGCCCCCGGCCCCGGTGCTTGCGGCGTTCGCTGCCCTGGGGGCGGCGATGGCGGCCCTGTGGGCACCGCGACTCTGCCTCTGCCCGCACGCGCCCTGGTGGTGGGTGGTGCCATTCGCCGCAGCGCTGCTGCTGGCCCAGGGCCACGGCCTCGTCGACACCCGAGGCCTCGTCGCCCTGTTCGTCTTCACGACTGCGTGCCGCTATCGGCGCTCACGGGCCGCGACGGCGCGCTGCGCGGCTTCGCGTTGGCGGTGATGCTGGCGATGGCCGCGGCCTTGCTGCTGCACGCGGTGCCCGGGTTCGCCAATCCGCGCGTGCTCGACGGCGTGACGCTGAGCCTCGACTCGGCGCCGTACACGAAGTACCTGAACTTCGACAAAGGCGTCGTGGGGCTGCTCCTGCTCGGCCTGTATGCCCCGCGAGCGGACCGCTGCGGCGGGCGCCGGCGGGCACGCTGTTCGCCGCGCTCTGGCGCTTCGCCGTCGTCGCGGCGTGGCGATGGCGCTCGCCGTGGCTGGCCGGCTACGCCCGCTGGGATCCGAAGCTGCCGGCGTGGTGGCCGCTGTGGCTGGCGAGCATGGTGTTCCTCACCGCGCTGCCGGAAGAGGCGCTGTTCCGCCACCTGATTCAGGGCAGCCTGCACGCCTGGCTCGGCGAGTCGACCGGCGCGCGCTGTGACGGCGGTGGTCGCGGCCGGCGCGCTGTTCGGCTCGCCCATATCGGCGGCGGCTGGATTGTATGTCGGGCTGGCCACCGTCGCCGGCGTCGGCTACGGCCTCGTCTACGCCCTCACCCGCTCGATCGGCGCCGCCGTGCTGGCCCACACCGGGCTCAACCTGCTGCACTTCCTCTGCTTCAGCTACCCGGCACTCGCCACCGCCGGTTCCCCGTAGGAAGTCCGCCGCGTCGGCGTCAGGGTCGCCCCTGCCGTCGTGCCCCGTAGACCTTGACTTCGGTCGCGAAGCGCCTGGTCAGCTCGTCGCGCCACCGCGGCCGCTCGGCCAGATCCTTGTCGATCATCTCGCGCCACTCCTGCTTGTCCCGCTCGGGGCCGTAGTGCACCGCCGCCGGCATCGGCGGCACCGGTCGCCGGCGTGTCCCCGTGGCGATCGAGCAGCGCGGTGTACTCGCCGACGAAGTGCGCGATGAGGTCGTCGGTCAGCCGCCTCGTGTCGGAATCGGTCGCCGATCCCGAGGTGAGGCGGCCGATCAGGCTGCCCAGATTCATCAACGTGCCCTGCCACAAGAACGGATCGTCCGACAGATCTGCGAGCCGGACGCTGGCGCGATCGGCAGAGACCTCGAACTCGCCGCGTCGCGAGACGGCGCCGAACCGGTGCATCGACGCCAGGCCGTTGTGGAGGGTCGGGGCATAGATGAGATCGATGGTCAGCTCCGGATGCGTCTGGATGACCGGCACGTGCAGGTGGACCGCCCCGGGGATGACCACACGGCCGGCGCTGTCGCTTCGGACCAGGGTGTCGGGGCTGGCACGATAGGTGAGGGACTCCACGACGGCGAAGGTCGAGCCTTCGCGGTGGTAGGCGACGTAGGCGCCAGGGGCCGGCACGCCCTGCATGTCACTAACGACGAACGTCCGGCCGCAATCGATCGAGACGCTCGCGACGGCGAGCGCGGCCACGATCGCGACCATCGCCCGCCCCAGCCAGCGTTTCATGGTCGACCCTCCCGGCTATACTCGCAGCCATGGTGCACGCGCGCCGGATGGTGCTGCTGGCGGTGGCCCTCGCCGCCGCCGCGTCGTCGCGATCATCGCACGCCAGGGCCCGGCGCCCTCGGCCGCCGATGCCTTCACGGTGCGCGACGTGATGATCCCGATGCGCGACGGCGTGAAGCTCTTCACGAAGATCTTCACGCCCAAGAACCAGTCCGGGCCGCTGCCGATCATCTTCCGCCGCACGCCCTACGGCATCGACGGCGCCGCCGGCGCGTTCGACGCGCTACTTCAAGGCGCTGGCCGACGAGGGCTACATCTTCGTCTTCCAGGACATCCGCGGGAAGTTCAAGTCCGAGGGCACGTTCGTGATGCAGCGGCCGGCCCGCGCGCCCGGCGACACGACCAGCCTCGACGAGGGCACCGACACCTACGACACCATCGAGTGGCTGCTGAAGAACGTGCCGAGCCACAACGGCCGCGTCGGCATGCTCGGCGTCTCCTACGACGGCTGGACGACGATCATGGGCGCGCTCGAGCCGCATCCGGCGCTGAAGGCGATCTCGCCGCAGGCCTCGCCGGTCCGACATGTGGCTGGGCGACGACTTCCATCACAACGGCGCGTTCCGGCTCAGCTACGCGCTTCGAATACGCGACGATGATGGAGAGCGGCAAGGACGTCAAGAACTTCGAGTTCGACCGCTACGACACCTACGACTGGTACCTGTCGCTCGGGCCGCTCTGCGACGGTGAACCGCCGCTACCTGCGCGAGTCGATTCCGACGTGGAACGACTACGTCGCGCCATCCCGACTACGACGAGTTCTGGAAGCGGCAGACGCTCATCCCGCACATCCGCGCGGTGAAGGTGCCGACGCTGAACGTCGCCGGCTGGTGGGACCAGGAGGACTTCTACGGGCCGCTCGACATCTACGCGTCGCTCGAGAAGCACGACGCCGCCGGGCATGAACTATCTCGTCGTCGGGCCCGTGGAACCACGGCGGCTGGACGCGGCGACGGCACGTCGCTCGGCGCCGATCCGGTTCGGCAGCGACACCGCCGCCTACTTCCGCGACCAGGTGCAGGCGCCGTTCTTCGCGCACTTCCTGAAGGACAAGGGCACGCGCGACTTCCCCGAGGCGCTCACCTTCGAGAGCGGCGGCCAACCAGTGGCGGCGCTGGAGCCAGTGGCCGCCGGCAAGGCGACACGCAAGACCGTCGGCCTCTACTTCGGCGCCAACGAGAGTGCTCGGCGTCGACACGCCGCCGGCCGCCGGCGCGACCGGCTACGACAGCTACGTCTCCGACCCGGCGCATCCGGTGCCGTACCGCCAGCGGCCGATCCAGGCGACGTATTTCGCCGGCGGCTCGAAGTGGTCGACGTGGCTGGTCGAGGATCAGCGCTTCGTCGACGACCGCGCCGACGTGCTCAGCTGGGAGACGCCGCCGCTGGCCAGCGACCTGACCATCGCCGGCGAGGTGGTGGCGAAGCTCTTCGCGTCGACGACCGGCACCGACGCCGACTGGATCGTCAAGCTCATCGACGTCTATCCCGGAGTCGTACCCGGAGAACTGGTCGCTGGCCGGCTACCAGCTGATGGTCTCGAACGAGGTCTTCCGCGGCCGCTACCGCCGGAGCTTCGAGACGCCGGCGCCGATTCCCGCCAACCAGGTGCAGGAGTACCGCTTCAGCCTGCACACCCAGAACTACACCTTCAAGGCCGGGCACCGGGTGATGGTGCAGGTGCAGAGCACCTGGTTCCCGCTCATCGACCGCAACCCGCAGACCTTCACCAAGAGCATCTTCGACGCCGAGGAGAAGGACTTCGTGCGGGCCACGCATCGCGTCTACCGATCGGCGCGCTACCCGTCGCGGGTGGAAGTGCCCGTGGTCCTGGCGACTGGGAGGTGACCCTGTGTGGACGGCGTCGCGCGTCGCCGTGCTCGCCGTGGCGATCGGGCTCGCCGGTGGTCACCGGGCCGCGGCCCAGGACCTGCTGGCGGGCGTCTTCGTCGACACCCCCGACGGCCCTCAGGAGCTCGGCGTCTATACGACCCGGACGCCGGGCGGGAGGCTGCGCCTGGCCGTGGGCACGCTCGACGAGGTGCAGAGGGTCCCGGGCCTGGTCCGGCTGCTCTGCAACCTGCCGTTCTGGCGCGTGCAGTCCGCGTTCATCTCGACCGGCCGCATTCTCGACGACGACCGCGCCGAGCGCCGCCGGCTGACGCTGCGCGCCCGCCAGCTGTCGATCACGGCGATCTCCATCGAGGTGGTCGGCCACCGAGGACCCCGCCCAGCTGAAGCCACTGCTCGACGCCGTCGGCGCCACGTCCGGAGAATCCGGCCTACGTGTTCGTGACGATGGAATCCAGGGGCGCGATCAGGGACTACATCGTCGGCATCGACGCCGACCCGTAGTACCGCGCGGCTGGTCCGGCAGCGCGCTGGCGCCTCAAGTAGGCGCGCCAGCCGCAGGCTAGAATGGCCGGGCCGCACGACGGCCATGGTCGCGCCCGGCACGTCCTTCGGCCCCTACCGCATCGTCTCGCTCGTCGGCGCGGGCGGCATGGGCGAGGTCTATCGCGCCCACGATCCTCGGCTCGGGCGCGACGTCGCGATCAAGATCCTGCCGCCGCATCTCGGCGAGCGACGCCGACGCCGTCGCGCGGCTGACCCGCGAAGCCCGGGCGGTGGCGGCGCTGTCGCACCCCGGCGATCCTGACCATCCACGACATCGGGCAGGAGGCCGGGCACGTCTATTTCGTCACCGAGCTGCTCGAAGGCGAGACGCTGCGCCGTCGTCTCGGGCGCGGACCGCTCCCCTGGCGCGATGCGCTGACCGTCGCGACCGCCGTCGCCAACGCGCTGGCCGCCGCCCATGCGCGCGGCATCGTGCACCGCGATCTCAAGCCCGAGAACGTCTTCGTCACCGCTGATGGCACGGTGAAGGTCCTCGACTTCGGCGTGGCCAAGCACATCGCCGCGTCCACCGACGGCACGCGCACGTCGCCTGCGCTCGGGCTCACGGCGCCTGGCGCGGCCGTGGGCACGCTCGCCTACATGGCGCCCGAACAGCTGGAAGGGCAGGACGTCGACCATCGTGCCGACCAGTTCGCCTTCGGCATCCTGCTGCACGAGCTGGTCAGCGGCCAGCACCCCTTCCGCGGCGAGACCGCGCACCAGGTCGCGGCGGCAATCCTGCGCGACACCCCGCGACCGCTCAGCGGCGCCGGGCCGCAGGTGCCGCAAGGCCTGTCGCGGGTGGTGTCACGGTGCCTGGCCCGCGAGGTCACCCATCGCTACGCCTCCACCTCCGATCTGGCGCTCGCACTGGAGGACGTGCGCACCGACTCCGGTGGCGCGGAAGGCCAGCCGTTGTCCGACATCGGCCAGCAGCGACGCGGTGCGCTGCCATGGGCCATCGCTGGGGTCACCATCGTCGCGCTCCTCGGCCTCGCCATGTGGACTTCCATGGGGTCACGCGGGGCGGCCACACCGGCGGTCACGACGCCGGCCAGCGCCCAAGTGGTGGCGGTGCTGCCGTTCGGCACGATCGGCGACGGCGACGCCTACCTCGCCGATGGGGTCACCGAGGCCGTGACACGTGAGCTGGGCCGGGTCAAGAGCGTGCGGGTGATCGCCTCGAACACCGCGTTCGCCTACCGCCAGCGGGCCGACGCGGTCGGAAAGGAGCTGGGCGTCGGTCTGCTCGTCCAGGGGTCGGTTCAGCGCGCCGGGGACCGCGTCCGCATCAGCACGTCCCTGGTGGACACCGGCCAGGGGACCACGCTGTGGAGCGAGCGCTACGACCGGGATGCCGCCAATGTGCTGGCGATCCAGGACGACATCGCGTGGCAGATCGCCGCGCATCTCGCCTCGGCCATCGGCAGCGCGCCGCCCGATCGGCCGTCGCCGTCGCAGAGCACGAGTCCGGCGGCCTACGACGCCTACCTGCGCGGGCTGTCGCACATGAAGGGTCGGTCGGGTCTGACCGACGCCGGCGCACGGCTCGGCGCCAGCATCGCGGAATTCGAACGTGCGGTCGCCCTCGATCCGAACTTCGCGCTCGGGCACGCGGTGCTGGCCAGTGCTTACACGCAGCGGTTCTTCTACGACGCCACCGATCCCGCCGACGAGCAGAAGGCGTTCCTGGAGATCGAGAAAGCCCTGGCGATCAACCCTGACCAGGCCGAGGCCTACCTGGCCCGTGCGCAGGCGGTGTGGAACGTCCGCAACGGCTTCCAGCACGAGCGGGCCGTCACCGACCTGCAACGCGCCGTCGCCAACAACCCCAGCCTGGCCGAGGCGCACGTCGAGTTGGGCAAGGTGTATGTCCACATCGGGCTGCTCGACAAGGGCATCGCGGAGAACGACCTGGCGCTTCGACTCGACCCTCTGGCCACCGTTGCGGCGCGGCGTCGGCTGGGGGCGCTGTTCGACGCGCACCGGTTCGACGAGGTCCGCGAAGAACTGGCGCGCAACCCGCGATGGCTGGCGCCGTCCTTGCGCGCTGAGGCCCTGCTGGCGATGGGCGAGGCCCCAGCGGCCCTCGACGCGCTGAGTGCTCCGGTCGCCCCGGGGCAGCGCGATACCGGCTTCCGCGACCTGGAGCCGAACCACCTCGCCGCGCTGGCCCACGCCAATGCCAAGCTGGGGCGGCGGGCCGAGGCCGAGCGCGCACTCGCGGCCGCCATCCCGGAGTCGTCAACCCGACCGGGCTGTCCGACATCCACCACGCGCAGTTCGCGATTGGCTGTGCCTATGCCCTGCTCGGCCGCCAGGACGAGGCGGCGCGCTGGCTCACCAAGGCGGCCGACGAGGGGTTGCCGAACTACCCGAAGTTCTCGGGTCACGTCGATATGGCATCGCTCAAAGATCACCCCGGCTACGTCGCCCTGCTCGACCGCCTCCGCCGCGACTGGGAGCGCTGGCGCGCCACGCTCTGAGGCTCGACGATCGGGCTTGCTCGCCGGCACGGCGCGAAGTAGAACTCAGGCGAAAATCCACAGCGAGGAGGGTCGATGGCTCTCGTGCGAACGTCTGCGTTGGCGCTGGTGTTGGCGTGCGTCGCCCTGGTGGCGCCGTCGGCGCAATCGCGCCCCGGCCCGAGTCCCGAGCAGTACAGCCGGCTGCACTGGCGCACCATCGGGCCGGAGGGCAACCGCTTCTCCGCCGCCGCCGGCATCGCCGGCGATCCGCTACACCTACTACGTCGGCGCCGCCTCGGGCGGCATCTGGAAGACCACCGACGGCGGCACCAACTGGGCGCCGATCTTCGACGACCAGCCGGTGCAGTCGATCGGCTCGCTCGCCGTCGCCCCGTCCGACCCGAACATCGTGTGGGCCGGCACCGGCGAGGGCAAGATCCGCAGCCACATCTCGGTCGGCCAGGGCATCTACAAGTCGATGGACGCCGGCAAGACGTGGACGCTCATGGGCCTCGAGCAGACCGGCCGCATCCCGCGCCTGGTCGTCCACCCGAAGGATCCCGACATCGTGCTCGCCTGCGCGCTCGGCCACGCCTACGGGCCGCAGCAGGAGCGCGGCGTCTTCCGCACGACCGACGGCGGCACGACCTGGACCAAGACCCTCTTCGTCGACGAGAACGCCGGCTGCTCCGACCTCGCGATGGATCCGAAGAACCCGCGCATCCTGTTCGCCGGCATGTGGACGCTCGAGATCCACACCTGGGGCCGCGACAGCGGCGGCCCGGGCAGCGGCCTCTTCATCTCGCGCGACGGCGGCGTGACCTGGACCCGGCTGCAGGGCCGCGGCCTGCCGACCAAGCCGGTCGGCAAGGTGGCGGTGGCGATCTCGGCGTCGAACCCGCAGCGCGTCTACGCGCTCATCGAGACCGGCGACGGCGTGCCGTGGAAGGGCCAGGAGACCGAACGCGGCCAGCTCTGGCGCTCGGACGACGGCGGCGACAACTGGCAGGTCGTGAGCTACGACCACAACGCGATGGGCCGCGCGCACTACTACTCGCGCATGGCCGTGGCGCCCGACGATCCCGACGAGGCGTACTTCCTCACCGCGTCGTTCTCGAAGTCGATCGACGGCGGCACGACCATCACGTCGCTGCAGCGCGGCGCGCGGCGGCGCCGACATGGCGCCGGGCGGCGACCATCACGACATCTGGATCGATCCCGACCAACGCCAACCGCCAGATCGTCGCCCACGACCAGGGGCTGTCGATCACCATCAACCGCGGCAAGACCTGGTATCGCCAGCGCCTGAAGAACGCGCAGATCTACCACGTCACCGTCGACAACGAGATTCCCTACAACGTGCTCGGCAACAAGCAGGACGAGCCGACCTACCGCGGGCCGAGCAACAGCCGGCTGCAGGCCGGCTTCGGCGGCGATGCCGGCATTCCGCGCGCGATGTGGCACGCGGTCGGCGGCGGCGAGAGCGGCTGGGCGACGCCCGATCCGAAGGACTCGAACATCGTCTGGTCCACCGCGTCGGGCTCGGGCATGGTCGGCGGCATCGTCGTGCGCTTCGAGGAGAACCGCCGCCAGTTCCGCAACATCGAGGTCTGGCCCGATCAGTCGAACGGCCCGGCCGAGGGCGTGCGCTACCGCTTCGTCTGGGACGCGCCGCTGCACATCTCGCCGCACGACAGCAACACCATCTACGTCGGCAGCCAGCACGTCCACCGCACGACCAACGGCGGCCAGAGCTGGGAGGTCATCAGCCCCGACCTCACGCTGAACGATCGCTCGCGAGATGGGCAGCTCCGGCGGCCTCACCCCCGACAACATCGGCGTCGAGTACGCCGGCGTCGTCTACGGCATCGCCGAGTCGCCGCGGAGCAAGGGCCTGATCTGGGCCGGCACCAACGACGGCCTGGTGCAGCTCACCCGCGACGGCGGCAAGACCTGGACGCAACGTCACCAAGAACCTGCCCGGGCTGCCGCCGTGGGGCTCGGTGCGCAGCATCGCGCCGTCGCGCTACGACGCCGGCACGGCGTATCTCACCGTCGACGGCCACCAGGTGAACAACCGCGATCCGTGGGTCTACCGCACCACCGACTACGGCGCCACGTGGAAGCTGATCGTCAACGGCATCCCGAAGAGCATGCTGAGCTACGCCAAGGTGATCTACGAGGATCCGGTGCGGCGCGGCATGCTGTATCTCGGCACCGAGAACGCCATCTACGTCACCTTCGACGCCGGCGACACCTGGCAGCCGCTGCAGAACGACCTGCCGGCAGCGCCGGTCTCGGGCATCGTCGTGCAGGAGCACTTCCACGACCTGGTGATCTCCACCTACGGCCGCGGCTTCTACATCCTCGACGACATCACGCCGCTGCGGGCGATGACGCCGCAGGTGCTCGCCGCCGACGCGCACCTGTTCGAGCCGCGCGCCGCCTACCGCTTCCGCGGCATCACCGCGCCGTCGACGCCCTACGACGATCCCGACCGTGGGCGAGAACCCGCACTACGGCGCGGCCATCAACTACTACCTGAAGCAGGCGGTGCCGGCCGGCGGCACGGTGACGATCACCAACGCCGCGCAACGAGGTCGTGCGCACCTTCCCGGTGCCCGGCGGCGCCGGGCTCAATCGCGTCCACTGGGATCTGCGCTACACGCCGACCAAGGCGCTGCGGTTCCGCACCGATCCGATGTACGGCCACGAGCTGCCGCTCGGCGAAGACGACACGCGGCCGGCGGCCGGCGGCAACCCGCAGATCGCCGTCCTGGCGCCGCCGGGCGCCTACACGGTGAAGCTCACCATCGGCGGCCGCGACTACACGCAGCCGCTCACCGTGCGCAAGGACCCGCACTCGGGCGGCACCGAGGCCGACATCACCGCGCAGACCACCCTGCTGACGACGCTGCGCGACGGACTGAACTCGGGCGTCGACGCCGTCAACCAGCTCGAGTTCATGCGCGCCCAGGTGCAGAGCATCCAGCGCACCGCCGTCGGACACCGAGGTGAAGCAGATGGCCACCAAGGTGCACGACGCCCTGAGCGAGCTCGAGATGAACCTCTACGACCTGCGGATCACCGGCGGCCAGGACGGCGTGCGCTACGCCGCCAAGCTGCTGTCGCGGTTCAGCTACCTGGCCAACGGCGTGTCGGGCAGCGACTTCAAGCCCACCGATCAGCACCTGGAAGTGGCGAAGCTCCTGGGCGAGCGGATGCAGACCCAGCTCGGGCAGCTCAAGAGCACCGTCGACAAGGACGTCGCCGCGTTCAACGAGCTGCTCCGGCGCCACTGCCGCCGGGCAGGTGGTGACGCGGCTGCCGTAGGGACGCTTGTCCAGCGGCTAGGGGCTAGCGGCTAGAGGATCCGCAGTCACGCTGCCAGGGCGCTGAAGGCAGGCACAGTTGCCTAGTCTGGCTCCGCCAGACGCGGACTGTCGCGCGTCAACGTGGCAGCGCCGACAGCCGGCGCGCGGCGGCCTGGCGGATGTCGGGACGGGTGGCCGGGGCGTCGAGCCGCTCGTAGCCGGCCCGCGCCTCGGCGGTGCGGCCGAGCCGTTCGTAGACGACGGCCCGCTCGAAGCGGGCTTCGTCCTGGCTCGGATCGATTTCGAGCACCCGGGTCAGCGCGGCGATCGCCGGCTCGAGCCGATCGGTGCGGGCCAGCAGCAGCCCGAGCCCGACGAGCGCCCGCACGTCGTTGGGGCGCGTCTCGAGCACGCGCCGGTACTCGGGCTCGGCCTCGGCGGCGAGACCGGCGTCGGCCAGCAGATCCGCCAGCGACACGCGCAGCGCGTGGTTGGCGGGGTCGGCGGCCACGGCGTCGCGCAGCGCCTGCACGGCCTCGGTGCGGCGCCGCTCGAGAACAGCAGGCCGGCGCGCAGGGCGATGCGCCGCGCCGTGCCGCGGGTCCAGCGCCAGCGTCGCCTCTTCCTCGGCCAGCGCACGGGCGCGGTCGCCGAGACGCAGGTGCGCCAGGGCCATCCAATGATGGGCATCGGCGCTGCCGGGAACGGCGGTCAGATAGGCGCGCAGGACGTCGATCGCCTCGCGGTGACGGCCGCCGGCCAGCAGCGCCCGGCCGAGCACCAGACGGGCGAAGCTGTTGCCGGCGTCCTCGGCCAGCACGCCACGGGCGATGCGCCACGGCCGCCTCGGGCTCGCCGCGGGCCAGCGCGCGGTTGCCGTCGAGCAGCCGCTCGAAGAGCGGCGCCATCTGCTTCGGATCCGGCGCCGGCGAGCCCGCAGTGACCGGCGGCGCCGGACCGCTCACGTAACCGAGCGCCGACAGCCGCTGCCGGGCCTCGGCGCTCAGCGGCGTCGGACTGGCGCGGTCGGCACCGCGCGGGCCATCGTCTCGAGCTGCCGGCGCAGCGCCCGGGCCGTGGCCGGCTGGGCCGCGTAGAGGTTGGTCCGCTCGCCAGGGTCTGCGGCCAGGTCGTAGAGCTCGGGCTCCGGCGCGTCGATGAGCTTCCAGCTGCCGTCGCGCACCGAACGCAGCGGCGCCCAGCCCATGAAGAACTGCGGGAAGTAGGTCTCGGCGTAGGCGGCCGGCGACGGCGTCCTCATCGCGCGCCGTCGATCAGCGGCACGAGCGCTCCGGCCGTCGACGCCCGCGAGCGGCGCGACGCCAGCCAGCGCGGCCAGCGTCGGCGCCACGTCGACGAGCCGCACCGCCGGGTCGACGACGCGCGGCGGCGAGCACCCCGGGCCACGACACGATGAGCGGCATGCGGATGGCGCTGTCGTAGACGAACAGCCCGTGCGTGCTCTCGCCGTGTTCGCCCAGGCTCTCGCCGTGGTCGGCGGCCACGACGACCAGCGGCGACCGCGGCGGCGCCGTGGCCGGCGCGTGCCAGCAGCTCGCCGACCATCGCGTCCTGGAAGGCGATCTCGCCGTCGTAGGGACGGCCCTCGAAGGCTGGCGCGGTAGCTGGCCGGCGGCGTATAGGGATCGTGGGCATCGTAGAGATGCACCCACAGGAAAAAGGGCCGCGCAGCGCTGCCGGCGCGTGCCGCCAGCCAGGCCGAGGCCGCCGCCACGGTGCGGTCGCCGCGCCGCTCGAGCTCCAGGGAGTCGGCGAGCCCGCGCGGCGGATCGAGTGCGTCGTCGTAGGTGCCGAAGCCGCGGGCCAGACCGAACTGGCGATCCAGCACGAACGAGCTGACGAACGCGGCGGTGTCGTAGCCGGCCGCCGCGAACCGCTCGGCCAGCGTCGGCACGTCGGCGGCCAGCACGAAGTGGCCGTTGTTGCGGACGCCGTGCGCGTAGGGGTTGCGCCCGGTCATCAGGCTGGCGTGCGCCGGCAGGTCAGCGGCGCCGGCGATACCGCGTGAGCGAAGCGCATGCCGCCGGCCGCGAGCCGGTCGAGGTGCGGCGTGCCGCCGCCGCGTAGCCGTAGCTGCCGAGCCGATCCGCCCGCGTGGTGTCGAGGGTGATCAGCACGACGCTCGGCCGCGCCGGCCGCGCCGGCGCCGCCGGCCGCGACCACACCATCACAGGCCTGCCCCACCGCCGACCAGCAGCACCGCGGCCGCCACGCCCGCCAGCCACCGCGGCGGATCGGGTCGCGACCCCGCCGCCGGCGGCGCGCGTGGCGCCGATGGTCGTCGGCTCTCGCGCTCGGCTCACGCGAGACACTGCCGATCGCGAACGTGACGCGCCGTCGACGTCAAGGCGAGACTCGGGGCTAGGGCCGGGGCTCGACCAGACCGATGCGCTCGGACCATGCCCAGGCAGCCGTCAGCAGGACGTCGCCGTACACGCGAACCGGCGCCGTGGGGAGCATCGCCGCGGCGCCGGTGTGCAGCCGTGGTTCTTCGCCGCTAGCCGCTAGTCCCGGCTGACCCGAGCCCGCTGGCGTCTAGAACTTGTACGCGAGCGACAGCTGCAGCGCCCGCGGCGGGTGCCGGTTGAAGCGGTTCTGATAGCTCGGGCTGTAGGTCAGGTTCGCGTCGGTGCCCCACTGGGTGTTGGCCGGGGTGTTGAACACGTTGAAGAGGTTGACGGCCGGCTCGATCGACTGGGTGCCGCCGAACCTGAACATCCGGCCGATCTTCAACTGCAGGTACTTGGCGTCGTCGTTGCGGATCTGGCCGTCGCTGCGGGTCGGGCCCGGTGAAGCGCAGCCGCGTCGCCAGCGGGTTGGGCTGGGTGGTGCCGTTGGCGAGGCGGATCGTCGCCGGCCCGTACTGGGCCAGCGTCGGGTCGGTGGCATCGAGCCGGCTGATCAGCGGCCCGATGTAGCCGCCGGACTGGATCACGTAGCTGCCGCCGACGCTGATGCCCCACGGCGCCAGCCACTGGCCGCCGATGCGCACCGAGAACGGCCGGTACGCCGCGCCCGACTCGCGGCCGCCGCCGTTGAGCGTGTTGTCGTCGCCGTTGCCGAAGAGCTGCTGCGACAGATCGCGATTGTTGTCGAACGCGTCGGGCTGGACGAAGCGCGCCGGATCGGTCGGGTTCCAGGTGCCGTTCAGGTGCTGCCACTGCCGGGTGGCGCTGGCGATGATCTGGAAGTTGTTCGACATGTTCTTCGCGAACGTCATCTCGATGGCGTTCACGATCACCTGCGTCCAGGTCGTTGTTGGTCTCGCGGGTGATGATGCCGCGATTCGGATCGACCAGGCCGAAGCCGACGAACGGCTGGCCCGGGCCCGACGGGTAGATGCCGTTGATGTCGACCTCGCCGAAGTTGTCCTTGAAGCGGCGCTGCGTCGCCGCGATGCCGACGCTGATCTGCCCCGAGAACTGCCGGTTGTAGCCGGCCGAGAACTCGTCGAGGTACGGCTGGTGCAGGTCTTCGTCGAAGAGCAGCCGCGGGTCGACGCTGCGGGTCGCCGGGGTGAACACCGTGTTGCGGCTGCCGGCCTTGTCGATGTAGGTCTCGGTCTGGTCGACGGCGCCGGTGGTCTGGCCGAAGGTCACGATGTAGTCGCGGCCGTTGACCTGCTCGTAGAGCCGGCCGTAGCTGGCGCGGACGACGTTGCGGGCATCCTCGGTGATGAGATACGCC
>CAWEDK010000014.1:0-109201 GCA_963807865.1 uncultured Alphaproteobacteria bacterium | reverse complement strand
AAGCGGCGATCGGCACGGTCTGGACGGGCGCCATTACCTTCACCAGGACGGCCGCCCGCCGCGGGGCGCGACGAACAGATAAGATTCTGGCGGGCAATCGCCACGGGGCTGAGCAGCGAAGATGCTGCGCTGGAAGCCGGAGTGTCGCAGCCTGTAGGAACCAGATGGTTCCGAAAGGCGGGCGGCATGCCACCAGCGATGTTCAGATCCTCGGCGAAGCCGCTCTCCGGGCGCTACCTGTCATTGGTGGAGCGCGAGGAGATCGCACTGCTGAGGGTGCAGGGCCATTCCATACAGGCGATTGGGCGTCGCCTCGGGCGGGCAGCCTCGACAATCTCCCGTGAGCTGCGGCGCAACGCGGCCACCCGCAGCGGCGGGTTGGAGTATCGGGCGACGACTGCCCAGTGGCATGCCGATCGGTCGGCCCGTCGGCCTAAACCGACCAAGCTTGCACTTAACACGCCGTTGCGCACTTATGTCGAGGAGAGACTTGCCAGCGTCGTCATGGCCCCGAGCGGCGCTCTTGTCCCTGGTCCTGCCGTTCCGTGGAAGGGCCGCCGGCATGGTCCGCGAAAGGATCGGAGATGGGCTCGGGCCTGGAGCCCGGAGCAGATTGCCCGACGGTTGCAGGTCGACTTCCCTGACGACAAGACGATGCGCATCAGCCACGAAGCCATCTATCAGGCCCTGTTCGTCCAAGGTCGGGGAGTGCTGCGCCGCGAGCTGACGGCCTGCTTGCGAACCGGGCGCGTGTTGCGGGTGCCGAGGGCGCGCGTACGCAGGCGCGGCAAGGGCTTTGTCTCACCGGAGATCATGCTCAACCAGCGTCCGGCCGAAGCGGCCGATCGAGCGGTGCCGGGGCACTGGGAGGGAGACCTCATCCTCGGTCTCGGCAGTTCGGCGATCGGCACGTTGGTCGAGCGCACCACGCGCTTCACGATGCTGCTGCATCTGCCCCGCCTTGCCGGGCATGGTGAAGCTCCGCGCACGAAGAACGGGCCTGCGCTCGCGGGACACGGAGCTGAGGCCGTGCGCGACGCGATCACGCGCAACATCATCACCTTGCCTGAAGAACTACGTCGTTCGCTGACCTGGGATCAGGGAGCCGAAATGGCTCAGCACGATCGTCTCAAAGATCGACGCGGGTGTCCAGGTCTACTTCTGCGATCCGCAAAGCCCATGGCAGCGCGGCACCAACGAGAATACCAACGGGCTGCTGCGTCAGTACTTCCCGAAAGGCACCGACCTGAGCGTCCACAGCGCCGACGAGATCGCCGCTGTGGCGGCGGCCCTCAATGCCCGACCGAGAAAGACACTGGGCTGGAGAACGCCGGCGGAGGCGCTTGACGCGTGCTGCTATGAATGAACACCAACCGATGTTGCGACGACCGCTTGAATCCGCCCAATACACCAGCGAACAGTTCCAGCGGCTGATGGCCGATAATGGCGTCGTCTGCTCGATGAGCCGATCAGGCAACGTCTGGGACAATGCAGCGATGGAGAGCTTCTTCTCGTCGCTAAAGACCGAGCGTACAGCACGTAAGACTCTATCGAACACGAGACGAAGCGAAGGCTGATGTGTTCGACTACGTCGAACGCTTCTACAATCCAAAACGCAGGCATTCGACGATTGGATATCTGAGCCCTATGGAGTTCGAACGGAAGGCCGGATTAGCTTAAGGGCGTGTCAACGAAACCGGGTGCAGGCCAGATTGTCTGGAACACGAAAATCTTCATGGTGTAAAAATCGCTGATTTTGCCCTCCGGCCGGACGGCAACATTGAACTTCCTTCCATTGAAATAAATTTTCGAAAGACCGTTCAACCGCAGGTTCCAATTTCGGTTCTCATGCGAGAGGCAACTAAGAGCATGCTCAATGTTTTCGAGATCGTGATTGTTCACTTAAGCGGCAAGCACGCTCAGCCATTCGCGGGCATGTCTGTGTACGTCGGACACGTTCCAGAAGATCGACGTAGAAACAAACACGTTCGATTTTCCTTCGGAATGCTTTTTGGCGAGAATGGGGATCAATTCAATCCGATCGGCTAAGCAAGTAGCCCGGATTGAGCGAAGCGAAATCCGGTAGCCGCTGTTTTGGGGCGCGAACTTGCAATGGCGGGTTACCGCGCGGCGTGCAGGCTGCAGGCGACGAAAGCTGCGGCGATAGCTAACTCAACGCCGCACGGGTAGCGGAAAAACCTTAAGCAGTCCGTCTACAATCGGTCATGCTCTCTCTAAATCACTGCAGCGCGGGGAGGTCGTAGGGCGGGCTAGCCGAAGGCTAACCCGCCGCCTTCGCGACCGGCAAAAATGACGGATTACGCTTCGTTACTCTGCCCTGCGGGCTAATCCCATTGAAGGTGAACGACGCGCCGCGGCGAGCTTTGCGTCGGACGCCGCAACTTCGGCGGCGCGGAGCCCAGAATTCCGCTTCGTGCTCTGAGATATTCGTCGATCTCTGGAGAGTAGCGGCTGCGCCACGAAGTCAGATAGGGCTCGCAGTGATGAATGGCAGTCGCGTAGGCGTGCCGATAATATTCGCGCTTCTCTTCATCAAGGATGCGAAAAAGCACAAGGTATTGGCGAACAATCTTCTCTGGAAGCATGGTCGCGGTAGCAGCAATTGAGCCGAACCTTTTGTCAAAGAATTCGTTCGACGCCATTGCTTCCTGCGTGTTCACTCCTTGCAGCCTGCCTGCTTCTTCAGCCGCGCGGTTTTGATAGTACTGTTCGGCTTTGAGGCGAATGACAATTTCGGTGTTGGAATTACAGCTACAAAACGCAGTGACAGCTTCGTTCAACGGGCCTTCCTCTGCGGCCACTGGACCGATCGCCTCGACAAAATCACTCGAACATTGGGCATCGAGTTTGGCGAGCTCTTCGGGCGACACTTGAAGCGCCTGCTCCACGACCCGTGGAGGCACGGCGGCCTGCTTATCCCAATACATTAGGGCGTAGACCGTTACAGGCGACAGCAAGATCGCACAAACGATCGGGATGCAAAGCAGAGTACGATAGTGATGATGTCGGACTTCCATTGCTATCCTCGGGGTAGAGTGCAGATGAAAGTCCGCCTACATGCAACTCTGAGTTAGGCGGCAATATGACTAACCCACGACGGCAATTCGGCGTACCGCAGCCCGTAGGGTGGGTTCGGCGCGGAGCGCCGTAACTCACCATCAGGACTCGCGGCGAATTCAGCCGGTGGGTTACGCGCCTTCGGCGCTAACCCACCCTACGAAACGCCGCCCTCTCCCGCGAGCGGAGAAGGTCACGGAGGGAGCGGGAAGCGTGCGGAGCAAGCCGAGAGAGGGCGCAGAAGAAGCGGGAAGACGCGCCGAACAAGGCCGAAGAAGGACGCCCCTACTCCTCCTTATACCCGTACGCCTGCGCGTTGCCGGTCGCGCCGTAATACTTGAACGGCAGGAACTTGCCGGACATGCCGATCTTGACGCGGTCGCCCTTCGGGTCGGGCAGGCGCTCCATCGTCATGTCGAAGTCGATCGCCGACATGATGCCGTCGCCGAATTCCTCCTCGATCAGCGCCTTCCAGGCCGGGCCGTTGACCAGCACCAGTTCGTAGAACCGGTAGATCAGCGGATCGGTCGGCGGCATCGGCGGCGCCGGCGCCGCGCATCGGCACCTCGTTGAGCATCGCCTGCTCGGCCTTCGACAGGCCGAACAGCTTGGCGGCGTTGGCGGCCTGCGGCTTGGTCAGCTTGTGGTTGCCGAGCAGCGCGCCGGTGATCATCACCGGCGACATGCCGCCGATCTGGTCGCAGATGTGCTTCCACGTCCAGCCGTTCTCGCGCTTGATGTCGAGAATCTTTTCGGTGAGGTCGGCGCGTTGCATGTGGGTCTCCTTCCCGGGCTAAATCTCTCCGCCGCTCGTCCGCGCGAAAGCGGGGACCCAGGCGTGTCAAGAACTGGGTTCCCGCTTGCGCGGGAACGAAAGGAGAGAGCGGTGGTCCATCGCAACGGCATGGCTCAATGCCCCGCCACGAACCGCATGACCGGCGCTTCGGCGGCCGGCGGCGTTTCGACGGCGACGACAGGCGCGCCGGGCCGCACCACCGGCACATGCCGCTTGTCGAACGACTTGCCCTCCGCGCCCTCGGCGAAGTTCTTGCTGCGCGTCACCAGGAAGTCGATGATGTGGTTGCGCACGCCGTAATAGAGCGGGTGGCGGTGGAAGTCGGTGCGCTTGCGGTCCTTCGGCAGCGGGTTCTCGACGATCTCGGCCAGCACCGCGTCCGGCCCGTTGGTCATCAGCACGATGCGGTCGGCGAGGTAGATCGCCTCGTCGACGTCGTGGGTGATCATGAACACGGTCTGCCCGGTCTCAGGCAGATGCGGCGGACCTCGTCCTGCAGCGTGCCGCGCGTCAGCGCGTCGAGCGCCGAGAACGGCTCGTCCATCAGCATGATCTTCGGCTCGATCGACAGCGCGCGCGCGATGCCGACGCGCTGCTTCATGCCGCCCGAGAGTTCGGCCGGCCGCTTGTGCTCGGCGCCGGTGAGGCCGACCAGGTCGATGAACTTCTGCGCTTGCGCCAGGTTCTCGGCGTGGCCGCGGCGGCGCCACTTCGACGTCACCGCATAGACGACGTTGCCGATCACGCTGCGCCACGGCAGCAGCGCGTGGCTCTGGAAGATCACCGCGCGGTCGAGGCTCGGGCCCTCGATCGCCTGGCCGTCGACGATGACGGTCCCGCTCGACGGCAAGTCGAGGCCGGCCAGGATGTTGAGCACGGTGGTCTTGCCGCAGCCCGAGTGGCCGATGATGCAGGCGAATTCGCCGCGCGCCATCGACAGCCAGAGGTCGTCGAACACCGTCATGGCGCGGCCGCCCGGCGCCGGGAAGCGCTTGCTGATGCCCTCGATGGAAATGAACTTGTCGGTCATGGGCGCGTCCGGCGACTGCCAGGCCGATCACTCCGGGAAGGTGACGAGCCGCGCCAGGCGGGCGAGGATCTGGTCGAGCAGCATGCCGATCACCCCGATCAGCAAGATCGCGATGATCACATTGGTGATCGACAAATTATTCCATTCGTTCCAGACGAAGTAGCCGATGCCGGTGCCGCCGACGAGCATCTCGGCCGCAACGATCACCAGCCAGGCGATGCCGATCGAAATCCGCATGCCGGTCAGGATCGTCGGCGCCGCCGCCGGCAGGATGATGGTGAAGGCGCGCCGGAACGTGCCGACCTCCAGCGTGCGGGCGACGTTGAGCCATTCCTTGCGTACCGCGGCGACGCCGAACGCGGTGTTGATCAGCATCGGCCACAGCGAGCAGATGAAGATCACGAAGATCGACGACAGGCTCGAATCCTTGATGGTGTAGAGCGCGAGCGGCATCCAGGCGAGCGGCGAGATCGGCTTGAGCACCTGGATGAACGGATCGAGCGCCCGGTTCATCAAGGGCGACATGCCGATCAGAAATCCGACCGGCACCGCGACCAGCACCGCCAGCAGATAGCCGATCATGACGCGCGCGATCGAATAGGCGAGCTGGATGCCGACGCCCTTGTCGTTCGGGCCGTTGTCGTAGAACGGCCGCCGGAGGTGCTCCCAGAGCTTGGCGCCGACGTCGAGCGGCCCGGGCATCGCCGACTTGCCCTGGGTCGCCGTCACGCCCATCAGCTTGGCGTATTCCGGGTCCATGTCCGCCACCGGGCCGGCGCCGCGGGTGGCCACATGCCACGCCATGATGAACGCGAAAAAGATCGCGAGCGACACGACGGTGGCCCGCAGGCTGATCGGCAGGTTCATGACGCGGCCTGTCCGCCTCGTTCCGCGAGCGATTGGCGCGCGTTACTGTGCCCTCGCCCCTTGCGGGAGAGGGCAAGACGGTCGCTCCGCACAGTACTCATGAGTGAGGGGTGGAGGGCCTTGGCGAAGCCAGCCCCCTCACCCGTCCTCATGTGCGGACAACTCTCGCTGCCCTCTCCCGCAAGGGGAGAGGGCGCAACGACGAGCACCCCGCCCGTGGCGAAGGGTAAACACCGTACTTGGAGATGCGCGTGTACGCCCGGCGCGTGCAGCATCCGTGTGGGTTCCTCAGGTGCTTCGCTTGATGGCGAAGCTCTTGATGTAGTCCTCGGGCTTGGCGGGATCGAACTCCTTGCCCATCACGACAAACTTCTTCGTGGTCGCGGTCGGCGGCGTGAGCCCGACCTCCTTCATCAGCTTCGTGGTGTCGGTGGCGAGATAGACCTGCTTGGCGACGCCGGCGTAGTCGACCTCGCCCTTGATCTGACCCCAGCGCTTCATCTGGGTCATGATCCACACGGCGAACGATTCCCACGGAAACGGATCGAAATCGACACGATTCGGAACCTTTTTCACGTTGCCGAGCCCATCCGCAAAGGTGCCAGTGAGTATCTGTTCGAGCACCGTGACCGGCTGGTTGATGTAGTTCGCGGGCGCGATCGCCTCGGCGATCTGCTTGCGGTTCTCCGCCTTGGTGGCGAATGCGGTGGCGTCGATGATCGCCTTGAGCAGCGCCGCATAGGTGTTCGGCGTCTGGGTCACGAACTCCTTCGAGGCCGCGAACGCGCAACACGGATGGCCCTCCCAGATCTCCTTCGACAGCAGGTGGATGAAGCCGACGCCATCGTAGACCGCGCGCTGGTTCATCGGATCGGGGCCGAGGAAGCCGTCGATGTTGTCGGCCCGCAGGTTCGCGACCATCTCGGGCGGCGGCACGGCGCGAATCTGGATGTCCTGATCCGGATCGAGCCCGGCTTCGGCCACGTAGTAGCGCAGCAGATAGTTGTGCATCGAGTAGTCGAACGGCACCGCGAACTTCATGCCCTTCCAGGATTTCGGATCGCGCTTGTCCTTGTGCTTGACCGCCAGCGTGATCGCCTGGCCGTTGATATTCTCGACCGCCGGCATGGTGTAGGGGATCGGCTGCGAACCGACGCCGAGCGTGATCGCGAGCGGCATCGGCGACAGCATGTGGGCAGCGTCGTATTCCTTGTTGATGGTCTTGTCGCGGATCACCGCCCAGCCGGCGGTCTTGATCACCTCGACGTCGAGCCCGTGCTTCTTATAGAAGCCCATCGGCTCGGCCATGATGATCGGCGTCGCGCAGGTGATCGGGATGAAGCCGACCTTGAGGTTCTTCTTCTCGATCGCGCCGCCCTGCGCAAAGACTTCGGTCGCGGTCTTGAGCGGGAAGAACTGCGACAGCGCCGCGAGCGCGGTCGAGGCGCCGACCGACTTCAGGAAGGCCCGGCGCGCGGCGTCCTTGGGAAAGACCGCCCGCATGACGGCCGAGGCCACGACGCCCTCGTAGCGCTTGTCCTCGTTCTCCACCGGCGCGCACTGCAACTGAGCCACGGCCTCCCGCTCGTGATCGAGCGCATTGGCGTGCCGGCCGCACGGACATCCCGGGGCCAACCGGCGCTGCGGATCGAACGGATTGTCGAAGGTGGACATCGGGACGCGCTCCATCGCTATGCCGGAGAGCTCAGGCGGCAAACTGCGAATGGATTAGCAATGGGTGTGCCAAACCGGCCCGCCCGGTGGCACCGGCACTTTTGCCATTTACGCGCGCCGGCTGATTAGGAAATGCGCAACGGCCGGCCTGCTTGCTAGGCAAATGACTACCACGCGGTCAGACGGCGAATGTCTGCCTTTGGCCCCGAACGCCCGCAGGGCCCATGGGGGCCGCGACATTTCGCCCGGCAGATGCTGCCCGTGGTCGTCGCGCCGTACCGGCCCTCCTGCCCAAGATTTGGTCGAGCGGCTGGCCTAACTTCGTATCCACCTGGATTGATGTGTTGGGCGGCTCGGACCGAAGCGGACGACGGACCTGATCGGGCTCTCTTAGCGATCCATCGCGATGAACACGTCGCAGCCGATATCACCCAACGCCTCCGTGATCCGGCTCTTCGCTTCAAGACATTTCCTTTGATCGAAGTCCGGAGACGTCTTGTGGGTCTCGACCGACATGCCGATCATGAGACGTTCGGTGACCTTGCCTTGCCCAAGCAAGGTCGACACCACCGAAATTCGGGTCACCAGCTTTTCATTCTTGAGAATCGCAAGGCGTTCTTCCGCTCTTCCTTGCAGGCTCTGGGAATCGACATCGTGTGTCATCGGCGGTGGCCTCCAGCGGGGATCCCGCGACGGAAATAGCAATCTTCAACGGCGATCGACATGATTTGCTGCGAGCGACTTCACTGCTTCGGCATCACGGTCCTGGGCAGCCCGCAGGACGAGGGGGTCGATGGTGATCATCTCGACCGAAGATGCGCCACGAGAGTGCGCCGGAACGAGCATCATGGTGGAGACCCGCCGGTAAACCGGGAATGACAATCCGTCGATCAATTCTTCGTCCATGATCACCTGGTATTCGCCGGCCGGCAAAGTCTGGTCAACTCCGTCCATCAAGAAGGGGTGATTGAACGTCACCTTTTGCCTCGTGGTGCGTGTCGTCATAACGGCCGGAGCAACCGAGGCTGCCTCGCGAATGATGCTACGCAAAAGCAGAGAGCGGCGGTTCGGACGATTGCAGATAGACCGATCCACATGTGTGACGTTCCTCCACTGTAATATTTGGGGTCAGCGCACGTAAAAACTAGGACCGCAACAAAATATATCAGGAATGGCGCAAGTAAAATACAATAAATCAATCGACATTTGCAGAAAAATCCCGCACAGGTAACAAGTATTACGCCCTGAGGACGGCTTCTCGCAAGTTCGAAAGCGGCCGGCGTCTCGATACTGACAGCGTTCGTTCCGAGGTTCCTGACCGCGTTGGAGCCTGAGCCGATCGCCTCTGCCGACTGCGTCACCAGATCAGGTGCGACGATGCGTAGATGGTTGCACGCCGACAGCGTGCGATGCCCAAGCGGCGGCTGACGTCCGACTTCCCCTTGGGGCCAACTTTGAGCGGTCGCATGACGTTTCTGTTCACACCTCCGCTGCAGCTGACTGGAACGCCGACCGTCTCCATTCGATCGCTCGACGATGCCGCCGATTTCCTCGGGGGATATGCAGGACGCTGGCCGGTGACGCGGGACTTGATGCTGCGCCGCCTTCGGACCGCCTCGACCGAGGAAGAGACCCGCGACGCCGCGAAATCGTTTCGTTGGTGGGCCGAAATGGAAAGACTGCTCCCGCCGGAATAGCGACCGTGTCTGATCGAGGAAAGCAGCGCAGGTTTCTTTGACTCCAACGAACAGTTCGGTGAACAGCTTCATTCAAGACGCAGCGAGCAAATTGTCATGACCGACCCCATCGCGGCCGCCGTGCGAACCTCATCGGCGAGGCCTGATCGCTCCATGAACACGATCTTGAACTATTCCATCGTGGCGGTCGCGCTCCTGGGAGCGGTCGGGGTCTTTATCGGCATATGGATCTGGTGACGCCGCGCCGGCGCCAACTCGCGGCGGACAAGAATGGCTTGAAGCCGCCGGGGACGTGTACTCATTAACGAGCGGACCACAGGTCCGCTTTCCGGGCAAAGTGGGCGCGCATCGAAACAGCGCCTTGACCGCTTCGGTCGTGAATAACCCACAACGGACATCGGCCCCGCTCGAAGCGTATTTCTGCGCGACGCGAGATCGGTTAAGCTTCTCCAGCGGCTCTTAAAGCAGAACGCGCCGGCATCGTCGCGGGGAATGGGCACAATTGTGCCGTTGGCCCTTTTTCCTCGATGGAATGCAGCGTCGAAAAAATCACCGTGGGAGGAAGCCATGACTGACGTTCGTCGCGTGATGAAGCCCAATCGCCGGCGCTTCGTGTTTGGGAGCGCGGGCGGCGCCGTGTCGTACGCACTGGGTCTCTCGCCAACTCTATCGCAGCCATTGCCTTCGACCGCGCGCATCCTGGTCGGCTTTCCTCCGGGCGGCCCCACCGACGTCATAGCGCGGCTGCTCGCCGAGCAGATGAAGGCGTATGCATCTTCGACCATCGTCGAGAACCGTCCGGGTGCGGGCGGTCGCGTCGTGATGGATGCGCTGAAGAACAGTGCGGCGGACGGGTCGGTCATGGTCCTGACGCCTGCCGTAGCGATGTGTCTCTATCCGCACGTCTACAAGACGCTCAGTTACAATCCGCAGCAGGATTTCACTCCGGTTACGACCATCTCCACCACCTCTATGCTGTTTGTGGTCGGCCCGATGGTTCCCAGCACGGTGAAGACACTTGCTGATTTCATTGCCTGGTGCCGAAGCAATCCCAATCAGTCCTCCTATGGATCGCCGGGTGCGGGTTCACCCCTTCATTTCCTCGGCGTCATGTTGTCCCGGGCTGCGAACTTTGAATATCTCCATGTTCCCTTTCAGGGCACGGCGCCCTCCATCCAAAGTATGCTGGGCGGTCAAATCGCCTCCTGCATCTCGCCGATCGGCCCCTTCGTTCCGCACGTCCGGGCCGGGACGCTGCGGGCGCTGGCAACGACGGGCGCACAGCGCAGCCCGTTGCTGCCCGATGTGCCGACCATTGCCGAGGCCGGATATCCGGCGCTCGAATTCGCCGAATGGTTCGGCATTTTTGTTCCGGCGCGGACTCCCAGCGGGACCGTCGAGGCGCTCAACAGCGCCTTGCGCGCGGCGCTGCAAACCAAGGAAGTTCAGGCCGGGCTGGCCAATCAGTCGGTGGATGTCGGCGGTCTCACGCCGGCCGACTTTGCCCGCCAGGTCAAAGCCGACTTTGAGCGCTGGGGGCCGATCGTGAAGGCATCCGGATTCACGCCCCTGGATTAGGCGGACGCGAAGGCATCCGCTCTCGTCGCGCCGCATGACGAACGCCCGGACTTATCCCGCACCCTCGAACACCAGGATCGAGCGCGGTGCCGCTTCAAGTTTGCTGCTGGCGAACGCCTGCTGACCGGTCCGCGGTTGCTGCGCGGTCTCCAGCAGAACGGTCCAGCGCGTCGCGCCGGGTAGATTGGGTAGCGTGAGTTCAATCGCCTCGGCCGCCGCGTTGAACACGACGAAGAGCAGTCCCGCCCCGCCCGCAGCCGGGCCGAACACGTAGGAGAGGTATCGTCCTTCGGGAAAATTCCAGTCCGGCTCGGTCATCTCGTCTGCTTGCGGCGTCAGCCACAGCATGCCGAACGACCCGTCCTCGCGGCGGCCTTCCACCCAGTGCCGCGGCCGCAACTGCGGAAAGCGCCGGCGTAGTTCGGCAAGCTGACCGACCAGATCGGTCATGTCGCCATCGGCCTGACCGAGCCTGGACCAGTCCACCCAGCCGATCGGGTTGTCCTGGCAATAGGCGTTGTTGTTGCCGTCCTGGCTGTTGCCGACCTCGTCGCCCGCCAGCATCAGCGGAATGCCCTGCGCGAGCAGCAGCGAGGTGAGCTGGTTGCGGCGAAGCTGACGCCGCAGCGCGAGAATGTCGGGATCGCCGGTCGGCCCCTCGACGCCGCAGTTGATGCTGTTGTTATCGTCGGAGCCGTCGCGGTTGTCCTCGCCGTTCGCCTCGTTGTGCTTGCGCTCGTAGCTGACGAGGTCGGCAAGCGTAAAGCCGTCATGCACGGTGACGTGGTTGACGCTCGCACGCGGACTGCGGCCATCATGATCGAACACGTCGGCGGAGCCGGTCATCCGCTGGCCAAGCTCGCCGAGCAGCGTGCCGTCGCCTGCCCAGTAGCGCCGTAAAGTGCGCCGGAAGTGATCGTTCCATTCCGACCATCCGGCCGGAAAACCGCCGACTTGGTAGCCGCCCGGTCCGACGTCCCAGGGCTCGGCGATCAGCTTGACGTTGGCCAGCACCGGGTCCTGCCGGATCGCGGTGAAGAAGGCCGCGCTAGGATCGAAACCGGTCGGCGTGCGCCCGAGCGTCGTGGCGAGGTCGAAACGGAAGCCGTCGATATGGCACACCTCGACCCAGTAACGCAGCGAGTCCATCACCATCTGCAGGACGCGCGGATGGGTGAGATTGAGCGCATTGCCGCAGCCGGTGAAGTTCTCGTAGAAGCGCGGCTGGTCCGGCAGCAGCCAATAGTACGAGGTGTTGTCGATGCCGCGAAAACTGAGCGTCGGCCCGAGATGGTCGCCCTCGGCAGTGTGGTTATAGACGACGTCCAGAATGATCTCGAAACCGGCATCATGTAGCCGCGACACCGTCGAGCGGAACGCGTCGAGCGGCGGCTCGCGCGCGTAGCGCTGCTCGGGAGCGAAGAAGCCGAGCGTGTTGTAGCCCCAGTAGTTGACCAGCCCTTGCTCGACCAGGTGCCGCTCGTCGACGAAGGCATGGATCGGCAGCAATTCCAGCGTCGTGACGCCGAGCCGCTTGAGATGGTCGATGACGGCGGGCGCGGCCAAGCCGCGAAATGTGCCACGCCAGTGCGGCGGCACGTCCCCGCGCTGCTGCGTGAGGCCCTTGACGTGGGCCTCGTAGATGAAGGTGTCCTCCCAGGGGATCGCAGGCCGGCGCTCGCCGCCCCACGTGAACGCCTCGTCCACCACTACCGCCTTGCGCACGCCGCGCGCATTGTCGCGGCGGTCAAACGAGAGGTCCGCCCGCGCGCTGTCGGCGCGGTAGCCGAAATGCGCATCGCTCCGTACCAGCCGTCCGGCCAACTCCTTCGCATACGGATCGAGCAGCAGCTTGTGCGGGTTGAAGCGGAAGCCGTCCTCCGGCTGATAAGGTCCGTGCACGCGGTAGCCGTAGATCTGCCCCGGCGTGACGTCGGCGAGATAGCCGTGCCAGACATCCTCGGTGCGTTCGGGGAGCACGATGCGCTCCACCTCTCGCACGCCCTGACTGTCGAACAGGCAGAGTTCGACCTTGGCGGCATTGGCCGAGAACAGCGCGAAGTTCGTACCGCGCCCGTTCCAGGTCGAGCCGAGAGGATGAGGCAGCCCAGACGACAGCCGCACGCTAGTGGTCCACTTCCAACATTCGCCCCCCTCTGCGGCCAACACCTTTGCGAATGTTGGAATTAAGGGACCACTAGCAAGTGTTATATTTCTAGTGGAGCTTGGATTTGACATTCGCTTTGCGAGCCTGCCGCCAAGTGGGAAGCGAATGTCAAATCCGCTCCACTACCGGTCCGGCACGAAGAAAACTGCGGCAAGGGGCGGAACGACAAGGACGACCTCTGGCACGGCGCCGTCCTCCAACGTCCTGACCGCCCCGCCGTTGTCGACATTGCCGCCGCCGTAGATGCCCGCATCGGTGTTGAGCACTTCGCGCCAGGCGCCCGGGAACGGGACCTTGATGCGATAGTCGCGATATACCTCGGGCGTGAAATTCACCACCACCAGGCAGCGCTCGTGCGCCTCGCGTCCCTTGCGCAGCCACGCGAATACGCCGCGGTCGGCGTCATCCATCACCAGCCACTCGAAGCCGGCGCCGTCGCAGTCGAGCTCGTGCAAGGCCGGAACATCTCGGTAGAGCCGGTTGAGGTCGCGCACCAGCGCCTGCACGCCCTGATGCAGCGGCTGGTCGAGCAGGTGCCAGTCGAGCGAATGGTCATGCCGCCATTCGTTTTCCTGGCCGAACTCGCAGCCCATGAACAGAAGCTTCTTGCCGGGATGTCCGAACATGAAGCCGTAGTAGGCGCGCAGGTTGGCGAAGCGCTGCCAGGTGTCGCCCGGCATGCGGCCGAGGATCGAACGCTTTCCGTGCACCACTTCGTCATGGGACAGCGGCAGGATGAAATTTTCGGAGAACGCGTAGTGCAGGCCGAACAGAATTTGGCCGTGGTGATGCCGCCGATGGATCGGGTCCTTGCCGATGTAGTCGAGGGTGTCGTGCATCCACCCCATGTTCCACTTGTAGCCGAAACCGAGCCCGCCCCAAATCACCGGCCGGGACACCATCGGCCAGGCAGTCGACTCCTCGGCCGCAGTAGTCGCTTCGGGATAGCGGCCGAACACCTCCTCGTTGACCCGGCGCAACAAGCCGATCGCCTCCAGGTTCTCGCGGCCGCCGTGCTTGTTGGGAATCCAGCCGTCCGGCGGCCGGCTGTAGTCGAGGTAGAGCATCGACGCGACGGCATCGACGCGCAGCCCGTCGACGCCGTAGCGGTCGAACCAGAACAGCGAGTTCGCCAGCAGGAAGTTGGCGACTTCGGTGCGGCCGAAATTGTAGATCAGCGTATTCCAGTCGAGGTGGCGGCCCTGCCTGGGGTCTTCGTGCTCGTACAGCGCTGTGCCGTCGAAGCGGGCGAGGCCGTGCGAGTTGTCCGGGAAATGCCCCGGCACCCAATCGAGGATGACGCCGATTCCTTCGGCGTGGCAGGCGTCCACCAGCTCGGCGAAGTCGGCCGGCGTACCGAACCTGCTCGTTGGCGCATAGAGCCCGGTCGGCTGATAGCCCCAGGAACCGTCGAACGGATGTTCGCTCACCGGCAGGAATTCGACGTGCGGTGAATCCCATGTCGCGCGCATAGGCCGGGAGTTGCGCGGCGAGTTCGCGATACGTGAGCCAGCGGCCGGCGTGGCCGCGCCGCCACGAGCCGAGATGCACCTCGTAGATCGACACCGGCGCGCCGAGCGCGTTGATGCCGGCCGGCGCCGGTCGCGGGTGCGGGATGACGGTTGGATCGACCACCACCGAGGCGGTGCGCGGCCGGATCTCGGCGGCGAATGCGACCGGGTCGGACTTGAGCGGTAGCACGGCGCCGTCGCCGCCGACGATCTCGTACTTGTACTTGTCGCCCGCGCACGCCCCCGGCACGAAGATTTCCCAGAAGCCTTGGCCGCGCACCCGCATGGCGTGGTGGCGGCCGTCCCAGTCGTTGAAGTCACCGACCACGCTGACCCGCCGCGCAGCCGGCGCGAACACCGCGAAGGCGACACCCTCGACGCCCTCGATCACGATCGGGTGCGCGCCGAGCTTGTCGTAGAGACGAAGATGCGTGCCCTCGCCCAGCAGGTAGAGGTCGAACTCCGACAGGATCGCGTGGGGTTCGAGGCTGAGCGTGCTCATGGCGGCGACTGCGACAGGATGCGCAGCGTTCCGGCGAGCGGCACGCCCAGCCAGTCGGGGCGGTGCGCGAGCTCGTACTCGATTTCGTAGATCGCTTTCTCCAGGAGAAAGAAGTCGAGCAGCCGGTCGGCCGCCTCGCGCGAGTCTTGGCCACAGCCGCCGGTCGCCGCCGAGCGCCAGCCGGTAGGCGTCGAGGAACGCCGCCACCACGTGGTCGCGCCAGTCGTCGAGCGCGCGCGCGATCCGGCCCTGGCCGTCGGTGTTGAGCTTGAGCGCGCGATCGAGCGCCGCGGTCGCCGAATAGTCGATCGAGCGGATGAGACCCGCGATGTCGCGCGCCGCCGGCGCCTTGAGCCGCCGCTCCGCCAGGCTGCGGCGCGGCTCGCCCTCGAAGTCGATGATGAACACGTCGTCCCGGACGATCAGCATCTGGCCGAGATGGAAGTCGCCGTGGTGGCGGATCTTCATCGCCTCGACGCCAGCCGGGATGAGCGCCGCGAGCCGTTCCGGCAGCGCCGGGCAATGCGCGAGCAGGCCGTCGGCGAGCCGCCCTTCCCGCTCCGGCAGATCGGGCCGGCGCCGGGTCAGCTCCGCGCAAGCGCGCTCGGCACGCCGCAATACCCCGTCGGTCCAGCGCCGCACGTCATGCTCGGCGATCGGCTCGGGCGCGAAATCCGGCAGGTCGTCGCGACTTGCCAGCGCAAGCTGCAGTTCGGCAACGCGGTGCCCTACCTGCTGCATGCGGTGCAGATAAGCCTGCTCTTCGTCGCTGTAACCGGTCGTGGTGTCGTACAGCAGGCGCTGCTCGTCGACAAAGCGGTCGAGATAGGCGCCGGTGACCGTCCAGGCGTCGCCCTGGTTCTCGACCAGCCCATGCACTACCGCGATCGAACTCGTCTCACCGCCGCTCTCCAGTTCGACCGTGCCGAGTAGCGGTGGCGTGTTGGCGAACCGCGCGACCTCGGTCAGGAACCGGCCGACCTCGATCTCCGGGTTGATACCCGGTTCGAGTCGGCGGAACAGCTTCACGACATAGTCCGATCCGACCAGCGCGGTGGTGTTCGACTGTTCGGAATTCACCGTGCGTATGCTGGCGCGCTCGATGTCCTCGGTCAGCCGAAAGCGGCTGGTCGGACGGAACACTAGCCGTCCACCCTCGGTCTCGATGCTCGATTCGTTCGCCACCCCGTTCAGCACATGCTGGATGAAGTCAGCCTCGCCGCTGGCGTCCAGCAGCGTGCCCTCGCGCGGCCCGCGACGCACCGCCGCGAGCGCATTCGGATCGCGCTGGGCAGCGTCGAAGCGGGACCACCGGATCATCAGCGGCAGCACGTAACGCGCAGGATCGCCGCGGCCGTGCGCCGCGATCACGGCGAGACCCAGGCTCAGCTCGGGCGGGCCAAGCCTGATCGCACTGAGAACGCGGGCAGTCACCTGGTTGTTGCCGCGCTCGGCAAACCAGCGCCGGCCGGCCAGGAAGGCCGGCAGCACGTCGCATTCGAGCACGCTTTTGGAATTGCCCTGCAGTCCCCAGTCGGCCGTCACGACCAGCGTCTCGAACTCCAATGGCGCAGCCGTCGGCTCGCCCGCTCCGTCGGCCGGCTCGGTGAGTTGAAACCAGAAGAACCCGTAGGGCGCCAGCGTGATGACGTAAGGCCCCTCGCCGATCGGCGGGAAATTGGTCTGTCCCAGCATCTCGCGCGGCACCCGCCCCCGCCACGGCGACAAGTCGATCTCCGCGGCCTGCGCCGAGCGCGACATGTTGGCGACGCACAGCAACACCTCCCCTTCGTACTGGCGCACGTAGACCAGCACGGCGCGATTGGCCGGCCGGATGAAGCTCAGCGAGCCACGGCCGAAGCACTTGTTCGACTTGCGCACCGCGATCAGCCGCTTGGTCCAACTCAGCAGCGAGCCGAGGCTGCGCGACTGCGCCTCGACGTTGACGGCCTCGTAGCCGTAGACCGGGTCCATGATGGTCGGCAGGAAGAGCCGGGCGGGGTCGCAGCGCGAAAAGCCGCCGTTGCGGTCGGGAGTCCATTGCATCGGCGTGCGCACGCCGTTGCGGTCGCCGAGATAGATGTTGTCACCCATGCCGATTTCGTCGCCGTAATAGATGATCGGCGTGCCGGGAAACGACATCAGCAGCGCGTTCATCAGCTCGATCTTGCGGCGGTCGTTGTCCATCAGCGGCGCCAGCCGCCGCCGGATGCCGACGTTGATGCGCGCCCGTGGATCGGTCGCATAGGTCGACCACAGATAGTCGCGCTCGACGTCGGTCACCATTTCGAGGGTCAGTTCGTCGTGATTGCGTAGGAACAGCGCCCATTGGCAGTTCGCGGGAATCTCCGGGGTCTGCCGCAGGATGTCGGCGATCGGAAACCGGTCTTCCTGTGCGATCGCCATGTAGATGCGCGGCATCAGCGGGAAGTGATAGGCCATGTGGCATTCGTCGCCGGCGCCGAAATACGCGCTGACGTCCTCGGGCCACTGGTTCGCTTCCGCGAGTAGGATTTTGCCCGGCATGTAGGCGTCGAGCTCGGCCCTGATCTTGCGAATGATCGCGTGGGTTTCGGGCAGGTTTTCGTTGTTGGTGCCTTCCCGCTCGCACAGATACGGAATCGCATCGAGCCGGAAGGCGTCGACGCCGAGTTCGAGCCAGTGCCGCATCACCTGCAGGATCGAGGCGAGCACGCGGGGATTATCGAAGTTGAGATCGGGTTGATGCGAGAAGAAGCGGTGCCAGTAGTAGGCCTGCGCTTCCGGGTCCCAGGTCCAGTTGGACTTCTCGGTGTCGCTGAAGATGATGCGCGTGCCGGCGTAACGCTGGTCGCTGTCGCTCCACACATACCAGTTTCGCGCATCCGACCCGGGCTTGCTCGTCCGCGCGCGCTGAAACCAGGGATGCTGGTCGGAAGTGTGATTGATCACCAGCTCGGTGATGACCCGCAGGTTTCGCCGCTTCGCCTCCTGCATGAAGCGGCGGAAGTCCTGGATGGTGCCGAAATCCGGGTTGATCCGGCGGTAGTCCGAGATGTCATAGCCATCGTCGCGGCCGGGCGACGGGTAGAACGGCAGCAGCCAGAGCGCGGTGACGCCGAGGTCCTGGAGGTAGTCGAGCTTGCCGGTCAAGCCGCCGAAATCGCCAAAGCCGTCACCGCTGCTATCGGCGAACGCCTTGACGTGCAACTGATAGATGATGGCGTCCTTGTACCAGAGGTCGTCACCTGCGACCGCCGTGTCAGCATCGATCTTGGACAAGACGTTCACGGCATCCCCTTATGAGTAGCAGCGCAGGAGGATCGCCGGGTCCTGCTCCGGATCGATGCGCAGGCGCAGGCCGCCCCACTCGATCGTGTGCTTCGCGCCAGTAATCAGATTTTCGACGTGACGAACGCGGCTGCGCTGACTCGAAGGACCGATCTCGATATCGCCGAAGTGAAACCAGAACTCCCGCGGACCTTGCGACAACGCAATCGCAACCGCGACGGCGTTGTCGCCGGCCGGCGATTCCTTGACGAAGCCGATGACGTCGCCGTCGTCGACCTGCGCAAAACGCAACAGGTTGGTCTGCAGCAGCGCCGGGTTGCTCTTGCGGATGGAATTGAGCCGCGCGATGTAGTTCCTGATGTTGCCTGGCCGGTTCCAGTCGCGGCACTTGAGTTCGTATTTCTCGGAATCGAGATACTCCTCCTTGCCGGGGATCGGCTCATGCTCCAGCAGTTCGAATCCGCTGTAGATGCCGTAGTTGCCGGACAGTGTCGCAGCCAGCGCGACGCGCGACTTGAACATCCAGGGCTCGCCCTTCTGCAGTTGCACCGGCAGAATGTCCGGCGTGTTGCAGAAGAAATTCGGACGGAAGTATTCGCGTTCCGGATAGCCTGTGATCTCGCTCAAATAGGCTTGCAACTCGTCCTTGCCGGTCCGCCAGGTGAAATAGCTGTACGACTGGGTGAAGCCGAGCTTGGCGAGCGCCTTCATCACCTTGGGGCGGGTGAACGCTTCCGACAAAAAGACGACGCCGGGATCGACCGACTGGACCTCGCGGATGACCCATTCCCAGAACGGGAACGGCTTGGTGTGCGGATTGTCGACGCGGAAGATGCGGATACCGACGCCGTTCCAGAACAGCAGCACGTCACGCAGCGCCGTCCAGAGTCCGGCACCTTCCGGACCGTAGAATTCCGGATTGACGATGTCCTCGTATTTCTTCGGCGGGTTCTCGGCGATTTGAATCGAACCATCGGGCCTTCGCCGGAACCATTCCGGGTGCTCTGAGAGCCAGGGGTGATCGGGCGAACACTGGATCGCGAAGTCGAGCGCCACCTCCATGCCGTGCGCCGCGCAGGCTCTCACCAGAGCGCGCACATCTTCGATGGCGCCAAGTTGCGGATGCACCGCATCGTGCCCGCCCGCGCTCGATCCGATCGCATACGGGCTGCCTGGGTCTTCCGCTTCCGCACGCAACGCATTGTTGCGGCCCTTGCGGTTGGCCGTTCCGATCGGATGGATGGGCGTGAGGTAGAGCACGTCGAAGCCGAGTGCGGCGATGTCGGGCACTCGCCTGATGCAATCGACGAACGTGCCGTGCACGCCCGGAGTCTCGGCCTGGCCGCGCGGGAATATCTCGTACCACGCGGACGCCCGCGCGATCGGCCGATCCGCCATCAGCGGATAGCCCCGGCTGCGCGTGAGATCGCCCTGATCGCCCGACCGCGCCGCTTCGGCCAACTCGTCGGACACCAGGACATTGGGGTCGTGGGAGCTTTCAAACCGTTCGCGGTCCAGCTTGAGGCGCCGGGCGTGCGCCTGCGTCCGCGGCAACAGCGACTTGAGCAGCAGCAGCCCCTCCTCGATTTCGAGATCGACCTTCAGCCCCGCTGTCCCTTTGGCAAGGAAGTCACGCCGCCAAGTGGCGAATTGATCAGTCCAGGTCTCGATCGCGAAAACGTAACGGCCGGGCTCGGCGGGTTGAAACTCGCCGCGCCAGCGGTCGTTACCGTGAAGTTCCATCGGTGCGCGCGACCAGCGCTGTGCGTTCTCGCCCTGCCACAGCAGGTCGGCCGCCAGGACGGCATGGCCGTCGCGAAAGATGTCGGCCCAGACCTCGACCGTCTCGCCGGCGACCCGCTTCACCGGGTAACGGCCCCCGTCCACGGCGGGATACACGTCCTCGATGAGAATACGGTGGTCGGATCGTTCGACCACGGAAGGGATTTTCACGTTTGCGGTCACGCGCCAGCCTGCTTCCCATTTCCCGCCGGAGCGAACGAAGCCCTGGGGGTGGGAACCGTTTTGGGCCTCGTCCGGTTCCATTCCACCGGCAGAGTTCCAGCGCCCTGAAATTCCTCAGGAAAACAGGCTAGGCGGTTCAAGCAGCGTCGGCCGCCGCATCTTCACGCCTGTCAGATTGAGCTGAACGGAGTGACGCTACCGGCGCCACTGGCTCCGGTCGGGTCGCTGCAACGGATACGCCCGCCCGAGGCGGGGTTTTCCTGCTTGGTGATCGCGCCGATCAAAACCGATAGTTAAGGCCAACGCGCGCGATTTTAGCCTTCAGGTCGATGCTGTGGAACAGCGGTTGCGTCGGTGCAAATCCGATGACGCCAGTCGCCGATACCGTACCGAAATTGACGTAGAGGTACTCGGCCTTGGCGCTCCATCGGCCCCATAATCCCGCCTCGACGCCGCCGCCGACCGTGTAGCCGGTCCTGGTATTGGAGAACGAAACGGACTCCGCGGCGCCGAAAGTGTCGGCAAACGAGAAGTTGCCGTTCAGGGTGGTGAATGCAGCACCGCCAGTGGCATAGAACAACCAATTGTTGGCCGCAACGCCCACGCGCCCACGTGCAGTGGCCAGCCAGCTCGTGCTGGCTGACGACGTGACTGTGAAGGTCCCCCCACAGCATACATACGTTACCGGGCCGGTGACCGCGCTGCCCTTCAGGCGGAGCGATTGGATATCGCCGTCGATGCCGAAGACGATATTGCCCGTCTGCCAATTATAGCCAGCCCCAATGCCGCCAGTGAAACCGTTCGGCTTGATGCTCTGCGCTCCGGCGGCATTGACTTGCGGCACGCTGGCGGGTTGAAAATATGCGCCATTGAGCACTGTCGAGGTCGCTGGGTCGAAGTTTCCCCACGCCCCGCCTACATTGCCGCCGATATAGAACCCGGTCCAAGAATAAACCGGCACCGCAGTCCTTGCCTTCACCGGCATGTCTGCCGCCATCGCGGAACCCGAGACAAGCGCGGCGAACGTGACGCCAATCAGAAGTCTTTTCAAAATACCCCTCCCCCATACGAACCCACGCGCACGTCGGCACCGCCAACCCCACACGCCACGGCAAGCCGGCCCGATCAAGCCGGGATCCGCGGATTCAGGGTATGGTGTCCGGAGAGTCGCCGTCTAGTGCGCGCCTGACACAGTCAATGGCAAAATCCGGCGCCGCGAACTCTCCACATGATTCGAACGTACCGATCGCATACGGCGGCATACCGCGACGCTCTTGACCCGGAGCGGAAGTCAGGGCGCCGCGACTGTCTCACGGATCAGCGGGTCGTTGGTCATCGGCCGCGCCATTACTTGAAACGATGAAAATCCAAGGCGGGCGTAGAGCGAATGCTCAGGGTTGTTCAGCAATACGTTGAGACCGCATTCCACCGCACCGGACGAGCGGCCCCATGTCCCAGACCTTTGGACAAATCTTCAAGCCGAATTGGACATGCTTGCAAGGCGCCCTCAAGGACCTACGCCGCCCTTCCGCCGTAGCTTCAATCCGAACCACGGAGGAATGTCATGAGCACCATCGCAACCAAGGACCGGACCGAGCTCAAGCAGCAGAAGCCAAACATGAGCTTGGACACCATCTCACACCCCGGTCGACCGGGGCTCGACGAACTGGTTCCGTCGCGCTACGCGCTGAAGGTCGGCGAGATCGACGTGCTGGTGGTCAGCGATGGGGTGCTGTCGCTGCCGGGCGCGATGTTGGGCCACAACGCCGACCCGGCCGTGCGGGCGGCCTGGCTGAACGACAAGTTCCTGCCGCCGGACGTGCTCGAGTGGGCGCTGAATGTGGTGGTGGTGCGTAGCGGCGGCCGGACCATCCTCATCGACGCTGGGATCGGGATGGACCCGGGCTTGAACTTGCCGCGGGCCGGGCAGTTGATCCATCGACTGGAGGCCGCCGGTATCGATCTGGCCTCCGTGACCGACGTGGTGTTGACCCACCTGCACATGGACCACATTGGCGGGCTGCTCGTCGACGGAGTGAGAGACCTGGTGCGTCCGGACTTGCGGATCCACGTGGCGGCCGCCGAGGCCGAGTTCTGGGCGTCGCCCGATTTCTCCCGCGTCTCCATGCCGCCGGGGTTCCCGGACGCGCTTCGGCGGACGGCCAAGCGGTTCTTGAGCGAGTACCGCAACCAACTGCGGCTGTTCGAGAACGAGCACGAGGTGGCGCCGGGGGTCGTCGTCCAACGCACCGGCGGCCACACCCCCGGGCACAGCGTGGTCCGCCTGGCGTCCGGCGGCGACCGGCTGACGTTCGCCGGTGACGCCGTGTTCCAGGTCGGGTTCGAGCACCCCGACTGGTACAACGGCTTCGAACACGACCCCGAGGAGGCGGCCCGCGTCCGGGTCCGTCTTCTGCGGGAACTGGCGGCGAACCGCGAGTTGCTGGTGGCCACTCATCTGTCGTTCCCATCCGTCTGCCATGTGGCGGTCGACGGCGACGTCTTTCGTTGGGTACCGGGCCCCTGGGAGCACTGACCGCTTGTTGGGTTGGGGCCGAACCAGGCAACCGCATGTCACGCACCGCAACCGCATCAGCAGTTAGTGTCGACCCCCCGCTAGCGGATACTTGCTCTGTCTGGTCGCTCTATTGAGTTGACTCGCTGTCCTTGGGCATAGTTGTTGGGTATCAGATCACCTCACAATCCGAGTGATACCCCCATGCCCAAGCTCTATGAAGCCCTCGCAGACGCGTTCCTTGCGGAGGGTGTCGACACGCAGTTCGTCCTGATGGGCGACGGCAACATGCATTGGTCCACCGCCTTCGCCAAACTGCCGGGCGTAGAAACCGTCCACGTCAGGCACGAGCACGCCACCGTCGCGGCGGCGACGGCCTACAACGTCGCCACCAACAAGGTCGCGGTTGCTTCCGTCACGTGCGGTCCGGGCGTAACCCAGTTGATGACGGCGTTGCCGGCCGCGGTTCGCGCCCGCCTGCCGATGGTGGTTTTCGCCGGTGAGGCGCCCATCAACGCCAAGTTCTACAACCAGGCGATCGACCAGGCGCCGCTGGTGACGGCGACCGGAGCGCATTACATCGCCGCGCACAGCGTGCCGCGCATGATGGACTACGTGCGCGAGGCGTTCCACGTCGCCAAGGATGAGCGGCGGCCGGTGGTGTTGGGCATTCCTTACGACCTGCAAAAGGTCGAGCACATGTCAAACCAGCCCTACGAGACCTCGGCGATGTACCAGCCCAAGGTCGGGCGCATGCACCCCGATCCCGAAGTTGTAGCCGAGGCCGTCGAGCGGCTGGCAGCGGCCAAGCGGCCGATCATCCTCGGTGGCCGCGGCGTGATGTGGTCCGGCGCGCGGGATGCGATGATCAAGCTCGCCGATCGCTGCGGCGCCTTGCTCTCCAACACGCTGCCTGCGCGCGGTCTCTTCCATGACCATCCATTCGGGCTCGGCATCACCGGCAGCTACTTTACCTCGCTGGGCCGGGAGACGTACGAGTCCGCAGACGTCGTGCTCGCGGTCGGCACGAGCCTGTCCTACTACGTCGGTGGCGGGCACTTCTGGCCACAGGCCTTCAAGATCCAGATGGATGATGCCCCGCGCGGCTTGCGCGATGGGCTGAAGGCCGCCGACCTCTACGTCAAATCAGATGCGCTGGTCGGCATCGAAGCCATCCTTGCCGGCCTCGACAAGAAGCTGGGCGTTGGTAAACCGACAGCGGCGGCGATCCGCACCAAAGAGCTGGCGCATCGCATCGCAACCGAGCCTGCGGACTCGATGGAGTTCGATGTCGCGCCAGGAGTGCTGGATCCACGCAAGGTGATCACGGCTCTCGACGCGGTCATTCCAAAGGACTGGGATATCGTCGTCGGCGGCGGCCATCAGGCCTATTTCAACGCCCAGATGCGTGGCAGGCCGGCGGAGCGCTACACGACGGTCCGTGAATTCGGCGCGGTCGGCAACGGCCTGTGCTATGCGCTTGGCGTTGCGGCAGCGCGCCGGCAGGCCGGCGAGGGCAAGGTCGTGCTGTTCGAAGGCGACGGCGGGCTCTTGTTCCATATCCAGGAGCTTGAGACGCTCAAGCGTCAAGGATATCGCATCCTGATCTGCGCAATGAACGACGGCGGATACGGCTCGGAATTTCACAAGCTGCGCGCCGATGGCCTCGACGATCGCTGGGCTGTGTTCGGTCGTCCCGCGTTCGAAAACATCGCACGCGGCTTCGGACTGCGCGGCAACGAAATTCGTGATGTTTCGATCATCCCGAAGCTGTTCGCCGACTTCGTCGCGCAAGGCGAAAGCGAAATCTGGAACATCCAAATCTCCGACCAGATCACGGCGCCGGTGATGCGCCAGACCGTCAAGCGCGGGCACGGCAATATGTGACCATTCCGGACGTTGGCGACGCGGTTCAGCGCGAAGGCGAACACCTGTTTCTTGAATACTCGGGTGGGACAGCGCGCTGCATGACGACACACCATGATTGGACAGCCCACGTCATCCATTCGGCGAACCTATCGAGCGACAAACGCAGCCCAACATGACTGACACACCTGAATACACGCCGCCGGAAGTCTGGGTCTGGGAGAAGGGCGACAGTCCCAATTGGCGCTATAGCAATACCAATCGCCCGATCGCAGGGGCGACGCATGAGAAGGAGCTGCCGCGCGGAAAGCATCCGCTGCAACTCTATTCATTGGCGACGCCCAATGGGGTCAAGGTCACGATCATGCTGGAAGAATTGCTGGCCGCCGGTCATCGCGCAGCAGAATATGACGCCTGGTTGATCCGGATCGGAGAGGGTGACCAGTTTGGCAGCGGATTTGTCGGGGTGAACCCGAATTCCAAAATCCCGGCGCTCATGGACTATAGCGAGCAGACGCCGCGACGCGTGTTCGAATCCGGCGCGATCCTGCTCTACCTGGCGGATAAATTCGGCGCCTTCCTGCCAAAGGATCCCGGCAAGCGCACCGAAGCGCTGAACTGGCTGTTCTGGCAGATGGGTTCAACGCCCTACCTGGGCGGCGGCTTCGGGCATTTCTATGCCTACGCTCCGGTGAAGATCAAATACGCCATCGACCGTTTTACAATGGAGGTGAAACGCCAGCTCGACGTGCTCGACCGGCAGCTTGCGGACCATCGATTTATCGCCGGCGACGAATATACAATCGCCGATATGGCGATCTGGCCGTGGTACGGCAACGGCATGTTGAACGGCGCGTCCTACAACGACCCGCGCAAGTTCCTGCAGACGCACGAATATAAAAACCTGACGCGCTGGACGAAAGAAATCGGCGAGCGCCCGGCCGTCAAGCGCGGGCGAAGGGTCAACCGCGCCAGCGGGCCGCCCGAAGATCAAATGCACGAGCGCCATGACGCCAGCGATTTCGAGACGAAACGGAACAAGGTCGGCGCGCCCGGGTAATCCCGTCTATTCCCTCATACGCCAAGCCCCGATCTGCGATGTCTTGAAATCGCATGGCGGGGTGCGCATGGCGAAACGGCCCGCTCGCGATCACGAAAGCGGTCCGTCGCTACGTCTGGACTCTTGGATGACTTACGAGCCCGGCAGATAAATCTCGCGCGCGTAGAACGGCACGGAGCTGAAGCTGATCAGTTGCTCGGTCCCGTCGAACAGCGGCGAGAGCTTCTCGCCGGTCGCCTTGAAGCTGAACTTCTGGAGCCGGTCCGCAACGCCCGCGCCGCGCACCACGTCGGTGCCCTGCTCATAACGATAGATGCGGTAGAAGTCCGGCTTCGGCTGCGAAAACACCAGAAGCTCGCTTTTCTCGCGGGTGGCCGTACCGCGGATGTATTGCGCCTGCATCGTCACCGCGTATCCGTTGTCGGCCTTGTACTCCCAGGCTTCCTCTTTGACGGTCTGGCCTGCCGCACTGTGGCTGATCTTGCGCTCGACCGCGTTGGTGGCCTTGATGCTGGCGCCGTAAGCACCGCCCGCGCCCGGAGACAGGCCGGCGAAGATCATCAATCCACTGGTCGTGGTCCCGGTCTTCCTCACCGGAATTCCGAAGATCAGATTGCGCACTGGCGGCACGGATTTCCGCTCGGCATCGCCGGTCTGGATCTGATCGACGAAGGTGACGCGCACGTTGGCGCTCGCGCTCGGTCCTGTCGTCGCGGGATTGACCTCCCACCCGGCCGGAACAAGCTTCTGCAGCGCCGCGTCGGAGACCTTGAAGTTCAAGATCGTCCGTGTGTCCATGTTGGTGCCGACGAACTTTTCTTGCGCCAGCGCCGGACTGGCGATCAGCGGCAACAATGTCAGCAATAATGCACGCATGGTTTGCCTCCCACAGCGAATTCGACATCTCCAGATGAACTCTGGTTCGGCGTGGACGATAGCACGCGGCGCTGTTCCCCGGAAGGATGGCCGACTTCCCGTATTGACCCTTCACCTCATCCCGCGTTTCGACGACAGGCCGTCGCTATCGGATACATAGTGGACGCGCAAATATTTCTTCGGGACAACGATATCGGCGCTGATGACCCAACTCGGAACACGTTCCGAGATCCGGATTGCTATTCCGCTTAGTTTACCGTGGCGGAAGGCTATCTTCGGGCGACGCCGCTCGCTTTCTGAACACCCGTCGGTCAGCCATGACTTTTATGGTCGCCAGGAGGACCAGCGCGCAAAGGGCCGCCTTCGACATCGTCTCCATCGTCCCCTCGATCAGGATGCCGTGGACCACACTGCCTACGACGATGACCACCGCGAGGAGCATATGGGCGACGCGCCACGTTCGCGGTGCCAGTCCCAATCGCCGGCGGAACGCAGCCAAAAGTGCGACGGCAAAGATCGCCCACATGGCGAGCACACCCCAAGGCGAGAACGGCGTCGGCGATACGAAGAGAAGAGCGTCGATCATGTCGGGCGGACTGGTGATCCAAAGGCCCCCGACGTGGACCAACACCGCCACGACCAGCGCGCCTCCGATCCAGTAATGTGCACGCCGCCCACGATAGGCCGCCAGCCCCGGTAGGTATCCGCCAATCAGCAAAGGCTGAACGAGCACGAGACCCAGCGCGATGATCCCGGCAAATCCGGCAAGGATGTAGACCGGACCGCGGTACGCAAGCAGGTCGCTTGTCGCTGCGAGGGCGATTGGTACGCAAATGGCGGCCACAAGGGCGGCCCAGATCAGGGCCACCCGGGCCAATCTCATCCCTTTGTTCCCAACCGGAGATTGGAAGGACTGGTCAGGCGGGCTGAAGGACGAAGTGCGCCTCCAGGCTCTTGTCTTTTGCGCTCTTCATCACGGGACGGAGGAAGACGGTTTTGAATTCACCACTGTCATAGGCGAGGTGACCGTGCGGTTGACCAAAGATCGGAACAATCTGCGGCATCTCAAGACGGAACTTGCCGTCCTTGTCGGTGAGGGTCGCTCCATGACTTTGCGGCTCGTGCTCCTGCCCTTCGGTCGTGTGCGCCCAAATCTGGATGCGCTGCCCGGCAAGCGGAGCCCCGTCGCCTGCGCGGCGTACGGTGCCCGACATCCAGAAGCCACCCTTGCCGATCCGATCCACGATCGCCGCGCCTTTGCGGTAGTTGTTCGACCCGCCCGACATCGATTGGGTCGGTGCGACGCCTTGCGCGCGCGCGGGCAACAGGAGCCCGGAAACCCCGGTTGCCAGGACGGAGCCGCCAGCGGCGAGGAGGTTGCGGCGGTTGAGTACGACGGTGGTCATGCAAATTTCTCCTGGCGACCTTGCGGTTGCCCCGCCGATAGGACGGCTACAGGCACGAGACACCCTGAATGTAGCGCGGTTGCGACCAATTTCCAGTTGAGGGAGGCGCAACGCGATAGGTCGCAATAACAGTTTTGTGAACAGGTGGGCCGGCCGCTCGATCAGCGTCGTTGACGAGGCATACCTAGAAGCGTCCGAGGGTTACTTCTTCACTGGCCCTCGCCCTAGGTCGCCGACGGATGCGAGGCAATCGAATAGCGGAGTTTTCGACCTTTGATTCCGTGAATGATTGACGCCGGTAAAGATTGTGCCGAAGATTGGAACATCCCTAGCGACAGAGGGTGCCATGGCGACTGCCTTCCGGTTCGTCCTTGCATCTTTCATCGGCGGCCTGTTCGCGGGCAGCCAGGTTGCGGTGGCGACAGCCCAGACCAGCGATGCCGCATACATTGAGGCGCTGAAGTCCCAGTATCGTCGTCCACCCCCGACACCGATCACAAATCAGCGGCTTGTCGATCTGGGGCAGGATCTGTTCTTTGATCCGGAGTTGTCTTCTTCTGGGAAAACGGCCTGCGTCACATGTCACCTTCCGGCGCTCGGCTGGGCGGCAAAGGAACCCAGGAGCCGCAATAACTCAGGTAAACTCACTTCACGAAGGTCACAGCCGCTGATTGGACTGGGACATGCCGGGAACGCGCCCATCGGTTGGGACGGACGCAGCCCCACGTTGGAGGCGCAAGCGAAATCGTCCATTTCCACCGGGTCGATGTCGATGCGGGACACCCCGACGCCGGTCAAAGTCGAGGTGATTGAGGAACGCATCGCATCCAAGCCTTCTTACATTGCAAAATTCAAAGCGGCACTGCCCGATGCGCCGATCAATATCGATACAATTGTCCAGGCCATCGCGGTGTTTGAACGAACCATCGAACCGGGATTTGCGCCGTTCGACCGCTGGGTAGAAGGTGACGAAACCGCAATTTCTGACGCGGCCAAGCGCGGCTTCGTTCTCCACAATGGCAAGGCGTTATGCTTTGCATGCCATCGTGGCTGGCGATTTACCGACGATCTGTTCCACGACATCGGCACAACCACGACCGATCGCGGCCGTGGCAACGTGGTCAAGGACGACCCGCTGATGCAATTCGCTTTCAAGACCCCTACGCTGCGCGACGTCACACTGCGGCCTCCCTATATGCACAACGGGAACCAGCCCACGCTTGAGGTCGTCATGAAGCATTACGAAGCGGGCGGCATCAATCGCCTCAGTCGTTCGCCGCTGATGCAGCCGATTCAATTGACTGACCAGGAGCGGCAGGACCTCATTGCCTTTATGGAAACGCTGACAACGACCGAGCGAGCAACCGGCACGAAGCTGAAGAACTGAACTCAGTTCAGCTCTGCAGTCGATTGAGCCAGCGCTCCGCGCGAAAATTGGTCGCGAATATCCCGGTCATCGGCAGCTCGGTATTGCTGATTCGGTCGCTGTCGGGCAAACGCGGACACGGCCGCGCTACGTCAGCCGCCGCGACCGCTGGCGTCTAGTTGCACGGTCGACGGAACGTCGAGCAGCCTCGAAGCGTTGATCAGTAGCGCTAACCCGCGATGGGAGGTCTGCATGACTTCCGGCACGATCGTTCATAGCCTCTTGGCCGTTGCGCTCGCGGCGTCGCCGGCATTCGCCGAGCAGTCTGCGGACGACAGCGGGCAACTCCTGTTCAACAATGCCTGCCGGACTTGCCACAGCCTCAAGGAGGGGGACAACCGGCTTGGCCCCAACCTTTTTAAGATCGTCGGCCGCAAGGCGGGCGCGTTACCCAAGTACAGCTACTCCGGGGCCATGAAAGACGCCGACATGGTCTGGGATAAGGCCACGCTCGACCGCTTCATCGCCAATCCCGACCAGGTTATTCCTGGCCACAATATGAAACCCTATGGTGGCCTCGCCTCGAGTGAGGAGCGCACCAAGATCATCGCCTTCTTGGCCTCGAGCGGTGGCAACTGACGCCGCAAACCTCACGCGGCGAATCCTTCGTGCCGCCGCGAATTGGCGTCAACAGCGCCAAATCCTTACCGTTGAAAATGCGCCCTGGAAGGTGCGTACTCTTACCGGCCCGTGCGCACCGTCCCCGGTCGCGATGCCGCCTATCACGTCCGGCACAGAGAAGCCCGTATCGCGCACATCGGATTGCCACGCGCGTGTAATCGAATCCGAGCTAAAGATTGCGCGGACAGGGGTACGTTCGTAGTTTACTTTTAGGACGCCGCCAAACGTCCATTGATTGAATTCGAGACCCTGTCTGCCCACACGCAGCGGGGATTTGTTTCCATGCTCGACGTCGTGGGCGTTTGTTCTGTTGCGCCACGTGAGCCAGCGCAGCACACACACGAACGTCAACAGACCACATGCTATCGCATACCATTCATTTGCGGTCATGACGCTGTTACCGTCACACCTGAAACCTAGAAAACTCCACACAATCAATGCGGTGACAAAATGGACAGATCTGGGCGAGTTTTTTCGCTGTCGAGAGAAGCGGCAAGGAACTTGAGTTTCTAAATGAGCTCGTGCCCAACGTTGCGGCCGGATGTCCGCTTGTCGCCCTTCACGCCATTTCGCGGCGGCGGAGCAATTCAGTCGCTTTCGGAGTGAAGCGGACATTGAGGGATTGTCGGCACACGCTCAACGGGTAGCGTTTGACCCGGAGCGGACTCCGGTCCGCGCTTTACTTTGTATTGTCCGGAAGGGCGACAACTCCCTCTGTGAGCCGAGGCGTCAGGTCAAGTGCCTTTACTGCTACCGATAGCGTTCCGTCTCATCCAGAACAGTATTGGCCGTTCGACTAGAACATACACAAGCCAGCCCGCCAGCGATCCGGCCACGAGGCATGCCGCGACCGTAGAGGCCTGCGCGGTTCCGCTGGTCCAGTGAAGGGCCATGATGCCCACCCCAACGGCGGGCAGAACGAAGCCGTGCACCAAGTAGATCGAATACGACGCATCCCCCAGAGTGAGCAACCATTGCGGCAGCCCGCCTGCGATGCGCGGCTCCAAGGAAACCGCCCCTGCGACAATCGCAAGCGCCGGCACACCCCACACCAGCGGCCGCAAATTCTCCGGCGCTTCGGGCACAAACAAGAGCAACGCTGCGCCTAGAACCATAACACTTGCGGCAAGTGCGGGCGGCATCGACCACCCTCGCAGCGTCACCTTTGCGAGTACGACCCCGAAAAGAAATTCAACAATGATCGTGCTGAACAGTATGGTCCATGCGGGCCAGCTTTCCGTCCGCAGCAGTGCCAGAATGACAAGGAGCGCGAACGCCGGGATAAGGACTCGCACCACATCGACGCGGAGCCCAAGCGCGACCGCAAACAGCACATAAAACAGAAACTCATAAGTGAGCGTCCATCCGACCGGAAGCAGCGGCCGGAAATGCCCTGCGCTATCGACGACCGGGAAAAACAAGTAGGACTTCACGATGAAATCGAAATCAAGACTAGACCTGAGCGCAAGACCGGAGAAGGAGAGAACGAGGACGAGCTTGAGCGTGGTGAGCAGCCAATAGAGCGGCACGATGCGTACGATGCGATGGCGCATGAAGATGATCCACGCGCCAGGCTGTGACAGAAGGCGGCCTGAAGACACCACCATCACGAAGCCGCTGATCACGAAGAAAATATCGACGCCCGCCGCTCCGTTGGTCCACGTGACGCCCGGCGCCGCCGGACTAATGCGCACTGTCCACATTTCGAAAGCGTGATAGACCACCACCATCAGCGCAGCGACGGCCCGCAAGGCCTGAATGGTGAGAAAACTCGGGGCCGTGGAGGCGCGCATCGTTGGCGCGGGGGCGGCGTCGGCGACCGCTTGGAGGGTCGGGTTCACGCGCCTTATGCCGCTATCGCCGCGCCACCTGCCGCGCTCAGGAGCACAACCAGCCAGGGCGGAGTGTGCCACATGAACAGCAGCAGAAACGCAACTACTCCCAGCGCAAAGTCACTGGCGCTCGTAATACCGGCGGTCCAGACAGGATTGTAGAGCGCGGCGAGTAGCAGTCCGACGACGGCGGCATTCACGCCGCGCAGCGCGGCCTGAGCGGCGGGCATCCGGCGCAGGTCTTCCCAAAACGGGAGCGCCCCCAGCACGAGCAGGAAAGACGGCAGGAACACTGCAATCAGACACAAAGCCGCGCCAACCCACCCATTCGGCTGCGGTCCCATCACCGCGCCAAGATACGCCGCGAAGGTGAATAGCGGCCCAGGAACCGCCTGCGCGGCACCGTAGCCCGCGAGGAAAGCATCATTGCCGACCCAACCCGGCGGCACGACCGAAGCCTGCAATAAAGGCAGCACGACGTGACCGCCGCCGAACACCAGAGACCCGGTGCGATAGAAAACTTCGAACACCGCGAGCGCATGCGACGGAATGGCGGCCACAAGCAGCGGAAGTCCCACCAGCAGGATGAAGAACAACGCAAGAAAAACAGTGCCCGCCATGCGGTTCACCTTCAGCGGCAACGCGACGTGATCCGCCGGAATCGCTGCGCGCGGAAGGCGCACAGGCCAACCATCGCCCCCACAATGATTGCGCCGATCTGCCCCCAAGCCGACGGCACGGCCAGCACAATCACGGCCGCCGCCACGGCAAGCGTTGCACGCTCCTTGTCAGGCGCTAGCGTGCGCATCATGCCAAGCACCGCTTGCGCAACAATTGCTACCGCCGCGACCTTTAGGCCGTGTATCCAGCCGACGCCCGAGACATCGCCCAAGGCAGCAACGCCGTAAGCGAACAGCACGAGCGCCACGGCCGAGGGCAATGTGAAACCAATCCACGCGGCGAGCGCGCCGAGGTATCCCGCGCGCGAAAGGCCGATCGCTATGCCGACTTGGCTGGAGGCCGGGCCGGGCAGGAATTGGCAGAGCGCCACTAGGTCGGCATAGGCTCGGTCATCGAACCAACCGCGCCGAGTGACAAACTCTTCCCGGAAATACCCAAGATGCGCAACTGGCCCGCCAAAGGACGTAAGCCCGAGGCGGATGAACACGCCCAAAACTTCGAGCGGCCCAATTGCGGCTTGGGGTATCTCATGCGTCGTCATCGCTGCCCTTGCTAAACCTGTGGCTCAATAACCGCCATATCGAAATACGATATCGTATACCATATCGAACCACGATATCGGCAACCGATGACCGACTCAATCGTTGAATCGGCAGTGGGGCCTTTGCATGCGCGAGAGGCGGTGCGATCGGCCGACCAGGAGGTCCGTATAGACTCGCCCGATCTCGCAGGGTCTGGTCTTGAGGCTACGTTCCCGCAAAGGGCGCGCAACGGCTTCGGCCGTTCTTGTCATCCGGCAGTGATCTTAAGATTGGTCGCGCAGGTGAGACGCCGACGTCTGCGACCTTGGCCAAAGCCGCCGAGGATCAGTCTTCTTCGGCCTGACGCCGGAGACCCTCAGGGCCTCGGCCGGTTAGTTCACGTACCTGAATTTTTGCAACCTTGTTCGCTTCACGTCCGAGAGGTGTTGCGCGGTAAAAGCGACGAAATGTCCGCCCGGAGCGCTCGTTTCTTGACTTCAGATAGCCCTGCCGCTCCAGCGCATGCAGCATCGGGTAAAGTGTACCCGGACTCAGGCGATAACCGTGCCGGGCCAGTTCATAAATCATCCACTGCCCAAAAAACTCTTCTTTCGAGGCATGATGCAGGATGTGAAGCCGGATCAACCCCTTCAACAGGTTTTGATGCTTCATGATCGGATGCTTCATACTTGCAACTTTTTTCATCAGCTTTCTTGGAGTCAATATCGGAAACCGAGGTTGAAGCTCATAACACAGCCATGCTTATGCAGTCCATCAACTGCTCCTGCTCGGGCTACCGGTTTTGCGAAGGCGCGGAGCGACTGTCAGCGCAGTTTCTGCGGCCAGGAGACGCTTAAACATGCAATCTCACTTCAGCGCTCAGAATCCGACAATGCTGCTCTGCTGCGCCGGCGAGGTGATTGAATAGAGGCTTCGGTTGCTGCGGTGCATGAGCCCAGAAATGGCCCTTCACGCCATTTGGCGGCGGCGCAGCAATTCAGTCGCTTTCGGAGTGAAGCGGACATTGAGCGGAACGCGAATACAGAATCGGATTTACGAGTACGCGCCTAGCGTCCTTCGATTCCGAAGTCCGCAAACGTAGGTGACGCGGGATGATGCGAATTTCGAAATCCGGACACTAACGATGGACGACATATTCAAACGCGCCGGCGTTTGGGGCTTCGACACGGAATATCGAGACGCTTTCGGCAGGATGCAGAGCGTGGACGCCGCGGTGTTTGCCCGGCTCCTGGAGGAATTTCCCGAAACCGTGCCCGGGTCGCGGGCGATGCCGCGAAGCATCGTGCTTCGTCGCGGGTCGGCGTCCTCGCTCGCCCTGAGCGCCGAGCCGGGGCTCGCGGTGCGATGGACCGTCACGTCAGAGGACCGCGTTGTCGCGGAAGGACAGGGAGTAACCCCGGCGATTTTACTGCCGTCCGGCATCGCGGACGGCATTTTCCGGCTGGCAGTCGAGGTCGAAACACCGTCCGGGCCGGTGCGCGAACTGGCCGCGCTGGTTGTCTGTCCGGATCGCGCCTACCAGGGCAGCACGAAGGCTCCGCGCCGGATGTGGGCGCTGGCGTTTCAGCTCTATGCCGTCCGTTCGCGGAGCAACTGGGGCCATGGCGACTTCGGCGATCTGCTGACGATGATCGACCTCGCCGCCGACCTCGGCGCCGCCGCGGTCGCGCTTAATCCGCTGCATGCGCTGTTCGACGACACTCCCGAACAGGCCAGCCCTTATTCGCCAAGCAGCCGCCTGTTTCTCAATCCGCTCTATATCGATCTCGGCGCCGTACCGGATTTTCCGGGCGCCGCCGCGGCCGGCCTGACCGAACAGATCGATAAGTTGCGGACGCAAACGATGGTCGATTACCGCGGGGTGGGTGATGCCAAGCATCAGGCTCTGCGCCTCGCTTTTGACCGCTTCCGGAGCGCTCGGCCTGAGCGCCGATCGGCGTTCGAGTCGTTCCGGCAGGAGCGTGGAGCCGTGCTGGCACGGTTTGCGAGCTACGAGGTGCTGCGGCGAAAGTTCAAGCGGCCGTGGTGGGAGTGGCCGGACGAATGGCGTGCACCGGACGACGTGGCGCTCGAGCGGCTGCGCGCCAGCGACCCGGAGGTCGAGTTCCATGAATTCGTGCAATGGCTCGCCGACCAGCAGCTCGACCGCTGCCGGGTGCGCGCCGCCGAACGCGGCATGCCGATCGGGCTCTATCTCGATGTAGCGGTCGGCGTGCGCAGCGACGGCTTCGACGCCTGGTACGACCAGCCGGGCTTCCTGCGCCGCCTGACGATCGGCGCACCGCCCGACATCCTCAACACCGCCGGCCAGAGCTGGGGGCTCGCGAGCTTCGATCCGGTGGCGCTCGAGACGCAGGGATTTCGCGCCGTTCCGGCGCATGCTGGAAGCCTCGATGCGGTATGCCGGTGCGATCCGGATCGATCACGTGCTCGGGCTCAAGCGCCTCTATGTGATTCCTGAGGGCGAGAGCGCCGGCATGGCGCCTATCTGCGATTTCCGTTCGAGGCCATGCTGGCGGTGACGGCGCTGCTCAGCGTGCAGCACCGGTGCATCGTCATCGGCGAGGACCTCGGCACCGTGCCGGAGAATTTTCGCGAGACGATGGCGGACTGGGGGTTGTGGTCCTGCCAGCTCATGCTGTTCGAGCGCGGGCACGACGGCGCGTTTGCCGCGCCGGAGACCTATCGGGAGAACGCGCTGGTGTCGTTCGGCACTCACGACCTTCCGACCTTCACGGGCTGGAAGGACCAGCATGATCTGGGAGTGAAGGCGGCGCTCGGGATCGATCCAGGCGAGAGCCGCGAGGAGCGCCATGCGGCGGTCGACGCCATGCGGCGCGCGTTGCACGAGCGTGGGCTGGGCGACGTCGAATTTAGCTCGGTAGCGCGCTACCTGCGGGACACGCCATGCCGGCTGATGGTGGTGGCGATCGAGGACGTTCTCGAGGTGCCGGATCAGGTCAACGTGCCGGGGACGATCGACCAGCATCCCAACTGGCGGCGGCGACTTCCGGTCGCGCTGGAAGACCTCGGGAAGCACCGGGAGCTGACCGGAATAGCCGAGGAGCTTGCCGGAGAACGCGGGAAGACCACGGAGTAACGCGCTGACGCGGGCGTATCGGCCCGCCGGTTCAGTCCGCGTAGGCTGCGTCGGTGTCGGTCTTCGAGTTTTCGCGCGATTTCGGCGGCTCCGGCGTGTCGTCGGACGACATATCGATCGGAATCGGGTGCCATCCGATCACATTGCCACCGCCGGTGTTCACGCCGACCAGCAGCCAGGTCTGCCCGGTGCATTTGTTCAGCAGGATCGCCCCTTCCGGCCCCGGCCCGCCCCCGTTCGGGTGAAGCTCGAAGCAGGGCTGCTCAGCCGCCGAACCCGCCGATATCGAAATCGCCAGCATCAACACTGCCGCGTACGACCGTTGCCATTTCACGGGCGCCTCCCATTGTTCCCGACAGCCAGCGACTGCGACCGGTCGCTGACATTAGCAAATCAGCGCGCGCATCATGAATGGAAATGGTGTGAAATTTGGGCTCAACGCGGCAACGGCCAGAGGTCGCCGACCGCCGCTGCTCAGTCGATCCGGATGAAGGATGGGCTCTTTCGCAGCAGATTGCGCGCACGCACCGCGGTATCGCCGGCGTCGGAAAACACACCGTCGACCCCCAATTCAAAGAACTGCAGGTATTCCTTGATCGGATCGAACTCGTAATCAGCAGCGAGGAACTCGGGCTCGTCACGGAAGGTGTAGGGATGAACGACGAGCCCCGCCCGGTGGGCGTCGGCGACCAGGCTGGTCGGCGTCCGCAGTCTCCTGTCCGGGCCTTGCGGCACGATGCTGCGCTTGGCCGGGCCGATGCCCTGCGCATAGGCGGCGATCTCGGCGAGCCCCTCTGGCTTCATCAAGTCGCCGTAAGTGCGCCGGTTACCGGTAGCAATGAAGTCGTACGGCCGGGCCTGTTCGCCTTCCATGAGCTGGACCAGTCTCACCTTGGTAAGCTTGCTCAGGTCCTTCAGGTTTTGAACTTCGAATGACTGAATGAAGACCGGGGCGTTGGCCTCCGTATAGCCCTTAGCGGCCAGCGCCTTCACGAGCGGCGGCTCGAGCGCCAGCCCGATGTAGCGGAAATAGCTCGGATGCTTGGTTTCCGGATAGATCCCGACAATCCGCCCCTTCTCGCTCTTGCGCTTGGCGAGATCGACGACTTCGTCAAAGGTCGGTATCTCGTAGGAACCGTTCCAGCCCTGATTTCGGAATGGCAGGCGCTCCTTCGCTCTCAAAGTCTTGATTTCGGCAAGGGTAAAGTCTTCGGTGAAGTAGCCTTCGATGGACTTGCCATCGATCCTCTTGCTGGTTTTGCGGTCAGGAAATTTCTGCGCGACGTCGGTCGTGCCTGAAATTTCGTTTTCGTGCCGGGCGATCAGCACGCCGTCCTTGGTCGACACCAGATCAGGCTCGATGAAGTCGACGCCGAGGTCGATGGCGAGCGCATAGGACGCGAGCGTGTGCTCGGGCCGGTAGCCGGGTGCGCCGCGATGCCCGATCACGAGGGGCGCGTCAGTGCGCGCCGTCAATTTCGCCACGGTTGAAACTCTCTGGCCCTGCGCCCCCGCGATCGCAATTCCTAGCAGGCCGAACAGAACCGCTACAAGCACGGCCGGGAGAGATCGCACCACCGCTTCGTCCTCCAGCGCTAACGGGAAGCGCAAAAAATAGGACGATCCGATGTGGGTTTTGTGACAGCGCAAAACTGCGCCGGACTTGGTCGTGCTTGCACTTGTCAGGACGGCGTCGACCGGAATCCTTTTATCTCACTTAAGCATATTCACTTGCGCGCCGTCCAAAGGGCGCCGATTTCCTTGAACAAATTTCGCTTTCGGGATACGCAATTGGCAGCCGCGCACGTCTTTCGACCGCGGCTCTTGAATTCAGTACGAGCCACGCGGCGAGGACAGCCGTGACCTGCCGCGCCGTGCGGCAGGACGCGGCAAGTCACACGCTTGTGACTGGCCCGCGCAATGAATGCATCGATTGCCGTACTGGCGGATCGCCGACCGTGAAGTCGGAAAACAATTCAGGGTGTTGTTGCCGCTGGCTCAGAGCAGTTGTTCGTTCACAACACGTCGGCGCAACTGTCGACGGATTGCCATGCACGCGGGCTGCAAGCGCACCGACTCGTATAGTGCTTGACATCGAGGACAGAAGCTATCGAATGGTTGAGCCTAAACTATTGTGCCGATCGACGTTCTACTTCGCTGGCCTGGAACTCACGACCCTGACTTCTCAGGTGAATGCCTCCCCTGCCCGCGCAAATCAGACGACGAGAAGCAATAGCAGCGTCCGACCGGACTAGTCCAAATGGAATCAATTCTCGTCAAGATCTTCGCGACCGGTCTGGCATTGAGCCAAGTCACGACGACACCCGACGCCGTGAAAACCGAATTTGACAAGGATCGCGATCAGGCAGTGGTGGCCGAGCTTCTGCACCGCGGCTGCAGCCAGATGCTTAAGGTCTTCGATCTCGAGAACATCAACTTCGATGAGCTCCTGGTCACGGCGCTCGATGACCCTCAGGCCATCGGTGAAACCAAGGCGTTTCGCGGCATCGATTTCGCGGACTTGCAGACCGCCTACCGGCAATTCTGCAAGAAGCAGGCGGTCCCACGCCCGGCCGTCGATCTTACCGAGGTGATCGCCGTCTACAACAAGGCAGCCTCCGACCTGCCGGATCACAACAGGCTCAAGGGCCTGAAACTGCCGGGGGCGAGCGTCGTGCTCGACCGCAAGGGCAACCGCTTCGCGGAGGTCTTCGAGGAGAACCAGCGCCGCGTCTGGGTGGTCCTCGCCGACATACCCGAACACGTGCAGAAGGCCTTTGTGGCGGCCGAAGACAAGCGCTTCTATCAGCACAAGGGGATCGACGAGCACGGCTTGATCCGCGCGTTCATCGGTAACCTGGCACAGTCTGGACGCCCGCAGGGCGGCTCGACCATTACGCAGCAGGTGGTCAAGAACCTCCTGGTCGGGGACGACCTCACCTACGAGCGCAAGATCCGGGAGATGATCGTCGCCGCGCGGGTGGAGACCGCCCTCACGCAAGGGCGAGATTCTGGAGCTTTATCTCAATTCGGTCTATCTCGGCCGCAGCGCCTGGGGACTCGAGTTGGCGGCCAAGAGCTACTTCGGCAAGCCGGCCAGCGAACTGACCATAGAAGAAGGCGCCTTCCTGGCAGGTCTGACCAAAGGGCCGAACTTCTACAACCCCGACCGGCATCCCGTTCGGGCACGCGAGCGACTGGCCTACGTGTTGAGCCGCATGCGCGAAGACGGCTTAGTCGAAGGCATCCCCGATGCCGGCCGGAACCTGCCGCAGCTTCCCACCATGATCGCCCACGAGCGGCCCCGGCGCGATGTCGGGTTCCACTTCGTCGATCAAGTCGCGCGCGAAGCCAAGGCGCTCGCCGGCCTCGCAACGATTACGGCGGACTCCTATACGGTGCGCTCGACGCTCCATCCGCAATTGCAGCGCACCGTCGAGGAAACGTTGCAGGAAGGACTGTGGCGGTACGAACGCAACACCGGCCGGCTGCAATTCGCCGGCGCCGAAGCCAAACTGGGGCCGGCCATCCAGCGCATCGAGGCCAACAGATCCGCGAGCGAAAAGCGTCCGCCCTGGCAACAGGCGCTCGCGAATGCGCGACTTCCGCTTTACGACGTGCACTGGACGCCCGCCGTAGTGGTGGAAAAGCCCGGCGCCAAGAAGAATGAAACGTGGCGCGTCGGACTTGCCGACGGACGTGTACTGCCGCTGGCCGTCGATAACGCAGCCGCGGGTCGTAAACTCGCGCTGCATGACGTCGTCTTCGTCCACGTAACCGAGGCCAAAGGAAAGGCCGCGCGCGCAGAACTCCGCATACGACCTGCCGTGCAGGGCGCGGTGGTCGTGCTGGAAAATAAGACGGGCCGAATCCTGGCGATGAGCGGCGGCTTCTCCTACCCGCTGAGCCAGCTCAACCGGTCTACACAGGCGACACGGCAGCCCGGCTCCGCGATCAAACCGCTGAGCTATCTCGCGGCTCTGGGTAACGGCCTGCAGCCGAATACCCTCGTCAGCGACGATGACATCACCTTACCGCCGATTGGCGGAGGCCGCGCGCGCGAAAAGGACTACTGGTCACCGAAAAACTACGACGGCGGCGGCGGCGGCACGCTGACGCTGCGGCGCGCGCTCGAGAATTCACGCAATCTGGCGACTGCGCACCTTCTCGAGGGCGGCATCGACAAGACTCCCGAGGCCAGCCTCGACCGGCTCTGCAAGCTGGCGCAGGAGGCGCAAATTTATCGCGAGTGCCTGCGCTTCTATCCGTTCGTGCTCGGCTCTCAGCCGGTGCGGCCGATCGATCTCGCGGCCTTTTACGCGGCGATCTCAAATGAAGGCCGGCGCCCGACGCCGTACGTGATCGACACCATCGAGCGCAATGGCGATGTCGTCTATCGGCACGATCCCGGAGATGCGATCACGATCAATTCGGTCGACCGGGCAGCCTTCTACCAGCTCAAGTCCATGATGCAGGGCGTCCTGTCGCGCGGTACCGCGCGTTCGATCGCCAGTCTGGCGCCCTACGTCGCCGGCAAGACCGGCACCTCGGACGACGAGAACGATGCCTGGTTTGTCGGCTTCACCAACGAGGTGACCGTCGCGGTCTGGGTCGGCTACGATAACGCAGACGGCAAGCGCCGGACGCTCGGCGGCGGCTCGACCGGCGGTGGGCTGGCAGTCCCGATCTTCACGCCGGTCATTCAGGCGGTGTGGGCCAATGTCTCGCCCAAGACCGCCCTGGCTCCGCCGTCGCCCGAAGCCAAACGCATGCTGTCGTGCAAGGCGATCAACGTGGAGTCCGGCGAAATCGAATCGGGCGGACGCAGCGTCAGCGAATGTTTCCGCATCGATGCCAAAGGCAAAATCATCGACACGCAGTATCGGCTGTTGAACAGCGCGAGCGCGCTTGCGAAGCGTGAGGACGCGCGGCGCCGGCGCGCGGCACGCTATCAGGAATATTATTACTACTCACACGAGGCATACCGCGGCTGGTCGTACGGCGGGCATTACAGCGATCGCGGTAGCTGGGGCCAGCAGCGCAATTGGGGTGGCTGGGGCTGGCGTTAGCCAGCCCAGCCCGCTCAGTCCTTGCGAGCCGATCGGCCGACGTCGCCAGCCGAGACGCCGCGCCAGCCGGTCGCGGAACGACCACGTCAATCGGCCTTGATGTTGGCGGCCCGGATGACCTCTTCCCACTTGGCGATTTCCGCACGCTGGAATTGTCCGAACTCGGCAGGCGTGCTGCCGACGAGATCGAGGCCGAGCGTGGCTGCGCGCTCGGCGACATCCGGCGCGCGTAGCGCGTTCGCCACCTCCTGATTCAGCTTGGCGACGATCTCCAGTGGCGTGCCGTTGCGCACCGCCATGCCGTACCAGTTCACGACCTCGAACTTCGGCAGCGTATCCTTCACGGTCGGCACGTTCGACAGCGCCTTCATGCGGGACGCACCGGTGGTGGCGAGCGCGCGGATGCGGCCCGCTTCGATATGCGGATGCGCGATCGCCAGCGCATCGAACACGTACTGGATTTGTCCGCCGATCAGGTCGGTGAAGGCCGGCGCACTGCCCCGGTACGGCACGTGCACCGTACGAATGCCGGCCTGGATGTTCAGCAATTCGCCGGACAAATGCGGGAGCCCGCCGGGGCCGCTCGAACCGAACAGCACTTGTCCGGGCTTCGACTTCGCCAATTCGATGAGCTCAGCGATGGAGTTGACTTGAACTGACGGGTTCACCACCAGCACGAACGCCAGCGACGCGACATGCGACAGCGGCGTGAAATCGCGCTCCATGTTCATGCCCGGGCGGCCGGCATACAGCACCGGATTGACCGCGAGATTGCCGGTCGTGCCGAACAGGATGGTGTGGCCGTCCGGCTCCGATTGCGCGACGCCCTGCGTTGCGATCTGGCCGTTCGCTCCCGGGCGGTTCTCCACGATGACTGGCTGACCGAGCCGCTCCGACATCTTCGGCGCCATCAGGCGCGCCAGGATGTCGATGCCGCCTCCGGCCGGAAACCCGATGACGATGCGGATGGGCCGCGAAGGGAATGCCTGCGCCAGTCCCCGGCGCGCGACGAACGGAGCTAACGCCGTACCGAGCACGAAGGCTCGTCTCGTCGCAGCAATACGCATGGCAGTCCTCCCGTAATTTTCTTGTCGGCTTTTGCTGGTTTTGCAGGTTGGAATTTTTGCTACTGTACGGTCAAGGCCGGCTTCAGCAGGCCGACGAGGAGGATGCGTGTGACACAACAGCCGGACACGCGAGATCTATGTCTATGCCGGAACGGCCGGCCACTCGGCATGGTTCAGCGAAGACGTCGGTCAGACCTTCGTTCATCCCAACAGCCATTCCGGCATGTATCTGGAAGCGCGCGTCTGGGCGTTCGCAAGCCATCCCGCAACGCGCGATCGTCTGTTCGCCGGCACCGACATGGGCGTGTTCCGCTGGGACGAGCGAGCGGCGCGTTGGACGCACCTGCCCTCGCCGATGCAGGACGTCTGGTCGATCGCCGTCGATCCTGCCGACCCGGATACGTTGATCGCAGGCACGCGGCCGGCCGGGCTCTGGCGCTCGAACGACGCCGGCGAGACCTGGACGGCGCTCACCGCTTCCGGCGTGCTCCCGGCTTCCGAAGTCAACGGCGGGCCCGACCCGCGTCACCCAAATTCTGTTCGATCCCGTCGACGACGGCACCGTCTGGGCCGCGATCGAGATCGGCAGCATCTATCGCAGCAAGGACCGCGGCGCCTCCTGGGAGCCCAAGCAGAACGGCCTGGTCTCCGGCGATGTTCATGGGCTCGCGGTGCTGCGGCTGCCCGAGGGCGGCAAGGCCGTGCTGGCAACGACCAACCGCGGCCTGCACCGCAGCGAGGACAACGGCGACACGTGGGTGTTGCAGGAGCTTCCGGCGCCATGGCCGTACACCCGCGCTGTGGTGGCGCGCGCCGACAATTCCGGCGTCGTATTCCTCACCAACGGCAACGGGCCGCCCGGCAACGACGGCTTCCTGCTGCGCTCGCGCGACTACGGCAGGACCTGGCAGGACGCCAAGCTGCCCGGGCCGCTGGACAGCACCGTGTGGTGTATCGCGACCAACGCCGACGATCCGATGCTGCTCTTCGTCTGCACCAACCTCGGCGAACTGTTCCGCTCCACCGACGGCGGCGAGACCTGGACGCGCCTGCCGCATGTCTTCGGCGAATTGCGCGCACTGCACTGGCGCGCAGTTCCGGCCGGCACCCGGCAGGCAGCGCATTCGTTGACCCGGCCGGTGCTCAAAGCCGCGCAAATGGGATGGTTGGCCGCATGACGACGGGTATCCCGATGAAGGTCGGCCTGATGGTTCCGACCAATAACACCACCATGGAAGTCGAGCTTGCCGCCTGGCTGCCGAGCGGATCGACGGTCACGACCGTGAAGATACCCGCGCGGCCAGGGGCTGCTGACCAAGGAGTCGATTCCGGCCTATCGCGACAGCGCCATCGCGCTGGCGCGCCAGCATTTCGGCAACGGCGAGGTCGAGATCATCGCGTATGGCTGCACGGCCGCCGGTTTTCTGTTCGGCCCGGCCGGTGACGCCGAACTGTCCGCCATGCTGACGGACGCGACCGGCCTGCCGGTCGTGACCACCGCGCGCGCGATGGTGCATGCGCTTCAGCACGAGGGCGCAAAGAATATCGCCGTCGTCACGCCTTATTCCGACATGGTCAACGCCCAGCTCGAACGTTTCCTGGCCGACGGTGGCATCAGCGTTGCCCGGATCGAACTCGTTCCGCACCGAAGACGTGATCTCGCTCGGCCGCATCACCGCCGAACAGGTGCGGGACTTGGCTCGGGCGACGATTGGACCGGAGTGCGACGCCCTGTTCATCGGCTGCTCGCAGTTACCCACGCACGCGATCCTCGACGGTTTGCGGGACGAGTTCGCGCGGCCCGCCTGGTCATCGATCCGCGCCACCGCCTGGGATGCCGAACGGACGCGCGCGGCGTAACAGGGCGCGCCCGCTTGCCTCGCCCCGTCGACATCTCCGCGCCCCTGGCCTTGCTGGACATTGCGCAGGCCCCACCCTTAGCGTGATCGTCAAAACCGCCGAAATTCACGGCATAACGACGGAGGAAACGGCGTGAACGACAGCACTTTCGTGCGCGTTGCGCCGCGCGGGCCTGCCGAGATAAGTCATGACGAGCCTCGCCGTCGACTGACGCTGCTGTCGGCGGCCGAACGCCGTTACTGCGAGCCGCTGCTGCGCGGCTTCGCCGAACGCCATCCCGAGATCGATGTCGACTTCGTGTTCGGCATCAGCACCGATCTGCACCGGCGCTATCTGCAGGAGGCCGCAGCCGGTGGCGCGACCAGCGACCTGATCTGGAGCAGCGCCATGGACCAGGTGATGGAACTGGTCCTCAGCGGCCATGCCCAGCCGCACGGCGTGCGCCACACCCTGCCGGCGAACGCCGCGTATCGCGACCTTGCGGTTGCAACAACGTGCGAGCCGCTGTTCACGCTCTGTCGCGATCCGTCCCTCCCCGCCGGATCGCCGGTGGAGATCGCCGCGCTTATCGCTGCCGACCCGCAGCGCTATCGCGGCGCCATTGCGGTCCCGGATATCGAGACCAACGGCCTTGGCTTCCTCGCGATGCTGCGCTGGAGCGAGGAGCCGGCGTTCGACTCATTCCTGGATGCGCTGGAATCGTGTCAGCCTCGCGCTGTCGGTTCCGCGCCCGCGCTGATTGCCGCGGTGACGGATCAGGCGCAACTCGCGCTCCACCTCCTGGGCGCTTATGCGTTGCGCGCTGTCGCCGCCAATCCGTCGCTGCATATCGCGCCAACGGCAGCGCCCGCGATGGCGGTCGCGCGTGTGGCGTTCATTCCCCGCCGCGCGGCGAATCCGGAAGCCGCATCGACGTTCCTGGCCTTCTTGTTATCGCCTGAAGGGCAAGCGGCGATCGGCGCAGCCGGCTTGTTCCCGATCGCAGCGCCACCGGCTTTCCCGGTCGCACCGATCCCGCTTGACGAGAGCTTTACCCGGCTGCTCCAGCCGAAAAACCGCGCCGCGCTCCTCGAGAAATGGCGCGCAGCACTTGGCCGTCCTGACACCAAGACCGGAGGACCGTATCCGTGATCGACCGCCGCACACTCCTTCTCGGCGCGAGCCTCGCGCCGCTCGCAAGCCGCGCCCAAGCGCAAACGAACTGGCCGCAGCAGGTGGTTCGTATCGTGGTGCCATTCGTGCCGGGCGCGTTCACCGATGTTTCGGCGCGGCTGTTGGCGCAGGAAATGACCGAACAGATCGGCCAGTCGGTCATCGTCGAGAACCGCGGCGGGGCCGGCGGGACGGCCGGTACCGTCATGGTGGTGCGCGCGCCGCCGGACGGCCATACGCTGCTGTTGACCGATACGTCTCTGTCGATTTCGCCGGGCCTCTATCCCAATCTGCCTTACGATCCGGTCAAGGACCTCGCACAGATCAGCCGAATCGCTGACTCGCCGTCGATCCTGCTGGTCAGGCCGGGCCTCGGGCCACGCACCCTCGCCGACCTGGTCGCACTCGCCAAACAGAAGCCGGGACAGATCACGTTCGGCTCGGGCGGACCGGGATCGTCAGCCCACCTGGCGATGGAATTGCTGCTCAACGTCACCGACACCAAGGCCCTGCATGTGCCATTCCGCGGGGTCGCGGCCGCGATCGCCGAGGTCATCGCCGGCCGGATCGACATGGCGATCGCCAGCCTCGCCGCCGGCGTCGCGCACGTGAAGGCCGGCACCCTGCTCGGCCTCGCAGTATCGGGCGACAAGCGCAGCACACTGCTGCCGGAGGTGCCAACCTTCGTCGAGGCCGGTGCGCCGCGCTACGATATGTCGTACTGGTGGGGCATTGCCGCGCCCGCTAACACGCCGCAGCCGATCATCGAGCGGCTACATCGCGAAGTCGTCAAGGCTTGTGCCCAGCCTCGCTTGCAGAATGCGTTCCTGCAACAGGCGGCCCTCGCCGTCACCTCGACGCCGGAGGAGATGACCCGCCACCTCGAACGCGAGATCGCCGTCTGGCGCGACGTGATCAAGACCGCCAACGTGACGATCCAGTAACGACCTCAATCAGGGACGCAGAAGTTGAACCACCACGACGAACCACCGCCCGCGTTTCGGGCGCCGCCGAATTCGTGCGACGCGCACTTTCATGTATTTGGCCCGGCCGACCGCTATCCGCACGGCGGGGTCAACGAGAAGCTGCGCTACGCCCCGCCGTTTGCACCGCTCTCCGAATATCTGGAGGTTGCCGGGTTGCTCGGCATGGAGCGCTACGTGTTCGTTCAGCCCAGCGCCTACGGCCGCGACAATGCCTGCATGCTCGACGCCATGCGCGAAATCGGCACGGGCCGCGCGCGCGGCATCGTCGATGTCGATGAGAATGAGCCGGACGCCACGCTTGCCGAGATGCACAAGGTCGGCGTGCGCGGTGTCCGGGTCAACGTGTCGCCGGTCAAACCGCCGGAGCCTGGGTTTTCCGCGACCATGCGCGCGCGGATCGATCGCCTGGACGCCCGCTGCGCCGAGATGGGCTGGCAGATCGACTTTCTCCATCCCGGGTGGCTGACGGAAGAACTGCTGCCGGTCTTCGCCAAGCTGCGCTCCAATCATAGCGTCGCCCATATGGGCATGTTTCTCGCCAAGGACGGACCGCAGCAGCGCGGCTTTCAGAAGATGCTCGACATGCTGCGCCATGGCGACGGCCGCACGTGGATCAAGCTCACCGGCACCTATCGTAACGCCACGCTTCCCGCCATGGCGGACGCCGCGCCGATGGCGCGCGCACTGATCGAGGCCGCGCCCGACCGGCTGATCTGGGGCAGCGACTTTCCGCACCTGTCGTTCGCCGACAAGGTCGGCTCGGTGCAGTTGTTCAACCTGCTGGGCGACTGGGCGCCCGACGAAGCGACACGGAAGAAGATACTCGTCGATAATCCGGCAGCGCTGTTCGGCTTTTGATTCCGCCACCAGGCGCAGGACGCGCCAACAAAGCGATCCGGCTACGTCCAGATCTTATTCGCGGCCTCGACCAGCACGCGGAACTTGGCCCACTGATCCGCTTCGCTCAGCGGATTGCCGGCAACGCTGCTGGCAAACCCGCATTGCGGACCGATCGCCAGCCGATCGAGGTCGATGTGCTTCGCGGCCTCTTCGGTCCGCCGTCGCAGCGTGTCGACGCTCTCCAGATCGGGATTCTTGCTGCTGACCAAGCCCAGCACGACCCCTTTTTCCTTCGGCACAAACCGCAACGGCGCAAAATCGCCGGCGCGCGGCGTGTCGTACTCGAGCAGGAAATGATTGGCGTTGGTGTGCGTGAAGAACTGCTCGGCGACCGACTCGTAGCCGCCTTCGGAGAGGTAGTGGCCTTTGAAATTCCCGCGGCACATGTGGATGCCGACATACACGTCACTCGGGCAGTCCGCGACGCAGCCGTTGAGCGCCGCGATGTAGCGGTCGACCAACGCGCGTGGATCGACGCCGGCGCGTTCGACGCTGGAGCGGATCGCCGGATCGCACAGCAACGCGATGGCGATCTCGTCGATCTGTACGTACCGGCAGCCGGCGGCGACAAGGTCGGCGATTTCCTGTCGGAACACCAGGACAAGATCGTCGAAGAACCGGTCGACGTTCGCATAGACTTGCGGATCGGCGAAATCGCTGAGCCGCAGCAGGTGCATGGTCGAAGGCGCCGGCAGCGTGATCTTGGGCATTACGCGCGTGACGTCCCTCAGAGACACGAACTCGTCGACGGCGAGCGGCCGGGTACGGCGGATGGGCGCCACCGCGTACGGCGCCGTGAAGTCGACCTCGTGGCCGTGGTCGTCCCGAAACTTGAGCAGGGCCTCCCGCACCTCCAGCCCTTCGGTCCGCTCGACGAAGCGGCCCCAATACGAGCCGCGCCGGAATTCGCCGTCGGTCACGACTTTGAGACCAGCCGCCTCCTGCTTGCGCACAACATCCTCGATGCATTCGTCCTGCACGCGCGCAAACGCATCGTCACCGATCTCCTTGCTGGCATACTGCCGGAATGCCTGCCGCAATGGCGCGGGCCGCAACAGGCTGCCCACGTGATCGACCCGGGCGGGCGGCCGCCCATCGGGATGAAGGTTCATGAGGTGCTCCGGACGCTGCGGTCTTGCCATCTATAGGTCAATAGATAAACTCTAGAGCGAACAGCGGGCGGGGCACAATGCCCCTCTCCCGATGGTTCGGATGTTCGCCGGGAGCATGTGCACATGGCGGTCGTCAGTCTGCCCGCAGCCAGGCGCGCCCGATCCAGCTCGCGGCGCCGCGCGCCGGAAATGATCGAGGCGGCGGCCCGGGTGTTTGCGGAGCGCGGCTTCCACGGCGCGACGACCCAGGACATCGCCGACGTACTCGGTATCCGCCAGGCGAGCCTCTATTATTACTTTCCCTCCAAGGAGGGCGCTCTTGAACTCGTCTGCCTGCAGGGCGTCGGCTTTTTTGTCGAGGCCGCCAAGGCAATCGCCAAGAGTCCCGATGCGGCGAGCAAAAAGCTCGACCGCTTCATCCAGTCGCATCTTTCTCCGCTGATCGACCGCAGCGACTTCGTCCGGGTATTTCTCAACGAACGTCAGTATCTACCAGCGGAAAGCCGGCGGCGGATCGGAAAATGGTCGCGCGATCTCGAACGGGTTCTTGAGGATGTGTTCAAGGAGGGCGTCCGGCGTGGGGAGTTTCGCTCCAATCTCGACACGCGCCTTGCGGTCCTTGCGTTGCTCGGCATGCTGAATTCCGTAGCCCACTGGTACCCAAAGCAAGACGTGCCGATCGGCCGCATCTCCGAGGAGTTTCTACAAGTGCTGCTCGCCGGTGTGACGAAGCGCCCATCGCGCAGGAGCCACCGGCGATAGGGTCGCATCCCCATGGTGGTTTCAAGTTCAGTGAGCTATTGAATTTTGCATAGAGAATGCTCAACGAGCGCTCCCATGACGGCCACGTCTGCGGTCGACTATCAGGCGTTGCGCGGCAAGTCCGCGCCGCTCCTGCTGTATGAGCGGGCCCGGGCGGAGCCGGCTGCAGTCGCGCTGCGTTCAAAACACCTCGGCCTCTATCGTGAGCGCACGTGGCACGACTACGCGACGATGGTCGCGCGCGCGGCACGCGCATTCGAGGCGCTGGGGCTCGCGCGCGGCGATCGCGTCGCCATCATGGGCGACGCCTGCGAGGAATGGGCGGTATGCGACCAGGCCGCGCAGTCGCTCGGCGCCATCGTCTACGGCCTCTATCCGACCGCTTCGGCCTCCGAGGTCGCCTATCAGATGCGCGACGGCGGCGCCGCGTTGTTCATCGCGGAGAACCAGGAATACGTCGACAAGCTCATGCCGATCGTCGACCAGTTGCCTGATCTGCGCTGGATCGTCGTGCTCGATGCGACCGCCATGTTCGGATACGAGCATCCGAAGATCCGGCGATACCAGGATTTGCTAGACGCCGTGCCGGAGCCTGACCTCGGCGGTTTTCGCGAGCTCGTAACGACAGCTCGATCCCGCAGCGCCGGCATTTATCGTGTACACGTCCGGCACGACCGGCCATCCCAAGGGCGCGCTGGTCACGCACGGCAAGCATCTGGCCGCAACCGCCAACATCGTCAGCCACTATCCGACGCTCGCCGCCAAGCCGCACCGGGTCGTTGCTCTACCTGCCGCTGTGCCATGTGCTCGGCCGCGACGTGGCCGTCACTCTGCCGCTGTTCTCGCGGCTCGTGCCTCACTTCGGCGAAAACGCCGACGATCTCCCGGCGACGCTCTTCGAGGTGGCGCCGACCGTCTTGTTCACCGTGCCGCGCTATCTGCAGAAATTCGCCTCGCAACTACTGATCGGCATCCTGAATTCATCTCGGCTCAAGCGCGGAACGGCAAATCTCGCCATGCGTTTCGCGCGCGACTATGCGCGCAAACGCTGGAACGGCGGCGCCGACCCTGCGCAGGACGCCCTCTATGCTGCCTGCCGAGCCGGAGTGTTCAGGCCGATCCTCAACAAGATCGGTCTCGACCGATATCGAACTGATGATCTGCGCCGGCGCGCCGCTGCCGCCCGAGACCATGACGCTCTGGCAGATGCTGGGCATCAACGTAGTGGAAATGTACGGCCAGACCGAAACCGCCGGTGGCATCATCAGCGGGCAGTGTGGCCCGTTTCCGCGTCCGGGCGATGTCGGCACCGTTCCGGCGGGCTGGGAGGCCCAGTTGTCGCCAGACGGCGAAGTTCTGGTGCGAAGCCCCGATCTGTTCGATCGCTACTGGAATAACGACGAGAGCACGCAGGCGACGAGGACCGGGGACGGATGGCTGCGTACCGGTGATATCGGCGAATGGCACGACGGCGCGCTTGCGCCTGATCGATCGCGCCCGCGACTTTATCGTGACGTCGGGCGGCAAGACTATCTCGCCGTCGTTCATCGAGAATATCGTTCGCGCCAGCCCTTACGTAGCCGAGGCGGTCGTGTTCGGACATGGCCGCAAATACCTGACGGCGCTGATCGAGATCGACGCCGACACCGTATCGGACTGGGCGCGCAGCCACGACGTGCCCTACACGGGCTTCACCAGCCTGGTCAGCAACGACAAGGTCACCAAGCTGATCGGGGCGGAGATCGACCGGATCAACGGCGAACTGGCGCGCGTCGAGCAGATCAAGGCCTTCCGTATCCTGCCGAAGACGCTCGACCCGGAGGAGGAAGGCGAACCGGTGACGCCGACCCGCAAGGTGAAGCGGCACCTGATGTACGATCGCTTCAAGGCGCTGGTCGAGGACATGTATGACGATCGCGAGGAACGGCTGATCGCTCAGGCCGGTGCGGCCCAACCGGCCTAAAGTCTAAAATCGAATAACAAGGGAGGATCATAATGCGACGAAGAATTCTGATCGGGATGCTCGCCTGCGCGGCATTCGCGATACCCGCGCACGCCCAGGACGCCTATGTGGTCGGCGTCAGCGGCGCGCTCACCGGCGCGTCGGCCGGCACCAACGCACCGCCGATCGAAGGGCTGCGCCTCTATGTCGACCGGCTCAACAATGCCGGCGGCATCAATGGCAAGAAGATCCAGCTCATCATCCTGGACGACTCGGCCGAACCCTCGAAAGCCGCGACCAACGCCAAGCGGCTGCTGACCCAGGACAATGTGAAGCTGCTCATCCTCTCGAGCCTGTCGTCGACCTACGCGCCGGTGATCGCCGAAGCCAAGCGCGCCAACGTGCCGCTGATGCTGATGGGCGCGGTCTGTCCGAAGGAAGTCTATCCGCCGGCAGATGCGATGCTGTTCTGCACCACCGCCTATGCGGGCGGCTATGACAGCCGCGCGACGCTCGATTTCGTGAAGGAGAACGCCAAGGAGCCGGTGCGGCTCGGCCTTGCCGCCATGGCGATCCCGCTCTCGCGTGGCGAAATCGACTATGCCGAGGGTCATTCGAAGACGATGGGCATGACGCCGGTCGACAAGGAGATCATTCCGCCGCCGACCGCCGACTACACGCCGTTCGCGACCAAGATCAAGGACGCGAATGCCAACTGGGTGTTCTCCTGGGCGCCCTGGGTCACGCAGGTCAAGACGTTCGAGGCGCTGCGCCGGCTCGGCTGGCCCGGCGACTACGTCGCGTGGGCGCACATCGAAGCCGAGGGCGAACTCGCGCGCATCAAGGACCCGCGGTTCTACGTGATCGGCGCCAACTCGCTGTTCCAGGACAACCTGCCGGTGCACGGCGAAATCCGCGACGAAGCCAAGAAGGGCAGCACCCGCTATCCGGCCGAGCAACTCACCGAAGGCTGGATCGGCGGCATGGTCCTCGAGGCCGTGCTCAAGAGCGCCGGCTGGCCCGCCGACTCCGCCAAGATCCGCGCCGCGATGGAGAACATCAAGGTCGACACCAAGGGCCTGCGCGGCGGTCCGATCGAATGGAGCAAGGACAACCACTTCCGGACCCGGCAGTACTACCGCGTCTACCGCTGGGACAGCGCCAAGTCGGCAATCGCGCAGGCGAAGGACTGGACCGGCTACGACGTCAAGTGAGATGGCCGCTACGACCGGCGCGGCCCTGAACGTCCTAGCATCACCGCATCCCCGCACCGGCCGCCGTCCAATCAGGCGCGCGACCGGTGTCCCGCCACACGCTGCTCAGGCAGCTCTCCACGCCTCCGCAGAATTCGAGCGACCGACGCACGTGCAGCTCATCGTCAACATCGTGGTGCTGTCGGCAATCTACGCGCTGCTCGCGTGCGGCTATGTCCTGATCTACCGCGTGAGCCGGGTGATGAACATGGCGCATGGCGAGCTTTCCATGCTCGGCGCTTATCTGCTGTTCACGACCGCGTCGCTGTTCGTCACTCACCCGATTGTCGCTATCATCGTCGCCGTCATCATGAGCCTGGTCGTCGGCATCCTGGTGTATGTCATGCTGATGCGCCGGATGACCGGCGAGATGGTGCTCGCCGCGATGCTGACCACGATCGCGCTGGGCATCCTGTTGCGCGGGATGATCGTCATGATCTGGTCGGCCGCGCAGCAGCACCCGCTGCAGGCCTTGCATTTCACCAATCCGCCGATCGAACTGATCGGCGGAGCCCGCATCTCGACGTGCGCGGCGCTGATCGTGCTGATGACAATCGTGGTCTATTCCGCACTTTTCATCTTCCTGCGGTTCGGCCGGTGGGGCGTCCGCATGCGCGCCGCCGGACAGAACCCGCTGCTCGCCGCGCAGCGCGGCGTCAATCTGCACGCCATCTACGCCATGACCTGGGCGCTTTCGACACTGACCGGATCGATTGCCGGCATGCTGATCGCGCTCGATTCCGGGCTCGACCAGACGATGGTGATCATCGGCCTCAAGGCATTCTCGCCGGCGCTCGTCGGCGGTCTCGATAGCCTGATCGGCGCGCTTGTCGGATCGTTGATCGTGGCGGGAGCCGAGGTGCTGGCGATCCAGTACATCGATCCGCTGCTCTCCGACGTGGTGCCGTTCCTGGTGTTGATCGCCATGCTGATCGTACGGCCGTGGGGACTGTTCGGAACGCGCGAGGAACTCGACCGTGTCTAGACAGCCTCGCGCCAGCGGTTATTTCCGCACCAGCTATACCGAGGATTTCGCCCTGCTCGGTACACGCCGGGAGCGCGTGATCCTGGCGGTCTTCGTGCTGGCGGTGCTGGCCTTCCCGTTGATCGCGTCGCCGTTCCAGCTCGATCTGGCCTGCCAGGTATTCCTGGCTTCGATCGGCGCGCTGTCGCTGATGCTGCTGACGGGCTTCGCCGGCCAGATCTCGCTCGGACACGCCGGCCTCCTCGCCGCAGGAGCGTTCACGGTCGGCATCCTGTTCCGCGAGACCAACGCGCCGTTCTGGATCACGCTGCCGTCCGCCGCCGTGGTCGGGGCGTTGCTCGGAGTCATCTTCGGGCTGCCATCGCTGCGGCTGCGCGGCCTCTACCTCGCGGTCAGCACGCTGGCGCTGCACTTCATCGTCATCTATCTCGGTGCCGAATACGAGACCAGGCGCGGCTTCTCGACCGGCATCATGATCGACCCGCCGAAGATCGGCGAGCTTGCGATCACGGACGGCCGGGCCTGGTACTTCATCCTGCTGACGGGCGCGCTGGCTGACTCTGCTGGTCTGCGCCAACCTGGCGCGCACACGCAGCGGCCGCGCCTGGCGGGCGATCCGCACGCACGAGACGGTCGCGGAGGCACTCGGCATCAGCATCGCCAGCTACAAGCTGCTCGCCTTCGTCATCAGTTCCGCCATCACGGCGGTGGCGGGCGCGCTGTTCGCCTATTACCGGGGATTCGTGTCGGTCGAGGCGTTCTCGCTGTTCCTGACGATCCAATACGTCGCGATGGTGATCGTCGGCGGCATCGGCTCGCTGCTGGGCGCGCTGCTCGGGGCCGCGTTCGTCACGGTTTTCCCTTACATCATCGAAATGGGCCTGCTCGCGCTGCCGGGCGCCCAGCGCTACGCCGGCGTCCTGTTCGCGATCAACTACGCCTCATTCGGGCTGGTGATGATTCTGTTTCTGCTGTTTGAGCCGATGGGTCTGATGGGCATTTGGCACCGCATCCAAAGTTATTTCCTGCAATGGCCGTTCCGCCATCGCCAGGCATCGGGCTCGTCCCGATGACCGAACCGCTTCTCGCCATCGACAAACTGGAAGTCGTCTATCAGCGCGCGATCACGGCGGTGCAGGGCATCACGCTTGCCGTCGAGCCGGGGCAGATCGTGGCGCTGCTCGGGACCAATGGCGCCGGCAAGACCACGACGTTGCGGGCAATTTCGGGATTTCTCGGCCTCGACGACGCCCACATCACGGAGGGCACCATTGTCTTCAAGGGCGAGCGCATCGAGAACCGCCCGCCGAACGAGAACACGCAACGCGGCATCACGCTGGTGCCGGAACGCGACAAGGTGTTTCCCAGCCTGACAGTGGCGGAGAATCTGTTCGCGCCAGTTTCGCATGGCATGAGCCATGCCGACCGCCGACGGCGTGAGGACCTAGTCTACCAGTTCTTTCCGCGGCTGGCCGAGCTTCAGGAGCCGCATCGGCGGCCTGCTGTCCGGCGGCGAGCGGCAGATGCTGGCGCTGGGCAGCGCGATCGTTTGCCGGCCTGAATTGCTGCTGGTCGACGAGCTTTCGCTCGGGCTGGCGCCGGTCGTGGTGGAGGACCTGCTCCGCCGCTTGATCGAGATTCGCCGCGAGCTTGGCATCACGATCCTGATCGTGGAGCAGAGCGCGACGGTGGCGCTTGAGATCGCCGACTACGGCTACGTCATGGAGAGCGGACGCGTCGTGCTCGACGGCAGCGCCGAGCGCCTGCGCAGTCACCCCGACATCCAGGAGTTCTATCTCGGCACCAGCAGCGGCGAGCGACGGAGCTACCGCGACGTGAAGCAATATCGCCGCAGCCGGAGGTGGTATGGCTGAGCTGGAGGTCGACCACCTCACGCTTCGCTTCGGCGGGCTCACGGTGCTTGACGGCGTGTCGTTCGCCGTCACTGCGGGCGAGCTGTTCGCCCTGATCGGGCCGAACGGCGCGGGCAAAACCAGCGTGCTCAATTGCGTGAGCGGAATCTACCGTGGCGAAGGCCGGATCAAGCTTCGGGGCCAGGAGATTGCCGGCCGGGAGCCGCATCAGATCGCGCGGCTTGGACTGGCACGGACGTTCCAGCACGGCGAATTGTTCCCGGACATGTCGGTTCTCGACAATCTCCTCACCGGCCGGCACACCCGCATCCGCACCAACCCGCTCGCCGAAATGCTGTTCCTGCCGAGCGTCCGGCGCGAGGAGGTGCGCAATCGCGAGGCCGTCGAGCGCATCATCGAGTTCGTCGAGCTCGAACGTTATCGGCACGCACGCGTCTCCAGCCTGTCATTCGGCACCCAGAAGCTCGTCGGCTTTGCGCGGGCGCTCGCGCTCGAGCCTTCGCTGATGATGCTCGACGAACCGTCGGCGGGCCTCAACCGGGAGGAGCGCGAGGACCTGGCGCGCTTCATCCTGCGCATCAAGCATGAACTCAAGATCACGATGATCTGGATCGAGCACGACATCCAGATGGTGGCCGACCTCGCCGACCGCATCCACGTGCTCGACTACGGCCGCACGCTGGCAGAAGGGCCGCCCGCTGAGGTGCTGCGGGATGCGCGGGTCATCTCGGCCTATGTGGGCACCAAGGCGCCGGCCTGATCCTACGCAAAGACAACTATCGGAGCCGCGACGCCGCGTGGTCAGTACTGGCCGGGAGCGGACCAAACGCCGGCGGCGGAATACGCCGTCGAGAGGCTGCCTCGTAGGCCGACGCGATCCTGAGAAGGACGTCCTCCTTGCCGGGCTCGGCGCGGAACACCAGCGAGAACGGCAAGCCGGGCTCCGGGATGGTGGTGGGCTGATCGGAGGCCTTCGACACGTAACGCGTCTTGTCGGCACTAAGCGCGAACACCGGGTCGTAGACGGTCGTCACATAGCCCGCTGGAATCAGCACTTCGGTCAACCCGGCGTTCGGCCCGCTGAGCGATTCCGGCGCCAGGTTGCTGACGATGTCGTACTGGTAGGCGCCGCCGATCAAGGCCGGCGGCCACGGCGTATGCAGGCGCACCAAGGCGTCGAGCCGGTTCTCCAGGATGACCATCATGTCGACCCGGCGCAGCAGCTCGCGCAACATGATGCGTTCGTTGACGCCCTGGCGGCGGCCATGCGGATTGCGCGGGTCGGCAATCTCCTCCCAGTTCTTGAACGCGGCGCGCTGGTCGTCACCCCAGAACTTGGAGCGGGCGTTGAGCACCGGCCAATCGGTCAGCGTCTCGGTAAAGCCCGCGGCCTTCCAGTCCGCGGCGCGCCGCATCAGGTACTGCGAGATATGGAACCGGAAAGTGTTGGCGAGTTCCTGCTGCTGGATGGTGCCGAGATCGAGATTGACGGGCGGCGCGATGCGGCCTTCAGCCAGAGCAACGCAGTAATCGATCGATTGCATGGCGCCATTACCGAAAACCTTGCCGGGCATGAACTCGGTCGGGACGATAGCCGCCGCGAACTCCTTGAAGATCGGCGTGCCGTCCCGTCCCAGCCGAAACAGCAGGTCCGGCATGAACACCGGAACCAGCCGCGCCAGCGCCGTGCGGAAGTCGATCGTCATGAGCTCGACATCGGGATCGCGCTGCCAGCGCGGGTGCGAGGACTCGACCAGCGTCACGCCCAGCCGCTCGCCGAGGATGGTCTTGATCTCCCTGGCAGCCGCGCTGACGATCGGCTCCTCGGTCTTCGAGCCTGGCGGGTAGACCATCGACTCGCGGATGATTCCGAGCCGCAGACCGCGCAGCGCTCCGGGTGTTCCAGTCATCTGCGCGTGGCCAGCGTAAGGCGTGCTCAACACCGACGAGCGCGGCACCGTGGTGAAGGGATCGCGCGGGTCGTAGTAGCCGCGCTCCGGGTCTTTCAGCGCGTCGAGCACCTTGGCGCAGTCGCCGATCGTCCGGCAGTGGATGCCGCTGCGATCACAGTAAATGTCAGCGCCGATGGCGCCGCCATCGAAGCCCAGCATCGCCTTGTGCGGCAGGATCAGCGCGACCGCGTTGTGATTGGATGGGCCGCGACAGGAAGCGCGGGTTTCCTCGCCGAGGCTCGCCATCACCATGTTGGTGCTAACCGACAGCGCCGAGCCCGAACTCGAGCCGAGCGAGGCCGAGCGCGTGGTGTCATATGGGTTCGACGGATTGCCGGCCCAGGTGCTGCGCTGGTAGCCGAGCGTCGAGGGCAACACTTTGCCCGGACGGTTGCGGCCACCGGGATCGCCGGCACGGCCGTTGTATTCGGTGTTAACCGCTTTCGCGAAGATGATGGCGCCCTTGTTGCGCAACTGCTCGACCAGTACGTGATCGCGCGCCGGGAAGTCGATGTCGTAGCGCGCATCGCCGCCACCGGTGGAGCGCATGTCCCTGGTATCGAACGGATCCTTGAACGAGAACACGACGCCATACATCGGCATCGCCTCAAAATCTGGATTGCGTCCATAGGCGGCGTCAAGTTCCGCCGCCCGCTCCAGCGCGTCAGGAAGATGCCGGAAGTATTCGCAGACCGGCGGCGCACCGGGTGGAAGCGGACCGATCGACGGATGCCGGTCGAAATCGCCCCGGCACGTCACCGAGCGCTCGCCGCGGATGTTGAGCGTGCCGAGCGCGTTCACCTGGCCGGCGTTCGGAATGCCGGCGATCATGCCGAATTGCTGTTGCACGGACGGGTCGGAGGCAGTCGCCTCCATGCGGCCGAACTCCAGCGGCGGGCCGCGATATTGATCGAGATCAGGCAGAATGCTCGCGGCCTTCACGGTGTCGCGCGGGAAGCGCAATCGCGCACCGGCACGAACGGTACCGCATGCCTCGCCGACCTGCGCGCCGTCCTCGGTCACCAGCGCGCTTGCGACACCGTTGAAGGCGCGCACGCGCGCCAGATAGTGCTGCACGACCGCGACACAGGTCGTCTTCCCCGCCCGGATCGCTCGGTGCAGGTCGTCGATCGTCGCCTCTTCAAGACGAAAGCTGGTGTCTGGCCGGTCGATTGGATGTGTCATCGATGTGCTGGATTGGCCCTGAGATAGCCAGCGTTAGAACTCTACGCCGCCCGCCCCTTCCGGGTCGGCGAGCGCTGAGAGCCGCAGCGCGGCTGCGCGCGCGAAGGCAAGGAGCATATTCTTGCGCGTGGTGGGATGCAGCCGGTGTTCAAGCGCCTCGCAGACGACAGACGCTCCGAAAGCATCCGCCACGATCAGACCGGTATCCGGCGGGAAGAGCTCGCACGGCACGTCGAGCGTGGTGGCGAAGAACAGCCGGTCGCAATGCAGGCGGTAGTCCATCCATTTCTGATCGGCGCGGAGGTCGGCGACGGAGGACTTGATCTCGACGATCCAGATTTCGCCCGCGGCTCCGAGCGCAACCAGATCGGCGCGGCGGCCTGACGCCAGCGCGAGTTCGCTGACCACCGAATACCCGAGCGCATGCAGCAGCCGCGTGGTGCCGCGCGCGACCGCCAGCGCGGTGGGCGACTGGCGGCCGTCGATCGGCAAAGATGCAGCCAGTGACGCGATGCTCATGGAATGCAGAATTCCCGGCAGGGGGACTTCTCTGTGATGAATACGCACGCGACACTCCCACCATACGCTCGACTTCACCCCGAACAGCGGTTGCCCGCGACGTTATTCTGCCGCGGCGGAACGATCGAGAAAAGCCCGTGCCAGCGCCTCGCGGTTGGCGGCGATCACCCCGCGTTCCGTGATCAGCCCGGTGACGAGCCGCGCGGGCGTCACGTCGAAGCCGTAGTTCGCTACCGGCGACCCGTCGGGCACCACCCGCACCGTCTCGATCCGGCCGTCGGCCGTCCGGCCCGATCATGGTCGTAACCTCGTCGGGCGCGCGCTCCTCGATCGGAATTTCGGCAATGCCGTCCGAGACGGTGAAGTCGATGGTCGGTGACGGCAGCGCGACATAGAACGGCACGCCGTTGTCGCGCGCCGCCAGCGCCTTGAGATAGGTGCCGATCTTGTTGCACACGTCGCCGTTGGCCGTCACCCGGTCGGTGCCGACGATCGCGATGTCGACCATGCCGTGCTGCATCAGGTGGCCCCCGGTGTTGTCCGGGATCACGGTGTGCGGCACGCCGTGCTGGCCGAGTTCCCAGGCGGTGAGCGAGGCGCCCTGATTGCGCGGCCGGGTTTCGTCGACCCAGACATGCACGGGCAGCCCCTGGTCGTGGGCCGCGTAGATCGACGCGGTCGCGGTGCCGACATCGACGGTGGCGAGCCAGCCGGCATTGCAATGCGTCAGCACATTGACCCGCTCGTCCGGCTTCTTGCCGGCGGCAATCGCCTCGAGCAGTTTCACGCCGTGACGCCCGATCGCCCGGTTGATGGCGACATCCTCTTCGGCAATCTCGCTCGCCCGCAGGTAAGCGGCCGCAACCCGCTCCTCGCGCGTCCGGTTGCGCAGGACCGCCAGCATCTCGTCGAGCGCCCATTTCAGGTTGATCGCGGTCGGCCGCGTCGTAAGCAGCGTCGCATAGGCGCGTTCCAGCGCCTCGTCCGAGGCGTCCGCCCTGACGGCAAGGCAAATGCCGTATGCCGCCATCGCGCCGATCAGCGGCGCACCGCGGATCTGCATCGAGCGGATGGCGTGGGCGGCCTGGTCGAGGGTGGTCAGCCGCAGGGTAACGAATCGGTGCGGCAGCATGGTCTGGTCGATGACGCCGACCGACCAGCCGTCCGGCTCGAGCCAGATGCTGCGGGTATGCTTGCCGTCCACCTTCATGCAGGGTGTCATAACGCGGTTCGGCGGGGGCGCAAAGCGGACTTGCCCGCGACACCGCCTTGGCCCTAGCTTCGCGCAAACGGGAGCAGAGAATGGCAGCGATCGACTACGAGGTGGAATACAACAACCGGGCGCGGGTGCCGGACCATCCGGAAATTTTCGCGCGCTGGGTCCGGGAGGCGGAAGAGTATCGCCTTCTGGCCATGGAGGAACGTCGCGCCGAGCTCGGCCTCGCCTATTCGTCGACGCCGCGGCAATTTATCGACCTGTTCTGGCCGACCTCGGCCGAAAAAGCGCCACTCGCCCTGTTCATTCATGGCGGCTACTGGAAATCTTTGGAACCCTCGATGTTCAGCCAAGTGGCGCGGGGCCTCAATGCCCGCGGCATCGGCGTTGCGGTCGCCGGCTACAATCTCTGCCCTCAGGTCACCGTCTCGGACATCATCGAGGAGATGCGCCACGCCTGCCTGTTCCTCTGGCAGCGCACCGGCCAGCGCATCCTGGTTTGCGGCCATTCCGCCGGCGGTCATCTCGCCGGCGCGATGGTGGCGACCGACTGGCACACGCTCTATCCGAAAATGCCCGCCGATTTCATTCCCGCGGGCTATTCGATCTCCGGGCTGTTCGACCTCACCCCGCTGCTTGAAGTCGCGTCGGCCAGCGACCTGGGGCTCGATGGCGAGGAAGCGCGCCGGGCATCGCCGATGTTCTGGCCGGCGCCTGCCGGCCGCAGTTTCGATGCGGTTGTCGGCGGCGCCGAGTTTTCCGAGTTCCTGCGCCAGAGCCGCGAGATCGCGGCCACCTGGAAGAAAGGGGGCGCCGACACCCGCTACGAGGAGATCGCCGGCGCCAATCATTTCACCGCTCTCGATCCGCTCAGCGATCCGGACAGCCCCTTGGTGGCCCGGCTTGTCGAGTTGACGAAAAAGATTCAGTAGTCACGGGGCGTAAACCCAGGCCTCGATCTGCACGGTCGCGCCCGGCACCGGCAGGGCCGAGGGCACCTCGACCGCGGAGAACGGCACCGGCCGCGCGCCGAGGCGCCGCTCCCAGACTTTGTAGACCGGATAGAACTCGCCGATGTCGGTGTGAAACTGCAGCACGCGCACTACATTGGCGAGCGAGGTGCCGGCGGCCTGGCAAAGCCTGGCGATGTTGTCGACGATGCATTCGGCCTGCGCCTCGGGCGATGACGAGAAGCAAGGCTGGCGCGGGTCGACCGCCGCACTCGCCACCAGCCCCTCGCGGTCGACGGCCATGAGCCCTGAGATGAACAGCAGGTCGCCTGCCTTCACCGCCTGCGGCTGATGGCGAAACGCGGTGACGACGCCAGCGTCGACGGGGCGCCTGCACGCCGCGCTGCCGGGCTTCGCTGCAATGACGTTGATCTCGATCTTGCCATCGTAGGGCGCGAGACCATGATCAATGCACGGGATGATCGAATAACTCGGCCCCGATGAACCGAAGTGTTTCGTCCACGTCTCGTTGAAGGCCGAATAGTCCTCGCGATCGGTGAGATAGATTTGGGCGTGGACCACATCCTCGAGCTTGGCGCCCGCCAGCGCCAGCGACTGCACCATGCGCTTTGTGATGATGAACTCGGTTTCGAGCTTGATCGGTTGCCCGCCCCATTGCGCGCCTTCGGTCATCAAGGCTTCGGCCGCGACCCCATTGCGCCGCGGCTCGTCGCCGACCGCGGACGAGGTGATGCCGGGGATGAAAATGAAATCGCCGACCGTGAGCGCGGGCGAATAGCCGGACGTGGGCCGGCCCCTGAGGTGCTCGTGCTTGAGGTGCTCTACCTCGAAGCCCTTATCGGGGATGATCGCCAGCGCCTGGATATTCATGTCCGCGCCCGGCAGCAGGAGTTGCTGTTGCACGATCGAGGTCGACGGCGGAATCCGTCCGGCCAGGACCTCGCGGCGCACCTGTTGATAGGGCGGCACCGCCTTGACCGTAGTGTAGTACTGGTCAGTGCGAACAAGATTGGTGCGATCGGTTCCGGCCGCGCGCAGCACCGCGTCGAGGTTCTCGAAAATGCGCGCAGCTTCCTTCTCGCGCTTGGGCTGGCCGGCGTGCGGCATGCGCTCGGCCAGCACATTCGCCGCGATGCCGGTCGAGAAGTCCTGCGCCATCAGGCCAGTCGCGAAAACCCAGCGGCCCGCCCTGATGCCCTGGGCAAACTTGACCTTGCCGGGTCCCAGTTCGACGGGCAGCAGGGCTTCTGCTGCTGATGCTTCTTTGCCGGCCATTAAATCCTCACGATTGGCTCTGGGTCGATTGAGCGGCGAGTGCCAACACTCGCGCTTGGGCGGGATACTGGGACGATTGTGCCATATCGGACTGGTGCCGGCCTAATCCCTGATCGGAGGTGGTCGGCTTCTCGAATGCGGGGCTCCGGGTGTAAGCTGGCATGACGCTTGCCTCGTCCGACCGGCCTTCGTTTCAGTTCTTGGTGACTAGTGCCCCGAACCCGAAGTTCGCGCACATCGTGCGGCAAATCCGATCGCGAACTTCGGGTTCAAAAGGGGCACTAGAATCATAGAGTTGCTAGTGGTCCTCGGATTCCGAAGTTCGCAACCGAGGGTGCCGCACAAAGATGCGAACTTCGGAATCGGACCACTAGGAGCGACACATGACAACCTGGGCGCGACTCTGGCTGCCGCTGTGCGGCGTGCTGCTCATCGGAATGACCCCAACTGCGCAAGCGCAGGACTATCCGAACCGGCCGATCAACGTCATCGTACCATTTCCTGCCGGCGGATTGACCGACGTACCCGCCCGCGTTGCGTCGACGATGATGTCGGAAAAGATCGGCCAGAACCTTATTGTCGAGAACAAAACCGGCGCTTCGGGCACAATCGGCGCCGCGTTTGCAGCGCGCGCAACACCGGACGGCTACACGCTGTTCGCCAATTCGCTCGCTGACGCGCAGAATATTCACTTTTCGCCGGTGACTTACAGCCCGATCGACGACTTCACGCAGATTGGCTGGATCGTCGATGGACCGCCGCTGGTACTGATTATCAACGCTCAACTGCCGTACAAGTCGCTGGCGGAATTGCTCGCTGCCTCGACGGCGAACCCGAAGAGCGTCAATTTCGGCACCTCCGGCCCGGCCTCTTCGCCCGCGATGGCGCTGACCCAGCTCAATATCGCGGCGAAGACCAACATCGTTGCGGTGCCTTATCGCGGCTCCGGCGACGCGGCGCGCGAGGTGGCTGGGGGTGCAATCCAGGGCGCATTCGTCTTCCTCTCGCAAGCCAAGCCACTGGCCGACGACGGCAAGGTGCGTGCGCTCGCGGTCGCGGCACCCGAACGGGCCGCCGTCATGTCCGATGTGCCGACCTTCCGCGAACTGGGTTACAACGTCGATTTCCGGGGGTTCGTCGGTCTCTCCGCGCCGGTCAAGACGCCAAAACCGATCATCGAGTATCTCAACAAGCAACTCAACGACGTGGTGCAGTCCGACGCTTTCAAGGCGCGCGTCGGAGCCTTGGGAATGACGGTGCCAGCCGACAACACGCCGGCAAAGTATGACGCGTTTCTCCGCGAGAAAACCATACAGCAGGGCGAGGTTGCCAAGCTCACGAAAGCAACATCGCCGGAGCCGCCGGAAGCGAAACGCTGAGACGGGCCTCGTCTCAAAAGAACGCCTGGATGCCGGTCTGCGCACGCCCCAGGATCAGGGCGTGAATGTCATGCGTGCCCTCGTAGGTATTGACGGTTTCGAGATTGTTCATCACGCGCATCACGTGAAACTCATCCGAGATGCCGTTGCCGCCGTGCATGTCGCGCGCCATCCGGGCGATATCGAGCGCCTTGCCGCAGTTGTTGCGCTTGAGCAGCGAGACCGCCGGCGGCGCCGCCCTGCCCTCCTCCAGCAGACGGCCGAGGCGGAGCGCGGCGTGCAGGCCAAGCGTGATCTCGGTCTGCATGTCGGCAAGCTTCTTCTGCACCAACTGATTGGCGGCGAGCGGCCGGCCGAACTGCTTGCGGTCAAGGACGTACTGCCGGGCGCGGTGCCAGCAGAACTCGGCTGCGCCGATTGCGCCCCAAGCTATTCCTGCGCGCGCCACGTTGAGGCAGCCGAACGGGCCCGCGAGTCCCTTGACGTTCGGCAACAGGTTCTCCTCCGGCACGACGGCGTCTTCCAGCACAATCTCGCCGGTGATCGAGGTGCGCAGTGACAGCTTGCCTTCGATCTTCGGCGTCGAGAAACCTTTGGTATCCCGTTCGACGATGAAGCCGCGGATGACGCCGTCGAGCTTCGCCCAGACGACCGCGACGTCCGCGGCGGGTGCATTGGTGATCCACATCTTGGTGCCGTTGAGCCGGAAGCCGCCCGGCGCCTTCTCGGCGCGCGTCACCATCGAGCCGGGATCGGAACCGTGATCGGGCTCGGTCAGACCGAAGCAACCGACCCATTCGCCGCTCGCGAGCTTCGGCAGGTATTTCTTGCGCTGCGCTTCGCTGCCATAGGCGAAAATCGGGTGCATCACGAGCGACGACTGCACCGACATCGAGGAGCGGTAGCCGGAATCGACGCGCTCGATTTCGCGGGTGATCAGCCCGTAAGCGACGTAGCCGAGACCCGCGCCGCCGTACTCTTCCGGAATGGTGGCACCGAGAAGGCCGAGCTCACCCATTTCGCGCACGACTTCAGGGTCGTACCGCTCCTCGCGGTAGGCGCTGAGCACGCGCGGAAACAGCTTGTCCTGCGCATAACCGCGCGCGGTGTCGCGCACCATGCGCTCTTCCTCGGTCAATTCACCTTCGAGATCGAGCGGATCCTCCCAATCGAAGGCCGCGTCCTTGATGGCGGCCGGTTTGCTGTCGCGCTTCTGGGCAACCTGCGTCATCGGATACTCCTTCGGGCGGCTCGTGGCGGCCGGATCGCTGTTCAATAGATCATACCGCGCATGGGCGCACCGCGAAATACATCGTGCCGGCTCGCGCCGATGCGCCCGCGGCGCGCTCGCCCGGGTTGTGCTGTGGGCCCCCTCGTGATCTTTCGCATATCGAGCAGGCCCGACATGCGGAAGATGAGGGGAGGCAGAGCGCCGGAAGGCGCATCCAACTCCGCGCTCATGAGGCGCGGCGCGCGCTGTGGACGAGCGCGCACGCCTCCCGGCGCTCCACCGCGGCTGCGCTCGCGTCCGCTCTGGACGGTCACTCGGCCTTGGGCCGCGCTTCGCATGAGACAATTCGCGCCTCAAGTCAGCGAGCTCCTCGCGGGCGGGCCGTAGTACCCAGCCGGGCGGTGCCCCAAGGCCGCCCGAGTGCCCGGCTGACGAACCGGACCCGCAGGCGCCGCACCCTGCTCCATCGTCCGAACGTCACCGGTCGACGCCCCTCCGTAAGCAAGATTAGGAACATATACATAGGATTAATAGCCGCGTCAAGGGGCCGAATTGTCATGACGATCGCGCGGGGGTGGGTCGCTCGCGCACGCGGCGACAACAGTTGAACCGAGGCCGATATGTTGAAACTATCGCTGCCACGAATTCACCGATGGCTTGGGGACTTCCATGAAATCTCTGTTGCGGTCTGCGGCCGTAGCCTTGCTTGTCAGTCCGTTCGTTCTCGGCTCGAGCGAAGTCGCGGCGCAGGGCTACCCGAACAGGCCGGTGCGCATCATCGTGCCGTTTGGCGCCGGCGGCCCAGGGGACACCTACACGCGGCTCTTGGCGCAGCATCTCTCCGAATCGATGAAGCAGCCGTTTATCGTTGAAACCCGGCCCGGCGCCGCGGCCATCATCGGCAGTGACGCGGTGGCGAAGTCGCCTCCCGACGGTTACACGCTGCTGATCGTGTCGAACTCACACACAACCAACGAGTCGCTCAATCCGAACCGTCCATTCAGCCTGATGAAGGATTTCGTGGCGATCGGCCCGGTCAACTATGCCGACATCATCATGGTTGTGAACCGCGACGTCGAGGCGAAAAATCTGAAGGAGTTCATCGCGCTGGCGAAGGCGAAACCCGGCCAGATCAATTTTGCGTCGTCGGGCACCGGCACCGTCTACCACATGGCGGGCGAGCTGCTGAAGTCCATGGCGAATATCGACATGGTTCATGTGCCGCATCGCGCGTCCGGCGACATGCGCAACAGCGTGGTGGGCGGGCACGTGCAGATGATGTTCGACGCTACCCCCTCGATCTGGTCGATGGTGCAGTCGGGTCAAGTCCGGGCCATCGCCACGACCGGCTTGAAGCGGTCGCCAACAACACCGGACATACCGACCATGTCGGAGTCCGGCGCGGCCGGATTTGAGACCAGCATCTGGTTTGGCTTGATGGCGCCCGCCGGCACGCCGAAGGAGATCGTCGAGAAGCTCGATGCCGAACTCCAAAAGGCCTTGGCTCGGCCCGAGATCAGGGATACTTGGACCGCCCAGAGCGTTACGCCGTGGACCGTGAGCCGCTCCGACTTCGACAAGTTCCTGCGTGACGAGATCGTCAAGTGGGAGCGTGTGGTCAAATCCGGCGGCTTGAAGTTGAATTGACGGGAACGCCGGGTCGGCACTGTCCGCTGGCCAGAGATCGCGACGAAGCGAGCCGGAGCTAGCTCGCACAACTCATTTCATCTCTCTCAAGATAGGCAAAACATGCAGGATGTAACCCATCGTCGCAACGACACCCGGAACTGGGTCGAGTTGCCGGCCGAAGACAACGGCGAAGCGGTCGTCACCGCCATGGGCGAGGCCGGTGTCGAGTACGTGTTTTTCACTTCCGGCTCGGAGATCGGCTTCTACCAGGAGGCGATCGCGAAGGCCGAGGCGCTGGGCCGCAAGGCACCCAAGCTGATCACGGTGACGCACGAGCACGCCAGCCTCAACGCCGCGCTCGGCTATTCGGCTTTCACCGGGAAGCCGAGCGTCACGGCCGCCCATGTCGACTGCGGCACACAGCACTACGGCGGCGCCGTTCACACCGCGTGGCACAGCGGCCTGCCGATCCTCCTCACCGCCGGCATTCCGCCGGTGGCCTATCCGGGCAGCATGCGCGGCGCGCGCGAGCCGGAGGGCCATCTCTGGCTGCAGCAGACGTTCGATCAGAACGGCATCGTGCGGCAGTTCACCAAGTGGGACCACAAGCTGGAATTCCAGGACAATCCCGGCCTCATGGTGTCGCGCGCGCTCCAGGTCGCCTGCACCGAGCCGCGCGGCCCGGTGTATCTCAGCCTGCCGCGCGAAGTGACGCTCGCGGCGGCCAATGGCGCGAAATTTCCGAGCCTCGCGCAGCTTGGAATCGCCAGGATGCCGGCGCCGGAGCCTGACGGAATCAAGGAGCTCGCGGCCCGGCTGATCGCTGCGAACAACCCCTATATCCTGGTCGGCCGCTCCGGTCGAAACCCGGCGACCGTGCCCGCATTGGTGCGTCTCGCCGAACTGCTCGGCGTTCCGATCGCGCAGTCCGGCAAGCGCGCCTACCATTGCTTTCCGATGACGCACCCGCTGTTCCAGGGCTTCACCGATTTGAGCAAGGCCGATCTGGTGCTGGCGCTCGACACCGACATTCCCTGGCTGATCGGCCCGAACGGCCCGCCCGACGATGCCTATGCGGCGATTGTCGACGTCGAACCGTCGAAGCGACGCATCCCGACCATGGAGTTCACCGCCGATCTGCGGCTCACGGCCGATGCGCTGCTCACCATCGAAGCGCTGGACGCCGAAATCCGAAGTCGAATCTCGTCCGAGGATCGCAGCCGCTTCGCGGCACGCGCCGCGCGATGGGCCGCGACCTCGGCGGAGCGACGTCAGAAGCTGGTCGAAGCGGCCCGCGCGGCGTCGACGAAAACGCCGATCGAGGGCAAGTGGCTGTCGTACCAGATCGGCCAGGCGCTGGGCGACAATTGCGTCGTGTTCGACGACACGATCGTGCTGAACCAGGTGCACGATTATCTGCAATGCGACCGGCCGGGCTCGTACTTCAACAACCCAGGGAGCAGCGGCGGCTGGGCGCCGGGCGCAGCCTTCGGCGCCAAGCTTGCATCTCCCGACCGCGACGTGGTGGCGATCACGGGCGACGGGTTCTACATGTTCGCGAGCGCGATCCACTCGCTCTGGTCATCCCGGCAGTACAGCGCGCCGTACCTCACGATCGTCTACCAGAACCGCAGCTATTCGACCGGCACCATCCGCGTCGCCCGCAGCTACCCGGACGGCTACGCCTCGAAGGCCGGCTACCACGGCGGCTACTTCGATCCGCCGATCGATTTCGCCAAGGAAGCGGAAGCGGCGGGCGCCTACGGCGAGAACGTGACGGATCCGGCCGAAGTCGCGCCGGCCATCGCGCGCGGTCTCGAGAGTGTGCGCAACGGCACGTCCGCGGTGATCTCGGTCTGGCTGGCGCGCTATCTGCAAGACGATTGAGCCGGAAGACGACTGAGCCGGCTCAATTGAATGGGCTCAGTCGCCGGCTCGTATGGTCATCCTAGCGTACACTATTCCAACGCTTGGTCGCGCGATGCCGCGCCACTCGGCGACACCGTGCAGCGCTCATTCATCCGACTTTCAGGCCCATCAGGCCGGCGATCAGGTTGCGCTGGATCTGCGATGAGCCCGCCGCGATGGTGGCGGACCGGCAATCGCGATAGTGCCGCTGCATGTCGAACTCCATCGAGTAGCCGTAGCCGCCCATGATCTGCATGCCCATGTTGGCGACCTTGGCATAGGTCTCCGACGAGAACAGCTTGGCCATGGTGATTTCCGCCAGGGCATCCTCGCCCGCCGCCACCTTGGCCGCCGCCTGCCAGATCAGCGCCTTCGCGGCCGCCACCTCGGTCTGCATGTCGGCCAGCATGTGCGCGATTGCCTGGTTCGTGCCGATCGGCCGGCCGAACTGCTTGCGCTCGCGCGCGCACTCAGCCGCCATGTCGACCACCGCCTGCGCGCTCCCGCCATTGGCGGCGGACGACACGATGCGCTCCACCTGCAGCCCGGCGAGGACGCAGTCCCAGCCCTTGTTCTCGCCGCCGACGATCCGGTCGGCATCGACCTTCACGTCGGTGAAGAACACCTCGTAGGTGCCCGCGCAATGACGGCCCAGCATGTCGAGTTTGTTCAGCTTGACGCCGGGCATGTCGTTGTCGACCAGAACGAGCGACATGCCCTTGCGGTAATGAACCGAAGTGTCGGTCTTCAGATAGACGTTGAGCGTGTTGTCGCGAGCCCCGGCGGCGGTGTTCCAGAGCTTCTGTCCGTTGATCACCCAGCCCGAACCGTTCCGGTCCGCGCGCGTGCGAATTGCGCCGACGTCGGAGCCGGCATCCGGCTCGGACATCGAGATGGAGAAGCGACGCTCTCCGTCGATGATTTTCGGCAGCCAATATTGCTTCTGCTCCTCGCTGCCCTTGCGGAGCAGGGTCAGCCCGCAGAATACCGAGCCGCCGAAGCACATCTGAAAATCGGCGCTGATGTAGGCGATTTCCTCCGCGCAAATCGCGAGGTCGATCACGCTTCCGCCGGATCCGCCGTACTTTTCGGGAAACGCGACGCCGAGAAGCCCGGCCTCGACCCACTTGTCGTAGAGTTCGTAAGGATAGGCCTTCTTCGCGTCCTTATCGCGGACGTAGTCTCGGTTCGCATGCGTGCGCATCAGCTTGCGCACGCTCTCGCGCAAGAGCTTCTGCTCGGTCGTGAACATGGCACTCACTGGACGTTCCTTATTCCAAGACGTGCAAGATTGAGTGGAAGCAGCTCAAGCCGCTTTCTGAATGATCCCGCTGGCAACGAGCGAATTCAACCTCTCGTCAGCAATCCCCAGTTCTCCGAAAGCACCTCATACGTGTGCTCGCCCAGCATCGGCGGCGGCCGAAAGTCGATCTCGCGGCTGCCATCCAGGCGAATGGCCCGATGCACCGATTTCACGATGCCGGCGACCGGATGACTGAGCTCGTAGAACGGCGCGAGATGGCGAACCTGCGGATCCTCTTCGAGCTCGCTCAACTGATGTTCTGCGGCGAACGGAACGTCGTGCTCGAACAGCCGTTCCAGCCACTCGCGGCGCGGCCTCTGCGCGAAAATCCCGGAAAGCTCGGCGGCGATCTTGTCATAGTTTCCGACGAGGCTCTTCCGATCCGGGTACCGCTCCAGCAGGTCAGGCTGCTCGATAGCAGCGGCGAGCCCACGCCAGAATTTTTCCCGCGACGACATCTGCAGTGCAATACGCTTGCCGTCCTTGCAAGTCAGAACATAAGCCTGCGAATTGGCTCCGCGAAGATAGAACGGCTGATCGGCCCCGGTCGAGAAGTAGTGTGCGAGCGGCTCGATCGCGAGCGCGAGCGTCGCTTCGATCATGTTGACCTCGACCTTGCGCCCCATCCCGGTTCTAGCCCGTTCCAACAATGCCCCCAGGATTCCGATGCAGGCGAAGATTCCGGTCGCCGCGTCCGAGATGGCGGGCCCCGCGACGCGAGCGTCGGACGTATTGTGAAAGCGAGCCAGAAGTCCCGATGCGGCTTGCCCGACATTGTCGTATGCCGCCTGCTTCGCGTACGGACCGTCGGCGCCAAATCCTGTGATAAAGCAGAACACCAGCTTGGGGTTCAGGCGCCGCAGCGTCGCCTCGTCGAGCCCCAGACGCTGCTCGACGCCGGGCCGGACGTTGATCACCAGAGCGTCGGCACGCTCGATCAGCGAGTAGAGCAGCTCGCGCCCTTCCGGCACGGTGTAGTCCAGCGCCACGCTACGCTTGTGACGATTGTGCGCCTGGAAATGCGGGCTCGAGGCGCCTCCGGAAAACCAGCGGAAGGGATCGCCGCCGTTCGGGCGCTCGACCTTGATGACATCGGCGCCGAGTTCGGCCAGGAGCATCGCGGCGTAGGGTGCGGTAATGAACGTGCCGAGATCGAGCACGGTGAACTCCGACAAGAGCTTCATGTTCTTCTCCCTTGCCGCCTTCCGGCGCACACCTATTCAGGCTTGATCTTGGCAAGCTCGACGACCTTCTCCCATTGCTTGGTGTCCTCGCGGATCAGTTTGGCGAACGCCTCCTGGCTGCTGTCGTAGGGCTCGAGGCCTTGCGAGATCATGCGCTTCTGGCGGAAGTCCGGATCGTTCACAATTCGCGCAAACGTCGCGTTCAGCTTGTCAACGATGTCCTTCGGCGTACCGGCCGGGGCGACGATCCCCCACCACGCCCTGACATACATCTGCGGGTAGCCCTTCTCGGCAAACGTCGGCACATCCGGGAGTTGCGACGATCGCTTGGAATTCGCCAACGCCAGGGCATTGACCTTGCCGGCCTTGATCAGCGGCGCCCCCGAGATGCCGAGAATCGCGATTTGCACCGAGTCGCTCAGCAGGTCGGTAACGACCTGGGCCACGCCTTTCGACGGTATGTGCGCAATCGAAAGGTCCGCGACCTGCTTGAACAGTTCCATTCCCAAATGGGCCGGGCTCCCGACCCCGAACGAGCCATAGTTCAAGGAACCAGGTTTCGACTTCGCGAGCGCAGACCAGTTCCTCGAGCTTGACCGACCCCGAGGGATGGGTTCGCGACGAGGATGAAGTCCATGTAGGACAACGCAATGATCGGTACGAAATCCTTTTGGGGATCGAACGGCAGGTTCTTGTGAAGCATCGGGAGCGTGGTCAGCGTCTGATCGCTGACGAACAGCAGCGTGTATCCATCGGGCGCGGACCGCGCCGCCGCCTGGGCGCCGATCGCTGTGCCGCCGCCTGGCCGGTTCTCGATCACCACGGGCTGACCGAGCGCGAGATTCAGCTCATGTCCCAATGCGCGCGCCAGGGTGTCGGAGGTGCCGCCCGCCGTATAGGGCACGATCAACCGCAGCGGGCGGTTGGGAAAGGCGTCCTGGGCCGTCGATGCGCCCGACAGCGCACACAGCAGCAGAACCGACAGCATCCCAACTTTGGCTTTTCCGAACATCGTTATTGCCTCCCGGAGATCGCAAGCTTCATGCTTGCTGCTTGCACGACTTTGTCGTCGGCATTCTGCGCCCATAGCTTCAAATCCTCGCCGGACGAAGCAAGCTTGGCCGCAAGCTTGCAACGCATTCCGGCATAGAGCGGACGCGTTGAACGGTATTCAAACTGCGCCACCTTGGCCTCAGGCGCAAAGCGGCGAACCGTCTCGATCAGGTGCAAGGCGATCAGCTTGCCCTGCACTACGAGGTTGGGCAGCTTCTCCACCGCCGCTGCGTACGGCCGGTCGTAGTGGATTCGGTGGCTGTTGAACGTCAGCGCGGAGAACCGGAACAACATGATTTCGTCCGGGTAGATGTCGCGCTGCCAGGTCGGCGTCGGGCCCGGATCGGCCGGCGGAGCTGCCTTCTCGTGCCCGCCGTCGATCGGCTGCATGTGGACAATATCCTGCTCCTCGACAACGGCCAGCCCGCCGGGGCCAAAGAACCGATGGCGCAATGTCGCAATCGCCAAATGGGCTGTGGCAGTAGATCGCACCTTGGCGTCCGCCAACTCGCTCTCGCAGCGTATCGGCTGGCCGACGGTCAAAGGCCCGTGAAACGACAGGCGCGCCCCCGCCGAACATTCGCCGAGGCATGTCGACTTTCGGGATGAGCCGGAAGTCACGCGGCAGTCCGTCGGCATCAAGCTCGCCCCGGCTCGGCGCATCGAGGCAGAAGATCATGTGCCAGCCCAACGGCAATGCCTCGCCCGGGCGCGGGGCATCGACCTCGAGCGTGCTTGCAAGGCGGGCAACCATCGCGGGTGCGACGTAGTCCTCGATCGTCGCGCGGCGACCGATCGCCTGACGCAAAGTCGCATCGATGGCTGTGAGATCCAACGGTTCCTCCCTCAGAGCCAGGCTGGTCCGCCCCGGACGCGACAGGGCTTGATGCCCTCTTCTTAACTGCCCTGCCACAACACGTCAGCTGGCATATCGTAACTTAGTATACTAACGATTTTGCACCGCGCAAGGCAGAGAACCCGGCCGGAGGCAACGGCTTGGAATTTACCGAGGAGAGGTCGTCGAGCAGCAGCGTTGATCTGCGCGTCAACCTGACTTGCCAACTGGCCCCCGAGATGTGCAATGCCTAGTTCTTCATACCGCCTTGTCGGCATCACTTACGGCTGCGCCGCCGCTTTGATGCGCGCGCCGAAGGGACAGAACGTGAGACCGTCTCGCCCTCTCCTTCCATCACTGTCTTCAGGCTTGCAACCATCCGCGATAGCAAGACGCATAGACGTTCGACGTCGTGCTCGCTCATCGCGGACGTCGCGACGGCATTGACACGTTCGACAATCGGAAAAAGCACGGGCTTCAGTGCGCGGGCCTTCGGCGTCAGATTCAACGTAAATTTCCTGCGATCGAGCTTGCTTTGGGAACGGACGACGAGGCCGGCAGCCACCATCGATGCCAGGACCGACGTCAGCGTGGCTTTCTCGACCAGCATGCCGTTGGCAAGCTCCACCTGGCTGATCCCCTCCTGTTCCCAAAGAACCCGGAGGACCGACCACTGCGTCACGGTAATGTCGTGTCGCCCCAGTTCGATCGCCAACACCTTGGCGAATGTCCGAAAGGCGGAACGCAGGAGATAACCGACACTGAGTTGCGGCGCCTTCATCGCAATCCGCTGCGAACTCCGCCACGGATCGGCGTCGTTACGGCGCACTTTCGCCAAAGCTCTCGGCATAAGGTGGCTTTCTTTCAATAGCCGGCGACAGAGCCGGACCGCGGCTCGGACGATCTCCTTCGCATCAGCAATACGACCACGGCCCAAAATTCACCGGGCGCCGCGCCTGCGCGTCGGGTCGAGACACTACGGGCCGCCGTTCCCGATCAGACGTCGGGCTCGAACACGGGATAATTGAATTTGTCGCTCAGCGCCTGCCATCCGACACGGACACGCAAACCGATTCCTATTCGATCGATGTCGCAATTGACGACCTGAGTCATCATCCTGACCTTTTCGTCAAGTTCGACGGTTGCGATGATGTACGGCTCCTTGCCGCGGAACGGCGGCGGACCACGGCGTGTGACCGTGTAGGCGTACACGAAGCCCTTACCGGAAACTTCGCGCCATTCGATATTGCGCTTACCCGTATAGATGCTGTTCGGCCTCGGATAAAATTGATACTTCTTCAACTCCGGGCAGTACTGGATCAGAAGCTTATGTTGCGATGCTCCTTCCCAGAACTTCGCCGAGAAGTTGGTGGGAACGGGCAACGGATGCGGCGGCGGCGTACGGTCATTCATGGATCAATTTCCGGATTCGAGAATCATCACGGAGCTCGTCGACCAGTTTCGCGCGTATGGAATGGTGCCAATGCCCGTCACCATGGCGTTTTCCGCGTTGCGAACCTGACGCGCGCCGGCACTCCCGGATAATTGCCGGACGGCCTCGACGAAGTTGTGACCGCCACCGGCAAGTCCGGCCTGCCCGGCCGAGATTTGCCCGCCGCCAGTATTTAGCGGCAGGTCGCCGCGATAGGAGAGATCACGATCGAGCACGAATTGCGATCCTTCGCCCGGCTTGCAGAAGCCGATCTGCTCGAACTGGATGAGAACGGCGATGAGGAAGTCGTCATAGGGATGGATCATGCGGATGTCGCCGACCGACATGTTGGCTTGCTTCAGCGCGCGCGGGCCCGCGATGGAATGGCCGGATTGGGTGATGTCCACGCAGGGGTCGGTCAGTTGATGATTGACCCGCTCGCCATAGCCGGCGATCCGATGTCTGGACTTCAGCGAGAGCTCGCGGGCGCGATCTGCGCTGGTGACAATCACCGCATTGGCGCCGTCGCAAACCATGACGCAATCCAGCAACCGGATCGGGTCAGAGATCATCCGCGATTGCAGGTATTCCTCGCGTGTCAGCGGCACGCGCAGCCGTTCGCACGCCAGGTCATTGAGGATTGCATGATCGCGCTGGACCACGGCAAGCTTTGCGAGCGCGTTCTCGTCCAGCTTGTATTGTTCGCGATAGCGCGAGGTCAGCAGGCCGAACACCCCCGGCGGCCCCATCAATCCAATAGGATCCTGCCACTCCGTGCGATAAGCGCCGAACCGCATGTTGCTTCCCGTAGACTGCGAGTCAGCCGCCAGGACCAGCACAGTCGTGCACGCGCCGCCGCGTATGGCGAGCGCAGCTCTTGCGACGCCCGCGACGAACGAAGCTCCGCCGACGTCGATGCCCTGGCACCAGTTGAGTTCAAGGCCGAGGTAATCGGCGATGATCGTCGACCAGAACGGGTTTCCGGCCTCGCTCATGCACGCACTCACGACAAACCCGTCGATCTCACTTTTCTCAATGCCGGCGTTTGCGATTGCGCCGGCCATGACCTCGCCCGCAAGGTCGTAAGCGCTTCGGCCGGACGACACCTCGATCTTCGTCTCGGCGCACCCGACAACGACAACGTCGGTCATTCTCGGCGTCTCCCTGTTGCCACCATGTCTATGCAATGGTTGCCGGCATAATGGTATAGTACATTACTATTTTGGACGCGGTCAACTTCACCATGCTCGCGAGAAATCAGCGCCTGAGGGACTTTCGGACGAAGCTTAGTCTGCGCCGCACGCGCGTAGGCAGAAATTGATGTTCCGTGCGGATGGCGCGGGTTCGATCCGTCTGACAGCACGTCCACCTGATGACATTCAAGACGCAGGCATTGAAACGAACAGGTCGAGCCCTAGTCGTTGCGACAGAAACTTCGCAACCAACTGCCCCTTGACGCTGTTGCCGGCGGCGTCGAGCGGCGGCGCGAAGGTGCCCAGCCCGCCCTTGCCCGGCAGACACGGTGACGATGCCGCCGCCGATGCCGCTCTTACCCGGAAGGCCGACCTCGTAGAGCCAATCGCCCGAGGTCTCGTACATGCCGGCCGTTGCCATCACGGCGAGCGCATAGTGGCAGACCGCGGCGTCGACCACCCGCTCCTTGGTGAGCGGATTTACGCCGCCGTCCGCCAGCGTGGCGCCCATCACCGCCAGGTCCTTCGCGGTGACATTCAGCGAGCACTGTCGCGTGTAGAGGTCGGTCGCCTGGCCGGCGTCGCAGTAAAGCCGATCGAAGCTCTGCAACAGGCGCGGCGATGCTCCGGTTGCGGAAGTTGGTATCCAGCGCCGAGGCGTAGACTTCTTCGTTAAGCGCAAGCTTCCGGCCGGCAAATCGGCGACAAGCCGTCATGGATGAATGTCCATTTTGCCTCTTCGGTCGCGCCCGGCACGAGGCTTGTTGTCGCGATCGCTCCGGAATTGACCATCGGATTGGTGCGCCCATCCGCGCTGCGCTCGATGGCCGAGAGCGAATTGAACGGCAGGCCGGTGCTGTTTGCGCCAAGCTTCTCGCGCGCGTTCGCGGCGCCGATCATCTCGCACACCAGCGCGAACACGAACGGCTTGGAGACGCTCATGATCGAGAATTCATGATCGGTATCGCCAGCCGGATAGATGTTGCCGCTGGTGCCGACCACGCACACGCCGAACAGGTCGCTGGGGACACGCGCCAACGCCGGATAGATCTGCGAATTGCGGCCTTCGGTGTTGGACCGGTAATGCTCGTGAGCCTGGGCAACCAGTGCACGTACACGTTCGGGGTCCGGCAGCCGGCCGGTCGAAACGAACCCGGTCTCGGCTCCGTTGCGGCGGTCAAGCGCCATGATCTCGGGACTCCCCTGGACTTGCGAAACGCACTCGACAATTGCCGGTCAAAGATGAATTCGGCCCACTGCCAGCGCATTGCAGGCTCTGTGAGGCCGTTACTTCGATTAGCACACAACCCCCTGTCAACAAACCAAGGCAGCCGTTTCGGCTCGGTGTCATGCAAATGTTAGACGTCTTGCAAATGTTACCTCGGGTCCGAAGACTGGTCGGTCGACCAGGATCGACTGTCGAAGGATCGTGAAGCGATGGGTCTTCTGGGAATTCTCCTCGGGCTGTCGCTGCTGATCTGGCTCGCGTTCCGCAAGGTTCTGGAACCGATCGAAAATCAGGCGGTAAAGCTGCCAATCTTGACCGTACATGTGGTAATGCCGAAGTCTGCGGCGAGGATATTGGCAATGGCGCCCGTGGGGATAGCGACGCAAGGTGTGCCGGTGAGAGCGCTCGTGGCCGGCGCAGCGGTCGGCCTGGCCCTGCTCACGAGCGGCTGCGGCCTGACCGACGCGCCGATCCTCAGCCCAAAAGGCCCCGTCGCGCTCGCCGAGAGAGACATCCTGTTCCGCGCGCTGGCGATCATGATGGTGGTGGCCATCCCGGTCTTCGCGATGACCTTCTGGTTTGCCTGGCGCTACCGCGCATCCAACGCCAAGGCCCGGTATGAACCGGACTGGGAGTCCAAGAAGGTCGATGCAATCACGTGGGTCGTTCCGGCGCTGATCGTGACCTCGCTGGGCGTTCACGTCTGGCTCTATACGCACGCCCTCGATCCTTACAAGCCGCTCCAGCCGTCGAACGGGCGATTGGCGGTCCAGGTCGTCGCCCAGGATTGGAAATGGCTCTTTATCTATCCGACGGAGGGGATCGCGACCGTCAACGAGTTGGCGTTTCCAAGCGACGCTCCCGTCAGCCTGAAGATCACATCCGACACCGTGATGAATTCATTCTTCATCCCGGCGCTGGCGGGCCAGATCTACGCAATGGCCGGCATGCAGACACAGCTCAACCTCCGCGCCAGCGGACCCGGACGCTTTGTCGGCAGAAATACGCAATACAGCGGCCGCGGCTTCGCCGACCAGCAGTTCGCGGCGATTGCGATGGCGCCGGCGGATTTCGATGCCTGGGTGAGGCAGGTCAGGCAATCGCCGCTGAGGCTCGACGCCGCCAGCTATGCGGAACTGGCCAAGCCGAGCGCCGCCCATCCAGTCGTTCACTATTCGGCGGTCGAACCCGGGCTGTTCGACGGTATCCTTCGCAAATACGACACGTCATTGAACCGTCACGGAACGATCGCGGCGAAGTAATCGGCCTTCAGGGAGAAGCGGCGGATGTTGGGAAGGCTGACCATCGACGCGCTGCCTTTGTACAGCGCGATCGCGTTGGGTGGCGCGCTCGTCACAATCGGCGGGGGCCTCGCCGTCGCCGCCGCGCTCACGTGGCTGAGAGCGTGGCGGTACCTCTGGACCGAATGGCTGACCAGCGTCGATCACAAGCGGATCGGCATCATGTATGTGACGCTGGCGCTGATCATGCTGCTGCGCGGCTTCATCGATGCGTTGATGATGCGCGCCCAGCAGGCGATCGCCGTCAAGTCGGACGGCTACCTGCCGCCGGAACATTTCGACCAGATCTTCAGCTCGCACGGCACGATCATGATCTTCTTCATGGCGATGCCGTTCCTGACCGGCCTCATCAACATCATCGTGCCGCAGCAGATCGGCGCACGCGACGTCTCATTCCCTTATTTGAATTCGGTGAGCCTCTGGCTCACGGGTTCCGGCGCCGCACTGGTCATGGTCTCGCTCGTCGTCGGCAAATTCTCGACCGCCGGCTGGACCGCGTATCCGCCCTATTCGGGCGTGCAGCACAACCCCTACGTCGGCGTCGACTACTGGATCTGGGCGGTGTTGATCAGCGGCATCGGATCGACGCTCACCGGCATCAATTTCATCGTCACCATTCTCAAGAAGCGCGCACCCGGCATGACGCTGATGCGGATGCCGCTGTTCACCTGGACGGCGTTCTGCACCAGCATTCTGATGGCGTTTGCGTTTCCGGCGCTCACCGTGGTCGCGACGCTGCTCGAGCTCGATCGCGTCTTCGGCATGCATTTCTTCACGAACGACGCCGGCGGCAACATGATGAACTACGTCAACCTGATCTGGATATGGGGGCACCCGGAAGTCTACATTTTGATCCTCCCCGCCTTCGGCATCTATTCCAGCGCCGTGACGACGTTTTCCGGCCGGCGGCTGTTTGGCTATACGTCCCTCGTCTACGCCACCGCCGCCATCGCCATCCTGTCGTTCACGGTCTGGCTGCATCATTTCTTTACGATGGGATCGAGCGCGAACGTCAACGCCGTATTCGGCATCGCCACGATGATCATCGCGGTGCCGACCGGCGTGAAACTCTTCGCCTGGCTGTTCACGATGTATCGCGGCCGCATCCGCTTCCATACCGCGATGTTGTACACGCTGGCCTTCATCGTGACGTTCGTGATCGGCGGCGTCACCGGCGTCATCCTCGCTTTGCCGCCGGCCGACTACCTCATGCACAACTCGACCTTCCTGGTCGCGCACTTCCACAACATGCTGATTCCCGGCGCGCTGTTCGGCTACTTCGCCGGGCTCAATTTGTGGTTTCCGAAGGCGTTCGGCTTTCATCTCGACGAGCGCTGGGGAAAAGCATCGTTCTGGTGCTGGGTGATCGGCTTCTATCTGGCATTCATGCCGCTCTATCTGCTCGGCTTCATGGGAATGCCGCGCCGCATGGAGCACTACGACACGCCCGCGTGGCAGCCCTATTTGATCGTCGCCGCGGCGGGCGCCGTATTTGTTCTCTTCGGCCTCATCTTCATGGTCGTGCAGATCATCGTCAGCATCCGGCGTCGCGCCGCGTACCGCGACTGGACCGGCGATCCCTGGGATGGTTTCACGCTCGAATGGCTCACCGCTTCGCCGCCGGCGCCTTACAACTTCGCCGTCATTCCCGACGTGCGGAGCCTCGACGCATTTCGCGACATGAAGGCGCGCGGCGTCGCCTACCAACGTCCGGATCGCTATGACGATATCGCCATACCGAAGAACAGCGCATTCGGCGTCGTGATCGGCGGCCTCACCTTCGTGTTCGGCTTCGCAATGGTGTGGTACATTTGGTGGCTCGCGATCTTGAGCCTCCTGCTCACCGTGCTCACGCTGATCATTCGCAGCAGCGACGACGATACCGAGTATCTTCTGCCGGCCAGTGAGGTCGAGAAGATCGAAACGCGTCGCTATCAGGAGATGGCGAGGGCGCCCCGCTCTGAAGCTTCCTATGACGCCCCAGTGATTCCAGGAATGGCTCTGCCGGAGCGGGCATCATGACCGACGCGTCCCCGATGCCGACGGCCGAGGCCCAATCCGTCATCGAGCGCTCCGAAGAGAAAGCGTTCGGCTTCTGGATCTACCTCATGACCGACGCGATCATTTTCGCACTTCTGTTTGCGACCTATGTGGTCATGATTCGCGGAACCGCCGGCGGGCCGACCGGCCGTGACCTGTTCGATCTCCCGCGCACTTTTGGCGAGACGATGCTGCTCCTGTTCAGCAGCGCGACATTTGGTTTTGCCACGCTGGCGGCGCGGACGCGCAAAGGCAAGACAGCAATTCTATGGCTCCTGCTGACGTTTATCCTCGGGACCGGATTCGTCGCGATGGAGGTCTTGGAATTCCGCGGCATGGTCGCGGCCAGCGCCGGGCCGAGTCGCAGCGGCTTCCTCTCGGCGTTCTTCACGCTGGTCGGCACGCACGGCGTTCATGTCAGCGTCGGCCTGATCTGCATCCTCGTCATCGTCGGGCAGATCATACTCAAGGGCCTGACCGAGCCGGTCTTCTCCCGCCTCTTTCGCCTTGGCCTGTTCTGGCACTTTCTTGACATCGTCTGGATCGGCATCTTTTCAATCGTCTATCTTCCAGGGGTACTGTGAGATGCAAGACAGCGCCATTGGAATGCCCAGGGTGCGCGACTACCTGATAGGCCTGGTCCTGGCGCTGGTGCTGACGGCCATTCCGTTCGCACTGATCTACTTCAAGCTCCTTGCTGGGCGCGCGATGTTCTTTGTGATCGCCGCGACGGCGATCGTTCAGGTCGTCGTGCACCTGAGATATTTTCTGCACCTCCGCCTGTCCGAGACGCCGCGCGAGAACCTGTTGGCGCTGGGCTTTGCCGCGCTGCTGATTTTCATCATGGTCGGCGGCAGCCTCTGGATCATGTTTGATCTGCATCACCGCATGGCAATGTAACCGTCTGGTACCAACACCATCGACGTCGGCAGGCCGCCTGAAGATCGCTCGGCCGCGCACTCATTGCGGCTCGATGCCTGCCTCTCGGGCCATCTCTTGCCACTTGGTCAAATCGTCTCTGACGAAGGCCGCGGTCTCTTCACTCGGGGCGTAGTACGGCTCGATGCCCATGGTGCCGATCCGCGCGACAACATCGGGACGCGCGAATATCGTGCGCAAGTTATCCGAGAGCATCTTGACGATGCCGGGCGGCATATTGGCCGGACCGAAGAGTCCCAGCCAAGGCAGGACTTCGAAGCCCGGCATCACGGTCTCGTGCAACGTCGGCACCTCCGGCAGAAGCGTGCTGCGCTCACGGAAGATCGTCGCCAGCGCCACCAGCTTGCCGGCCTGGATTTGCGGCACCCCGGAAAGCAAGTCGGAGGGGACCATCTGGGTCCGGCCGCCGATCAAGTCGGTGATGGCGGCAGGCGTCGCCGTATAAGGCACGCGCGCCATGTCGATTCCCATGCGCTTCTTGATCGCCTCGCCGACGATGAACCCGGTGCTGTTACCATGGCCATAGCTCAGCTTGCCGGGGTTCGCTTTTGCGTAGGTGACGAACTCCTGAATAGTCCGGAACGGCTGCTGAGTGGCGGCAACGATCACCGAAGAGAATCTGCCGACACGGCCTATCGCGGTGAAATCCTTGATTGGATCGTAGGGCACGGTCTTGACCAGCGCCGGCGCGGCGGACAGCGAAGTGTTGCCGGCCATGAGCAACGTGTAGCCGTCGGGCGCCGACTTCGCGACCGAACCGGCGCCGAGCGTGCCGCCAGCCCCGCCGCGGTTTTCAATGATGAATGGCTGGTCGTAAACATCCCTCAGCAGCTCCGCGAGCAGACGAGCACACGCATCGGTGTTCGAGCCGGCCGCAAACGGCACCACGATCGTCACCCGCCGCGACGGCCATTTGTCTTGTGCCCGCGCCGCCAGACCCATACCGGCTGTCCCGCCCGCCAGCGACAGCCCGGCCCAAAAGCCACCTCGAAGGACGGTCCGTCTGTCCATGAGCTTGCCCTTCATTGCGGCGCCGTCTCGCCCAATGACGACAGGAAACAGGTTAGCGCCGGATACCATCGTAGGATATCTGCCTAAACCTTGAAAGCCGATCCACGGCAGCGGATGCGCCGGGCTTGTGAGAGAGAATGGCGAACGCGCTTCGCGCTTCCGCCCTACGGCTGTTCCACCGCCGGCAAACTCAGCGCCTGGTCGACCAGCGCGGTGGCGCGCTTGAAGTCGTAATTGCGGAAGACGTTCTGCTTTATCACGAATGATGCACCGCCGTAGAATTTCTCGTACTGCTGGTGGCGGCTACCGAACTCCGAGCCGATGAAGTCCCAGATCAATCGCAGCAGCGCGATGCGGCTCCTGGCGCTTGTACCAGCGCCCTGCATATAGCGCTCGATGTCGGGCGCGGTCTGCGGGTTTTCGAAGTCGGCAAGCGACGACGGCACCGTGAAGAATGCACCGCCGGCGAGCTCGCGGATCATCTCCAGCATGCGGCCGTTGAGCTCGGACTGCAACGCCATCGCCGAATAGAGCGTCACCTTCGACGGCCACAGCACGCCGTTCTGGTCGATCGGGCCATTGACCTCGTGCGCCAGCAGCATGCCCTCGTAGATCGACGCGATCGAGGCAAGCTCGCCCATCATGACCTGCACCGCCGGATTGGCGATGTTGCCGGTCGTCTCGTTGAGCCGCTGCGCGAGGCCGAGCATGAAGCGCAGTTTGGTGACGTAACGGGTCTGCGCCTGGTGGTTGCCGTAGAGGTGCGACGGCGTCTTCCACCACTGGTCTCGCGAAGCTTCCAGATTGCGGTAGATGAACACGTGCTCCCACGGCACGAACACGTTGTCGAACACCACATAAGCGTCGGTCTCGTCGAACCGGCTCGACAGCGGGTAGTCGAACGATGCTGGTGGCGTTGAGCGCAAACGGCCGGCGCGGATAGAGCTTCACGCCCGGCGCGTTGACCGGCACGGCGAGGCAGTTGGCGTAGTTCTCGTCGCCCGGCTGCAGCGGGTGGATGCAGCTCAGGTGGATGACGTCGGAGATCGGGCCGCCGGTCGCGAGCTGCTGCGCGCCCGAGATCACGATGCCGTCGTCGCGCTCCTTGACGACGCCGGCGTAGAGCGCCGGATCGCTCTGCTTGTGCGCGGGCTTGCTGCGGTCGATCTGCGGTGGGACGATCGCGTAGCTGGCATAGACGTGGTTGTCGCGCATGTGCTCGTAGTAGGCGACGACGTTATCGGCGAACTTCCGGTCAGTGCCGACCACGAAGATGTCCGGCGTCGCCGCATAGCCGGCAAAGAAGCCGGCAACGTGGTCGGGCGTGCGGCCCATCAGCCCGAAGGTCGATTCCGCACAGGTCTCGTGGAACAGCCGCCGCGCGCGCAGGTCGGCATGGCTATGCGGAATCTGCCAGGCGCGCCAGACCGGCTGCCCCGTCTTGGGCGACGCGAAGGTCATGCGCTCGCGGTTCTCGGGCGCTGCCGAGATGTCGAAGAGCCGCGCGATCGAGCGCGCCGCCTCGCGGAACGCCGGGTGCGTCGTCACGTCCTTGACCTTCTCGCCATCGACGAAGACTTGCCGCCCGTCATTGAGCGAACGGAGATACTCTGCGCCGGTTCGCAGCGAGCCGGATGCGGCGGGCCGGCCGGGATGAACTTGGGTCTGCGCAGTCATCACATATCCTCCGCTTGCATATAGCTACAATATGTAGCTATATTTTGGAGGTAAGGTCAAATGATTTCGTGCTAACCTCGGAGCGGGATCGTGGACGGCGGCTACGGCATGGCGAAGGCAGGGGCGAATTCCAATCGACGCGGTAAAGGCTTGCAGCGAGCGCGCACGTTCGAGCCGCCGGCGACGACGTCCCTGCCCGGCATGTTGTCGCCGAGCGGCAGCGACGTCGCGTTCCGCGAGACGCTCTACCTGATGATCTTTGCCCTCGACCGCCTGACATCCTACCGCGAGGCATTCGGGCGGCATCTGTCGCTCACCGCCTCGCAGTTCATCGTGCTGATCGGCACCGCGTACCGGCAGGGCCGCGACGGCGTTTCGATCCGCGCGCTGTCCGACCATACGCAACTGGCCGCTACTCACGTCACGACGGAAGTTGGACGCCTGATCGACAAGGGTCTGCTGACGAAATCGGCCAACCCGCAAGACCGGCGCGGCGTACTGGTCCGGCTGACGCCAAAGGGCGAAGCGGCGGTTCGCGACGTCAACCCACTGCTCCGCCGGGTGAACGACTGCCTGTTCCGCAACGTCTCGCGCGAGGATTTCGCGGTGCTGGCGCGCTTCCTTTCGACCTTCGCGCTCAACACCGAGAACGCGACGGCGGAAATCCGTCGTGCCGAGCGCGAGCGCACCGCGCGCGGGTAATGCCGCATGGTGCTTGACCGAGCTTGATACGAGATCGAGCCGCGGGTTGTCCCCTCTCCCGCTTGCGGGAGAGGGGACGCGCGGCGCGATCGCGTACTACCCAAACTCACTCAAGCCTTCGCGCCGTTGCGGATCAGTTCGACGAGCGTCGCGGGCGTGATCGGAGTCTGGGCGATGCGCACGCCGAACGGCTGCAACGCATCCTCGATCGCAGAAATCACCGCCGCCGCGGTCGGGATGGTGCTGACCTCGCCTGCGCCTTTGGCGCCGAGCGGATTGAGCGGCGACGGCGTCTGCTTGAACAACGCGATGATCATCGGCACCTCGGTCGCGCCGGGCAGGAGATAGTCCGCGAACGACGTCGTCACCGGCTGGCCGGTGTCGTCGTAACCCATCCATTCCAGGAGCGCGTTGCCGATCCCGTGGGCGATGCCGCCCTGCACCTGGCCCTCGACCAGCATCGGATTGATCAACGTGCCGGAGTCCTGCATCGCAAAGTACTTGATCACACGCACGCCGCCGGTCTCGACGTCGACCTCGACCTCGGCGGCGTGGCAGGTATTGGCATAGGCGAGCGCGTCGGTGCGCCAATTGACGTTGGCTTCGAGCCCCGGCTCGATGCCGGGCGGATAGCCGTAGCCGGGCGCGCCCTTGAGGATGCGCGATAGCTCGGCGAGCTTGACCGACAGGCCGGGCGCGCCGACCACACGCACCTCGCCGTCGACCAGTTCGAGGTCGTGCTCGGCGGCTTCCAAGACATGGCTGGCCAGTTTCTTGGCTTTGCCGGCGACCGCGCGCGCCGCGAGCAGCACGGACGAACCCGCCGTCACGGTCTGCCGACTCGCGAATGCGCCGAGCCCGAGCGACACAGCGCCAGTGTCGCCCGGCACCACGGTGATATCCTCCAGCTTGAGCCCGAGTTCGCCGGCGCAGATCTGCGCCAGCACGGTGCCGAGCCCCTGCCCGATCGCGGCCGCGCCGGTATGCACCGAAACGCGGCCCGTGTTCGAAACCCGCACCAGCCCGGACTCGAACGGCCCGCGCCCGGTGCCCTTGATGGCGTTGGCGAGCCCGATCCCGATATAGCGGCCCTGCTGGCGCGCCGCCGCCTGGCGCTGCGGAAAGTCCTGCCAGCCGGCCGCGGCCAGCAACTCGGCCTGGCAGGCGAGATAATCGCCGCTGTCGTATTGCATCGCGGCGCCCGAGCGCGCCTTCAGCGGCTTGGTGTAGGGCATCTTCTCGGGCGGAATGAGATTGCGGCGTCGCAGCTCGGCGCGGTCGAGTTCAAGCTCGCGCGCGACGCGGTCCAGCAGCCGCTCCATCGCGAACGCCGCCTGCGGGTAGCCCGCGCCGCGCACCGACGACACCGGGCATTTGTTGGTGGCCGCGACGCTCACGTCCATCGCCAGCGCCGGCACCATGTAGGGGCCGGTGATCATCGACGCCGAGTTGTACGGCAGGTTGACGTCCTGCAGCGCGTAGGCGCCGAGGTCGTGCAGCAGGTGGCCGCGAATGCCGAGCACTCGGCCGTCGGCATCGACCGCGATGTCGAGCGACCAGTACTGGTCGCGCTCCTGCGCCGCGTTGGTGAAATGCTCGCGGCGGTCCTCGACCCATTTGACCGGACGCTGGATCAGCTTCGCCGCCGCGACGACCGCGATATCCTCCGAATAGACGCAGAGCTTCGGCCCGAAGCCACCGCCGACATCCGGCGTCGCGACCCGCAGCCGGCTCTCGTCGAGGCCCATCAGCGCGGTCAGCATCTGGAACAGGTCGTGCGCCTTCTGGGTCGAGGCCCAGACCATCATGCTGTCGTCGCTGGCGCGGTAGTCGGCGAGGATGCCGCGGCCCTCGATCGGATGCCCGGCGCCGCGATGCTGCCAAAGCTCCTCGTGGAAGACGTGCGCAGCCCTGGCGAAGGCCGCAACCGCATCGCCGAACGCGACCTTCTGCGTGGCGATGATGTTGCTGTTCAGCTCGCGGCGCACCGCAGGAGCAGCCGGCCGCGCCTGCCGTGCGGCAGTCGGACACCGCGTCGAGCACGTCGTAGTCGACCGCGACCAGCGCGGCCGCGTCCTCGGCCAGATAGCGGCTGTCGGCGACGACGATCGCCACCGTCTCGCCGACATACGACACCTCGCCGTCGGCAAGCGCGAACGGCCACAGCCGGTCGAGCGCGGTGCCGGAATTCGAGTGCCGCACCATGCGCCGCTGCACCAGCGCCGGCGCGAGGTCGTCGAGGGTGAGCACCGCATGCACTCCCGGCAGCGCCAGCGCCTCGCGCGCATCGAGGCTGCGGATCAGCGCATGTGGATGCGGGCTGCGCACGAATGCGGCGTGCAGCAGCCCCGGCAGCGGAATGTCATCGAGGTAGCGGCCTTTGCCAATGAGCAGCGGCCGGTCCTCGCGCCGTGGCAGGCTCGCGCCGATCATGACGAGATACCGACGCTGGAGCGCCAGAATGGAGCGGCGCACAAGCCGGTCGAGCGAAGCGTTCTCCCCTCCCCCCGCGAAGCGGTGGGGAGGGGTCGAGGGTGGGGGGCGCCGCGTGAAGAAAGATGCCCCCCAGCCCGCTCGCTTCGCTCGCGACCCTCCCCACCGCTCGCAAACGCTCGCGGGAGGAGGGTTAGCTGTGGCACGCGCGGCAACATGAAATGGCTTCTGTCAGATGCTGCTAATTCGCGATGGCCTTGGCGGCCTTGGCGACGACATCTTTCGGCGTCGCGTAAAGCTCTGCCAGAAGCTTGTCGAGCGCCGGACCGGTCACCGGGTTGACGTCGATCTTCATGCGGTTGGCGTCGGCGAGGAATTCGGCATCCTTCATGGTGGCGTCGAACGCCGCGATCAGCGCGGCCTTGCGATCCCGCGGAATGTCGGGCGGCGCCGCGAACGGCCGGGCCATATCCTGGGCGGCCAGGATCAGCTTGAGGATCTGCAGCTTCTCCGGGTCCTTGGTCATGTCCATCACCAGCGGCACGTCGCCGAGCTCCGGCTCCCTGCGGAACGCCGACTGGACCAGGATGTTGATTTTCTTGTCGCGATGCCAGGCAGCATGGCGGGTCTTGATCGTGCTCCAGGATAATCCACATAGGCCGTCGACCTCGCCGCGCTCCATCGCCAGGGTGATCTCGTTGGTGCCCGGATAGCCGGCGACGAGCTTGATCGGCGCGCCGAACACGCTCTTGAACAGCCGCGCGAAGATGTCGGGCTCCGAACTCGGTCCCTGGCCGCCGAGCGTGACCGGCTTCACCAGAAAATCGGCCCAGGTCTTCACCGGCGAGGTATGCCAGGTGACGCACGTGCTGACGTCATCCGTCACGCTGCCGATCCAGGAGAACTTGGTGCCGTCGAAGGTCGCACCGCTCTCGAGCAGCGGATTGATGCCGGTGGTGCGCGCGAAGGTACCGAACACGCTGCCGTCCTTGGGCGCGGCCGAATAAAGGAAGCTCGCCGCCCGCAAGCTGCCGGCGCCCGCCATGTTCTGCGGCACGATGGTTGGATGCCCGGGAATGTGTTTTCCCATGTAGCGCGCCAGATGCCGCGCATAGAGGTCGTAACCGCCGCCGGCCGAGAACCCGATCAGCAGGTTGACGTTCTTGCCCTTGTAGAACTCCTCGACGCTCTGGGCAGACACCGGTGTCGCGAAGGCATGTATGATGAAAAGAGCAGCGCAAATCTCTCCCGCTCGTCCCCGCGAAAGCGGGGACCCAGACCTTCGCCTTAAATCGAAAGCACTGGATTCCCGCTTGCGCGGGAATGAGCGGAGTTTGCGGACACGTCGGAGCATGAGACGCTCGCTCTATTGCACCGGAAAGAGCTTGGGAAATTTCGCCCGGAGCTGCCGGCGCAGATCGTCACTGACATCGACCGTGACCGGGAACGTGCCCTTGAGTTTCTTGTCGTACGGAATGCACGCATCGATCAGGATGCGGTTGTTGAAGTTGCCGGGCAGGAACAGCGGGTCGCGCTTGGAAGCCCAGGCCTTCTGGATCATGTCGATGTCGGTCAGCGGATCGAACCGCGTGCACATCGCCCATAACACCTGGTCGAGATCGCCGGCGTCGATGTCCTCGTCCACCACCACGGTCCACTTGCCCGCATAAGCGCCGCCCTGGCAGGAGGCCGCGATATGCAGCGCCTGCCGTGCGTGGCCCGGATATCGCTGCTTGAGCTGAATGGCGGTGAAGCGGGTCGCCGGCCCGGCCTCGTGGTTCCAGACGCCAAGCACTTCCGGCACGCCGCAGGCATCGAGCGCCCGCCAGATCTGCGAGGCTCCGGCGATGCCCTTGAGCAGCCCGGTCTCGTCCACCGGCTTATGTTGCGGCGCGCAGGTGAGGATCGGATTGTTGCGATAGAGCACCGTCTTCACGTTCACGTACGGACGTGGCTGGGTGTCGTCGGAGTAGTAGCCCATCCATTCGCCAAACGGCCCCTCGGGCTTGACCTGTCCGGCGACCGTCTCGCCTTCGATCGCGATCTCGCAGTCGGCCGGGATCGGGAAGCCGGTATAGGGCCCGCGCACCACGTCGATCGGCTCGCCGCGCAGGCCGCCGGCGATATCCATCTCGCCGACTTCCGGCAGCGGGCTCGACGACAGCATGAACAACAGCGGATTCTGCCCGCACAGGATCACCACCTTCATCGGCTGACCGCGCTCGAAATACTTGTCGCGGTGGATGCGGCCGTGCTTGCCCTCGGTGATCTGGCAGCCGACCGTCTTGCCGTCATAGACTTGGCTGCGATAGGCGCCGAGGTTGAACCAGCCGGTGTCGGGGTCCTGCGTCATCACGCAATCGGCGGTGCCGATGAAGCGTGCGGTGTCCTTTTCGTGGTGGAGCGGCACCGGAAACTTCAGCACGTCGATATCGTCGCCTTCCATCACGTTCTCGAAGATCGGACCGTCGTTGACGAAGCGCGGCGGCAGCGGCTTCAGTTCCTGCATGCGCGCGTGATACTTCTGCACGATGTCGGCCTTGCGCTCGTACTCGAGCGGCAGGCCGAGCGTGAGCGCGATGCGCCGCACCGACGAGAGCTGGCCGTAGAGCGTGCGGTAGCCTTGCGGATAGCCCGGCACGTTGTCGAACAGAATCGCGGGCGCGGAGCCGCGGCTCTTTTCGGTGAGCATGTGCGTGATGGCGCCCATCTCGACGTCCCAGCTCGCTCCGTCGACCTTGCGGAGTTCGCCGAGCTTGTCGACCTGATCGAGCCAGTCGCGCAGCCCGCGGTACTGCATGCGCGTCGTCGAGATGTTTTCCACCCGGCCCATGACCTCTCTCCTGTTTAGGTGCGCGGCAGCACGTGGGCCCACTTGGCGCGGATGCGGGCGTCGAGCTCCTGGCTGGAACGAGCCACGATCGGGAACGTGTCGCGCCGTTTCCACGGCTTGCAGGCGTCGATCACTACCCGCGCGTTGCGCGGATCGTCGGTGCCGTAGGCCATCGGATCGAGCACCGTGCTCCAGCAGCCGCGCAACACCTCCATGCCCTCGCGGGGATCGCAGCGCGTGCACATCGCCCACACCACCTGGTCCATGTCGGCCGGATCGATGTCGTCGTCGACCACCACGACAAAGCGGTTGGCATAGGCCCCGGCATGGCACTGCGACGCGATCAGCCCGGCCTGCTTGGCGTGGCCGCCGTACTGCTGCTTGATCGCGACCGTGAGCCAGAGCCGGCTGCCGCCGGCCGCATGCGCCCACACGCCCTTCACCTCCGGCACGCCGGCCGCTTCGAGCTGGTTCCAGACCGCGCCCGAGCGGTAGGTGCCGCGATAGAACGAGTCGTCGTCGGGCGGCACGCCCGGGATCGCGCCGAGCAACACCGGGTCATTGCGGTGCATGAAGGTCTCGATGCGGATCGCCGGCTCTTTCTTGTGACCGCCCGCGTAGTAGCCGGTCCATTCGCCGAGCGGGCCTTCGTCGAGCAAATCGTCCGGATGCACGAAGCCCTCAAACGCGATCTCGGCATGCGACCGGGATCGGCAGCCCGGTGCGCGGCCCCTTGATGACTTCGACGGCCTCGCCGATCAGGCCGCCGGCGACGTCGTATTCGTTCTTGCCGTAGGGAATTTCGAGCCCGGCCACCATGAACAGCGCCGGATGCATGCCGCACACCACCGCGATCGGACACGGCTCGCCGCGCTCATGATAGCGGCGCTTGATCAGGTCGCCGTGCTTGCCCTTGGAGCACATCACGGTCGCGACATTCGGCCCCTGCGACTGCACCCGGTAGGCGCCGTAGTTGATCCAGCCGGTATCAGGGTCGCGCATGATCACCATGACGCCGGTGCCGATGTAGTAGCCGCCGTCGTGCTCGTGCCAGCGCGGCGTCGGAATTTTCGTGATGTCGATGTCCTTGCCGGTGTAGACGTTTTCGAGGATCGGCCCGGACTTCACGACGGCCGGCGGAATGCTGCGCGCCGCCTTCATGTAGTTGCGCCAGTACGACACCAGTTCGAGCGCCGAGCCGTCGACCGGCAACCCGACCGTCAGGTTGATGCGCCGGACCGACGTGAGGATGTTCGCCAGGATGCGGTGGCCGCGCGGATAGCCGGGAATGTCATCGAACAGGACGGCGCGGTTGCCCATCTTGCGCATGTAGAGATCGACGATGCCGCCGATCTCGGTCTCGCGCTCGGCGCCGGCGATCTCCTGCACCTCGCCCGCCGCGCGCAACGCCTCGATCCAGGCGCGCAGGTCCTGCTTCGGTTTAACGATCGCCGATGGCTTCGCGGTAGCCGGCGGCTTCACGTTGGCGGACAGCTTGGCGGCAGTGGCAGACGGCTTTGCCGCCTTCTTCGCCGGACGCTTGGCGTTGCGGACATCGGCGATGGTCATCGGGCGGCTCCTGATCGTGTACCGGTGCAGACTAGCAGAGCGCGAGAGATCGGGCACTGCTCGGGCCGCGTATCACCCTCCCCCCGCCTAGCGGTGGGGAGGGTCGGCGCACGAAGTGCGCCGGGGTGGGGGGACACTCCTCAAATCCAAACGCCCCCCCACCCCAACCCTCCCCACCACGCTTCGCGTGGGGGAGGGAGCGCACCGAATTCGCCGCGCGTTGAATCCCGCACAACGAGCGACCGTCATCACCGCCGCCCGTTCAGCAACTGCTTCAGCCGCTGCGGCGTCACCGGAAGCTGCGTCACCGCGCCCGGCATGCCGATGGCGTCGTCGATGGCGGATGCAATTGCCGCGCCGACGCCGGTCACGCCGCTCTCGCCCGCGCCCTTGATGCCGAGCGGGTTGAGCGGACTGGCGTAGTCTTCGCGCAGGATGATCTCGACCTCGGGCGTCTCGCGCACCGTCGGCAACAGGTAGTCGGCGAAGGTCGTCGCCAGCGGGTCGCCGCGCTCGTTGTAGGTGAATTCCTCGAGCAGTGCGCCGCCCAGTCCCTGGGCGAAGCCGCCGACGATCTGCCCCTTCACCAGCGCCGGATTGATGGCGCGCCCGATGTCGTAGGCGATCACGAACCGCTCGACTGCGACGCCACCGGTTTCACGATCGACCCGCACCACCGCGAGATGAATGCCGTAGGGATAGACCTGGTGCTCGGTGAAGAACCAGCCGTCAACCGACAAGCCCGGCTCGCGGCCGCCCAAGGTCTTCGACGTCGGCTCCAGGTGCTTGGCGATCTCGCCGAGCGTCATCGACGGACCCAACGGCTGATCCTTGCGGATCACCCTTCCGTCGACGATGTCGAGTGCGTCGGGCGGCTGCTGCATCAGCTCGCCCGCCATCTCCAGCGCTTTTGCGCGTAATTTCAAGGCACCGTTGTGCGTCGCCGACGCCGTCATCACGGTGGCACGCGAGGCGTGGGCGCCGATGCCGAACTCGATGCGGTCGGTCTGGCCGTGCGTGACGCGGATGCGCTTGTAGTCGGTGCCGACGCCCTCGGCGCAGACCTGCGCCATCACGGTCTCGAACCCCTGCCCGAGTGACGCACCGCCGGTGATCAGTTCGATCATGCCGTGGGTATCGACCTCGATGCGCACGCCATCGGCCGGCCCAAGCCCGCCTTTCTCGACGAACATCGCGATGCCGGCGCCGACCATTTCGCCGGCGGCGCGACGGCGCGCCGCGTCGGCCTTGATCGCCTCCCAGCCGGTCTCGGCGATCACGCGGTCGAGCAGCCCGCAATAGTCGCCCGAAATCGTGCTCGATCTCCTCACCGAGCGCTTCGAGGGGCCGGTGATAGGGCATCTCCTCCTTGGTGATGGCGTTGCGGCGGCGCACGTCGTTCGGATCAAGGCCGAGCTTTTGCGCGATGGCGTCGATCAGGCGCTCGCGCACGAACGTGGTCTCGTAGCGGCCGGGCGCCCTATAGGTCGCGGCCGGCGTCTTGTTGGTGAGGCGGAAGTGGCCGACTGAGCGATACGCAGGGACGCGATACGGCCCCGGCAGGATGCCGGCCGTCATGTGCACGACACGGGTGGCGTGGGTGCGCACATAGCCGCCCTGGTCGTGGAAATACTCGTCGTCGATCGCCAGGATGCGGCCGTCGTGATCGACGCCAGCGCGGATACGGTGAAGCTGCTGGCGCGAATGATTGGCAGTGATCAGGTGCTCGCGCCGGTCCTCGATCCATTTCACCGGCCGGCCGAGCCGCATGGCGGCGACGCAGACCAGCACGTCCTCGGGATAAAGCTCGCCGCGGATACCGAAGCCGCCGCCGGTATGGCCTTCGTGCACGTGGATCGACGACGGCGGCCGCTTGAGCATCAGCGACAGCAGTTCGCGGATGCGATGCGGCACTTTGGCGGCGCCATACAGTTCGATGATATCGCGGGACGCATCGTAGCGGCCTATCGCACCGCGAGTCTCAAGCGGCACGCCGGAGTGGCGGCCGATGGCGAGTTCGAGCTCGACCGTGATGGGCGCGGCCCGCAAGGCCGCATCGACGTCGCCGTAGCCCTGGCGGATGATGTCGGCCTCGGTGCTGCGGCCGGAAAGGAATTCGACCGGCGGCGCGGTAGCATCGAGCAGCGCCGGCAGTTCCTCGATCTCGACGGTGACAAGATCGGCGGCGTCCTCCGCCACGTATGGATCGGTTGCGAAGACCGCGGCGACCGGATCGCCGACGAACCGCACGCGGCCGGTCGCCAGTATGGGCTGACGATAGGGTTCGAGCTTCTCGATGCGGCCTTCGCGGAAATCGATCGGCGGCACGTCTGCGACGTCGTCCGCGGTCCAGACCGCGACCACGCCGCGCAGCGCGCGCGCCTCAGTCGCGTCGATGCCGACGATCCGGCCGTGCGCGTGGTTCGAGCGGACGAGCCGCATGCAGAGCTGGTGCGGGAACGCGATGTCGCCGGCGAAACGGCCGTGGCCGCGCACCAGCGGCGGATCCTCCAGCCGCTCGACCGACTGGCCGATCCACTTCATGCGGCAGCCTGTTCGAGCGCGCGGCGGGTCACGGTGGCGACCAGATCGCGCCGGTACTCGGCGCTGGTGGTGGCGTCCACCAGCGGATCGACCGCGGCCGACGCGGCCTCGGCGGCCGCCACGAACGCTTCGCGGCCCGGCGCCTTGCCGGCCAGCAGCTTTTCGGCCTCCGCCATCCGCCGCGGCTGCGGCTCGGCGCCGCCGACGCCGACGCGCGGATCGGCGATCACGCCGTCGACGACGCGGTAAGTCACCAGCGCCATGCCGAGCGCGAAGTCGCCGGCGCGGCGATTGAACTCGTAGAAGCCGAACCGCGTGTCGGGCGGCAGGATCGGCAGCCGCACTTCGGTGAGGAGCTCATCCTCCGCGAGCGCGGTCGTCATGATGCCCTGGAAGTAGTCTCGCGCCGGAATGCGGCGCTCGCCGCGCACGCTCTTCGCCACCATCTCGGCGTCGAGCGTCGCCGACACCAGGCACCATTCGGACGCCGGGTCGGCGTGCGCGACGCTGCCGCAGAACGTGCCGCGGGTCCGGATCGGATAGTGCGCGATGTGGCGCACCACGGTCGCCAGCAGATTGCCGAGCGGCCCCTCCACCACCGGGCGCTGAAACGTCGCATGGCGCACGCAGGCGCCGATCGCGAGCTTGTCGCCCTCCACCGCCAGGCGCTTGAGTGCGTCGACGCCGTTGATGTCGACGAGATGGCTCGGCCGCGACAGGCGGAACGCCATGATCGGCACGAGGCTCTGCCCGCCAGCCAGCACGCGGCCGTCGTCCGGCGCGACTTCGGCCAGCGTTTTCACCGCCTCGTCGACGGTCTTCGGCGCGTGATAGCGAAAGGGCGCGGGCTTCATCGGTCCTCACCGCAGCGGCGGTGAAGGCCGAACGGAGCGCGAACGGTCACCGCGGATTGTCCCATATTTGGGATTTTGCGCTTTTTTTGATTGATGCATAGTCATTGGTATAAGTAAAGAATCCGCCTGGACCCCATCACATGAAGCCACCGCCCTTCAGTTATCACGATCCCGCAAACCGTCAACGAGGCCGTGGCGCTGCTCGGCCGTCTCGACAACGCCAAGCTACTGGCGGGCGGGCAATCGCTGATGCCGATGCTGAATTTCCGGTTCGTGCAGCCCGATCACATCATCGATCTCAACCGCGTCGAAGGCCTGTCGTACATCCGCGAAGCCGGCGGCGCGCTCGAAATCGGCGGCATGACGCGCCAGCGCGACCTCGAATTCTCCGACGTGGTGCGGGCGCGCTGGCCGATCATCCACGAGGCGCTGCTGCAGGTCGGGCACCGCCAGACCCGCAACCGCGGCACCATCGGCGGCTCGCTCTGCCATCTCGATCCGGCGGCCGAACTGGTGACGCTGGCGTGCGGGCACGATGCGACCGTGACGGTCGCCGGGCCGAACGGCCGGCGCACGATTCCGTTCGCCGAGTTTCCGGTCGCCTACATGACGCCGGCGCTGGAACTCAACGAGATGCTGATCGCCATTTCGTTTCCGCAATGGGCGGCCGGGCCACGGCTTCGCTTTCGTCGAATTCTCGCGCCGCCACGGCGACTTCGCCATCACGTCGGCGGCCGCGCTCCTGGAAGGCGACGCGGCCGGCAAGATCACCCGCGCCTCGGTCACGCTCGGCGGCATGGGCACGGCGCCGATCCGCGCCCGCGAGCTGGAGCAGGCGATCGTCGGGCAGATCCCGGCGGGCGACCTGTTCCGCGACGCCTGCGAGAGCTGCCGCAAGTTCGACGCGATCGACGACGTGCATGCGCCGGCCTCCTACCGCCAGCATCTGGCCGCGGTGCTGTCGCGCCGCGCGCTGGAGAAGGCCTACGCCCGCCTGCGCGGTACCGAGCCCGCATGCGGCGCCATGTCTCTGTCCGACAGCGTTCAGACCACGGCTATCGAGCCGCGCGGGGCGCCTCCCCCGTTGGGGAGAGGGTTGGGGAGGGGTTACCGCGCTCGAGAGACCGTAGCCCCTCACCCCGCCCCTCTCCCTATGGGAGAGGGAGCAGACCGCATTCGCGGCACGCGTAACGGTTCAGCTGAAGCAATCATTGCGGTCGAGGCGATCATGGGTGAGAAGCGCAAGATCGCGCTGACCGTCAACGGCAAGCGCTACGAGGAAGAGGTCGAGGTCCGCTGGACGCTCGCCGATTTCCTGCGCCATCAGCTCCACCTCACCGGCACGCATCTCGGCTGCGAGCACGGCGTCTGCGGCGCCTGCACCATCCTGCTCGACGGCCGCTCGGCGCGCTCCTGCCTGATGCTGGCCGTGCAGGCGAACGGCCACGAGATTCTCACCGTCGAGGGCATCGCGCCCTCGCCCGACAAGCTGCATCCGCTGCAGCAGGCGTTCCACGAGCATCATGGCCTGCAGTGCGGCTTCTGCACGCCCGGCATGCTGACCACGCTGCTCGAATTCCTGCGCGACAATCCGGACCCGACCGAGCAGGAGGTGCGGATCGCGATCTCCGGCAATCTCTGCCGCTGCACCGGCTACCAGAACATCGTGACGGCGACGCTCGATGCCGCCAAGCGGCTGCGGGCTGAAGGCGCACGACAAGGACTGAATTCATCCGTCATGGCCGGGCTTGTCCCGGCCATCCACGTCTTCGTCTCAGCAACGACGTAGATGCCCGGCACAAGGCCGGGCATGACGCAGGCAGGTCTTCGCCAGCGTCATGGCCATTCGCTTCGACGATATCGGCAACCGGCTGAAGGCGTTCCGCCTCGGCTCGGGGCTGTCGGCCGACGAAATCGCAAGCCGGCTCGGCATTTCGCGCACCGCGCTTTACCGTTTCGAGAAGGGCGAACTCGCCAAGATCGAGACGCTCGAGAAACTCGCCGATCTGCTCGACGTCTCGGTGCCGACGCTGCTCGGGGTCGGTGTCGAATACGTCCCCTCGGCGGTCAGCTATTTCGAGCGCATGCGGCAGATCGAGGAAACTTCCGAGCACATCATCGTGCTGGCCGGGCCGATCTCGTACCTGCTCGCCTCGGATGCGTTCGACGCGGCGCTCGGCGACATCCTGCGCGAGAGCATCCCGGAAGACGCTGCCCGGCCGCGCAGCGCGCGCTCGACGCAGGTCGACGAGATCACCGCCGTCCTGCGCCAGCGCAAGGCCACCTACCGCAAGCGCCGGCCCGGCATCGTCAACCTGATCTCGGCCATCGAGATGGAGCACTTTCTGCAGAACGGGCTGGTCGGCCGCCTCGGCCTGCCCGACAAGGTCCGCCGCGAACGCCGCGCGCTGGCGCGCGCCGAGGCCGAGCATTTCATCGCGCTGATGGAGGACGAGCCGATCGGCGTGCAGATCGGCATCGTCGCCGACACGCTGCCGCATGCGAGCTTCCAGATCTTCCGCCAGCCCGACCGGCAGATCCTGGTGCTGAGCCCGTTCCGGCTGGGCGAGCAGCCCAACATCCGCGTCGGCGTGGCGATGATCACGTCGGCGCCGCGAAGCGCTGGCGCTGCACGAGAAGATGGCGAAGGAGCTCTGGGCGCGCGCGCTGAAAGGATCGCAGGCGGTGGCGCTGATGCGCGACCTGCTCGCGCGGACGGATCGAGCCGCAGCGGCGATGACGGACCGACCTAGCGTCTGATCCAAGAGAGTAGCGCGCACTCTCTCCGCTCACGCCGCGCGCGAGCGGGACATCGAGTTCTTGACTTTCACGCACATCTTCGTGCTGGGCTCCCCGCTTTCGCGGGGACGAGCCGGGATGTACGTGCGCCCGTTCAGCGGGATAAGCGTCTACACGCCCGCGGACGCGGCGACGAGCGTGTCGGTCTCCATGTCCTGGTCGCGCACGGCGCCGATCAGTTCCGTGACCTTCTTGATGCCGCGCTCGTCGCACCAGGCTGCCAGGTCGTCGATGATCGTGACCAGCGCGGTCGGATTGCGGAAGCCCGCATAGCCGATGCCGACCGCGCTCGCGCCCGCCAGCATGTACTCGACCACGTCCTCGGCCTTGGTGACGCCGCCGATGCCGATGATCGGAATCTTCACCTGCTTGGCGACCTGGTAGACCATCCGCAGCACGATCGGCTTCAGCGCGGGCGACACCAGCCCGCCGAACTTGTTGCCGAGCGCCGGGCGGAAATTGTCGGTCCTGATCTTCAGCGACAGGAACGTGTTGGCGATCACCAGCGCGTCGGCGCCGGCATCTTCGGCGGCGAGCGCGATCGAGACGATGTCGCCGGCGTTGGGCGAGAGCTTCACCCACAGCGGCTTCGTGGTCTTGGCCCGGATCGCCGTGATGCAGTCGCGGGTGTAGTCCTCGTGCATCGCGAAGTTGCCGCCGCTCGAGTTGCGCGTCGGGCAGGAGATGTTGGCCTCGATCACGTCGACGTCCGGCACGCTCAGCTCTTCGGCGAGCGCGGCGAAATCCTCGATGGTTTCCGACGAGACGCTGACCACCAGCGGCGGCTTGAACCTGGCGTATTCGGGAACGATGTGCTCGATGAAATACTCGATGCCTTTGCCCGGCAGGCCGATCGACTGGATGATGCCGGCCTCGGTCTCGGCCATGCGCGGCGTCGGGTTGCCGAGCCGCGGCTCGCGGCAGATGGTCTTGGCGACCAGCGCGCCGAGCCGGTTGAGGTCGATGACGTCGTTGTATTCCCACGAGAACGCGCCGGACGCCGGCTGAATGGGGTTCTGCAGCGTGACGTCGCCGATCTTGACCGTGAGGTCTACCATCCGACGGCCTCCTGCATGTTGAACACCGGACCTTCGCGGCAGACCCGCCTGAGCACGCGCTTGCCGTCGACCTCGAAGGTGCGCACGCAAACGTAGCAGGCGCCGAATCCGCAGACCATGATCTGCTCCACCGCGACCTGGCCCGGAATGTCGTGCTTCTTGCCGAGCCGCTGCATCAGCTTCAGCAGGCGATTTGAACCACAGGTGAAAAACGCGTCGGCTTTGCCCGCGGCGATCAGGCCCTCGATGATCGCCTCGACATTCTCGACCGCGCTGGTGTTGTCGGAGTCGACGACCGTGATGGTCTTGGCGCCGAGCCCCTCGAACAGCTCCTTCGACATCACCACGCGCGGGATTGCGCGCGCTGAGGATCGCGGTGACGCCGACGCCGTGCTCGGCGGCGAGCTGCGACAGCGGCGCGAGCGTCGCAAGGCCGACGCCGCGGCCGAGCACGACGATGTTCTTCCAGCACGGCTCAAGCGCGAAGCCGACGCCGAGCGGGCCGGCGAGATTGAAATCGTCGCCGGGAGCGAGCATCGCCATGCCGCGGGTGCCGCGCCCTTCGCACTTGTAGAGAAACTCGACGTGGCCGGCGTCCTTCTCGACGCGGTAGACGCTCATCGGCCGGCGCATCCAGACCTCCGCGCCGTCCGGCGACGGGCACAGCAGATGGAACATCTGGCCCGCATAAGCCTTCAGCGCGTGCGGATGCACCTTCAGGATCAGGTGCTTGTATTCCTTGTTGACCCATTCGTTGGAGACGACCGCACCGATGAACTCGCCCACCAGCCGCTGCGGATAGGAATCGGCGTCGCCGACGCGCAGGGCGGCATTGGTGTAGTTGGCGTTCAGGTCGCGGGACATCGATCGATGGATCTCAGGGGCAGGCCGGTCCCGTTAAGGGCCTTCGGCCCACTATGCCGCGCTCTTGCCGGCTCGCGCATTCAGTCCGTGTATAGGGAAAGGCGACAGATGTGTCAATTTTGGAACAATGCGGCATCCATCCGGATTTTTGGTGAGCCCACGGTCACTATCGGCCGTAGAGCAGCGTCAAATTTATCCTATGATTTTCGTAGCTTGACGCGAATTTTGGGCGATCGGAATGGTGAAACAGGCGCGAGCGGAAGACGCACCGCCCGATTCTGGCCGATAAGGCACGACAAGACGATTATGAGCGTTCTTTTCCAAAAATGTTACAATCCGTTCCCGGTCGGCGTCATAGTCCTTGATCTCCCAATCGTCGGGCGGCGGCGTCAGCGAAACGACCAGGCCGCCGCTCCCAGGGTCAAGATTGGCCTCGGTCGGCGTGACCCAGAAATTGACGCTGACGGCGGCATCGTCGGCGTGAACGTCGACCGCCGCCTGCGCCTCGCAGGCCCTTGAAGGCCCAGGCCTGCGACAGCGGATGCGGGCCGAGAATGTCGGGAAACGTGTGCCGGAGTTCGTCCGCGATCTGCAGGAGCAGCGGACAGGCGAGCCCGTCTTCGAGATAGGACGCGACGAAGCCATCGATATGGGAGAAGTCGTGCCAGATCGTGCTTTCCAGCAAGAACCGCCGCAGCGAGTCGAGCGCCTGCGGCGTGAGCAGATCGTCGACCGGGATCGCGCCCTGCTCCTCGAACCGTGCGGTCAGCGCGGCCAGATCCGACCGTTCATTGACGGCGCGGCCGGCGACCTCGGGCGCGGCGCGCAGATGGATCGGCGTGTTGTAGTCGTCGCCCAGCGCGTCGATCTGCGCTTCGGACAGCGCGACCACCTCGTGCGGGATCTGCTCCGCAATCGCGCGGTAACTGCGCGCCAGCAACTCGAAGCGCAGGCGTTGCCGCGTTCGCTGCGAGAGATAGAGAAACTGCTCGGCATCGTGTTCGAGCTTGTGGCGCGTCGCGGTGGTCAGCGACTTTAGCGCGATCGTGGTCCGGTCATCCCCGCGCCGCAGTTCGTAGGTGCGCGCAAGATGATCGAGCGCTCGCCCACGCTCGCCTTGCGCCAGCCACAGGAAGCCCAGGGCGCGATGCGCCTCGTGATGCTGCGGCTCGATCGTCACGGCGCGTCCGAAGGACTTGATCGCCTCCTGCGTGTCCCCGAGCGCCAGCAGCGCAACGGCCCGATTGTAGTGAGCCGAGACGAAGCCGGGATCGGCCCTGAGCGCCTCATCGAAACAGTCGATGGCGGCACGGTGACGGCCCTGAGCCGCGATGGACGCGCCGAGGTTGTGCGTGACCATGGGTTCACCGGGAACGACCGCCAGGGCCGCCCGATAGGCGCATTCGGCGTCCGCCAGCCGCCCAGCCTGGAAGTGGGCCATAGCGTCGGCACACGAGCATCCGAAATTCTGCGGACGTCTGCTTCGCCAAGGAGCGCTCCTGCATCCGCATTCTATCAATCCGATGTACAGAAATTGGAAAAAATTTTGATTTTGGTACAGTACGCGCTACAAGTGCTGGTGCGGCTCCGGGCCGACGCCCCATCCTTGCCCCCGTGCGCAGCGCACGTCATCGGGCGGTATTTCGGGCCGGCACCGTGGTTCCCATCCGGCTGGAGGGGTATCGGCTTTCCATGACCACGCGCATCACCATCCGCAAGCCGGACGACTGGCACCTGCATGTGCGCGACGGCGACATGCTCAAGGCGGTGATGCCCTATACGGCCCAGCATTTCGGCCGCGCCATCCTGATGCCGAACCTCATCCCGCCGGTCGCCACCACCAAGGACGCGATCGCCTATCGCGAGCGCGCGCTGGCGGCGCGGCCCGCGGGCTCGACGCTTCCAGCCGCTGATGACCTGCTACCTCACCGACGACACCGACCCGGACGATGTCGAGCGCGGCTTCCGCGAGGGCGTGTTTACCGGCGTGAAGCTCTACCCGGCGAACGCCACCACCAATTCGGCCGGCCGGCGTCACCGACTACAAGAAAGATCATGCGCGTGCTCGAGCGCATGGAAAAGATCGGCATGCCGTTCCTGATGCACGGCGAGGACGTCGATCCCGAGGTCGACATCTTCGACCGCGAGGCGATGTTCGTCGAGCGCTACCTGTCGAAATGGGTGCGGCAGTTCCCCGGCCTGCGCTTCATCCTGGAGCACCTGTCGTCGAAGGACGGCGTCGATTTCGTGCGGAGCGCGGCGCCGCAGGTCGGCGGCACCATCACGCCCTATCACATGGTGCTGACCCGCACCGACTGGCTGGGCTGGGGGCTCAAGCCCTACATGTACTGCATGCCGGTCATCAAAACCGCCAAGGACCGCGCGGCGCTGCGCCAGGCCGCCACCTCGGGCGAGGCCTGCTACTTCCTCGGCACCGACTCGGCACCGCACCCCTACGCCAAGAAGGTGTCGGTGAACGGCATCCCGGGCCTGTTCAACGCGCCGGTGGCGATCGAGACCTACGCCAAGGTGTTCGAGGAGGAAGGCGCGCTCGACAAGCTCGAAGCCTTCGCCTCGCTCAACGGCGCCAGGCACTACCGGCTGCCGCCCAACGAAGAGCGGATCACGCTGGAGAAGGTCGCCTGGACCGCGCCCGAGGAGGTCAAGGTCGAGGGTCCGGACGAGAAGGCGCTGGTCTACCGGGGTGGGGAAACCATCGAGTGGAAGGTTGTGTCTAACTGAATTATGCGCTTGTCATGCCGGGCAAAGCGGGCGACGGGTCCGTGACGAGATGCACCGTCCTCGCGTCATTGCGGGACGGCCCGGAGGGCCGGGCCCGCGTCGCTCGGCCCCGGAATGACGGCTGAAATTGCCGCAAGGATGAATACCATGACCCTGGGCGCAGGCTTTTCCGACAAGAAGGCGATCGCCGAGCAGACGGCCAAGATGTTCCTCGAAGTCGAGGCCGTGCGCTTCATGGCCGACAAGCCGTTCATCTTCACGTCGGGCTGGGCGAGCCCGGTCTATATCGATTGCCGCCGGCTGATCTCGTTCCCGCGCGTACGCAGCACGCTGATCGATTTCGGCGCCACGACCATTCTGCGCGATGCCGGATTCGAACAGTTCGACTCGGTCGCGGGCGGCGAAACCGCGGGAATTCCGTTCGCCGCCTGGATGGCCGACCGGTTGATGCTGCCGATGCAGTACGTGCGCAAGAAGCCGAAGGGCTTCGGCCGCAACGCTCAAATCGAGGGCCATCTCATCGAGGGTCAGCGCGTGCTTCTGGTCGAGGACCTCACCACCGACGGCCGCAGCAAGGTCAATTTCTGCAAGGCATTGCGCGACGCAGGCGCCAAAGTCGAGCATTGCTTCGTGCTGTTCTTCTACGACATCTATCCCGAGGGCCGGACGATCTTGTCCGATCTCGGGATCACGCTGCACAATCTGGCCTCCTGGTGGGACATTCTCGCGGTCGCCAAGGCAAGCAACAAATTCGACGCCAAGGTTCTCGCCGAGGTCGAGAAATTCATGCACGACCCGGCCGGCTGGTCGAAGGCGCACGGCGGGGTCTCGGCCGTCGCGGCGGAGTAGGATAGCCATGCGCCAATGCGGACCCTGATCCGTCAGCAATATGGTAGGGGTATCCAGCGTCCCATCCTCCGTTCGTCCCCGCGAAAGCAGGGACTCAGCAAAAAAGTCGGCCTGGATCCCCGCTTTCGCGGGGACGAGCGGCTAAAATGGCGCTACGGAACAATCAAGCGAACCATCAAGTGCGGTCTGAGGGAATTCCAGAATGGCTGAAGCGTTCGATGTGATCGTGGTCGGCGGCGGCAATGCGGCGTTCTGCGCGGCGCTCGCCGCGCAGGAGCAGGGCGCCAAGGTGCTGATGCTCGAGGCGGCGCCCGAGGACGAGTCGGGCGGCAACAGCCGCTACACGGCGGGCTCGGTGCGCGTGGTCTACAACGGCGTCGACGACATCAAGACGCTGGTGCCCGACCTCACCGCGCAGGAGATCGCCGAGACCGACTTCGGCACCTACACGGCCGACCAGTTCTTCGACGACATGGCGCGCAGTGACCCAGAACCGCGCCGACCCCGATCTCGTCGAGCTGCTCGTCACCAAGAGCTTCGATACGTTCTGCTGGCTGCGCGACAAGGGCATCCGCTTCATCCCGATCTATGGCCGCCAGGCGTTCAAGATCGACGGCAAGTTCAAGTTCTGGGGCGGCCTCACGGTCGAGGCGGTCGGCGGCGGGCCGGGCCTGATCAAGATGGAGACCGAAGCGGCGCAGAAGCGCGGCATCGAAATCCGCTACGCCACCCGCGCGCTGAGTCTGCTGTTCGACGGCGTGCGCGTGTCGGGCGTGCGCGTCCGCCACGACGGCGCGGAGAGCGACCTGCACGCCAAAGGCGTGGTGCTCGCCTGCGGCGGCTTCGAGGCCAATTCGGAATGGCGCACGCGCTATCTCGGGCCGGGCTGGGACCTCGCCAAGGTGCGCGGCACGCGCTTCAACACCGGCGACGGCATCCGCATGGCGACCGAGATCGGCGCCAGCACGCGCGGCAACTGGTCGGGCTGCCACGCCGTGCAGTGGGAGATGAACGCGCCGGAGTTCGGCGACCTCGCGGTCGGCGACCAGTTCCAGAAGCACTCCTATCCGTTCGGCGTCCTGATCAACGCCACCGGCAAGCGCTTCGTCGACGAGGGCGCCGACTTCCGCAACTACACCTATGCGAAATACGGCCGCGTGGTGCTGGAGCAGCCGGGACAGTTCGCCTGGCAGATCTTCGACGCCAAGGTCAAGCACATGCAGCGCGACGAGTACCGGATCCGCCAGGTCACCAAGGTGACGGCGGATACGCTCGAGGAGTTCGCGCAGAAGCTCGAAGGCGTGAACGCCGAGCAGTTCCTGAAGACCATCGCCGAGTACAACGCGGCGGTGAAGAAGGACGTGCCGTTCAATCCCAACATCAAGGACGGCCGCCGCACCAACGGGCTCGCGATCGACAAGAGCAACTGGGCGAACACCATCGATACGCCGCCCTTCGAGGGCTACGCGGTGACCTGCGGCATCTCGTTCACCTTCGGCGGCCTGCGCATCAACAACGACGGCGAGGTGCTCAACACCGACTACCAGCCGATCCGCGGGCTCTACGCGGCGGGCGAACTGGTCGGCGGGCTGTTCTACTTCAACTATCCGGGCGGCTCGGGCCTCACCTCGGGCTCGGTGTTCGGCAAGATCGCCGGCACGTCGGCGGCGCGCGCCGGCAAGAATTGAGGCACTCGCCGGTGTCGTCGACCGCCGTGCGAAAGTCGGAATCGACACTAGCGCTCAATCTCTTCGTCTCCACTGCTCCCGCTTTCGCGGGGACGACACCTCGGAGTTGGACGAGTTTCCCATGACCCTTGCGCAAACCAAATCGCACCGGACCAACGCCGCTGAACAAGCTCACCGCCACCGAGATCGTGCGCGCCACCACGGCCGGCGAGATCACCTGCGAGGCGGTGACGCGCGATTGCCTCGACCGCATCGCGGCGCGCGAGAAGCGTCGTGCACGCCTGGGCCAGCATCGATCCGGAGCTGGCGCTTGCGCAGGCGCGCGCGCTCGACCGCGCGCGCGCGCGCGGACCGCTGCACGGCGTGCCGGTCGGCGTCAAGGACATCATCGACACCTTCGATCAGCCGACCGAGATGGGCTCGCCGATCTACCGCGGCCACCGGCCGGCCGCCGACGCCGCCTGCGTGGCGCTGGTGCGCGCGGCGGGCGCGGTGATCCTCGGCAAGACGGTGACCTGCGAGTTCGCCGGCATGACGCCGGGCATCACGACCAATCCGCACGACCCCGCGCACACGCCCGGCGGCTCGTCGAGCGGATCGGGCGCGGCGGTGGCCGACCGCATGGTGCCGGTCGCCTTCGGCACGCAGACCGGCGGCTCGGTGCTGCGGCCGGCGGCCTATTGCGGCGTGTTCGGCTTCAAGCCGACGTTCGGCGCGTTCAACCGGCGCGGCGTGTATTCCGGCGGCCGAAAGCCTCGACACGCATCGGGCTGATCGCGCGCTCGCTCGACGACATCGAGCTGCTGAGCGACGTGCTGGAACTGCGGCAAGCCGTCGCAGCCGGTGACGCTCGACGCGCGCGCCGCGCATCGGGCTTTGCCGCACGCCGCTCTGGGACACGCGCGCAGCCGGAGACGGTCGCGGCGATCGAAGACGCGGCCGCGCGGCTCGGCCAAGGCCGGCGCGCAGGTGCAAGCGAGATCGAGCTGCCGGAAGATTCGCCGGCCTGCGCAACGCCGCGCGCGAGACCATCAACAACTACGAGCGCGCCGCCGCGATGGCGCACGAATGGAACGCGCATCGCGATGCAGATCAGCGAGCGGCTGCGCAAGCGCATCGAGATCGGCCGCGCCATGCCGCAGCGCGACTATCTCGCGGCGCTGCGGCTGGGCGAAGACTGCCGCGCGCGGCTCGGCGAGGTCTTCGACGGCTTGCGACGTGCTGCTCACGCCCACGCGCCAACGGCGAGGCGCCGGTCGGCCTCGGCGACACCGGCGATCCGGGCTTCCAGGCGATCTGGACCATCCTGCATGCGCCGGCGCTGACGCTGCCGACCCATCGCGGGCCGAACGGCCTGCCGGTCGGCATCCAGCTCGTGGCGCAGCGCCACGACGACCGCCGCCTGTTCGCCTGCGCGCGCTGGGTCTGGCAGCAGCTCGGCGCGCCGGAGATGGTCGGCTATCACGGCTAGACGGAAGCCGCATGGAATTCGACAATTCGTTCGAGGTGCCGTTGCCGCCGGACGCAGGCGTGGAAGGTGCTGCTCGACATCGAGCGCATCGCGCCCTGCATGCCGGGCGCGGAGCTGACCGAGGTGGTCGACAAGACGACCTACAAGGGCACGATCGCGGTGCGGCTCGGACCGGTGGCGCTGACCTTTGCCGGCACCGTGAAGTTCGACGAGATCGACGACGCCAATCGCACCGCGCGCATTTCGGCGCAGGGCAGCGACGCCAAGGGCCGCGGCGGCGCCAACGCGACCTCGGAATTCTCGCCTGGAGCCGGCGGGCGACGGCAGCAAGGTGCTGGTGCACACCAACCTGACGCTGTCGGGCTCGGTCGCGCAGTACGGGCGCGGCGTCGGCATCATCCAGGCGACCGCCACGCAGATCATGAACCAGTTCGCCAAGTGCCTGCGGGACAAGTTCGGCCAGCAGCGCGTCGCCGCGCCGCCGCTGGTGCCCGACACGCATCGCCGTGCCACGCGCCCGCTGCCGCCGCTTCGAAAGCCTGCCGCCGCTGCCCGCCGCGTCCCGCCAAACCGATCTCGGGTTTCGCGCTGATGGCGCGCGTGATCTGGAACGCGATCACGGGCCTGTTCCGGCGATCGCCGTAGCCGAGCCTCGCCTGGCTCGGTCGCCTACTCCTTCAGCGCCGCCTCGCGCGTGCGGCGGATCACCGGCAGCGCCACGACCACCAGCAGCCCGGCGCGACGAGCAGAAATGCCAGGCTGATCGGCTCCTGCACGAACACCATCGGATCGCCGCGCGAGATCAAGAGCGCGCGGCGCAGGTTCTCCTCCATCATCGGCCCGAGCACGAAGCCGAGAATGAGCGGCGCCGGCTCGCAATCGAGCTTGATCGCGAGGTAGCCGAAGATCGCGAAGAACGCCATCACGTAGGCGTCGAACGGCTTGCTGTTGATGGTGTAGGCGCCGATGCAGCAGAACACGATGATCGACGGAAACAGCAGCCGGTACGGCACCCGCAGCAGCTTGCGCCCAGAGCCCGACCAGCGGCAGGTTCAGGACCACCAGCATCAGGTTGCCGATCCACATGCTGGCGATCAGTCCCCAGAACAGGCCGGGCCGGTCGGTCATCACGCGCGGACCCGGCGCGATGCCGTGCACCATCAGCGCGCCGATCATCATCGCCATGGTCGGGTTGCCCGGAATGCCGAGCGTCAGCATCGGGATGAACGAAGTCTGCGCGCCGGCATTGTTGGCGGATTCGGGCGCCGCGACGCCGCGGATGTCGCCACGGCCGAAAGTGCGCGGCTGTCGCGCCACGTTCTTCTCGAGCGTGTAGGCGGCGAACGCCGCGAGCAGCGCGCCGCCGCCCGGCAGGACGCCGAGAATGGCGCCGAGCCCGGTGCCGCGCAGGATCGAGCCGGTGCAATGCCGCAAGTCGGCTGCAGGCTCGGCCAGACGCGGCCGACCGCCGCCGCGACGATGCGGGTCCGTTTGTGTCTGCTCCAGATTGTAAGCGACCTCGGCGAGGCCGTAGATCGCCATCGACAGCGCGACGAATTCGATACCGTCGGCGAGCCCGGCAAGCCGAAATCGAACCGGCGCACCGCGGAGTTCACGTCGGTGCCGGCGATCCCGAGCAGCAGCCCGAGCACCACCATGGCGATCGCCTTCACGAGCGAGCCGTGCGCCAGCACCACCGCGGCGATCAGCCCGCAGACCATCAGGGAGAAATACTCCGCCGGCCCGAACTGCAGCGCGACGGCGGCGAGCGGCGGCGCCGCGAACGCGATCAGCAGCGTGGCGACGCAGCCGGCGAAGAACGAGCCGATCGCCGCGATGCCGAGCGCCGGCCCGGCGCGGCCCTGCAGCGCCATCTGGTGACCGTCGATGATGGTGACGACGGAGGACGCCTCGCCCGGAATGCTGACCAGGATCGCGGTGGTCGAGCCGCCGTACTGCGCGCCGTAGTAGATGCCGGCGAGCAGGATCAGCGCCGATTCCGGGGCGAGCGTGAACGAGATCGGCAGCAGCATCGCCACCGTGGTGACCGGGCCGATGCCGGGCAGCACGCCGATGATGGTGCCGAGCAGTACGCCGATGAAGCAGTAGGTGATGTTCTGCAGCGTCAGCGCGACCGCGAAGCCTAAGCCCAGATTGGCGAAGACGTCCATCGCGCGCCCTAGAGGCTCGGCCAGATCGCGAGCGGCAGGCCCAGCAGATAGACGAACACGCCGACCGAGAACACGATCAGCGCGGCCGCGAGCACCGCGGTTTCGACGAAGCGGAATTCGGCACCCGCCCAGGCGGTCACGACGGTCAGCACCGCGAGCGCGACGACGAGCCCGAGCGGCTCGATCATCAGCGCCGAACAGGCACACCGCGAACGCGATGACGGCGATCGGCAGGACGTGGAGCCGCGGCACCGGCTCGCCGTCGAGCACAAGCGAGCGGCCGATCAGGATCAAGCCGAGCACGCCGAGCACGCCGCCGAGCAGCAGCGGGAAATAGCCGGGCCCCATCTTGCCGGCCGTGCCGAGCGAATAGCCGCGCGCCGCCAGGATCGCGACCACGGCAAAGCCGCAGAACATCAACCCCGACCAGAAATCCTTAGGCGCGCGTATCCGCATGCCCGCCCTCACCCGCGCCGACCGCCGCGCGATCAAATCGGCTGCGGTTTGCTTCGTCAATGGCGCCGCGACCTGGCGCGCCCGTCGCTGCGTCGATCTGGATCGGCCCGTGCGCGATCCTCTACATTCCCGCGCGTCTCTTCCCACGCAGCAGGTGCGTGATGGCTCCCGGATTCATCGAACAGCACGGCCTCTGGTCGGACGATCAGCGCCGCCACGCCGAGGAGCTCAAGTACCGCATCGAGAAGGACGACATCCAGCTCATCCGCGTCGCCTGGGCCGATCCGCACGGCGCCTCGCGCGCCAAGACCGTCACGGTGCCGGCGTTCGCCGCGGCGCTCAAGACCGGCTACAACATCAACGTCGCGACCACGACGCTCGATTCCGCCAATGCCCGCACGTTCGCGTCGTTCACGCGCGGCGGCGGCATGGGCCTCGACGAGATGACCGGCTCGCCCAATCTCACGATCGTGCCCGATCCCGGCACGTTCCGCCTGCTGCCGTGGGCGCCGAAGGTCGGCTGGGTGCTGTGCGACGAATATTTCACCAGCGGCGTGCCGTTTCATTTCTCGCCGCGGCAGCTGCTGCGCCAGCAGGTCAAGCGGCTCGCCGAGCAGGGGCACTGGCTGCGTGGTCGGGCTGGAGATCGAGTGGTACCTGCTGCGCATCGCCGACCCGCACCTCA
>CAWEDK010000013.1:0-169827 GCA_963807865.1 uncultured Alphaproteobacteria bacterium | reverse complement strand
GTTCGCTCGCCGAGGCCTGCGCGACGTCGGCCCGCGCACCACGGCCTGCGCCTCGTCGGGCCGAACTGCCTCGGCGTGCTCGCGCCGCCCGCGAAGCTCAACGCCAGCTTCGCCGCGCGCATGCCGCAGCGCGGGCGACCTCGCGCTGATCTCGCAGTCCGGCGCCATCGCGGCCGGGCTGGTCGAATGGGCGGCGGCGCTCGGCGTCGGTTTCTCGGCCGTCGTCTCGCTCGGCGACCAGCATCGATGTCGATTTCGGCGATCTGCTCGACTATTTCGCGCTCGACCGCGCGCACGCGCGCCATCCTGCTCTACATCGAGTCGATCAACGACGCCGCGCAAGTTCATGTCGGCGGCGCGCGCCGCCGCGCGCGTCAAGCCGGTCGTGGTCATCAAGGCCGGCCGCCACGCGCAGGGCGCCACGCGGCGCAGACCCACACCGGCGCGCTGGCCGGCTCCGACGCCGTCTACGACGCCGCGTTCCGCCGCGCCGGCCTGCTGCGCGTGCTCGACCTCGACGAACTGTTCGCCGCCGCCGAGACGCTCGGCCACGTCAAGCCGTTCTCCGGCAAGCGTCTCGCGATCCTCACCAACGGCGGCGGCATCGGCGTGCTCGCGGTCGATCGGCTCGTCGATCTCGGCGGCACGCTCGCCGACCTCTCGCCCGCCACCATGCAGCGCTCGATGCCGCGCTGCCGCCGATCTGGTCGCGCGCCAATCCGGTCGACATCGCCGGCGATGCCGATGCGGCACGTTACGCCGCGGCGCTCGAGGCGCTGCTGGCGGACCCGGACAACGACGCCGTTCTGGTCATGAACGTGCCGACGGCGCTCGCCTCGCCGCGACGATGCCGCGCGGACGGTCGCCGCGGTCGTCGCGCAAGCACCGCAACGCGGTCGTACCGGCCGAAGCCGGTGTTCGCGGTCTGGGTCGGCGCAGCGATGCGCGCACGCCGATGCTTCGAAGCCGCCGGCATCCCGCATTCCCGACCGAATCCGACGCCGTGCGCGGCTTCATGCATCTCGTGCGCTATCGCGAAGCGCATCGACGCTCTGATGGAGACGCCGCCGAGCCTGCCGGAGGATTTCACGCCGGATGTCGCGGCGGCGCGCGCGAGTCGTCGCGACGCGCGCTCGCAGAGCGGCCGCACCTGGCTCGATCCGGTCGAGGTCACGCGCGCTGTTCGCGGCCTACGGCATTCCGTCGCGCCCGCGACGCTGGCGCGCGACGCCGATGAGGCCGCGGCGGCCGCCGCGCCGTTCCTGCGCGACGGCGGCACGGTCGCGGTCAAGATCCTGTCGCCCGATATCGTGCACAAATCCGACGTCGGCGGCGTTCGCCTCAACCTGACCAGCGAAGCGCGCGGTGCGCGACGGCCGTCGACGAGATGCTGGCGCGCGCGCGCGCGGCGCGGCCGGACGCGCGCATCACCGGCGTCACCATCCATCCGATGATCGTGCGGCCGAAGGCGCGCGAACTGATCGCCGGCATCGCCGACGATCCGACCTTCGGACCGGTCGTGGTGTTCGGCAGCGGCGGCACCGCGGTCGAGGTCATCAACGACAAGGCGCTCGCGCTGCCGCCGCTCGATCTCGAACTCGCGCACGATCTGATCGCGCGCACGCGCGTCTCGCGCCTGCTCAAGGCCTATCGCAACGTGCCGGCGGCCGACGCAGACGCGCGTCGCGCTGGTGCTGGTCAAGCTCGCGCAGCTCGCGGCCGACCTGCCGGAAATCCGCGAACTCGATCTCAACCCGCTGCTGGCCGACGAGACCGGCGTCATCGCGGTCGATGCGCGCGTCGCGATCGCGCCGGTCGAAGCGGCGCGGCGCGGCCCGCCGGGCCATCCGCGCTTTGCGATCCGGCCCTATCCGAAGGAATGGGAGCGGCACGTCACGCTGCGCGACGGCGCCACGATGCTGCGTGCGGCCGGTGCGGCCGGAGGACGAGCCGCTGTATCCGCCGTTCTTCGCACGCGTGTCGCAGCGATGATCTGCGGCTGCGGTTCTTTGCGCCGGTCAAGGAATTCGGCCACGCCTTCATCGCGCGGTTCACCCAGCTCGATTACGCGCGCGCCATGGCCTTTATCGCCATCGACGAGGCCTCCGGCGAGATGCTCGGCGTGGTGCGCCTGCACGCGAATGCCGACTACGACACGCGCCGAATACGCCGTGCTGGTCCGCTCCGACCTCAAGGGCCGCGGGCTCGGCTGGCTGCTGATGCAGCGATCATCGAATATGCGCGGGCCGAAGGCCTCAGGACGATCGAAGGCCAGGTGCTGGGCGAGAACACCGCGATGCTCGACATGTGCCGCGAGCTCGGCTTCGACATCGCGGCCGATCCGCAGGATGCCGACACCCATCGTGCGGCTCACGCTCACTAATTGATCGCAGTCATCTGACGCCTCCTGCCCCGTCAGGCATTCAGCGTTCCAGGATCGATGATCCGCACAATACGGATGCAACTGGCACAGTCGCCACGTTCGATTGCAAATCGGTATAGGATCGCACCCGTTATCTCAAAGATCGAAATGCACCATGCGACATATCCAGCGTGCAGCCAGTATGAACCGCGACCGGAACCGCGCAATTTCCTTGCCGGACGAAAACATCTATGAATGCGCGAGGCGCTTGGGGCACGTCAAGCAATTCGTCACATCCTGCTGCCGGCATCATACGGATCGCACTACGTGAACCCGCGCCCGACCGCCGATCCCTTCGATACGCAGATGCTGACGCGCTGCATCGAGCTGTCGCGGCAGGCGACGAGCCGATGGCGAAAACCCGTTCGCCTGCATCATCTGCGACGGCGACCGGATCGTCGCCGAAACCACGACGCGCGCGGCGCGCGACGGCGACATCACCCGGCACGCCGAGCTGCTGGCGATCTCGGAGGCGCAGCACACCCTCGGCACGACATCGCTGGCGCAATGCACGATCTATTCCAACGTCGAACCGTGCGCGATGTGCGCGTTCTGCATTCGCGAGACCAACATCCGGCGGGTGGTCTACAGCATCGCCTCGCCGGTGATGGGCGGGCTGCTCGAAGTGGAACATCCTGGGCGACGCCGAATCTCCGATGCGCTGCCGGAAATCTTCCAGCCGCCGCCGGAGATCGTCGGCGGCCTGCTGGAGGCCGAGGCCGAGCAGGTGTGGCGCGAGTGGCATCCGTTCGACTGGGCGATCCTCCGGCAGCGGCGCGCCATGGGCAACGCCATGATGGCGCAGCGCTGGGCGGCGACAGCAACGGCACGCTGGTGTGGGCGAGCGCTGTCGGTCCTGCGGACGCTGCGGTCGTGGCTCGGCGACGACCACGCCCGGCCGCCGGGGAAACGCTAGGTTTGCGGCGCCGCCGCCGCAGTGCGCCGCAACCGGTACCAGGTCGCGGTGCGCCGCGCGGAACCCGATAAGGCACTTCGCTGTCGGACACACTCCAGGCGATGGTCCAGTATGGCGCGAGGCAGCGCTCGATGTCGGCACGCCCGGCGCCGCGCGGACCGATCCAGCACTTGTTGGGCCCGAAGGCAAACAGGATCAATTGCGCATCGGCGCTGCGACCGCGCGATGCTCTCGCCATAGCGGCGACGCTCGTCATCCGAGAGAATATGGAAGCAACCGAGATCGAGAAACAGATCGAAGGGCCGCGAATACGGCGCGCGTTCGAGCTCGGTGATGTCGCCGTGGACGAATTCTGGCTTCACCCCGGCCCGTTCGGCGCGCAGCCGCGCGACCTTCAGCGCGCGCTCGACCGCGTCGATGCCGGTGACCTGCCAGCCGAGCCGTGCGAGGTAGATCGAGCCGCGGCCCATGCCGCAGCCGAGATCGAGTGCGCGGCCGGGACGCGGCACCTGCGGGCCTTCCAGCAGCTCCTGCAACCGGCGCAGAGGTTTGCCCTGCCAGCGGTCCCAAGGCGCATAGCGGAACAAATAGGCAAGCTCGAATTTGAGCGACATCGGTCGGCGGTCTCGGCGGCGTGCGGCGCTCCGGCGTCATGACGCCGCGGAGGGAACAAGCCGCCGGTCTGCGCAAGCGAATGTGATGAAAATACGCGATCCGCCGCTCATTCCAGAATGTGCAGCAGCAGGACCTCTTCGTTCGGCGTCATCTCGCCCGCGCCGGCGTGCTCGGCCGGGCTCCGCGAGCGCATCGGCCAGCGCGCGGGCGGCATCGCGCATCGCCTCGCGGTGCGCCTCGTCGTGGCGTGGCATGGCGGACGCGGTCCTGGCCAGTTCCTCCAGGATTTCGGCGAACAGCGAATAGTGGAAGTGCATGCGCACCGCCTTCTTCTCGGCCGCGTCGCCGGTGCGTTCCAGCGTGAGCGACACGCCGGTCTGGCATCGAGATGCGCGTCGAACCGCGAGGTGCGCTCGAAATGTGCCGATATAGAATTTGTTCGGGTACTCGATCGCGATCTCGGCCTTGTCGGGAATGGGCTTGGTCACGATCTCGTCCTCCGTTCGGCCGTCGGCATTTGCGAGACAGACGAGCGGACGTGCCGGCGCATTGATGTAGCTCAACGAACGTGCGGCGAGATGGCTCCAGTGCACCGGGCATACACAGTCCGCAGCACCAGCCGCCTTGCCGGCTGCGCCGGCGCCTCAGGAATGTTACTTGAGGGTGAACATCTGGATGTTCCGGCACATCCGTCGCTTGCTAACGATTTCGCTGCGAGGTTCGACCGGAACGACCCACGCGACCTTGCCGCGCCTGATCTGTCGATCGCCGAACGGGAGCACCGCCATGCAAGTCAAGGACATCATGACCTCTCCGGTGGTGTCGATCGAGCCCGACACCAGCATCATACAAGCCGTCCGGATCATGCTGCAGCGGCACATCAGCGGTTTGCCGGTCGTCGACAAGGATGGCCGCCTGTCGGCGTGGTGACCGAGGGCGACCTGCTCCGCCGCGCCGAGACCGGCACCGAGCGCAAGCGTCCCCGCTGGCTTGAATTTCTCGCTCGGGCCGGGCCGGCTCGCCGACGAATACACCCGCGCCCACGGCCGCAAGGTATCCGAAGTGATGACGGCCGATCCGGTGACGGTCAGCGAAGACACCGCGCTCGAAGAGATGGTGAGGCTGATGGAGAAGCGGCGGATCAAGCGCCTGCCGGTGGTGCGCGGGCAGAGCGTCGTCGGCATTGTCAGCCGCGCCAATCTGCTGCATGCGCTGGCGGGCGTCGCGCGCGAAGTGAAGCCGGCGCTGGCCAGCGACCAGGCGATCCGCGAGCAGATCATGGCCGAGCTGGCCGCCAGGCCTGGGCACCGATCGCGATGATCGACATCGTGGTGCGCAACGGCGTGGTCGAACTTTGGGGCACGGTCACCGACGAGCGCGAGCGCCAGGCCATCAAGTTGCCGCCGAGAACGTTCCCGGCGTCAAGGCGGTCAACGACTACCTCGCCTGGGTCGACCCGAATTCTGGAATGGTGTTCTACCAGCCGAACGACCCACCGTCAGAAAAGCGTAAGAGGAACCACGTCGCCTACTCTTCCGCCGGCCGCGACGCACCTCTTAAAGGAGTTTCGTTGCGTTTCGTTCCCGCGCTCGGTATCTCGTGGAGGGCTGCATGGGTGGCACAGGCGACCGAGACCCACGGCTACGATTCAAGGCTCGCCGTGGCGTCATTAAAGACGACGAGCCGAACCATGGCCATCTCGACGCGCCCGATGCTTCGACGGTTCCTGAGTCTTCCAGCAAAATCGCAACAGTGAGCGGTCCAAAGCGGGTTCGGACATCGCAGCTCAAACGAGGACGTACGTAATCTAAGGTTTGCGGAGTTCGAACGAGCGGCAAGATTGAGCACACTTCATGAGTAGCACATCTTGCGACCACTCGAGCACGCGCTCGAATGCCTCCGTCAGTGCGCCTCGCCCGGAGACAACGACCAAGAGGTCGAAGCGCCGAGCTAGGGGCCCGAGGTCCTTTGTGCTGATTGTTCGAATCTCAATCCTGAGGCCGCGAGCCTCGAAGTCATCCATGAGCTTTGGCACATAGAGGCGGTGATCGACCGCGCGGTTTCGGCGGGAGAGACGCCGCGGAATTCCAACCGCTGCGGACCGCCGAAGCTGCAATTGTTGTGGCAGGTATAGTGGAATTCAGGGCTGGGCCAGTGATCGACGCCGAGAACTTTCTCGCGCTGGATCGTGAGCGCGAAATGCGCGGCGTCGAGCGCGAGTTGGCATGGGACCAACTGGTCGAGGAGCTTGACGAGTTTCTGCCCCACGCGCCGCCCGGAATAGGGAGGCCCGGACCGTTGCTCGCGGCGCTCACTGCTCGCGAGCACGACGTTCTGGAGCTGGTCGCGCAGGCGCTCGATAATAGCGCAATTGGGACTCGGCTCAAAATAAGCGAGCGTACGGTCCGCAACAACGTGTCGATCATTTTCAGTAAACTTGGAGTCCATAGCCGCGCGCAAGCCATCGTGCGGGCGCGTGAGGCTGGGTTCGGACAGGGAACAGCCACTAAACCAATGGTCCTATTGGCTCAGCGCAACCGATACCAATTCCCTGACAGGAGTCCGCTTTCGGAACGACTTCGGACCTGGGTCGACATCCGGGCTGGGTTGCCTGCGTGGCTGGAGTGCTGCTACGCACAGGGACCATTTGCCCCAGTAGTGCCAACTTTATTGCTGGGTTAGCTGAGCGTGTAATTGAACGACAGCGTGTAGGCGCCGTGGCGCTGGCCGAATACGTTCTGGCGGCCCCGCAACGACACGTCTGTGGTGGCCAGGAGACCGGGCGCGGGGCCTGAGCGCCTGGATGGCCACTCCGAACAATTCATCCGTTACAAGGATCTCGTCGAGCAGCAGCAGCGAGAGAATCGATGAGCAGCCCGCCGAGGACCTCGGCCAGCACGCCGATCAGCAACACGATCGGATTGCCGGTGATCAGCCCGCCCGTGGCCACGGCAAAGCCGATCGTAGAGAGCGCGACAGCGATTGCGGCAAGCACATTGGCCAGCTTGGCGTGATCCTTCTCGAGCACTATGGGAGCAAAGGCGACGAGCTTGGGGAACGCGCCGGTGGACAGATCGAAGTCTGCGCAGTGACAGGTTGTTAAAGGCGCGGGACGTGCCGGCGTTGAATTGGCCAAGCTCGATTGCGTTGGTATTCGAGACTACCCCTTGCTCGTTGATCAGGATTCCGGTCGCCACGATCTCGTCGGCGCCACTCTCGTGTGCCGTCGGCTCGCTGCACGTGGCCGAGGTGACGAACAGATCCATCTTCGTAGCGGTCGCCGCGGCCGTGGGCTGGGTAATGATGGGCGGGAAAAACTGCCGCTTGAGCTTTTCGGCGAGCGCCGGCAGCTCGCGATCGGGAATGCGCAGGTTGGGCGGAAGGGCGATCGCGCGCACCTGCTCCGTCACGGAGGGCGAGGCGCGCAGATCGACCGCCGCCAAGTCGCCGAAGCGGCTCCGCCGAGCTGCAGCGCTGGCCCGGACGCCCGGTTGAGCGCGTGCGAAGATCTCCTGGCGTTTAACCGCCGGTAGGCTGTCGATGACGCTCTTCAGCAGCCGCTCCAGGCTGCGAGGGTCGCGCGGGAGCGGATACGTGTTTGGATCCATGGCGTTGGCAGCTACCCGCTCGACGGCGAGCTCTGCAGCCCTCGCGGCGCGATCGGCGATGGCCTGAATCCTCGGGTCTGAAAATTGCAATCGCGAACCGGATCCCGGATGCTTGGGCGTGTCATCATGCATTTGGCTCGTCTCCCCTGGCTGCGCGAGGATCGCCTCGAAGGTTACGAAGTCGAATCTGGCCCCATCACGATCACGGTTCGACTTCGAACGCGAGTGTCACCGCATAGGAGCCGCCGTGATCATTGTATTGGAAGGTCTGAACGCCCCCGGCCGGCTGGACCAGGGCATTTGAATTAATGACCACCCCGAAGCCCTGGTCGGCTTTGAAAAATTCATCGCCGAACATCAACGCGAGGGCGAACATCACGCCTCCGAGGATGGCGACAATGAGTGCGACGAGCGCGAGCGGGGTGGCCAAAAGGCTCAGCAGCACGGTTTCGATGGCCCCCAGGGCAGCGAGAACGACGCCCGAAATCGCGAGCGCATCCGTATCGAGATTGGCGTCATTGTCGGACCGATCCAGCTCCAGGAGCACCGGCACCGCGGTAAACGCCTTAGGAAAGGACCCGAGGTCGATCCCGTTGAACCGCTCGAGCAGCCCATCAGGATAGTCGAAGGCCGTGCCCGAGCGGAACGTTCCCAGGCGGATGGCATCCGAGTCGCGCGCGGTACCGAACTGGTCGACCACGACCGCGAAGATGGCCATCTCGTCGCCGCCTGCTTCGCCGCGCGTCTCGTCCAGGCACTGCGCCCGTTTGACGCGCAGTGCCAGGTTCCGAGCGATGGCCCCTTGCGCCTGGGACGGGCCACTGCCGCCGGGAGTGATGACATTCGGGAGGAACCGATCGCGTGAATATTCGACGATCGCGGCCAGGTCTCGCGAGTCCAGGCGCAAAGCGCTGGGCAGCGTGATCGCTTTCACCTGTTCGCTCACCGATCGCGGCGAGGCCAAGTCAACGCCGGCCAGCTCGCCCAGACGACTCGCTCGTGCCGCCCGCGGCTCGCGCGCGCGAGGGGCGACCGTGTCGAGGATTGCTTTCTTGCGCGCCGGCGACAGCCGCTCGAACTTCTGCTTCAGTAGCCGTTCCGCGCTCTTCGGGTCTTGCGGGAGCGGGTATTCGCGCGGGTTAGCGGCGTTCGCGACCACGCGTTCGAGCGCAATGGCAGCCACCTTGCTGGCGCGATCGACCAGCGCCTGGAGTTTTGGCGGCATCGGGCGCTCCGCACGCCGGGAGCGGTCGTCGACAGTCCGTCCAGTTGCCATTCGTTTCCTCCCGTGAGACCGAGTGGGCCGTGGTAACGCCGGGCGCGGCGGTATGATCGCTAGGCGAGCGCGCGGGCCTCGAAGCTCAGGTCGTACCGGCCGCCCCGCCCGCGGAAGCTGACCTGCTTGCTCGAAACCTCGCCCGGGTTCACTCCGGGGGCATCGACCACGACCACGTAGCCGTCGGGGGGCTCGAGCACTTCGTCCACCGAGAGGATGGCGAGCACTGCAAGGGCGGCGATGGCGAGCGCGAGCAGCGCGAGGACCAGGAGCGGCGATGCGGCCGTGGTGGCGACCAAGACACCTGCCGCGGCCGAGGCGATTACGCTCGAGACCAAGAGCGCGAGAAACTGGTCGAAGCCGCCCAGATCGATCTCGGTCAGAACTGGCAAGAGAGCGAACGCCTTTGGAAAGTTGCCGCTGGTGAGGTCGTAGGTGCGAAGTGGCTGCCCGTCGAGCACGACGGTGAGCTGTCCATCGGCGAACTGCCCGAGTGGTAGCGGGCCAATGGCTGAAACGGCACCCAAATTGTCGACCGCCACCCCGGCGAGCGAGATCTCGTCCTTGCCGGGCTCGCCATGGGTCGTTTCAACGCACTTCGCGGAGTTGAACCGCATCTGGAGCCTGGTGGCCTTCGCGCCGGCGGCGGGAACCGTGGAGGGGCGCAGCTCGCCAGCCCAGCGGTTCCGCAGCGCGCCGGCGATCGACCCGAGGTCGTTCGAGCTCAACTGGAGGTTTGCTGGCAACGGGATGTCCTTGGCCTGGTCGAGAACGGATGTGTTCGAGCGAAGGTCGATCGCGGCCAGTTCGCCGAGGGACTCGCGCCGATCGCGCAGACTGGTCCCGGCACGGGCTGAGAGCTTTTTCGAGAGACTGGCACGCCTCTCGGGCGGCAGCGCGTCGAAGCGGTGCTTGAGCAACCGTTCGAGCGAGGTGCCAGCGGCCGGGAGTGGGAAAGCCCGTGGATCGGCGGCATTGGCGACCACCCGCTCGAGTGCGAGCTCAATGAGGTTTGCCGCGCGATCGTGGATCGCTTGAAGTTTTGGGTGTGGCAGCATGGCCTGCCCCGCGTCAGCGCTGGTAATAGAGCCTGGACGGATGATCATGCCCCCCTTTACCGCGCGTCGCAATGCGGACGTAGGAACAGTAGCAATATCTTTTGCCAACTACTTCAGTGCCGTCGAAACGGTACCCAAGGTCGTGTTCAACTGGGAGCCCAGCCCCTGCACGACCGTGATGATCGCGACCGCAATGCCAGCAGCGCTAAGCCCTTACTCGATTGCAGTGGCTCCTTTGTCGTCACAGGCAAAGGGACTAATTGGTTCAGGCATAATGCCTCCCAACCTTTCAATCGCCACTAAGACGACCGCAGGTAATTCATTGCCGCTGAATTGTTTCGCTTGGTCTAAGTGATCTCGCAGGATTTGAGCCTGTTTCTCATAAATTTGTGGCGTCAGGCCATCGCAACGCTAATGTAGCGTCTGCCGAGCCGTTAGCTGCCTGGCCCGCTTATGGAACGTTCTATCTTTCTGGGTGGCCGTGCCGAACACCAAATTGGTGAGTGCCGACGAGGTGATCGAATAGGCGGGCGGATTGCTGCGATTGCTCACGGCAGCTAATGGCCCAGGCTGTGTAAAAAAGCGTGTCGTATCGGCGCCGCGCGCAGTACTCCGCCAGCATTCGCGCGGCTGAACGCAATTTTCCTGGAATCGATTCTGTGACTGCCCGTGACGCTCCCTGGCGCTTCTGTTGGTCTTTTGGCGCCCATTTGAATACGCAAGTCCCCGGCTCAAGCAGCCAAGGCCTCCAGCAGCCCAGCCACGCCGATGATCGCCATCACGCGCTTCATGTTGTAGGCGAGCACATTGAGCGCCATCTCAGTGGCCACTTTGGGCAGCCGCTTCGTAAGAAAGTGCGTCCATCCCATCCAGCATTTGATCGTGCCGAACGGATGTTCCGCTGTCTGACGGCGGACACCCATTGCAGCTGGGTTGTGGTCGAGCCGATCCTGAACCTTCTCAAGGACGGCCTCGTGCTCCCATCGTGTGATGCGGCGTTCGGAGCCTGTCGTGCACTGAGCTTTCAGCGCGCAGGTTTTGCAGGTGCTTGTCCAATAGCGGCGCAGCGTCTTTCCGTCTTCTATCGTTCGTATAGCGATACGTTAGCCGCTCGCCGGCGGGACAGCGATAAACATCGTCGGCAGCGACATAGACGAAGTCCTGTTTGCCGAAGCGGCCTGCAGCCTTTGCACTCGAAGTCATAGGCTTCGGCAGCGTGACGGTGATGCCGGCCTCCTCGCAGGCCCTGATCTCTTCGCCTTCGTAGTAGCCGCGATCGGCCACAGCATCGAGCGTCTCAACGCCCATCTCGGTTCGCGCCTGCTCGGCCATATTCGAGAGCTGATGGCGGTCCGTGCCGACGTTCGTCACCTCGTGGGCCACAATGAGATGGTTCTTGGTGTCGACTGCGGTTTGCACGTTGTAGCCGACGATTCCAGTGTCCTTGCCGCTCGTTGCCATCGAACGCGCATCAGGATCGGTCAGTGAGATTTGCTTGTCCTTGCTCTTCATCATCTCGGCATTGATCGCATTGAGCCGCGCGATCTCTTCGTTCAGTTTCACGATTTTGTCCTTGAACCGCGCAACCTTTGCCTCCGGCACCGCATCACCACGGCGGTCGGCGGTCTCCAGTTGCGCGATGTAGCGCGCGATGCTCTCCTCGATCCGCTCCAGACGCCGTTTCATCTTGGCCTCGGTGAAGTTCTTGTCGCGCGCATTGACGGCTTTGAATTTTGATCCGTCGATGGCGACGCTCGCTGCACTCAGCAAATCAAGCTTGCGGCACAGCGCGACGAACTTACGGCAGACCTCACGAATGGCCTTGCCATTGTCCTTGCGGAAATCCGCAATGGTCTTGAAGTCCGGCGCCAAATGCCCCGTCAGCCAGATCAGCTCGATGTTGCGCTGGCACTCGCGCTCCAGGCGTCGGCTCGACGGCACGCGATTGAGATAGCCATAAATGTAAATCTTGAGCATCATGCCGGGATGATAGCCAGGTCGGCCCGTGTCGAGCGGCCGAACGCCGACGAAGCCGAGCTTGCTCAAGATCAAGCCCATCAACGAAAACGTCAACCGCGCGAACAGGATTGTCCTCGGCCACGTAGTCGTCGAGCAGCGCCGGGAACAATGTGCTCTGTCCGCGATCAACCCCTTCCACGAACCCAGCCATCGGTCGCACCCTCCGCCGATTCACTGCAGAATCATAGCAGAGGTGGAGTTTTCACACAGCCTGGGCCCTTAGCGACCGATCGCCGGATGTTCGCGATTGATCGTAGCTCATGACTCGCGGTCGGGTTGATTGCGACACATGAATCGTCGCGTCTTGTGCAGATGCCCCAAGAAACGTCAGCCTTCACGCGAGCAGCGGAGGCTTGGAGGAAGGCTGCCTCCGGAACTAACGATTCGGATGACCCACGCGCAAGTGGAGCGTGAATTGCAGCGATCGGGAGGGAATTGCCTGTTTGGTGCTTGACGTTTCGCTCGCTGGCAACGACCCGCCGTTGCTATTCCAGCACCGTGAGCAGACCGCGCTGGGGTTCCACTTCGACTTTGCTGCCGTTGGGAATGGCGGCGGTGATGCTTTCGTCAAAACCAGCAAGCATTGGCAAATTGGCCAGCGCGGCACCTTGTACCAGAATGGGGTTCATGGAATTGAACGCCAACGCAAGCGGGATCACGCCTCGCGACGTCATTTCGTGGAGCATCCGGAAGCGACGCCACCTTTGGCTCCTGTTCCAGGATCAATATCTTCCCGACATGAGCTCGGCCAGACCAGCTCAGTCGACCTTCGGCAGCACCGCGACAATGCGATCGAGATCGTAACGGGCCGAAAAGCCATCGGAGGCTACGAGCATCACGACCACGCAATTTGCATCAGCTTGGTGTGCCCGAAAGACCATGGCGGTCATGCCAGCTTGCCGGTGATTGCCGCCTCCACCCATTCCTCCATCGAAGCCAGAATCGGCTGATCCAGGCGTACCGGCGCCCGACGAGAACCGTAATTGAGCTTTCCGGGCATGCTCTTGCCGCGTGCCACCAACTCGGGTGACATTGTTCACGGGCTGTGAGGGATGCACGACGATCGCCACCGGCGCCATCGCGACAAGCGCGATCGGTGTCAAGTCGCGCACGGCGGCGGACGCAATCGCGCCGCGGGAGAATCAATGTCGTCAGAATTTTGCAGCAAGCGGGCGGACACAATGATCCCGGCTGCCACTTGGGCTACAATGATCCACGGTTCACACGCGACGACAACGCGCGAGGGGGCAGGGTGAGCAGCAAGCCGTTCGAGATTGTCGTCGTCGGCCACGGCGCAGCGGGGCTCGCCGCCGCGCTGTCCGCCGCCGAAGAGGCGCGTGCGCGCGCGATCGCCGCGACCGTCACGCTGATCGAGAAGGCGCCCGAAGAGAAGGCCGGCGGCAACACCCGCTGGTCGCCGTCCTACATGCGCATGGCCGCACCCGACCGCGTCGAGCCGAGCTTCGTGCACGACATGCTGACGGCGACGAAGTTCGAGGGCGACGAGACCTATTTCGCGCGGCTCGCGCACGACGCGCCCGCAACCGTGCAGTGGATCGCCAGCCACGGCATCGAGTTCATCCAGCCGACCTACTACCTCGCCAAGGGACCACCGCGCATCCAACCGGCCGGCGGCGGCCCGGCGATCGTCGCGGCGCTCGCCCGCGCGGCGAAAGTGGCGGGTGTCGTGCTGCGCTACGGCTGCGCGGCGCAATCGCTCGCGAGCGAGAACGGCCGCGTCACCGGCGTCGTGATCGAAACGGGCGGCGCGCGCGAGACCCTCTCCGCCGACGCCGTCATCCTCGCCTGCGGCGGCTTCCAGGGCGACGGCGCGATGATGCGCGAGCATTTCGGCCCCGGCGCCGAGACCATGCGGCTCATTTCCCCTGGCACCACTTCAACACTGGCGACGGCATCCGCGTTGCGCTCGCGCTTGGCGCGGACCGCGCGGGCGACTGGAACGGCATGCACGCCGAGCCCATCGATGCACGCAGCAAGAATTCCGCGCCGGTCGTGCTGGTCTATCCCTACGGCATCGTGGTCGACCAGACCGGCCGCCGTTTCTTCGACGAGGGCGCCGGCCTGGTGCACGAGACCTGGGAATGGTTCGCGCGCGACATGCATTTTAAGACGCCCGGCGCGGTCGCCTACGCGATCCTCGACGGCCGCCTGCTGGCGATCGACGGCTATGAGCGGGCGATCCGCTCGGAGGTGCCACCTGTGCACGCCGATACGCTCGCGGAACTTGCCGGGATGATCGGCGTCGATGCGGACAATCTCGCCGCGACGGTCGCGGACTACAACGCCGCGTGCGTGGGCGATCCGAACATGTTCGACGCCACGCGCTGCGATGGGCTTGCCGCCGCGGCACGCTGAGCCCGCCGAAATCGAACTGGGCGCGCGCCATCGTGGAGCCGCCGTTCCTTGCCTGGCCGCTGGCCGGGGCCGTCGCCTACACGTTCGGCGGGCTGGCCACGGACGATAGCGCGCGCGTGCTGCGGGATGGCTCGCCGATCCCAGGGCTGTATGCCGCGGGCGAGATCACCGGGCACTTCCATGCGACCGCGCCGAACGCGGTCTCGGTGCTGCGCGCGTTCGTGTTCGGCCGGATCGCGGGACGCGAGGCGGTGGCCGCTGTTGTGCGTGATGCGCACCGATGAGGGGCGACCGTGTCGCCGGAATTCAAAGGGCCGCGTCTACGCCCACAGGTGTGCAAACTGCGTCGCCACGACGCGCTCGTACGGCACGTCGCCTTTGAGGATGCCGGCGTCGCGGGCGAACTGGTTCATGCCGGCGACGAATTCCGGCGAGATCGACGCGTCGTAATACGGCAGGTCGCGGCGGATCAGTTCGGCGATCAGCTCGGCCTCCGACGGCGGGAACAGCTTGCGGCCGACCTCCGTCGCGCGCGACGAGTCGGCCTTGAGCGCCGCCTGCGTCTTGACGATCGCGCGCACCGCGGCGGCGGCGGTATCGGGCGACCGCGCGATCAGCGCGTCGGTCGTGGCGATCGACGCCATCGTGTAGTTGAAGCACGGCTTCGGACCGTCGCCGCGGCGCACGTCGAGCACGACGGTGCCGACGCCGCGCCGCACCGCGACCTCGGCGCCCATGCCGTTCGCCCAGAAGCCGTCGATCTTGCGCTCCTCCAGCGCCTTCGCGGCGGTGACGCCGAAATTCACGCCGGCGCCGAGCGCGCCCGGCACCGGCGCGATCGTGACGCCGTCGCGCTCGAGATCGATCCCGGCCTCGGTCAGCAAACCGCGCAGACCCATCTCGACCCACGGCGCGGCGCCGATGCTCGGCCCTTGACCACGCAGACGTCGCCGCGTTCGTCGCGCCGAGATCGGCGTGCATCACCAGGAACCAGTACATGCCCTGCGCTTGCGCGCAGAGCAGCTTGGCGCCCTGCCACTCCGGAAACGCCGCGAGCGCCGAATGCGCCGAGCCGCCGACGAAATCGACCGCGCCGTCGCGCAACGCCTCGTAGGCCTTGTCGACCGGAAAGATCATCTCGAGCGAGACATCGAGCCCCTCCTGCTTGAAGAAGCCGAGCTCGACCGCCGCGATCGCCGGGAAATACGAGTTCGAGATCATGTCCGGAACGGCGAGCTTCATCAGACGTCCGCTGTGCAGTTTGAACGGGCAGGCGGCGGGTGACTGCGCGAACGTCCGTTGCTACTTGGTCATCGCACGCTCGATGCGCCCGCCGCCGCGAACAGCGCGGCATCGCCGTGCTCGAAGCCGATCACCTGCAGGCCGAGCGGCAGGCCTTCGTCCTGCAGCACCGGCAGCGAGATCGCCGGAATGCCGAGCAGCGAGCACGGCACCGCGAAGATCGGATCGCCGGTCGAATGCAGTCCGACCGGCGCGGCGCCCGTCGCCGACAGGCGTGATGCAGACGTCGCATTCGCCCGCGAGCGCCGCATAGACCGCGCGGATGCTGCCTCGCGCGTCTTGAGGTCGGCGCGATAGTCGTCGAGCGTCATCGCCTCGGCCTCGGCGAGGCGTTCGAGCACGACGCGGCTGAGCTTGCTCGGCGTCGCGGTTGCGATAGGTGTTGAGCGGCCAGCGGCCTCCCAGGCGTTGATCCGCATCGACAGGGGCAGCGCGTCCGCGATCGCCGTCTCGATGGCCGCGACCTTGGCGTTGTTGCGCGCGCGTCAGCACCTCGATGCCGGCGGCCTTCAGCCGCTCGAGCGCGTCGTCCATCGCCTGCCTTGGCGCCGGCGCGACGCGGCCGCCCAGCCGGCCGTTTCGAGCAACGCGATCCGGCGCGGCTTCTGCGCCGCCGGCACGCTTGCCGGACCGTAGAGGCCCGGATAGCCCGGATCGCCGCCGGCGCGCTGCGCGATCTCGTAGGCCACCTGCCAGGCATCCTCCAGGGTCGGCGGCCAGCACGCCGGTGGCAGCTCTGGCTCAAGCCGTCGTGGCTGCCGCCGCGATTGATCGCGCCGACGCTCGGCTTGAAGCCGAAGCAGCCGCAATAGCTCGCCGGACGGATGATCGAGCCGACCACCTGCGTGCCGAGCGCCGGGCTGACCATGCCGGCCGCGACGCCGGCCGCCGAGCCGCTGCTCGAGCCGCCCGGGCGTGCGGCCGAGGTCCCACGGATTGCGCGTGCCGCGCGGCTCGCTGGCGGCGAACTCGGTCGTCACGGTCTTGCCGACGATGACCGCGCCGGCCTCGCGCAACGCCGCGACGCTCGCGGCGTCGCGCCCGGAGCGCCAGCCGGCGAACAGCGGCGAGCCCTTCTCGGTCGGCATGTCGATCGTCTCGATGATGTCCTTGATGCCGACCGGCATGCCGTCGATCTGCGACAGCGGCTTGCCGTCGCGCCAGCGCTCGGTCGACTGGTCGGCGGCGACGCGGGCGGCGTTGAGACTGAGATGGACGAACGCGCCGATCTGCGGCTCAAGCCGGTCGAGGTCGGCCAGGCAGCGTTCGAGGAAATCGCGCGGCGTGTCGTTACCGCCGGCAAAGGCGGCCGTGGTCGAGAGATAAGGTTTCGGTGACAGCTTGAGCTTTTCGTCGGTCGCGGGCATGGATTTCCGTTCCGTGGTTTTGAGATTGCGCAACTAGCCGAGGTTCGGCAGCGTGCGCACCCGGTAGCTGTGGACGATCTTGCGGCCGAGCACCGGGTCTTCGAGCTCGAAAGAAAACTCGCCCGTTGGCCGCACGCCGCCGATCGCGGCGAGGGTGCCGCAGAACATCAGCGTGCCCTCCGACAGGCTCCCGCCCGGCGCGTAGCGCTTGATCAAGTCGCGCGGATCGATCATCGCGGCCACCGAACCGTCCTGGTAGGTCACGGTCTTGCCGTTCTCGATAACCGACGAGCGCAGCAGCAGGCGATCCCAGTGCGGCGCGGCTTCGTCGAACGCCCAGAAGGTCGGCGCCATCGGCTTGTCGCACATCTGCTTGGAGACCGTGACGCCGTATTTCTCGACTTCACGGTCGGTGTGATCGGAGCCGGTGCCGACCCAGAGCCTGCCGTCGTGCTGCAGCAGGACGAATTCGACCTCGCCGCCCGAGCTTTCGCCGACCGCTTCGATGGCGTCACCGGTCGTGAGCCGCGCCGCCGAGACCCGGTAGAAGATCGGTGTGGTGGCGGGGCGTGTCACGCCGAGCGCTTCCAGTTCCCGGATATGCTTTTCGACCGCTGCGGCATTGCGCCCGGTCCAACCGGCGACGACCGCCTCGTTAATGGTGACGTCGGCCCGCCGTGTGGCAGCGCCTGTCTGCAATGTAAGGCTGAGGACGGTCACGCGAATTCCTGGAATGCATGGAGGGGTATGAGTACGGAACGTAGCAGGCGACCAAGCGACGTGGAAAGCTGCTATTTGTCGTGGCAGGGCACCACAATTGGTCGATCACCAGCGAGACGGAGACATGATGCGCGGCATCGGCGATATCGTCAGACGGTTCCAGCAAGGCGCGAAGAGCCGCGATCTGGTCGAGGAGTGCCTGGCGCGCATCGGCGACCCTGACGGCGAAGGCCGGCGCGTCTTCCTCAAGGTGCACGCCGAGCCGGCGCTGGCGGCGGCGGATTATTTCGACCGCTTGCGCGCCCGCGGCCAGGCGCTATCGCCGCTCGCCGGCATCCCGGTGTCGATCAAGGACCTGTTCGACATCGCGGGCGACGTCACCACAGCGGGCTCGGCAGTGCTGCGCGACGCGGCGCCGGCCGAACGTGATGCCTCCAGCGTGGCTCGGCTGCGGGCGGCGGGCTTCATCCCGATCGGGCGCACCAATATGACCGAGTTCGCGTTCTCGGGGCTCGGCCTCAATCCGCACTACGGCACCCCGGCCAACGCCTATGATCGCCAGGCGGCCCGCATCCCGGGCGGCTCGTCGTCGGGCGCGGCGGTCTCGGTGACCGACGGCATGGCCTATGCCGGGCTCGGCACCGACACCGGCGGATCGTGCCGCATTCCGGCGGCGTTGTGCGGGATCGTCGGCTTCAAGCCGACGGCGCATCGTGTTCCGACGCAGGGCGCGTTTCCGCTGTCGACTTCGCTCGATTCGATCGGGCCGATTGCGCCGACGGTGGCGTGCTGTGCGATCCTCGATGCGGTGCTGGCCGGCGAGCCGGTTTCGGCCCTGGCCGATTTTCCGCTCGACGGACTGCGGCTTGCGGTGCCGCAGACTATGGTGCTCGACGGAGTTGCTCCCGGCGTCGCTCGGGCGTTCGAAGCCGGGCTCGCGGCCCTGCGGCAAGGCGGGCGTGAAGATCGTCGACCTGCCGCTGCGAGAGCTGTCCGAACTGGGCCAGATGAACGCCAAGGGCGGACCGGCCGCGGCCGAATCGTACGCGGCGCATCGCAGCATTATCGCCAAAGGTTCGGCGATGTACGACCCGCGCGTGCTGGTGCGGATTCTGCGCGGCCAGGAGCAGGACGCCGCCGACTACATCGAACTGCTGGAGGCTCGAAGGGATTTCATCCGACGTATCGCGGCGGTCACGGCGCCGTACGATGCGCTGGTCATGCCGACGACGCCGATCACTGCGCCGCGCATCGACGATCTTGCCTCCGACGATGCCTATCGCCACGCCAACGCGGCGATGTTGCGTAATCCGGCGGTCGCGAACTTCCTCGACCGTTGCTCGATCTCGATCCCCTGCCATCGCGCAGGCGATGCGCCGGTCGGGCTGATGCTGATCGGCGAGCACGGAGCAGACCGCAAGCTGTTGGCCATCGCCGCGGCGATGGAGAAAGTGGTATCGCCCTGAACGAGTTGGCGCGATCTTGAACCTCCCCCTTTCAGGGGGAGGGAGTTGAAGCGTCTGCGCAAGAGTGCAAAGGACAGGTCAAATGGATTTTGCTCTCAGCGAGGAACAGCAGCAAATCAGGGACTCGATCCTGAAACTGTGTGCGCGCTTCGACGACGCCTACTGGCTCGGCAAGGACAAGAGCGGCGATTTCCCGCACGAGCTGCATGCCGCGCTTGCCGAAGCCGGTTGGCTCGGCATCGCGATGCCGGCAGAATATGGCGGGGCGGGGCTCGGCATCACCGAGGCGGCGATCATGATGCAGGCTATCGCCGAGTCCGGTGCGGCGATGAGCGGCGCCTCGGCGGTGCACATCAATATTTTCGGATTGCACCCGGTCGTGGTGTTCGGAACCGACGAGCAGAAGCGGCGCATGTTGCCGCCGTTGATCGCCGGCGAGCACAAGGCCTGCTTCGCGGTCACCGAGCCGAACGCCGGGCTCGACACCACGCAGCTCAAGGTGCGCGCCGAGCGGCGCGGCGACCACTATCTGCTGTCCGGCCAGAAGATTCTGGATATCGACCGCGCAGGTCGCCAACAAGGTGCTGATCCTCGCCCGCACCACGCCCCTCGAGGAGGTCAAACGCCGGACCGAGGGCCTGAGCCTGTTCTACACCGACCTCGACCGCAGCCGGGTGGCGATCCGGGTCATCGAGAAGATGGGCCGCCATGCGGTCGATTTCGAACGAGATGTTCTTCGACGGGATGATGGTGCCGGAAGAGGACCGAATTGGCCGGGAAGGTGACGGATTTCGCAGCATACTGCACGGGATGAACCCGGAACGCATCCTCATAGCCGCGGAAGCGGTGGGAATCGGCCGTGCTGCCTTGCAGCGGGCGGCCCGATATGCCCGCGAGCGCGTGGTGTTCGGCCGCCCGATCGGCCAGAATCAGGGGATTGCGCACCCGCTGGCGCGATGCTGGATGGAATTGGAGGCCGCCAACCTGATGGTCATGAAGGCGGCGTGGCTCTATGACCAGAAGCAGGACCGCGCCGCAGAAGCCAACGCCGCCAAGTTTCTGGCCGCGGAAGCGGCCTTCCGGGCGTGCGAGACCGCGGTCATGACGCACGGCGGCATGGGCTATTCCAAGGAATTCCACGTCGAACGCTACCTGCGCGAGGTCATGATCCCGCGCATTGCGCCGATTACCCCGCACATGATCATGAACTTCATCGCCGAGAAGGTGCTGGGCCTGCCGAAGTCGTATTGAGTTCGCATGACGGCGGTCGCGTCGCTGTGCTACCGATCGGCCTCGAAAAAATCCACCCGCGCGGAGACCTCATGACGATCCCGAAGCCCGTCTACAACCCGCCGTTCAACGTCACGCGCGCCAGCCATTCGGTGGTGACGGTGAACGACCTCGCCAAGAGCCGCGCCTTCTACGTCGATCTCATCGGCTTCATCGTCAGCGACGAGGACAAGGACACGATCTATCTGCGCGGCGTCGCCGAATCCTGCCACCATAGTCTCGTTCTCAAGCGCACGAGCGGTGAGCCGCAGGCGGAGCGCGTCGGAATGCGCGTGTTCACCGAGGAGGACCTGGAGAAGGCGAAATCGCACTTTGAGAAGGCCGGGCTGCCGGCGAAGTGGGTCGAGGTCCCGCACCAGGGCCGCACGCTCCATGTGTCGGACCCGCTCGGTTCACCGATCGAGTTCTGCGCCACCATGGACGTCAAGCCGCGGCTGATCGTCGAGTTCGAACACCACAAGGGCGCGATCCCGCAGCGCCTCGACCATTTTCAATTGCTGGTTCCCGACGTGCAGAAGGCCTGCGAATTCTGGATGAGCCTCGGCTTCAGGCTGTCGGAATACATCTGTCCCGACGGCAAGGACGACCTGCTGTTCGTGTTCCTGCAGCGCAAGGGCAACCCGCACGACATCGTGTTCGCGAATGCGCCGGGGCCGCGGCTGCACCATGCGGCGTTCGGCATTCCGGAATCCTATCAGTTGCTCTACGTCTGCGACCTCGCCGCCTCGATGGGCTTTGCGGCCAATGTCGAATTCGGACCAGGCCGGCATGGGCCCGGACATGCGCTGTTCGTGTATCTGCGAGACCCGGACGGCCACCGCATCGAGCTGTTCAACACGCACTATCAGTGCATGGATATCGAGAACGAGCCGGTGCGCTGGGACGTGTCGATGTCCGGCAAGCGCCGCTGGATGCTGCCGGCGCGCCGCCAGTGGTACACCGAGGCGAGCCCGTTCACGGGCGTCACTTTGCGTGAGCCTGCGCACAAGGGCGATCCGCTCACGCTGGAGAAATTCGTCGCTGCCGGATTGCGGTGATCCTGACCGGCGCATGCCTGGGTCCGCTCATCCCCGCGAAAGCGGGGACCCAGCGCAACAAGAAGGCTTCAGGCAGGTAAGTGCAGGATGCCCGCTTGCGCGGGCATGAGCGGAGCAAGCGGCTCAGTTCAAAGCCGCCAATTCTAGTGTCCCGCTGCCTTGGCGGCCGACACCATCGCCTCTGAGGTGTTGATCACCGCATGGATGCTGCGCGCATAGTCGACCGCGCCGGACGTATCCATGTCGAGCGCGGTACGCGCGTAGTCCTTGCAGCCGACGCGCGCGGGCCGCGGCGCCCGCATGATCTGCGCGATGAGCGAGTTCGAGCGCGCCTTCGAGTTCGGCTTCCGGGAAAATCTCGCTGACGATGCCGGCCTCGCGCGCGCGGGCCGCCGAGAAGAGCGCGGTCGACCACACGAAGTACGTCATCGCCTTGCGCGGCACGCGGTCGACCAGCGCCGACATCACCATCGTTGGCATGATGTTGTGCGCCATCTCGGGCACCTGGAATTTCGCCGTCTCGGCCGCAAGCGTGATGTCGCAGACCGCCGCGATCGCGCAGCCGAAGCCAAGCGCCTGTCCCTTGATCACGCCGATCACCGGGATTTCGCAACGCCGGAACGCGCCGTAGCAGTTGAACACCACGTCGTTCCTCCGGCGCAATTCGAGCGCGTCGGGCTGCGCGCCCGGCGGCCGCTGTCCCATGCCCGCACGGCCGATACAGAAGTCGTCTTCCGGCGCCGCGCAGTACGACGATCTCGGCGCTCTCGCTGGCTGAGAGCAGGAGTTCGGTCAGTTCAGTGGCCATTTCGTTGGTGGCGGCGTTGCCGGCGTCCGGGCGGTTCAGGGTGATTTCGAGCACCGGTCCTTTCCGGTTGGTAACGATGTCGCTCAAGGACGTCCTCCTGCTTGCATGGATTCGGCGACTGTTCTTCCCCATCTCTGGTACGATAGCAATGCTTGTTCATCTGCGAGACGGAGCCACAGGATGGCCGACGCCGACGCGCCCCAGGCACCGCCGGACACCGAACCGACTCTGCGCGCGATTGCGATGCCGGCCGACGCCAACCCGAACGGCGACATCTTCGGCGGCTGGCTGCTGTCGCAGATGGATCTGGCGGGCGGCACGGTCGCGATTCGCCGGGCGAAGGGCCGCGTCGTCACCGTGGCGATTACCGGCATGACATTTCATCAGCCGGTGTTCGTCGGCGACGAGGTGACCTGCTACGCCCAGATCGTCAAGGTCGGGAGGACCTCGATTACCGTCAAGGTCGAGAGCTGGGTGCGGCGCGGCATCGGCCGGGAACACATCCCGGTGACCGAAGGCATTTTCACGTATGTTGCAATCGGCCCCGACCGGAGGCCGAACCCGGTCCCGCCCGAAACTTGACGGTTTTCGAAGGTTTTATCGGCTCGTGTGGTGGTTCAGAAGTCCGCATCATCCGAAGTCCGCAAATGAGGCCGCCGCGGCCGCAATGGTGCAAACTTCGGAATCGGGACACTAGGTGGGAACCAACCGGTGCTATCAATCGTAACCCCAATCGCTATGTTCTAGATTGAGCTGTTGTGGAGCCGGATCGCGATGAGCGAATCCTCCTTTCGTCGGGACTGGATCACCAAGCCGATCTTCGGGTGGGCGCAGCATGTGCTGCCGACACTGTCAGAGACCGAGCGCGAAGCGATCGAGGCCGGCGACGTCTGGTGGGATGCCGATCTGTTCACCGGCAATCCCGACTGGACGAAGCTGCTCGCGTTCCCGCCCGCCCGGCTGACTACCGAAGAGCAGGCTTTCCTCGACGGCCCGGTCGAAGAACTGTGCCGCATGGTCGACGACTGGAAGATCAGCTGGGAGCTCGGCGACCTGCCGCCGGAGGTCTGGGATTTTCTCAAGACCCACAAGTTCTTCGCGATGATCATTCCGAAGAAATACGGCGGTCTGGAATTTTCCGCTTACGGGCATTCCGAAGTGATCCGCAAGCTGTCGACCCGTTCGCTCTCTACCGCCGTGACCGCGATGGTGCCGAACTCGCTTGGTCCGGGTGAACTGCTGCACCAGTTCGGCACACAGGCTCAACAGGACTACTGGCTGCCGCGCCTCGCCGACGGAAGCGAGATACCGTGTTTCGGGCTCACCAGCGCGGAGGCCGGATCCGACGCCGCCTCGATGGTGGACAGCGGTGTGGTCTGCCGCGGCACGTGGCAGGGCCGCGACGTACTGGGCATCAGGCTTAACTGGCACAAGCGCTATATCACGCTCGCGCCGATCGCGACCGTCATGGGCCTCGCCTTCAAACTTTACGATCCCGATCACCTGATCGGTACGCGAGACGATATCGGCATCACGCTCGCGCTGGTTCCGACCAATCTGCCGGGCGTCGAGATCGGCCGCCGGCACCTCCCGGCGCTGCAAGTCTTTCAGAACGGTCCGACCTCGGGCCACGATGTGTTCATCCCGATGGACAACATCATCGGCGGTGTCGGGCAGGCCGGCAAAGGCTGGAAGATGCTGATGAGCGCGCTCGCGGCCGGACGCGGCATCTCGCTGCCGTCGCTGGCCGCAGCGGCCTGCGCGTTCGCTGCGCACACCACCGGCATGTACGCGCGCGTGCGCGAACAGTTTCACGTGCCGATCGGCCGCTTCGAGGCGGTGCAGGAACGCCTCGGACGCATGGCCGCGACTGCGTATCTGCTCGACGCCGCGCGCCGTTTCACCTGTGTGGGCATCGACCTCGGACACAAGCCGGCGGTCGTCACCGCCATCATGAAATCGCAGACCACCGATCGCATGCGGGTGTCGGCCAACGACGCGATGGACGTTCATGGCGGGAAGGCCGTGCAGGACGGTCCGCTGAATTATCTCGGCGGCATGTACCGCTCGGTGCCGATCGGCATCACGGTCGAAGGCGCCAACATCGTCACCCGCGCGCTGATCCAGTTTGGCCAGGGCGCGATTCGCAGTCATCCATACCTGCTGAAGGAGATGGCGGCGCTCGAGGAGAAGGATCGCGCACGCGGGCTCGACCAGTTCGACAAGGTGTTTTGGGCGCATGTTGGCCACAGCTTTGCCAATGCGTTCCGCGCCTGGGGGCGCGCGCTCACTGGCGGCATCTTTGCGCCTGCGCCGGACGCCGGGGGAACGAGCCGATTTTACAAATCGCTCGGCCGCTACACGTCGGCGTTCGCCCTCGCGGTCGATTTCGCGTTGCTGACAATGGGCGGCAAGCTGAAGCGTCGCGAGATGATCTCGGCGCGTTTCGGCGACATCCTGTCGGAATTGTTCCTGCTGTCAGCGGTGCTCAAGCGCTGGGAGGACGAGGGCCGTGAGCCAGACGATCTGCCGCTCGTGGCGTGGTGCGCGGAAAGCTCGTTTGCGACCCTAGAGGCGCGCTTCGACGAGATTTTCGCCAATTTTCCAAACCGGCCGGTGGCGTGGCTGTTGCGGTTCATGGTGCTGCCGTTCGGCCCGCGCCGGCGCGGTCCGTCGGATCGCTCTGACCGAAGCCTGCGCCAGCATCCTGCTCGAGCCGTCGGCCACGCGCGACCGCGTCACCGTCGATATCTTTCATTGCGAAGGCAACGATGGTGTTGCCCGGCTCGAGCGCGCATTCAAGCTTAAGATCGCAAGCCATGAGGTGCGCGAGCGTTTGCGTAAGGCGCGCGTGCGCGATATCGGCAAGGCTCGTGCGCAGGGCCTCATCAACGACGCGGAGGCGGCCCAGCTCGAAGAACTCGCCAAGGCGATCGCGGCCGCCATCGCGGTCGACGATTTCGCGCCGGAAGAGCTGGTGCGACGACACAACAGCCCGGGAGATGTACGATCGACACCCATGACCCAACCGAGCGCGGCGGAATGAGCGGCCGCCCGGTTTACATCGTCGACGGCGCCCGCACGCCTTTCATCAAGGCGCGCACGGCGCCGGGGCCGTTCACGCCGGTCGATCTCGCGGTCGCCTGCGGCCGGCCGCTGCTGCTGCGGCAGCCGTTCGCGGCCGATGCGTTCGACCAGGTGATCCTCGGCTGCGTCAATGTGCTCGCCGACGAGATGAACCCGGCGCGGATCGCCGCGCTGCGTCTCGGCATGGGCGAGGTCGATGACCGCCTTCACGGTGCAGATCAATTGCGGCTCCGGGATGCAGTCGATCGACATCGGCTACCAGTACATCCGCGAGGGCAAGTCCGACCTGATCCTGGCGGGCGGCGCCGAGGCGCTCAGCCATGCGCCGCTGGTGTTCCGCCGGAGCGCGGTCGAATGGTACGGCGCGATGTTTGCGGCGCGCGACTGGTGGTCGCGGCTCAAGGCGATCGCGGGTTTCCGGCCCTCGTTCCTCAAGCCGGTGATCGGGCTGGAGCGCGGGCTGACCGATCCGGTGGTCGACCTCAACATGGGCCAGACCGCCGAAATCCTTGCGCATGTGTTTCACATCTCGCGGCACGACGCCGACGAATATGCGGTCGAAAGCCAGCACCGGCTTGCCGCCGCGCAGAAGGAGAAATCGTTCGAGGGCGAACTGGAGCCTGCCTTCGCGCGCAACGGCAAGGTCTACGACTACGACGACGGCGTGCGCGGTGACACCACGGTCGAGAAGCTCGGCGAGCTCAAGCCGGCGTTCGAGCGGCCCTGGGGCAAGGTGACGGCCGGCAACAGCTCGCAGATCACCGATGGCGCCTCGTGGGTGATCCTGGCGTCCGAGGACGCCGCTGAAGCGGCACAACCTCACGCCGCGTGCGGTGATCCTCGACAGCCAATGGTCGGCGCTCGATCCGTCCGTGATGGGGCTCGGCCCGGTACTCGCCTGCACGGCGATCCTGCGACGCCGCGGGATGACGCTCGGCGACGTCGGGCTGTGGGAGATCAACGAGGCGTTCGCCGCGCAGGTGCTCGCCTGCCTGGCGGCCTGGCAGGACGAACGCTTCTGCCGCGACGATTCTCGGCCTCGACGGCCCGGCCGGCTTGATCCCGCGCGACAAGCTCAATGTCGACGGCGGCGCGATCGGGCTCGGCCATCCGGTCGGCGCCAGCGGCAACCGCATCGTGCTGCATCTCGTCAACGCCATGCGGCGGCTCGGCATCAAGCAGGGCATCGCCACCCAGTGCATCGGCGGCGGGCAGGGCGGCGCCATGCTGATCGAGACGGTGTGAGGCAGCCGATGACGAAGGTCTGGGACGTCATCGGCCGCGACAACATGGAGCTCGGTCCGGCGCGAGGCGAGCGCGGCCGGCCCGTGGCGGCACTGGCGGCTCGCGCGCGACGAGGGCGGCATCGCCTGGCTCATTCTCGACAAGCAGGGCGCGAGCACCAACACGCTCTCCGAGGAGGTGCTGACCGAACTCAACGACGTGCTCGCAGCGGTCGAGCGCGACCAGCCCAAGGGGCTGGTGATCCGCTCCGCCAAGCGCAACGGCTTCATCGCCGGCGCCGATATCGGCGAATTCCGCACCATGACCGACGCGGCCGATGGTCGAGACCAGGCTCACGCAGGCGCATGCGGTGGTCGACCGGCTCGACCGCCTCAACCTGCCGACGGTCGCGGTCATCCACGGCTTCTGCCTCGGCGGCGGCCTCGAACTCGCGCTCGCCTGCGACTACCGCATCGCCATCGACGACGCGCGCTTCGGCTTCCCGGAGGTGATGCTCGGCCTGCATCCCGGCCTCGGCGGCACGGTGCGGGCGCCGCACCTGATCAACCCGATCGAGGCGATGACCATGATGCTGACCGGGCGCACTGTGCGCGCCGGCCGCGCCCGGTCGATCGGTCTCGTCGATGCGGTGACGCAGGAGCGGCATGTGCGCGCGGCGGTGAGCGACGCGGTTGCCGGCAAGCTCAAGAGCTCGCGGCGGCGGCGTGCTGGTGACGGCGATCAACAGCTCGCTCGGCCGCAAGTTCGCGGCAAGCCGCATGCGCGCGCAGACCGCCAAGAAGGCGCCGATCGAGCATTATCCGGCGCCGTACGCGCTGATCGATCTCTGGGAGCTGCACGGCGGCGACAGAGCGGCGATGCAGAAGGCGGAGATCGCATCGTTCGCGCGCCTCCTGGTCACCGACACGTCGCGCAACCTGGTGCGGGTGTTCTTCCTGCGCGAGAAGCTCAAGGACCTCGCCGGCGACAAATGGTCCGGCAAGCGCGTGCATGTCATCGGCGCGGGCGCGATGGGCGGCGACATCGCGGCCTGGTGCGCCTGGCACGGCCTCACCGTGACGCTCGCCGACATGAAGGCCGAGCCGCTCGGCGCCGCGATCAAGCGCGCCGCCGAGCTCTACGGCAAGATCGGCCACAAGAGCACGACCATTGCGCGACGCGCTCGACCGGCTGATCCCCGATCTGCACGGCGAGGGCGTGCGCACCGCCGATCTGGTGATCGAGGCGGTGCCGGAAAAGCTCGAACTCAAGCGCAAGGTCTATGCGGCGACCGAGCCGAAGATGCAGCCCGACGCGATCCTCGCGACCAACACGTCGAGCATTCCGCTCGAGGAACTGCGCACCGGGCTGGCGCGGCCGGACCGGCTCGTCGGGCTGCATTTCTTCAATCCGGTGTCGCGCATGCAGCTGGTCGAGGTGGTGAGCCACGATCAGGCCTCGGAGGAGGCGCTGCGGCAGGCGCGCTCGTTCCTCGGCGAGATCGACCGGCTGCCGGCGCCGGTGAAGAGCGCGCCGGGCTTCCTGGTGAACCGCGCGCTGACGCCGTACCTGCTCGAAGCGATGATCATGCTCGACGAAGGCATCAAGCGCGAGACCATCGACGCGGCCGCGATCAAGTTCGGCATGCCGATGGGGCCGATCGAACTGGCCGATCAGGTCGGGCTCGACATCTGCCTGCACGTCGCCGAGGTGCTGAAGGCGTCGCTGCCGCGTCCGATGCCCGACGTGCCGCAATGGCTGCGCGAGAAGGTGGCGAACGGCGAACTCGGCCGCAAGACCGGCAAGGGCTTCTACGACTGGAAGGACGGCGAGCCCGTCAAGGACCGTGACGCGCCGCCGCCGACCGACGTGATGACCGACCGGCTGATCCTGCCGATGCTCGATGTCTGCGTCGCCTGCCTGCGCGAGGGACTGGTCGCGGACGAGGACACGGTCGACGGCGCGATGATCTTCGCCACCGGCTTCGCGCCGTTCCGCGGCGGCCCGCTGCACTATGCCCGCACGCGCGGCGACGTCAGGGAGACGCTGGAGCGGCTGGTGCAGGTCTACGGCAAGCGCTTCCAGCCCGATGCGGGCTGGGACCGAATGACATGACCCGCGGCGGCGGCCCGCCTGTCCGTTTCCAGGATCCCGACCAGATCGCCGAGGCGATCGTCAGCCGCGTCGGCAAGCGGATCGTGCTCGCGCTGCCGCTCGGCCTCGGCAAGGCCAATCACGTCGCCAATGCGCTCTACGCGCGCGCCGCCGCCGACCCGTCGATCCACCTGCGCATCTTCACCGCGCTGACGCTGGAGCGGCCGCGGCCGCGCAGCGAGCTGCGAGCGGCGCTTCATCGGCCCGCTCTCCGGCCGGCTGTTCGGCGGCTATCCGGACCTCGCCTATGCGGCGGCGCTGCGCGACGGCGCCTGCCGCCCAATATCGAGGTCGACGAATTCTTCTTCCTGGCCGGCAGCCGGCTGAACGTCCCGTCCGCGCAGCAGAGCTACATCTCGGCCAACTACACCCACGCGCTCGGCTACGTGCATCGAGCGCGGCGTCAATGTGGTCGCGCAGCTCGTTGCCAAGCGCGCCGCCGGCGAGAACGAACGCCTGCAGCCTGAGCTGCAACCCCGACATCACGCTCGACCTGCTCGCGGCGCGCCGCGATGGCCGCTGCAACTTCGTCCTCGCCGGTCAGGTCAACTCCGAACTGCCGTTCATGCCGGGCGATGCCGACCTGCCGGCCGACGAATTCGAGTTCATGCTGGACAGCCCGCAGACCGATTTTGCGCTGTTTGCGCCGCCGCGCGAACCGGTCGGCCTTGCCGAATATGCCGCCGGTCTGCATGTGGCGCGCCTGGTGGCCGACGGCGGCACGCTGCAGATCGGCATCGGATCGCTCGGCGATGCCGTGGCGCAGGCGCTGATCCTGCGCCACCGCCGCAATGCCGAGTTTCGCACCATGCTGTCGCGGCTCGACTCGGACGCCTATACGCCGACCGGCCTGCGCGAACGATGCGCCGTTCGAACTTGGTCTCCACGGTTTGAGCGAGATGTTCGTCGAGGGCTTCCTCGACCTGATCCGCGCCGGCATCCTCAAGCGCGAGGTCGACGGCTCGCTGCTGCAGGCGGCGTTCTTCCTCGGGCTCGCGCGCGTTCTACCGCGCGCTGCGGGAGATGCCGGACGCCGAGCGCGCCAAGCTGCGGATGACGGCGGTCTCCTACGTCAACGAGCTCTATGGCGACGAGCCGGCCAAGCGGCGCGCGCGGGTCAAGGCGCGCTTCGTCAACAACGCCATGATGGTGACGCTGCTCGGCGCCGTGGTTTCGGACGGGCTGGAGGACGGCCGGGTCGTCAGCGGCGTCGGCGGGCAATACAATTTCGTCGCCCAGGCCTTCGCGCTCGCAGACGCCCGCTCCGTCATCATCCTGCGCTCGACGCGGCAAGCGAACAGACGGACCGTAGTCCAACATCCACTGGACCTACGGCCACACCACCATCCCGCGTCATCTGCGCGACATCGTGGTGACCGAATATGGCGTTGCCGACCTGCGCGGCAAGTCCGACCGGGACGTGATCGCGGCGATGCTGGCGGTCACCGACTCGCGCTTTCAGGACGAACTGCTGCGGCAGGCCAAGGATGCCGGCAAGATCGAGAAGGAATTCGAACTGCCGGCCGCCTGCCGCGACAACACGCCCGAGCGGATCGCGCGCGCTCTCAAGCCGGCGGCCGAACAGGGCCTGCTGCCGCCGTTTCCGTTCGGCACCGACTTCACGCCGGTCGAGCAGCGGCTGATGCCCGCGCTTGAGACGTTGCGCGATGCGCCGTCACTTCAACTGGCGAGGCTTGCGCTTCGCGGGCTGTTCGCCGCGCGGCCCGGCCAGGACGTGCGCGACTGTCTCGCCCGCATGAAGCTCGACCAGCCGAAGACGCTCCGCGAACGTCTCTATGCGGCGCTGCTGCGCGGCGCGCTCGGCTGAATCGCGGCTCGCTTGTCGTCACACGCAATCGTGCTTCAAGCTTGCGACGAAGCGGGGTATAGGACGGACCTCGCAATGAAGCCCGTCCCAAGGATCACGTCCATGACCATCTCGCTCTACAAGTCGTCGGTTCCGATCTTCGTGCAGTTTCTCACCGGCCTGTCGGGCGTGCTCGACAAGGCGGCGGCATTCGCCGAGGCCAAGAAGGTCGAGCCGTCGGTGCTGCTGAATACGCGGCTTGCTCCCGACATGTTTCCGCTGGTGCGGCAGGTGCGGGCCGCGACCGACCACGCCGTCAATGCCTGCGGGCGCCTGGCGGGCGCCGAGCTGCCGAAGTTCGAGAATGACGAGACGACCATTCCGCAGTTGAAGGATCGCATCGCCAAGACGATCGATTTTCTGAAAACTCTCAAGCCGGCGCAGATCGACGGCAACGAGGACAAGGAGATCAAGATCGTGTTCCCGAGCGGTGCGACCCGCGAGTTCACCGGTCAGTCGCTGCTGCTCAACAACTCGCTGCCGAACTTCTATTTCCACTGCACGACTGCCTACGACATCCTGCGCCATTGCGGGATCGAACTCGGCAAGCGCGATTTCATGGGAACGCCGGTGTCGCTTGTAACCGATCGGCGCGCGCCGCGCCCACCTCGCGCGACCGGAATCGGAACGATGCGCCAGCGGGTCGGCTATGACGACGAGGTGCGGGGCTTTTCACCGCCCTCCTGCCCGAACGCGAATCTCACCTGCCAGTTTCTGGTCGTCGGCGGCGGCCTCTCCGGCCTGAGCGCCGCGGAGGCCGCGGTGACGCGCGGGCTCGACGTCATCGTGATCGAGAAGGGCGCGTTCGGCCGGGAGGGCGCTTCCGGCCTCAACGCCGGTCAGTTCCTCACCGGCTGGGCGAAGCCGATCGACGTCATGCTGGCCGAACTCACCCGGCAGGAACAGGATCGCGGGCTGTCCGTGGACAAGGCGCAAGCGCGAGCGCGTCAGCGTGTCCGGACGTTTCTCCGCCGCACGATCGAGGGGTGCCAGCGTATCGCCCAGCTCGATCGGGACTACAACCTGCGTGCCTCGGTACGGCAGGGTGCGACCATCGCGGCCATCAACGCTGCCGACATGGCGGGCCTCGATGCTGCGTACGGGTTCATGGAAGATGCCAACTTTCGCGCGCTCATGCCGGTTGCCGGAAAGCGTCATGCGCCGTTCTTTCAGGTGCTGTCGGCGGGCGAGTTGCGGCAGACCTGCGGCGCCGCCGAGGACTTCTACGCCGGTGGCGTCACGGATTTTTTCGGCGGCAGTTTTCATCCGCGAAAGCTGCTGAACGGACTCGCCCGCTCGCTGCGAAACAAGGGCGTCCGCTTTTTTCAGAATACCGAAGCGCAGGCGCTCGACTTTCCCGACCATCGGGTCACGGTGTTCTGCGAGAACGGTGCGACGATCCACGCCGACCATGTCTTCATGGCCAACGCCTATGCGCGGCATATCAATGGAGATGCGCTCGAACGCGCCATCTTCCTGTACGACTACGTGGTGGTGGTAGACTTGCCCGAACGGTCTGATGTGCTTGCCGGTACGACCGTGCTGTCCGACACACGCGATCCATGCTTCTACGCCCGCCGCCAGGGCCGGCGCCTCTACATGGGCTATGTCGAGACTGCGGAAACGTCACCCGAAATCACCCGCGAGGTCGCCCGGCAGACGCTGGAGGAGGCAAAGCGGATATTCCCCGCATTGGGCGTTCTCGGCGAACACGACATCACCAGCGCCTGGAGCGGCCGCGTGTTCTACACGTCGGACGACTATCCGTTCGTGGAACGCCGGCACAATGGCCGGGTCACGACCTTTGCGGCGCCGTCGGATCACGGCAATTCGCTCGCCACCAAGGTCGGCCAGTTGGTTGGCGAATTGGTCGCGCACTCGGTCGTCAAACCCTCATCTGACGAGGACATGCGCAGCCGCTATCGCGCGCGCCGCCAGCTCAAGCTGTTCGAGGGCTTTCCGAAAGGGCTGCGGCTGCGGCCAGGCATGCGTTACCAGGAGGCGGCCGCGGCCGAGAGCCCGGAGCCGCACACCGGCGCCGACGATAACTAGAGCAGTTCTCCTTCGGTAGAATTGATACTCTCTCCGCTCGTCCCCGCGAAAGCGGGGACCCAGTGCTACAAACAAACACTGAATGCTTTGCCCTGGGTCCCCGCTTTCGCGGGGACGAGGACAAGAAATTGCTCCAACTCGGCAGGGACAGTCACGAATAGCTTGTCACGCCTTGGGCGGATGGGCGCGGACGGCGTCCTCGTTGACCTCGGTCCCCCAGCCTGCGCCAGTCGGCAACAGGTAGTCGCCGTTCTCGATCACATAAGGATTGGTCAGGAACGACGATTTCCACGGAACCTCGTCGACGTCGAACTCCATGATGCGGTAGTTCGGCACGACCGCGCAGAAATGTGCGCTCATCACGTTCGCGAGCGGCCCGTTGAAGTTGTGCGACGCGACGTTGACGTCGTAGGCGTCCGCCATGCTGGCCATGCGGACGGCTTCGAACACGCCATTCCACTGCGCATCGATGATTGCCACGTCGGCGCAATAGTTCTCCAGATAGGGCTTGAGCGCGCGGCGGCCGAGGATGGTCTCAAGCGAGCCGATCGGCGTGGTGGTCGACTGCCGGATCAGGCTCAGCGCCTTGGGGTCCGGCAGGTCCATTTCGAGCCACAGCAGGTCGAACGGCTCGACCGCCTTGGCGAGCCGCTTGAGGCTCTCCGGCCGGTAGTTGAAGTTGAGATCGAGCAGCAGCTTGACGTTCGGCCCGGCGCCGTCGCGGAGCGCCGAAAGCTGGTCGAGCGTGGCGGTGAGAATGTCGTCGGTCAGATTGAGTTCGGGAAACCCGGGGCCCGAGCCGTGCATGCCGGGTGCGAACTGCCGTCCGCCCTTCTGGTCGAAAACCAGCACGTTGGTCTTCGCCGCCTTGAAGCCGCGCTCGCGCGCCTCGCGGCCGGCGGCCTTGAGATCGTCGAGTGTGCGCACCGCCGGGCGGTCGATCACCTTGCCGTCGAAGAGGTCGGCGCAGCGCGCCCGCAACACGCCGCAGCGCGACCAATAGACCGGCATGCGGTCGCGGACTGCGCCGCCGAACAACTCATAGACCGGCACGCCGAGCGCCTTGCCCTTGATGTCGAGGCATGCGTTCTCGATCGCCGCGATCGCATGCGCGTGCAAACCGCCGGCGGTGGTCCGCGAGGTCGCGAACAGCATGGCGTCGATCCGCCCGATGGCGCGCGGGTCGTGGCCGACCAGTGATGCGCCGAGCCCGCGGATGATCTGTGTCATGCCGCGGCGGCGGCTTTCGTTGTATTCCGACCAGCCCACCACGCCCTCGTCCGTGGTGATCTTCAGGAACGAGTAGGTGTCCCATCCGCCGTCGGCGTGGAAATCCTCAAGCTTGACGATCTTCATGTGAACCTCGACCGGAGTGGGGACGGGACAAGATGCAAGATGGAGCGGAGGGGAACGACGGAAGGAGACAAGCCGGCAGGCGGCCTTACGTGCAAAGATGCAACGCGAATTCTGTTGGCGCGAAGCTGATTGTTATCGGCACTGCTCATGCCCACGCAAGCGGCATCCAGGGTCGAGCCCCTACTGCGGTTCAATCCCGGCGGCGCGCGCCACCGCGCCCCACTTCTCCATTTCTTCCTTAATGTGGGCGGCGAATTCGGCCGGTGTGTTGCCGACCGGCTCGGCGCCGTCGGCGGCAAGCCGCGCCTTCATCTCGTCGGTGCGCGCGGCCTTGGCGGTTTCGGCATGGAGCCTCGCCACGATGGGAGCCGGTGTACCGGCGGGCGCGAGCAGGCCGTACCATTGCAGCGCCTCATATTTTGGAACGCCGGCCTCCGACATGGTCGGAATGTTTGGCAGGCTCTCGATGCGCGTGAGACTGGTCGCGGCCAGTCCTCGCAGCTTGCCGGCGTCGACTTGCGGCCTGGTGGTCAGCACACCGGCGATCATCGCCGAGACCTGCCCGCCGATCACGTCGTTGAGGCCGGGGCCGACACCCTTATAGGGAATGTGGCGGACGTCGATGCCTGCCATCGTCTTCAGGAGTTCCATCGCGAAATGCGGATTGGTGCCGGTGCCGGCAGAGGCGTAGGTCAACTCGCCGGGCTTGCGCTTGGCGAGCGCGATGAATTCGGTGAGCGAGCGCGCCTCGACCGAGGGATGCACCGCCAATACGCTCGGCAGCGACACCACGACCGAGATCGGCGCGAAATCGCGCACCGCGTCGAACAGCACCTTCTTGTAGGTGAGGTGATTGATGGTCAGCGTGCTGGCCGTCATCAGCAGCGTGTAGCCGTCGGGCGCGGAGCGCGCGGCCGCCTCGATGCCGATCATGTTGCCGGCGCCGGGGCGGTTCTCGATGTAGAACTGCTGGCCCATCGATTGGGAAAGAAACTGCGCGAGCACGCGCGCGGAAATGTCGGTGCCGCCGCCGGGCGCGGACGGCACGATGATCTTCACCGGCTTCGACGGATAGTCTGATTGCGCATGAGCCGGGCCGGCAAGCAGCCACAAGCCGATCCAGGCGGATGCGAAGGTGCGGAACATCGGACGATCTCCCTTGGGGCGTTGATCCGGTCCGTTGTGCGGACCTGGCTGTTCGGGTGCGGCATCCGATGCGATTATTCCGCCTTGACGCCGGCTGCCTTGACGATCGGGTACCACTTCTTCACCTCGGCGGCATGGAACTCGGCGAACGCCCCCGGCGTGCGCTGATCCGCCGGCGGCAGGTCCAGCCCCATCGCCGCCATCCGCTGCAATACCGCAGGGTCGGCCATCGCGGCATTGGCGGCGGCATTGACCTTGGCGACGATGTCGGCGGGGGTGCCTTTCGGCGCCCAGAAGCCGTGCCACGTCGAGAACAACATGCCGGGGAAGCCAGATTCCTCAGCGGTCGGGACGTCGGGCGCCGCCGACCAGCGCGCCTTCGTCATCACGGCCAGCGCCTTGACGTTGCCGGCGCGCGCCTGGGCGAGCGAACTCGCGGCGAGATCGCACGACAGGTCGATCTGTCCGCCGACCAGATCCGCCAGGGCCGGAGCACCGCCGCGATACGGCACGAACTGGTAGTTGGTCCCGGTCGCCGCCTGAAATGCCATGCCGCAGAAGCGCGCCAGGCTGGCCGTCCCGGTCGTTGCCGCCGACGCCTTGTTGGCCTTGAGCCAGGAGACCAGTTCTTTCAGATTGTTGGCCGGCAAGTCCTTTCGCACCACCATCCAGTACGGCACGCTCGGCAGCAGCGCGACCGGCTCGAGATCTTTGAGCATGTCGAATGGCGAGCGTGTAGACCGCTCCGGAAATCACGTACTGGCCGAGCGTCCCCATGCCGATGTGTAGCCGTCGGGCGCCGAACGTACGACCCGCTGGATCGAGATCGTACCGCCCGCGCCGCCCATGTTCTCGACGATGATAGGCTGGCCGAGCGTGGTCTTCATATGCTCGGCGAGCAGGCGCGCCAGCGCGTCCACGCCGCCACCAGCCGGCAGCGCCACCACGATGGTGATCGGGCGCGACGGAAAGGTCTGCGCCTTGGCGATCGTGGCGCCCGAGAGGGCCGCAATGGCCGCAGCGACGATCAGTGTTCGCATTCATGTCCTCCGGCGGGGCAGAGTGTCCATTGCGCTTTGGCCCGCGATTTCTGGTGGCCGCAACAAGCGAACTTGTCGTCCCGCGCTTTCATCCGGCCTTCAGTCGCGGTAGCAAGTCGAGCGCGTTCTCCCGATCGATCTTGCGCAGGTCGCCTTCGTTCAATCCGAACGCGGCAAGCGCCGACACATATTCACGGCCGAAGCGGAACGGGAAATCCGTGCCCCATAGGATCTGCGAGGACGGCACGAACTTGACGAGTGCCGCGAGCGGCACCGGGTGCGCAATCTGAGCGATGTCGTAGTAGAAGCGCTGCAGCTCGGCCATGGCGCCGTTTGGCACGGCTTCCGCCAGCTTCTTGTTGAGTTGCGGCAAGCGGATGAGGCGCTCCGCGAGAAACGGAGCCGTTCCCCCACCGTGCGAAAAGATCCAGCGGATATCGCGGTAGCGGGTCGCGGTGCCGCTGAACACGACGCGCGTGATGGCGCGCGTAGTGTCGGTTCCGTACTCGATCACCGGCTCGCGAACCTCCGGGACCATCGGGTCGCGGCAGCAATTCGGCGCGTCAGGGTGCGTATAGATGACAGCTTTGCGGCGGTTGAGCTCCGCCATCACCGGCTCGAAAGCCGGGTCGCCGAGCCATTTGTCGCCATAGCTGGTGAACACCGAAACGCCGTCGGCCTTGAGAACGTCGAGGCTGTATTCGATCTCGCGCAGGCTGCCATCGGCGTCGGTCAGCGGCAACGCGGCGAACATCCCGAAACGTCTCGGATGATCCCGTACCAGACCGGCAGAGAATTCGTTGCACTCGCGTGCCACGCGCCGTCCGTCCTTGCCCATGAACGCGTGGCCGGGCGTCGTGACCGAAGTGATCGACATGGCGACGCCGGCCTGGTCCATGTCGTCCAGCGATTTGGACACGCTCCAGGCGATAACCGGCGGTTGCAGTTCGCTCTTGAATTCGGCGACGTACTTTGGCGGCGCGACGTGGTGATGGGTGTCGATGCGGTGTGGCGTCGTCGGAGCCTGGGCGGGCGCTGACTTCGACGCCACGCTCGCGCCGAGGCCGGCCATCGCCGCGCCGGCCACGAAATTCCGCCGGGTCAACGCCGGGCTGGCCGGCAGCCCTGTTGCTGCTCCGCAGCACGCGCAGCCGCGAAACGAAAATCCGCGTTTGGGTTGTTGTGTCATTCTGGTTTCCTCGCCTGCGGCTTCGACCGTTCTTCTATCGCCTCGCGTCTCGAGCAACTGCTGTTGAGGCGCGCGTGCGCGGTGCGGTCAGAGAGCAGGTTATATCGAAAGTCGGCGTCGGTCATAGGGTGTGCCGTGCCGCGACGTTCTGGCCCAACCAAGGAATTTCGAATGGCCACTCGACGGGGCCTGACGCTTCGGGATTTGCCTTGGTTCGGTGGGCAATGCCATGCTGGCGCTCGCCCTTCGGCGAAAGACCGGAGGACAGGGAGAATGCCGCATGACGCCAAAACTGCCCCAGAAGTATAGGGTGCGCGCACTGGTCGCGGCTCTGTTCATATCCCTGATCGGCGCGGCCAGCGCGGCGGCACAGGACTATCCGTCGCGTGCCGTGCGCGTGATCGTGCCTTATCCGGCGGGCGGCGCCACCGACATCGTCGCGCGCGTCATGCAGGAATGGCTGATGCGCAAGTGGAGCCAACCGGTCGTGATCGACAACCGTTCGGGCGCCGCCGGCAATATCGGCACGGAGGCGGCGTTCAAATCGGAACCGGACGGCTACACCGTCCTGGTCAATGCGCCGTCGCCGATGACCGTGAATCAAAGCCTCTATGCGAAGCTCAATTTCGAGCCGTCCGAGTTCGTGCCGGTCTCGATCCTGACCGTCATCCCGATCGGGCTCATCGTCAATCCGAAGAAAATTCCCGCCAACACGGTGGCCGAATTCATCGCGTATGCGCGCGCCAACCCGGGCAAGATCAACGCGGCCACGCAGGGCACCGGCACGACCTCCCATCTGACGACAGAGTGGTTTCAGATGCTGACCGGCACGAAGTTCCTCAACGTGCCGTTCCGCGGCTCGGCCCTGGCGCTGCCGGCGCTGATCGCGGGCGACGTCGACTTCATGTTCGACAATCTCACCTCCTCGATGCAGCATGTGAAGGACGGCCGGCTGAAGATGCTGGCGGTAACGACCGAGAAGCGGCTTCCGGAGCTGCCCGATACGCCCACGATCGCCGAGACGCTGCCGAACTTCGTGTCCGCGACCTGGGTCGGCGTGTTCCTGCCACCCAAGACGCCTCAGCGGATCGCGGACCGGCTGAACGCCGACTTCAACGAGGGGCTCAAGCAGCCTGATGTGATCAAGCGTTTTCGCGACAACGGCAGCGAGCCCCTGGGCACGACGGCGCAGGCGGCAGCCGATTTCGTGCGCGGCGAAGCGGCGCGCTGGAAGACCGTCATCAAGTCGGCCGGCATCAAATCCGATGAGTCAGCCTCATGCTTTCGCGGAGTACAGAGACAGCCAATGAAACGCAGCGCCGATCGGATCGACGACGCATGTCGGGAGCCTGCCGAGTCCGGCCGACCTGCTCGACGTCGTGCAGGCGCAGGAGCAGGGCCGCAGCTTCGATCAGCAGGCCTATGCGGCGCGGCTGCGCGAGGCCGTGCGCGAGGTCGTGCGCAAGCAGGTCGACCTCGGCATCGACGTCGTCGACGACGGCGAATACGGCAAGCCGAGCTTCGTCAGCTATGTCAACGAGCGGCTCGGCGGGTTCGAGCTCGACAAGGAAGCTGCCCGGGCAAAGCCCCTGGGCCGGCAGCCGCGAGGACCGCTCGTTCCCGGAATTCTACGCGCTCGGCCATGTCGCCTCGCGCCAGCGCCACATGGTCTGCACCGGCCCCGTCACCTATCGCGGCCGGGCGCACCTGCAGCGCGACATCGATAACCTGAAGGCCGCGGTCGCGGGCGCCAAGGCCGGCGAGTCTTCATGCCGGCGATCTCGCCGGCGAGCGCCGCCGACTGGCAGCGCAACGCCTACTACAAGACCGACGAGGAGTACATGTTCGCGGTCGCCGAGGCGCTGCGCGAGGAATACGAGGCGATCGTCGAGGCCGGCTTCCTGCTGCAGATCGACGATCCCCATCTCGTGACCTACTGGATCAAGATGCCGGACCTGACGCGTGGAGCAGAATCGCAAATGGGCGGAAGGCTGTGTCGCGGCGCTCAACCACGCGCTGCGCAACATCCCGCCCGAGAAGGTCCGGCATCACACCTGCTACGGCATCAACATGGGGCCGCGCGTCCATGACCTTGAGCTCAAGAATATCATCGACGTGATTCTGAAAATCCGCGCCGGCGCCTATTCGTTCGAGGCCGCCAATCCGCGCCACGAGCATGAGTGGAAGGTCTGGGAGACCGTGAAGCTGCCGCCCGGCAACGTCGCTCATTCCGGGCGTCATCAGCCATTCGACCGTGCTGGTCGAGCATCCCGAACTGGTGGCCGAGCGCATCGAGCGCTACGCCCAGGTGGTGGGCCGCGAGAACGTCATCGCGGGCGGGGACTGCGGCTTTGCGACGTTCGCGAGCTCGAAGGAGGTTCACCCGAGCATCGTGTGGGCGAAGTTCCAGTCGCTGGTCGAAGGCGCGCGGATCGCCAGCCGGCAGCTCTGGGGCAAGTCCTGATCGCAGCGGTCAAGCATTCAGGGCGCCAGCTCGGCGACGTTGAACGCCGGCAGCGGCGCGCGCGCGAAATCGCCCTTGCGGTAGGCGGCGAGCGTCTCCGGATTCTGCTGATCCATGAAGTCGGCCAGCTTGGCATAGGTCACGCACCGCACCTCGGGCAGGCCGCAGACCGAGCGCGCGAACGATTTCAGCGCCTCGTTATAGGCGCCGTTCTGATAGGCGAAGAAGTGGTGGCCGATGTGCAGCGGCGCACGATTGCCCGCGTAGTTGGTCTTGAAGTAGTGCAGGTAGGTCGCGAGCATCTGGTCGCGGGCAGCTTCGGTGCGGCGGGCATCGTTCATGATGCGGCCGTGCGCCACGAAGAAATTGTAGTCCATCGACAGGGTGCTCCTGCCGGTGCCCTGGATCTTCACCCGCGCCAGGTTGAAGCGCCAGGTGCCGTCGATCTTCGAGGGCCACTCGTCCACGGCGCTGTCGCCGCTGGTGTCGTAGCGGAAGCCGTGGCTGCGCAGCGCCTGGAACAGGCCCGGGCCCTTCGCCAGGTAGGGCGCGCGGAATCCGACGACCTCGTTCGGCGCGAATGCGAGCTTGACGTCGGCAAGCCCGTTGTTAGGCCCGACGTTCTTGACCAGGTCGCCATAGGCGCGAAATTCCTTGTCCCAGTCGGCGGCCGACCAGGACCTGCCGTCGAAATGGCCGATCGCGTGCGAGGCGATCTCGTGGCCGCTGCGGTGCAGCTCGTTGACGTAGTCGACGCGGCGCCGGATGTCTTCCTGCGAACCGCCGAAATTGATGCGCGAAGTACCGCGGCGCTGGTGCGGGCCCTCGTAGACGTTGCGGCTGGCGTCGGCGATGTAATTGATGCCGCTGACGAAGAACGTGAAGTGGACGCGGTCGCCGTCCTTGTTCATCTGCGCGGCGAAATCGGTGAGCTCCTGCCAGCGATCGAGTTCGGTGCAGTTGTCGAACGCCATGACGACGAACTGCGGCGGCCGCTCGACGCCGGCCTGTGCCGGCGCCAGCAAGGCGAACGTCATCAGTCCCGCAAACGCGGGCAATACGGTTCGCGCGGTCAATGTGGTCCCCCGACCGAAGAGTGATGGCTACGTCGTCATACTATCTGAGAACGCCGTCGAATTGGTTGGCGGTCGTCGCATTAACCATGTGGAGAACCGGAATTTTCGATTTGTGTGGCGCAGCCGACACGGCCCTCGCCTCATCCTGAGGGGCCGCGCGCATAGCAGGCGTAACCTGCGTAAACTTGGCTGCGATGCGCAGCGTCTCGATGCATGGCAACAAAATCAGTGCCGGTCGCCATCCTCGAGACGGCCCTTCGGGCCTTCTCAGGATGAGGGCCGAGAGAGATCGCGAACCCCTCTCGGCAGGTTCGAATCTCCTGGATACGACGCTTGATTTCGATTAGTGGGGGCGCGGAAGGGCACTTTCGACATGCAAGCACGTCGTCCCGTCATGCTGGTTGTTCTCGATGGGTGGGGTTGGCGCGACGAGCGCGCCGACAACGCCGTGCTGCAGGCCAGGACGCCGACCTTCGACCGCCTCTGGAGCGCGGGGCCGCACGCCTTCCTGCGCACGTCGGGCCGCGACGTCGGTCTGCCCGACGGCCAGATGGGCAACTCCGAGGTCGGGCACCTCAACATCGGCGCAGGCCGCGTGGTGATGCAGGACCTGCCTCGCATCGCCGACGCCATCGCGTCGGGCGAGATCGCGCGGCGCGCCGGCGCTCGTCGATCTCATCGCCAGGCTCAAGGCGAGCGGCGGCACCTGCCATCTGCTCGGTCTTGTCTCGCCGGGTGGCGTGCATTCGCACCAGGACCATGCGGTGGCGCTGGCGAAAATTCTCATTGGTGCGGGCGTGCCCGCGCTGTCCATGCGCTCACCGACGGGCGCGATACGCCGCCGCAGTCGGCGGGCGATGATCTCCGACGGCTCGTCGCCGCACTGCCGCCATCGGTGCGGGTCGCCACGGTGGTCGGCCGCTACTACGGCATGGACCGCGACAAGCGCTGGGAGCGCGTCCAGAAGGCCTACGATGCGATCGTTGTGGCGGAGGGTCCGCATTTCCCCGATCCGCAGGCGGCGATCGCGGACGCCTATGCCAAGCAGCAATTCGACGAGTTCATCCTGCCGTCGGTGATCGGCGATTATCGCGGCATGAAGGATGGCGACGGCGTGCTGTGCTTCAACTTCCGTGCCGATCGCGTGCGCGAAATTCTGTCCGCGATGCTCGATCCGGATTTCGCCGGCTTCCCGCGATCTGCGCATCGTGCGTTTTGCCGGCGCGGTCGGCATGGCGCAGTATTCCGACGAACTCGACAAGCGGATGGGGACGATCTTTCCGTCGCAGTCGTTCCCGAACATCCTGGGCGAGGTGGTCGCCGCCGCCGGCCGCACGCAGCTGCGCATGGCGGAGACCGAGAAATATCCGCACGTCACCTATTTCCTCAACGGCGGGCGCGAGCAGCCCTATGACGGCGAGGACCGCATCATGGTGCCGTCGCCCAAGGTCGCGACCTACGACCTGCAGCCGGAAATGTCGGCGCCCGAGCTGACCGCGAAGGCCGTCGAAGCGATCCGCTCCGGCAAGTACGACCTGATCGTGCTGAACTATGCCAACCCCGACATGGTCGGCCACACCGGCAGCCTGCCCGCCGCCATCAAGGCGGTGGAGACGGTCGATGCGGGTCTGGGCGAGATCGCTGCTGCCGTGCAGGAGGCGGGCGGAGCGTTGCTCGTCACCGCCGACCACGGCAACTGCGAGATGATGCGCGACCCGGTGACCGGCGGCCCGCACACCTCGCACACCCTCAATCCGGTGCCGTTGTTGCTCCAGGGCGCGCGCAACCGCTCGCTGGTGGCGGAAGGCCGCCTCGCCGACCTCGCACCGACCTTGCTCGAACTGATGGACCTGCCGAAGCCGCCCGAGATGACCGGCGTCTCGCTATTGCAGGGTTAGCGATATAGGCAATTCTAGTTGTTCAATGGGGGGTGCGGCGGAGTCCACGAGTTCCACGTTTGCGTAGCCAATTTCGATCAAAGATTTTAACGTATTGTCAATGATATGATACTGACGTTAAGAGTAGGCGCTCCCTTGTGAAGGGAAAGGTCGCAGGCAGAAACCCGCATCACGATTGCATTTCTTGACTTTGTACAGGCGGTGCGTTGCAGCGATTTGGAAATCGCGTTTCAGTTTTCAGCCCTCTCCGAAGTGATTTGCAGTGAACACAAATGGAGAGGTGTGAGTGATGGCTCCCATAAATGGCGACGCGATCTTCCTCAAGCTAGGTTTTCTGGAAGTAAGCGCCTTTGGCTACGTTGCGATCATAGCGCTCGTAGTTTTGGCCGCCTTGGCGCTTATCAGTCAGGTGCTGAAAAAGCGATCGAACGGGCGATGAGTTCGCCGCTATGTATTGGCCAGTCCGAGCACATCCATCATCGAATACAGCCCGGGCTTCTGGCCGTGCGCCCACAGCGCCGCGCGCACGGCGCCACGGGCGAAGATCATGCGGTCCTCGGCCTTGTGTACGAGCTCGATGCGCTCGGCGGGCCCGGCGAAGATCACCGAATGATCGCCCACCACGGTGCCGCCGCGCAGCGACGCGAAGCCGATGTCGCCCGGCTGGCGCGCGCCGGTATGGCCGTCGCGGCCGCGCTGCGAGCGTTGCTTGAGGTCGATGCCGCGGCCGTCGGCGGCGGCTTGGCCGAGCATCAGCGCGGTGCCGGACGGCGCGTCGACCTTCTTGTTGTGGTGCATCTCGACGATCTCGATGTCGAAGTCCTCGTCGAGCGTCTTCGCCACCTGCTTGGTCAGCGCCACCACCAGGTTGACGCCCATGCTCATGTTGCCGGACTTGACGATCACCGCGCGTTTGGCCGCTTCGGCGATCAGCTTCTCGTTCTCGCCGGTGAGCCCGGTGGTGCCGATGATGTGGACGCGGCCGTGGCGCGCCACCAGTTCGGCGTAAGCGATGGTCGCGGCCGGGATGGTGAAGTCGAGCAGCCCGTCGGCATCGGCCAGCAGCGGCTCGACGTCGGTGCTGACGGTCACGCCATTGCGGCCGAGGCCGGCGAGTTCGCCGGCGTCGCGTCCGATCGCCGCCGAGCCGGGCGCATCGACCGCGCCCGCGAGCGTCGCATCCTTGTTGGCGGCGATCGCCTGGATCAGCGTCCGCCCCATGCGCCCGCCGGCGCCCGCCACGATCAGCCGCATCCCGGACATCGTCTCTGTCTCCGCTTTGCGTGCGCAAGTCGGTGACGGCGCCGCGAACTCGGTGCGCTCCCTCTCCCCAGTTGGGGAGAGGGTTGGGGTGAGGGGGTTACCGAACTGAGCGACAGACCTTTACCCCTCACCCCTCCCTCTCCCAATGGGAGAGGGAGCCGACCGAGCCCGCCGGTAGATCATCGACTCAACACGACATTCGACTCTGACCTATAGTAGTCGTTACCGCCGCGCCTGCGTCATCACGTTGAGCAGGCATCGGAGTGCCGGCGCGCACCGCCTCCATGCCGCGCCGCAACGCGGGCAGCAGGTTCTGCGCGCCCTCGACCTTCTCGCCCTTGCCGCCGCACTCTCGATCACCTTCTCGTAGTCGGGCGACGGCTTGAGCTCGGTGAGCGGCATGATGTTGGCCTTGGCGGCGTGGCCGTCCGGGAACACGTCGAGGGTGGACTGCCGCACCGCCAGCCAGGTCTGGTTGTTGGCGACCACCGTCAAGCGTCGGCAGGTTCTCGGCCCGCGCCGACGAAGTGATACGGGATCGGGTTGCCGAACATGTACGAGCCGTCGCCGACGGTGACGATCACCTCGCGCTCGGGCGCCGCGAGCTTGGCGCCGAGCCCGGCGCCCATGCCGAAGCCGAGCCCGCCGGACAGCAGGCTGCCCATGTAGCTCAGCGGCTTGTTGAGTTCGAGCATCGCCAGCGGCGCGCCGAGTTCGCTGATCACGATGGCGTCCTCGGACTTCACCTGGTTGATGCAGGCCGCGAGCCATGCCGGATGGATCGGCGTCTGGTCCTTGACGCTGTCGATGAACTTCATGCGCTTGGCGACCACCTCCTCGCGCAGTCTTGGCGAGCGTCTTGCGCCGGCTTTCGATCGCGGACTGCTTGCCCTTCATGGCGTCGGCCAGCGACCGGCGCAGCATCGACATGGCGGCGAGCGATGAGCCGGCGACGTAGAGGTCGGCCTCCAGCTCGCGGAACGGATAGCGCGTCTCGAGCGGATCGGCCGAGATATGGATGACCTTGGCGTCCTTGCGCGGCTGGATGTTGCGCGGCATCCACGGCACCGGCGCTGTCGATCACGATCACCACGTCGGCCTTCGGCAGGAACTCGCCGGCGTTGTGGCCGAGATGCATGGGATGATCGGTCGGCAGGTTCATGTCGCGCGCTTCCGACTGCACCACCGGGATCGCGAATTCCTCCGCCAGCGCGGCGAGTTCGCCGACCGCACGCCGCGACCCGTCCGACCGCCGAGGTGACGATGAGCGGGAACTCGGCCTTGGCGATCAGCCGCGTCGCCTCCTCGATCGCCGCCTGCGCGGGTTCGGGCGCGAACGAGCCGAGCGGACGCACCGTGTTGCGGCGCGTGTGAACGCTCGGGCCGCTGAGGACCTCGCGCGGCAGTGTCAGGTACACCGGCCCGCGCGGCTCGCTCATCGCGATGTCGAGCGCGCGGTCGACCACCGCCCCGACCGGCTGGCCGGCGCGCAGCTCGTAGTCCCATTTCACGTATTCGCGCAGCATGCCGCCCTGGTCGAACGACTTCCTGGCCCCAGTGGATCGGGCGATTGCGCGACGCGATGCTGCCGGTCTCGGTGATCGGCGTGCGCCCGGCGGCGAGCAGCACCGGAATGTTGTCGCGGGAGGCATTGATCACCCCGTTGAGGGTGTTGGCGGTGCCGACCGTGACGTGCACCATGACGGCCGCGGGCTTGCCGGCGATGCGGTAGTAGCCGTGCGCCATCGCCATGGCGACGTTCTCGTGCGGAACCACCATGAACCGCGGAACCTTGCCGTTGCCCTTCTGGTGGGACAGCGCCTCGACGATCGGGGCAAAATCGGTGCCGGCATTGGCAAACACGTATTCGATGCCACGCTCGCCGAGCCGCGAGATGTAGGCCTCGGCCGCCATCCCGTCCTGGTGTTCTTTCTGGGTCACGATCTCTTCCCTCGCCTGGGTGCGGAATAGGGCAGGGTATGGCATAAGTCGCCATCGCAAGGGAAGTTATGGCTGGTATCGAGGAGCGGCGGGTCGATGGCCGATGCGGACGACAAGAAGCCGGGCGGCAAGCACACCCTCACGGACCACCTGCTCGGCCGGGATTTCGTGCACGAGCACGATGGCGACGCCGATCACGACCACGACCATTTCGAGTTCGACCCGAACGAGCGTCTGGAAGACAACCCGATCTGGATCCAGGACCATGTGACGCTGACCAGCGTCGGGATCGACATCGGGTCCGCCGGTACGCAGGTGATCTTCTCCCGCATCAATCTGCGTCGCTACGGTGAGGACCTGACCAGCCGCTACTACGTGGTGTCGCGGGAAACGCTCTATCAATCGCCGGTGGCGCTCACGCCCTACCAGAGCGACGAGCGCATCGACGACGGCGCGCTCGCCGCCATCATCGATCGGGCGTACACGGCCGCCGGTATCAAGGCGCAGGATATCGATACCGGCGTCGTCATCCTCACCGGCGAAGCGCTGCGGCGCGAGAATGCCGAGGCGATCGCCGGGCTCTTGGCCGAGCAGCGCGGCGACTTCGTCACCGCGACCGCCGGCCACCATATGGAGTCGATGCTGGCGGCCTATGGCTCCGGCGCGGCACGGGTCTCGCACGACGAGGATAGACGCATCCTCAACATCGACATCGGCGGCGGCACCACCAAGCTCGCCGTGCTGGAAAAGGGCAACGTCACCGCGACCGCTGCCGTTCACATCGGCGGGCGATTGCAGGTGGTCGACGACAATAGCCGCATCGTGCGGCTCGACCCGGCGGGCCGCTACCATGCACGGCAGGCGGGCTTCGCATGGAGCCGCGGCGATGCGGTGAGCGCCTCGCAACTCGATCAGGTCGCCGAGACTATGGCCGACGCGCTGGTGGCGGCGCTGACCGTGCGCCCGCTGCCGCATGCGGTCGAGCATCTCTATCTGACCGACCCCATAGCGGATCTCGGCCGCATCGACGGCGTGATGTTCTCGGGCGGCGTCGGCGAGTACGTCTATGGCCGCGAAGACCGCGATTTCGGCGACATGGGGCGGCGGCTGGGGTGGGCGATCCGCAAGCGTCTCGACAGCGGCGCGCTGCCGTGGCCGCTGTTGCCTGCCGGCGAGTGTATCCGCGCCACCGCGCTTGGCGCTTCAGAGTACAGCGTACAGCTCTCCGGCAATACCAGCTACATCTCCAAGCCCGGAGAACTGCTGCCGCGCCGCAATCTGCAGGTGCTGCAGCCGGCCTACGAGTGCGGCGAGGTGATCGACCCCGCTGCGCTCGCCAAGGCGATCCGCGCGCATTTCACCGCCTTCGACTTGGTGGAAGGCGAGAGGGAGGTGGCGCTCGCGCTGCGCTGGCTGGGCGCGCCATCCTATGAGCGCATCTCGGCCTTCGCCGAAGGCATCCGGCGCGGGCTCGCCACCACGATCGAGCGGAAGCTGCCGGTCTACGTCATGCTCGATGGCGACATCGCGCAGACGCTCGGCGCGATCCTGCGCGAAGAGCTGCTGGTCGAAAGCGAAATCCTCGCCATCGACGGCGTGGTGCTGCGCGACTTCGACTATATCGATCTCGGCCGCATCCGCATGCCGTCCTACACCGTGCCGGTGACGATCAAGTCATTGCTGTTCAGCGAAGACCCGCGCAGCGGCCGCCCGGCGCAGCGCATCCATCATCACGACCATGGCGACCATCATCACGATCATGGGCATGGTCATCACCATCATCATGACCATGCTCATCACCATGGGCATCACCACGATCATCATCATCCCCATCCGCATGATCGCGGCCATCGCCACGACCATGATTGAGTTCTTACGCGATTTGGTTGCCGACCGAGCCACGGACTCGGTCGGCTCCCTCCCCCCTTGAGGGGGAGGGGTGGGGAGGGGGGTGGCTGCAAGCATCGGTGCGTGTTGTTACCCCCCTCCCTAACCCTCCCCCTCAAGGGGGGAGGGGACGTTGCGGCGCGAGCCTTTCTAACATCGCAAAATGAGTGCGTGGCGTGCGCCAATGCAGGATTGCGCCGGTGACCGGTGCGGCCGGTCGCGTTGCCGCCGTGTCGGCCGCGAACGCACGGCTCGATTTCAAATGGCTCATGATCGGCGCGCCGGTCGCGCTGGTGATCTGGCTGGCGCTGGTGCCGCTCGTATTCCTGCTGTGGCAAAGCGTGCTCACGCCGCAGACCGCCGCCGCGCCGGCGCAATTCACGCTCGACAATTTCCGCGCCGCCTATTTCAGCGCCGACACCGCGCGGTTGTTCTTCAATTCGTTGCAGTTCTCGGCCGGCTCGGCGGCGTTCGCGCTGGTGGTCGGCACGACGCTGGCATTCCTGAACGAGCGCACCAATACGCCGTGCAAGACCTTGTTCTTCGCGCTCGCCATCATCCCGCTGGTCATTCCCGGCATCCTGTTCACGGTGTCGTGGATCATGCTCGCGAGCCCCAAGATCGGGCTGATCAATCTCGCGCTGCAGGCGCTGTTCGCCACCGATACGGTGTTCGTGAACATCTACAGCATGGCGGGCATGATCTTCGTCGACGGCCTGCACTACTCGCCGATGGCGTTCCTGCTGATGACGGCGGCGTTCCGCGCGATGGACCCGGCGCTCGAGGAATCCGCGATGATGAGTGGCGCTTCGGTGCCGCAAGTCGCCCGCCGCATCACGCTGAAGCTTGCCTGGCCGGCCGCGTTCGGCGCAATGCTGATCCTGTTCGTGCGCTCGATCGAATTGTTCGAGGTGCCGGCGCTGCTCGGTCTGCCGGTGGGTATCCACGTCTATACGTCGTCGATCTACGAGGCGATCCACCAGTATCCGAGCCGGATCGGACTTGCCGCCGCCTACGCGGTGACGCTGCTGCTCCTGACGTCGTTCGGCATCTATGCCCAGGCGCGGCTCTCGCGCCATGGTGCGCGTTTCGCGACCGTGACCGGCAAGGGCTTCCGCCCCCGCACCATCGACCTCGGCGGCTGGCGCTACGTCACGGCGGCGCTGTTCGTCGTCTACTTCGTCGTGATCGTGCTGCTGCCGTTCTGCATCCTGGTCTGGACTTCGCTGCAGAAATTCTACAGCGCGCCCTCATGGGCGGCGCTCTCGCGCGTCAGCCTCGACGCCTACCGCACGGTGCTGGACACGCCGCAGTTCGTTCAGACGGTCTGGAACAGCCTGGTGCTGGCGACCGCCAGCGCGACCATCATCATGCTGGTTGCCGCGGTCGTTGCCTGGATCGTCATCCGGACCAGGCTGCCGGGGCGCTGGCTGCTCGACAATCTGGCGTCGCTGCCGCTGGTCTTTCCCGGCATGGTGCTCGGGCTCGCCATCATGGTCTGCTATCTGACGCTCGATATCGGCGTCTACGGCACGCTCTGGATCATGCTGATCGCCTACGTGACGCGTTTCCTGCCTTACGGCATGCGCTACAGCTTCGGCCTCGATGCTGCAGATCCACAAGGAGCTCGAGGAATCCGCCGCCATGAGCGGTGCCGGCTGGGGACTGACGTTCCGCCGCGTCGTTCTGCCGCTGCTCAAGCCGGGGCTGCTCGCGGGCTTCATCTATGTGATGATCGTGTCGATCCGCGAGCTGTCGAGCTCGATCCTGCTGTATTCGCCCGGGACCGAAGTGGTCTCGATCATGATCTGGGAACTGTGGCAAAATGGCCAATATGTCGAACTCTCGGCGCTCGGCGTGATGCTGATCGTCGCACTGTTCGTGCTGGTGCTACTGGCGCAGCTTGCCGGCAAGCGGTTCGGAGTTGCGGAAGCCTAGCCGAAGAGCAGGCGACAAGATTGTGATCCTTGGGAGGACGTGATGCTGACCAGACTGCTTCTGGCGATAGCACTCGCAACCGGAGCGACGGCCGCTCCGGCCGCTGCGCAGACCTATCCGACGCGCCCGATCAACATGATCGTGCCGTATCCGGCGGGCGGCGTGACCGACGGTCTCGCACGCCTGGTGGCCGAGCACATGAAGACTGCGCTCGGCCAGCCCGTGATCGTCGAAAATGTCGGCGGCGCCGGCGGCAGCATCGGCGCCGGCCGGGTCGCGCGCGCGGCGCCGGACGGCTACACCATCCTGCTCGGCAATGCCGAGACGCATGTGTTCAACGCCGCGGCCCAGACGCTGCAGTACGACGTGGTGAAAGACTTCGAGCCGATTGCGCTGATGCCGACCTACCCGTTCATCCTGGTCACCAGCAACGACGTCCCGGCCAAGAACCTCAAGGAGTTGGTGGACTGGATCAAGGCCAATCCCGGCAAGGTCTCGCAGGGCACGGTCGGCGCCGGCACGGTGCAGCATCTGTGCGGCCTGTCCATGCAGGACATGATGGGCGTGCGCTGGCAGCTCGTGCCCTATCGCGGCGGCACACCGGCGATGCAGGACCTGCTAGCCGGCCAGATCAACATGATGTGCACCGCCTCGGGCAGCTTCCTGCCGCTGATCCGCAACAACCAGATCCGCGCCTATGCGGTCACGACCAAGGAGCGCATCGCCGGCGCGCCCGATATTCCGACGGTGGACGAAGCCGGGCTGCCGGGCCTCTATGTGTCGGTGTGGAACGCGTTCTATGCCCCCAAGGGCACGCCGAAAGAGGCGATCGACCGTCTCAACGCCGCCGCCAATGCGGCGCTCGCCGATCCGACGATCCAGCGGCGCGTCACCGTCGACATGGGCCTCGACATGCCGGCGGCCGATCATGCGCACGCCGGAAGCGCTCGGCGCACTGCAGAAGGCCGAGATCGAGAAATGGTGGCCCATCGTCAAGGCCGCGAACGTCAAGGCGGAATGAATGCTGAGTGTCAGGGCTCTGTTCACCGAATACGCCAACGAGCGCGGCGAGCCGGTCAAAGCCGCGCAGGACGTCTCGTTCGAGGTGCCGGAAGGCAAGCTGTTCACGCTGCTCGGACCCTCGGGCTGCGGCAAGACCACGACGCTGCGCTCGATCGCCGGGCTGGAGCGGCCGACGTCCGGCGAGATCGAGGTCGGCGGGCGGGTCGTTTATTCGTCCGGCCGCGGCGTCTTCGTGCCGCCCAACAAGCGCAACTTCGGCATGGTGTTCCAGTCCTACGCGATCTGGCCGCACATGAACGTGTTCCAGAACGTCGCCTTCCCGCTGGAGGTGCGCAAGCTCAACGCAGCGCGACATCCGCGACAAGGTGATGCGGGTGCTCGGCGCGGTCGCAGCTCGACCACCTGGCCGACCGCGACGCCACCAAGCTGTCCGGCGGCCAGCAGCAGCGCCTCGCGCTGGCGCGCGCGCTGGTGATGGAGCCGCAGCTCCTTCTGCTCGACGAGCCGCTGTCGAACCTCGATGCCAAGCTGCGCGAGCCACATGCGCACCGAGCTCAAGCGACTGCAGCGCGAACTGAGCCTGACCACGGTCTATGTCACCCACGACCAGAGCGAGGCGCTCGCCCTGTCGCACGAGATCGCCGTCATGAACGAGGGCCGTGTCGTCCAGGTCGGCACGCCGCGCGAGATCTACGAACAGCCGAAGAACCAGTTCGTCGCGGACTTCGTCGGCACCACCAATTTCATCGGCGGCACTGTGACGGCACTCGACGGCGACAACGGGCGCTGCGTCGTGCGGTCGGCGCTGGGCGATCTTGCCGCCCATGCGGGGAACGGTGTTGCCAAGGATGCGCCGGTGATCGTCTCGGTGCGCCCGGAAGACGTTGAGCTGTCGGAGGCGCTACCGGCCGCAAGCGACAGCGAAACGGTCTGCAAGGGAACGGTCGCGGCCAAGGACTTCCTCGGCGACTACCTCGACTTTCATGTTCGGGTCGCGGACGTGGTGCTTTTGGCGAAGGCCCACCCGTCGCTGCGCACGCCGACCGGCGACCCGATCTTCCTTCGCATGAAGGCGGACAAATGCATCGCGATCCCGTCGGACGGGGCGGCGCGGACTTGATCTGTCCTGTTCAGGTCTCGGCTGGCATTCCGTGCGCGTGCCGGCAATCACTGATCGATTCGGATGTTCTTGGCGCGCACAAAGTCGGTCCACTTCCGGATTTCCGATTGTGTTTTGGCGCTGAACGCCTCGGGCGAGCCTCCGCCCACCTCGATGCCGCGGCTGGTGAACGCCTCTTCGAGGCTTGCAGCAGCAAGGATACCGTTGACCTTCCGGTTGATCAGATCGACGACTGTCTTGGGCGTGCCTGCTGGAGCGAATAGGCCGGACCACGTCACAGCCTCGAACTCGGCAAGACCCGACTCGGCTATGGTCGGATACTCCGGAAGAATGCGCGAGCGCTGCAGCGTCCCGACGCCCAGCAGCCGGATCGCCCCGGACTTGACCGGGCCGAGCGAGATCGCGATCCCGTCGATCACATACTGCAGACGCCCGGCCATGAGGTCCGTCATGGCTGGAGCGGCGCCCCGATAGGGAATGTGGGTGGCTCGAATGCCCGCCATGGCGTTGAACAGCTCGGCATACAGGTGATTGATGCTGCCGATGCCGTACGAACCGAAACTCAGCTCCCCGGGCTTAGTGCGCGCCAATGCGATCAAATCGTTCACCGACTGTGCGCCGAGCGCCGGAGATGCAATGAGCGCCAGCGGCGAGTTTGCGACATGGACGACGGGGACGAAATCACGGACCGCGTCATAGCCAAGATTGGTGTAGAGACTTGGGTTGGTGCCGTGCGTGCTGGCGGTGCCCACCAGGAATGTGTAGCCGTCGGGCGCCGCCTTTGCGACCGCCGCCGCAGCGATCGCTCCACCCGCACCGCCGCGATTCTCGATGATGACGGTCTGGCCCAGTTCTTCGCTCAGCCGCGGGGCGACGATCCGCGCCACGCCATCCACGCCGCCCCCGGCCACGAACGGCACCACGATCTTGATCGGCTGGTTCGGATAGTCTTGTGCCGTTGCCGGAGCGCAGGCGGCAAGGATCGCGACGGCGCATGCCGCGCCGATGAGAAAAAAGTTTGGTTGCCGGATTGTCACGCTTGCCTCTCTCACCCCGGCGGGTGCCCGCACCATAGCGGGCGTGCAAAACAGCAGCAATTCGCGCGCCGCCCGCCAGCATCATGGGAGCCCTGCATCCGGGGCGGGTATCCATAATCGCGCACGCGGCGCGTGATGCAAGCGAGTGCGAATTTCGGTAATCTCGCTGCCACGGGCTGCGACCCACAGGAGAACTGCATGGCCAAGGATGCTGTTGTCTCGGAAGAACTCGCCAAGAAGTTCGCCACCGAGAAGGATACCCCCTATCTGCGTTGGGTGCGGAGCGAGGGGCTCGATATCATCGGCGCGCATTACGTCCGCAACCTCAATACCGTCGAGTTGAAGCCGTGGGCGCGGCGCGGCGGCTCCGGCGTCTATCTCAACCATGAGGCGTCGCGCACCTCGAACGACTGCTATGTCTGCGAGATCCCGCCGGGCAAGAAGCTCGAGCCGCAGCGGCAACTGTTCGAGGAGATGGTCCTGGTGCTGTCGGGCCGCGGCTCGACCACGGTCTGGAACGACGAGGGCAAGCGCATCACGTTCGAGTGGAAGGCCGGCGCGCTGTTCGCCATCCCGCTCAACTGCTGGCACCAGCACTTCAACGGCTCCGGCCAGAGCCCGGCGCGCTACGTCGCGGTGACCAACGCGCCGCCGGTGATCAATCTCTACGAGGACATCGACTTCGTATTCAACACGAAGCACGACTTCAAGGAGCGGTTTGCCGGCGAGCCCGATTACTTCAGCGCCAAGGGCGAGCAGAAGGGCTTCCTGCTGCAGACCAATTTCGTCGCGGATGCCGTCAACCTGCCGCTGATCACCGCCAAGGAGCGCGGCGCCGGCGGCGGCCACATCCGCTTCAACATGGCGAAAGGCTCGATGAACAGCCACATCTCGCAGTTCCCGACCGGCACCTACAAGAAGGGCCACGCGCATGGTCCCGGCGCGCACGTCATCATCCTGTCGGGCGAGGGCTACTCGCTGATGTGGCCGGAGGGCGAGGAACCGCGCCAGTACGACTGGGAGGTCGGCACCATGGTGGTGCCGCCGAACATGTGGTTCCACCAGCATTTCAATTCCGGCACCGCGCCGGTCGCGCTACCTCGCGTTCAAGCACGAGGGCGTCGCGATCCGCAACGGCCAGGGCGTGCCGAAGGCCTGGATCAGCAAGCGGCTGGGCGGCGACCAGATCGACTATGCGGACGAACTGCCGGCGGTGCGCACGATCTTCGCCGACGAGCTTGCCAAGCACGGCCTTGCACCGCGCATGGATGCGGCCTATGCGGCCGAGTTGCCGGACCTGCCGCCGCTGGCGAAGTCGGCCTGATGCGATCCTGAAACTTGCGAGCCGCGCGTGTCTCGGGCGCAGCGCAGCACGAAGTGGTGCGCCGCAGACCCGGGACCGCAACAGACACCGCCTTTGGGAAGGTCCCGGATCAGCGGCGCATCACTTCGCTGCGCTCGTGCCGCACCGCGTCCGGGACACGGCATCATGCAGAAATTCGGAGAGAACCCCATGCCCGACGCACTCGCCTATGTCCGCCAGGAAGTGGCGATCGCCAACCGCATTCTGGCCAATGAGAATATCATCGATGCCTTCGGTCACATCAGCATGCGGCATCCGACCGAGCCCAACCGCTATTTCATCTCCCGCCACCGCGCCTCCGAGCTGGTCGAGCCCGCCGACGTGCTGGAGTTCGATCTCAACTCCAAGCCGATCAAGCCGACGAGCGTGCGGCTCTACAGCGAGATGGTGATCCACGGTGAAGTCTACAAAGCGCGGCCCGACGTCAGTTCGGTGTGTCACCATCACGCCATGTCGGTGCTGCCGTTCTGCGCCACCGGTGTGGAACTCGTGCCGCTATTCCACCTCGGCGGTACGCTCGGCATGAAGGTGCCGTTCTGGGACAGCCGCGACGAGTTTGGCGATACCAATCTGCTGGTGCGCACGCCGGAGGAGGGCGCCTCGATGGCGCGCGCGCTCGGGCCGCACGCGATGGTGCTGCTGCGCCGGCATGGCGCCACGTTGGTCGGCAAGAGTGTGCGCGAATGCGTGTTCCGTTCGATCTACACCACCCGTAACGCCGAGCTGCAGTTGCGCGCGATGGCGATCGGCACGCCGGGCCCGCTCAGCCCGGGCGAGACCGAAAAGAGCGGCGGACATAATCTCGGTGGCCGCGGCGTCGAGCGGGCCTGGGAGTACTGGACCATCCGGCTGATGAAGGCAGAAGCGATGTGGGCGGGGGCTGGCCTGCCGCGGATGAAAGGCCTGATGGAGGCGGCGCGTCCGGCGGGCGCTGGATTGCCGGCGGCAAAGCGCCCAGCCGCCAAGCCGAAGGCTCGCAAACGCCGGTGACGGCGCACCGCGTCAAACGGCTGACCGTGCAAACGAGCACGATCGGGCCGCGGAGCGGCTTGCCGCGCCGTTGCGCCGTCCGGCGCAATCCCGTAATGACAGCCCACACGGTTCTCGAAGCCGCGCCTGCCTCCCGCCTTGCGGCATGGAGCGACGCGCAGGCGACAGACGCGGCCGGTTCTCAGGAGCACCCGAATGACGGGGATGTACGAGCAGGCGCGGCCGGGCATTGGCCACAATCAGCCTGACGAACTTGCCGACGAGAAGAAGCACGCGAAGTGGGAACGCTGGGCCAAGAAGCGCACTTTCGTGCGGGCGCTGGAAGGTACCTATAGCCATCTCTATAAGGCGCTGATCGAGGAGAAGCGGGTCTATTCGTCGACCGACGTGCCATGGAAGGGCGGGCCCGGCCAGTACGGCAAGCACATTATCAGTCCGCAGGCATCGAGCGTGATCCAGTCACTCGAGACCCACATCGAAGCCTACGCGCCAGGTGCGTTCGGCCAGAAGCACGGTCATCTCAACAGCGCGGTGTTTTACGTGCTCAAGGGCCGCGGCCACGATGTCCACGACGGCCGGCATATTGCCTGGAAAGCCGGCGACGTGATGATCGTCGAGAACGGCTGCGTCCACCAGCACTTCAACGACGATCCGGAAGAGGAGGCCATCCTGCTGGTGTTCAAGGCCAAGCCGCTCTTCCTGTTCATGCACCTGCTGTTCCAGAAGATCGTCGAATGGCCACCGGAGCAGCTGCCCGAGGGTCAGGGCGAATACAAACCGCCGGCGGACGTCTAGCGAGGACCGCGCATGTCATTCGAGGACAAGGGACCGGCCCATTCCGGCTCGAACACTTGCACATTCCACGCCGACGCGATCGCTGCCTCGCAGGAGTTCCGCGAGCAGTACGAGACGCGAACGAACGTCGTCAAAGCCGAGGACATGCCGTGGGAGCGCTCGCCGGACGGCCTGATCAAGCATCTCGTGCACGAGAAGCTCAACACCCGGGAGTGTTGCGTCGAATCCTACATGCAGTTCCTCAAGCCCGGTGAACGATCCGGCAAGCACCGGCACATGTGGGAGGAAATCATCTTCGTGGTCGAAGGCGCCGGCTACGACCTGCACTGGGACATGAAGTTCGACTGCCTCGACGCCTTCCAATGGGAATGGGCGCAGGTGCCGAAGAAATTCGAATGGAAGCGCGGCGACTTCATCTACATTCCGCCGTTCACGACGCACCAGCATTTTGCCGTCGAGGAAGCGCGGCTGATCATGATGAGCAACCGCATCGTCAAGGAGATGGGTTTCGACTGGTTCGATCAGGTCGAGCGGGCGCCCGGCTTCTGATCTTTTTGCCGGACGCGCAAAATGCACTGCTGATCCGGGATGCGAGGACCGCCGAGAGGTCGACATGCGTGTGCTTGCCAAGGTCCGCTTAGTCGCCTCTGCAATCGCCATCTTGGTGTTCACGTCGTCCATCCTGATGGTTACGTCCGCGGCGAACGCGCAACCCGCCGCGCAGTTCTACAGGGGCAAGAACGTCGACCTGTATATTGGCTACAGCGTCGGCGGTGCCTACGATCTCTATGCCCGCACCATCGCCCGTCATCTCGGCAAGCACATTCCCGGCAATCCCACCATCGTGCCGAAGAACATGGAGGGAGCCGGCAGCCTGCGGCTTGCCAACTGGCTCTACAACGTCGGGTCCAAGGACGGCGCCGTCATCGCCACCATCGGCCGCGGCACCGCGTTCGATCCGCTGCTCGGGTCCAAGGGCGCGCAGTTCCAGGCCGACAAATTCACCTGGATCGGTAGTGCCAATAACGAGGTGAGCGTCTGCGTCGCCCGGAAGTCTAGCGGCATTGTCACGCTCCAGGATGCGATGGCCAAGGAGTTGATCGTCGGTGGTACCGGGCAGGCCGCTGATACCGATCAGTTTCCGCGCATTCTCAACGGCGTGCTCGGCACCAAGTTCAAGATCGTCTCCGGTTACCCGGGCGGTAACGATGTGACGCTCGCGATGGAGCGCGGCGAAGTGACGGGCCGCTGCGGCTGGTCTTGGTCGAGCGTGCTCGCCACGCACAAGCGCTGGATTGACGACAAGTCGATCAACATCCTGGTGCAGTTGTCGCTCGACAGGCATCCCGATTTGCCAAATGTTCCGCTGGTGATGGATTTCGCCAAGACCGACGAGCAGCAACGGATCTTCCGGCTGATCTTCGCTCGGCAGGTGATGGGACGGCCGTTTCTGGCGCCGCCCGGCGTACCGAAGGAGCGCGCCGACGCGTTGCGCGCGGCGTTCGACGCCACCATGAAGGACCCGGATTTCCTCGCCGACGCCACCAAGGCACAACTCGAAATCACTCCGGTGACCGGCGCCGACGTCGAGAAGTTGGTGCGCGAACTCTACCTGACACCCAAGGAACTTGCCGCGAAGGCCGCCGAGTTCATCCGGCAATAGCTTGTAATATCGATGGTCCTGCGCTTGGCTCCTTGCGCCGCGCGCTCATTAGGCGCGGGTGGTAGTGGGCTCCGTAACAATAGAAATTCGCGGCGCGGCGTCAAAGGGCGGGCAAAGATGCAAGAAGAACTCGGACGAGGACGGCACCTGAGCCAAAACTATCGCGGATGGCAATCGGACGTCGTCGTCAACCTGATCAAGCGTTACGGCTTTCCTTTCATCACGCTCAATCCGGGCGCGAGCTTCCGCGGCCTGCACGACTCGCTGGTCAATTACGGCGGCAATGAGCCGCCGATGATGCTCTGCCAGCATGAGGAGATCGCCGTGCAGATCGCGCACGGTTACGCCAAGGCGACCGGCAGGCCGATGGCGGTGATCCTGCATGATCTGGTCGGCCTGCTGCACGCCTGTATGGCGATCTACTACGCCTATATCGACCGGGTGCCGGTGTTCATCATCGGCGCGACCGGTCCGATGGATGAAGCCAAGCGCCGGCCGCACATCGACTGGACGCATTCGGCGCTCGTGCAGGGCAATGCGGTGCGCGATTACGTCAAGTGGGACTATCAGCCGACCTCGATCGAGGGCGTGCCGGAGAGCTTCGCGCGCGCCTATTCAATCATGACCACGGAGCCGCAAGGTCCGGTCTATATGTGCTACGACGCGGCCTTGCAGGAGGCGCCATTGACGAGCGCGGTGGCGCTGCCGCCAGCGGGTGCTGCCGCAACGCCGTCGCCAATGGCGCCCGACCCGCGCGCGCTCGCGGCGATCGCCGACAAGCTTATTGCCGCCGAGCATCCAATGCTGCTCGCCGAGTATGCGGGGCGGCGCGCGGGCGGGTTCGAGAGCATCGTCGAATTGGCGGAGACCGTCGGCGCAGCGGTGTGGGACGTCAACAACGCGCTCAACTTCCCCAACAAGCATCCGCTTTGTCTCAGCATGGACAAGGCCTCGCTCAAGAATACCGACCTCGTCGTCGGGCTCGACGTGCGTGACTGGGAGAAGCAGCTTACCGAACTGAACAACGCGCTGCGCACGCGCGAGAGCCTGACGCCGCCGCATTGCGACTTCGTCGAAATCGGGTTCGGCGAGATCAATATCAGCAAGTGGTCGTTTGATTACTGCCGCTTGCAGCCGTGCTCGGTCCGCGCGATGGGCGATACCGCGCTCGGTATCCCGGAACTCACGCGCCTGTGCAAGGCGCGCATCGCCGGCGACGCCGCCTTGGGGACGCGCATTGCCGCGCGCAAGGCTGCAATCGGCAAGCGCCATGACGAAGTCTGGGCGCAGTGGCAGCAGGAGGCGCGCCAGAACTGGGATGCGTCGCCGATCACGTTCTCGCGGCTGGCGATGGAAATCTGGGAGGTGATCAAGCATGAGGACTGGGTGCTGACCGCCAACAATCTCAAGCAGCAGGTGCGTAAACTGTGGGATTTCGACAAGCCCTACCGCACGCCCGGAGTCGAGCTTGGCACTGCGACGCAGATCGGCATTTCGCTTGGCGTCGCGCTCGCCCACAAAGGCACCGGCCGCGTGGTGGTCGACATTCAGCCGGACGGCGACCTGATGTTCGATGCCGGCGCGCTCTGGGTCGCCGCCAAGTACCATATTCCGATGCTGGTCGTGATGCACAACAACCGTGCCTACTACAACGACTGGGCACATCAGTTGCGCATGGCCAAGCTGCGCGGCACCGATGAGGCGAGGGCGCATATCGGCATGGACCTCTCCGGGCCCGCGCCGGATTTCGGCGCGCTCGCGCGCAGCATGGGCTGCTATGGCGAGGGGTCGATCGACAAACCGCAGGACATCCGGCCGGCGCTCGAACGCGCCCTCGCCGAGGTAAAGAAGGGCCGTCTCGCCCTGGTCGACACCATCACCCAGCACCGATGATCACATCTTCGGCAGCCGCCAAGGCACGGGGCTGATGTGGCACGGCAACCTAAAAGTGCACGTTGTATCATCCGAACTCGGCACGCGACCAAGCCCCCCGTGCGACCGGATCCACAGCATGAGTGGCGCGGCACGGAAAATGCACTGAACCTGCGACTAGCGCGCGACGGACGGCTCCAGCCTTGATGGCTTCCTGGGAACTTCGTTGCCGGTTGCGTCCCATGCTGTTCCGCGTCTTCCAGGGACGTCGGACCACAAAAAGAGGAATGACATGTCACGATCGGACCGTCACAGCGGGGTGATCCCGCCAATCACGCGTCGCGCCGCCTGCTTCGGAGCTGGCGCGACCGCTCTCATGACGATGTTGGGCCAAGCGCGGGCGGCGGACTGGCCGACGAGGCCCGTAACCGTAGTGGTTCCCTATTCGGCGGGTGGCAATACCGACATGATGGCCCGCCTGGCGGGACAATATCTTGCGACCAAGCTGGGCCAATCATTTGTGATCGAAAATCGAGCGGGCGGCGGCGGATCGGTTGGCGCTATCGGTGTCGCACGTGCGCAGCCCGACGGCTACACGCTACTGTTCGGGGCCTCGACGCAGATTATCAATATCCCGATGCTGCAGAAGGTCAGCTACGATCCGCAAAAAGATTTTGTGCCGATCAGCATCTTCGGCGCCGGACCCTACCTGCTCGGCGTGAAAGCTTCGATCCCCGCGAACACGCTGCAGGAGTTTATCACCTATGTGAAGGCTAATCCCGGCAAGCTGAATTACGCCACCGCAGGGATCGGCGGCAATGTTCACCTCAATACAGCGCTGTTCATTGCGCGCACCGGGCTGGACATGGTGGCGGTGCCATACAAGAGCGGCGCTCCGGCGATGTCCGGTCTCGCGGCGGGCGAGGTCGAGATGTACTTCGGCAATGCGTCCGAATTGATGCAGCATACCGACAGCAAGCACATCAAGATTCTCGCGGTCTCGACCCCGCAGCGTCTGGCGCAACTGCGTAGCGTGCCGACGGTGGCCGAAACCTATCCGGGTTTCGATACCTCATCTTGGAACGGCTTTTTCGCGCCGACCGGAACGCCGCAGGCGATTATCGATGTGCTGGCCAAACTGACCATCGAAGCCGCCAGAGACCCAGCCATGGTGGATCGCTTGAACAAACTTGCAATCCTGCCGTTCGGAACGACTCCCGAAGAGTTCAGGCAGATCATCGAAAAATCCCGCGTCGCCAACAAGGAGGCGATGAAGGCGGCTGGTCTGCCGATCGTCGAGTAGATCGGCGGCTGACATACCGCCGTTAAATAATGCCGTCGAAGCGGACGGTCAGGCGCGTGACAGCGTCAATGCGTCATTGACGGTTGACACGGACGCGACAGCGATTGAGGCTGTGGCTGTTCAAAAATTCATCCGAGCATGTTGCTCAGGACAACAAAAAAATTCGGCTGGGTGAGGATCGCAAGAAGGGCGTGCAAGATGTACTGGCGGAGCTGTTGCAACCTGACGGTTCAACTCCTGCTGTTGGCCGGATGGCTTGCGCTGGCGTCCAATCCGAGCGCGGCGCAAAGCAACCCGTATCCGTCACGGTCAGTCCGTATGATTGTGCCGTTCGCCGCGGGTGGACCGACCGACGTCGCGTCGCGGCTCGTTGCGGACAAACTTTCCAAGACCTGGGGGCAGTCCGTTGTCGTCGAAAGCCGTCCCGGTGGCGGCAGCATGATTGGATCGGCGGCCGTGGCCCAGTCGAGTCCGGATGGATATACGATGTTGTTCGGCCCGAGTTCCGCATTGGTCGAAGGTGTTCTGATCAGCAAAGACGCGCCCTTCGATCCGATCAAGAGCTTTGCCCCGGTGACCGAAGTGTACAAGCTTTCGGCAGGACTAAGCGTCAACAAGAAGGTGCCGGCCGCCGACCTGAAGGAGTTGATTGCGCTCGCGCGTTCGAAGCCTTTGACCTATTCGTCGTTTGGAATTGGCACCGGCCCGCACCTTCTGCTGGAGACACTCAAAAGTGCGGCCGGTGTCGAGATTCTACACGTCCCCTACAAGGGGAATGTTCCGGGCCTGGCCGCCGCGGTCACGGGCGAAGTGGATATGACGGGTGCCGGGCTTGGGACCATCCGGCCACATCTAAAGTCGGGGGCGTTGAAGCTGCTTGCCATCGAATCGGACGGCGAATCGAAGCACGCGCCCGGCGTGCCGACCTTCAAGTCACTCGGGTACCCCGGCGTCAGCGGCGGTTCGCAGTTCATTGCCGTATGGATGCCCGCGGGCACGCCGTCTCAGATCGTCGAAAAGGTCAACGCGGATATCGTTGCAGCCCTAGCCTCTCCGGAATTCACCGGCTTCCTCGACCGTCTCGCCTACGAGCAAGCAACCGCAACCACGCCCGAGAAGCTCGAGAACCTGACCATGGTCTCGCTCGACCGCTGGCGGCCCGTCATCAAGAAACTCGGAATTGGCGAACAAGAAAAGTGATTCTCGCCACGAACATGAAGCCGCCAGTGAGAGTGGCGGCGGCCCGATCAACCGCACGTACCGATTGATTTCATTCCATGAAAAATCGTCTAGATGGCGGCGAGGCCGTTCTCGAAGCCCTTCGCAAGCTCAACATCGAGTACATTGTCTCATCGCCCGGGTCCGAATGGTCTCCGATGTGGGAGGCTTTGAGCCGGCAGAAACAAGACGGACTCTCAGGTCCAAAGTTTATCCAGTGCTGGCACGAAACCCTCGCGGTTAACATCGCAACCGGCTTCACGATGATGACCGGGCGCGTGCAGGCGGTGCTTCTGCATGCTGCCGCCGGAACGCTTCAGGGATCACTGGGTCTCTACGGCGCGATGCGCGCGGAGGTTCCGATCGTGGTTCTCTCCGGAGAATCCGTGACGCTCGGCGAGGATCCGGCCCAGCCCATGGAGCCGCAGTGGTATGCCGGCGTCAGCGTCGGTGGCTCAAACCAGCTGGTCTCGCCGCTCGTCAAATGGGCCGGCCGCGTTTCCAGCGCCGTGACGCTCTATCATAGCGTTATTCGCGCAGGCGAAATGGCCGTGCGGACGCCGCAAGGGCCGGTGCACTTGGACGTGCCCATGGAGTACCTGCTTCAGGATTGGGCGCAGAACGGCTCGTCGGCCCTGGTGCCGGCGGCGCCCAAGAAGGTGCCGACCGCGGAACGCATCGGCCAGCTGGCGCGAGAGCTCGTGCAATCGCGCAACCCCGTCATCGTCGCCGAGCATGCCGGGATCGATGCGGAGTTGTTCGCCGCGCTGGTGAGATTTGCCGAGACGCTGGCGATTCCCGTCGTCGGGAGCCCGGGTGCGAGCTGTGCAAATTTTCCCTACGAGCACCCTCTCTGGCTCGGTGTGGGTGCCTTTCAGCATCTTGAAGCCGCTGATTTGGTCGTGCTCGTCGGAGGTCGAACGCCATGGTATCCGCCCTCGCGCCGGCGCACTTCCGGTCGGATTGTCGCGCTGAACGAGCATCCGATGAAGGACTGGCTGATCTACCAGAATCTTCAGGCCGACGAGTATCTCGAGGGCGATATCGCCGCCACGCTTTCCATGCTGGTTGACGAAATAACAAGCATTGGTGTCGACGAGGGCGTCGTCGAGGCGCGGAGACGCAAGTGGCGCGAAACGCACGACCGGTTCTGCGCCGAGACCCGTAACCAACGGCTCGCGGCCCGACGCGATAACCTCCTCAATGTGCCGGCGATCTGCGAGATCATGACGAAGTCGATGCCGCCGGAGACGATCTATGTGGAGGAAACGATCACGCACGCGATAACGCTACGCCAGCACCTTCCGCTCAACCGGCCACAGTCATTCTTTCGGCACAACGGCGGCGGGTTGGGTCAGGGACTCGGCATATCGCTCGGAATCAAGCTTGCCGCACCCGACAGGCCGGTGGTTTTCTTCGTTGGTGACGGCAGCATGCTCTACAATCCGATCGTTCAGGCGTTCGGCGCCGCGAAGCAATACGGATTGCCGCTGCTTATTGTCGTGCTGAACAACAGCAGCTACGCCTCGATGAAGGGTGGCCATCAGCTCTTCTATCCAGACGGAGTCGCGAGCCGGCAAGGCTACGACTTCGGCGTCAAAATCGATGCGCCGGCATTCGATGAACTCGGCGCTCCTTTCGGCTTCTTTGGCGCCAGCGTGAAGTCAGCCGACGAGTTCGAGGACAGTCTGAAACAGGCGCTCTCCACGGTTGGCGCCGGCCGCTCAGCTATCATCAACGCTCTGGTTCCCGATGAGGCGAGGAAACGACCGTTATAAGGTGACGGCTCGTCTGCGGCGCGGTGGCTTTCAACCCACGTGCAAGACGGTGTGACATAATTTGCCAAACTACAATTTCATCCCCCTCTTCGCGAGCAAATGGCCACTTCCTGTTATGTCAGCCGCATGACTTAGCCTTGCGTCTTATTTTCGCTCATTCTGATGCAGTGCCCCCGTTCGGATCGCAAGGATAAGTCCGCCGAGCCAGGTGGTTGCAGAATGTAAACGAATTGTGTCGATCCGACGGATGAGATTGCCGATCAACGCCGCCATGCGATGGAACAAGTTGATATCGGCAGGTTTCGGCTGGCCGAATTCGCGCGTCCCGGATATTGTTTGATCCGCGTGGAATTAGGGATCGTCGTTCGTTCAAAAGCATCGCTGAACGGTCGAATGCTGCCACGAAGAGCTCAACTCGAGCGCAGCATCTTGCTTGATGGGAGAGGGCTGTCTCTCATGGACTTGACGACGGTAGCCTACGCAACATTCGGGCTTTCTTTGTTCGTGTCCGCAATCAAGGTGGGCGACTGGATTCTTACTGCCGATCCGCGTGCGATCATCAATGTAGGTCGTTGGGCCTTGGTCGCCTTCGTTGTTCTCGCGCTGACGATCCTGGTGTGGCTCATTGCGACTGGCCGATGGACGCTCGCGATGATGCTGGCTGCCTTTATGCTGCCCGTACTCTTTCAGGCCGCATCACGCTGGCGCGTCCAATTTGCTCCGCTAAATATTGGCCGCGTGCGACGCACCGTGGATGTCGCCTCGGATGGCCAGTCAAAGGGGCGCGATCTACCTGATTCGGAGTTGGTGAAGCAGTCCATTGCGGTGTTGAGGGCATATCTGAAGCAAGCTGAGCACCACGCTGTGCCCAGGCCGATCGGTTTGGGTATAGGCGGGCCGGTGGATCCGCCAGCTTTATGTATGCGCATGCCGCTCGATGAAGCACTGGAAGTTCTTGGACTCAGTTCCACTGCAAGCGCGCAAGAGATCGTGGAAGCACATCGCCGCCTCGAGCAAAGGGTCAGCCCGGAGTTCGGAGGCACACAGTACCTGAAGGTGAAGATCGATGAGGCCCGGGACGCTCTCCTCGGAGAGCGCCCTGGCCTCAACTAGTTTCGCCTCCGCTGTCACGGGCCGCTGGGAATCATCCGCTCTTAGCGGTGCCTCGTTGCTGAGGATCGGGAGAACGTCCTGCGAAGCTGGCACGATCATTTGTTGTTGGTCCGATTGGCGGCGCAAAACGTCGGGCGCCGCCGGTTACGGGCGATATTTCTAGGACTGGCGGTGATGCTTTGTGTCGGCATTGGCTTCGCCAGCTTTGTCGCCGGCTGGGCGTTGCAAGAGGGGATTGCGACCAGTTTCTCGCGCATGGGTGCCGACCTCATTGTCGTTCCACGTGCGGCGCTTGTGAACATCACCTCAAGCTTGCTCACGGTGCAGCCGACGGACGAGACTTTGCCGGCTGAATTTGCAGAACGAATAGCGGCGACGCCCGGGGTCGCTATGGTGGCGCCACAACGCATTGTTCCGTCGCTGGTTGATGGACGCTACGTCAATCTCATTGCGTTCGATCCCTTGCACGATTTCTCGGTGTTGACGTGGCTCGAGCGACGGCAACCTGGGCCGGTTGACGGCCTTATCGCCGGCGGGCGTCTCCCTGTAACACTTGGCGCAACGCTCAGTGTCTGCGGCCGGCCGATGAGTGTCTATGGTCGGCTCGGAATAACCGGCGTTGGTCCATTCGACGAATCCTATTTCCTCAGTTTCGATGCACTCGCCGAAGTCATCTCGTTCTGTCGTACGTCCGGCGCCGCGGTCAAGCGAGAGGCGAAAGCAGAAGATGCTCAGGCGATCGCCGGCATGGACCATACCAATGTTTGTTCGCCCGATCTGTCGCTCGACCGAGTTTCGGCCTTCCTGCTGCAGTTGGCGCCGGGAGCGAAGCCGGAGCAGATCAAGTTCGCGCTGGCTCGGATTCCGGACGCCAAAGTCGTCGACGGCAATTCCGTGCTCACCTCTTCCCGACAAGCCCTCAGCACGCTTCTGATCGGGATTGGCGTTTTCACGGTGTTTCAGGTCGCCGCGCTACTGATCCTGGTCTGCCTGCTGTTCTCTGCCATCGTCCGGGAACGCCAGCGTGAAGTCGGTCTGTTGCGCGCGATGGGTGCGAAGCCGAATCAGGTCATGACGATTATTCTTGTGGAGGCGGCTATCATCACCGGCCTGGGTGGTCTCGCCGGTCTCGGCTTCGGCGCGGTCGTGCTGTTGACGTTCGCCCGGTCGCTCGGGTTTTACTTCGGCCTCCTCGGCATCCCGTTCTCCTGGCCGCCGCTCGGAATCTTTCAAGCCGGCGCAATCGTCGCAATCGTGTTCTCGGCGATTCTCGGCGTCGTCGGCGCATTGCTTCCCGCATGGCGGGTGCGTCGAATGGCGCCCTATGAGCTCCTTCAGTTGGAAGGCCGGTAATGACGGTCTGGGCGCAGGAGCTGACCAAGCGATATGGCAGCGATCCAGGATACGACGCCGTACGGCACGCGAGCCTGGAAATGCGGCGCGGCGAGTTCGTCTCGATCGTTGGCCGGTCTGGCTCCGGCAAATCAACGCTGTTGGCGATGCTCGGCGCCCTCACCAGGCCGACCGAGGGCAAGGTGCTGTTCGACGGCGGCGATATCTGGGCCCTCTCAGAGGTGGAACTCGCGAACTTTCGCTGTCGGCATATCGGTTTTATCTTCCAGTTCCCGAGCCTGTTGTCGAATCTCACTGCGGTCGACAACGTCGCGGTTCCGGCGCTGCTCGGCCGGACAATGGATGCGCAGGCAACGTTTGCGCGCGCGTACGAACTTCTCGCTCGTGTCGGGTTGGCGCACCGCGCGGACGCCTACCCGGGCAGTCTGTCCGGCGGCGAACAGCGCCGGGTTGTCGTTGCCCGCGCGCTGATCAATTCGCCCCCGCTGTTGTTGGCCGACGAACCGACCAGTGACCTTGACGAGGACTCCGAAGCCGACATCATCGACCTTCTCGAAGAGTTGCGGCAGACCGAGAATTTCGGCCTGATACTCGTGACGCACAATCTCGAACTCGCCAAACACGCCCAGCGCGTCTACGAGATGCGGCAGGGCGCGTTGGTGACGACCGACCTGCCTAAGGTAGCGGTCGAGGCGGAGCGCCGGCCGCGGCACTTTGAGCCAATCCCGGTCTACAGCCCGCCAAGCGTCATGGGTGCAGCGGCGCCGCGCGCGCCGATTCTGCTCGGCTGCAGCTTGGTGTCCGGCGTGACGACGTACCTGCTGACGGGAGCGGCCATTTTCGGCGCCGTCCTGATCGCTTACCTCGGCGTCGGCAAGTACCAGGACATGCAGGTGCGGGATCGGGCTGCGCGCATCGCCAAACTGCAGCACTTCGCGCTCAATAGTTTGCGCGGCGACGTGCAGTCCGTCACGGACCTCGGCGAGGGGCGGTACGAACTGACAACCTATCTGCAGAATGTCGGCGGCGATGGACCGATCTACGTGATGTCGCCGGACCTGCGCGCCTACGTCCAGGTCGGAACGATGTGGCAGGAAATTTCTATGAACCCGGCCGAGGCAACCGCCAATGGCGTGCTGAAAATCGAAGATCGGATGAACTATCGCTATGTGTTCGATGCGCGGGTCCGGAACTTCACGCAGCTTCTCCCCAACTATATGCACGTTCGCTTCTCCGGGACGCTGCTGATCAGTCCGAGCAGCGTTCCGAAGGACGATGTGTTCGAGCGTAAGGACAATTACTACGTTTACCTGAAGCCGTTCGACGTGGCCGACGATGTGGTTCTGAAGCGGATGCGGTTTTCAGGAAGGCCTCCGGTATGGATTCCCATGCCACCCCACTGAATGGCAGCGAAACGAAGGAGCGGGCTATGTCCGACGGGCGAAAGACAAAGCTGAAAGAAACCGCAGAACTTCCGAAATTAGTTTTGGAGACTGCTGAAGCGGACAAGGCGCTCACTCCGGTCCAGGCATTTCTCAAGCGCACGGCGCAGGTCACGCAGAAGGATCATGCGGAGTTTTCGGAATATCTTGAGGAAAAGCAGTCTCGCGATCAGCAACAACAAGACGCGCCACCGGCGCACGCAACCAGTTCCACCATCGCGGGTCAACCGGCGGAGCCTGTTGAAATGGGCGGCCGGCACGGCGGCGGTCGGCGAGGCGGTTGTCCTGGGCCACGAAATGATTACCGGCCAGGACGTGCCGGCCCATGGCCTCATGCACAGCGGCGCGACCTCGGCTGAAGCTCAGCGCCACCATATCGAGCGTGAACTGGTCAATCCGCAGGCCGAAATTCGCGGTCGAAGTTTCGGCAATTGGGTTCTCCTGATGCCGACCAAGCTCGCCGGAGGAACCTACGCGGTCAATCTCAACACCGGCCGGACGTTGGCCTGGATCTCGTATTGGAACTACGGCGACTTCAATCCGATCTCGCATCACCTGTGCGCGTTCCCGAGCGCCGACCCAACCAAGGGATTCGAGTGGATCAACAGCACCCAAGGCGGCAAGAATTCACTGATCTACGGAATCCCCACGAACATCGAGGTGCCGGGAGAAGGATTCAATATCTACCGCGTCCGCTTCGATGGCGCCCAGATGGAGCTGATGGAAAACGTCTCTGAGGCGACCGGCCTTGGTCTCGGCGTTCACGTCACCATCGATCCCAAGAATGCCGATCGCTATTTCGTCACCGATGGGCAGAAGGACATCGCGGCGTGCTTCGACCGGAGAACGTCGCAGGTAATCGCGGCGCTCAAGTACGACTGGGTGCCTAATGTCCGCAACCTCGCCGAGGGCTGGCAGAAGGGTGGCGTCCTCAAGATTTCCAAGATCTACCCTGACCCGGCGACCGGCAAGTACGACTATTTCGGCACCAAAGGTCAGAAGATCGAGTGGGAAATGGTGCCGATGGGCGAATTGTTCGTCGAGGAAGGGACCATTCCGGGCGACGACGTCCACGGCCTTTGCGGCGCCGACGGCACCATCTGGCATCCCAGCGGCCGCTGGGCGTCGACCGTCATCAGGCTCTGCGGCGGCCAGCTCATTCTCGATGCCGAGAAGAATTTCGAACCCGTGGCGTTCCTCCAGTTCAACAAGGACGCTCCGAACCAGTACCCGGTCACCAGGATCGACAAAGATCATTGGGAAGTGAAGTTCGACAAGATTTTCTCGCCCGGTCACGAGGTGGGCTTCTCTCCCGATGGCCGGTTCTTATGCATGATGAACAATCTGCGCGAGAACAATTGCTCGATCTTCGATTCCAGCGATCCAGACCCCCGCAAGTGGAAGAAACTCGCGCATGTGGAGGACCCGTTGTGGCGCGGCAAATACCCAAATCCGTTCCACATGGTGTTTTCGATGGACAGCTCAAAGCTCTATCTGTCGATCCTGCACCCGTCGCCGGCGACCAGCGGCGTCATGGTGGTCGACACCAAGACCTGGAAGATCAAGAAGGAAATTCAGGGTATCGGGCCGGACATGCAGACCCTGGCGATCACCTACGATGGCAAATATGTGGTCGGCGTATTCAGCGGCTTCCAGCGGCTATCGAGCGGCATTGCTTTCATCGACGCCGAGACCGACGAATTGGTCGGAATTTGGCCGAGCAACGGAGGTCACCACGATTGCGTTATCGTCCCGACCAAGCTCGAGCACATGAAGCATACTCGCTCCTGCACTCTTTAGAGCACTCGGATAAGCTCAAGGAGTAGGTTCCATCGTTCCTTCACCCAGACATTGTTTTCAAGGCCAGCGCACCAGCGTTACCTGTCATTGCGCGGGAATGACCGGCAGCAGCAGATGGGACTCGCAATTGCCGCCGGTGTGGATCGTGTTCTGCGCGCCGATGTTGTAGTCGGCGGGATAGTGTCGGTAGACCGAGGAGCCGACGCCGTCGCGCGGCTGAATGTCGAGCTGGATACGGTGCCCCTTCTTGAACACCATGCAACTCGGCCAGATTTCCAGATGACATTCGACGGTCTCGCCCGGCTGCAAGCCACTGTCGCTCGTCGTGCGCGTGATAGGGCCGGTATGGCAGCGAGCGCTCCGCGATCGAGCTTGCGGTGAGAGACGCGCAGCCAACCCTTGGCGACCGGAACCTCGTCCCAGCCCTGCTGGCCGGCCTCCCAGACGTCTTTTCCGTCCGGTCCGATGTTGCGGATTGTCGCGAAGATGTCCATGTCTTCCGTCGAGCTGGAAACCCACAGCACGAGCACCATCGGCCCGGTGACTTCGGTGTCCTCCGTCAGCGGCGCCGTCAGCAGGGAGATGCCGGTTCGTCCGATGCGGCCCTGCGTTGACCGAGGGCGCTGAAGAGCGGTGCCGGCATGCGTCGGGGGGCTCGCAAGGTAGGTGGTCTTGCTCGCGATCGGCACTGGCGCAGGCAGCAACTCTCCCTCGGGCTTGCCATCCGCGTTCTGCTGCTCGGCGTTCAGCTTGAGGTACATCTTGGTCCATTGCGTTCGCGCGATAGGCCACTCGTTCTCGAATCGGAATTTGTAGTCCTTCAGATCCCCCGCCGGTCCGTGATCATGCAGCTTCACCGGCGGCTCGTCCATGATTCCGGTGTCCTGTCCCTTCAGCCAGTGGTCGAAGAAGCGGAGCTGGTCGAGGCGGCCTTCCTCGGAATGGAACGGGTGAAAATGGGTGCCGCTGTGGATCCGCAGCTTCTTGTGCTTCGAGGCTGCGTGCATGAAGCCCTCGATGTTGCCGCGCAGATGCAGGCCGACGCCGGTCCAGTTGCCGACGCTGTACATCGGCACCGTGATCTTGTCCCAGCGCGCGCTGCGCATGCGCCAGAACTCCGAATCGAGGTTGTTGGCTGGCCCACTCCCACAGCATGTTGTTGTTGAACGCGTCGGGATTGGAGGTGCGCGGCCGGCCCATCAGGTGGTGCGCCATGTTGGTGGCGATCCAAGTATGAAGGAACCCCATCGCGAAAATGCCGCCGTGGAAGGTCTGGTCGCGGTAGAGATCGGCGCGGCCCTCCCAGGGAATGATCGCCTTCAGCGACGGCGGCTGCAGGTTGGCGACGCGCCACTGGCGAGTTCGCGTGATAGGAGACGCCCAGCGTGCCGATATTGCCGGAGCACCAGGGCAGTTTCGCGATCCACTCGATGGCATCGTAGAAATCCACCGCCTCCTGGTACGAGTTCGGATCCGATCGGCCCGGCGATTTGCCCGAGCCGCGCGAGTCCACGCGTACGCAGGCATAGCCGCGCGGACACCACCACAGCGGATTGGCGGTTTCCCACGCCAGATAGGGATTGGCTTTCTCCTCCAGGTCATCCGGCGGAATCCACAGCTTGTCCTTCTGATACGGCCCCATGTTCATGATGGCAGGAAAGCGCTCGGCGCCTCCATCCGGCCGAAACACGTCGGCATACAGTATCGCGCCGTCGCGCATCGGAATGTCCACGTCCTTCTCGACGATCAGCTTCATGTCGCGTGGCTGGGACGGCGGCTTGCCTTGAGTCATCGACTTTTCCATGAGGGTTTCCAGCAGTGTTAGTGACGTACGTCTGCTACTGAACTTGCAAAGTTTTTGCTTTGACGAGCTGGTCGATACGTTCGACTTCCGCCTTGATGACCGCGCCGAAGGTTTCGGGCGAGCCGCCTTTGAGTTCGAGACCCCATTGGGCGAAGCGGGTACGAACGTCTGGTGTCTGCAGGGCCTGGTTTATCTCACGGTTGAGTTTGTCGATGATGAGCTGCGGCGTCTTCGCCGGAGCGAGAAGGCCGATCCAGACATTAGCATCGGCGCCCGTGATGCCCTGCTCGGCGAAAGTCTGCACATTGGGGATGACGTCGGAACGCCTGGGTCCGGCGACGCCGAGGACCTTGACCTTGCCGGACTGGATCAGGCCTTCGGCTGAAACCGTCGTCGTGTAGGCGCCATTGATGGTGCCGGCGACCACGTCGTTCAGCGAAGGGCCGGTGCCGCGATAGGGCACGTGGACGACGTCGGTGCCCGTTGCCGTCTTCAGGATTTCCAGCGCGATGTGCAGGTTGCTGTTGGTGCCGGAGGAGCCGATGAGAACCTTGTTGGGGTTGGCTTTGGCGAAGGCCACCAGCTCTTTCATGTTGTTTGGCGGAAACTGCGGGTTCGCGACGATGATGAGCGGTGAGTAGCCGAATTCGCCGACCGGGACGAGATCGTCGACCGCATAGGACACATCCTTGCGTAGCAGGACGTTGAGGATGCTCCCCTGATTGGTCACCAGCAGCGTGTAGCCGTCAGGCTCGGCCTTTGCCACCAGCTCCGCGCCGATGCCGCCTCCGGCGCCGCCACGATTCTCCACGATGACCTGCTGCCCCCAGGCCTGGGAGAGCTTCTGCCCGAACAGGCGAGCCACCAGGTCGGTCGAAGCGCCGGGCGTAAACGGCACGATCACTCGAACGACTTTTGTCGGATAGCTCTCGACGGCGGGCTGGCTCAGTGCCGCGATAGCGCCGCAAGCGAGAATGCCGAGCGCCGCGAGGCACTCGAGTGCGCGACAAAATGACCGCATATTTCCTCCGGCTTCATTCGGCTCACGTATTTTGCGAAGAACATCGGCCGAGTTTTTTATGATCACATCAATATACTTCGCACGTTCGCCGCTCAATCGGTAACTGGGCGAAGCACCATCGCTCGTGCTATCTGATGATCGTGTGCCGGAAGCGATGCACGGCAACACAAGGCCAGCACTGGATCGTTTCCAGACTCTGGTCGCATGACAAAAAACGATCGCCAAGATGCAGGGAAAGAACGCCATGATTGCCAGACTGGCTCCACTTCTTCTCGTTGTTGGACTGTCGACGTTCCCGTTGGCCGCGAACGCGCAGCAGTATCCCGATCGACCCGTCAAAATCGTCGTCCCCTATACTGCGGGAGGAGCAACCGACGCGGTCGGCCGCGCGCTCGCGCAGCAACTTTCGGATTTGTGGAAACAGCCGGTCGTGGTTGAGAACAAGGCTGGCGCGGGCGCGTCGCTTGGCGCTGACTTCGTGGCGAAATCGGCGCCCGACGGCTATACGCTGCTGTTCTCGAACTCGTCGCCATTCGTCATCAATCCGCACATCTACGACAAGCTGCCGTTTGATCCACTGAAGGACCTCGAACCGGTCGCCCTCGGCGTCCACCTGTCGCCGGCCCTGGCGGTGAGCAACAAGGCGCCGGGCAAGACGCTCGCCGAATTGCTCGACTATGCGCGCGCCAATCCCGACGTTCTGACTTATGCGTCACCGGGCGTCGGAAATTACACGCATGTCGCGCTGGAATACCTCAAGCATTTGGCCGGCGTGAAAATGGTCCACGTTCCCTATCGGGGCACCAATCAAGTGATGCCGGACCTGCTGTCCGGCCGCGTCGACATGTTCCTTGTGACCATCAGCGTGTTCGAGCAGTACGAAAAGGACGGCAAATTGCGTGTCATCGCGGCCGCCACCGAAAAGCGCCTGCCGCAACGTCCGAATCTGCCGACGATCGGCGAGACCGTGCCTGGCTATGCCATTGACGTGTGGTTCGGAATGGCGGCGCCCGCCGGTACACCGGCCGCGATCCTGGACAAGATCAACGCGGACGTGAGGCAAGTGCTGCACGAGAAGAAGTTCAACGAGTCCTTCATCGTGCCGCAGTCCTACCAGGCTGGAAACCTCAGCCGGCAGCAATTCTCCGATATGATCAAGACGCAGTTCGCGAAATGGCGCGAGCTGGTGAAAATTTCGGGCGCCAAGAATCCGTAGTCCGCGGGGGGCCAGCGGACGCCGGTGCTAATGAGCTGGGCGGCGCTTCAACGCTTGGCCGGCTCGGCATCGACCAGGATGAACGCCATCCGGCAGGGCTTGTTGCTCCGGTTCGACCACGCGTGGCCGGTGCCGCGCTGGATCAGCACGTCGCCCTGCTTCATGAGAACTTCGTCGTCGTCGAGGACCGCCCAGATTTCGCCTTCCAGAACGATCGCGTAATCGACCGTATCTGTCTGATGGAACATGACGTGCCGCTTGCGGCCTTCGGCGCTGACGTTGACGCCATGACGGCCCATGTCGGGATTGTCGCCGAGCTCACTGTCGGGCGGCAGATCGGCGATCCGAAAGACGGTCCCGCCGCGCTGCTCCGGGGCGGTCGGAATACGCAAGCCCGCAGGCGCCATGTCTTCGCTGCCTTCATAGGAAGCCGGCGAGGTCTTGGTTCGCCACAACAGCGAGATCGTCATCGCCGGCGAGGCCAGTGCCGGAAATACATCCGGCGCCGGGCCGTCCATCAGGAAAACGGAACGGCCGTCAGCGTTGTGACCGGTGACGATGCGACGGACGGGCTTCAGCAATTCAATCTCCGTGCAGGGTTGGATGAGGCTCGATCGTGGTATCCCCGTGAAGGCTATCGCTGTTCCTGCCGCATCCCAAGCTGAGAGACGAGTTCGTTCGTCCGCTCTACTTCAGCTTTCAGCAAGCGCTCCATCTCTTCGGGCGAACTCGTGACGATCGGCGTGCCACTGGCTTCAAGCCGCTGCTTGAGATCGGGGTCGTTCGCCGCCTGGGTGAACGCTTCGTTCAGCCGCTGGACGATGTTGGCAGGTGTGCCTGCCGGTGCGGCGAGACCGACCCAGCTCGCAACGGTCTCTTTGCCGAGGCCGACCTCGGTGAGGGTGGGCACATTCGGCATGGCCGGCGAGCGCGTCGCGGCGTCGATGGCGAGAATTTTGAGTTTCCTGTCCTCAAGGTAGGCCTTCGCTACCGTGAATGTCGGCAGTGCGAAGTCGACGCGGCCGGTCACCAAGTCGGCCAGCATCGGGGAGCCGCCACGGTAGTGCACGTATTGCGTCGGCGTGCTCGTCGCGCGGGCGATGCGCGCAGCGAGCAAGTGCGAAGGTGTGCCGAGGCCGGGGGAGCCGAAGGTGAGGCCGTCCGGTTTGCTTTTGCCGAGCGCGAGCAACTCGTTCATCGTGTTGGCCGGACTGTCGGCCGGCACGGCGATGAACGTGACGAGATTGAATAGCAGCGTAATTGGCTGGAATCCCTTCACCGGATCGAAGGCCACCTTCTGCAGGGCCGGCACGGCGCAGTGCTGCGATCCGAGAAACGCAAGCAGCGTGTAGCCATCGGGCGCGGCGTTCTGAACCGCTGTCGCCGCGACCGCGCCGCCGGCGCCGGTGCGGTTCTCGATGACGATGCGTTGGCCGAGCGACTTGGATACGGCCTCGGCGTAGATGCGGGTGGTGACGTCCGTGATCCCGCCAGGTGAAATGCCGATCAGAATGGTGATCGGCCGCGACGGGTAGTCCTGCGCCGTGGCGCCCGGCGAGGCAGCAAGTGCGATCGCCGCGGCGGCGCCCGCGAGAATGGTTCGTCGGCTCTTCACTGCACGTCCTCCCGGTCTTGTCGGCTGACGACAAGCTGTTCTTTGAGCCAATATACAGAGATATGGACTTTTGACACAAGCTATCCTGACGCAGCGCGTCAGCGCGGGTGGCGGGAACGAAGGTCAAGGTGCGTCACTGTATGCTTTCCCTCGCATCGCAACATAAAACATATAAGTATGGACTTTCGACAGTTGCCATGAAAAAAATGCGCGCCCAAACTTAAGAAAAGCCATGGGAGGCTCGCCTTGGCCCGAATAATTTTCGCTCTCTTGCTAGGCCTGATGACGGCTGCGAACGCTCAGGAGCGCTGGCCGTCGCGCACCATCACCATCGTGGTTCCCTATTCCGCCGGAACCGCGCCTGACGTGATCGCGCGCCAGTTCGGCGATGCGCTGTCGAGCCGGTTGGGCCAGCCGGTCGTGGTCGAGAACAAGCTCGGCGCCGGGGGACTGATCGGCACCGAATATGCGGCTGCGGCTAAGCCGGACGGCTATACGCTGTTTCTCGGCACCAAGGACACGCAGGCTATTCTCGCCCATCTCTATACCAGTCGAAAATTCGACCCGACGAAGTCTCTCACGCCAATCTCGTTGCTGGGGCGCATTGTGAACGTCATCGTCACAGGTCCCGACCTCGACATCAATTCAATGAAGGAACTGGTCGAGGCGTCGCGCAAGGGCCGCAACTTCACCTTTGCGTCTCCCGGTGTGGGAACCAATCTGCATCTGCTGGGTGAACTCGTGAAGAACGAGGAGAAGCTGAATTTGACGCACGTGCCGTATCGGGCATTCCCGACGGCGTTTCAGGACGCGATGGCGGGGCGCGTCGACCTCGTCGTGGCGGGACTTCCGCCTGTCGCATCGCTGGTCGCCGCAAAGAAGTTGAAGGTGCTCGTGACCACGGGGCCGGCGCGAGCATCCGCGCTGCCTGACACGCCGACCATGGCGGAACTGGGCTACAAGGATCTGACCTTTGTGGGCTGGTTTGGCTTGTTGGCTCCGGCCGGAACGCCGCAGGAGATCATCAACCGCCTGAATGCCGACGTGAAGCAGATCACCGAACAGCCGGCGTATCGCGAGCGGATGCAGAAGATTCACGTCGAGCCGGTATCCGACAGCCCGGCGGAGTTCAAGGCGCTGATCGATTCCGAGTCCGAGCGGCTGGGTGCCCTGATCCGCAAGATCGACATCAAGATCGACCAATAGCGAGACCGCGCGGACTGGAATGAAGCGTCGCCTGCTTGGGGCGCGGTTGGTGTAAATTCTCTCAACCGGTCGTCCACGGGGACGACTGGTTTGCCGTGAGGCGCTATCTGCAATGAGCCGGCTGCCCCTGACTGTCGCAACATGGGATTACGACCGCGTGCGCGCCCTCACGGATGGCCGGGTCTCCGTAGAGGGCTGCGACGTCAACTACCTCACCATGCCGGTCGAGGAGTGTTTCGAGCGTGCCTACTTTCATGGCGAGTTTGAAGTCGCGGAAATCGGCTTCAGCCCCTACCTGATCGCCTTGTCGCGGAACATCACGCCGTATGTGGCCGTGCCGGTATTCCTCTCGCGCACCTTTCGCCACTCGGCCGTATACATCCGTGCCGACCGCGGCATTGCGGGCCCGGCGGATCTTCGCGGCAAGCGCATCGGCGTCCCGGAATATCAGATGTCAGCCGTCATGTGGTTCCGCGGTTATCTCCAAGACGAATTCGGACTTGCGGCGCGGGATATGCATTGGGTGCAAGGCGGGCTCGAAGTGCCAGGTCGCCGCGACAAGTTTCCACTGAACCTGCCAGATGATTTTCCGCTCGTCACGGTTCAGGAGAAATCCCTGTCTCGCATGCTGGCGGACGGCGAACTTGACGCGGTCATGTCGGCGCGGCGGCCGTCTTGCTTCGTCGCCGGACATCCTCATGTGCGGCGTTTGTTCCCGGATTATCGCCAAGTCGAACAGGACTATTACCGCCGGACCAGGATCTTTCCGATCATGCACGCGGTCGGTATCCGGCGCGATGTGCTGAAGGCACATCCCTGGCTCGCGGCCAGCGTGTTCAAGGCCTTCGCCAGGGCGAAGGCGCTCGCCGAGGCCGAGTTTGCCGAAACCACCGCGCTGAAGATCGGGCTGCCCTGGGTGACCGCCGAATTCGAAAGCACCACCGAGGTGATGGGGACGGACTTCTGGCCTTACGGTCTCGACGCCGGCAATCGCCATACGCTCGAGACCATGGCGCGGTACTCCTACGAGCAGGGGCTCGCAACGCGCGTGGTCACCGTCGACGAGATGTTTGCCGAAGGCACCTTCAGCGAGACACGCGTCTAGAAGCGTCAGCCGACCTTGTCGATGAAGCCGCGCACAGTCTTCACCAGTGCAGAGGGATTGTCGGTGGCGAGATCGTGGCCGCCCTCCAACTGAACCACCTCGGCGTTCGGATTCGTGGCGCGCACCTTGTCGACGGTCTCCGGTGCGAACAGCTCGGAACCTGATGCGCGGATCACCAGCAGCGGAATCGTCAGCTCTCTGAGCAGTGCCCAGGCATCGACCCCCGCAGGGTGCGATTGACCGGTGTCCAGGACGTGCTTGAACTGATCGCGATAGTGCAAATCGCGCTTGAGTCGATAGCCGCCAGGGACCGGCTCGAGGAAAGTTTCGTAGCGCTTGCGAACCCGCGCGTCCGGCGGCAGGTGAGGATCCTGCTTGTGGTAGGTCAGCGCCGCTTCGATGCTTTGGAACACGTCCGGCTGGCGACCGATCTGCTCTGCGACCTTGCGGCGGCCTGCCGCCGCGAGATCGGGCGCGAAGTCGACGCTGATATAGGCCTTCGCGCGCGCGGGATACCAGGATGCGGCGCAAAGCGCGATGCGTCCGCCGGCGGAATGGCCCATCAAAATCGCCTGTTTCCAGCCGAGCTGGTCGAGCACCGCGATCATGTCCGCGGCCTGTTGCCGGAGGTCGTACGTGCGCGTCGGACTCCAGTCGGACTCGCCAAAGCCGCGCTGGTCCATCGCCGCGACCTCGCGGTCGCTTGCGAGCTGCGAGGCCGGCCCCATCCAGTCGTACGAAAAATACGACATGCCGTGCACAATCAAGATCGGCGGCTTGCCGCGCGTTCCAAATGCCCGGAAATGAATGCGCGCATCTCCGGACCGTGCGAACCCGGTGCGGGGGGCGCTCTCAGCCACAGTGAAATCCTTTCCGGCCGCCGGCGTTGAGGGACGGTTGCTCGACGCGATACGGGGTCAGGCTTGGCCAACGACGATACCCATGCCGGTGATCCATTCGGGCACCAGATGGTAGTATTTGAGATCGGTCTCGAACTGGCCGATCTTCCGCGCCGCTGCCGCCGCCGCCACCCACGTCCGCACCTCGTGCGCGCCAAATCCGGCGACACGGTCGATCTCGGCGTCGGACATCTGATCGAATGTGTCGAGCTTGCCGGACATGAAGGTCGACAGGAAATCGCGGTCCCATTGCTCGCTCGGCGGCAGGCAGGGGCCCTTGCCGATCACAAGGTCGCGCGCCGCGCGGATGACGCGGCTCTCTCGCGCGTCGAGTTCCTCCTGCGACGGCGTCTGCCGCTTGATCAGTCGCTGCGCCACGTCGGGTGGGCTCATATCGAGCCGCGGCGTCGGTGGATCGTGCGACAGACCGCCAGAGCCGATCAGTGTGACGCGCATATTCTTGTCGGCGAGGAATTCGCCGATCGCCTCGCCGAATGCGCGGACGCGCCGGAACGAGGGGCGCGGATCGGCGGCACAATTGATGAAAATCGGCAGCACATCGTAGCGGTTGAGGGCGCCCGTCAGCTTGTACAGCGGAATAGTGATGCCGTGGTCGACCTTCATGTCGTGCGACAGCGCAAGGTCGAAGTCCCGGCTTTGCAGGAAGCGCACGCAGGAGAGGGCTAGTTCGCGCGGCACCCGGAGGGGGCCGCTCTCCAGGTGCCAGTCCTTGGTGCCGACGGCCGCGGTGCCGATGCAGAAGGCGGGCATCAATTCGTAGAAGAAGCCGTTGAAGTGATCCGGCCCGAATACGACGACGAGGTCGGGTTTGAAGGCGCGCAGAGCGGCGGCGCAGGAATCCAGCTCGCGAAAGAACGAGGCATGCACGTCGGCTTCCGACTCCTCCACATCGGTCGTCATGAGCGGGCTGTGCGAGCAGCAGATCAACTGAACGGCCATGCTTCACTCCCGGTCCTTCGCGCCGAGCCGGGGCTCGACGCGAAAGTTCGCCAAGACCTCAGTGGGAAAAAGTTACTAGCCTTGGTTCATAAAGTCCATACTATTAGTTCTTTGAACCTGGTCGACGCTGGAATTCTCGATGAAGCACTCCGCCGCAGCACCCATTGATCTCAGTCGCAGCCGTGTCGCGATCTACCTGCAGCTCGCGACTCTGTTCCGTAACTGGATCACTTCCAAGAAGTGGCCGGTTGGCCTGCGCATCCCCAACGTCGACGATCTGGCCAGCGAATTCGCGGTCGCGCGCGGGACGATCCGCGAAGCGCTCGGCGTGCTGGAGGACGAGGGACTGTTGTCTCGCTTTCGCGCCAAAGGCACCTTCGTACGGCAGGCTCCGATGCAAGTGGTGCCGCATGAGCTGGAGGTGAACTGGGCGGCGCTCATTTCGGCCCACGAAGGCGCTGATATCCAGACGCTCTTCACCCGGACGTTGCGCGATTTGCCTGTCGAGTTTCGCAGCTATGGGCAATCGTCCTCCAAGTATCAGATGATGCGACGCCTGCACTTGCGCGATGGCGCGCCCTATCTGCTCGGTACGTTCTATCTGGATTACGAGCTCTACAAGCTCGGCTCGCCCGCGCAGTTTCGCCGGAAGCCGACACTGCCGATCCTCCACAAGATCGCGGCCGACCGGATCGGCAAAGCGCGGCAGCGGATGACCATCGGCATGGCCGATGTGGAGACGGCCAACTTCTTGCGGATCCCGCTGAACAGTCCGGTCGCCTACGTCAGCCGCATTGCGCTCGATCGCGATGGCCGCACCATCTACATCGGGGAGGGCATCTATCGCGGCGACGCTGTGCAGCTCGACATCGCGTTGAGATAAGGCTCGCCGGGGTCTTGCAGCGTTCGTTCCTGTTTGAAAAGCGCGCGGAAGGGCAAGGTGGCGCGCCAGCCTGGACGAAAGCGAGAACTGCGTTTTCGCTGGCGCTCTCTGATCTTGCGAACGCCGGCTCGCAAGGGGCCGCCGAGCGTACGAGGCCCACCAAAGCCACGATGGCCGCGCGCGGATTGTGCCGCAGGGGCGGTCCGGTTGGATTTCCATTTACAATAACGAATAAGTTATATAACAAGAGAGTTATCTAGTGAGCACTCCTATGTCACGCCTCGATGCCACTTTCTCTGCGCTCGCAGACCCGACACGTCGGGCGATCCTTGCCCGTCTCGCCTTGGGCGAGGCGACGGTGATGGAACTGGCCGAGCCATTCGAGATGACGCAGCCCGCAGTCTCGCGCCACCTGAAAGTGCTCGAAGGAGCGGGGCTCATCGTCCGGCGGGTCGAAGGCACGAAGCGTCCATGTCGACTGGCGTCGGCGGGCATCACCGAGATCGATCAATGGCTCGGGATGCTGCGGGAGGCATTCGCCGCAAACTACAACAGGCTGGACGAAGTGCTGGCCGCAATGAACCCAAATGAGCGACGGGGGAAACGATGACCAAGCTGATGCTCAAAACTGAAGGTGATACGCACGTCGTGGTCACGAGGCGTTTTGCGGCGCCGCCTGAGGCAGTCTACCGCGCCCACATTGAACCGAACCTCATCCAAAAATGGATGCTTGGCCCCGAAGGCTGGACGATGCCCGTTTGTATCAACGACGCGCGGCCGGGCGGGAAGATCCGCTACGAGTGGGCGGATGGCAAGGGCGGCGGGTTCTATATGACTGGCGAATTTCTGGAGTTGGTCCCATTCAGTCGAATTGTCCATGTGGAGCGCATGCACCTCCCTGACCCAACCCCGGACAACCACGTCGAAACAACGTTCGAGCCAGACGGAGCAGGTACGCTGATGACCATGCGGATGACCTTGCCCAACGTCGAGACGCGGGCGGCCATACTTGCGAGCGGCATGGAGTACGGAATGGAAGCGAGCTACGTCCGACTTGAGGCCGTGATCTAGGGAGTTAACCAGGTTCAGAGGATTGGGAGTTAAGACCATGCTAGCAGCGCCACAGATCATCCAGACTACCGCCCAAGAGGCCGCGGTTATCCATCTCACCGTTCAGCGAAGCGAGATGATGAAGGTGTTCGGCCCTGCCATCGGCGAGTTGATGGCAACGCTCGCCGCACAAGGGGTGGAGCCCGTCGGTGCCGTCTTCGCGCATCATCTGAGAATGAGCCCGGACACCTTCGATTTCGAATTGGGCGTCAAGGTTTCGTCACCGGCAAAGTCTGCCGGACGCGTGAAACTGGGCCAGCTTCCCGGGTAAAGGTGGCGCGCACCGTTTACAGCGGTCCCTACGAAGGCCTCCCTTCCGCTTGGGTTGAGTTCGATAAATTGGTGAAGGCAAACGGCGGCCGAAAACCTGTGGGAAGTGTATTCGGTCGGTCCGCAATCGAGCCCGATTCCGCGAACTGGCGCACGGAATTGAACCGGCCGCTTGCAAACTGATCATGCATCCGCGCATCAATTCGGGGGAGTTTGGCGCGCCCGTCCGAACTGCGAACACTTGCGGCTGTTCGGGGTGATTTCGAATTGACGATCTTCCGTCAGCAGGGACGAGTGTGATTTGGCAGCGCGAGACAGGTAATAGCCTTAGGCTGTAATCACTTTCTGGACACCATTTCTGGGTTCGCTCCAGGTCAGATCTCCTTGTCGCAACATGAAATTTATGTGCGCCAAGACCTCACTAAACGCGAAACTCATCTGATGGGGATCGAGAGGTAGGTGGAAAACGACCGGAACGAGTTCTGCAGCCGATCTTGGCGTATCGCGGCAAGCATCAGCAATCGCCGCGCAGCGCTGTTTGTGGTGTTCGATTAGTTCGCCGATTTGTGTGTGCAGCCCGTAGAACGGAAGTTGATGCCCTGGCAATACCAATGCGTCCGCGAGAAGGGTGGTGCTTAGAGCCGTCAATGATCGCAGATAGAGACCGAGTGGATCACCTTCCGGGTCGACTGCCCACACACTGACATTGGGTGATATTTTCGCGAGCACCTGATCGGCGGCGAGAAACAGTCTTTCCTCTTTGCAATAAAGCATAACCTGTTCGGGCGCGTGACCATCGCCGGTGTGCACGGTGAAAATCCGCTCCCCAAGTTTGAGCATGTCCCCCGCAACGAGCCGCCTGAAAGTGAGGGGCAGGCCAGTGACCATCTTCAAATACTCGTGGCCGCGCGTGCTTACGATGCCTGTTGTTCCCGCATCAAGCCCGTGACGCAGGTAAAACTCGCGATATGGCTTGGCGTCAAGCGCGCCGGGGCTGAGCGATACATTGAGGCACCCAAGATAGGACGTCTGACTTGTCAGCAGAGGCAGGTCGAATTGTTGTGAAAGCCAGCCGGCGAGACCGATATGGTCGGGATGAAAATGCGTCACAATAAGACGTGTCAGTCGCTTTCCCCTCAGGGGCCCAGCAAGAAGTGCCTCCCAAGCAGCACGTGTTGATTTGTCGCCAATCCCGGTATCCAGTACGGCCCAACCATCGCCGTCCTCGATTAGATAAACGTTCACATGATTGAGCCGGAAGGGGAGCGGCATGCGTGCCCAAAGGATACCTGGGGCCACTTCGATAACCTTTCCGGGCTGCGGTGCCACCGGAAAGGGAAATACAAGGCCACGTTGCATTCTATTCACTATTCTTCAGGATTGACTGAGGTTGAGGAAACGGTAGACGAAAATGCATCGGTTCGGCGAGTCAGTACATGAATGATTTTGAAAGGCAGGCTCCGAGCCGGTTCGCCGCTCATCGATCCCTGGGTGAGTGCCGTTGCGAAAAACAGCCTTCACTGTCACCAGGATACGGTGGACAATATGGTTGCAACCTGCCTGCTCACCTGGCTGCGGCTAGTGCGTCGCGGCTGTTCTTGACGCCGGCCGACTTCTAGCCGCAGCATCGCTGCCAAAGCTCGAAGGAAGGCGGAATGAAGTTCCTGCTCGTCGATGATCACGCGCTAATCCGCGACGCGTTGCGCGGCGTGATTGCCGAGCTACAAAATGATGCTGTGGTTCTGGAGGCTGAGACGTGCCGTCAAGCTCTGGCGTTAATCCAGCAGCATCCTGACCTCGCGCTCATCCTCCTCGATCTCAGGCTACCCGACCAAGATGGGTTCGAGGCGCTGGCGCAATTGCGGGAAAGCTATCCGGCGATATCCGTCGTCATGCTTTCGGCCTTCAACGATCGTGACAATGTCGTCAAGGCGCTCGACGGCGGGGCGCTCGGCTTCATACCAAAAACCGGCTCGCGTGAAGTGCTTCTCAGTGCGCTGAGACTTATCCTCGCAGGTGGCATTTATATTCCCCCTGAAATCTTGACCCGCGCTCCGGTCGTGACTGCTGTGTCCGCACCGGCGACGACCGCCGAAAGGCGGCCGTCGCCCTCGGAACTCGGTCTGACGGAGAGACAGGTCGAAGTGTTGGCATTGATGATGCAAGGCAAGAGCAACAAGTTGATTTGTCGAGCGCTCGGGTTGGCCGAGCCGACGGTGAAAAATCACGTGTCGGCGATTCTCAAAGCTCTCGCGGTCAGCAATCGTACCGAAGCGGTGCTGGCGGTAGCGGCTCTTGGCTGGGAGCTGCCGGGGTCCGTGAGCTAACTTGCCGTGCATTCAGCTTCCTTCGACCCGGCAGCCCCCGACGGCCGCGGGCCATCCCTTAAGAGTTGTGACATCATCGCGCGCAAGGTGATAGGCGAAACCGGCTTGTGTAGCAGATGAAACCCGCTCGTCTCGTGCTTCGTGCAGCAACTCCGGTAGAATATCGCCGCTGATAAGGAACGCCGGGATGGGAGTTTGCAATGCGCTGCGTAGTCGCGCGATGGCCTCGATGCCAGTCTCACCTTTCAAGCGAAAGTCTGAAATGATGAGGTCGGGCGTGCTTCCATCAAACCCTAAAATTGCTTCGTCGCTCGATCCAGCCGTACGGACGCGGCACCCCCAGCTCCTGAGCAACCCGCCCGTCCCCTCCAACACCAAGGAATTGTCGTCGATCACGACAATGACCTTGTCACGTAGTGGGTCGACCGTCCTTGTTTCAGCCTTGGGCGGCTCGATATTGCTTTCGGGCTTCGAAACCATTGGCACCGTGACATGGAATTGCGAACCCTTGCCGGGAGTAGAGTTGAGGCCGATCGGGTGCTTCAGAAGAGTGCACAAGCGCTCGACGATAGCGAGACCCAGTCCCAGCCCGTCGCCCCGATTCCGCTCGGGCGTCGCAACCTGGTAAAACTCGTTGAAAATATTTCGCTGTTGATCCTCGGGAATGCCAAGCCCAGTGTCGCAGACCTCGATGCGCAATCGATCGCCGGCCCGCCGGCAGCCAAGCACGATCCCGCCCTTCGAGGTGTAGCGCACAGCGTTGGAGACGAGGTTGAGCATGATCCGCTCAAGCAGAATGGCATCGCTGCGGATCCAAGCCGTGCTCTGCACGACGCGCAGGCTGAGCCCCTTCTCTTGCGCAGCGGGAGCGAAGGTCGCCTCAACGAGCTTTAGCACCTCATCCACCGGGAACGCTGAAACGTTGGCACTGAGCGCTCCGGCGTCAAGCTTGGAGATGTCGAGGAGGGCATCGAACAGTTCGTTCATGTTCTTGACGGCCATGCCGATCCGCACCGCGAGTTGCTCCCGCTCCGCCTGATCGGTCTCCGCGCGCAACTGGCTGACAAACAGGTTCAAGGCGTGCAACGGCTGGCGGAGATCGTGACTTGCTGCTGCAAGGAAACGTGATTTGGCCAAATTGGCCGCCTGCAGCTGGTGTGTACGTTCTTCAACCTTGAGCTCGAGCGTCGCGTAGGAGCCCTGCAGTTGCGTCGCCATCAGGTTCAACTGGTTGCCGAGCGCCTCCAATTCGTCTCCAGTCTTGATCTTGATGCGGTGATCAAGCGTTCCAGCGCCGATGCGAGCGGCGCCTTCACTCAGTGTTCGGATGGGGACCACCATCAACCGCGCGAGAAAGAACGCCGCGAAGAGCGCTAAAACGAGGCCCGCCAATAAAATGACGGCTGAACGGGCGAGAGCTGCATAGAGCGGCTCATTGGCCTCGTGCTCCGGAATTTCGACGAATACAAGCCAGTCGAGTGGCGTTGCGTTGGCGTGCGCCGTCAAAACGCGATCGCCGTACACATCAAGCGCAATCATTGCCTGGTGCGCCCCGGGAGATTTTGCGTGCCTGCCGCGCCCCCTGGACCTGTGCAAGCCGCGACAGATCAGTGTTGCGCAAGACGAGACTGATGTCGGGATGGGCAATAAGCCGGCCTTGTCCATCCACCACATAGGTCTTGCCGCTACGGCCGACGTGAATCTGATTGATGACATCCCAAATGTGAGTGAGGTTCACCTCGGCCGTGCTGACGCCGGCATCGCGGCGGGCACCGGCGACGGCTAGTGTCATGAAGGGTTCGCTACCGCGCCTGAATTTAACGGGCCCATAATAGACCTTGTTGGCAATCGCTGCCGTAAACCTTTCGTCAGAGGAGAAATCGGCGTTGCCGTGGATTTGGTCCATAGCTTGCCGCGAGATCCGTAGCTGCTCCCGTCCTTGATCATCCAACAGGCTAAGCTCATTGATCGCTGGGACCTGTCGCAACAGCCTGATCCCATCGAGTTCACGCTGTTCCATGGACGGGATTGACCAGGACAGATGGGTCGTCCACCCGAGGTGTCCTTCGATTTCCTTGATAAACTGGCTGATCTTTTCGGCGGCTGCGCCGGCCTGTTCCTTCTGCAGACGAATGAGCGCGCTTCGATGTTCCTGATACGTGAACCAGATGTCGACCAGGCTATTGGTGATGAGCGCCGAACTCATCACGGCGGCGAACAGAACAACGTATTTCCAGAAGAGTGTCCCATGCAGCAGCCGCCAGACGAACAATCTGGCGCCAGGAAATAACAATCTATGAGCGAAATCGGTCAAAGCTGACTCTCGTGCTCCGAGGCAAATCCAAACAACGGTCTACAAGTCTGTTCGCGATCTGATACCATTAACTCCTCAGAGACCGTGTCATTATGGAGCCCACTATGAACCGGCGCCAGCTTGCCTCTTCACTTGGCTCAGCCCTCGTGATCGGCCCACGCGGCGCCCTGGGACAACCGTCGTCTAGCCGGGTGCGGCGCGTCGGTCTTTTAATAGCCGTCGCCGAAAACGATCCCGAGGGTCTGCGCCGGGTTGAGGCATTTCGTCGCTCGCTCGAAGAGGTAGGGTGGATAGATGGGCGCAACGTGACCATCGAGGTGAGTTGGTACCGAGGCAATTTCCAGAATGCTGAGGTCGCCGCCAAGAACTACGTCAATCGGGACGTAGACGTCATCGTCGTGAACGGAACGCCGGGCATGGACGCCGTGCGCGCCCTTGCCACCAGCATACCCGTTGTATTTGTCGTCATAAGCAATCCAGTCGGGGCTGGCTACGTGTCAAATCTGTCGCGGCCGGGCGCGAACGTCACCGGGTTCAGTACGTTCGAACCGGAGATTGTCGGCAAATGGCTGCAACTCCTCAAACAGGTCGCGCCCAATCTGAAGCATGTCAACATGATGCTCGATCCGAAGTTCACAGCGTTTAACTCGCTGTGGGAGGCCATGGAAAGCATTGCACCGACGCAAGGAGTGGTAGCTCGTTCTGCATTCGCCAGCAGCCTTGCGGAAATCGAACGTGCGCTAGAAGAGATATCGAAGCAAGAATTGCCGGGTTTGGTCGTCGCCCCAAGTCCCGTGAACACCGTCAATCGGAAGCGCCTCATTTCAATGGCCAACGAGATGGGGGTCCCGGCTATCTATCCATTCCGTTTCTATGTGCAGGACGGCGCGCTGATGGCCTATGGTTTCAATGCGGCCGACCAATTCAGGCGGGCAGCTGTCTATGTCGGCCGCATTCTGAAGGGCGAAAAGGCTGGCGATCTGCCTGTCCAAGGGCCCAGCTTGTTCGAGTTCGGCATCAATCTGAAGACGGCTCGGGCGATGAAGCTCGTCGTGCCGCAGTCCCTTCTCATCGCAGCCGACGAGATTGTCGAATAGCCCAGCGCCATCGTCGTTCAGGGGCGCGCATGCGTTCGAGAACCTGTGGCGACTTGCCCAGTGATTGGCGTAACCGCAGCGCGGATGTGAAGCGCTCGCTCGAAATGGTCACCTGAGCTCGCTCTCAGTACCTAAGTACCGGGTCGAAAGGCTTCTGGCGCACGCAGGGCGTATCAGACATTTCCGGCAATGTTTCCAAGCAGATAAGCGCCTCTGCCCTTGCTGCTACTCAAGTGGCGGCAGTACTTCGGCCTGATTTTCCGGCGGGCTCGAATGTGTTTGATCAAGCCACGCACGCGATGAAGCACGATGCGGAGTTGGACGAACCGATCACGATGTCGGTGCCGATCTGACACCCGTCATTGCTTCGGCAAGCATCAGGAGAGTCCCATGTCGATCGCAACGCAATTTTTCACCCATCGCCCCAGCAATGCTTCGGTGTCATTTGGCGAGCTCACCGGCTCTGCCATTCGTTGGACCGGCTTGCGATCCATGATGCGGGTGGCGACCGGCTTCGTTGAATTCCTCCACCGCCAGCGCATGATTGCCCAGCTGGAGGCGCTGGATGACCGCATACTCAAGGATATGGGAGTCGTGCGGTCTGAGATCTGGCACCGCGTGCAAAAGGGTCGGGACGTCTAACGTCTTCGCCGCCATCCCTGCGGATCGGGTTACGACACCGGAAATCCGTGCCCCTGAAAATTGCAGCCGCTGGACATGGTTCCGGCGGTCGGCAGACCGCGGGCACGCGATGCGCTCCGCGCATCGCCATTGAGGAAGCCTTCGACACAGGAGAGATCCATGGCTCGCATCTTTGCTCTTCTCTATGGGCTTGCGGCATATTTCGTATTCTTCGGCACATTCCTTTATGCGGTCGGCTTTGTCGGCGGCATGGTCGTGCCAAAGACGATCGACACCGGTCCGACAGCCTCACTTCCCGAAGCGCTGATCGTCGATTTGTTGCTGCTGTCGATCTTCGCGATCCAGCACAGCGTGATGGCTCGTCCGCAGTTCAAACGGTGGTGGACGAAGTTCGTGCCGGCGACCATCGAGAGAAGCACATACGTGCTGCTGGCCAGCCTCGCGCTCGTCCTGCTGTTCTGGCAATGGCGTCCAATCACAGCGGTGATTTGGCAGATCGACAACCCGCAAATCGCGATGGCGCTGGTGGCGCTTTCATTCGCTGGCTGGCTGATTGTCTTGACCAGCACCTTCCTGATCAACCACTTCGAGTTGTTCGGAGTGCATCAGGTCGCCAACAATCTGATGGACCGCCCGATGGCGCCGCCGCGGTTCCGCACGCCGATGCTCTACAAGTTCGTGCGGCACCCAATTTATCTGGGCTTCATTATCGCATTTTGGGCAACGCCGACGATGACGGCGGGTCACTTTCTCTTCGCAGCGGTGACCACGACCTACATCTTTGTCGGCATCATGCTGGAAGAGCGCGATCTGATCGACCTCTTTGGCGATGATTACCGCCGCTACCGGGAACGGGTCGCGATGCTGGTGCCCTGGAAAAAATCGCCGCCGACGGACAGCGCGCAATCGGTCGGATCGCCGCGCGCGACGTCGAACTAAGCCGCTCGTCTTCCCGCCATCGAAGTCAAGAGAAGGAACAAAACGATGCTTGATACAGTGACGGCCGCCAGCATCAAGGAGCCGAATTGTGCTGCGAATCAGCGAGATTGCGTCAACGAGACCGCGCTCGCAGTGCAAGGCAAAAATCTCGAGGCAGTTCTGCCGAACCGGAAACATTTTCCGATCGATCAACCCCGTGAAATGAGCATTTCAAGGAAGGCTATTCTCCTATCCGGCTGCGTCGTTGCGACCTTGCTCTGGCCGGCAGCCGTCGCAAGTGCCGAAGCGCCGGACACCATCGCCGTCAAGGGCGAAACGCTGATCGTCACCATTCACGCGCAGGGAGCGCAGGTTTACGAGTGCAAGCTCGACACGGCCGGGAAGCTTGCATGGGAGTTCCGTGAACCGATTGCCACGCTAATGGCCGACGGCAAGACCGTCGGGCGCCACTTTGCCGGGCCGTCGTGGGAGCTGGGCGACGGCAGTCTGGTGCACGGCAAACTCGTCGCACGCACTTCGGCCGCGACGCCGATGGATATCCCGCTCCTCAAGCTCGATGCGATTCCGCAACGTGATGGCGGTCTGCTTGCGGGCGTTACGACGATTTCAGCGGCTTAACACCAAAGGTGGCACGGCCCAGGGGCCGTGCGAGGTGGCGGGGTCGTTGTTGAGCGTGCCGTATTCGGCCGACTACGCATTCTACCGGAAGCCTCGCTGGTCGCTGGTTCCGGAGCCGACACGCAACGAGATGCCGCGCAACCAAGGCAAAAACTGACGCACATCGAGGCCGGACGGCGCCCGCGCGCCGGATCGATCCCGCGCCAAGCAACTCAATCCAGAGGAGTCGCGATCATGATGAAGACCGTTTGCTCGAAATTATCCACGTACATTCTCGTCACCGTTGCCACGTTCTTGATCGGAATGATCTCGATGTCCGCCGTTTCTATCACGATGCTGACGTTCGAGCAGGCTGCGAGGGCGGGGACACTTGTCATCGGTTTTGTACCTTCGGCAAGCTCCTGCAACGGCATCTGTCTGGATCCCGCACGCAAAGCGTTTCGGCCTGGCGGTGAGTGACCGTCCGAGGAACGCGTCTCCCACAGTGCATTCATCGAGCGATTCGACCATCCGCGTTGAAATTCGTTCCGTCGAACGATGGTTGAACCAATCCGACCGTAACAGTTTCTGATATCCCGAGAGTTGGAGAAAGCAATGACCGTTAAGAGCGACCACGCCGAGACCATGGTCCTGCACGCCGGCCCCCGTAGCGATGGCGCAACTGGCGCCGTGGCTGTGCCTATTTTCCAAACCACGTCCTACCAGTTCCGCAGCACCGAACATGCGGCGAACCTGTTCGCGCTCAAGGACTTCGGCAACATTTATTCGCGCATCATGAATCCCACATGCGACGCCCTGGAGCAGAAAATGGCGGCGCTGGAAGGCGGCGTGGCGGCCTTGGCCGTCAGTTCCGGCCAGGCGGCCTCGGCGATGGCGATCCAGAACCTGTGCCAGCCCGGCGACAACGTCGTCAGTTCCACCGACCTCTACGGCGGCACCTGGAATTTGTTCGCCAATACGCTGTCTTCCATGGGCATTACCGTGCGCTTCGCCGATCCGGCCGATCCCGAATTCGTTCCGCCGGGCGACCGACGACCGCACGCGGGCGTTCTACGCCGAGACACTGCCCAATCCCAAGCTCACCGTGTTCCCGATCGGTGAAGTCGCGGCAATCGGCCGGGCGCTCGGCGTGCCGCTCATCATGGACAACACGGCCGCACCCATTATCTGCCGGCCATTTGATCACGGTGCGGCCATCGTGGTCCACTCGATGACCAAGTATATCGGCGGGCACGGCACCTCGATCGGTGGCATGATCGTCGACGGCGGCAACTTCGATTGGGCGGCGCACAAGGAGCGTTTCCCGACCCTCAATGCGCCGGATCCCAGCTACCACGGTGCGGTGTGGACCGAGGCGGTGAAACCCCTGGGCCCCATTGCCTACATCATCCGAGCTCGCGTCGTGCTGCTGCGTGACATGGGCATGTGCATGAGTCCCTTCAATGCTTTCCAGTTCATTCAGGGGCTGGAGACGCTGCCGCTTCGATTGAGAGAGCACTGCCGCAACGCAACAGCGGTCGCGCTTCATCTTCAACGCCGTCCGGAAATAGCGCGCGTCATCTACGCGGGCTTGCACGAAGAAGCCGAGCAACGCCGGCGCGCGAATACATATCTCACGGGTTTTGGAGGGATCGTTGGATTTGAGCTCAAGCAGGGGCGCGAGGCAGGCGCCCGCTTTATCGACGCGCTGAAGCTCTTTTATCACGTCGCGAACATCGGCGATGCGCGATCCCTGGCAATCCATCCGGCCAGCACGACACATTCGCAACTGAGTCCAGCCAATCAGCTCGCCAGTGGCGTGACGCCTGGCTACGTCCGCCTCTCTGTTGGCATCGAGCATATCGATGATATTATCGCCGATCTTGACCAGGCCCTGGAGATGGCGACGGCGCAGCGGGTATCCAAGGCGGCATGAGATTGTAAATAAGTCGTTCAAGGGACACGGCTGATACGGGAGCGGCCTTAACAGATGCCGCGATCAGCCTTCTGATGCCTGTTACCGGTATGGATGAGCGATGCTGGCATATTCCTCACCGGAGCTGAGGCCTGTGGTGCGATCCCGGTAGGACAACTTCCGGGGGGCGGGGCCTAAAGCAACGTTCGAGCGCTAGTGCGAAGGCCGGCATACTTTGGGCGCCTGGAGTCTGCTCTGTTCGCAAAGCAGACACTAGGATTTGGTTCGCCTGGGCTGCTCCCAATCCTGAGCCGGCATTCGCCGCCTTTCCGCAGCGCAAATTAAGACGTTGACCATTCCGCTGGTCCGGGTTTCCTGTTCTTATTGGCGCGGGTTACAGCTCGGGCGGAAGCAATGCGGCGACGTGCTTTTCTCAAGGTGGCCTGCAGTGCGACGGCAATTTGGCCTTTGTCCGCTCTCGCGCAGGAGCGGATGCGTCGCGTCGGCGTTCTGCTCGCTGCCTATGCGGAAACGGATCGCGCCGGCCAAACCCGCATGGATGCATTCCGCAGAGGGCTCCAGGGCCTTGGTTGGGTCGATATGCGCAGTATTCGCTACGACGATCGCTGGGGCGACGGCAACGCCCATCGCGGGAACGCCCCGGCGGCCGTGCTGGTGCAATCAGCACCTGCGACCGACGGTGGTCTACTGTCGTACGGGCCGGATCAGATCGATCAATGGCGCGGAGCCGCCGGCTATGTCGACCGTATCCTCCGCGGCGAGAAACCCGCCGACCTGCTGGTGCAGGCGCTGACCAAGTACGAATTTGCCGTCAACTTGAAAGCCGCGAAAGCGATCGGGGGTCGACCTTCCGCCGATTTTCTCGCGCGCGCCGACGAGGTGGTTGAGTGAGCCCGGTTAAACCAAACGACACGGCTGTCTCGCGACAGAAGATGACAAGAGCAGTTTGGCTCGCAGTCGCGGTCTTCTGCTTTTACGTCTTAGCCGCAAAGATGAGTCTTGCGTTGCTGACGCCCGATGGAGTCGCGGTCTTTTGGCCGGCTGCGGGTGTTGCTGCGGGTACACTCGTTGCGATCGGAGCAAGTGCTCGTTGGGCCGTTGTGGCCGGGACAATTAGTGCGACGATCGTCGCCAATTTGATGGGCGATCGAAATCTTTTCGGCGCAGTCACCTTCGCGCTGTGTAATGCGGCAGAGGCCGTATTAGCCGCCGCTCTCATCGAAAGCTACTTTGGCTCGCCGTTCAATCTGAAGCGATTGAGCCACGTCTTAGGGCTACTGGGTGCGGCTGCCGTCGCGGCGGCGCTGTCCGGAATCGGCGGCGCTATTGGCTTTGCGATCTTTTACGATCCAAGAGTTTCGATTCTCGTGACTTGGCGAAATTGGTTTGCATCCGATGCGCTTGGGATCGTTACGATAGCGCCGCTGATAATTGGCTTGGCGTCGACAATTCATGAACCACTAAAGCGTAGCGAAGTTTTCGAAGGGCTGGCCGGGCTGGTTACGCTCATTGTCATGTGCGCAATTGCGATGGCGCTCCCGCCCGGCCCTTGGGCGACCGTCCTGCCGGTCGCGCTCTTCTTTCCGGTCATAATATGGGTCGCTGCGCGCTGCGGCCCACTCTTTGCAGCTGGAGCAACATTCATTGTTACTCTCGCAATCGTTCTAACGACCACGATGGGCATCGGTCATTTTGGCAGTCCGGGATGGGATATGGGGGACCGAGTTTTTGCCGCTCGTTTGAGCATTTTGGCTGTCGCGGTATGCGCGCTCGTTGTTGCGGCGCTTTTCGCCGAGCGGCGGAAACAAGCAGGCGAACTCGCGGATATCACAGCGCAGCTGCAGGAAGTGCTAGTAGCAAGCGGTACCACCACGTTTATCTGGGATATGAACACCGACACCGTGCAACGAAGCACCAACGCGGCTCAAGTCCTGGGGTTCGATCCGAAACGGACCTTTGGCTCGATCGATTTTCTTGCACGAGTGCATGTGGAGGACCGCGAGCGCTTGAGATCGCTCATCAACCGCTTAAGCCCTGAACATCCATCTTATGACGTGACCTTCCGCTTCTCTCGCCCGGACGGAAAAGAAATCTGGCTTAAGGAGACAGCCAAGGCGGGGTTCGACGGATTGGATCGGATCGTCGTTCTTAAAGGATTCACTCTCGATTCTACTGCGCTAAAAGATCTGAAAGAGCAAAATGGTTCTCAGATCAAAACCTGACGACTGCGAGAGTCCAGGACCTCGAAGAAGCGCTCATTGCTCTCGTCCGCAAGAAGCTCGAGCTGATCAACCTCTCGACCGCGAAGGCGCTTGGCGGGACCGCCCATTAGCCAAATGAAAAGCTGGAGAGACATGACGCCGGCGGAGATCCGGCATAACTTCGATATGCGGGCGGCCGTTCCCGATGGACAGAATTTCGTCGCGCGCTATTGGGAGCGGAGCGAAGCGGCGCGGCAGCGCCTGAGATCGGTCCGCAACGTGCGCTACGGCCCCGGTCCACGGCAGACGCTCGACATCTTTCCGGGCTCTCGAACGGACGCCCCGATTGTTCTGTTCTGGCACGGCGGCGCCTGGCGCTATCAATCCAAGGAGCATTTCTCGTTCGTCGCCGGGCCGCTTGTCGCCGCCGGAATTCTTACGATCCTGGTCGGCTATGATCTGCATCCGGACGTTTCGCTGCGCCGGATGATGGAGGAAGCCGCGGAGGCCATTGCCTGGACGGTCCGCAATGCCGCGCAGCATGGCGGCGATCCCGCCCGCCTGGCTGTCTGCGGCCATTCGGCCGGTGCCCAACTTTGCGGCATGGCGCTGTCTCACGACTTCGCGAGGCACGGCTTGCCACGGTCGCCGGTCCGTGGCGCGCTGCTTATCAGCGGCTCCTACGACATGGAGCCGCACAGCCGGCATGAGCGTTATCTCGACATGGGACTCGACCGACGGCGAACTCGTCCGCGACGCCAGCCCGGCATGCAATCCGCCGCTCGACCCGGCGGTGCGGCTCGTGATCGCGGCGGGCGCCGACGAGACGTCTGGATACCTCGCGCAGGCGGAATCCTTCTGCCGCAAGTGCGTGTCACGCGGCCACGATGCTCGCGTTCTGCTCAGCCCCGGCGACCACCACTTTTCGGTGATCGAGCGGCTGGCCGAGCCAGAGCATGTGTTGACGCGCGCGCTGATCGGTCTGGCGCGGGACTGACGTCCTCGCTCCTTCTCCGACGACGCGTGTCGCATTGCGACCCGAGTTAGTTCGCGCCGCTCGCCTGGATGTTCGCCTCGCGCACGGTTTTGCCCCACAGTTTGAGATCGCGCTCGAGCGATTGCGTGAGTTCCTCCGGCGTGCCGCTGCTCACGTCCATTCCCATCTTGATCAGACGTTCCTGCACGTCGGGTTGCTCGAGGATCGCGATGATTGCCTTGGACAGCCGGTCGACAATGGGCTTCGGAAGATTGGCGGGACCATAAAGTCCGATCCAGGTGGAAGCCTCGAACTCCGGCAGGCCCGACTCCTTCACGGTCGGGGTGTCGGGCAGGCCGATGCTGCGTTTGCCGGCACCGATCGCGATCAGCTTCACCTTGCCGGAGGCGACCGGCCCGGCGACTGCGCCGACCGAATTGAACATCAGCGACACGTGGCCGCCCATTATGTCGTTAAGCGCCTGGGCTCCGCCCTTGTAGGGCACGTGCAGCATCTTTGTTTCGGCCACGATATTGAACAGTTCGCCCGCGAGGTGCGGCACCGAGCCGGTTCCAAACGACGCCATGGTAAGTTCGCCCGGCTTGGACTTGGCGAGCGCCACGAGTTCCTTGACATTATTGGCCGGCAGCGATGGATTGAGGATGAGCGGCATCGGATCGACCACCAGCATCGATACCGGCGTGAAGCTCTTGATCGGATCCCACGGCACTTTGCTGATCAGCGGATTGGTAGCGATCGTGCTGGCAGTTGCCATGAGGAGCGTGTAGCCATCGGCAGCAGCGCGCGCGACCGCTTCGTGCCCGAGCGAGCCCGAAGCCCCGCCGATATTGTCGATAATGACGGTCTGCTTGAGCGCCTCGCTAAGCTTCGGCCCGAGGATGCGCGCGACCGCGTCGGTGCCGCCGCCCGCCGGGAAGGGAACGACCAGCCGGATGCTGCGCGATGGATAGTCCTGTGCGGCAAGCGGAGAGGGAGCAACCCAGATCGCATCCGGAGACGAGCGCAGAGGCCAAGGACGCCGGCAGGCTTAGATTCAACATGCGTCGGGTAGTGGACATACTTGTTCCTTCTCGGGGATGAGCTTTGCAACGCCTCGAAGACAAATCGGATACAAACTTCATGCCGTTTCAAGCTCGGCGAATTCCGGGGACCCGTGCAGGTAGTGCGGCTCCATGAGCGGCCGGTAACGCTCCATGAGCGCGCGGTTGAGCTCCACGGGCGGCTGTTGCGTCGCGGGCAGCAGGGACTTGTACTGACGCCCGCGATCTCGGCCGCGAAGCTCTTCCAGGCTTCGTCAACCGCATCGACCGACGTCAGAAAGTCGAGCGCCGAGGCGGACAGCGCCTTCGCTCCGGCGAGCGCACCCTTGTGCGCGATCGACGTCGTGAGCGCCGCGCCGGCGGACCAGTGGTGAAACGCAGCATGCGGAATATTGCCGGGAAACCAGACGCGGCCCATCGGCACGACCCAGGACACGTCGCCGCAGTCGTTGGAGGCCATGATCGGCTCGCACGGCCCGGTCAGCGGCGTGATCGAGTTGCGCAATCCCGTCTGCGGCTTCCCGGCCCCTTGCTGGAGCTCCCGCGCGAACTCCTGCTCGCCCGCATTCCAGCCCGGCATGCCGACGGCGTCGATATTGCTCTGAATGACGCGCGCGATCGTTTCGTTGCCGCGCACCGGCCAGACGCCGGCCATGATCGTCGTCTCGACATCGCAGTTCGCCATCATGGCGGCGCCGCGCGCCACCCGCTCGCCCTGCTCGAACAGGGCGCGGACGCCCTCCGGGCTGCGGTCGCGGAAGAACCACCAGCAGGTGGTACGGGCCGGGATGACGTTGGGCTGCGTTCCGCCCTCGGTGAAACCCGGTGCGCCGACATGCCGGGCTTCATGTGCTCGCGGAACTGCGCCATGCCGACATCCATCAGCACCGCCGCGTCGAGCGCGTCCCGGCCCTCCCACGGCGACATCGCCGAATGCGCCGACATGCCCAGGAAGGTGAACTGCACCGACATCATGCCGAGCTGCGCCAGCCCGAACTCGGTCTTGAATTCATCCAGAATGTGCGAATGGAACGCGATGTCGACGTCATCGAAGTGCCCGTCGCGGACGAAATACGGCCGGCTGATCAATTGCTCCTCGGCCGGCGCGCCGAACACCTTCAGCGTGCCGGACAGTCCCAGCGATTTCATCGCAGACTTGATCGCCAGCGCCGCCGTGATCGTGACGGCGGCGTTGACGTTGTGACCCTCGCAATGTCCGGGCGCGCCCGGCACGATCTCACTTGCGCTCGGCGATTCCCGGGACCTGCGAGTTGCCCGGATTGCCATCGAATTCGCAATGGAGCGCGATCACCGGTGTCGCCAGAGCCAAAACGCGCCATGAAGCCGGTTGGAAATCCCGAGAGCTCGCGCACGACCTCGAAGCCGCCGTGCTCCAGCGTCCCAGTGAGAAGCTCGACTGGTCCGGAACTCCTGCATGCCGAGCTCGCCGTAATAGAAGATCATGTCGCCCAGCCGCGCGAGCGCTGCTGCATTGTGCTCGACGAAGCGCATCGCGTGACTTTTGGCAGGGCCAGAGTTGGTCATATCGCGTCCGATTTGTCCCTGGGCCGTCGTGGCTGCTCCAGCCGTCAAAGCATTCTCGCAAATGGGGCCTGCGGCGGCGAGAGAAATTCAGCCGCCGACGCCGCTGCATCGGCAAATGCTGTTGTATACAATCCTGACGAAGCAGTCGGTCAAAAAATCCAGAATTGATTGAGTGGAAAGATGATCATCGACTTTCACACGCATGTGCTTGCACCAGCGGATCAAGGCAGCTTCACCGGGACCAAATTCCATGCGGGAATTCGGGCGGGGCAAGACCGTGCGGTTCCCAACACTATCGAGAACGTGCTGGAAGCTCAGAAGATCGGAGGTGTCGACATCTCTGTGATCAGCAATCCCTTGCACAATATGCGCGACATGGATCGAGAGCAGCAGCTCGAAACCGTCAAGCGGCACAACCGGTTTGTTGCGGCGCAACAAGAGAAATATGATTGCATCTACGGGTTTGCAGCGACTGTTCCGTATGGCGACGATCGTTTTCACCGCGAGTTCGAACGCGCCATCAAGGAGGACGGGCTCAGGGGCGCCTGGATCACATCGAGCTTGCAAGGGCAGTATCCCGACGACGACGAGGCGTTGCCCTTCTTTCAACTCGCCGTCGAGCTTGACGTACCGGTGGTGGTGCATCCGCCGTCGGTTGGCTTCGGCGAGGAGCGAATGCGGGATTACCGGCTCGCGTCAAGCATCGGCCGTCCGATGGACGGTGCGCTCGCGATCGCGCGCTGCATTGTGCGCGGCCTTTTCGAGAGGTTTCCAACGCTCAAGCTCGTCGGCACTCACCTCGGCGGCGGCATTTGTGAGATGATCGGGCGGATGGACTATGCCTACCGACTGCAGGACGAAGCGTTTTTCCTGGGCGCCTACGAACCGATGCTCATCAAGCATCCACCCAGTCATTACTTGAAAATGATGTATTTGGAATCGACGTGCTACTGGTTGCCCGGCGCGCGCTGCGCTCTTGAAACGGTCGGAGCCGACCGTTTTGTCTTTGGAACCGATGCACCGCCGCTGAAATCGCTCAAGGTCGAGGGCGTACAGCTGATCAAGGACCTCAAACTGTCACCGGAGGATGAGCGCAAGGTCTACTATGAGAATGCCAAGAAACTTCTGAAGATCTAAGCGGCAACGAAACGCCCAAGGGAGGGCCAATGACGCGCATCGTCCCAATGCTAATCACGCTGTTGATGGCGGCGACAAATTTAACGGCGCAAGCCATCGCGGACGATGCGGTTTGGCCGCAGCGCGTGATTCGTGTGATTCTCACGGCGGCGCCCGGAAGCGCGGGTGACACGGTGGCCCGCATCGTCACGCAGAGGCTCGCCGAGCGTCTGGGGCAGCAATTCGTGATCGACAATCGGCCGGCCGCAGGAGGCACGGTCGCATGCGAGGCTTTGGCCCGCGCAGAACCTGACGGCTACACCATCGGCATGGTTACGACCAGCACTCATGGCATCGCGAGTATCTTCAATCCAAACCTGTCTTACGATCCGGTCAAGGATTTCGTGCCGATTTCGATGCTCGGAAGCTCGCCTTATGTGCTCGCTGTATATCCAGGGTTGCCCGTCAAGACGGTCGCCGAACTGGTACAACTGGCCAAATCGAAGCCAAAGCAATTGAACAACGCCGCGTTCGGCACGACCAGCTTGGGACATCTTGCGGGTGTCCTGTTTGCTCACCAGGCCGGCATCGAGATCAATCAGGTGTCTTATCGCTCGTCTGCGCAGGCCGTGGTCGATGTGGTTGCCGGACGCGTCGAAATGCAGTTCAGCACAATCCCACCGGCTATTCCGCTGATCCGTGAAGGCAAACTTCGCGCACTAGCTACGACAGGAGCCAAGCGACTCCCGTTGCTGGGGGATATTCCGACGTTAGCGGAGGCGGGCCTTGAGGGATTCGATGTGGCCTTGTGGCTGGGCATCGCTGCGCCGGTCGGGACGCCGCCCGCCATCGTCGCGAAATTAAATCGTGAATTTACCGCGGCCCTAAGTTCTCCGGATATCCGCGAAGCGCTCTTGAAGCAGGGCACGGTTGCCGAACCGGGACCACCGGCCGACCTTGCTCGAAAAATTGAAAGCGACTTAAAAAAATGGCGTGACCTCGTGACCAGCGTTGGAATCAATACGCGATAGCGAATGGGATGCCGGAAATCGCCAGATTCAAGTTCCTCTCTCCTTGAGAGACGCCACCAGGAGGGCACGAGACCCATCGCATGTTGACCAGTTCCCGCGCGCCGTCACTCGGCACGATCGTGTCGGCGGGGTCGGTCGAGCAGATGTTAAAGCTTGGCTGGAAGTTCGGAATCGCGGCCGGCACGCTCAGGCTGTACGGCACGTGGAGCTGCAGCCAAGGTAGTTCTTGGTGACGCGACCGCATCTCCGTCCAACATAGGCGCGCCCCAACGCCCCAAAAAGCGAAAACCCCGCCGGGGGGAGGCGGGGCTTTCAGAACTCTCAGAAGCGGTTGGGGGTTGGGGGGACAACCGCTCTGGTGGAAACAACTTAGCCCGAGTCTGTTTCACGCGAATTTCGTCAAAAGACATTTTTGTTTCGTCATTTGCGGCAGACCTGCGGCCAGCGTTTCGCCATTTGCGGCGACACTGCGATCTTGACTCTTCGGGCCCGTCTGTTCACTTTACGTTCTCGTCGAGCGGGGGCGATCGCTATTCCATGGCAGAGCCGAAGGCGGAGGAGGAGCCCGATTCCCTGGAGGTTGCGGCAGATGAGGCTATCGCGGTCTGTGAGGGTGATGTCCGCGCCGCGTTGAAGGCGGCACTGGTCGCAAACTCATTTCTCGAATCTGAGCTGGATCGTCTGGCACACGCCGTGTCCGTCGGTTTCATGCGAGGGAAGTGCGGGCCTGGTCGAGCTGCGAGCCACAAGCTGGAGGATTGGCGCGACATCTCTTCGGGCGGGCTTCCGACCCCGGATTAATCGTTGAGACAATTGCATTGTATGCAACGGCCACGCTGCCCGGGATCGAAATTATGATGTGAAGTCAGACGCGTTTACCGGCTCGTCAGCGGTGCGAGGCCGGTGAACCATTTCAAAAAATGCATGCGTTCTCTGGCGGCTTTCGTTACGAATTTCTCTTTGCATCCCTTGCGACAGAAGCGCTGGCCGAAATGCGAATGAGAAACGAGACCGAACTTCCCGCCGCAGTGAGCGCAGCGATTGTCTATTTTCGACACGACACGTTCCCTCCGACATGCGAGGCAGCTCGCACACACCTGCCGGGAATGCGCTTGCGAGCACTCACGAGAGCAAAGCTATAATTGGAGTTGCCGGGTTACTGATGGCTTGCGACGAGATTAATTCTTGGCAAGGTGAAAGCCGAGCTTCGCCCGGCGCAATGCGGAATCTCAGGGGAAGCGGAGCTGCCCCGTGCATTGATGACGGCCCCTCAAGAAGAAGCCCCGGCCAGCGCAAGAGCCGGGGCTCCCCTCCCTACAGTTGGTGGATCCCCCGATACCAACTGCATCCCCCGCGTATTGGTGCTGGGGCTCAGCAACCCCACGGTCAACAGGGCAAGCCAACAGGGGATTGCCTGGCAGTAGTCTGCACATCCCGGCCCGTCAGGTCCAAGCATTGCTAAAACTAGGCTTAAATTGTGCTTAAGCAGCTAAGGTCTACCGGTAATGGGTGCTTCTGTCTGCCGGAGAAGCCATACAGTGGTAGGGAGCAGTCGCCCGCTACGGCGCCACACGCATCTTGTCCGCTCCACGATCGAAGCATCGATATCGAAAGGCAACGCGGCAATCTATCTTCCGCCACCTGTCTCTTCGCACGCAGTTCCTATCGCGTAGGAGGTTCTGACGGCGCAACGTCAGGAATTTGCGAGAGGACGATTTGGTTGGACGGTGTGCGGAATGCAACACTGGCGAGCCGATGATTGGGTTTCCTCGCGATCCAACTTGTGGGCCAATTGCCGATGTTATCGCGCTCGTCTCTTCGGGGTGGCTAGTTTGCAACACCCTTGCGCGATCGCAAGAAGGCGAAGTCTTGGCGGCTTTTTCAGCCGCAATCTTTCTTATGCTCACTCCGCAGTCGGATGGGGAATGAGTGTCATGACTTTGCAGCGCGGCGCGAACTCGCAGATGCATCGGGCCAGTTTCGCGAAATCATCACAGGGTGAAGCCGACACTGTAGATCGGTCGGGCGCGGCCATTCTCGCGCTGGTACAGCAAGCAGCCGATTGGGCCAAGGAAGACTGCGATCGCGCGAAATCGATGGCGCACGAACTCTCCCTTCAGCTGAAGGCTGCTGAGGATCGAGCAGAGAAATTGCAAGCTCAGGTCAAGCAACTGGAAGGCAAAATTAGCCACGCCGAGCATTGGCTGGCACATGTCTACAAGGAAATTAACGACAAGTTTTTCAAGCAGCAGGAACCAAGGACTCAGCGGGCAACAGGCTAATCACTCGTAAGCGCGACGATAGCAACGATCCAATTCGCTTTGTTGCAGATCCTCGTCAGCTCGGCGTCACTCTTGAGGTGCCTGAACGCGCCATCTTCCGCGCACGGGCGCCAAGTTGGCGCCTCGCGAGTCGAAGGTGCGATCGTCAAGTCGAACGTCGGCTGAACGCCAAATCATGCTCTTTGGCCCGATTTTGGCTGGAAACAGGCTCGATATTATTGAGGCGTCGATATTCAGCAACGTACCGCGATTTAGCCTGACGGTTGCTAAGCATAGCAAGGCAGCTTCCAATGAGGGATACGGCTGCGATCGCGGCAAGCACTGCGATCCAAATGCCACCGACGTCAAATGCGGCGACCCCTAAGAAGATCGCCAGCGTGATCATAGCGATCAGTGCAGCCGCGAACCCAACAACGGCCGGCCGGTATCTTCGGAACGGTGAAAAGCGATCGTCGGAGTTTGAGGCTCTCCACCACCGTTCATCCACTTCCATTCAACGCCCCCGAATAGTGTGCTGCGCCGAGCCGCGGCCGCTGTCAACAATGCATCTTATTGTGCGTGGTCGCACTGAGCCGAGGGCGACCGTGGGAACCGCGGAAGAATTCCGTCGATCAGTCTTCCTCGCAGCGGCCGAGCACAGCGATCGCCTCGATCTCCACCATAAGATCGGGATGAGACAGGCGGCGGACCTCGACCGTGGTGCTGGTTGGTAGATGCTGTCCGAATATCTCGGCACGCACTTCGGGATGGCGGAAGAATTCGTCGATGTCGGTGACGAAGGTCGTGGTCTTCACCAGGTCCTCGACGCCGACGCCCGCCGCCGCAAGCGCCGTGTGCAGGTTCTCGCCGACCTGCCTGATCTGCGCCACCATATCGCCAGCGCCGACGATCTTGCCCTCCTTGTCACGCGCGAGCTGGCCGGCGACGAACACGAGCGGCGAGTCCGATGTCACCACCACGTGTGAGTAGAGCGTGTGTCCTTTCAGTGCGCGCTGGAACAAACCCTGCGGCTGGATCCGCTTCGTCGTCATGGCCTGCCTTCCAAAATAGGACTCGCCTAAGTGCGTGAGATCATGTTCGCTGATGATCGATCTGTCGATACTGTCGGGTCTCGAGGAACATCGTCATGAGCAATTTCCCATCACTCACCGTCACCGCGCCGTCCCGGCGCACCGTTCTCCGCGCCGGACTGCTGGCAGCGGGCGCCGTCATGGCGCCGCCGTGGCCGGTTCGCGCGGCACCGGTGAACATTCGCTATGCAACCGGCGGTGGCATTGGGCCGAACGAGATGGAGACGCTGATCTGGCTTGATTATCTCAAGAGCAACGTGCTGAAAAATTACGGCAAGGCCTACACGCTCGATATGACATTTACCCGCGGCTCGCCGGAGGCCGCGCAACTGCTCGCCGCTGGCCAGGTCGATCTCGCCGCGCTCTCTTCTCCGGCCTTCGCTTCGGCAATTGCCAAGGATGCGGTGCCGGGCGGCATCAGCATTATCTCCGACATCTATCAGGACGGCCATCCGGGCTTCGCCTCGAATACGTTCTTCGTGATGAAGGATTCGCCGATCAAGAGCATCGCCGACCTCAAGGGCAAGAAGGTCGCGATCAACGCCTACGGCTCGGCGGTCGACCTCGTGCTGCGGGTGGCGCTGAAGAAGGCCAATCTCGATCCGCGCCGCGATCTGCAGATCGTCGAGGTGACGTTCCCGAGTATCGCGGCCGCGATCCGCGAGGGCCGGGTCGATTGTGGCGTGTTGGTGATCCCGTTCCTCCCGGCAGAAGCCGCCAAGGGCGACCTGCGTGGGCTGTTCAGCGGTGGCGACACCCTTGGGCCCTCGTCAGTGGTGTTTCAGGTCGCGACCGACAAGTTCATCCGCGAGCAGCCTGCGGCGCTGCGCGCCTTCCTGGAAGACTTCGTTCAGGGGCTCGCGTGGTATTACGACCCGGCGAACCGCGACAAGGCGCTCGAACTGGCCGCCGGCCTGACCAAGATGCCGAAGGCGGTGCTCGACACCTACTTCATCACGCCGCGGGACTACTACCGCGATCGCAACGGCTGTGTGCCGGTCTCCGCCGTGCAGAAGCCGATCGACGCGATGGTCGAGTACAAGCTGATCGACCGGCCGGTCGACGCGGCGAAGTACGTCAAGATGCAGTATCTGCCGAAGCCCTGCAGCACGTGAGCGCTCGGCAGCGTGTGATCCGTCCCGGTGCTATTCCTGATGCCAGCGCAGGATGTGCGCGCGCAGCCGGAGCACGCCGATGTCGATCAGGTAACCGACCGCGAGCATGATCAGGAGATAGACGAACACCGTCGGCGTTTCGAAGTAGCGCTGCGCTAGCACCATCTCGCCGCCGAGCCCGCCGCCGCCGGCGATCATCTCGGCGCTGAATGTGCTGACCAGCGCGTACGGCACCCCGACCCGAACTCCGCTCATCAGCGACGGCAACGACGCCGGCAGGATGACACGCCACAGCAGCCCGAGTTGGCCCGTCCCCATCGCCCGGGCGGCCCAGAGCTGGTTCGTCGGCACAGTGGTCGCGCCCGCATAGGCGGCGACGATGAACGGGAACACGCAGGTGAAGGCGACCAGCGCGATCTTCGACAGATGGTCGATCCCGAACCACAGGATGAACACCGGCAGGAACGCAACCTTGGGCGCCGGGAAGCTGAAGGCGATCAGCGGATCGAGGAGCCAGCGCACGAGACGGAGCCGCGCCATCAGGAAACCGATCAGAATGCCGGCAGTGATTGCGATCGCAAGGCCGACGGCGGTGCGGTAGAGGCTAATCATCAGCGGCGGAATCAGATCGCCGCTTTTTGCGAGCGGCACGAACTGCGCGAACACCGTCGAGAGCGGCGGCAGAAACACCGGCCGGACCCAGCCGAGCCGTGCCACCACTTCCCACACGACCGCGACGAGAATGAGCGGATAGGCGGCCAGCACCGCGTGGCCGACGGATCGTGCGATGTCCGGGACCGGCCGCATGCGTCAACCGAGCCGGTTCTCGATGTCGTCCCAGCGCAGCATGTGGTTCGACATCGCGACAGCCAAACGGTCTGCCAGGTACGCGAGGACCATGATCGCGGTCACGGCCGCGAACATGTAGTCGTACGCGCCGCTCTCGCCGTAGATGAACATCAGCTTGCCGATGCCGGTCTGCGCGGCAATCATTTCGGCGGCGATCGCGATCACGAACGAAAAGCCGAGGGCAATCCGCAATCCGGTGAGGATGGCGTGCTGCGCGGCCGGCAGCAACACCTTCCATAACATCCGGCGTTTGGGCACGCCCATCGCCTGCGCGCTCCAGACCAGCATCTGCGGCACGCCGATGATGCCGTGGTAGGTGTAGACCACGAACGGCAGCAAGGTCGAAAACATCACTGCGACGATGTTGGTCGCGCTGCCGATGCCGAGCCACAGGATCAGCAGCGGGATCAGCGCGGTCTTCGGCAACGAGTAGGTCGCCTTGACCAGCGGGCCAAAAAATCCGTTGATCCCGCGCGATACCGCCATGCCGGCGCCAATCGGGATGCCGATGATCGCACCGAGCGCGAGGCCGCCGAGGCTGCGGCCGAAGGTGACGGCAAGATCGACGTAGAACGACGTGCCTGCCATCAAGTCGACCAGCGCGTGGCTGATCGCCCCGACCGACGGCAGGAAGGTCGGGTCGACCAAGCCGGATTTCGCCAGGCCCTGCCAAGCCGCGAGAAACAGCGCGAATGGAATGATGCGCGAAACCTGCAAGGCCAGTCTTGCGGGAATGGCGCTCATGATCCGGACGCGGGGGTTAGCGTCACCTGCTGACGTACCGCAAGCCAGACCGCATTGCGGATCGCCGTATAGGCCTCCGACAGCACGACCTCTTCGCGGCTGTGGCTATGATCGAGGTCGATGTCGAATTCCTGAACGATGCGGCCCGGCCGCTGCGACATCACGCAGACGCGGTTGGAGAGGTACACGGCCTCACTGACGTCGTGCGTGACCATGATGACGGTCTTGCGGCTCGTCCGCCACAGCCGCAGCAGCTCGTCCTGCATGATCTCGCGCGTCTGCGCGTCGAGCGCGCCGAACGGCTCATCGAGCAGCAGTATGCCGGGCTCGTAGGCAAAGGTACGCGCCAGCGCGACGCGCTGCTTCATGCCGCCCGACAGTTCGCGCGGAAACCGCCGCTCGAAGCCGCCGAGACCGATCAGCGAGATGTAGCGCTCGGCCGTGGCGCGGACCTCCGCTGCCGGCATCCGCTTCTCGCGCAGGCCGTAGGCGATGTTGTCGAACACCGTCAGCCACGGAAACAGCGCATATTCCTGGAACACGACGCCGCGGTCGACGCCCGGTCCGGTGATCGCGCGACCGTCGACCAGCAGGCGGCCGGCGTCTGCCGGAATGAAACCGCCAAGCATGTAGAGCAGAGTGCTCTTGCCGCAGCCGCTCGGGCCGACGATCGAGACGAACTCTCCTTCACCGATCGTGAGATCGAGGGTCGCCAGCGCCTGAACCGGGTTGCCGCCTGATCGAACTGCTTTGAGACGCCTTCGACCGCGATCTTCGCGGCGCTCCATCATGTTGCAAGGAAATGGCAGGTAGGAAGTATCGACATGCTTTGACATGTCGACCCTGCGTCGGCAGCAGGTCGTTCTCGACCAGCGCATCGACCGTCTGCTGCAGAAGCGTTGCCGAGATGCAACCGTTGCGATCGCGATAATAGTCGTTCGACGTCAGGAAGTAGCTTTCCAGCGCCGCGCGCGGCGACTTGGTCAGTTCTGCCGTCAGTTCGATCGCCTTCTGCACGATTTTCCGGTTGGTAGAGCCAGTGCATGCCTTCGACATAGTCGGCGAGATAGGCCTTCACGGCGGCGGGGTTGGCCTTCAGGAAGTTGTTCGACACCGTTTGAAAGATCACCGAGTACGGACCGAACGCCGCCGTCTCGTTGAAGATCGCCCGCAATCCGCCCTTCGGCACTTCGACCGCCGAGAACGGCAGGACGAGAATTCCGCAGTCGATCCGCTTCTCGCGGATCGCCGCAGCCATTGCCGGAAAGCCCACCTCGACGACGCGGATATCGCGTTTCGGATCAAGGCCATTTTTCTTCAGCGCGACGCGCAGGACGAGGTCGGTCGACGCGCCGAAGGCGTTGACCGCAATCGTCTTGCCCTTGAGATCGGCAATCTTCTGGATGCCGCTATCCTCGCGGCACCAATAGGAATTGGAATGGAAGCCGGGGCGGGCCGCCTGATAGATGTCGGCAATCGCCGTGATGCCGCCGGGCACCGCGTCCTTGAGGATGGATGTGGCGAAGATCGGATAGGACAGCGTCGCGATGTCGATCTGGCCCGCCGCCAGCAGCGAAGCCGCCTCCGGTGTACCGCGCGCGAACGACATCTGCAGGGTGTAATCTTTGCCGTGCCGTTTGAGCACGTTCTGTTTCATCCAGTCGAGGAATACGACTGTTTCAATTTCATTCGGGCCGATGCCACCTCCGGTGGAATATCGGATGACCTGCGGCGCGGAATCTGCGGTCCGCGGCGCCAGCAGCATGCCAGCGGACAGAACCAGAGCCGCTGCGCCGAAGCCTGCGCCACGCAACATTCTCGAAGAACTCGTCATCATACCGAATTTCCTCAGGGATCTGCTTAAAACATTGGAGGATTGCAAAATTGATGTCAACTTGAACACTTGTGCCGCTTGCTCAAGGATGCAGCAGCCTTTGGCGCTTTGGAGTTCGCAGGATCGCGATGACTGACTTATGGACGCTCACTGCAAGCGAAGTTACGGCGATGCTGCGCCGGCGCGACGTGACGCCTCTCGAACTGATCGATCAGGCGGAGGCACGGATCGCCAAGATCGATCCTGCGATCAATGCGATTCCCATCCGCTGCTTCGACCGCGCGCGCGAGCATGCCCGCCGGATCATGGCTGATAGGGACGCGGCTACGCGCAACCCAGTCAGCCTGCACGGCCTGCCGATTGTTGTGAAGGACCTCACCGCCGTTGCGGGCGTTCGCTGGACCGACGGCTCACGGGTTCATGCCGATCGCGTGGCGGCGCGATCCGACATCGTCATCGAGCGGCTGGAAGCGAACGGCGCGATCGTCATCGGCAAGTCGAACACGCCGGAGTTTGGAGCCGGCGGCAACACCGTCAATGACGTGTTCGGCGCCACGCTTAATCCCTGGGACATGCGGATGACGACCGGCGGATCGTCCGGTGGATCGGCTGCCGCGGTCGCAACCGGCGAGACCTGGCTTGCGACCGGCTCCGACATGGCGGGGTCGATCCGCTACCCGGCCGCCTTCTGCTCGGTCGTCGGGTTGCGCCCAAGCCCAGGGCGGGTGGCGCACGGCCCGCGCAACCTGTGCTTCAGTACGTTCAATGTCGACGGCCCGATTGCCCGCAACGTTGCCGACGCAGCATTGATGCTGGACGCCATGACCGGTGAGCATCCGGAAGATCCGATCTCGCTTCAGGCACCCGTGAAAAGTTATCGCGATGTTGTCGCCGAAGCACTAGCGGCGCAGCGGCGGTCTCTCAAGGTCGCCTGGAGTTCCGACCTGGGCGTCGCGCCGCTCGATCCCGAAGTGCGGGAGATCTGCAGCCGTGCCGTACGGACGTTCGAGCGTATCGGCGGGACCGTGGACGAAGCCTGTCCCGATCTGCACGATGTCAACGCGGCTTTCTACGTCCTGCGCAACATGCAGCGCGTCGGTGGCGCTGGCAACCTGCTCACGAACCATCGGGCTAAGCTCAGCCCCGAGATCATTCACTATACCGAAAAGGGGTTAAGGCAATCGGCCTCGGATATCGCGGCCGCGGAGAATACGCGCGGCGCAGTATTTCATCGCATGGTCGAATTCTTCACCCGGTACGACATTCTGGCGACGCCGACGGTCATCGCGCCGCCTTACGATGTCCGCCAGCGCCATTTGATGGAAGTCGCAGGCACGCGCTTCGACGATTTCTTCGCCTACCTGATGTTGACCTCAATCATCACTGTGACGACGTGTCCGGCGATCTCCGTGCCGTGCGGCTTCACGCGTGCGGGACTTCCGGTGGGGTTGCAACTGATTGCCGCCCCTCGCAATGACGCTGGCGCCTTGGTGGCTGCCGCGCTGTTTGAGGCGCAGCACGATTTTGCCAACCGGGTTCCGATTGATCCGCGTCCGCAAGCCCTCGTGTGACACGTCCTGCCGTACGGGATGAGTATCGGTGGCTTGGCCGGGCTAGCCCGGATGAACGGCCGCAGTGGTTTGCCGAGGAACTGAGGGGATTTAAGCGAGTTGGTGCCAAGCCCTGCTTAAGGATTGCTTCAGCTTGGTCTGCGACACTCAAATTGGATGGCCGCCACGTCGCCCATGGTGCGTACACGGCAGTCCGATTGCGCCGCGCGGCGCTAAAGAGCCCTGCCAAAAGCGGGGCTCTTTCTAATTCCAGCGGACGATGGTGGCGACCGGCATCAAGTTCCCGCCCTAACCAGGAAATCGGTAATCGGTCGCTCCCGTTTTGGAACCCTGGCCTATAGAGTGCAGATCAGCCCCAAAGCGGAACAGGAACGCATCGCATGTTGAAGGCCAGCAATCCCAAAACAGTCGCGCCGCCTGCGGCGATGTACAGTCATAGCGTCGAAGTCCCCCCGAATGCGCGGTGGCTTTACACTGCCGGTCAGGTGGGCGTGCATCCGGATGGCACTTTGCCCGTCGGCTTCGAAGCGCAGCACGAACAAATTTGGAAGAACACATTGGCGATCCTCGCTGATGCGGGGATGGGGCCTGAAAATATTGTCAGGCTGAATGTCTATTCGACGGATCCCGAGGGCCTTAAATTTGTTAAGTCGCATCGAGAAAAGTATCTCAAGCCAGGCCACATTCCTGCTTCGACGTGGGTGGTCGTGAGCCGGCTCGCTAATCCTCAATGGGTTGTTGAGATGGAAACGATAGCGGCAAAAGCCTGAGATCGGCGGCACACGCGTGCAAAGGTCGTTCGATTCGAATGGACCTGGTTCGCAGATGAGACCCAGGTGGCGCGCCCGACAAGATTCGAACTTGTGACCTCTGCCTTCGGAGGGCAGCGCTCTATCCAGCTGAGCTACGGGCGCATGCGCACTCCATAGCCGATGCGCCGCGCGGCAGCAATCGGGAAGCCTGCCGCACCGCCCGATGTCCGATTCGGGCATATGTCCTTTGCCGCCCCCGCGAACCGAGGTGGCCTGGCCTTGGCAAGGCGGCCGCACTGGGAATCGGGCGTCTACCCGTGATAGCAATGGCTTGGTGAAGACAGGGATCGGAACATCCGCAGCGCTGGCGGTTTGCGGCGCGCTCCTCGCCGGTGCGTGCTGCGCGCCGCCCGCTGCCGCGCAGGAGATGAAGAAGCAATACTGGGCGACCAGCCTGGCCCGGACCGTCGACGATGCCCTCCTGCGCGGCCTCGACGAGGCGGTCGCGCGCGGCGAGGTCGGCTGGCTCGACGTCGAGCCGAAATATCCGATCCCTCGCCTGCGCCGGGGTGTGAATCTGATCCTCTATCACGTCGGCGGCAACTGCTACATCGGCGGCGGCGATTGCGACCGCTTTCCGGACTCCGAGCCGACCGGCGACCGCTGGGGCGACAATGAGCGCAGCCTCGATCTCGAAGATCCGGACGTGCGCAAGATCCTGGTCGACGATCTTGTCGGCCTGGTGCGAAAGGCCGACAAGATCGCCTCCGCCGGCGCGATCGTCGGCGTGCACCTCGACAACGTGCACAAGCTGCGGGCCGATGGCCTCGCAGACCTTTTCAACGAGTACCTGGCGGCGGTCGAGAAGGCCCGGCAGGAGGGCTCAATCTCGAAAGACCGCAAGGTCGGCTACGTGGCGAAAAACAACGCCGCTCAGTTTCGACGGGCGCTCGACGAGCAGCTGCTCGTCACGCCGCCGCTCTATCAGATCCAGGAGAATGCGGAGCTCGACGAGGGCGGCGAACTGGATTTCCGTGCGCGGACGGCCGCCGAGACCGGACGCCGCTGCAATGTCCCGGTCTTCCTCAAGACGTTCGGCAGCGACGTCGCCTACACCGCGGCCGACGGCCGAGACGTCAAGGTGACGCGCACGATGTCGGAGCGGATGGCGCAGATGCCGCATGTCTCCGGTGTCGCCTGGTCGCGCGACGAAGGCAGCTACCGCCCGACCTTCTTTGCCCAGGGCTCAGGCGTCCGGCAGTTGCCGCCAGGCGCCGTCAACGTCTGCGATTAGCGCGATCTCGGTCGAGTCGAATGGCGTTTCACTCACTCGGCGTTCACGCAAGTCGTGCCGCAGCTAACCCTCCCCCCGCGAAGCGGTGGGGAGGGTCGGCGAGCGAAAGCGAGCCGGGGTGGGGGGCACTTTTGGCATCAGACACGTATCCAGGAATATCTCCCCCTCCCCAGCGCCATAAGCGCGGTTACGCGCGTCTTCGGCGCGCTATGGCGGGGGAGGGGAGCGCACCGCCTGCGTCGCGCGATCTTGCTCAGCGCATCATCAGCGTGCCGGCGCCGTGGTCGGTGAGCAATTCGAGCAGCACCGCGTGCGGCACCTTGCCGTCGAGGATGACGACGCCCTCGACGCCGGCCTCAAGCGCGTACATGCAGGTCTCGACCTTCGGGATCATGCCGCCCGAGATCGTGCCGTCGGCGATCAGCTTGCGCGCACCCTCGATCGACAGCTCCTTGATCAGCGACTTCGACTTGTCGAGGACGCCCGGCACGTCGGTGAGCAGCAGCAGGCGCTTGGCCTTGAGCGCGCCCGCGATCGCGCCGGCAAAGGTGTCGGCATTGACGTTGTAGGTGACGCCGTCCTTCGAGGTCGCGAGCGGCGCCAGCACCGGGATGAGCTCGCGGCCGAGAATCTGGTTGAGCACCATGACGTCGACTTTCTCGGGCTCGCCCACGAAGCCGAGATCGACCACATTCTCGATGTTGGAACCGGGATCGGCGACGTGCCGGGTGAGCTTGCGCGCCTGGACCATGTTGCCGTCCTTGCCGCACAGGCCGACCGCCTTGCCGCCGGCCTCGTTGATGAAGCCGACGATCTGCTTGTTGATCGAACCGGCCAGCACCATCTCGACGATCTCGATGGTAGCCTTGTCGGTAATGCGCAGCCCGCCGGCGAATTCCGACTTGATGCCGAGCCGTTTGAGCATTTCGCCGATCTGCGGCCCGCCGCCATGCACCACCACCGGGTTGATGGCAGTCTGCTCCATCAGCACGATGTCGCGGGCGAAGCTCTTGGCCAGCGCCTCCTCGCCCATGGCATGGCCGCCATACTTCACCACGACGATCTCCTCGTCGTAGCGCTGCATGTGGGGCAGCGCCTCCGACAGGACGTGGGCGATGTCGTGCGGGGAAACCGTCATGGCGAGTTCCTGCGGCGGGGCTCTTGGCGTTGCGTTTTAGCGGGCGCCGCGCGGGCGGGGAAGGGCGTTCAGCGGCTGCGTTCGCCCAGCAGCCGGGCGATCGCGGCGCGCAGCTCCGGGATGCCGGTGCCGGCGCGGGCCGAGGTGGCGAGCACCTCCGGAAAGGCGGCGGGATGCTTCGCCAGCGCGGCCGTTGTCGCCGGGATCAGTTCGGCGAGCGCGGCGTCCTTGATCTCGTCGGTCTTGGTCAGCACCACCTGGTAGTTGACCGCCGCCTTGTCGAGCGTTTCGAGCACCTCGTCGTCGGTCGTCTTCAGGCCATGCCGGGCGTCGACCAGCAGGTAGACCCGCGCCAGATTGGCGCGGCCCTGCAGGAACGCGTGGATCAGCGCGGTCCAGGCCTTGACCTTGGTCTTCGATGCCGCCGCGTAGCCGTAGCCCGGCATGTCGACCAGCACGAGGTTCGACGGCCCGGTGAAGAAGATCAGCTCCTGCGTCCGGCCGGGCGTATGCGAGGTGCGGGCGAGCGCGTGGCGCCCGGTCAGCGCGTTGATCAGGCTCGACTTGCCGACATTGGAGCGGCCGACGAACGCGATCTCGACGCCCCGCATCTTGGGCAGCGAGGCCACCGAGCTTGCCGCCGACAGGAACTGCCAGTCGGCGGTGAACAGCCGCCGGCCGGCTTCGATTTCGCCACGGGTGGGAGATGTTGTCATCCCTCTCCTTACCATCCCGCGCGGGATTTCGCGAGATTCCTCCGGTGCCCGCGCGCATGTTCCCGCAAGCGGGAGCGCGGTCATTGATCGAAGGCCCGGTGAAAACTTCGTGAGTCCGACACGGCTCTCACCTTCCGCCGCTCGACTTGCGGATGGCTTGCCACACTCGCTCCGCTGTCACCGGCATCTCGATATTTGTGACGCCAAGGGGGCGGAGCGCGTCGAGTACAGCTCCTACGATTGCGGTTGGCGCACCGATCGATCCAGCTTCGCCGCAGCCCTTGGCGCCGAGCGGATTGTGGGTGCAGGGCTGGCTTTCGTCGAACTCGGAAACGATTTCCGGCATGTCTCCGGCACGTGGCACGGCGTAGTCCATGAATGAGCCGGAGAGGAGCTGTCCACTCTCCGAATCATAGAAGCAGCGTTCGGACATGGCCTGGCCCAACCCCTGCGCGATACCTCCCTGGATTTGACCCTCAACGATCATGGGATTTATGACGGTGCCGATGTCATCCACAGCCCAATAGCCCACGATGAGAACTTCACCAGTGTCGCGATCGACCTCGACCTCGCAGGCGTGCGCGCCATTGCTCCAGGCAAAGTTGCTGGGGTTATAGACCGCACTATCCTGTAGCCCTAGTTCCATGTCGGCCGGATAGTTGGTCGGATGATGTGCGACGAGCGCGACCTCGCGGAAGGTCACGCGCCGGTCGGTGCCGGTAATGGAGAACATTCCATCCGCGAACGTAATATCGCCGACCGATGCCTCGAGTAAATGCGCCGCGATCTTCTTTCCTTTATCGACAACCTTCATGGCCGCACGGTCGAGCGCGGAGCCTCCGACCGCCATGGAGCGCGAACCGAATGTACCCGAGCCGTAGGGCACCTGATCGGTATCGCCCTCGATGATCTGGATGCTCGCCATCGGTACGCCAAGCCGCGAACAGATGATCTGGGCAAAGGTGGTGGCGTGACCCTGGCCATGGTTATGGGTGCCCAGCAGCGCCTGGACGCTGCCATCCTGCTGCACGCGTATCTGCGCCGCCTCGAAGAAGCCGACGCGTGCGCCAAGAGCCGCCGCCATCTGCGATGGTGCGACGCCGGATGACTCGACATAGCAGGCGATGCCGATGCCGCGGAGCTTACCCATTCGTAACGCACTGGATTGCCGCTCGGCGAAGCTGTTGTAGCAGGCGAGTTCGAGCAGCCGCGAAAGCACTTTCGGGAAATTTCCACAGTCGTAGGTCGGTCCGAGCGGCGTCTTGTAAGGCATCGCCGCGACAGGCACGAGATTTCGCTGCCTGATCTCGGCGGCATCCATCCCGAGCAGGCGCGCCGCTTCGTCAGCAAGGCGCTCCAGGACGTAACAGGCTTCCGGTCGCCCAGCGCCGCGATACGCGTCGGTCGGGACCGTGTTGGTGAACACGCCAGTCGATTGCACGGCGATGGCCGGTGTGCGGTACACGCCGGCGAGCAACGCACTGTAGATGGCGCTCGGAATGCCGGCTCCGAAGGTCGAGACATAGGCGCCAATGTTGGCCACGGTGTCGACGCGGAGCCCGAGGAAGTGCCCCTGCGTGTCGATTGCGAGCTCCGCGCGGGTCTGATGCCCACGGCCCTGATAATCCGAGACGAAGCACTCGCTGCGGGTGGCGACCCACTTTACCGGCCGCTTCAGCCGCCAGGCCGCCCAGGCAATGATGGTCTCCTCGGGATAGTGCTTGCCTTTGTAGCCGAAGCCGCCGCCGACATCAGGCGCTACCAGGCGAATGGCGGTTTGCGGCAGGCCGAGCTGTTCGGAAACGGTCCGGCGAATGTGATGCGGCACTTGGGTCGAGCTATAGAGCGTGAGCTTTTCCAGGCCGCCATCGGCAACCACGGCACGTGGCTCGATCGCTGCGCCGATCAATCGGTTGTTGACAAGGTCGAGACGCACCACGTGGGAGGCGCCATCGAACGCTTTGCGCACGGCTGCTTGGTCGCCCCGCGCGAAGTGGAAACAGACGTTGCCCGGCGCCGCTTCGTGCAATTGCGGCGCGTCCTTGGCTATCGCCGCATGGCCATCAATGACCGCGGGGAGGGGCGTGTAGTCCACCTCCAATTGATCGGCCGCGTCCTGCGCTTGTGCATGCGTCTCTGCAATGATCGCTGCGACCGCTTCGCCGACGTGCCGGACCGTGCCGCGCGCCAGCGCCCAGCGCGGCGGTTCGGCCATCGGCCTGCCATCGGATGTTGCGATGGCCCACAGCGGAGCCATCGGGCCGACCTCGTCGGCGGCCATATCCGCGCCGGTGAACACGGCAACGATGCCGGGGAGGGCTGCTGCCTTCGTGCCATCGATATTACGGACAAGGGCGTGGGCGTGCGGCGAGCGCACCAGCACGCAATGCAATTCGCCCGGCAATGTGATGTCGGCGACAAAGCAACCCTGTCCGCGAAGAAACTTCGGATCTTCGACACGCCGGACCGACGCGCCGATGCTTTCACCTAAGATTGTTGCGCGCGGGTCTATTGCAGTTCCTCGCGCAGCAGGTCGAGCCGTTCGAATGCTGATTTGTCCGAGACGATAAACAGGTGGGCGTCGCTATCCTTTGCCGTGTGGCTGGCGAAGCTCCAATGCGGGATCGAGAACACATCATGCTGCGACCAGTCGAACGTGTGCTCGCCGACGACTGAGCGGCCCGAGCCTGACACCACGAGACAGATCATATTGCAAGTGGTGCGCTTCGGTCGGGTGGGCTGGTCCTCTGGCAGCCGTACCGCATAGCAGTCGAGCGCGGGCATCACGGCCCCGCCGGTAGCGGGATTGGTGTAGCGCAGCGTGTGCGCGCCGTCCGCCCCGGCCGGAAGGGATGAAAGCAGCCGCCGCGTTGCTGCGCCCGAATAGTGATATTTCGGCGAATGTGCCGGCGAATGCGTGACGTCTGCGCCAACCATTCCGGATTCGGACCAGAGTTTTTCATCACCCTCGTCAACCTGCCAGAACTGATTGGCCGTGGAGTCGCCGGGCTCGAAAAAATTGGCGTCGAACTGGCGAATGAGCGGAATGTTGGCTGCGTCGAACCAAATGATGCGGTGATCGCTTTCGTTGATATGGCCGTGCCAGCACATCGGCGGCGTCAGGATCAGATCGCCGTCATGCATGTCGCAGCGGCGTCCATTGACGATGGTGGCTGCGCCTTCGGCGCGCGTTGCAAAGCGGATCGCCGCGAAAGTATGCCGGTGCGGCCGCGCTCGGTCGCCGGGATCGAGCACGGTGAAAGCCGCGATCAGGTTGGAGGTCGTCACCGTCTCGCCGCCGAACGCCGGATTCACCAGGATCAAAGCGCGCCGTTCGACGTCGTCAATCGCCACCTCGGACGCCGCTCGTGCGGTGAACGGCTCGACGTCCTTCCAGCGCCAGATCAGCGGCGGGTCCTTCGCCTTGGGCTTAACCGGCGTCAGCGTCCGAAATCGGTCCCATAGCGGATGCAGATTCGCCGCTTCCAATTGCGCGACGAAGTCGGAGCTTTGCTTCGCCGCTACCGCGTCGACCATTGCGGCTTCCCTCAGGTTTTCGGCAGCTTCTCGTCGATGTTGGTCTTGTCGATGATGACGTGCTTGATGAACACGCGCGGCTCGACCTTGTCGCCCTTGAGATATTGCGCCAGCACGTCGACGCCAAGCCTTCCCCACAGCACAGGGTTGAGCTCGATGGTCATGGCCATCTTGCCGTCCTTCACTGCCCGCAGCGCCGGTGGCACGCCATTCATGCCAGTGACGAGCGTCGTCTTGTTCGCGGCCAGCACTGCCTGCATTGCGCCGAGCGCGACGTCGTCGTTGGCGGTGTAGATCGCTTTGAGGTCCGGATTGGCGACCAGCGCGTCCTCGGTCTGCTTGACGCCACGTTCGCGAGTGAGGGGGCCATCGCTCTTCGACACAATTTGAATTTTCGGATGCTTCGCCATCACCTCGGCGTAGCCGTCGCCGAGATTGCGGAAGGTGGGCGCACCGCTTGGCCCGAGTAACAGCGCAACCTTGCCCTCGCCGCCGATGGCTTTTGCCGTCCATTCGGCGATATCTCGGCCGATCTGCTTTTCGTCCATCGCCACGTGCAAAGTCTGGTTCGGCGAGGTTGAGCCGCGTGCCACCGATACGATCGGAACGTTGCCGGCTTTGGCGGCGTCATAAGCACCGTTCACGCCCACAGCGTCGATCGGTGAAATCAGGATGCCCTTGACGCCACGCGCCACCAGGTCCTGTACGCCGTTGATCTGCTTGACCTTGTCCTCGTTGGCGGAAACGGTTGCGACATCCCAGCCGAGTTCCTGCGCCCGGGCTCGAATCCCGCGCAGCATGGCGATGTAGAACGGATTGTCGTCCTGCGCGAGCGAGACGCCGATCGTAATTTTTTGCTGTGCCGAGGCAGATGACGGTAGCAGCGCGGCCGGCAGCAGCAGAACTGCGGCCAAGAGCCCATGGCGAAGCTTCAGCATGGCAAATCTCCCGTGTTCATGTCCGCGATCGTAGACGATCAGCCGCTGCGGCGGCAATGATGACAGCGCCGATAGCGACCCGCTGCCAGTAGGAATCGACGTTGAGTAGATTGAGGCTGTTGCCCAGCACAATCATGATGAAAACGCCGATGATGCTCTTGTAGAGCGTGCCTTCACCGCCGTGCAGCGAGGCGCCGCCCAGCACCACCGCGGCGATGGCAGTCAGTTCGTAGAACTCGCCGGCGGTCGGTTGGCCGGACTGCAGCCGCGCGGCGAGCATGACGCCGGCAACGCCGGCGAGCCCGCCGCACCACACATAGGTCGAAGCGATAATGCGCTCGACCGGAATGCCGGACAGGTAGGCGGCCTCGCGGTTGCCCCCGGTGGCGTAGATACGGCGCCCATAGGGCGTCATGTGCATGACAAAGGATAGCACCGCGAGAAGCACCACGGGCACCCAGACGAGATAGTGGATGCCGAACAGGCGTTCGGAGCCGAAGGCGATGAAGGACGACGGCATGCCATCGTCGCCGACCGGCGCCCCTCCGGTGATGAGATAGACGAGGCCGCGCACCAGGACCATTGTGCCCAGCGTGGTGATGAATGGATTGACGCCGAGCCTGGCGATGATCAGGCCGTTGGCCAGGCCTACCGCAACCCCGGCCGCGATCCCGGCGAGCACGCCGCCTGCGATCCCGAACTCCACCATCGTCATCGCCGCGACGCAGCCAGCCAAGGCCACGGTCGAGCCGACCGAGAGATCAAAGCCGCCACCGATGATCACGAACGTCATGCCGATGGCGATCACCGCCATGATCGATGACTGCACCAGAATGTTCGTGAGGTTGAGCGGTGAGAGGAAACGGCTGGTCAGAAGCGCCGTGATCACGCACAGCGCCGCCAAGGTGATCAGCGGTATCTGGCCGACGATATTGAAACGTTTGCCCATCATCAACCGCCGATGGCAGCGTGCAGCCGCTTTTCGTCGAAACCAGGTTCGCTCGGGCTTCGCGCGCAATCGAGTCGTGCGGTTATTGTTCCCCTGTGCAACGCGTATATGCCGTCGCAGATGCGCGTCAGCTCCGCGAGATCGCTGGACGATAGCAGCACTCCGCCACCGCGCCCGGCGAACTTGCGGATAAGACTGTGGATCTGAGCCTTTGCCGCCACATCCACGCCCTGAGTCGGTTCGTTGAGCAGCAGGATGGCGACCTCGCGCGCCAGCCATTTGGCGATGATCACCTTCTGCTGGTTGCCGCCGGACAGCGCCGCGGCCGGCATCGACGCATCGCGTGGCCGGATGTCGAGCAATTCCATAAGTTCGGCGACCACGCGGTCGCCAGCCTTACGATCCAGGCTGCCGCCATAGGTCAGGCGGTTAAGGCTCGGCAGCAGGATGTTCTCGCGCACCGAAAGATTCATGACGAGACCAAGCTTTCGCTCGCCCGGCACCATGCCGATGCCCGAACGGATGGCGTCGCTCGGACCGGTGAACCGTTTGACCTGGCCATTCACCCGAATAGCTGCGCCGGTGGTGTTGAGGCCGAACAGACGACCCAAAACGCGGCCGGTGCCGCTGCCGAGCAGACCTGCGAGACCTACGACCTCTTTGGAGCGCAGCCGGATCGAGTCCGGCCGATCGTCGCCGTCTTCGAGAACAATCTCGCCCGGGGCGACCGCATTGGCCGAAATGTTGGCTTCGGCGCGGCCTGTCATGGCCCGCACCAGATCCCCAACGGCGAATGCGCCGCGACGACTCAAAGCCACCACGCGACCATCCCGCAGGACGGTGCAGCGGTCGGCCAACGCGACGACTTCGTCGAGCCGGTGCGAGACGTAGATGATAGCGGTGCCCTGGCTCTTCATGCGCGCGAGTACCGCAAACAGCCGTTCGACCTCGCGGGTCTCCAGCGCGGCGGTCGGCTCGTCAAGGATCAAGAGGCGGCAGCGCTTTCGCAGTGCCTTGGCGATGGCGACGAGCTGCCGCTCGGCAAAGCTCAGGCGATCAATCCGCGTGTTGGGATTGGGCGCGAAATCGAGTTGCCCGAGCGCTTGGCGCGCTTGCTCTCGCATGGCGCGGCGGTCGACTATTGACACACCCAACACCGCGCGCACCGGCGGATCGTCGAGCGTCAGATTTTCGGCGACCGAAAGCGCTGGGACCAATCGCAGTTCTTGCGGAATGGTAGCAATGCCCGCGACAATCGCATCATGTGGATTCCCAAAATGGCAAGGCTGGCCATCGACCGCGATCTCGCCCGTATCGGGCCGGTGGACGCCGCCGAGAATGCGGACCAGCGTCGATTTCCCTGCGCCGTTCTCACCAACAAGCGCATGAATCTCTCCGGGCATCACGTCGAAATCGACGTGATCCAACGCGCGGGTTGCGCCGAATTGCTTGGTGATGCCGCGCGCACTTGCCGCTGGATTGGTCATTGACCGGTGCACCCTAACGAGCGACCCGCATGACGCGCATTTTGTCGTCTGAAATCCGCCCGCTCTCGATGATCACGTCGTTGTCGAGGCTCACGGTACAGTCGCGCATCGGGACGTCGTAATGGCCTTTGGTGGTGCGCTTGCCGCCGCCCTGCGAATTCGGGCCCGTGGAGAACAGGAAATTACCGGCAAAGCAGCGCGCCCCGGCGTGGTGGCGCTTCGGATCGGCGCCGTTGAGCGCAATCGAATCCCAGCGGGCCTGCGGATTGAGACCCCAGCCAAGATGCGAGATGGCGTGACCGTCTAGATCGTCTGGGTGCGCACGATTGCCGTCCAGCCAGTCGCTCATCAGCTTGGCGTCGAGACCGCCTTCGATCTTGCGGATAAAGCCGTCGCGGATATCGAGCCGGACCTCGTCCTGCACATAACGGCAATAGGGCAGCACGCAGATGTCGCCAGGTTGCAGTACGACAGTGCCGTTGGCGGAGCCTTCATTCGGAAAGGTGTGGACGTGGCCGGCCCCCCAATGGTCGAAGCGGCCTGGTGACTTCCGAATAGCCGTACTGGCTCATGGTCGGGTATTCGCCAAGATTGACGGTGAGATCGGTGCCGCCGGGCCGCGTGATCCGCATGATTTTGGCGCGCTTGAGCCGCTGGTCGGCGTGAAGGACCGCATCCTTGAGGCCGGGCGGTGCCAGCAGTTCATCGAGCTCGTCTGGCCCGTCGATCACCATCAGCACGCGGGTGCCGGCGTCGCGCGCTTCCTTCAGCCACCGGGTGAACAGCGGAATATGCAGGCACACCAGCATGTCAGCCGATTTGATCGCTTCGAGCGTGCCCTTGCAGCGGCCGACGGTTTCGACGCCGACTTTGGTCCAGGATGGCATGGCGTTGACGCACATCTCGTACGCATCGGCGCCAAGATCTTCTGCGGCCGCGAACGCCGCGCTCACGTAGTCGCGCCGCGCTCCGAGATCGCTCAGCAGGACAATTGTCTCGCCTTTCTGCACGTTGCAAAGCTGAAACTCCTGCCTGAAAAGCATCGCAAGTTTGGCGTGATTGATGGTTTCCCGCATGGTTCTTGCTCCGTAATTCAGCTCGCACGTTAGCAAAATCCGTGCGGGCGCGGCCCATTGGGCGGCAGCATAGCATTGACGTACAGCACACAGGAAAGTGCCTGGCTTAAACGACAGCAAGCGCAAAGGGCGGGATGCATCCGTTTGAGAAAGCCGCGCGACCAGTGCCGGAGCCGATCGTCCCGCAGGCACAGACCGCAAAGCGATGTTTGCCCTTACGGCGGCGCGGCGGGGATCCTGGCCTCGTGGAAACCGCGCTCGATCATCGCATAGGCTTCACGCACCAGGATGTGCGTCGCCACCTCATTCTCGGTCCGGCCGAACTTTCCCAAGGTTGCCAGCAAGACCAGGTAGTCAAACGTCTCGGTCGGCAACGTCAGACTCAGTGACCGCGCTTCTGAGCGGTTTTCGGGCCGTGCCATTGGATACGCCTCTACGCCTCGAAGTTATAACTGAGTTATAATGGCATTATAACTCTTGTTTGGCCACTCGAATCATGAAAGCGTTTATCGGCGGCGAGATCAAAAACACCGGTCCCGATTTGGCACGGCGGCCCGGGCACAGGTGCACCGCAGCTTGCCACTGACGGCTCTCCGAGAGGGGCCGGTGCAGATGGTCGAACGAAATTGCATGAGGTCGAGGCCATGACAGCGATTGGAACTCATCCGACATGGACGACAGAGCGCATTGCGCTTCTGAAAGATCGCATCGATGCCGGGTTTTCGTGCGCTCAGATCGCGCTTGATATTGGGGTGAGCCGCAACGCCGTGATCGGCAAGGCAAACCGGCTAGGCCTATTCAAGCGCGGAATCGCGGGATCGACGGAGCGGACGAGTATCCCGAAGAATGCGCGCCCCAGGATCGTGACTCAGCACCGAATCCTGCGGGCATTATGGGAGAAGCCACAGCTTGCCTTTGTGGAGACACCAGACCAAAGCGCCGAAGACCAAAGCGCCAATCGGTGCTCTCTGATTGAACTTCAGCATTGGCATTGCCGCTGGCCCTTAGGGGACCCGACCGCCGAGGATTTTGGCTTCTGCGGAAACAAGCCCGTGAACGGCCTGCCCTATTGCCCCTCGCATTCCCGCCTGGCGTATCGGCCAGGCAGGCGCGAGGCTGTGGTGCGCGACAGCGTTGCCCTCCGTCGGATGGGATGATCCGCAAAGCGAGCGCGGGCACCGCCGGCGCTGGCGCCGGCAGCATCATTCGCCTTGAATGCCAGTCAGCTTGACGATCTCGGCGTAGTTCTTGATCTCCGAGTTGACATAGCGCCGGAACTCCTCCGGTCCATCGCCGATCGGCCGAAGGCCAAGTGCCGCGAGACGTTGCTTGACGGTCGCATCCGACAGCGCGGTCTTCATCTCCGCAGCCAGCCTCGCGACGATGGGCGCCGGCGTGCCGGCGGGCGCAAAGATTCCAAACCAGCCCCCGGAGAACTCGGCCCCCGTGATGCCTGCCTCCGCCATCGTAGGCACGTCAGGCGCCAGCGCGGCTCGGGTCGGATGAGTATAAGCCAAGGCCCGAAGCGTGCCGCTCTTGATGAATTCGATCGATTGCGTTGCCGGAACGACCATCATCTGGACGTCGCCTGCAATCACCGCGGTCACGGCCGGCCCGCCGCCGCGATATGGAACGTGCGTGGCGTCAATGTCGGCGCGCTTGATGAATAATGCACCGGCGAGATGCGTGGTATTGCCCACGCCGATCGATGCGTATGACAGCTTGGTCTCGGGTTTCTTCGCGAGCGCAACCAGTTCCTTGACCGACTGGATCTGCAACTTGGGAGTTACGACCAGGAACATCGCCTCCTGGTCGGCGATGTTCGACACCGGAATCAAATCGCGCTGCGAATTGTAAGGCAGCTTCTTGCCCATGCTCGGATTGACCGCGAACGACACCGACGTGATCAGCAGGGTGTAGCCGTCTGGCGCAGCTTTGGCAGCCACATCGTTGCCGATGATGCCGTTGGCGCCGGGCCGGTTGTCCATCACGAACGGCTGGCCCATCTGCGTAGCAAGCTGCTGCCCGACGATCCGCGCCAGCGTGTCGGGGGCGCCCGGCCCGAACGGAACCACCACGCGGATCGGGCGGGTGGGATATTCCTCTGCCGAAGCGGACAACGGCGCGGCGATCGCCGCAACGGAAGCCAGAACGGCGAGCGCTTTTGTCAACACAGTGACTCCTCCCTTTTCTTTCGACATTATCCTACCGTTTGTTGGAGCGGACAGAGGGAACAAGGTCGCATGGCGCGTGTGAATTCCGGCGGGGTCGAAATCGTTTACGAGGTGATGAACGCAGATGGCCCTGGAGTGCCGCTATTTCTCCTCGCCGGACTGAATGGCATGCGTCAGGCGTGCATGAAGCAGGCCATACCATTCTCGCGCGAGCGTCCCGTCGTGGTCCAGGACCAGCGCGGCACCGGCGAAAGCGGCAAGGCGTTGGGCGTCTACAGCGTTCAAAACATGGCCAAGGACGTGATCGCCATCATGGACGACGCCGGCATCGAGAAGGCGCACATGGTCGGCACGTCCACCGGCGGCGCCATCGCTCAGGTCCTATGCCTGGATTATCCCGGCCGCGTCCAGACCGCCGCCGTTTGCTGCTCCTGGATGAAATGCGATCACTTCTTTCGCCGCCAGTTCGAGATGCGCAAGCGCATACTGCTGGCCATGGGCACCGAGGCCCTCATGCTGCTGACCTCGACGACGCTGAACGACCCGAAGTGGTTCACCGGGCACTACGACGAACTGCTTGAGCGCGAAAAGGGCTTGCTGGAACGAGCTGGACCGCCGCAGGTGGACGCCGAGCGCATCGATGCCATCTTGGCGTTCGACGAAAGCAAGCGGCTGCACCGGATCAACACTCCGGTCGTGGTCATCGGCGCCAAGAACGACGCGGTCTGCCCGCCCTACTATTCCGAACAACTGGCAGCGGCCATTCCGGGCGCGACATTGAGCCTCTACGAAGATGGTGGACACTTTTTCTACTTGGTCCACGCCGACCGCTTCAATGCGGAGATCCACGACTTCATGACCTGTCACGAATAGCGGCGGCGGGTTTCTTTTCCGATAGGCGGCGCGCCGAATGACGCCATGTGCTCGATGAGAGTACGATTCGAGACCATCGACGGCGCCGTGACCCGCTTCTATGAGGCTGGCGAAGGCCCGCCGGTGCTGCTCCTTCATGGCGTGGGCATGCCGGCGGAGGTGTGGATCCGCAACATTCCGTCGCTGGCCGTCCGGTATCGCGTCATCGCACCCGACCTGCTGGGTTGCGGCTTCACCGAGCCCGGACGATATCGCGAAGGCGCGGTCCATCCCTGCATGATCGATCATCTGGTCGCGCTCATCGAACGGCTGGACCTGCCACGTGCGGCGGTGATCGGCAGCTCGTTGGGGGCGCTGCTCGCCCTCCTGCTGCACCTGCGGCTGCCGGAGCGCACACCAGTGCTCACGCTGGTCAGTTCGGGCTCGGCGTTCAACAGCGACGAGGATCTCAAGACCATGTACGAGGCGACGTGGAAGAACGGCCGCAGCGCCTACATCGACCCGTCGCGGCAGAATTGCGTGCGCCGGATGGCGTCGATCGTGGCGGCAGGCACCGAAGTGCCCGAAGCGCTGCTGTTCGCGCAGATGACCAGCTACGCGTTACCGGGCGCGCTCGAAGTCTTCGACCGGCGGATGGCGGCGCTCGCCGATCTGGATTGTTGGCGCGAGTGGCGCGTGCAGCCTCGCCTGCCGGAAGTCACCGCGAAGGTGCTGGCGATCTTCGGCGGCAAGGACCCGCGCGCCAATGTCGAGACTGCACGGCAAGAGCTGCAGAAGATCGAAAACAGCCGGCTCGTCGTCTTTGCAAACGCCCGGCACTACCCGCAGCTCGACGAAGCGGAACGCTTCGACGGCGAGGTCCTGAAATTTCTCGCAGAGACCTATCCGAGCGAACGACCGGCCACGCGCCAGCACAGTTGAAACGCATCGCTAGTGTCCCGATTCCGAAATCTGCATGGACTCGCGGCAAGAATGATGCGGACGTCTGAACCGCCACACTAGCGGCGGAGACATAAGGGCGCCGCCGCAGCCGGACGCAGGTCAGTCGCGGCCGTACAGGCCGAGGTCCTTCATTTGCGCCAGCACCTGCGCGTCCCATTCCTTCAGCCACGCGGTGAAGGTCGGACCATCCTGATAGGCGAGCGTGAGGCCGATATCGGCGAACTTCTTCTTGAGTTCCTGGTTGGTCAGGGCGTTCTTGGCCGCCGTCGAGAGCTTCGCCAAGACCGGCTCCGGCACGCCGTTCGGGACGTGCAGTCCCTCGAACGCCTGGTAGGTGAAGTCCATCCCTTGCTCTTTCAAGGTCGGGACGTTCTGGATGTTCTCGTCGCGCGCCTCGGCGGCAACCCCGAGAATGCGCAGCTTGCTGTCTTCGACGAACGGGCGGAACGCCACCATCAGGCCGAGCGAGAAATCCGCCTCGCCGCCGGCGAGCCCGACCACGGCCGGGCCCTCGCCGCGATAGGGAACCTGCACGATCTTGAATCCGAGCTTGTTCGCCATCGCTTCCGACGCGAGATGGGTCGAGCTGCCGACGCCGGTATTGCCGTGCTTGAGCTTGCCAGGATTGGCCTTGGCGAATTCGAGGAATTCCTTTCGCGGTCTTGAACGGCGAGTTGCCCGGAACGGCCACCACCATCGGCGTCGAATAGGCCCGCGCAAACCAGGTGAAGTCCCATAGCGAGACGCCGATCTTCTTCTGATACTGCATGCTGGACAGCGCGATGCCGCCGCTCGAGATCGTGTAGCCGTCCGGCCGCGCGTTCTTGAAGGTCGTCATGCCGGTGACGCCGCCACCGCCGACGCGGTTGACGACCGGCACCGGCTGTCCGAACTCCTTCTCGAGATACGGAGCGAGCAAGCGGACCATGATGTCGGTGCGCCCGCCGGGCGGCCACGGGATGGTCATTTCGACGGGCTTGGTCGGAAAGTCCTGGGCCATCGCGCCGGGCGATCCGAAGCCCAACGCCACGAGACATACCAAGCCTGACGATGGTGCGAGAACCGAAGCCCCTTCCGGATGTCATACTGACGCGCTCCTGTGCTGAACGAATTTCCGGCGTGATGCGTTGAAGTTAGTCTGCGCTGGATTTCACGATAGTGGCAACCCTTCTGAACCGCGGCACGATCACCGGCAGCAGCGGAACGACGATTGCGATCAGCAACAGCGTGAGTGCAATCGGGCGCTGAAGGAACACGGCGAACGATCCGTCCGACACCACCAGCGTCCGGCGCAGATTCTCTTCAAATAACGGGCCAAGAATATAGGCGAGGATCAACGGAGCGGGCTCGAAGCCGGCGAGCCGCATGACGAAGCCAAGGACGCCGAACCCGATCATGACGTACAGATCGAAGGTGGAATTGCCCACCGTGTAGGCGCCGAGCACGCAAAACAGCAGCACCAGGGGAAACAAATAGTTGTAGGGACGCGCAGCAACCGCACCCAGAGACCGACCAGCGGCAGATTGAGCACCAGCAGCATCGCGTTGCCGATGTGCATGCTTGCGATCGTGCCCCAGAACAACTCGGGATTGCGATTGATCAACTGCGGTCCCGGCAACACGCCGTGGATCATCAGCGCCGCCAGCAGCAGCGCCATGATCGCATTGGTCGGGCACGCCCAGCGTCAGAACCGGCACGAAGCAACTGATCGAAGCCGCGTTGTTGGCGGCCTCCGGGCCCGGCCACGCCCTCGATCGCGCCATTGCCGAAGCGCTCCGGCGTCTTGGACGTACGCCGCTCGATCGCATAGGACAGGATCGCCGCGATGATGGCGTTGCCGCCCGGCAGCAGCCCGATCAGGAAGCCGATGCCGCTGCCGCGCAGCACCGGCATGACGCTGCGGGCCAGATCGTCGCGGCTCGGCAGCAGCCGGCCGATCTTGGCTGTGAAATTGCCGGACGTTGTCGCTTTTCGTAGAGGTTGATCAGAATTTCGGATACGCCGAACAGCCCGACCACCACCGGCACCAGGCCGAAGCCGTCGCCCGAGGTCGCTCGAGCCGAACGTGAAGCGGTCGACGCCGCCGACCGGATCGTTGCCGACGGTGCCGAGCAGCAGGCCCGCGGCCGCCATCATCATGGCGCGCACGGTCGAGCCCATCGACACGTAGCTCAGGAACGTCAATCCGAGGATGACCAGCGCGACGTATTCCGGGCGACTGGAACGCCAGCGCCACCGACGCGAGCGGCGGCGCCACGAACATCAGGCCGAGCACCGCGATCGTGCCCGCGACGAATGAGGCGAGCGCGGCGATCGCCAGCGCCGGCCCGGCGCGGCCCTGCTGCGCCATCCGGTTGCCGTCGATCGTCGTGACGATGGAGGCGGCTTCGCCGGGAATATTGATCAGGATCGCCGTGGTCGACCCGCCATACATCGCGCCGTAGTAGATGCCCGCCAGCATGATCACCGCGGAGACCGGCGGCATCGCCAGCGTCACCGGCAACAGCATCGCGAGAGCGCCGGCCGGCCCGATACCGGGAAGCACGCCCACCAATGTGCCGACGATGCAGCCGGCGAGGCACAACAGCAGATTCTGAAACTGGAATGCGACGCTGAATCCGTAGATCAGGGCGTCGATCTGGGTCATGGCAGCCGGACCCCGAGCAACACGCCGAACACGACATAGCAGAACAGCGTCGCCAGGACGCCGAGGATCGCGGCGCGAACCAACGTCGTCCTGCCGACGAACCGCGCCAGAAGCACGATCAGCATGCAGCGTGCTGACGATGAAGCCGGCTCGCTCCAGCGCGAGCGCATACGCGATCATCGACACGACGACGATCGCCGGATCGCGCAGGCGCCGGAGCGGCAGCCGCTCCGGATTCGATCAGGCGCAGCGAGATCAACAGCGGTATCGCCGACAGGATTCCAAAGACGATCAGCACAAGGCCGATGAAGAACGGCATGAACCCGGTGCCGGGGCTCGAAATCGTCCCCAGCTTGAGCACCATGCCTTGCAGCATGAAATAGAGGCCCAGCACGAGCCAAACGGCAATGAACGCCAAGGATAAGGCGCGAACGGTCATCGGATGCCTTTGGTCATGTCCGGCCGCCTCAGTGGCGCGGCCTGACGTCGCTGAACCGCCCGCCGGAGTCACCATTGCCAGATCGCAAGTCGAAATCCGTCTTCAGGCCCGCCGTGCCGGTCGGGAATATGGGTCGCAGCGCGCAGCGCTTCGGCGGTCCATTTGCTGCGGCCGTCGGAGCCGGTGCGTTCGTCGGCGACCACGCGCGACAGGTGCTGGGTGTGCTCGGTCAACGGCCGCTCCCGCTGCTCCCAGACGCTGCAGCGCGGACAACACATCGGACGATTGCTCCAGCGCGACGGCAAGGCCAAGCGCATTCATCATCGCGCAACCCGCTCCCTGTCCGAGCGTCGGCGGCATCGCATGCGCCGCATCGCCGATGATCGCGACCCGGCCCTTGGACCAGTCGTCAGGGAATTGGATTCGTAGAGATCGTATCGGCCCTGATCGCCGATCCGCCGGAGGATCGCCGCCAGGTTGGGGAATGTCTCGATCCAGGATTCGGTATCGACCGGAATCCGCACGCCCCGTTCGTCGGAGGCCTTGGCGACGAGGACGAGATAAAGCTCGTCCTTGTTGCAAGGGCTGTACAGAATGCGCCGCGCCGGATCCCAGAAATTGATGACGTTGTCCCAGATCGGATGACCGACTTCCTCCGGCGAGCGCGGCACGATCAGCCGGATCACGCCGTCGCGATGCCTGGTGCGCTGCTTGAGCAGCCCGAGCGAATCCCTGACGTTCGAGCGCACGCCGTCGGCCCCGACCACGAGGTCGGCCGCGAACCTTCGCCCGTCGGCCAGGATCAGCGTTCCGTCGGCTTCGGCGCCGGCAGCCTCGCTGCTGGTCAGGATCTCCACACCCGCCTCATGTGCGACACGCAGGATGGCATCGTAGAGATGCTTGCGCGTCATCGTCAGCATGCGCCCGCGGCCCGGCAGACCGAACGCTTCGCTGGACAGAATCGAGTTGTCGCTCAGGCGGGCTTCGTAGAGCGGCGCCTCGTGCGCGCCCTCGACCACATCCGTCGTAGGCTCCGAGCGCCTTGAGCACGCGCAGGCCGTTCTCCCAGATGTAGATGCCGGCGCCCAGCGCACGCAGTTCCGGACTGCATTCATGGACGCGCGCCGTCCAGCCGCGCTGGCAAAGCGCCGTCGCCAGCGTCAAACCGGCAAATCCTGCGCCTGCGATCTCGGCGTGGCCGATCATCGCGGCCGATCCTGCCCGATGCGCGCGATGGCTTGGCCCGTGGCGTAGCCCGGTGATGAAAGCCTTCATGAGACCACCGAGATAACCGGCGTGCGGTCCGCCCTCGTATCCGCCGGTGCTCGAACCTGCGACATAGAGCCCCTCAATTCCAGACCCGTCATGTCGCAATGCGTTGCCCTGCGAGTTGACCAGGACGCCACCCATGGTCGTGGTGATGCCGGCGCAAAGGGGGACGGCATAGAACGGCGCGCGCTCGATGGTCGGCGGGCGGATATCGCCTGGCGCCGCGCGGCACGCCGAGTTCGACCGAGCGCCCCTGCCGGACGGCCGCATTGTAATCGGCCACGGTCTGCGCCAGCCCAGCGTCGATACCGCACGCGCGCGCCAGCGCCGGCACGTCCGGCGCCGAGCGGATCACGCCGCCGAAGTCCGGCAGCAGCGGATTGGGCGGAACGAAATCGCGCGTCGCCTCGCCCTCCCAGGCGGCGGTGTCGAACACCGCGTAGCAGTCGAGCGGATTGGCGCGGCGCGCAATCACGTTCGACAGCCAGATCGCGCCCCAATCCTCGTCGGCGATCCGCCGTCCGGACCGGTCGACGACGATTCCCGACGTCGCCAGACGAATCCAGATTCGGATAGGGCCAGAGGTCGTCGTTGGTGAACGCCTGCGGCGATTGCAGGTGACCATAGAAGCAATCGGTCAGCACGAGCTTCGCTCCGGCCGCCTCGGCAAGCTCGATGCCGCGGCCGTGCCCCGACGGCGTCGCGCGCAGCTTGATCTTGTCGACGGCCGGCGCGATGAAGCGTTGGACCAGCCGCCGATTGGCTTGAAACCCACCATCGGCGATCACGACGCTCTCGGCCTCGAACCGAATTTCCTCCGCGCCGCGTCGTGCGATCACGCCTCCGACGCCATCGCCCTTGCGCACGAGATCCCGCGCCTCGGCGCCATCCACGATGACGCCGCCGCTGGCCGTGAACCGCTCGGTCAGCCGATCGAGCAGGCGGGCGCAGCCGCGCGATTGCCAATCCAGGCCCTGCTGAAACCGCCGCTGCGGCTGCAGGACCGGCAGCGGTCCTTTGCCATAATCGATGTCGCGCAGTTCCGCGCCCTGCATGGCCAGCCAATCGACGGTCGCCGCGGCGGTCCGGCTCGCATGGTCGACGAGGTCCGGCCGCGCCGCGCCTTCGGTGACGGCGGTCAGGCGTTCGGCCAGCGCTGCGGCGTCCGACTTCGGGTGAGCGAAGGCAAAGTGCAGAACGCCGGTCGCAATGCGCGAATTGTTCAGCCAGGGACGCCGCTGCGCCTCGAGTACGGCGACTTTCAGTCCCTGCGCCGCTGCGACATTCCCGGCCGACAAACCGGCGAAGCCGGCACCGACGATCACGGCGTCATAACGCTCCGCCCGCATCCCTCCTACGGCTCCATCCCCGACGGCGACGCGATCGACCAGCCTCCCCTAGAGCGCATAGGGCGCATCGGCGGCCGAAACGGTCGCGATCACCTCGGGCCGCCAGGCGCGATTGACGAAGAATTGCAGGCCAATCCCCGACGAATCCCGGATCGTGATGGCGCGGCGGGCCGGATGGTCGATATGGCGCTCCACTGCGATGCCGCGCGCCGCAAGCTTCGGCAGTGCCTGATCGAGGTCGGCTTCATTGGCGACTTGCAGCCCGACATGGTGCAGCTCCGGCTCGAGTCCGTCCCGTTGCCGCAGCAAGGTGACATCGCCCTCGCCCAGCCGCGCCGCGGAGCACCGCGTGCGACGCCCGCCGGTCACCAACCAGGGCCGACAGCCCGACGATGTCGGTGTAGTAATCGAACATGCGCTCGAAGTCTTTCGTCACCAGAGCGACGTGCGTGACACGCTGGGAATGAAAGATCGCCTCCGGCACCACCTTGATGTCGGGATTGACCGGATAATTGCGGTCGCTGATCGGCGGCGACGAGATGCCCGGAATGTAGTCCGGCTTTTTCTTGATGATCGTGCCGTGCCGGTTGGCCCACCATTCCCGCATCACGTCGGCGTAGATCTCCACCATGTTGCCGTCCGGATCGCGCAGATAGAGCGAGTGGGCGACGTCATGGTCCCGGGTATGGCTGAAGGTGACGCCCGCAACACGCGCCGCGATCGTAGCCGTCGACCAGATCGACCTCGTTCTCCAGTTCAAAGGCCAGATGGAACAATCCGGGCTTCTGCCCTTTCGGCGCATACGGACTGTGAATGTCCGTCAGGCCGAAGTCGTGGTAGGTGTTTCCGTTGGTGATGAAGCTCGCCATGTTGTCGGGCTGCCGGTAGGCTTCGTGAATGCCGGCGACGGAATAATAGAACTTCTGCGCTTCGACATAGTCGGAGACGTAGAGATTGGCGTGGCCGAGGCGGCGCGGGCGGAAGAAGTCGCGGACCTGTGTCCTCGCCAGTGTCGTCGCTTCGGTCATGGCTGCCTCGCTCGTGATGTTGCGGACGTCATTGAAGCAAACAATACGCCAAGATCGCCATGCGTCGCAAATGCCGCGCGCTCAAGCGACGCGCGACACAACTTCAGGCTGCCTTTACTCAACGGAGCATGGCAGGCATTTGCCCGGCGCATGCATCGCGCCCATCAGCGGCCAGGCGCCGCAAGATCAGAAAAGCGAAAACCTTGGCGGCGTCGAAGCTGCGATCGAGATGCGAGACTTCGGTGCGGATTTTGGTGTAGAAGATTGTCCGGCGTGTTTCATTATTTGAAACAGAGTTTTGTATGTCGGAACGAAACCAGACACACGCAAATGCCACCGGCGGCATCCGTGGGCAGGTGATGAGACCGAATGTCCGGCGAACGAAGGTGCGTTCAGCCGCGGCGCCGAAAGATACCAGCACGCTCGACCTGGCATTGCGCATCCTCGATCATCTTGCCGGACAGGCGTCGCCGATCGCGCTCACGGCGATTGCGCAGACCTTCGCGGCATCCAAGTCGACCGTGTACCGTCATCTCAGCGCGCTGGCCCGCCACGGTTTCGTGCGGCGCGATGTGAGTACGGGCCGCTACGCCATCGGCATCAAGCTGATGGTGCTCGGTGAAACCTCGCGCAGCAACTTCGAGATCGTGACGGTCGCCCGGGACGCGCTGCTCAGGCTGCGGGATGCGACCGGACAGGCGGTCTCGCTCTGTGCCCTGCTCGACGACGATCTGGTCGTGCTCGATCTCATGCATGGCCGGTCGGTGGTCGAATTCTCGACGCGTCCCGGCACCCGGCTGGCGTTGCACGCCAGCGCGCATGGCAAGATCTGGCTGGCATTCGGTCCGGAAGGCTTGCTCAAGAAGGTGTTGAGCGCGCCGCGGCCGGCATGGACATCGCACACGATCACCGATGCAAAGGCCCTCCTCAACGAGGTACAGGCGGTGCGCAAGCGCGGCTGGTCGACCGCGCCAAACCAGGTCGTCATGGGCGTCAACACGCTTGCTGCTCCGGTATTCGATCATCGTGGCGTACTCGTTGGATCGATCGCGTTTGTCGCCTCCACGCAGGTCATCGCGGCAAAGCCCGCGCCGGCGCAGCTAGGCGCGGTGCTCGATGCCGCCCGTAGCGTGTCGCGCGATCTTGGTTGGAAGGGTTGACCTTGGCGTATTCGCTCGCAGTCGATATCGGCGGCACGTTCACGGATATCGTGCTGCGTCACGCGTCAGGCGAATTGACCGTCGACAAGGTATTGACCACCCATGACGATCTGCTGGAAGGCTTCTTCGCGGGCGTCTCAAACGTGATGAATGCGGCCAGGATCGGTCCGCGCGACGTCGACGGCGTCGTGGTCCATGCCACCACCATCGTGACCAATGCGCTGATCGAGCGCAAAGGCCGGACGACCGCGCTGCTCGTCACGGAGGGATTTCGCGACATCCTGTCATATCCGCAACGAGCATCGCTATGAAATGTACGATCCGCAGATCGAGTTTCCCGAGCCGCTGGTACCATCGGAACTGACATTCGGCGTCACCGAACGCGTACGGGCCGACGGCACGATCTTGCGCGCCCCGGACGCCCGAGAGATCGAGGCGCTGGCCGACACGCTCAAGGCCAAGGGCGTCGCCTCGCTCGCCATCTGCTTTCTCAACAGCTACGCGAACGCTGACAACGAGCGCGCCGTCGGCCGGCAACTTGCCACCCTGCTTCCGGATGTGTTCCTGACGCTGTCGTCGGACGTGGCGCCGCAGATCCGCGAATATCCGCGCGCCTCGACCGCGACCGTCAACGCCTACACGATGCCGATCTCGCTGCCCTATCTGCGGGGTCTGAGCGGGCGCCTCAAGCGTGAGGGTTTCCCGAATTCGCCGCTGATCATGCTGTCGTCCGGCGGCGTCGTCGGCGCCGAGACCGCGGGCCGCAATCCGGCGCGCATGATCGAAAGCGGCCCGGCCGCCGGCGCGCTGGCCGGCTGTCATTATGCCGAAGTGCTCGGGCATCCAGCGGCTGATGTCGTTCGACATGGGCGGCACGACCGCCAAGGCCTGCCTGATCGAGAACGGCGAGCCGCTGATCACCGGCCTGTTCGAGGTCGACCGCCGCTGGCGCTTCAAGGAAGGCAGCGGCCTGCCCGTCACCATCCCGTCGATCGACATGATCGAGATCGGCGCGGGCGGCGGCAGCATCGCGCGTGTGGATGAGTCTCGGCCTGCTCAAGGTCGGTCCCGACAGCGCGGGCTCCGACGCCGGGTCCGGCCTGCTACGGCCGCGGCGGCACGTCGCCGACCGTCACCGACGCCGATCTCGTGCTCGGCCTGCTCGACGCCGATAATTTCCTGGGCGGCGACATGAAGCTCGATCGCAAGGCCGCGGAAGCGGCAGTCGGGCAAGCTCGGCGACGACCTCAATCTCTCCTGCACCCAGGCGGCGCGCGGCATTTTCCGCGTCGTCACCGAATCGATGGCGGCGGCGGTGCGCACGCACGCCACCGACCGCGGCGTCGACTGGCGCGGCATGCCGCTGTTCGCGTTCGGCGGCGCCGGCCCCGTCCACGCCTGCGAGGTGGCGGCGTTGCTGCAAAGCTCGGAGGTGATCGTACCGCCGCAACCGAGCGTGCTGTCGGCCTTCGGCACGCTGGTCACGTCGGTGCGGCTCGATCTGGTGCGCAGCGATCTGGTTCCCGTCAATGATCTGGACTGGTCGCGGGTCGACCGCATCCTGGGCCAGCTTGCGAGCGAGGCAACGGCCGCGCTTGAAGGAGGCCGGCTGCTCCGAAGACTCGCGTCACTTTGATCTTCGCCGCCGACCTGCGCTATGTCGGCCAGCAGAGCGAACTGACCGTCCCGCTCGACGTCGATCCGCGCACCCACCATGACGTCGAGCCGCATCGTCGACGTGTTCGCGCCGGCCTACAAGAAGCTCTACGGCGTCAATCCGTCTCATGTCCCGATCGAACTGGTGACTTGGCGGGTGACCGCGCGCGGCCCCATCATCCCGTTCAATCGGGCGATGAACCTGCCCGCGACGCCCGGTCAACCCAAGGGCACGCGGCTGGTCCATGCCTGGAGCGACGGGCTCTCGGTACCGGTCTATGATCGCAGCACGCTTGCCGCGGGCCAACAGGTCAAGGGACCGGCGATTATCGAGGAGCGCGAGACGACGACGGTGATTCCGCCAGGCTGGACGGCGACGGTCGACAAGATCGGCTGTATCTTTGCGCGGAAGGGATGAGGCGATGGACGGCGTCGAACTCGAAATCCTGTGGTCCAATCTGATCGGCATCGTTACCGAACGCGCCAAGGCATTGCAGCGCATCGCCTTCAGCCCGGTGGTGCGCGAGGCTGGCGATCTTGCCTGCGCGCTGTTCGACCGGCGCGGCCGCATGGTGGCGCAGGCCAACACCGGCACGCCCGGACACATCAACTCGCTGGCGATCGCCGGCGTCGCATCTCGTCCGCATGTTCGCCAACAACCTGCGGCCGGGGGACGTGGTCACCACCAACGATCCCTGGCTGTCGGCCGGGCACTTCTTCGACATCACGGTGCTGACGCCGATTTTCGACGGCGACCGCATTCTCGCCTATATCGGATCGACCATCCATCACACCGATATCGGCGGATACGGCATCGGCGCCGGCGCGCGCGACGTGCACGAGGAAGGTCTCTGGATTCCGCCGCTGAAGCTCTACAACGCCGGCGAGCCATGCCCGGTGCTGCACGCGATGATCAAGTCGAACGTGCGGACGCCGGATGCGGTGTTCGGCGACCTCGCGGCGCAGGTGTCCAGCGGGCAGGCGGCGAGCGAGCGGCTGATCGCGATGTGCGAGCGCTACGGCCTGGTCGACATCGAGGAACTGTCCGACGAGATCATCTCGCGCTCGGAGGCAGCGACCCGCGCGGCAATTTCCAAGCTCAAGGCCGGCACCTTCCACGGCGAGAGCTCGTTCGACGTGCCGGGCGGGCAGGTCGATCACGCTGAAGTCCGCGGTGACCATCGATCCGGGCGCGGGCGAGATCCTGGTCGATTTCACCGGCTCGACGCCGCAGACCACGAGCGGCATCAACGTCGTGCTCAACTACACCCACGCCTATTCGACCTTCGCGATCCGCTCCTGTCTCAATCCCGACCTGCCCAACAACACCGGCAGCCTCGCGCCGATCAAGGTCCACGCGCCCGAAGGCTCGATCCTCAACTGCCAGTATCCGGCGCCGGTCAACGCCCGCCACGTGGTCGGCATGTATGTGCCGATGCCGATCCTCAAGGCGCTCTATCATGTGATGCCCGACCGGGTTCTGGCCGAGGGCTCGGGCGCGGTATGGACGATGCAGATTCAGGGCAAGCGCGCGGACGGGCGGCCGTTCACCTCGTCGATGTTCAACTATTCGGGCGGCATGGGCGCGCGCGCCACCAAGTCCGGCCCGAGCGCCACCTGCTATCCGACCGGCGTGGCCGCCGTTCCGGTGGAGATCGTCGAGGCGGTGACGCCGGTGCTGTTCGACCGCAAGGAGTTGCGTCCCGGCTCCGGCGGCGAGGGCGCGATGCGCGGCGGCGACGGCCAGATCATCCAGTTCCGCCTGCAGACCAAGGATGAATGGCTGCTCAACGCAGTGGCGAGCCGCGTCGAGGAAGGCCCCGAGGGGCTGGGCGGCGGCCAGCCGGGCACCGCCGGCAAGTTCCACATCAATGGCGTACCGGTGCGAGACCTCAAGAAACTCACCCTGCAACCGGACGACGTGGTGTTGTTCGAGACGCCAGGTGGCGGTGGATACGGACGTCGCTGAAATACAAACAACAATCGAAACGGAGGAAAGCATGACGATCAGGTTACTTACGGCACTCGCCGCCGCGGCGCTGTCGCTGTCGGCCGCACCGGCGGGCGCGCAGCAGCCCTACAAGATCGGAATCTCCGCAGGCCTGACCGGCTATGCGGCGACCGTGGACCGCGGCTGGCGCGACGGCGTCGAAGTCGCGGCCGCAGCGATGAATGCCAAGGGCGGCATCATGGGCCGCAAGATCGAGGTCATCACCGAGGACAACAAGTCCGAGCCGCAGGAGGCCGTGACGGTCTATCGCAAGATGATCTCGTCCGACAAAGTCGACATCTTCCTGTCGGGTTGCGTCTCGGCCGGAAATTTCGCCGGCGCGCCGCTGACCGTGCGTGCGCAAATCCCGATGGTGCTGTGCTCGATCCTGCCGCAGAACCCCGAGCACGTGAAATGGGCGTTCAGCACCTTGCCGCCGGCCGGGTTCGAAGTCGCGACGCGCCTCGACTATCTCAAGAACAAGACCCCGATCAAGAAATTCGGCGTGCTGCACGATCCGTCGCCGTACGCCGTCCTGCAGAAGAACATCGCCGAGAAGACCGCGAGCAACTACGGCCTCGAACTCGTCGGCATCGAGCAATACAAGCAGGACGACGCCGACCTCAGCGTGCAGATCAGCAAGATGAACGCGGCCGGCGCCGGCGCCATCCTCAAGATCGGGCTCGGCGGCACCACGCTGACCGCGGCCAAGAACATCAAGCAGCTCGGCCTCAACATGTTGATGCTGACCAGCGTCGAGGATCTGGCGGTGTTCCGTCCGGTCGCGGAGGTCCTGGGCGACAAGTTCTTCTTCGTCGCATCGCCCTCGCAGGTCTATGACGCGCTGCCCGACAGTCCGATGAAGGCGGAGATCACCAAGTTCCTCGGGCCCTGGAGCGCAAAGTACAAGGATCGCGACCCGAACTGGGCGGCGCGCGGCTGGGATGCGGTGCAACTCACCGCGGCGGCTGTCGACAAGGAGAAGAGCGCCGAAGGCGCCAAGGTGCGCGACGGGCTCGAAACCATCACCGGCTTCCAGGGCACCACCGGCGTCTACAACATGTCGCCGACGGTTCATCAAGGTATCACCGTCAACCCGTTCCTGCTCGCGAGCATCATCGGCGGTCGCGTCATCGTCGACAAGTGAACTCGGTTCTCGAGGTCCGGCGGCTCTCGGCGCGCTACGGGCGCGTCGAGGCGCTGCACGACATCAGCCTGTCGGTGGCGGACGGCGAGTTCGTGGCGGTGCTGGGCCCCAACGGCGCGGGCAAGAGTACCTTGATGCGCGCCATCATGGGCCTCATCGCCAATTCCGGCGACGTGATGTTCCGCGGCGCGGCGTTGCCGCGCCACTCACCGGACGGTTGCGTCGCGCGCGGCGTCGTGCTGGTGCCGGAAGGCCGCGGCATCTTCGCCCCCATGACGGTCGCCGAAAACCTCGAGCTCGGCGCCTATCTGCTGAGCGATGCCGCGGAGTTCGAACGCCGCCGCGAACGGGTGTTCACTTTGTTTCCGCGGCTGCGCGAGCGGTTGGGGCAGGTGGCGGGCTCGCTGTCCGGCGGTGAGCAGCAGATGCTGGCGGTCGGCCGCGCGTTGATGGCCGAGCCGAAGATTCTGCTGCTCGACGAGCCGTCGCTTGGCCTCGCGCCGAAAGTCATCGACGAAATTCTCGCGACGCTTGCTCTCCTCAACAAGGAAGGTCTGCCCATCGTTCTGGTCGAGCAGAAGGCGCCGTTGGCGCTGCGTCTGACCAGCCGGGCCTATCTGCTGTCGGTCGGCCGGCTGATTGCGGAAATCGATCCGCGCACCATCACCTCCCATGATGAAATCGCCCGCTACTATCTCTCGTGACTTGCTGGCGCGCGCCTTCGCCGCGCTGCCCTGGGCCGTTGCGTGCGGCATGCTGGCCTATGCGTTCATCGCCGGCGGTTTTTTCGTGACGATCATGTCGTTCGCGATGATCTACGCGGTCTTTGTCATCGGCCTGAACGTGTTCATGGGTTTCGCCGGACAAGTGTCGTTCGGGCACAACGCTTTTGCGGCGCTGTCCGGCTACGCCTCGGCGGTGCTTACCGCAACGTACTATTGGGATCCAATTCCGGCTTTTGCCGTCGGCCTCGGTCTTGCGCTGATCGTGGCGCTCGTCATCGGCTGGCCGACGTTACGTCTCAAAGGCCACTACCTCGCTATGGCGACCTTGGCGATCGGCCTGATTGTGTACGAGATCGCGGTCCAGTGGCAGTCGGTCACGCAAGGCTATATGGGAATTTCCGGCATCTCGCCGCTCGGCGTCTTCGGCTACGAGGTCGTGTCCGACCGCGGCAAGCTCCTGGTGCTCGTCGTCATCGTCGCCTTGGCGACGGTTGCGGCCGCGCGCTTGCGTGCATCGCGGTTCGGGCGGGCGCTCGCCGCGATCGCCGGCAGCGAAGATGCGGCGCGCTCGCTCGGCATTGAGGTGGCGCGCTACAAGCTTGCCGCGTTCCTGGTCTCCGCCGCCTACGCGGCGCTGGCGGGTTCGCTGTTCGTGCATGTGGTGGAATTCGTCAGCCCCGAAGTGTTCGGCCTCCACATGGTCGTGCTCGCCTTCACCATGCTGTACGTCGGCGGCATCGGCACCTTGGGCGGCCCTCTTCTCGGCGCGGTGATCGTCAGTCTGCTGCCGGAGATCTTTCGCGACCTCAAGGACTATCAAGACCTGTTCTACGGCGCCGGCCTCATCCTGCTGCTGATCTACGCGCCGAAGGGGCTCGCCGCGCTCGGCAACCTGATCCCGCGCGGGAGCAAGGCATGACGCTGCTGTCGCTGCAAAGCGTGACGCGGCGGTTCGGCGGGCTGGTTGCCGTCGATGCGGTTGATCTGGAGGTCGTCGACGGCGGCGTCACCGCGGTGATCGGCCCCAATGGGGCGGGCAAGACGACGCTGTTCAACATGATTTCCGGATTTCGGACGCCGGATGCCGGCCGCATTATTTTCGCCGGAACCGATATCACCGCGCGGCCGCCCGAAGCGATCGCGGCCGCGGGCCTGGTGCGCACCTTTCAGCTTGTGCAACTCTTCCAGAATCTTTCCGTCCTGGAGAACATCCAGGTCGGCTGCCATCTTCACACCAAGGGCGGGGTGCTGTCGGCGCTGCTGCGCACCCGCCGCACGCGGCATGCCGAGCGCGAGATCGAGGCGCGTGCCCGCGAACTGCTCGCCTTCGTTGGGCTCGACGAAGGCGTCGCCGGGATGGAGGCGAGCGCACTGGCGTACGGCCAGCAGAGGCTCCTGGAAATCGCGCGTTCGCTCGCAGCGCAACCCCGGCTGCTGTTGCTCGACGAGCCCGCGGCAGGATTGTCGGCGGACGAAACCAAGCGCCTGTCGGCGTCGATCCGCGGCATCGCCCAGCGCGGCACCACGGTGCTGCTGATCGAGCATGACATGAAGCTCGTGATGAACACCGCGGACCATATCGCGGTCCTCGATTTTGGCCGGAAGATCGCCGAGGGCCCGCCCGCGACGATCCGCGAGAACCCCGCCGTCATTGCCGCCTATCTGGGGGTGGGCCATGCCTGACCTCTCGTATTTGCCGCAGATCGCGCTGTCGGGCATTGCCGTCGGCTGCATCTATGGACTGATCGGCATCGGCTTCTGCGTCATCTACAACGCCAGCGGCATCGTCAACTTCGCCCAGGGCGCGTTCGTGATGTTGGGCGGCATGATCGCCTATAGCGCCTTGAAGACGCTTGGCCTGCCGCTGCCGGTCGCCGCGGCCGTTGCCATCGTCGCGGTCGCGGCCGTTGGCGTCATCATCGAGCGGATGGTGGTGCGGCCGCTGTGGGACCGCAAGGCCACCATGTTCGTGATGATCCTGGCGACGCTGGCGGCGCAGATCGTCATCGAGCGCTTGGCGCTGATCGTCGCGGGCGACCAGCCGAAGACCTTGCCGCCGTTCACCGACCTGCCGCCGATCCGGCTCGGCGGCGTGTTCATCAGCTACCAGTTCCTCTGGATCGTCGGCGTGTCGCTGCTTCTGATCTTTATGCTCGACCAGTTCTTCAAGCGCACCAAGGTCGGCAAGGCGATGCGCGCTTGCGCCTTCAATCGCGAGGCGGCCTCGCTCCAGGGGATCAACGTCGCGCGGATGTTGTCGCTGTCGTTCGCGCTGTCGGCGGCGCTCGGCGCGATTGCCGGCGTGCTGATCACGCCAACGCAGTACACCGCCTTCAACGTCGGCGTGCCGTTCGCGATCTCCGGCTTCATCGCCGCCATCGTCGGCGGCTTCGGCCATCCGCTCGGCGCCTTCATGGGCGGCATCATGCTCGGGCTGGCGCAATCGATCGCCATCGTCGCGTTCGGCGCCGGGCTGAAGAACGTCGCAGCGCTGTCGGTGCTGCTGATCTTTCTTTTCATCCGCCCCGGGGGCATTCTCGGGGAAAGCAAGTAACGGAGGAGTTCATGGACCTGCACAAGATCGACTGGGAGAACATCCCGTGGGAGCCGGTGCGAGAAGGCATCGTACGCAAGGCGTTTTCCGGCACTGGCGCGACCTTGGCGTTGCACAAGCTGATGCCGAAGCATGAGCCCAAGCCCCACAAGCACACCTACGAGCAGATCGTCTACATCCTTGCCGGCCACATCCGCTTCCACGTCGGCGATAAGAGCGTCGTGCTCGGCCCCGGTGGCCTGCTGCAAATCCCGCCGGACGTCATGCATTGGGGCGAGGTGGTGGGCGACGAGCCGGTGCTCAATCTGGATATTTTCACCCCCGTACGAGAGGAATATGCGCCGGCGCCATAGGAGAGCTAACACTGGCCTGCCGTGAGATTGCGGAACGGCAACCAAGGCGAGGCAGCTTCCTGGAACTCGGCCACGAGCAACTCGATTCGAGCGTAGCGGGGATGGCAGCGCTGTCCAGTGGCCGTGTCTCCTTTGCCACATGTCGGAAAGATTACAGGACGCCAATGACCGTGCGGCGCTTCCGCCGTAATTGAAAGCTACGGATTCGATAAGGGCAGTTTGTTGCGTGAGTACGCCACCGATGCGCATCGCTTAGCGATCGCGAGCAGCGCGTTTTTCAAAACGTCACGGAGGCCGCCATGCCGATCATGTTGTGGTTCGTTCTGCCCATGTCTATCTGGTCCGCCTTCTTTCCGCAGACCGGCACCTCAAGTAGCGAGGATTAGAGCGTCCCGCCTTGTCGAGGGCGAGAAACGGTATTCGCTGCCTGTTGGGCGGGTCATTCTGACTGACCCGCGGCGCGAATATTCGAGCCCAGCTCAGCACCTGTGCGAAAGATCGTCAGAGCTCCCAAAACCCGCCATGCCGGGGCGGCCTGACATGCAGGCGCAGCAGTTCAACTGACGCTGCGATGCTGGCTCATGATCCGGTTCTCAGTCTCGCGACGGAGTCCGCGATCCCTCGCAGCCGTCTTACGTCAAATCCGGCAATGTGGCCCTCGCCCATCATGATGGCGAGCTGGATACCAATGGCGACTTGAGCGATATGGGATTCCAGAACCTCGACCCGCTTGGCCGCAGTCTCGGCTTCCTGACGGCGCCGTTCGGCCAGAGCTTCGGCGTTGGCAACGGCATTCTCCAGTGCGGCTATGCGGGCTTCCAGGGCCTCGACCCGCTTGGCTGCCGTCCCGGCTTCCTGGCGCTGTTGTTCGCCCAGGGCCTCGGTGTTGGCGACGGCATCCTCCAACCGAGCGACTTGAGCTTCTAAGGCCTCGATCCTGCGGCGTTCGTCCGGATTGGAAAGCTGGCGCAGCGAATGGCGATCCGCTTCCAGATGAGGGCGGCGGGCCTCGAGAGCCTCGGCGAAATCGGGGTAGGGCAAGCGCGCAGTCCTCCGTGTAGTCGACGGAGTACGGCACCATCCGGTTAATGAAAGGTTTACTCTGGTTGTCGATCTATTCCGGCTTGATGTTGGCTTCCTTGATCACCCCGCGCCAGCGCGCGAACTCGGATTGAAGGTAACCCCACCATGCATCCGGCGTATTACCGACGGCCTCCATGCCCTGAGCGCTGAGCTGCGTTTTGACTTCCGGATCCTGCAGTATTTTCAGGACCTCGTCGCGGAGGCGCTGGCGGATCGGCAGCGGTGTATTGGCCGGCGCGAGCAGACCAAACCAGCCGGCGACGTCGTAGTCTTTGACGCCCTGTTCCGCGACTGTCGGAACATCCGGCAGCGCAGCGTTCCGCTTGAGGCTTGTCACCGCGACCGGCGTTACCTTGCCAGACTGAATCTGCGGCGCCATGACGGGCATAGCGTCGAACATCATGTCGATGTGGCCGCCAAGCAGATCATTCAGCGCGGGGCCGGCGCCGCGATAAGGAACGTGCACGAAGCTGATGCCGGTGTTCAGTTTGAGGAGTTCCAGCGCAAGATAGAACGAACTGCCGGTGCCACCCCCGGAACCGAAGACGATCTTGCCAGGGTTCTTCTTGCTGTACTCGATCAGATCGGAGATCGATTTGATGCCAATTCCCTTGCGGGCCACCAGCACCAGAGGCCCCGTGGCCACCATCGTGACCGGCGAGAAATCCCGGAGCATGTCGTAGCCGATTTCCGGATGCAGAATGTTTGCGATCACAGCGCTCGTCGGCGACATGAACAGCGTGTAGCCATCTGGCGGCGACGAAACGACTTCGCGGAAGGCCGGAGCGAAGTGCCCGCCCGTTCGGTTCTCGACCACCACCGTGGTTTTCAAGCCGGGGCCGATCTTATGTCCCACCAACCGGGCGATGGCATCGGTCGCGCCGCCCGCGGCTGCCGACACGATGATGCGGATCTGCTTCGCCGAAAAATCAGGCGCCTGCGCCATCGCGCCGGACGAGCCGAGCAGGGCGAGGCACGCAGCCGTCATCAAGAGGCGCAGTTGTAAATTCATCACTTCCTCCCTGTGCCACGCCGTTGGCCGGCGGGCATGCGATTGATTGTTACTTCACGTTGGCAAGTATCCAGTCGCCGATGTAGCCCGTGGCGACCTGACGGTGGTCGACCTGGCAATGCTCGGCGCCACCTTCCTCCCTGGTGTAGATGCGAAGCTGCTTGTTCTTGGCGCCGATCTTGTCGTGAAGAACTTCCGCCGCCGTGTACGAGGTCAGCCGGTCGTCCGCGCCGTGCATGGTGAGGAACGGGCACTCGATCTTCTCGGCAATCCCGTCGAGCGTGTACTTCTTAGCAATCTCCAGCGCAGCAACGGTGTCGGGCGCTCCAACCACCCAGCGAAACTGAAAGACCGAAGTCGAACTGGTGCGCGGCGCCGCCGCCGCCTTTTCAAGTCCTTCCTTGATACCGTCGTGGAGATTCCATTTCATGGCGCCGAAGGCGACGCCGCCGGCGTAGCGTTTTTCCATGCCGGCGATGCGTGCGGCGTGGTAGCCGCCAAAGCTGTAGCCCATGATCACAATGCGCTTCGGGTCGACGTCGGGCCGCTTGGCGACATACTCGAACGCCGCGGTGCCGGCGACCTCATAGTCCGGCCGCGCATGGATGTTGCGCAGCCGCAACGCCTCGCCCTGACCCGGCCCGTCGATCGACAGCGTGTTGATGCCGCGCCGCGCGAACTCAAGTCCCGCGAAGATGATGCTCATCTCCTTGCAGTTATCCATGCCGTCGAACAGCACGACGGTGGGACGCTTGCCACTGCCGGCCCCCGCCAGGAAATATGCCGGCATCGAGGTGCTCTCATAGGGCACATCCACGTGCTCGATTTGCGGATAGCAACGCTCCAGCGCCGCGTGGTAGCAGCGCAAGGCCTTGCGATACATCGCGAGCTTTTCCTCACCGGGCGGAATGAAGCGCTCGGCGCTGTAGTAGTAATTGCCGGCGCGCATGTAATGATCGCCCGCCGATATCTTGCGGCCTTCCCGGTCGGCGTCGTCGGCCATTTTCCCGACGCGGTCCGCGAGCCGTTGCCACTCTTCCTTCCAGACTCGATCGACGTCGTCTTCGCTGGCCCGCGCCTTGAGCCGCTCGCCGACCATTTCGATTTCGACAACCGCGGACGCGCCCCACGGCACCATGCCCTTGACGATCTGCATCGCATTGCTCCAGCGAAGATTGCCGGGGAAATGCTCAACCCAGGTGCTGCATTGCTGCGCGGTCATTCCACGTTCCTTGTTGGACTTTGAAGCGGGCGCAACCTGCCACGAAGCAGCGAGGCGGCACAGGGCGCGCGCCGCGAGCCAGATCGGAAGCAATTGCATACATGGGCAGCCGCCCGCCGCTTTGAATCGGGACCCTCTGCCGCCCGCGCCGCCGCGACATGAATCCGGTAACGCGAGGGGAGGGCACCGTCACACGGACCTCACCTGTGGCCGCGACAGCGGTTCGCTCCCGCTCTCCGCGTCGTGCGGCGAGGGCAGCGCCTCGCCGTCGGTGTTGTCGGTGCGGGCAGCGATAACGGCATTCATTCGCCGCATCAGTTCGAGGCGGAACGCGTCCAGGTCCTGGGGCGACGACTTATCGTCGTCATCGGCTTTGCCGGCGGGAGTGTCAGCGGTGGAATCGCCGGCGTCGGGCGGCCGCCGCTCGCTCAACAGGCCGTTCAATTCGCGCAAGGCCCGCGTCAGGGCCCCGAGCGCACGGCCGGCCTGTTCCATCTCGCGCGGATGCGTGGCCCCGGTCCCGAGCTTCGCGACGATGGTCTCGATCGCCGGCAGCACGCGGGCGACCGCGCTTTGCAGCCGCGGCACGATCGAACTGTCGTCGTTCTCGCTCGGTGGGTCCGCGGATTCGCCGGCGGCGATGTGAGGAGAGGGTGTAGCGCACGTCGCGCCAGGGTCCGCGCTCTTACCCTCCCCTGGAGGGGGAGGGTCGCCGCCGAGCGAATGCGAGGCGGCGGGGCGGGGTGAATCGTTGTGCGGAGTTGACGGCACCACCGCATCGAACGCGCGCGCGGCCGCAAGCGGCGCGATCTCGGCCCGCGGTGCGGGGAGCGGCGGCGGACCTTCGCGCGGAATCGGCGGGCGCCGCCGCGTCCATCCCCAGCGTCGCATGCGGTCGCGCAGCGTGCCGGACGAGGTGCCGTGCTCGGCGCAGATGTCCTCGATCGGCCGCTCGGTATGCTCGTAGTCGTAACGGATGTGCGCCCAGGCTTCGGGCGTCAGTGTGGGTGCCATGAAGGTGCTCTCGGGTTGGAACGTGATCGAAGCGCAGCCTCTCTCCGCTTTTCCCCGCGAAAGCGGGGACCCAGGGGCCAAGGGCTGGATGCCCGCTTTCGCGGGCATGAGCGGAGAGAGTTGGCGCGCGTTCGCGCCGCGCTATGACGGCGGGCAAGTGCCGCGGGTCTGGTGAGCGGGCGACCGGCGTCGCCGCATAGCGGATTTGGGGAGGGTCCGCCTTTGCTAGCGGAGCACCGTCACGTTGTCAAGGAATATTTTCCGCAAGGCGTCAAGCGGAGCATCGCGCGGGCGCATCGGCGGGCGCATGAAATCACCCGCACCATCGAGATCGCCGGGACATAGGCGAAGCGACCCGACGCCGTCCTTCGGACGACGACGCCCCGGCGATGACGGCCGCGTCGCAAAGCGCCGGCAAAAATCAGGACGCCTGGATCAGCATCTCCACCAGGCGGTCCGGCGCGTCGACCATGACGTCGTGGCCGCTCTGGACCGGCAGCACCCGCCAGGTCGGGTCCTTCTTCAGCTTCTCTTCGGCGGCGTCGAAGATCGGCTGGGTGTAGCCCTTGGCGCGGATGTAGGTCTTCTTGGCGATGCGCTCGCGCGCGCCGGTCAGCGCCAGCTTCTCCGTGTAGGTGCCGAGCGGTTGCGGCGTGCACATGCTGTCGACCCAGGCGCGATCGGCCTCGTTGACCTGGAAGAAGGACGCCGGCAGCGGCGGCATGCTGAGCTGCTTCTTCTCGACCGCCGCCCGGATGGATTCGGCGACGCGCGGGTTGCCCTTCTCGACGATGCTGTCGCCATTCTCCGGCAGGAAGGAGTCGAGGAAGACGATCGAGGACGACCGCCGGGCCGATCTGCTCGAGCGCGCCCGAAACCGGGTAGCCGGCGTAGGAGTGGCCGCACAACACGATATTGGTCAGCCGCTCCCATTTGATGACGTTGACGATGTCGGTGATGTGGGTCGTCAGGTTGACCTTGTCGTCGAGCAGGTGCGAGCGCTCGCCGAGCCCGGTCAATGTCGGCGCGTAGACCTTGTGGCCCAGCTTCTCGAGCCGGTCGCTGACGCGGCGCCAGCACCACCCGCCGTGCCATGAACCATGCACGAGCACGAAGGTTTTTGGTGCGGCCTGCGCCTGCCGCCGAACCGCCCAACGCGGCCGCGCCGAAGCCCGCCGCCGCGGCCGCCAGCGTTGCGCGGCGCGTGATGGTGCTCCCGTGTCCGTTCGCCATTGCTTCCTCCCTGTTTGCGTCCGTTGTTGAAATGCGCCGGACGCTTCATCGTTATGCGGCGCAGTATAGCGCCGTCGCCGGGGTGACGCGAAGGGGAACGCGGGCTGTGAGCTCCATCATCGCCAGTTGTTGCTTCATCTTGTCGTCGGCGTACGCGCTGCGGCAAGCGCGGCATCCAGGGTCTGGCTTGTGCTTATTTCGCTGCGCTACTGGCTTGGTCCGCTTCGGAGACCCGTTGCCAGGTGCTGTCTGGATTGAACGCGGTCATACCGGCGGCAATGCCGGCGGTTTGCGGACCGAGGTCCTTCTCGTAGATTGTCCCTTGGTGATTGACCAGGAAAGTCATCACGCCGGAATTGCCGTATTGCGCGGGATAAGCAACTAGCGCGAAACCGCCGATCATCTTGCCGCGCACCACGTAGTCTAACGGGCCGCCGGGCGCGCTCGGTCCCTGACTGGTGAGGACCTTGTAGTAATAACCGTGATAGGGGATGCGCTGTTGACCGGCGCGATAGCCCTCCGCGGCGGCACTGGCGGCGAAGTCGCCAAGCGGGCTTTCCTCCTCGCCCTGTTGCGCCGGCCAAAAGAGGCCGTCCTTCGTGCCAGGCCGGCTGACGATGCGTTGTGCATACACGCCGTTACCGCCGATGCCCTTCTCGGCGTATTCGTGCTGCGCGTCGACATAGGCCAGAATGGCCTGGATCGCGTTCAATTCGTTGCGCCCGATGCGGCGGAAGAGGATCTCCTCGCGGCCGGCGGCGGTGTCGAACCGCCAGGTGCCGTCCTTGCGCACGAGCGGGATTGGGAAGGGCCAGCCCTGGTTGCCGAGAACGAGGACGGCCTTGTCCGCGCCCTCCATCAACACCTGATGCTTGGCGTCGTAGGCCTCGAGCACCTGATCGCGATCGGACCTATCGGCAATCTCGTCGCCGGAGGACACGATGTCGGCGGCATCCGCGCCCAACACGGTCAAGACGCCTTTGCGATCGTGGGTTTTCGCCGCGCTCACCAGGGCGTCGACGGCCTCTTCCGGAGTTTTGAAGGACTGTTGCGCGTTCGCCATTGAGGCCAGCGCGAACGCAAGCGCTGCTGCGGTCAATAGCGTTGCCAGCGACGATATGTGATTGGTCAAAGAGAGCTTGGTGGTCATTGCATCCTCGCTCGTCCGAGTCGTCAGCGCCTGATTTGAGGGATGGTCGGGATCCGTGCGCCCGACGCAACCCACCGGTCGTAGGTTTGGAATTTCAGGCCGAGCTTGTCGTAGTAGACCCTTAGGTAGCCGTCGCGGCCGCGCGTGACCGCCTCCGGTGTGACCGTCAGCACCTCCTGTGCCATGACGCCGACGTAAGCGCGATCATTGCCGACATAGTTGAAGCGATAAAAGCCAAGTCCGTTTTCGAGGTGGCCAAGAAGCGTGATGTCACGCTTGAGCAGGATGTCCGACCGCCGTCCGCCGCCGCCACGGGCCGCGCGTGGCGGTGCTCCGCGACCTCCCATGCTTTGGCGGCCGCGGTTGGCTTGGTGTTGAACCCTGCCACCCGATTGGACGCCCGAAAAAGCGCTGTCGCGGCGCGGTTGACTCGGTCGCTGGGCCGCCTTCGGTTGCTGAGCTGGCCGCTGCGCGGCCTTGGGCTGTTGAGCTGGCCGCTGCGCAGCCTTGGGCTGCTGAGCTGGCCGCTGTGCGACCTTCGGCTGCTGAGCTGGCCGCTGTGCCGACTTGGGCTGCTGAGCCGGTCGATCGCCTGCACCGGGGCGATCGCCGGCGCCAGGGCGGTCGCGATTGGAATCAATCACTTTCTGGCCGTCCTTGCCGCGAAAATCCTGCCGCGCCTGCCTGCCGGCTTGGACATCGGTCTTGGCGAATTTCTGCCGCACGTCGGCGTTGTTGTATTTCACCCCGTGGCGGTGATCGACGTTGTGCTCCCATTTGCCGCGATTGATGTTGTTGATGTCGACGGACCGATTTGACGCGACGTTGATGTTGCGGCGACCCCAGTCGCAGTTGCCCCAGAAGGCATGGCGAATGGCAACGGCGGCCGTGAATGCGATGCCCGCGGCGAGCACGCCGCCGGCGAAGTAGCCGTAGGGTGGCGGGAAATAATAGGGCGCATAGTCGGGATATGGCCAATCCCCGTAGACCACGGCGGGCTCGTAGTACGGGACGTACATTTCGGTCGGCGAGGCCGGCTCGATCACGACGTATTGTTTGTCGTCCTCAGTCTTGACCGTGACCGTCTGCTCCTTGGTGGACTTGAGTTTGCCGTTGCTCTGCGCGCGGGCGCGCAGCCGCTGGATCGCGTCCATGATGTCGGCCTGCTGTGCCAGCATGGCGTCGCCGAGCTTCTGCGTCCAATCGAGTTGCTCCGCCATCATCGCCAGCACGGTCGGAACTTGGACCAACGATTTCACGCTGTCGTCCCAGTTCTGCTTGGCGATCGCGCCGGTAAGTGCATCGCCCTTGAGCGCCTTGTTGGACTTGGCCCAGCGGTCCGCCTGCACCACCTCGAGCGGGTAGGTCGCGGCGATCAATATCTCGGACAGCAGCGGATCCGGATGGAGCGCGATCGGCGCCACCAGTTGGTCGAGCTCCGGCGCCTTAAGCAGCGGTTGCGTCGGCGCGACGGCAGGCTGCGGCGACTGAGCCACCGCGCGGAGCGGAACCGCGCAAAGCAGGGCAATGAGGATCAGTCGTGAAATCCGAGCCACCATGTCCGCCTCCTCCATCGACTCTCGTCAAAACGACCCAGAGCGCTTGGTGGGCACTTTGCTACCCATTAGAAATGCGATGCACGGCGAAAGTGCAATCCACAGCCGTGGCGTGGCGCACGTTCTGCTTCATGTAGCGAGCGTCCCTCGGCCGCAGACATGGCCCAGCCAACGACCTCCCAACTGAATTACCAGTCGCAGAGGCTGGAACTCCGTGTCAACGACCTCGTTGACCCGTGTTCAGTCGCTGCCGATCGGCGGCGCCTGTAGCAAACCAAACCTTCGCAAAGGAGTATCGGCAAACTAGCGTAAGAGGAGTATCGGTTATGAAAGCACTGTCAGTCATCGGTCTGCTATTCGTGGCCGCGATCATCGCGACCGTTCCGATCTCTCCGCAAGTAACGCCCCGAGGTATCGAACTACGGCTCGATCAAGCCCAAGCTCAGCTTACCTATGGACGAGCGCGCCGCGTCGCTCGGCGGGCAGACAGGCAATCCTACCGCTATGCTCGGCGGGCGGGATACGGGTACGGCTACCCGGTAGCAGCGAGCTACCGCTACGGGTACGGCTATCCCGTAGTCGCCGCGGGCCCTAGACGGTCGTGCACGATCTATCCAAGTGGTTTCCGCTGGTGCTGGACCTATTTCTAGTAGCGCCAGTTGGTCAGAACCCCGCTGGCTCTTGAAGGTCGGCGGGGTCTAACGTCTGAACACTGCCGCCGGAAGATGGGGCGGCAGACGCTCCCTTAAAGTGCTTAATTGCAGTTTCCCGCCCACATTGGCAGGCAAAGATTTCTCACGCGCCGCTCACGCCCTTCTTCACGAACAGGCCCTTCACCTTCGTGGCCGGTGCTCTTGAGATTGTCCCACAGCTCGATCTTGGCGCCGTGCTTGTGCATGATCACGCTCTGCTGCGCGACCGAGAGCGTGTTGTTCCAGGCCCAGTAGATCACCAGCCCGGCCGGGAAGCTCGCCAGCATGAAGGTGAAGATCACCGGCATCCATTCGAAGATCATCTGCTGCGTCGGGTCGGGCGGCGGCGGATTGAGCTTCATCTGCATCCACATCGTCACCCCCATGATCAGCGGCCAGGCGCCGAGCATCAGGAAGGTGCCGATCAGCGGCACGTGCGAGGGGTCGAACGGCAAGCAGCCCGAACAGGTTGAACACCGTGGTCGGATCGGGCGCGGCCAGGTCCTTGATCCAGCCGAAGAACGGCGCATGCCGCATCTCGATGGTGACGAACAGCACCTTGTAGAGCGCGAAGAACACCGGAATCTGGACGAGGATCGGCAGGCAGCCGGAGATCGGATTGATCTTCTCCTTCTTGTACAGCTCCATCATCGCCTGTTGCTGCTTCATCTTGTCGTCGTTGTAGCGCTCGCGGATCGCCATCATCTCCGGCTGCACCGCCTTCATCTTCGCCATCGAGGCGTAGGACTTGTTGGCGAGCGGGAAGAACACGATCTTGATCAGCACCGTGACGATCAGGATCGCCAGGCCGAAATTGCCGACCTGGTGGTAGATCCAGTCCATCACGATGAACAGCGGCTTGGTGATGAAGTAGAACCAGCCCCAGTCGATCAGCCGGTCGAACAGGTTGAGCTGCAGGGATTTCTCGTAGCCGTCGACGATCGAGACTTCCTTGGCGCCGGCGAACAGGTGGCCTTCGTTGATGCCGCGCCCGCCCGGCGCGATGGTCTGCGACGGGCCGATGAAATCCGCCTGGTAGGTCTTGAGATTGCCGAGCGTGCCGGCCGGAGAACTTGGCGTCGACCTTGATCTTGGTGTCCGGAATGAGGGTCGCGGCCCAGTACTTGTCGGTGATGCCGAGCCAGGAATTGACCGCCGAATAGGAGATCGCCTTCTTCTTTTCGACGTCGGCGTAGGTTTCCTCCTGCAGGCCCTTGTCGCCGAACACGCCGATCATGCCTTCGTGCAGGATGTAGTAGCCGAGCGTCTCCGGCGTGCCGTGGCGCGAGATCAGCCCGTAAGGATAGAGCGTGACCGGCGCCGTGCCCTTGTTCAGCACCTCGTCCTTGAGGGTGAACATGTACTTGTCGTCGACCGCGATGGTGCGGCGGAATTCCAGGCCCTCGCCGTTGTCCCAGGTGAGCGTGACCGGCCGGTCGACGTCGAGCATGCCGGCGCCGACCTGCTGCCAGACGGTGTCCGGGCCGGGCAGCTTCAGCGTGGTGCCGCCGGGCGGCGACCAGCCGAACTCGGCGTAGAACGGGTGCGGGCTGCCCGAGGGGGCCAGCAGCACGATCGGCGGCGATTTCGGATTGACGGTCTCGCGGTAGCGGGTCAGCGACAGGTCGTCGATGCGCGCGCCTTTGAGCGCGATCGAGCCGGCGAGCCGGGGCGTCTCGATCTTGATGCGCGGGCGACTGGGCGAGGATCTGCTCGCGGGTGAGTGTCGGGACCGCGCCCGGCTGGCCGGGGACCTGCGGTGCGCCGGGTGGCGTCTGGGTCGGGGCCTGCGGCGGGGTGCCGGGCGCGCGGTGCCGGCTGCTGCCCGGGCTGCTGCTGCTGTGGCGGCTGCTGCTGGACCTGCTTCTGCTTGTCCATCTGCGGCAGCCCGACGAAAATCTGCCAGACAATCAAAACCACCGCCGACAGCACGATGGCGAGGAGCGTATTTTTCTGGTCGTTCATCTCAATTGCTCGTGTCGCTCGGGGCTTGCGTTGGGCGAGCCGCAGATCGCGCCGTCACTTCCTTGGAGGCGGTCATCTCCAGCCGCCGCAGCGCGCTGTTGAATTCTTCGACCAACCGATCGAATGGCAATTCCAGCGCCGCTCGCCGTCCGACGAGGACGTAATCGTGACCGTCGCGCATCCGCCCGGTGGCGGAACGCGAAACGACCGACTTGAGGCGCCGGCGCACGCGGTTGCGCTCGACGGCGCTTCCCACCTTCTTGGTGACGGTGAAACCGACCCGGATCGGACCACTGTCGCCTCGCTTTCGGGCCTGCAATACGAAGGCCGCCGTCGACGCCTTGGCTCCGGTTGCGGCGGCCACGAAATCGGCCCGTTGCCTCAGCCGCTCCATGGGCGCGCCCCACGCGGCGTATCGGGATATAACGTCAGGCGCTGAGCCGCTTGCGGCCTTGGGCGCGCCGCTTCGCGATGACCTTGCGGCCGCCTTTGGTCGCCATCCGGGCGCGATAACCGTGACGGCGCTTGCGCACGAGCTTGCTCGGTTGATAGGTCCGCTTCACGGGTCGGTCTCCGCTGGCCGCGCAAGTGCTGTGTCGACGGTCGGTGGTCCTGCGGCGGGGCGCGCTGGCCGTAACGCCCAAAGCCTCGATCTGTCGGGGCCTGCCGCATTCAAAAGGCTCGCGGCTTATAAGGGAGGCCGGCCTTGCTCGTCAATGCGATGGCCGGTTCCGGCGGTGTGAGCCGGACCCCCGGCCGGCCCGCTTTTTTGCGAGATTTCCGCCGGAGATCGTCAAATGACGGTGAAAAGGCCACTCCGGCCAGTTCGGGCCACTAAGATAAGCCTGCCGCAACCCGCTCACTCACCCCGGCATCCTCGCGGGATCGGGTCGCTCTTCCGTGGATTGCAGATGTCCGACCGACGCGACCTATCGACCCCGCCGCCTCGTGACAAAGGACGAGGCTGCTCGCCGTGGCGGTTCGTGCCCCTCGCTGCGATTGCCGCGCTCTCGATCCTGATCTGGTCGATGGGGTGGCACCGGCACCTGTCGTTCGAGTCGTTCGTGCACCAGCATGCGGCCCTGAGGGATTTCATTGCCAGGGACCTGGTCGGCTCGATTGCCGCCTACGTGGGGCTCTACGTCCTGGTGGTGGCGCTGTCGGTGCCGGGCGCGCTCTTCCTGACGGTTGCGGGCGGAATCATGTTCGGCGGGCTCCTGGGCGGAGCGGCCGCGCTGGTCGGCGCGACGGTCGGTGCAATCTGTATTTTCCTGATCGCCAAGAGCGCGCTCGGCGAGCATCTTGCGCGCTGTGCCGGGGCGCGGGCCGCGAAGCTCGCGGAAGGCTTCCGTGCCGACGCTTTCAGCTACCTTTTGTTCCTGCGTTTGGTTCCGGTCTTTCCGTTCTGGCTCGTCAATCTGGTTCCGGCATTGTGTGGTGTCAGCCTCGGGACATTCGCGGCCGCAACAACTCTTGGGATGATCCCGGGGACGTTTGCATTCACCTTCGTGGGCGCCGGGCTCGAAAGTGTGGTGGTCGCGCAGGAAGCGGCCTACCAGGCCTGCGTGGCTGCGGGCCGGCCTGAATGCCGGCTCGACTTTCATCTCAAGAGCGTGATCACTCCCGAAATCCTGGCTGCGCTCGCGGCGCTCGGCGTCCTCGCCCTCGTTCCGGTGGTGGTGACGCGGTTGCGGACCCGCTTCACCAGGACGTCCGGCTGACGGCAATGCACGAGGCGTGCGCATGGCGGAAACACTGACGCCCGACATCTGCGTCATCGGTGCCGGCTCAGGCGGCCTGTCGGTCGCCGCCGGGGCGGCTGCTTTCGGCGTGCCGGTCGTACTCATCGAGAAGGGCAGAATGGGCGGCGACTGCCTCAATACTGGCTGCGTGCCGTCCAAGGCGTTGCTGGCCGCCGCGAAGCGGATGCATGCGATCGCGCAGGCCCGGCCGTTCGGGCTCGCGGCGGCGCATGCCGATGTCGATTTCGCCCAAGTTCATCGGCACGTCCATGACGTGATCGCAGCCATTGCGCCGAACGATTCGAGGGAGCGTTTCACCGGGCTGGGGGTGCGGGTGATCGAAGGTTCCGCGCGCTTCCGCGATGCCGGCACCGTGACCGTCGGCAGTGATTTCGAAATCAAGGCCCGGCGTTTCGTGATCGCGACCGGGTCGTCGCCGGCGGTGCCGCCGATCCCGGGGCTCGAGAATGCCCCGTACCTCACCAATGAGACGATATTCGATCTCACTGTGCGTCCGGAGCATCTCATTGTCATCGGTGCCGGGCCGATCGGCCTCGAGCTTGCGCAGGCATTTCACCGGCTCGGCACGCAGGTGACGGTGCTCGAAGCCGAGCAGCCGCTGGCGTGTGAAGACCCGGAATGCGCCGCCATTCTGCTTGACGCACTCAAGAGCGAACACATCGACCTTCGGGGCGGCGTCACGGTGGCGCGGATCGAGAACGTCCAGCCGGGTGTGCATGTCGTGGTGCGAGCCGGCGGCGGAGCCGAAGAGACGATCGCCGGCAGCCACCTGCTGGTGGCGACCGGCCGGCACGCGAATGTCGACGATCTCGGGCTTGATCGAGCAGGCATTGCGTTCGACCGCAAGGGCGTCCGGGTCGACCGGCGGCTCCGGACCACCAATCGGCGCGTCTATGCGGTGGGCGACGTCGCGGGTGGTCCGCAGTTCACCCACGTCGCCAACTACCACGCCGGAATTGTCCTGCGGAACGTGCTGTTTCGGCTGCCCGCCACGGTCAGCGAGGACGCGATCCCGCGCGTGACCTTCACCGACCCGGAACTCGCGCACGTCGGGCTGACCGAGGACGAGGCCAGGCGACGGGGGGAGCGTATCCGGGTGCTGCGCTGGCCGTACGATGAAAACGACCGGGCGCAGGCCGAGCGCGAAACCACTGGTCATATCAAGGTCATAACGTCAGATAGGGGAAGAATTCTCGGGGCCACCATCGTGGGCGCCGCCGCCGGCGAAATCATCGCCTCCTGGACCCTCGCCGTCAGCCAGCGGCTCAACATTTGGACGGTTGCCGGTATCATAGTCCCGTACCCGACCCTGTCAGAGGTTGGAAAACGGGCCGCGATCACCTATTTCATGCCGCGTTTGAGGAGTACTTGGTTGCGTCGCATCATCGTTTGGCTGCGCCGATTCGGTTAGGGCGCCAAACACCACTGAGGTAGCAGACACTCTGGCATGACAGATCGACCTGCGGCGGAAGAATCGACCCGCGGTCGCCGGCTGCGCCTCGGGCTCTCGGGCAAGCTTCTCGTTCTCACGATCCTGTTCGTGATGATTGCCGAAGTGCTGATCTATGTCCCGTCGATCGCCAATTTCCGCTCCAACTGGCTGAACGACCGGCTGTCGGCCGCCTATACGGCGGCGCTCGTGCTCGATGCCGCACCGAGTGGCATGGTGCCGGAGGATTTGGCGCGCCAGATTCTCGACTCGGTCGGCGCGCGAGCGGTCGTGATGAAGATGGGGCAGCAGCGCCGGTTGCTGGCGGTGGCCGAGATGCCGCAGGCGATCCACCACGACATCGACATGCGCGACATGTCCTGGCATCGCGCCATTATCGATCTCGTTCGAGACGTTGCTGTGCAAGGACGTGGATGTGATGCGGGTGGTCGGACCGGCGCCGATGGGCGGAGAGTTCGTCGAAATCGTGCTCGACGAGAAGCCGCTGCGCAACGCCATGCTGCGCTTTTCGGCCAACATTCTCCTGCTGTCGCTGCTGATCTCCGGCATCACCGCGACGTTGGTTTACCTTGCGCTCCACTACATGTTCGTGCGGCCGCTGCACCGTATCACCGCCAACATGACGGCGTTCCGCGAAGAGCCGGAAAATCCTGCCCGCATCATCGTCGCTTCCGGCCGGCATGACGAAGTCGGCACCGCCGAGCGCGAACTGGCGAGCCTGCAGTCCGACCTCGCGTCATTGCTGCAGCAGAAGAGTCACCTCGCTGCACTCGGTCTCGCGGTGTCCAAGATCAATCATGATCTGCGCAACCTTCTGACGTCGGCGCAGTTGTTTTCCGAGCGGCTCGCGAAGATCGCCGATCCGCACGTCCAGCGCTTTACGCCCGCGCTGATGCGTGCGCTGGAGCGCGCCATCGCGTTCTGCGAATTGACCTTGTCGTACGGCCGCGTGCAGGAGCCGCCGCCTGACCGTCAGGTCGTGCCGCTCGAACCACTGGTGGAGCAGGTCCGGGAGACACTGGGTCTCGATGCTGGCGCGCCGGTTCGCTGGATCAGCGCGGTCGAGCGCGGCCTCGAAGTCGATGCCGATCCCGATCAGTTGTTCCGCGTGCTCCTCAACCTGGCGCGCAACGCCTTGCAGGCGCTCGATAGCCAGGCCGCCAAGGCCACCGGCAACGCTCAGATCCGCGTCACTGGCCGTCGTGAGGGGGCCGTGGCGGTGATCGAGGTCTCCGATACCGGTCCGGGGCTGCCCGCGAAGGCGCGCGAGCATCTGTTCGAAGCCTTCCAAGGATCGGCACGCAGCGGCAGCACCGGTCTCGGCCTTGCCATCGCGGCCGAACTGGTGCGCGCGCATGGTGGCGACATCCGGCTGGTCGACGGGACCATCGGCGCGACCTTTCGCATCACAATTCCGGACCGTACGGTCGAACTCAGCAAGCGGCGCAGCGAACGCGTCCAGGCGCAGAGCTGACGCCGTTAGCGCAGACGCCGCATTGACAATGCCGCGCCGCTCCCCTCGATTGCGCCCGTGTTCCTTCACCTGAAGACATGCACACCATGCGGGACGCCAGCTCCGAACGAGCGTCACGGTCAACTCACGGCACGATGCACGCCTCCGATGGAGCGACCTCCGTCGCCGTGACCTTGCGCGGGCTTTCGCAAGCGATCGCACAAACGCGAGGCTGGCGGCACGCGCTGATTGCGTTCGCCGCGGGTCTGGTCTCCGTCCTGGCGTTACCGCCGTTCCATCTGTGGCCCGTACTGTTCCTGACGTTTCCGGTGCTGGTCTGGCTGCTCGACGGTGCCGGCGACCGCTTGCGCGGCGTCTTACGCGCGGGCCTGACCGGATGGCTGTTCGGCTTCGGGTATCTTCTGGCCGGACTCTATTGGCTCGGTCATGCGTTCCTCGTTGACGCGGATACGTTCGGCTGGATGCTGCCGTTTGCGGTCACGGGATTGCCGGCCTGGTTGGCGATCTACCCCGCCATTGGCGCTGCGCTGGCGCGACTTATCTGGACGCGCGGCGCGTTACGCATCCTGGGGCTGGCGGCAGCGCTCACCGTTGGCGAGTGGATGCGCGGCAATCTCTTCACGGGCTTCCCGTGGAACACGTTCGGCTATGCGCTGACCTCTCCGCTTGCTCTGGCGCAGGGCGCGGCGCTCGTCGGCATCTGGGGCCTGACGTTCTTGACGATTGCCGTCGTTGCCTCGCCCGCCACGCTGGCTGACGAGCGCGCCGACACGAAGCGTCCGTGGCTCCCGGTGACGCTCGCGCTCGCAGCGCTGTCGGCTCTTGCGATCTACGGCACGCTGCGGCTGGCGCGCACGCCGACCACGTTCGTCGCGGGCGTCCAATTGCGGATCATGCAGCCCAATCTGCAGCAGGACGAGAAGTTCGACTACGCTGCCAAGGATCAGGTGATGAAGCATTACCTCGATCTGTCGCGGCGCGTCACCGGCGCGGCGCCGCGCGGGCTCGCCGACGTCACGCACCTGATCTGGCCGGAATTGGCGTTCCCGTTCTACCTGCTGCGCGAGCCCGGCGCGCAGGCGCAGATCGGCGACCTGCTTCCGGACGGGACCGTCCTGATCACCGGCGCGGATCGCGTCAAGGAGTCCCGCCCCGGCGTCGACGCCGGCTTCTACAACTCAATCATGGTTCTCGATCATACCGGCGGCGTGGTCGCGATCTACGACAAGGTGCATCTCGTGCCGTGGGGCGAATACCTGCCGTACCAGAGCCTGCTCGAGCGAATCGGACTCGTGCAACTCACGAAAGTTGAAGGCGGTTACTTGCGGGGCGAACCCCGCCGTCCAATGAGCGTACCGGGCGCCGCGCCGTTCGTGCCGTTGCTGTGCTACGAAATCATCTTTCCGCACGAGTTGATGCCGGGCGGCGAACGGCCTGGCTGGCTGCTCAATCTCACCAACGACGGCTGGTTCGGCATCAGCACCGGCCCCTACCAGCACCTGGAGCAAGCGCGGCTCCGCGCCATCGAGACCGGGCTGCCGCTGGTGCGCGCCGCCAACACCGGCATCTCGGCCGTCATCGACCCCTTGGGCCGGACGATCGAATCGCTGCCGCTCGGCGCCGAGGGCGTGCTCGACTCGCCTTTGCCGCGGCCGGTGGCGCCGCCGCTCTATGCGCGCGCCGGCGATGTTCCTGCCGGACTGATGGTGGTGCTGACGCTCGCTCTTCTCATCGGTCTGCGGCTGCGCGCGCATCGTTCCCGCGTTCCGCACGCGCCTTAGCCGGACGTGCGGCGGTTGACGCTTGCGGCTATTTCTCGCTAGTTGCCCCCATGATTGCGCGGCGGCACGTCTATCACCTCGCAGGATACGATCCGATCGACGCAGAGGCGCAGCATCGCCGCTTCGGCCGCCAACTCGAAATCTTTCGCCGGACCTGGAACGTCACGGCGTCGCTCTCCGCGCTCGAACAGCCGAGCGGCCAGCATGCGGCGCGCTGGACCATCAACGCGCAGGCTGCCAATTGGCACGTCGAAGCGGTGCACGAAGTCTGGCGGTGGGATGACATCGTCCGCGCCGATTTCCAGCGGCCGCTGCCAATCCGGCTGGGCAAGGCCGCGGTCGCCTACGCCGACTTCATCGCGACCGGTACGATGTTCCGTTACGTGATGGCGAACCAGCGCTATGCGATCTTTTTTCTGTTCCCGATGCTGGCGCTTGTTCTGTTCGCGGCGGGCGGCTGGCTCGCTGCGAGCTTAGTGGTTGGCGCGCTCGATCTCTCCGGTCTCGCCGCGGCGTTGGCCGGTATCGCCTGCGGTCTCGCGGTGTTTTTGGTTCTCCTGCGCTGGCCGGGGCGGCGCTGGCGAGTCCAGCAACTGCTGGATGATTGGATTTTTGCCCGGGACTATCTCTATGGCCGAAGGCCGGATGCCGAAGCTCGTCTCGACGAGTTTGCCGAAGCGCTGGTCGCGCGCGTACGGGCTGGCGGCGTGGACGAAATCGTCATCGTCGGCCACAGCCTGGGTGCGATGTTCGCGCTCGACGTCGTGGTGCGGGCGTTGGCGCGCGATCCGGACCTCGGCCGCCATGGCATATCGGTGTGCGTGCTCACCATCGGTGCGACGATTCCGAAGTTTGCCCTGCATCCGAGTGCGCGCCGCATCCGCGAGACCATCGCCCGGGTGGTGGCGGAGCCGGCGATTCCATGGGTCGAGTATCAGTCCCGCGCCGACACCATCAGTTTCTACCGTTTCGACCCGGTCGCACTGAAGCGAATCGCCGGCGACAGGCTCGATGGCAAGCCGGTGATCCGGCGTGTCCAGATCCACGATATGCTGACGTCCGAATCGTTCGCCCGTTATCGCCGCAACGTCTTGCGGCTGCACTATCAGTCGGTCATGGCCAACGAACGGCGCGCGCCTTACGATTACTATCTGATGGTCTGCGGCCCGGTTGCATTTACGGATTGGACGATGTCGCCGGCGGGGTTCCTCGACTTCGTGGCGGAGGAGGGGACCTGCGTCGGCAGCAGCCATGACCAGGCGACCGGTGCGGGCGCCGCATGACACCGCTTGTCGCCAAGGTGATCTGGCTCGTCGGAGTCGTCGGCTGGTTTGTCATCCGCTATCCCCATCAGCGCCGCTCGCGCCGAACGCCGAAACGCCGGCGTAGCGATCGCGTCCGCGAACTCGTCCTGATGGCGATTTCGAGCGCGGGGCTCGGCGTCGTCCCGGCGCTGTATGTGGCAACCGGGATTCCGCAATTCGCCGACTACGTATTCCGGCCCTGGCAGGCGTGGCTCGGCGTCCTGGTGTTCGCGGCCGCGCTCGTGCTGTTCTACCGCACTCACAAGGACCTCGGCCGCAACTGGTCGGTCACGCTCGAAGTGCGCGAGCAGCACATGCTGGTGACGAACGGCGTCTACCGTTACGTGCGCCACCCGATGTACTCGGCGTTCTGGCTCTGGGCGGCGGCGCAGGCGCTGCTGCTGCCGAACTGGATCGCCGGGCTCGCCGGCCTCGTCGGCTTCGGCACGCTGTTCTTCCTCCGGGTCGGGCGGGAGGAGCAGCTGATGCACGAGACGTTCGGGGAGGAATACCGCCGCTATGTGGCGCGGACGTCGCGCATCGTGCCCGGCATCTTCTGAACTGGCCCGTACGCTCCTGCTGAAAACGAGAGCGGCTTCCATTTGACTGAATGGAAGCCGCTCCGGTTAGCACAAGGCTGGCAGGGAATTACTTTTTACCACTCAGGCCGGGAATACTGGTTGGTCTGGGGCGAAACGGCGGCTTCCTGACGCACAGGCTGCTGCGCGGGCTTGCGCTTCGCGGCCGCTGCGGTCTCCTGGCGCTTCGGCGCCTGGGCCGACTCCGTCGGCACGGAGGAGCCCGGACCGCTCAGTTCAGGACGCCCGCCGTTCAATTGCTTGAGCGTGGTGATGTACTCCTTCGGCATCAGCATCGAATTCGACGGCGACTGCAGGCCCATGGTCTGCGCGATGTCGCCGACGAACCGGTTGCAGTTGTAGAGCACCGCGTGCCAGACCGGATGGTTTTTCTGCATGCTCCGCATCGTGGCGAGCGTCTTCTTGTACTCGGCCTCGGTCAGGCCGACCCGATACCGGGCGATGACGTATTCGTCTTCGAAGTCGCCGTCGCTGGCGCCGGTTTCCGATACGACCGGAACCAGATGCCCAAGCATCCAAGGCACCGAACTTTCGCCCGCCGGATGCAAGCCGATGACGTCCTTGGAGGTGATCTTCTGACCCGCGCGTCCATGCACCAGGAATGTGTGGCCGTAACTGTGAGCGCTGCGCGCCCGGAATTCGACAAAATACGGCTTCTTGGACTTGCCCGGACGATCCGGCGAGATTTTGATCGGCGCGGACTGCTCCGGCGCGGATCGCATCGCGGGCAACGGCGGCGGAAAGCGGTCGGCGTCTTGCGCCTGTGCGCCAGAAAAATTCAGTCCCATCGCAATTGCGAGGGCGCCGAGGCCCGTCAGCAATTTACGGTCGTTCCCTGTCCGTGACATTTTTTTGACTCCCCAGGCCTAAAAGCGCCCCCCGGCATGGCTTAGTCCGGCACCCGAACGTGGCGCCGTAGCCTCCAAAAGCCGAAAGGAGGCCGGTGTGACCCGGCCCCTTTGGCTCTTAGTAGATTAGCCCTTCGTCACGATCGGGGGCGGAGCCTTGCCCTTGCCCTTGCCGACCGCGGCGCAGCCCGCCACGCTCACTGCGACGAGCGTCGCAACCATTGCAACCAGAAGCTTCTTCATAGGTACCCCCTGTGTTTGGCCGAGTGCCGGTAACGATGATTCCCTTGCGCCGTGATTCCCCTGAGCGCTGAACCGTCGCAATTAGAAACACAATCGACCGAGGGGGCCTAGTGCTGAAAAGCCACAGCGCGATCCAAAGTAAGTTGAGCTGTGGCATTGACGGCAACCGAGCACCATTCTGGTGAGGGCGTCGACGGGCTGCCCGCGCTTGGTGTCGACGGGATACGCCCGCATCCGGTGGAGGAACGACCCGACAAGGACGGAATCTGCCCCGTTGCTCGCCAAAGCTCGCTTTTTTGCGGTTCGGCCGGGCGGCTACCGAGGGGCGGCCCCCTCGAAACCCCGTTTCAGCGTGGCCGCTGCAGGGCACCCACAAAACGGGTGATGACGCTTCTGGGCAACATCCGGCAGACGCCGACGGCGAACTGATTGATTCCACGCGGAATTACCATCGGCTTGCCGGCCTTGAAGCCGCGCCAGCCGGCTTCGGCGGTGAAGGCGGCATCGGACCGCGGCATCATTTTCATCAGCCGGCTTTGTCCGACCGCGCAGCGTTCGAAGAAGGCCGTGCGGACGACACCAGGCGCAAGGCAGGTAATAGTCACGCCGGTGCCGGCGGTTTCCTCGGATAGCGCGGTCGAGAATGAATTCACGTAAGCCTTCGAGGCGTAATAGGTCGACATATTGGGACCGACCGCATAGCCGGTGATCGAGCCCAGGTTGATGATGCCGCCCCGCCGCCGGGCGATCATGCCGGGCAGGAATCGCAGCGTCATCTCGGTCAGCGCTCGGATGTTGACGTCCACGAGGTCGAGTTGATCACGGGGCGAGGTCTCCCCGGCCGGCCCGAACACGCCAAATCCCGCACTATTGATCAGGACATCGCAGTAGACGCCGCGTTCCGCCAATTCGCGCTCAATCCGCGTCACGGCGTCGGAGGCCAGCAGGTCGAGGGCGAGGGCGGACGACCGGGTACCCGAGCTAGCGAGTTCGGCCTTGAGATCGTCGAGCGCTGGTTGGGACCGGCCCAAAAGGAGAAGAAACGAGCCCTCGCGGGCGGCGACGCGAGCGAGCGCCTGGCCGATCCCTGACGAGGCCCCGGTCACGACGATCGCGGGGCTCGTCGCTTCAATGGGCTGGATGGTGGCGGATTCACTGGGCATTTTAGGCCGGGGAAAGGCGGATGGTGCGCGGGACCCTGTCGTGAACCGGCTCACCTGTAAAGGCCAGGCCGTCAGTGGGCAGCAGCGTCGATCGCCCGTGCCAGCGCCCTCCCGATGCAGTTGTAGCCGTCGGCCGAGTTATGGAGGCCATCCCATGATACTAGCGCGCCCGGCGGCAGGCCGGCCTCCACCGACCGGCGCATCAGCGCAAAGCGCGAGAACAGACCGACCCGCTCCTGCTTGGCGGCCTCGGCGATCATTGCCTGCATCACGGTGTGTTGCGAGGAGGCGAGCACCATCGGCGCGTATTGCAGGTCCATCAGGATGACGTCCGGACCGCCGGCCTTCAGCGCCCGCACGCCTTTGACGATCAACTCCTTCAGTCCGCCCGCGCTCCCGCCCCAGGCCACATCGTTGGTGCCAAGCTGCCAGACTACCAGGTCGGGCCGATGTGCGAGAACGTCGCGCTCGAAGCGCGCAACCATGCCGGTGATGGTATCCCCGACCCGGCCGCTGTTGACGGCATCGACCCGGACCTGCGGCCGCAAGGCGGCGAGTTCGCGCGCCATGACCTCAGGGTAAGTCCCGCCCGGTCGCAGCACCCAGAGGCCGGTGGTCGAGGACGAACCGAGCGCGACGATCCGCAAGACCTCACCGGATTTCAGCCGGGCAGCCGTGCGCGGCAGCGGTGCGCCGAGCGCGACCCGCTGGTTGGCCGAGAGGCAGACTTCGGAGGCCGCGGCCGGCGTCTGGGCTGCGGCATCGCCGGGGCCGGCCATCGCAAGCCCGGCAGCAAGGCCTGTGGCGCGCGCCGTGATTGCAACCCAGCCGGTTGGAACGACGCGGCAGATCATTGGCCAGCCCTTTCGTTCCCAGGTTTCGAGCCAACTGCCGCCGGCTGTCAACGTATCGCCAGCCGGTTGCGGCGCGCCTGATGCACCAGGACCACAGAACGGATGGCCGCCGGGGCGAAGCCCTTGCAACCGGGTGGCGATGCCGATATGTGGCGCGTGGCGGTCAACTCTGATATTCAGCGTCCCGCCGGATCGCGGCCGTTGCGAGGCGTTATCGGATAGCGGGCATCGCCCGGTTGCCGGATCATCTCGCGGGACAGCGACCCCACCTTATCGGTGCCGGACGACCTCATCGATCTGGCAGACAAGCGCCCGTAGCTCAGCTGGATAGAGCACCAGACTACGAATTTGGGGGTCGGGAGTTCGAATCTCTCCGGGCGCGCCACTTCGGTACGAACCTCCACTCACGCGTCGCGTCAGTGCCGTTGTGCGATCTGGATGAGATTGCCGCACGTATCGTCGAACACGGCCGTGGTAACCGGCCCCATCGCGACCGGCGGCTGCGTGAACCGCACCCCAAGACCGACGAGCCGTTCGTGCTCCGCCTTGACGTCGTCGACGCCGAAAGACGTAAGAGGGATGCCATCAGCCACCAATGCCTCCTTGAAGGGCTTCGCGGCGGGGTGCGCATCCGGCTCCAGCAGCAGCTCCACGCCATTCGGATCAAGTGGCGACACCACGGTCAGCCAGCGGTACTCACCCAGGGGCACATCCTCCTTGGGCCTGAAGCCGAGTATTTCGGTGTAGAAGCGCAGCGCCTTGGCCTGGTCATCCACGAGTACGCTCGTCACGACGACTTTCATCGGCAGTCTCCTTGCTGACCTCATCCACGACAAACCCGCCAAGCCATAGCTTCCAAGCATCCCGGACCGGCGATCTGTCCAGGAAATGATGCTTGCTGCGCCATCGCCACTCAGTCCGGACGACACCGGCTTTCTCCAGTATCGACAAATGCTTGGACAGGGCCTGACGCGACAAGCTCGCCCCGTGCCAGGTGATCATCCGGACGTGCAGCTCGAACAGCGTCTGTCCGTCGTGCTCAGCCAGCTCATCCATGAGCCGGCGTCGCGTTGGATCGGCGAGCGCCCGAAACAGCGGGTCGAGTTGCATTGATCCAGCCATAGCAAACGGCCGCTTCTCATGCAACCAAATGATTACATGATGAGCGAGCGCGGATGCCGGCGATACGCGCCACAAACCGAGGCGCCCGATGCGGGCGATGGCGGAGACGGCCGGGTGGCGTCCGGCAGGACGCGGGCAAGTCCGGCAATCGCGGAAGGCGATTGCCGGCCGGACGATCGACAGCAGCAAGGAGTGACTGGCGATCAAGCCCCGCGCGTCACTCTGCACGTCATTGAGCTGCAGCTCTCTGACGAGCTTCGCGCGCGCTATCGAAGACGCGCTTCACCGGCCCCAGCGCCTGAACGAACTCGAGCTGCTCGCCTTCGGGGCCCTTGCAGTAGATCAGCCGCCAGCCGTTCGACTGGCCTTCGGTGATGCCGTTGCTGTTGGCCTCGATCGGCGCGGCCAGCCGCTCCTGCTCCGATCGTCACCGTGATCACGCGGTTGGCCCTCACCTGCGTCATCCCGCGCCGCGCCGATTCCGCTTCGAGATCGGCGATGAACTTGTTGAAATCGACGTCGTCGCGAATGTGAAAGCAGATGTGCATCATGCGCGGGAAGGCGGGGCTCATGTGATCGAGCGGCTCGGCGAAGCTTGCGCCGCTGCCGGCGGGTTGCTCGGCGTCGCGGTACTGCAGCAGCTCGATCACGACGTTGTCGAACTGGATGAACCGCACGTCCAGGCGCTGCGCGCCGCCTCTCAGGTCCGGGATGCCCATGGTCCGCGGATTGACCTGGCGCACGCGCGCTTCGATCTCCTGATCGGTCAGCAGCGTGTTGTGAATGCGCTCGCCCTGAAAGTCGCCGTCGCGCATGATTTCGGTGCCGCCGAGCACTTCGGTGTAGAACTCGAAGGCGCGGTCCATGTTCTGCACGGTGAGCCCGAAATGCTGCACGCCCTGCAGCCGCGCGCCGAGCGGTCCATTGTTTCGCGCCGCCGAAGTTGCCGCAGGATTGACTTGTGCCGCCGCGGGCGCGGCGAGCGTTGCGGACGTGGCCAATCCGGCAACCATTGCGGCGCCGGCGGTTTGAAGAATTGTTCGACGTTTCGGATCGAGGTCGTCTGAGTGGTGATAGTCGTTCATGGTGCGTCACGTGGTTGATGTTGGACGTTCGCGGTGCTGAAGGCGAAAAAGGAAATAGCTGTAGCCCCGGCGGCCTGCAAGGCTCTACCAGCCGGCGGCACTACGACGTCACCGGCTGCAATTTCAATACCAACCCGAAATAGATTGGCTGCCATCTTCGCTCAGGTCTGCCGGAAGTACGTCTTCGACCTCAGGTTCAGCATGGTGACCGGGTAGGCCATCAGCACTGCGCCGATCACGAGACCGAGCAAGGCCGTCGACTTGCTGGCCGCGCCGCTCGCGAGCGCGGTCCAGAAGATGACAATGGCTAAAGGAATGAACAGCACGACCGCGGTGAATACGCCGGGAGAATACCGGCCCTTGGTGCGGATCACCGGGACGATGTGGAAGAACACAGCGTTGATGAGCATCAGCCCGGCGTAACTCAGCGGCGCCAGCGGCAGGGTGTCCGCGAGCATGGCTTGGGCGATGCCAAGTGCAACGACCACCGAATTGGTTACATAGAAGTCGGACCATTCGACCGGCAGCCCGATCACCGCGCGCGCCCAGTTGCGCCAGTCAAAGGTGAATTCTTCCATGATGTGGAGGGCGTAGAACGCCATCGAAAGCCAAGCGAGGGTCGACAGTGTCATCGGCTTCTCCTTGCCACATAGGTCGATTGTCGCGGCCGGCGCGACGAGCACAGCGGCCGGCTGGTAGCTCACACGCATACTCGCGCGGTGAACCTCAGTCGCAGCCGAAACCACTGTGCGCCTCGCAGCATGAGAAGAACGTCCGCCGGTTCGGCGGCGGCGTCTGCCGGCTGCGGCCGCCGACCACGATCTCGCCGTCGACGATGACGTAGGAGATGCCAGGCAGATCGCCGTGCGCGATCGCGTCCGACACGCTGGTGCCGGTCGAGCCTTCGACCGGGCCGCAGATCACGATGTCGGCCGGCCGGTCCGGCGCCAGCACGCCGACGTCGAGCCCGTGCGCCGCCGCGGTGTTGCCGGTTGCGATTGCGATCGCCTCGGCCGGCAGGAGCCCGCAGACCGAGCACAGGAATAACAGGTTGCGCAGCATGCCGCGCGGAATGACGCCGGTGCCGCCGGGTGTGTCGGTGCCGACCGTGAGGCGTGCGAGCTGGCCCTTGTCCGCCAGCCGCCGCACCAGCCGCAAGGTCGAGCCGTAGTTGCCGGACGAGCAGATTTCCAGCGCGAACGTGGTGTTGTCGACCACCGCATCCATGTCGGCATCGCTCATCGGGATCGGTCCGCCGCTGACATGTGCGGCGATGTCCGGCTGCAGCCAGGACAGCACGTCGTAACCGCAAATCTGGCTCACGCCCGAACGCGATACGCCACCGGTGTGGATCTTGGTGCGGATGCCGCGCTCGCGGCACCAGCGCTGATAGCGCAGGGGCTCGTCGCGGCCGGCGGCGAGCGGATAGAAGATGAATTTCGCCAGGATCGATTTTACCGCGGCGAGCCGGTCGAAATGTTCCTCCTTCATCCCGGGAATGAGGATCACTGTGCCGGCATGCACCTTGGCGCCGCTCCAGCGCACGCGCCCGGTGGTTGAGGCGGTGACAACCGCGAGCGAGGTGACCAGCTCGGGCGTCAGGGCGTTGTAGTCGAGGCCCGGCACATGCAACTCGCAGGCCGAGATCATGGTGGTCGTGCCGCCGTGCACGTAGTTGCCGATCCACCCCATGGTGTCCTGTGTCGGGGTCCATTCGCCGAACACCGGATGGATGTGGCCATCGACCAGGCCGGGCATCACAGCCGAGCCGCCGGCGTCGATCACGCTATCGGCCTTGGTGTCGGTCGGCGGATCGAGCGCCGCGATGCGGCCGTCCTCGATCAGCAGCGAGCCCACGAGCTTCTGCGGTTGGGCGAGGTCGCCGGTGAAGAACTCGCCGATATTTTTGATCAGGAGGGAGGGCACGCTGTCCTCGTCGGTGGAATTGAGAAGCCGTCAACGAAGGCAAGGCGCACGGTTATGTCAAGCACGCGCCGCGCGTGCCGCCGCGGTGGATCAAGATGGAAGTCCACGCACCCAGGTGGCGACGGCCTCGACCACCGCGCTTGGTTGCTCGGGTAATAGCGCATGGCTGGCATCGCGAATCACCACGACGGACACACGGCTGCCGAGCTCGTCCTTCAGCTCGTTCATCTTCTCGATCGGATGGAACGGGTCCTGATCGGCCTGCAGGTCGAGGATCGGAGCCCTGCCGGTCGCCCACCACTCCGCCTGTTTGGTGCCGGCCGCCGCGATGCGCTGCGCTTCGCTCGCCTCGGGATGCCAGCCGTCGAGCCAGATCGAGGCATCGTGCCCCTTCAGGAAGAAGGTACTTTGCAGATATTTCAGCCGCTCCTCGTTCGGGAGCGACAGGTCCCCGCTCTTGCCGACCGCGATGCTCAGCTCGGGCGGATACTGCTTGGACGCCGCGGCCGCGATCACCACGCCGCGCACCAGATCCGGATGATCCGTGGCCGTCATGCGCGCCACCCAGTTGCCGTAAGCGTGTCCGACGATCACAGCCGACCCGCCATAGTGCCGGATCACTTCGGCGATATCGCGCGCGAAATCGTGCAGCGTAATGCCGGTCATCGGCCCTTTCGATTGGCCGATGCCGCGCGGTTGCGGGCGCAGGACACGGAAGCCTTCATGCGCCAGGCCCTCCGCGACCTCGTCGTAGTCGTATGAGTCGCGACCGCGCGACGGCAGCAGGACGACGAGCGGGCCGACGCCCTCGACGATGACGTCGATCTGGACGTCGGCGTAGCGCACCAGTTCGCGCGTTCGGGGATGTTCTGCGGCCATCAGTGCCTCACTCTCTCTCCGCCGTCATTCCGGGGCGCGGCCATCAGCGCGTTCACGCGCGTCTTCGACGCGCTATGTTCGCGAGCCCGGAATCCATGCAAGTAGCTCAAGTTTGGATTCCGGGTTCCCGAGCTGCGCTCGGGCCCCGGAATGACCGCCGAGCTTTTCACGCCGCATGGAGTAGCACTAGAAGAAATCGAAGTACTCGTTCTGCTCCCATTCGGTCGGCTCGTCGCCGTGCGGTCGATGATGCTCCGCCAGCCACTTCTCGTAGCGGCCGGCCTCGTTGCGTTTGATCTTGAGATAGTAGTCGACGAACACCTCGCCGAATTCCTGGCGGTAGAGTTCGTCGTGTTCGAGCGCGGCGAGCGCTGCCGGCAGGGTCGCCGGAAGAAGCGGCCGCTTGGCGGTGTAGGGATCGTCGTCGGGAGCACCCGGATCGCGCTTATGGTCGATGCCGTCGAGGCCCGCCGCGATCTGCGACGCGATGTAGAGATATGGGTTAGCGGCCGGCTCGCCGATGCGGTTCTCCAGCCGTGTGGCCGGATCGTCCGGTCCGCCCAGACGCGCACCATCACGCCGCGGTGGTCGTAACACCAGGTGGCGCGGTCGGGCGCGAGCGAATTCGGCCGGTAGCGGCGGTAGCCGTTGATCGTCGGCGTCGCGAACGCCGTGCATGCCTGTGCGTGGCTCATCAGCCCGCCGAGATAATTCCGGCCGAGCGGCGACAGGCAATCCGCCGCCTGTTCCGGCATGAACCGGTTGCGTCCGCTCTTGGCATCGACGACCGACTGATGCAGGTGCCAGCCGCTCGCGTAGTAGCCCTTGATCGCCGGGCCGGCACATGAACGACGCGAAGTAGCCCATGCGGCGGCAGATCTGCCGGGTCGCCGTGCGGAACAGCATGGCGTGATCGGCGGCTTCGAGCGCGGGCCGTGCCGCGAAGGTGCACTCGAGTTGGCCCGGGCCCCATTCGTTTTCGATCGACCGCAGCGGCAGCCGGATCTTCTCGAATGCGTCGGAGAGCGCCGAGATGACCGGCTGCATCAGGTCCATGTTGGTTTCGGAGTGATACGAGAACCCGGTTCGGCCGGCGCGGTCGGCACCGGGCGGCCGCGCGCGCCCGGAATGCCGGTGTGTTCCTCGGT
>CAWEDK010000012.1:0-261968 GCA_963807865.1 uncultured Alphaproteobacteria bacterium | reverse complement strand
TCACGGCGCGCAGCATTTTGATATCGCAGGAGGATCAATTTTGATATCGCAGGAGGATCAAATGAAGCGGCGAGACTTCAATCGCATGGCGCTTGGCATCGGCTTGAGCCCAATGCTGACAGATCGCAGTCTTGCCCAGTGGTACGAAGGGCCTTCGCCGCCCACGCAAACTCCGCCGCAAAAATTCAATATCGCTATCAAGCATTCCCCTCGCGCATACAACCAAGTGAACGTGCCACGAAGGTCCGCCGCTGGCCGTCGATTTACGATCTATTGGACGTGGAGCTATCCTTGGGAGGCCAATCGCGATGTGAGCGAATTGGACAATCGCTTTTCAACCATGACTGAGGTGCGCCGTGTAGCATGGCCGAATTACGAACAACCGGAATATTCGGAGAAGGCGTTTTTGCAAGGAATTGCCGGAACGCTTGAGCTGTTCCATCTGTCTACAGTGCGCTTCCAAACGATCGTCGGACAGGTTACCGGGCAGCCGGTCGTGGTTTACCAGCGGATCGACCAAGCCGGGCAGAAATTGCCGATCGACGAACGAATCCTCGCTGATACGGACACTCTCATGGTGTTCGGTCTTGATCACATGATTACGGAGCAGGAAGCCGCTCCGGAAGAAATCGAAGCTCTGAAGCAATTTCTCACGCGAGACGGGACCTGCTTGATGATCGGGCCACACCACGACGTGGGCGCATCACAGGACGTGAAACGTCTTCAAATGGAGTACGCCCATCATGGCGACCCCCTGGTCCCTCGCCAGCAGCGTTTCGGCTTGTACACCCGATCTCTCATGAAGGGCCTCGGGGTGCCTGTGGAGAATCGCTTCGGCCTTCGTCCGGCAGTCGTCAAGGGCACCAACCAGATCACGCCGCTGACGGCCATGCGCGATCTCGACAGGCATGGTTGGCTCGCGAACGTGCCGACCTTCAATTTTCACCAGCACTTGCCTCACTATGCGCTGACGACGGAAGATACGAGTGCAATTCGTGTTCTCGCTCGACAACCCGTGGATTTGACCAGACCACATCCTTTCATCGAGGCGGGGAACACGGAATTCAATTCGTTTCTGTGGATGCCGCCGACAGGCGTGCGGGCCGGCCATATCCTGCTCGCCGACCTGACAATCTTCACCACCTTGTTTGGCGGCGCCGAGAGTCTCGATAACTTCTGGTACAACCTCGCGACAAAAGGATGAGGCATCGTCAGGCTATGTGCACATCGAAGGGAGCTTCATGTCACACGATCAGATCGGAAAAACCACTCGCCGTGACTTTCTGGGCACCGCCACGGCTGCCACGGCGTTGACACTCGGCACTTCGCCGGGGGCCGAAGCGCAAACTGCTCCAATCAAGTCCGACGAAGTCCAAGTTGCGCAATTGACGACCGGCCAAAACGTACAGCCAACCGCGACTGGTGCCCCTGACTGGACAAAGCCGGCGGCCATGGCGATCCCCAAGGAAGGATACTTCAAGCTTGAGCAAGGCCGTTACGGTCCGATCTTTCCAAGAACTCCGGCCAACTATGGCTTCACGATCATTGCAAAGATTAAGCCGGGCCGAGAAGACGCGATCCGCGCATATGGAACCACAATTGAGAAGGCAGTCGCGGACACTCCGAATGTTCTCGCACCGCTCAAGCTGCATTACCTAAGATGGGTTCTCTTCAACATCGGCGGCGACACGTATTTCATGTATCAGGGCATTTTCGATACTGATTTTGACAAGTACACCGAAGATGCTGTTGCGTTTTCACCGCCACCGGGGTCACCACCGTATTCGAGAATCTGGAAGGGTTTCCGATGGATTGGAAGACAAACGTGCCAGCCTTCATGAAATTCGTGCGCGAACACCAGTGGCCAAGCTTTCTGGAATACGGAGAATATCCGTATGTTACTGCAGACGAAATCAAGAAAGCGCTGAGAGTCAAAAGCTCGCTATCGACCATGCTCGACCAGATGCAGTGAAGCAGCAGCGCAATCCTTGCCGAACTCGTCGCACGTGGCGACCGTGGCCATTTTTGTCGTGCGACGTGCATGAGCCTTCTCTATGGGGGCAGTGTGATGCTTGAATTCGACGATCTGCAGTACATCATCGCAACGCGGGTGCCCGCGCTCACGGGCCGCTACGAATTTCTCTCATTTCGTCAGCCTGCCCAGGGGCGGGCTTGGCTAAACAGGAATTCTGGACAAGGTTGCGTCGGTTCAGCAGGTCAGAGAGTCGATCGAGCGCGAGCAAAGATGGGTGTCCGTTGCATTTACCTGGCAAGGACTTCGCGCGCTTGGAGTGGATGAGCAATCACTCGCAACATTTCCCAAAGAATTCCAGGATGGCATGGTGGCACGGGCCGAAGTGCTCGGTGATACGGGCAGGAATAGTCCCGATAAATGGGTTGGCGGTCTCGCCAGTCCGGCGCTGCACGCCATCGCAATTCTTTTCGCGCGCAATGCGGCTGAACGCGAGCGTGTCACCGACGAGCACCAGGCGTTCTTGGCCGCCACCCCCGGTGTCGAAGTGCTTTCATCACTGGACCTGGACGGCATTCCGCCGTTTGAAGCACACGAGCATTTTGGATATCGAGATCGGCTCTCTGAACCGCAAATCGAAGGAAGCGGAATACAGCCGACGCCCGGCTCGGGCGCGCCTGTAAAGGCGGGTGAATTCATTCTTGGACAAGTGGATGAGAGCGGCGAGGTGGTGCCGTTGCCGAAACCGGAAATTCTCTCGCGAAACGGCACCTTCATGGCCTATCGGAGATTGCAGCAGCACGTCGGCGCCTTTCGCGACTTTCTCCGCCAGCATGGTGGACCAACAGCCGAAGGCCAAGAGTTGATTGCGGCGAAGCTGATGGGACGCTGGCGGAGCGGAGCTCCGCTTGTCCTGGCGCCCGAGAAGGACGATCCAACGCTCGGCGCTGATTTACAACGCAACAACAACTTCAACTATGCACAAATGGACCCGCAAGGGTATGCAGTCCCGCTAGGATCGCACATTCGGCGAATGAACCCTCGGGACACGACGCCGAATATCCAGCGCCGACGAATGATCCGCCGGGGCGCGACCTACGGTCCTCCCTTGCCGGAAGGCGCGTCGGAAGACGGCGTTGACCGGGGTATTGCGGCGTTCATTCTTTGTGCAAGCCTCGTCCGGCAATTTGAGTTCGCGCAGAATGTCTGGATCAATGACCCGAATTTTCACGAACTCGGCAACGAACGAGACCCGCTTATCGGGAATCAGGACGGTAGTTTCGACTTCACGATCCCCAAACGTCCGATCCGCAAAAAAATCACCGGCCTGCCAGCCTTCACGACCGTCAAGGGCGGCGCTTATTTTTTCCTTCCCGGAATTAGCGCACTGAAGCACCTCGCTGCGCTTAGCTTGCGCACGCTGATATTCTTCGCTGCTGATCTCGCGCTTCATAGGAGAGCGGAAATGGATGATCCTCCGAGCCAAGATTGGATAGAAAAACGAATGGGACATAAAGCTTACGCACGTAAGCGAAACTGGGGGTTAATTGCAATCGGGCTAGTGTTGTTTGTAGCAGTATGCGGCTTGCTTTTGTTCTTGGCTGCTTGGGCAAAATTGATCCGGTAACAAGCGGACGATTTTGACGTTCGGCGGAAAAGTGATGACCTCAAACTAGCACGGGGAAGCCTATGAGGCGACGCGAATTCATTTACCGTCATTGGAGCGGTGGCGGGATTGCCACCTGCAGCTGGCGCGCAGAAAGCGCGGCGACCCCCGCCGAGAGAAATCCAGACCCTTATCGACAATCACATCAACGGTTTCAACACCCAGAATATCCAGCTTTTCCTCGGCGTTTTTGGGGACACCGCCATCATCATTGATGGCATCGCACCTTATCGCTGGTTGAACCCGAATGCTCCGGCCAATTGGCTTGCTGACGTAGAAAAGTGGCGTAAGGACCTTGGGGTCTCGTACGAGCATCTGTCGTACGAGATGGGGTTCTGGAACGTGGAGGGCTCCGATGCGTACGCCGTCATAGCGGGGACGCTCACGGTAACCATTAAGGGCCAAACCGTCACTCGGACCGGCACCCTCGCATATACGTTTTCAAAGCACGGCGAGGAGTGGAAGATCGACGCGCAGGCATGGGGGCGCACGTCGTAAAGCGTGCAAGCCCCTATCGCCCGTACCGCATTGTTCTGCCGCACCGTTGCGTATTCGCCCGTCCAACTGATCGCCTCAGGGCGAATGACCGCTGTTGGCCCGAAGCGGTCATGCGCTGCGATGCAATGATTTGTCGGCTTTCGGGTGCGAAGCGGACATGCGGACGGTTGACCCGAGCAACCGTATCGACGCGAATGGCGTCACGACTGCGTCCGGGAAGGTCCTCGCGTTCGGTAAAGGTCGTTGCGAGCCCCCGCAACCATCGATATCTGCTGAACCGACGAGTTGCTCTGATCGAGCGGCGTGTCCCTTCGGGGGCTGCTACCCCGTCCTCAATTGCCTGGATGATGTTCTTGCGCTGCCCATTGAGTTGAGCGAGTTCGCCTCGCGCCGCGCCTAGCGCCGCATTCTTTTCGGGATGGAGCTTGTTCAGCTCAGCGTGCACTTTTCGCAGAACTCCGCGAGCAGTCCATCAGGCGCGATAGCAGCGCCTCGATGTCAAGTACTTCCAACTTATCCTTGAGGCCAGCGGCTCGGTAAGAACCAAATTTGATGGAGCTGCACAGCTACACACTGCGGTCGCTCATGCTGCGCTAGCGAGATGATCATGCCGCAACGCAAACTCGGTTCGCCTGCGAAAAGGGCATCCCGATTTCGGGGCGGCTTAACTAAGGTGAGTTGCCGCATGTTTCACAGAGCGACCAACTGTGTGGAAGATTTGCGGCACATCACGGATCGCCGCACGCTGATACATTGTCATTTGGCAACACTCATCTGAAAAACAAAGTTCTAGAGAGACGAAACGTAGACTTATCGTTGCATGTCAGCCTGATCAGCTGCAAACTTGACGCAATATATTTTGATCGACTTGGACCTTGGCTTGAATGTGCCTTGGTGCACACAGAACCCAAAGATTGATCGTTCATTTCTTCCATGATGACATGGGAGTTCGATATGAGAATCGTTAGAGTTGCTCTCCTCAATTTCACCGCAGCATTTGTTGCCATTGCTGCGGCGCAGGCCGCCGACGTTTCCGTAAAGGCCAGGCCAACCGAATACGTGAAAGTCTGCAGCTTGTACGGCGAAGGTTTCTACTACATTCCAGGGACCGAGACGTGTATCAAGATCGGGGGCTTCGTCCGTCTGCAAGCAGAGTACAATAGCGGCGGCGTCGGCATTGTGGCTGGTGCTACCGGCAATGCGGGCATGGGTCGTTTCACCCGCGATCTCACCAACGACATCAACTACCTCGGCCGCGCCGTGGTCAGCTTCGACGTGCGCACTCAGACTGAATACGGCACGCTGCGCAGTTACATGCGCGTCGGCTGGCAAGTGCCTACTCCTGGCGCCACCGGGGCTGGTACGACCGCCCTGGGTTATTGGGATCGCGCGTTCATTCAGTTTGCAGGCTTCACTGTCGGACGGGCGCAGTCGTTCTTCGACGTGTTCACCAACACCGGCAAATTCACCTACAGCTTTACGCGGATGAACGGCGACACCGATATCACGGGTGCCACCGTTTGGGCATATACAGTGCAGTTCGGGAACGGCTTTTCGATATCTGCCTCGCTGGAGGACCCGGTATTCCGTGCTCAGCCGGTCGTTGACGTAACCTGTCCTGATTTCTTCGGCCGTGGCAGTAACGCGCTGCAGGACAACGCGTTCAACAGCAATGGCGCGCCTTGCGCACAACCGGCGCAATTTGGCTTCCGCGTGCCCGACCTCGTACTCAATGCGCGGCTTGACCAAGATTGGGGTTATGCCGGCGTGAGCGTGGTCGCGCATGATGCGAGTGGTGGCTATTACAACACGCCGAACAGCGTCAACAATGGCCATCCGGCCGACAAGTATGGCTGGGCCGCCGGTCTCGGTGGCCAGGTCAATCTTCCGGGTGGTGACAACGCCGGCATCATGGTCGTGGTTTCCGAAGGCGCGACTGGCTATGCGACCAATGCGGGTCACTGGCAGCTCTACAAGGGCAGCACCAGCGTCGGTCACGCTTGGGTGACCGATGGCATCTTCGGCACCGGCAGCGACGTCGAATTGACCCGGGCATGGTCAGTCAACGCTGGCTACCAGCATTTCTGGGGCTCCGCCGGCACCTTCGGCGGCAAGTGGCGTACCTCGATCTATGGCGGTTATGCGGCGATCGAATACAACGACCGCGCCAAGTTCCTGATCAACGATCGCTTGCCAGTGGGTTCGCCCTGCAAACCTGGCGTGGCGGCGGCGACGATCACCGGCTTTACACCGCTGGCCGGCAACAGCTGTAGTCCAGATGCGTCGTGGTGGCAGGTCGGTTCGCGCACGCAGTTTAATCCGCACCCTCTGCTGGACGTTGGTCTCGATGTTTTCTACACACGTCTCAACTCTGCATATAAGGGCCCGACGAACCTTGCGGCCAACGGCTCGCGGCCGGCATGCACCAACAATGCGCCTGCGGGTTTGGCGTGCGCGCTAGACGATCAGAGTGTCTTGTCCGCAATTATGCGTTGGCAACGCAATTTCTATCCATAGAGCCGACCCCGGCAAGATGGGCGCAGACCTCAAGCTATTGGGGTGCAGGGTCGTGTGGTCTCCGCTTCCGCAAATATACGAACCAATATACGGCTGCGACCAGCACCGATCCTCCGATGATATTGCCAGCCGTTACCGGAATGAGATTGCCGAAGATAAAATTGGTCCAGGTGAGGTCCGGAAAATCCGCAGTTGTCTTGCCTATCGAATTCCAAAACGTGTCGCCCGCTCCCGCCTTGATAAAAAGCCCCATCGGAATGAAATAAACGTTCGCAATGCTGTGTTCGAAGCCTGCGGCAACAAATGCGGTAATCGGAGGGACGATAGTGACGATCCGGTCGACCGTAGTGCGAGCGCTGAAGCACATCCACACAGCGAGACACACTAGCGCGTTGCACATAATCCCAAGCGTCAATGCAGGAACGAAATCGAGCGCTGCTTTGCTGTTGGCAGTCGTCAATGCCACCAATCCCACGGCGCCAGCCCCGAATGTGTATTGCGTGCTGTAAAACATTAGACCAGCAGTTGCGACCGCCCCGACGCAGTTCCCGACAAATGCTACGAGCCAGTTCAGCAGCAAACTGCTTGTCTTCACCTTGCCGCTGGCCCAGGCCATGACGATCAGGTTGTTACCGGTGAATAGCTCAGCACCTCCAACGACAACCAGAATCGAGACCCAAGGAGAACACGGCCCCGGTCAACAGCCTCCCCACTCCGTACGGCAATCCGGCGGATAATACGGTTTCACCATCGGCAGTGATGATTGGAGCCATCCCGGCGCTTACCGTGGTGGCAAATATGGCGCCGAACGAAATAAATGCACCGGCGAGAACACTCAATACGCTCAGCGTAAGTAGGTCCATTGATGCACGGCGAACCCCGCTTTCCTCCGCGCGTGCGGCCATATCGGGCGGCATGATGGTATCAATCGTGACGGCTTGAGGAGTCATTTCTCGGTCGTTTGACGACTCAGCCATGGATCAGACTCGCCCCCGAGCGAGACCACGTCACGACTAGCCCGAACCCGACGCGACCAATAGTCCGACAATCTGAACCGCGATGACCTTCACGATTGTCATCGACGGGAAGATCATCGCATAGCCAATGTCGGGCCGCTCGGTGGGCGCCATGCGTGTGGAATAAACAAGGATTGCTGGATTTCCGGTTGCGCCTGATGCGACCCCGACCAGATCATCGTACGGAACCTTCAGCAAGTAGTATCCGACCAGCAGCACGATTAGCACCGTCGTCAGCAGCACTAGCGGCACCGATTAGCAACAAACTTACCCCGGTCTCCGACACCGTGCGTACGAACGGTTGGCCGGCGTTGATGCCGACCGAAGCAAGGAACATCGCAAGTCCGAAATTCCGCAGTACGATATTCGCCGGCAGCGGCATGACCCACAGCAATGGTCCGGTCCTTCGGAGCTTACCGACGATAAGCGCGACGATCAGCGGGCCGCCGCCGATACCGAGGGTGACGACACCGACCCCGGGGATTGGGATCGGGATCAGACCGAGGAGGACGCCAAGTACCATTCCGATTCCGAGCGACACGTAGCTGAACTCTGCGGCGGCCTTGACGGTATCGCCGAAAAGCTGGCGAATTTCCTCCTTACGTTCAGGTGGCGTCAGCACGCCGACCCGATCACCAAACTCCAGCATCATATCAGGCGTAGGCACAATATCCGTATCGTAGCGGCGGACGTGCAGGAGATGAGTAGGGAAGTTCTTCGGTAGAGGCAGACTTGCGAGCGGGATTCCCACCATATTCGCCTTGCCGACAAACACCCTGATGTAGTCGAGCGCAGAGCGATCTTTCACGATTCGCCCGGGCTCCAGTCTCCCGACCCGCGATGCCGCTTCCGCCAGTGCCTCTGCTCGGTCGCCGACCACCATTACGGCGTCTCCAGCCGACAACACGAGATCGTCGGAAGGAATGACGTTTTGGCCGCCTTTGCGAACCATTGTGATTTGCACCTCGCTCAGGAGTTCCGTGCCAAGCTCTGCGAGCGTCTTGCCATCGCAGCTCTCGCCAAGCGTGATCTCACCCATATGGAAGCGCTGCGCCTTCGGCGGAAACTTGGGTTGGACGCGCCGCGTCATGAAGTACATGCACAGGATCGGTCCAATCACGCCGAATGGATAAGCGATCGAGTAGCCAATGGACGGCTCGCTGTTATGCATGACGTCCAGAGCAGCCTGCAGGGTCGCGGTGCTGGTCATCGAGCCGGCGTAGATACCCAGCGTGTGGCCAACTTTCACACCAAATGCATAGCCGAGGCCGAGGGCGACCAAGAGCCCGGCAAGGACTGCTACCAGCGCCAGCAGGTTGTACTTTCGCCCCTCCGTGCCCGTCATTCCCTCGAAGAACTGGCGTCCATAAAGAATCCCAATCCCGTAAAGGAACATGATCAGCCCGGTGAGACCAATTGGTCCGGTGATCTGCGCCTTGGGAGCGAAAGCGCCAATGGCAAGACCGACGAATAGAACCGCACCGACACCAAGCGAGAACCCGCCAATACTGATCTGGCCGACCAGATAACCGAGCCCGATCGCCAGAAACGTCGCAAGTATCGGCTGCGAACCGATGATGTCTCGCGCAACGTCCAACATGGTGACAACTCCGGAGGGAGGATCTGCCAGCTAGGGGGTCAGCGGCTATTGCAGCCGGCCGAGCGGAACTGCCCGATGACGCGGGCCACCAAATCGGGTGTGGCTGTTGGCGTGTTGACGTGCTTGTAGTCCAGCTTCATGGCCTTCCATTTGAACTCGCCGAGTTGATGGAAGGGCTGTACCTCAACCCATTTGACATTCTTCATCGGCGCGACGAACCGGGCGATGCCGTCGACATTGTCTGGATCATCGGTGAAGCCCGGGACCAGCGTGAACCGCACCCATACCGGCTTCCCGATGGCGGCCAGTCGCTCGGCGAAACGAAGCGTGGGAGCCAAATCACGGCCGGTCACGCTTCGGTACGTCTCAGGGTCTGAACTTTTGATATCCAGCAGTACGAGATCCAGGGCAGACAGGTAATCATCGTCCGCTCGGTCTCCGAGGTAGCCCGACGTCTCGATTGCGGTGTGAAGTCCGAGTTGCTTGGCACCCGCCAAGATCCGCCGGGTGAACGCCGTCTGCACTAGCGGCTCACCTCCGGAGATCGTCAGGCCGCCATCCAGCGCGCGCAACGCATTGGCAAAGGTGCCAAGGCGTTCGATTACTTGGCTTGCCGAGATATAAGTTCCGTCCTTTAGGTGCCATGTATCGGGGTTGTGGCAATAGGAGCACCGCAGCAGACAGCCTGAAACGAACAGCACGACCCGCAGACCAGGCCCATCGTAGCGCGAGGCCGTCTCGTACGAGTGCACGTAGCCGAACGCGCCATTCGGCTCGTCTTTGACTTGACTCTCGTCCGGAGCGTCCGGCGAAATTCCCACTCGTAGATCGTGCCGACTTCCGGCTTCCAGGTTGCCGAGTTGCGACATCGTCACCCCCCGGGATTAAACTTTCCCATGAAAAGTTCGGCTGATCACGTCTGCCTGTTGTTCTTTGGTCAGTCGAACGAAATTGACGGCGTAACCCGAAACACGAATCGTAAGTTGCGGATACTTGTCCGGGTTTTTCATCGCGTCCTCGAGCGTCTCCTTGTCGATGACGTTCAGGTTCATGTGGAAGCCACCCTGCTCGAAGTACATGTCGAACGCCTTCACCGCTGCGTCGATCAGTTCTCGATCCGAGAGGTGCGCCTTCTGCGGGGCCACCGAAACTGTGTAGCTGATCCCGTCCAACGCATCCTTGTAGGGCAGTTTCGCAACCGAGAGGCAGGATGCAAGCCAGCCATGACTGTCCCGGCCATGCATTGGATTTGCGCCCGGTCCAAAAGGTTCTCCCTTTCGACGGCCGTCGGGCGTGTTGCCTGTCGCCTTGCCATAGACGACATTGGAAGTAATTGTCAGGACGCTTTGCGTGTGCGTGGCTCCCCGATAGGTGGGGTGCTTGCGAATCTTTTGCATGAACTGGGTGACAATGTCAGCCGCGATGCGGTCGACGCGGTCGTCGTTGTTCCCAAACTGTGGAACTGAGCCGTTACTTTCAATGCGATAATCGACGGCCAATCCGGTGTTGTCGCGCACTACATGCACTTTTCCGTACTTGATAGCGGCGAAGCTGTCGGCAACCACCGAAAGTCCGGCGATGCCGAAGGCCATGGTACGCAGAATGTTGCGGTCGTGAAGCGCCATCTCAAGTCGTTCATAGAAGTACTTGTCGTGCATGTAGTGGATGCAATTCATGGCATGCACATAGGTCCGCGCGAGCCATTCCATCATGTGATCGAATTTCTCGAGAACCTCCTCATAGTCGAGCACATCTCCGGTGACCGGCGGCGCGGGTGGCGCGATCTGATCGCCAGACACCTCATCCCGCCCGCCATTGATGGCGTACAGTAAAGCCTTGGCGAGATTGACGCGCGCTCCGAAGAACTGCATCTGCTTGCCAAGACGCATCGCCGACACGCAGCAGGCGATGCCGTAGTCATCCCCCCAATGAGGGCGCATCAAGTCATCGTTTTCGTACTGTAGCGAAGATGTTTCGCGGCTGATTCGAACGCAATATCGCTTGAAATTCTCAGGTAGCTGCTTCGACCACAAGACTGTGAGATTTGGCTCCGGGGCTGGTCCGAGATTGGTCAAGGTGTGCAGTACGCGGTAGCTGCTCTTGGTGACCAGAGGCCGACCGCTCAAATCCATCGCCGCCGACACACTCGGTCGCCCAATACGGGTCGCCACTGAACAGGGCATCGTAATCCGGTGTACGGAGAAAGCGCACGATGCGCAATTTCTGAACAAGCTGATCCCAAATCTCCTGCGCGCCCGCTTCGTCAAGAGTGCCTTCTTGCAGGTCGCGCTCGATGAAGATGTCGATAAAGGTTGAGATGCGCCCAATCGACATGGCAGCGCCGTTCGCCTCTTTGATCGCGCCGAGGTAGGCGAAATACGTCCACTGCGCTGCTTCCAGGGCGTCAGAGGCTGGACGGCTGATGTCGCAACCATATCGCTTCGCCATCTCGACAAGATCTTCAAGGGCCCGCATCTGCTCCGCGAGTTCCTCCCGAGTTCGGATTATCTCGTCAGTCGGCCACATATCGTCGATCTGCGCCCGTTCGGCCTGCTTGGCCTCGAGCAGACGCGTTACTCCGTAAAGGGCGACACGGCGATAATCTCCGATAATACGGCCGCGGCCATAGGAATCTGGCAGTCCGGTAATAATTCCGGACTTTCGACATTTCATGATCTCAGGTGTGTACGCATCGAAGACGCCGTCGTTGTGGGTCTTGCGGTACTTCGTGAAGGCCTCATGGACGTGGGGGTCAGCCTCGAACCCGGCTGCTTTCAGGCCAGCCTCGACCATGCGGAGTCCGCCGGACGGAAATATCGCTCGCTTGAAGGGCTGATCAGTCTGCAGACCGACGATGATCTCGTTACTTCGATCGATGTAGCCGGCTTCATGAGCTAGCATTGTTGAGGGGTGTTGAGCATCTACGGCAAGGACGCCCTTCTTTCGCTCGGCTTGGAAATAGGGTTGGAGCTTTTCCCACACCGATTTTGTGCGCTGTGAAGGCCCCTGCAAGAACTTCTCGTCGCCGGCGTAGGGGGTGACGTTGCGGATGATGAAATCTCGTACGTCGATGGCCTCACACCAGTCACCGGGTAAGAATTTGCGCCAAACGTCCTGCTCGCGCTTCGCAAGTGCAGCATCCATCATATCCTCCCGTCGCTCGAGGCACTAATCTCAACTAATCTCAACGCGGCTCAGGCACGTGAGCCAAGCGATCGTAACATGAATTGCTGAAACCCATCGAATATTTGTTGAATATGATCAACTCAAGCGACGCGGCACTTCTCGCTGCCACCCTGCCAGGCGCGCCCACACGGGTTTCAATTCGAGAGTGCATTGCGCGGGGCCGGAGTGAGCAAAGACGACGCGCGGCGATCACAATAGGCAGACGTCACTGCAGCTTGAGTGTGATATGGACAAGCCCGCCCTCGCGGCTTTTGCTCAGAGGTAACCCACTCTTCTCAAACACCTTAAGCATCGGAGCATTTTCTGAGAGGACATCGGCAGTCAGATCCCGAAGATTAGCCTTCCGCGCAAGCTCAGTCAGATGTCGCATAAGGATCGACCCAATCCCTAGCCGCTGATAAGCGTCGACGACCGTAAACGCGACCTCGGCCACCCCGGGGTTGGTAATCACGTAACGCGCCGCTCCTGCTATGTTCGATTGCTCATGTTCGGTCACGCATGCGATTAATGCTACGTGGTTCTTGAAATCGACATTCAGAAAGAACGCGATCTCTTTCTCAGAAAATTCTCGCTTGGCGCCAAAGAAGCGTCGGTACAGCGTCTTTGCGCTCGTTTTCGCGACCGCCGAGAGAAAGTCCTGCCTTATCTTCTGCGCGAAGAGCTCGAATTTGGACTTCGCGTCCATCCTTTAAGCGTTCGAGTGCAGAATATTGTTGCTAGCTCCGACATCTCACCGTCCAATGACCTGTATGAGTTCGCTAAAACTAGAAGGTGGGCTTGCTCTGCCAGAGCCTGCTGCGAATACGCTGACTAGAAAATCCATATCCTAATCCAACGACATTGAGCGGACTGAGAGCAGGGGTAGTCAAGTCTCACGGTTTGAGCTGTGGACTTTGTGATTTGTCTCTCGCCCAGTACAAAGCGAGAAGAAGCGATCCGAGAATTTCAATTATCCCGTAAACCAGTGTAGCGGAAACAGCAGCCGTCCCACCGAAATTTCCAGTGACGACCACTAGCGCCACTCCGACGTTTCGGAGCGCTGTCGTGAGTGCCAATGTTTTTCGTGCCTCGGTTGCGGAGTTGCCGGCAATCCAGCCAATCAAGAGGGATCCGAGCAGCAGTACCAGCATGGCCAGAAAGCCGCGCGGCCGAACCTCTGCCAGCGTATTGAATTGAGTGATGAGGATCAGCGCCGCAACGCTCACACCCAGGATCCTGCTGATAAGCTCAGCAGGCCGGTGCAACCAATCTGCGAACTGCGAACGCCGGTACCTGATGACGATCCCCAGCAGCAATGGCAATAGTTGCGTAGTGGTCAGAGTCGCGATGATTCCAAGCAGATTGATCTGTGGTGCGTCGCCTCCCAGAAGCCAAGGCAGAAGAAGAAAAAGCAAGATTGGCGAGACGATCGTTGATGAGGCTGCAAGTGCTGTCATCAGTCCTGCGGCCGCGGTTAGGTTTCCGCCGGCAATTGCCACCAGCGGCGGACCAAATGGCGCGCCCGGGAAATACTGCAAGGACCAGAAAGCCGGCGGCAACCATCGGGTTGGCGTCAAAACCCACGAGCAGCAGGATAGTCAGGGCGGGAACAAACAGGTAGTTCGCTATCCCAGCTCTCAGCAGGGTCCGGTGGTCTGCGAGAGCATGAGCGAGTTCGGTGACGGTTACCTGCAGTCCGACCGTCACCATCATTGCGATGAGGGTTGTGGTGACCAACAGGTTGAGGATCTGGTCAAAAGACATTGTCTAGGTTGGCCTGCCTGATATCGTTACACCTCGCCTAGGTCTGTTCATACGGCCGCGCCGTCGGCCGCTCGGGGCGCGATTTCGATGTGGTCGTCTCTGACCGGCGCCATTAATGCGGCCGGCAGGAAGTGCATGACGAAGGCCATGGCAAAAAACCACGCCTGTCGGAACGATACGAAATAGAACGGCTAGATCCGGGGCAACAGCAGCCCACAGTAAACTGCCGGCCACAAGACCATCGGTTGATCCATAGTCGCATCTAGTTGCCGAGGTGGTTGTGGCGTCAGCCGTACGAGGGTGCGCGTGATCGGCTAGCCTATTGGTGCACCGCCGAATGCGCTAATCGATGATGTGGTAGCCGCCGTCGATGTAAAGTGTTTCGCCGGTGATCAGCCGCGCGGCATCATGGGCAAGGAAAGCGGTCGCGACCCCCACGTCGTCGATGCTGACCAGGCTGCGTGCCGGCGCCTTCGCCTTGGCCTTGTCGAGCAGGGCGTCGAATTCCGGAATCCCGGAAGCGGCTCTGGTGGCAAGCGGGCCGGGCGAGATGGCGTGGACCCGGATGCCCTTCGGACCGAGCTCGGCTGCCAGGTAGCGGACCGCGCTCTCCAGCGCCGCCTTTGCGACACCCATGATGTTGTAGTTCTTCACCACCATCTGGCTACCGTAATACGTCATCGTGAACATCGTCCCACCTTTGCGCATCAGCGGCTCGGCAAAATGTGCCATGCGGATGAAGGTCCAGACGGAAACGTCCATCGTGGTCAGGAAGCCGTCGCGAGAGACGTCGACGACGCGGCCCTGCAACGCGTCCTTGGGCGAAAAGGCGATCGAATGGACCAGGAAATCGAGCTTGCCCCACTGCTTGGAGATCTGCTCGAAGACCGCTTCCATCTGGCCCGGCGTGTTGACGTCGAGCGGCATGAAGATCGGCGCCTCAAGCTCCTTGGCGAGTGGGGCCACATACTTCTTCGCCTTCTCGTTCAGATAGGTGACGGCGAGTTCGGCGCCGAAAGCGCGAAACGCCTTGGCGCAGCCCCAGGCGATCGAGTTCTCGTTGGCGATCCCGACAACGAGACCGCGTTTGCCCTCGAGCAGCTTCGCCTTCACGGTGGGTATCATGGAGGAACTCCGTTTGCCCTCGGGTTTGATAAGCTGTCCTTCGAGGTAGCGATCGGCGATCTTCTTCATCTCGCGGAAGGCCTGACGCCGGTCCTTGGCATCGCCCACATGGGCGATCTCCCGGCCGTTGACCTTGAGACTTCCCTCCCCCCAGGGCGAGACCTCGATCTGCAGGGTCTCGCCTCCCGCCGAGGACGTAAACGCCTGAACGGTAGCGCCCCGTCCAAGCGGCAGGCCTTCGACCGGCTTCCATTCTGGCTTTGTCGCAGGCATTCGCGCTCCTCTCGAGTTCGGTCCAGGATCGCGGAAGATTGTCTTAAATCCTATTTTTGCGCAGATCGGCCTCGAATGAGCATTTTATATAGCGTAGCATACCAAAGTTTTCTGCGCCTTGCGAAGGATCAAGACCGCAAGCTTGCGGCAGATACAGGCGGTCGGTCAAAGCGCGAGGTTTCGACAGAGCTACGAACATAAGGCCTCATGACGAGAGACGCAGCCGGAACGTAACCGCCGGCGATCGAATGAATCCATTGTCCGACACGACTGGCGAGGCTGCCATGACCCATGCCGAACCGACCGCCGCTCCGTTGCAACGAAAGTACGACCGGCTGATTGCTCGCGCTAAGGGCGTGCCTTCGGTCGCAACATTGGTGGTGCATCCCTGCGACCAGACCTCGCTGCGCGGGGCGGTCGAGGCTGCAGAAGCGGGATTGATCAATCCGGTCCTGGTTGGACCGGCCCAACGGATCGAGGCCGTCGCCCGCGAGCACGGCATCGACATCGGCCCCTACCGGATCGTCGACGCGCCCCACAGCGAAGCCGCCGCCGCGCGCGCAGTCGAGCTCATCCACGAATCCGTTGGCGAACTGCTGATGAAGGGCAGTCTGCATACCGACGAGCTCATGCGTGAGGTCGCCTCCAGCAAGACCGGCCTGCGCACCGCGCGGCGCATCAGCCATGTCTTCGTGATGGACGTGCCGACGCACGCCGATACGCTGTTCATCACCGACGCGGCCATCAACATCTTCCCCGATCTCGACGCCAAGCGCGATATCGTGCAGAACGCCATCGACCTGTTCACCCAGGTCGGACTTGGCACGCCGCGCGTCGCCATCTTGTCGGCGGTGGAGACCGTTACCTCGAAAATTCCCTCCACCATTGAAGCGGCGGCGCTGTGCAAGATGGCCGACCGCGGTCAGATCGTCGGCGGGGTGCTCGACGGCCCGCTGGCATTCGACAACGCGATCGACCCGGAGGCGGCGCGGATCAAGGGCATCAAGTCCGAAGTTGCAGGCCGCGCGCAGATCCTGGTCGTTCCCGACCTGGAAGCTGGCAACATGCTGGCCAAGAACCTCATCTTCCTGACGAAGGCGGACTCCGCCGGCATCGTGCTCGGCGCACGGGTGCCGATAATCCTGACGTCGCGAGCGGATTCGGTCCGCGCCCGCATGGCCTCGTGCGCCGCCGCGGTACTGTACGCTGATGCGCGGCGCAGCAAGGCAGCGATGCCGGCGGCCTGACGCATGGACTCGATCCTGGTCATCAATGCCGGTTCGTCGAGCGTCAAGTTCCAGGTGTTCTCGACCGACGGTAAACGCAGCCTCGACCGTCTGATTAAGGGCCATGTCGATGGCATCGGAACGAATCCCAGGCTGCGCGCCAGCGCGGCCGATGGTTCCATCCTGATCGACAAGAATTACGCAGCTAATGAGATCGTCGACGTTCCGGCCGCGTTGTCGTTCGCCGGCGACTGGCTGCGTCGCGAACGCAAGCTTGCGCTGATGGCGGTCGGACACCGCGTCGTGCATGGCGGCCCACGGTACGACCGGCCGGTTTTGATCGACGCCGAGGTGCTGGCCAAACTCGAACGCCTGGTCTCGCTGGCGCCATTGCACCAGCCGAATAATCTCGCACCCATTCGCGCCATTCTCGCCCGTAACCCCGAGCTGCCTCAGGTGGCGTGCTTCGACACGGCGTTTCACCGATCTCACGATGCGCTGGCGGACCACTACGCGATCCCGGAACATTTTCACGACGAGGGCGTGAGACGCTATGGATTCCACGGCCTGTCCTACGAGTTCATCGCCGATCGCATCAGGATGGTAGCGCCGGAGATCGCGGGTGGCCGGGTGATCGTGGCCCATCTCGGTAGCGGTGCTTCGATGTGCGCGCTCAAAAGCGGCCGTAGCGTCGAGAACTCGATGGGCTTTACGGCGCTCGACGGTTTGCCGATGGGCACGCGGCCCGGTCAGATTGATCCTGGCGTGGTACTCTACCTGATCCGGGAAAAGCAGATGAGCGCCGAGCAAGTGCAGCACCTATTCTATTACGAGAGCGGATTGAAGGGCTTGTCTGGTGTCAGCAACGACGTGCGCGAACTTGATGTGAGCGCAAGTCCGCGCGCGCGCTTCGCGCTCGACTATTTCGTGTACCGGGTTGGGTTGCAGGCCGGACTGCTGGCTGCCGCGCTCGGCGGCCTCGACGCCTTCGTGTTCACGGCTGGGATCGGCGAGAATTCCACCGCCATGCGCAAGCGCATTGCGCAGCGCCTGACATGGCTGGGTGCCGAAATGGACGATTCCGCAAACGAAGCAGGCGGCCTCGTCATCAGCACGCTCGGCAGCAAGGTCCGCCTTTATGTCGTGCCGACCGACGAGGAACTGATGATCGCCCGGCACACCCTCGCGCTGCTGGCGGAGCGATGATTTCCTCGTGCTGTGAACTTAATGGTAAACAAAGGAGTGACGATGCTGGCTGAACGAGAAAAAATTGTGATCCATTCGGGGAGTTGCCGACGGCACAGGATCTAGTGAAGCAAGTCGCTGAGAGAGTCGGAGAGGGCGTCTGAATGCATGGGCAAGCAGGCGGCGGTCATCGATAGCCAAGCGCTGTAAGTCTCACCTTCGTGCCGGAGACTCTCAGATACGATCCCCGCGACACGCAAAGGGGTTAAATTTGTGGGCGCCTATCGAAAGTGTCAGCGCCAGACGAACAACCACAAGGAAAATGCTAGGATTACTAAAAGGCTCAAGCATATCAGGCCTTCAGTGCGTCGTGTCATTCGGGATTCCTCGCTTCGATTGAACAATAATTGCGAAAGCGGCACTTGCGCGCACGTCTTATCGTTTGCCCCTGATTTCAAGAGTCACCAGTCTTGCAAGAAGAGTTGCCGGATATAGTTGACCGACGATGCTTTCGAAATTGCAAAGGCTTCGTGCGATTGGATGTACTGGAACGAGGTCGCCATAGCCAGTCGATGTCAAAGTGACAAAGCTCAAATAGAAAAGTTCGCTGGCAAGCGTCGCGTTGTCTTCAAAGGCGAGCCCCTTAAACGCGTTTGGCAACGAAAGACCAACAAACGTAAATAGCGAGGCGAAAGCAACTGCAATTAACAGGTAGAGGAGAATGGCACCAATAATTCGATGATATGTGATGCGGCCCCTTCGAAATACTGCGGCTGCAACTATTGATCCAAGAGTGATGCTGATTATGAACCAAGCACCGGCGAGCAGGTATAGATTGTAAGGCCAAGGATAATATAGCCGAAGAAAAAAGACGACTACATTTGCGACTAATGCCGCCGATAAAAGTGCAAATACAGGCACGCTGGTGGAAATAACTAGGGCACCGACAATGATCACGAGCAATCCAGCGATTGCAAAAACTTGAATAGCAAGAACACCCTGTGCTTGGAGAGGAGTGATCACAAATATCATGAGGATCAGCAAAATGGTCAGTATCGTCAGCAACCAATCCGTATACTTACCGCGCAACTGAGATAACTCGTGTTGTTGTTCTTTCATTTCGCTGCCCATTCGTTGCGCGCAAGAAGTGCATGCGCATAAGCATTGTATCAGCCGCAACTCGGCCTGACTGAGCCTTCGTTAATCTCACGATGCCACAACGATCTTTAACGTTCCACATAATGCGCTTCGGTTGAAGTTCGTTGGTGGGGTGCCGACCTGCGAGATCGCCCGCCGGAATCAGCCCCGTCAACGGTCCGCACGGCAAATCGGACGCTATACGCCACCCAAGCCGGGCGTCGGCCATGCGCTGGCGACGTTGTGGGTCAAACGCACGACCTATGGCAAATGGCGAGGCGCTACGGTGGCGGCGCTCGCGGTCGCCATCGGCATCTAAATTCGCGAAATGGCCGGTCGCCGCGGCGAACTCGAAGGCGCGCCCGTGACCGAGCCGGCAATGTCGGCTATCACGATCCGCAACATACATTCGGCGGCAGCAGGCAATAAGTCCTGGGCTAGGTCATTGGCGGTATTCTGGGTGGGATGGTGAGCGGTGGCGCGGTCGACCGCGTGCTTCGCGACAACTACGGCATGCCCACGTCGATCCCGGTTTGGGGGGGCGTGGCAGCGGCCCGTGCCGATCGGGGATTTGGGGTGGCCGTGCCGTTGGTCAGTCGGGCGGAGACGAGCGCAGCGGAGGTTGGCGTACCAGCGGCAGCTTCTGAGGTGTTGACTCTTGACTACAGGCCGACTGCTCGCGGCCCCAGCAACAATACTGCTTGGCCGGCCCCGCCTGAGATTTTGCGCTTCGCCAACATGGAGCGTGAGCGCCGCGTAAGCAGCGCCTTCAATGGCACTTAAATTCTGCCGCCAAATCAAATCGCGGGGAGTAGGCTTGATCCCCGCCCCCAATCGGAAGATCAACCTTGAGGGCCAGCGCTAGTTATCGCGTCCCCCCGATACATTACTCCCACCGGATAGAAGGACACCACGGCTGTGGATCGCACTTTCAATGGAATCTCCGGATCGCTTGACGTGGCTCGATGGAGGAGGCGGCCATGGTGGCTCTGTCTGCTCCCAATTGTAATGTACGAGGCTTGCTCCGGCGATCGGAGAGAGACTGCGGCCCATATTCGAGAAAACTGCTTCCTGATGTCGCTTGCGCGGTGTGCGGGGTGACGGCTACGGCGGCTGGGGTCGGCGTGCAGCCGAACAACGCGAACAAATCGGAGCCGAGGGCTCGACAACGATTTCGTTTTGAACGGGAGAAGGGAGCGGAATTTTGCCGGAGCGAGCGAGCCGGGCTACCGCAAATGGAAATTCGATCCTGCCGCGCGAAAGCGTGCTGCATATCCGGGCGTCCGGTTGCAATGGCATCCAGGGTTATAGTCCCAGTCATATTGGGCCGTGAGGCAATCGGCCTCGCCTTGATCCTGGAACAACACGCGAAATTCTTGTTCGCCAATAGAGTGCGTCCTAGTGGTCTGCTCAGTGTTAAGGGCACTGCGAACGCGGAACGCTATCGTTCGGATGCATGAAGCGTGGGCGCTCGCGTACGGCGTTGGGAAGAGCGGCAACACCGTTATCCTGGCCGGCGATACTACGGCGTACCAATAACTTGCGCTCACTCCGTGGACGCGCAATTTTCTGCAAATGCGGAAGTTCGCGATCGAAGAAATGGCGCAGCTATATTGTCATCTATTGCTTAGGACAACGCGACATTGATGGCGGTAGCTCTGCCGCCGAGCGGGTCAAGGAGCGAGGTCGGGCAACAACTTTACAATGAGCTCGGAGCCGGCAAGCTGAACGGCGTAAATCTCTAGAGTGCGCCGGCCAATGAAGCGCAGAGCGGCTCCGATGGCTTTTGGCGGCTGAATGCGACTGGGGCCGCGCGCGAACAAGCACAGGCCAATAGACAAAATACCGGCGCTGAGAATGAAGACGGTGAAATGGACAGGCGGAAATGAGAACTCCGTTTGTTCCTGCCAGAGGTAGACGGCCGTGGCAACGACGCAGGCCAGCACGCGAATGAGCCCCATGTCCTCTGATGCCGCGCGTGCGGGCCGCGCCGAGCTTTGAGATGTGTCGTTCCCGTCGCCAGCTGATTTAACCTCGACGTAAATGCGTTGGCATAGACCGAAAAGGGACCAGAGCCAGCCTTCTGCACCGTAATCGACCATTTTCGCCGCTATTGGTTGCACCGCGAAAAGTGCGAACGCAATGAGGCCGAACGCTGCCCAGCCGCGATATTGCAAAAAGTTTTTCACGTAGGGACGTGCCATGCGGATGAGCGCGAAGCTCAAGAGAATGTTCGGTGCTACCCAGGTCCAACTGGCGTTCGAAGCTTCAAGCAGGGTCAACATGATACCGAGCCAGATCCAGTAGGACGGGACGGTCCGGGTCTGCGCGTAGCCTATAAGGAAGAAGAACGTCGGAGCTGCCAAGCGTCCGAAAACGGCCCACCAGTGGTCGTCCGTCATGAAAAAATGGCCGATATGGCCAATCGAGACCGAGATGATCGCAATTGTCTTCAGCCAGTCGGCATTGTCGACGGGGGGAGCTGGACTTGTCGAGCGCTTGACGTAGTGCATTTGTACGCTCAAACTCGGTTCAATCGTGGAATGCCGAGGATGCGAATGTAGCCCAAGGCTTGCAACCGGCAATAGTGAAGGCTCCAGGCCCCGGACAACGCCCAAATCAGGATGGCGCTACCTGAAGGAGCTCCTTAGCCAAGCGACCAAAAAAATCTAAATAACAATATCACTCGCCCGAGGGACGTTAGATTATGATTATCGAGTCTCCGCTGGAGCTTGTTTTCCGCGATTTGTTCTATCGTCTTCGTTCCTTTGCGGGAAGTCACGACGTGTTCCTGAAGTTGGAGGGGTTCAACGTAACCGGCTCCATCAAATTGAAGACAGCGATCGGTCTTGTCGATGACTTGGAGAAGAGAGGAATCGCTAGACCCAATGAAACCGTGATCGTTGAATTGTCATCGGGCAACCTTGGACTTGCACTCAGCTTGGTCTGCGCAATCAGAGGCTACAAATTCATTTGCGTCACGGATCCAAACGCGAACCGCGCCACCGTAAGAGGGATGGAGCTTTATGGGGCAAAGGTCGTCGTGGTGGAAGATCGCGATTCAGCCGGCGGCTACCTGGGCACGAGGCTGAAGCAGATCGATCATATACTACGATCGGATCCGAACGCGGTCTGGCTCAATCAGTATGCCAATGTGGCGAACAAAAACGTTCATGCCGAACAGACGTCGAAAGAGATTGCGCAGGAGTTCGATAGGGTCGATTGGATTTTTGTCGGGACCGGCACGACTGGCACCATCGGCGGTATATCGGAGCGGCTCCGTCTGATATTCCCAAAGGTCAAGATTGTCGCCGTCGAACCAGAAGGTTCGGTTACGTTCGGCGGCGCTCCCGGCAAGCGAAACATCCCGGGTATCGGCACAAGTGTGCGGCCGAAGCTTGCAGAGCTTGCCGGCCCGGACAAAGTCGCCACCGTGAGTGAAGAGCAAACGGTTGATGCTTGCCTTTCGTTTGTTCGCGACTTTCACCTGCTCGTAGGGGGAAGCACCGGAGCGGTCCTCGCCGCGGTGCGACAAATGGCGTCAGAGTTCAGTCCTGGCGACACCATCGTCGCCATATCGCCGGACCTTGGCGAAAAGTATCTCGACACGATCTATGATCCGGCTTGGGTGAGAGACGTCATTGTGCCCAACGGCGAGATGGCTGCACGGCCATATCTCACCGCAGCCGAATGACGCGCAGCGCAGGCAATTCATGCTGGTCGCTCCGACATTCTACGTTGTTCCCGGCGCCGCTGTTAAAGGCGCGATCCGCTCGCACGCATCTGTCCTTGGACAGCGTTGACCTCGACGATCTTAACAACCACGGCCTGAGCCTGCCGAGCATCTCATAGCGCGCCGATTGATAAGGTGATCGCAGCCATCGGGTCCACAAGTTCAGGACTCTGCTCGCGCATGCGCCCGACCGACTGTACGAGGAGATCGGTGCCGACTATGGGCAACTTGCCTCATTTGGTCCCACGCTAGTGCCGATGCCGGACGGTCCCGTTCCAGGCGCGCCTAGTTGCGGTGACCCGCTATTTGGCCTGCACCCGGTTTTGTTGACACCCACCTAAGCTAATCCCGCCTGCCGTTCGAACTCCATCGGGCTCATATAACCGATCGTAGAGTGTCGGCGCTTGGGATTATAGAAGCGCTCAATGTAGTCGAACACATCAGCTTTGGCTTCGTTTCTTGTTCGGTACAATTTGCGCGCCGTCCGTTCGGTTTTGAGCGACGAGAAGAAGCTCTCCATCGCCGCATTGTCCCAGACGTTGCCCGAGCGGCTCATCGAACAGACGACGCCGTTGACGGCCATCAATCGCTGGAACTGTTCGCTACTGTATTGGCTGCCGCGGTCGGAGTGATGCAGCAGCGCATCGGGTTTGCCGCGCCGCCAGATCGCCATCACCAGAGCGTCGGTGACGAGCTGTGCCGTCATCCCCGCGCTCATCGACCAGCCGACCACGCGCCGCGAGAACAGATCGATGACGGCTGCTACGTAGAGCCAGCCTTCCGCGGTCCAGATATAGGTGAAGTCCGCGATCCATTTGCGGTTGGGTGCAGGCGCTTCGAAGCCGCGGTCGAGGACATTCGGAGCGATGGAGCCGGTCTGCCGATTGCCCAGATCGGGTGGCAGGCGACGCCGTCGGGGCCGCGATTTGAGGCCTTGTAGCCGCATCAACCGCTCGATCCGGTGCAGTCCGCTGAACACACCTTCGGCTGCAAGGTCCTTCCACACCCGCCTGGCGCCGTAGGTTCGATCACTGCCAAGGAAGCTCCCGCGAACCTTGGCGCCAAGCTCTTCATTGCTGCGGCTGCGTTGACTGCGCGGCCGTGTCCGCCAGGCATAGAAACCACCCCGCGAGACACCGAGCGCCTCGCACATCCAGTTCGCCGGCCAGATTCCCCGGTGCTTCACGATGAAACCGAACTTCACGTCGATTTCCTTCGCGAAGTAGGCCGCGGCTTTTTTTAGAATGTCTCGTTCGGCTTTGAGCTTCGTGACCTCGCGCTCCAGCTGCGCGATCTCGAGCTGCTCGGGCTTCATCTGCCCCTGACCAGGGAAGGCATGCTGCGGATCGTCCGCCAGCTTCTTCACCCAATCGCGCAGTTGCGAGGTGTGGACGCCCAGGTCCTGCGAAGCCTGAACATAGGACACGCCCCGATCCTTGATCAGGCGCACAGCCTCAAGCTTGAACTCTCGTGTGAACTTCCGCCTCTCCATGACGCACCTCCAGTCCCATCAAAACACCTAACTCGGTGTCTTCGGAACCGGGTGCAGGCCAATTAAACGAACGGTAGCCTGGTGCTTTTGCAATATCACCTGGCACGTCTCAATAACGTGGAAGGGATCGAACTAAAGATGGGTAAGCTCAGACTATGGGAGAGATCAGATGATGAAAATATTGTCAGTTTGCGGAGCGTTGTCACTCCTGCTTGGGTCGAGTGCGATGGCTCAATCGCGGATCTGCGCGTCGGACATCAAGAAAGCCTGCGCTGACATCGAACCTGGCAATGGCCGTGTCGCCGCTTGCCTCAAAGAGCATCTCAAAGACCTCTCTGACGAGTGCAAGACAAGGTTGGCCGGAGCCGCGTTAGCTGCAAAAACATGTCGCGCGGACGTGAACAAGGAATGTGGTAGCGTTAGGCCAATTCAAAAATTGGCTTGCATCAGGGATGCCCTCACCAATCTCAGTGACGATTGCAAAGCCACAATAGCGGCTGTTGCCAGCGGCAAGAAGTAGAAGCAACCCGAGGGCATATAACGGAGCTCGCACTAGCAGATGATCGCTAGTGCGTCTTCTTTTCAGCCTTAGCCATGAGAAGCGCCTTCACCTGCTTCAAATCTACATCGGCGTTGGCGAAGATAATTAGGCCGATCTTCGTTGAAGGGTTGAACATCATCTCTGTTGAACAACCCGGATCGCCGCCGTCGTGGCCCCAGTAGTCACCAGTCTTGAACCAGCCCAATCCCTGTCCTGTCTGGGCAAGCATTTCATTGACTGTCTCTTCCTTGAGCAACCAAACTTCATCAAATCGTCCGCCGTTCATCATGGCGACCATGAAATTAGCCAATTGCTTGACGCTGGTTCTGACCATGCCATCAGCCAGTGTGGGGTAGCTGTAGAGCCCGTGTTCATTGAACCCAGCCTTCGGCAATTCTCCCTCGGGAAGCAGGTTGCCATCGCCGTAGCCTGGGACCAATTTTTGCGTGGCCCTTCTAGCATAGGTGTAGGGGCGTGCATGTTTTTCACGATTCAGTTTGGCGATGTAGAACGAGGTCTCGTTCATCTTGAGAGGCCTGAAGACATTCTGCTGCAGGTACTCCTCTAAAGGTTGCCTGCTGATCACCTCCACGAGGTATCCCAACAAGGCGAAGCCAGCATTTGAATACCGATTGCTGGTTCCGGGCGCATTCCTACTATAATTCTTCCGACTCCAGAGCGCCTCTCCCGTCCTGAAATATCTAGTTACCACCTCTTCAAGCGACATGGTGGGATCGCCAACGGCGTAGATGGAGTAGATGGCCTCGCTATCATTGATAGACGCTGTATGTGTGAGCAGGTGATTGAAAGTGATCGGCTTGTCCGGGTACCCCGGATTGCGGACAGAAAACTCTAGGAACTTATTTACATCTTCATCGAGTTTGAGCAGTTCCTTATCTCGTAGTTGCATGATGGCGGTAGCGGTGATGACTTTGGTGATGGAGGCGATTTGGAACAGGGTTCGATCAGGGGTAAACTCGATCAGTTTCGTCAGATTCGCCATACCGTAACCGCTGGACCAGACCACTTCGTCCCTTTTCACGATGCAAGCAGCGAGGCCTGGGACGTGCTGTTTCTCCATCCAACTCGCGATCTGATTGTCCATAGCATTCTCGGTTGTAGCCGCCAGCCGTGCCGAAAACGGCCAGACGATCGCAGCCCTACCGAGCAGCTTGACGAAATCGCGTCTTCTCAATCGATCCAATTGCATCCGACCCTTGGGTAGGGCGGCGCGGCCAGCTGTTGCGGATAAGGCTGTTCTCGACACTTTTCGATCCCTGCAAAAACGCGCCACGAACGACGGTTGCAGTGTCAGACGCCACGCCGGCCTCCGCCACCGGCTCCGTCACATGGACGACGGCCTGCGCGTGCAGACCGGCCGCCCGTGTCCCCAGCAAATCTGCGAGCCGTTGGCCGAGACGCGGATCTGCCGTCTCAGATCAATTGGCCGTATCATATCGGCCCAAAGAGTGCATCAACAGGGGTGAGCTCTATTTCGCCACTGCAACATGAGCCGCCGGACGGTGTCGCTCATGGGACAAAGTGCTGTGCTCAGACGCGGCGCGCATGCCCGCCTCGCTCCAAAAAGCAGACGGGACGGTTGAAACAGGATAGTCAATTGCTAAGGGCAACTGGGAACTTATGCATCTAAGCTGAAACAGCGCCTTTGAAATGATCCTCTCAATCAGGTCTGTATGAGATTAAAGCCGTACTTGGCGACGTTGTCTCGGGGTGACCCGACTCGCTATCACTTCGAGCGGCGCGAAAGGAAAAAGCTGCTGAGGAGAAATATTGCTGCAAAGATCGCTGGCACCACGACTTTAGAAAGTGACTCAATCATAAGCGAGTAGAGGGCTCCGAAAGCGAAAGCTACTCCGAGGCCAAAACACAGCACCGTGCAAATTTTTCTCATTGCTCTTACTCGTTGGTTTTCGTGTATTAGGCAGCTCTCGCAGCGCGCGGCGCCGCTTCGTGCGGACTCACGCAGCTATAATTGTGGAAACAACTATTCAGTATTCACGAGTGGTATCCCCATCGTCGTTCGCTACAAAGCATCGGTTTTGCCGAGAAGTTCGCTTGCGCCGGTCCAAATAATCTGCATGCCAAGGCAAAACAAGATAAATGCGGTTAGTCGGACGAGAATGTCTGTACCAACGGCTCCAAGCAGTCGTTGAACTCGATCTGAATATGCAAAGCAAATGTAGATCATTAGCGCTATAACAAGCGTTGCAAGCAGGACAGAAACCAAAAATGGAAGGATCCGACCATCGGAGTACGCGGATCGAGAAAGTCCAAGACTTATCATTACGGCGATGGTACCGGGGCCCGTCGTGAGAGGCATCGTCAACGGGTAGAAGGCGAGGTCAGTAAAATCCGTGTTCCGCTCCTTGGACATTGTTTCATCAACTGCCTTCGGGGTTTCTTCGTTCAAGAGCTTCCAGCCCGCAACAGCTACAATCAGACCCCCGGCGACCCGAAGGACCGGGACTGAAATGCCATAAATTTTTAGAACAAGCGCGCCAACTGTTAGCGACAAATTCATAATGACAAAGGCGTTCACGGCAACGCGCCGCGCGAGCCAGTACCTGGTCTGGGAAGACGCGCCTTGAGTCATGCCGAGAAATATCAGCGCGGCTCCCGGCGGGTTAACCACCGGAAAAATCGCTGCAAACACTAACAGAAAGGCTTCCACCCGCATCTCCTGCACCGCGCGGACGCCCACGTCTCGATCACTAGTGCTACCCGCGGGCACGCTATCGATTTCACACAGTACCATACTGACGAATTCAGCTCCACAGACGTGAAGGTGTGCAATCGCTCGAAATGGGCAAGAACGGACTCATGCACTGCAGCAAAAGTGTGGAACGTCCCTTCCGCCCGATTGCGAGACTGATGTAGCATTTTTCCAGGCGGCCCGGGACGTGCCGAAATTTCCACCGCCATTGCATTGTCAGCACGGGTGCCATCGGCGAACGCTACGTCCCCACCATCATCAATCACAAGAGCCAACGATGATCACCTTCTCTTTGCCAACCGCAACGGCCGTCCGAGGAACAATCGTTATGGCTGCCATGATGCTTAATTCACCGACAGTTGCGGGAGCCGAGTTGAACGTTTTGATGTCGGGAGGGTTTGGCAGCGCATACGAAAAGCTGTTGCCGGAATTCGAGCGGACGAGTGGGGTCAAAGTCACGACTCGTTCAGGCGCGTCGCAGGGGAGCGGGCCACAGACAATCGCCGCTCAGCTTGCACGTGGCGTACCCGCCGACGTGGTGATCCTGTCCAGGGAAGGTCTCACCGACCTGATGGCCGCCAACAAAATCGCCGGTGGAACGGACGTGAACCTTGCGCAAGTCCCCCTTGGCATTGCGGTGCGGGCGAAGGAGCCAAAGCCCGACGTGAGCACGGTAGCGGCCTTCAAACAGACCATGACGAAGGCCAAAAAGATCGCACTCCCTGGAAGTACTAGCGGCATTTGGCTCAAGAACGATCTTTTTCCGCGACTTGGCATTGCGGATAAGGTCAGCATCGAGATGAAGCCGCGCGGCACTGACGTGACCAACATGGTGGCTACAGGAGATGCGGACATCGGGGTGTTGCCAGTCAGTGAAATCTTGGGTGGCGGCCGGCGTTGACTATGCCGGCGTCCTTCCATCAGAGATTCAGTTGGTCCAGGTATTTGCCGCCGCCGTCATGGCGGGATCGAGGGAGGTTGAGACTTCCAAACGATTGATCGAATTTCTCTCTTCACCGCGCGCTTCCGAGGCAATCAAGAGTAGCGGAATGGAGCCGCTCGCGACCTCAAGATAGGGTCGGCGCTAACGCGCAGCGCCGCCGATTCAGGCATTCATGCTGAGGAAGCGGCACAGTGAGCCGGAAGAATGAACTCAACCGTGGTTGGCTGCGACCAACAGCATGAGGAGGCCAGCCGCTATCAACAGCGCTAGGAGAAAACCGGAGATGATCGAAATAGCGTGATGTCGACGACCCGTAGACTTGCCATCGGTTGATTTAGTAGCGGCTTTTTGCGCCGCTCCTATACCCGTCAAGAAGCCAAACATTGGATACCTCGCCGCTTTTGCCTTCGCCCCGTGCTAACAAATCCAAATAAAGGCCACGCCGCCGTAACGGCGCCAAGCATCGTGATGAACTCGCGCCGCTTCATTCGATCACGTCGTCGGCGCGAGCGAGCAGCATCGGTGGCACTTCGAGGCCGAGCGCCTTGGCGGTGGTCAAGTTTATGACGAACTCGAATTTGGTCGATTGCACGACAGGCAAGTCGGTCGGCTTGGCGCCTTTGAGGTGCGCCCAGTGTAGAGACCCACTTGGTGATACATGTGTGAAAAAATTGATGCCGGTAGCGTTGCCACCCGGCCGGGCAAGGCTTGCGACCAGACCAAGTCCCACTGGGTCCGTGCTGACGCCGAAGGCGATCGGGATGGTCGCGGTCGCAGCCTTAGCCGTGAGCGTAGGAGGATCGCCAGCTGTAGCTATGACGGCCACCCCTCGCCGGACGAGGTCGGCCATCAGGGACGGCAGGCGATCGTTTTGGCCGCTGAGCCAATGGTACTCGACCGTCATATTTTGACCCTCGACGTAGCCAGATTCGAGAAATCCTTTACTGAGCGCGGCTGCATGTCGAGCGGAGCCATCCTGCGATCTACTGCTGACAAAGCCGGCCACCGGGACCGTTGCCTGTCGCGCCGCCGAGCAAGTTGATAAATTCGCGCCGCTTCATGCGGGCCTCCAGGCTCAGTGGACATCGTAACGGCTCTGACGAGTGCTTTGATAGGGGCCTAATCTGACTTCGCTGCTGCAACACGAGATCCGGCCTGATGTCTGAGCCGGTTCATTCGCCACAGATTCTGTCCGCGACAAACATCGACGGATGTCCGCTTCGCTCTGAAAAGCGACCGAATTATTGCACGGCAGCGAAATGACGCGAAGCGCCAATCAGCGACATATGCACCGCAGCAAAATGCTTGCTTATTGATCACCTCGCCGGCGGGCACGAGAACCGCACACGGCACCTCGATTGTAACAATGCGTGGTGCATAGTTCGATGACTCGATCGCCGAAGACACTGCACGCCGCTCACATGCGGCGCGCACGGATATCCACTTCCTTACGCCAGTTCTTGTTGTCCTGACTTCGTTCAGCTGTCCAATGAAAAGATGTCGGCTCGATTTTGGAAAAAGTCCAACGCGCGGAGCCACCTCGTGGATCCGGCCCTTCTTGGACAATGTCTCGGCCTCGTGCGCGTCCTGTTTGTTGCGTGAAGAAATTGGTCGCAGGATCGTTCCACTGAATGCGCCATGCGTCGAGATTTGGATCGTAAATACGCAGCGTTGTTCCGTACCAATTTCCAGCTCCTGGAAGCTGTTCGATCTCCCGACGTCGCTCCTCGAGGCGGGGGATCATCCACACGTCCTGGATAGCTCGGCCCTGCAAGACCCAACCGGCATGGATCTCGCCGCGACCGGCGTGCGTCGACCCGTCCTCAAGTATCGTGGTGACGTCCAACTCCCACCGTCCTACAAGCCAAGCATAGAGCCCTAGCTTCGTCTTGCGCTCCGGATCCGGCCCATCCTCGTGGAGCACGTGAGGAAATGATGTGGTAAGCGAGCTGCGTGTTCGAGACTTTATGGCGAGTGTGGATTTCATCGTAAGTCTCCTCACTGAGGTTCGGGCCAGCGTGAAAAGTTTAGAATTCTAAGACGCGGAGTGTATTACCGCCTCGCGCAGAAGCTCATCGATCGCTGCAGCCACGACATCGGGAGCGGCGTGGTGTGGCATGTGTCCAATGTCTTTAAGGATAATAAGCTTTGCGCGAGGCAGTGTAGCCGCTAGGGCGTGCGCATTGATGTGCGGCGAAACCACGGAGTCGCGATCGCCACTGATAATGACCGTCGGCGTGTGCAGATCAACGTAGCGCGGCACCTGCGCAGCGATAAAGCGCTCAAGCAACGCAAGATCGCGTGCGTTTGAATAGAATGTCTTTGGGCGGAGCACTAGCAGAATGGCGGCACGGCGTATGTAGTCTTCCGGCATCGCTTGCGGCCCAAACACACTGCGCGAAGCGCCGCTGACCAGTAGCAAACCGAGCGGATAAACGCACGTACGGAGAAACAACGCGCCGATATACGGAAGTCCCGCTAGCTTATTGTACCAACCGGGATTGCCCGGCCAGGGATGGGTGGGTGCGGAAATGAGTACGAGGCCTGCGGTGCGGTGGGGAAACGCTAATGCAAAGGCAGTGGCAAACGCGCCACCCCATGAGTGACCGAGCAGGATCGCGCGTCCAACTCCGAGCTTTTCGAGGGCGCCCGCAACAAGTTCGGCCTGGCATGCCGGCGAAGCATAGTCGTCACCCTCCGGGCGTGAACTCCAACCGTGGCCCGGTCGGTCGATTAGGATTACACGATGCGACGATGCGAGTTTCTCACCGAGAGAAATGCGCATATCCTCCAGATTGCCGCTAGCACCATGGATTAGCACGACGGCGGGATCGGCGCCCGGGGCCTCGCGCTCCAGGCCGATCACCGCCACGTGCAGTTGAGCACCCTGGACCTCAACGAACTGACCAGTGGGAGGATGGGCGATTTCAAGATGCTTAATGCCTAAGGCAGTCGCCGCTGCGAGAGAGCCAAGGACTAAGCCGAATACGACGAAATAGACCAAGATCGCTTGAATGATTGCGGACATGATTTTGCCCGTACTAAAGAGCAGATAAACGCTCGGACACTCGTGCGATAACCAATCAATTGCCCTGAGGTTCCTAACACAGGCGTCAAGCCGCGGTACTTCGCCTGTCTGCTTGGTGGAGCTGGCGCTCAGGCGCACGATTCACAAAGTGTGCCGCGCGGCGATTGGGCGGCCACCATAACCTCGTTTGGCTTAGCTCCTCCGGATCGAAGAGGTTTAGCAGCACCCACTTCCGTGAAGCTCACGCGCCAGTGGAGGAGCCGTTCCTCAGCATCATGAGACAAAATCCTAACTTGAGCTTGTCTCAGCATGGCCCAGCAGTATGGGCGGCAAGTCGAGACCGAGAGCCTTCGCGGTCTTAAGATCTAAGATCAATTCAAACTTGGTTGGCGCCTGCACTGGCAGGCCGGCGGGCCGAGTGCTGCCGCGAATATAATAGGATGAACATAGGATAACGATTGTAGAAGTTGGGCACGAAACGGAGAGCGCCTACCAGTGCGGCAACCTACCGGAAGAGCGCCTTCGGATTATGGACGCGTGGGCTGCTGCGCCAAGCCCCCGGTGATCGCCAAGGTTTAACTCGCCTGAGATAAACCTTCGCGGTTTCTAATTTCGGTGAGGACATACACGCGTAGTCGCGCAGCATTGTGCTCGCCACATCGGGCAAGCTCGATAATCCTCGCGGCGATGGATTCCCTTTCACCTACTGACCCCTTGCTCAGCTGGAGGGCCTCGCACACTTCGTCGAAGGCCACTGACATTTCGTGCGTCACCTCGGGGGTGAACACAGCTCGCTTGTCGACAAATGGGAGAATGGTTGTCATCGATCGGCTTCCTTGGCTGGGGACTGCATGACAATACCCGGCCATGTCCCCGAGTTCCGTGTCATAATACAATAATACACTGTAGACATCTGCGAAACACATCAGTATTTTGGGTGAATAACTTCAATTACTATCAATAACTACTTTGAGTTACTTACAGCTTGTAGGCGCCCTATTGACAGTCAGCCAACAGCTCAAAAGGCTGCCGTTAGCTCTTGACGATCTTTAATGGCTGAACTATCTGTTAGTAAGTGATGTTCAAACCTAACTTGTAGTCAAGGAGGGTGGAATGAGCGCGGAAAGGTTGCGCGGCGAACGGCTTCAAATAATGCTGACCGCCGACGAGGTAGCCTTGCTCGACGACTTCCGGTTCAAGGCTCGTATGCCAAGCCGCGCTGCGGCGGTGCGTGAACTGTTCAAGCGCGGGCTCGCGGGAGAAGGCTTTTCAGTGGCCCCCAACGGCTCCAAGTCCAGCGACTTCGGCGTGGCCAACTCTGCGTCGCCACACACGGGACGGGAGTAGGCCGTCCTGAGTCCTGAGCGGCCTCATTGCTTATGCTTGTCGTCTGCTTTTCGTCGGGCGTACCATCGGGAAATGTGTTGTCGGCTGCTCCGATATCGATTGGGCACCTTCGAAGGTCCCCATCAACCGCGAAGGCCCTCCGCCTTACCGTCCCGCCCGCGTTGCTCGTAGCCGCTGAATGAACAACGCATGTCCGCTGTGGGTCAAACTCGACTGACATGGTCGAGACCGCACGTCCGGGTATTTCCGCTGGATCCCAAAACCGGACATGAATTCAGTACATCGTAGCGCGACGGAAGCCGCCAGCGGATCGCCTTCGACATCTCGGCGAAGCTTCAGTGTGGTTTCTCAGCCTGATGACATCGACCTCAAATAATGCTCGGCGTGTTGGTAGTAGTTTTCCGCCGCGACAATATCGCCGGCTTGAGCCTGAGCTTGGGCTAGCGCGAGATATCGTTCATAGCTTCTTTGCGCATTTTGAGAGCCCCTTGGCTCGGGGCGGGCGACATTCGATGTCCACTGCTTTGGACGGTTAGCAGATGGCCTCGCCGTTCTGGGGCGCTGCGTATCCATCTTTGTTGTTAGGCCATTCTGCATGGCTCACTCCTTGGTAATGGCGGGTGAAACATGCCCCATGCAGCAGGCCAGGAATCAGAGCGAGCGGAATTGAAGCCGCCCCTGCTCGCGTCCGACCTGCACTATTCGCGATGGAAAAATGTTCCTGAGAAAGCGCTCACGAGTGCTGGAGCCGATTTGTTCAATCGTCGTGGCGGGTACTGCCGACTACACGCGATATTTATGAACCAATTATGTATCATTTTGGGGTATCAGTAGGGCTTGTCAAGCACGGCGGCATGTCGGCACGCCAAAGACCTTCGTTCAGTCAACTCGCCCGCCTCTCACATTTTCCGTGCCGCGGCGTATCGGCGATGGGGCCTCAATAATAGCAACCAGTCGGTCCTTGGAACGCACCTGTGCTGCTTGACCCGCCGAAATCAGCGACCCTGCCTGTTTCACGGCTTCGATATCGTCTTCACTTTGGAACGTATGCTCCGCGATCCGCTTACCCTCTTCGGTGGTGATCCAGACGCGATACGAGTGCATGTTCGTGCTCCGGCTCGGGGCGCGATGCTTTCCAGACCCTGTGCGCGTACCCCGTACGCAAAAATAGTCCTACGTTTACTGGCGCAAGTGAACATTTTGGTGCCCGACAGGACAAATGCGTAGAGGGTTGCGTCATGCAGGAGTCCGACCGTCTAAGGGCCTACGCCGAAAGCTGCCTTGCTGCGGCACGTAGTATGTCGCTGTCGGCGGATGCCGAGCGACTTAGAACGCTAGCGGCCGACGCCCTTAAGGAGGCAGAACGGCTAGAAATGAGCGTGGCATCGCGACAGCCACAGGGTTCATCCCAGCCTGTTCAACAACAGACAGCAGCAGATTCAGCCAGAGAAGAAGTTGAGCGGGAATTAGGTGCCCGCAATGCCCCGGCGTTGGCCGCTCGACCACCTGCCAAAGAAAGGGCCCCGCCGGAGCGGGGCTAAGGTCCAGGCTAGCTCACCCCATGCGGGGGAGGAACGCGGCGACTAGATCACGGGCCGCGCCTTCGAGGTAGCCGACCGGGCGCATAGGTGCCCAGCCTAATACCTCGGCGCGGCCGACTGACCAACCGCTCGATAAACGATTCCGGAAACTAATTACTCCAGAGCCGTGCGAGCGGACCGGGCGCGGCGGCCGGCCTCGGTGCCGCGCCCACAGGGAGTGCCACTACCGTGACCGTGCGCTGATTGGTCTGCAAATCCGTCACAGCAACCTCAGCGTTGGGATTCGCACGTGAGAAATTCCGCCGCTTCCGTGGCGTAGTCGAGCCTGTCGCGGTAGCTGCGTGGCACGCGGACGGAAATCTCGAATTGTACGCCCGTGTTTTTCATGGAGGACATGTTCTCAGATTCGCGAGAGCTTAAACGGGAGCGTATTCGCAAAATGCGCGCAGAGTTAAGCGTCCAGCACGACCAGACGCGAACAGTCAGTAAGGGTGGAGGCGCAGCCGGAAAGCCGTGAAGCTCCCCTTGACCTAAGATGCTTCGCGCACTGGGTACATTGTTTTCGCGATGTCACGGAGCATGGATTTCAGAGAGCTTAGTCTCTCCGTCGAGGTGACCCCAGATTTTTGCTGTTTCGGACTTCCGTCAGAAATGAATAAGCCCAACCGGTTAGGGCAGAGATCGCGAAGAGCGCGCCGCTTCAGAAGATCGAGTTGTGTCGGTGTCGCTGTCCCAACTGTTACAATTGCGACGTAGTTGATGGACCCCCGGCGCTGATCCGCGGCAGCGCTTATCCCCGTTAATCCACCCGGAGAGGCGCACGTCGCCGTTTGGATGCCGGCCCCGCGCAGCGACAAGACAAACAATTCGCCTGCTGCCTGATCGAACGTTCCTCGCGCCGGTAGCACCACGACACTGCCTTCGATCGAACGAACCTTGGGCTGCGGCTGCACATTCTCGTCTCGCCGCATGTCGATCATGTCCTTACAAAGCTCTACGAACTCCCCAGTCGTGGCTTTCAATTCGATCAACTGCTCGTGGCGCAAGATTTGCTTGTTGCTATCTTTAGCGGCAATGGACAGTGCCGGTATCGCGACTTCGTCCAGATAGTCCTCCAATGATCGCTCTTTGAGGAATTTCGCCGCCTCCTCGGCGGCCTCGGATGCGTCCCCGGCAAGCAATAAGTGATAGAGGCGTTGCTCCGCGGTGAGGGCGGGATTGTTACCGAGCACCACCCGTAGGAATGACAAATGCGGAAGATGTTCGCCAAACACCACCAGACCAAGCGTCAACGGTAATGCCAAGATGAGGCCGACCGGCCCCCACAATGTCGTCCAGAAGGCTGCGGCAAGCAAAACCGCCAGGGGAGACAATCGAGTTTTTGTGCCGAACAATAGCGGCTCGATGATTTGGCCTACGGTGAATTCCGCGACGGCAATCGCCGCCGCCGTTGCGATCAGCATTCCCCATCCAGGATCAACCGAAGCTGCAACCAGAACCGGCCCTACTGCTGCGACGGCTCCCCCAACATAAGGGATAAATCTCGACACAGCAGCGAGCGCACCCCACAGTGCGGGATTTGGCAATCCAATTTGCCAGAGAACAATCCCCACAACGATGCCGAATGACAGATTGAGACCGGCTTGGAGACGGAAAAAGTGCGCAAGATCAAGAGCCGCTTCGTTTAGAGCTTGTGTGGACCTGCCAATTTCGCTGGGCCCCATTAAGCGAACGATGCGATCTCGCAGATCGTGATACTGTAGCAAAATGAAAACGGTAAATAGAAACATCAACCCTGCGGTGGCCAGGGGGGCTAGTGAAAAATGAACGTAAGCAAGTAGCGAGGCGAGAGGGCGCGTTTCTTCCTTCTGGACTTCGACTTTCAACGGCGCGGCTTCTGTCGGCTAGTTTTGAGCTCACCTTCTACGCGTTCAAGAACTTTAGAGGCATTTCGCCAGACTCCGACGCTTTGTAACGTCTCAGAGGCGGTTCTCGCCTTGTCTCGCAAGTTAGTCTCATACCGGGGAAGTTCAGCGGCAAGGTTGGAGGCTTCGCGCACTAGGAAAATGCTTGCCAACCCCAGCAACACCGTGGTGACGACCACAACCGTCAGGACAGCAATGGCTCGGGGCCAGCCCCAATCGTCGAGCCATCTAACCAAGGGCTGCAATATGAAGCTGAGAAAACCGGCTAGCGCGAGCGGGATGAGAAAACTGTCGGCAAAGTGAAGAGCGGCGATCACCAATGCGATGATCGTCATCCCGGCAGCACCGTTGATGAGGCTGGTAGGTGACGAACCGGGCCACATGCGATTTTGGCCGAATCTTTGATTGCCTAAACCGGAGCTACTGTCCGGAGCGCATTAGAACGTTTTAAACGTGCGGTTTGTTCCTCAGGCTCAGCGCCGCACCGACAAAGAGCGCCGTCGCGCAGTGCGTGACCGAGGGCGCGCTCCGGCACACTTTCGGCTGCAATCACCGGCGTGGCGGTCCCGACCCGGACGACAACCCCGTGGGACGCGTGTGCATCGCTGTCGCGTGCACGGGGACAAAGCCGAAACCGTGGAAAAGAGAGGACCTGGGGCGAAGTGATTCCGGCGCACGCCATGATGGACGCCCGTCCGCATCGCTGAGCAAGAAAAGGCCCGGGGTGGCCCGGGCCCTTTGCCGTGTGCGGTGCATCGGGTTGTCACGCGACTTTGGTCGCTTTCGTGTTCACGCCCTTGCGTAGCGCGACAGTGTTCAGCTTAGTATTCGCGGCCTTTTCCTCGTTGAGATTGGTGGTCAGGAAACGCACCACCTCTTCGTGGCCGAGGGATTCGGCCCATGCGATCAGAGTGCCGTACCGGCAAATCTCGTAGTGCTCTACTGCCTGCGCGCTCGCCACGATCGCGGCGTCGAGCACAGCCTTATCGGCAACATCACCTGCCACTTCGTTAGCTTCCTTGATGATGCCGTCGATTGCCGGACACTGCGAGCCGCTCGGCTTCTGGCCGAGTTTTTCAAACACTTTATTGAGGCGCTCGATCTGTTTGTTGGTTTCTTCGAGATGCGCGTTCAGCCCCGCCGAAAGATCGCGATTGGTCGCCATCTCAATCATCTTCGGCAGCGCCTTCGTGATCTGGTTTTCGGCGTAGTAAATGTCCTGAAGGCCGTGGATAAATAGGTCCTCCATCGTTTTGATGTCTTTCGTGAAAATGCCCATGACGTCTCCAACTCCAGATTGCGATGAACCGACTTCAGTTTCAGTGTGGACCGACAAACACCAATCCGCTTTGAAAGTTCCGCTATTGTCGATCCACGATCCGATTGTCTCGGCCATTCAGGGTGACGATCCTTCGCGCAGTTGCGCCCCGCCGGGGGCAATTCGATACGGAAGGCCTTCGGCGCGTCGTGGAGGGGCGGCCATCCGCGACTAGTTCGGCGCTGGCGTGCCCACGATCGCGACCGTGTAGCCAGCCTCGTTCGATCGGTGGAGAATGTCGCTGGCGATGCTGCACGCCTTGCCGATGTTGTCTGCGCCAGACCTCAGCGATCAAAGCGGCGATGATGTGGTTGGGCTCCTCGGTGGAGTGCAGGACGGTTCTCCTCGCGGTGACCAGCCGCTAGGTCTTGTGGGTCAGAAGGTGTTGGCTACGCGTTGACAAAGCGCCTGCGCAACCATCGCCAGATGTCCAGGCTCGCACCGATCGCCACCACCGGAATGACGGCGCCCTCGATCCGCTCGGCGCTCGGCGGCGGGCGCGGTACGTGGCGAATGCGCTGGCCGGGAAAAAGGACGACGTCTGGCGGTAAAGTTCACTCGATCACCTCGTCGGCGCGGGCGAGCAAGCGTCGCGGCACGTCGAGTCCTAGCGCCTTGGCGGTCTTGAGATTGATAACCATCTCGTACTTGGTCGGCGCCTGCACCGGCAGGTCCGCGGGCTTTTCCCCTTTGAGGATGCGATCGACGTAGCCTGCCGCAAGGCGGTATTGATCGACTAGATCGGTCCCATAGGAGATGAGACCTCCGTCCCTGACGAACAATTTTCGAGAATAGACCGCGGGCAATTTGTGCCGGGCCGCCAGTGATATGATCAGCTTGCGATGAACGGTCGCGCTCGCGCTCGCCGTCACAATCAGGCCGCTGGTCGAACCTCCAGCCGAGGAGTGCGCGAAAGCCGCAAAGGCGCGCTCGATCTCGGAGGACTCACCCAAATCTCCCGAGATTACTTCAACCCCGAGCAATGGCGCCGCAGCTCGGATGGCGGCCCACTGTCCAACGCCGGCGGCTATGGCAGAATCCCGAAGGGCCGCCACTCGCCCCACGCTTGGGGATAGCTCTTTAAGAATTTCGAGCCATTTACTGGCTATGCCATGTTGAAAATTGGTGAAACCGGTGGCATTGCGGGCCGGCCGCGCTAGGCTCTCGATGAACCCGGCGCCGACCGGGTCGGTGACATTCACAAATACGATTGGCACGGTCCGAGTTGCCTCCCACATCGGCGCCATCGTGCCTGTGCCATTCGTCAAGATGACGTCCGGCGCGAGCGCCACGAGTACCGGAGCAAGCGTTGCTAATTCCCCCGTGTACTCGAAAACGTTTTCGGGATTTCCCACCGCCCAAAGAGAATTGACGCGAAGATTACGACCTTCGACCCAGCCGAATTTCTGTAGTTCCTGAAGAAACGCTGCAATGTGGGCTTGGTATTCCGACAAGTCTGCGGATGCACCGCCCATGAGTATGCCGACGCGCTGCATACGCTCGGTCTGCTGCGCGCGTGCCGCGAGTGGCCAAGTAGCTGCGCCCGCAACAAGTCCGAGAAACCGCCGGCGGCTCATAGGCACGCCTCCGCTGTGATGCGGGACGGTAGGCTCAGCAGGGCAGGAAAGCAGAGTCTCGGGCGAGGTTGCGGCCCACCCAGACGCTACGTTTTAGCGAGCGGTCCTCTTTTGCCTCGCATTCGCGCACAGCACCAAAAGCTGAACGGCGGCCATAATGACGAGAACAGAAGCAATCCTGTTTCAGGCCCCGTTACTACTCAGAACCGTACTCTCAGCGACTACCCCGAATACGGGCTGACATGTTTGAATTTTCACCTACGGGGTCCGCAAAATGATGTTCGGCGTCGGCATCGCTCTCTTCACACTCGCGGTCGCCGCCGCGATCCTACAGCGGTACAAGCCAGCTCTCGCGAGCGCCGTGCTCGGCGTGCTGGTCTTTGTCGCCTCTGCTGCCTGGCTTAAGACTCGGCTTTCCCCGCCACAATTAAATGGCCGAGTGTAGAGGAGAGGACGGCGCAGTATCGGTTTCGAGCCGCAAACGGCGCCACGCCGGCACGCATCAGTTCAATATCCATATCGAGCCGTTCAGCACCGACGCGAAGGCCACCCAGGCGGCATAAGGCACGAACAGCCACGCCGCCACGCGGTCCTTCCGCCATGCCGTAGCGATGAAGCAGAGGATCGCCGCGAGCATCAGCAGGATGACGACGAACGCCAGACCGATCTCGTTGGCGGCGAAGAAGACGGGCGTCCACAGGAAATTCAGCGCGAGCTGCACCCACCACAGCCTCATCGGCCAGCCGGTGTGCTCGCGCTGCCAGACACGCCATCCGGCGACGGCGATCAGCACATAGAGCACCGTCCAGACCGGCGCGAACAGCCAGGCTGGTGGATTGAAGGAGGGTTTGACGAGTCCCGCATACCATCCGCCCGGCACGGTCAGTCGGCCGAGCACGAGGCCGCCGCCCAGCACCAGAACGAGGAACAGGATCAGCGATGTATAACGGTTCATGGCCTCGTCGCCAAAGTCGATGAGTTGATGAGCATCGTTACCGGAACTAAGGTTACGCGGATAACCGCCCCGACCTTCCGTCGTTACTCCTTCAACCCGGCTGAGCGCACCAAGTTAGGGCGGTTCTTTCTTACTTTATTTCGGAAACCCCCTCCGCCTAAGTGAGGCGATTTGCAACTCGGCCCCCAATGACCTCCATCATGTTTCGCGCCCATCGCTCAAGTGCATCTTTTGCGCTCCGTCAAAAACTCATGTTTCTGATATACGGCTGCTACGCCGGAGATCGTACCGCTCTGGTGGTTGAGAATTTTGTCAGCAACGTGAGGCGGCACACCAAGCCTCGCCATTCCGGTGACCACGGTCCGGCGCAGGTCGTGCAATCGCCAGTCAGTTACGCCTGAACGTCGGTCGAGTTCAGCTTTGGCCAGCTTGAACGATTGAAAGTTCTTGCCGCCCCCGGTTGCGAACACAAACCTACTGTGCCGCGGTCGGCGCTCGATCAAATGCCAGACTGGGTTCGAGAGATGAACCAGATGAGCCTTAGCGTTCTTGCTGCGCTGGGAGGGAATATGCCAGATGCGCGCCTTGTCATCGACCTCGTCCCATGCCATTTGCGCAACTTCTTCGCGTCGCTGGCCTGTAAGGGCGAGGACCTCGACGATCGCCCCGAAGGGGCCCGGCATCTGGCGCGCTGTCATCAGGACAGATGCTAGCTCAACGTCACTCAACGCCCGATCGCGTGACCGATCGGGGTGCGCAGATTCAGTCCTTCAACTGGAGAAAAGTCTAGGACAGCGCGCCCGACACACCAGCGGAAGAAGGTCTTCAGATACTTCGCAATGTTGCGCCCGGCACCTGGCCCCCGCTGATTGACTTCGCTGACGAGCTCAACCACGTCCCGACGCTTGATCTCATGAATGCTCTTGGTACCCCACCGCGGAACCACGTCGTTTCGTAGCCGGCTGGCCGCACGGGCGCCGGATCGCAGCGTTGAAAGCCTTTCCAAAATGAAGGTCTCGATTAGCCCGTCGACACGATCCACCACTTGGCGACGTCTGGAGTCATTTTCTCCGCAGCAAGATCGCAACCATCCAGGCGTGCCGCAAAGATCTTCTGGGCCTGGGCGCGGGCCATCGGAAGCGTGATGCGACCATAGGGTCCGATCGTATATTTGCGCAGTCGCGACCCAGCACCCCCGGTCCGGTAGAGCACGATGAAGACCTTCCGGCCCTTGGGCGTAACCTTGACACCAAAGCCCGGGAGCCCAGCATCCCAATACACAACGTCCTTGAGTGGGGTCTCCAGAGCGTCGATGACGCTCTTCGTGAGTTTGATGGACGGCACTCCCAGCCTCCGCCGCTACCCGAAGTCCATATAGGTAGCACCCAACGGCAAATCAGGGGAGTGACGATCACCCTCCGTCCACTTCATTCCTTATGAAATCGCTACGATATCAACGCCAATACATCGCGGTCCAACCTCGTACCACACAGCCCCGAGACCGCCCGGGTGCGTGCTTGCGTAAGCACGCCCGCAGGCGCCGCATCCCGTTCCATCCGCCGAACGCCTCCGGACGGCGCCCCTCAGCGAACGGGATTAGGAAAATATACAGTAGGAATTTATGTCTGTCAAACGTGAAGACAATTGTGGAATTGCCGCTAATGCACTTTATGCGCGAACTGTAGATGATATGGAGAGTCCATTAGCCAATATGCGACGGCAGCAAATGAACTGGGGGCTGAGGGAGAAAGTTGTCGCGATCGTCGGCTTCATCGTTGGGGTTGCGGCGCTAGTCACCGCAGTCCAGACGATCGCGACCCATTCCAAACCGTGGATTTGTAGCGTCGGAGCGCCGATCTCCTGGTGCCGTCCTCCGAACCCGCCTGAGACCTGGAGCAGTGAATGGGGTGGCACCAAAGGCGGGGTGCCGTCCGGAATGCGGTTGGAATTTGGTGGCGCGATCTCCGGTAACATGAGGCTATCGTTTCAGGCGGCCAGGTCAATCGGCTGATCGATGGGCTTTGTGGCGAGCGTCTGCCAGCCATCGACCTTGCGCATGTTGGTCTGGCCGGAGGCCAGCAGCGCCCAGAACAGCATGGCGGCGGTGTCGGCGGATGGCAGCACGGTCTGGGTTTTGATCCTTCGCTTGAACTCTTCGTGCAGCCGCTCGATTGCGTTTGTTGTCCGCGCGCTGCGCCACTGGCTCGGCGGCAGACGGGTGAATGTAAAGAGCCGGTCGCCGGCTTCCTCCAGGCTGTCGGCGACGGCGCGGTGCTTGAGCCGCCACTTGCGGATGAAGGCCTTGCGGCGCGCTTCGATCTCCTCGCGCGTCGCCGCGTAGATCATGTCGTTGTAGTCGGTGCCGATCTCCTCGTGCAGGCGCTCGGGGGCATGGGCGAGCAGGTTGCGATGCTTATGAACGGTGCACCTCTGCACCGGCACGCCATCCCAGACGGCGGCAATCGCCTGGTCGAGCCCCGGCGCGCCGTCGACGATGAGGAACTCAGGACGTCGCAGACCGCGCCGGATGAGATCGTCGAGGACGCTGCGCCAGGCCTCGGTGCTCTCGCCGCCCATGCTCTTGATCGCGAGCAGCACCTTCTGGCCGTCCTCGCGCACGCCGAGCACGACGAGCAGCGAGATCGAGGTCGCCTTGCGATCGAGCCGCACGCGCACCACGGTGCCGTCGAGGATCAGGCGCACGATCGGCTCTTCGGCCAGCGAACGGGCGTTCCAGGCGTCCCAGTCGGTCTTCACCTTGCGCCACACCCGGCTCACCGTGTCCTTGCCCACCGCGCCGCCGAACAAGGCCGCGAGCGCCCGGCGCACCCGGCGTGTGTTGGTGCCGGCGAGATAGCGTGCCCGCGATCAGCGCGTCGGCGGCGAGCGTGCGCCGCTGGTAAGCCCGCAGCGCCTTGCTCTTCCACTCCGTCGTCTTGCCGTCGGCGGTGTTCAGCCTGGCGCGCGGCACGGCGATCTCGATCGGGCCGAACGTGCCGGTCAGCGACCGCGTCCGGCTGCCGTGGCGGTGGCCGGTAACGTCCGCACTTGCTTCATCGCCGGCCATCTGGCTTCGCCCGTAACGCGGGCGGGCAAGCACAGTGTCGAGCTCGCCGCGGATCAGCTCTTCGATGAAGTCACGCGCCCGAGCGCGCACCTCGGTCTCGATCGGATCAAACCAGTTGTCGAAAAGATCAACAGCCATCTCGGCTGCAGGCTGCGAAGAATCAGGCTTCGTGGTATGGCTCGTCATGGCGTGGTCTCCAGTCCGACGCTTCAACGCCGGATGATTCGAGGTTGATCACCCCGGAGACTACGCCACCTCAATTCCTACCAACCCAGCGACGGGACCAAAGGCGGGGAAGCATTTACTCCCATAACGTGCCGCTCCGCTGAGTTCATGGTCGGTCTCTACGGCCGAGCCATCGACAGAACAGTCGGTCCATTCGTCTTTTCAATCGGGCCGATTTGTGCGGCGGCGCGCTTTAACTGGAGACACAAACTCATATCGCTGCCGGCGGAAACCCTGCGAAAGGCCGATATCGTCGGGAGGAACGCTGGGGAGCCATTTGAACTGAAGTGTCCTGCAAACACAGTGGTCATCGGCTCCGAGCTGCAATCAGCGGTAATGCCGACGAACTTCGGAAATTTTAATTACCTCATCGTGCCTTTGGTGCTGAGGTGTTCCAGCGCACTCAGCTCCTCAGATCCCTCGCTTATCGCTACAGTGAGTGGAGCGGGTGAGCTGCTTTCTCACGCCACCCGTCAGCCATTTTTCTGTCCCGATGGCAGCTCCGGTTACGGCATCAAAGGCCGCTCCGGGCAGTTTATCGATGCCCTCAGCGTTGGCTGCCGGGCACCGCAAAATTGAAAACTGGTTCGGGAGAGGGCAGCAAGTAGCCCGCATGAAGCGAAGCGGAATGCGGGGTAGGTTCCCGGATTTCGCTTCGCTCTATCTGGGCTACAAGATCACTCAGCCGCCCGCCGGTGTCGCCCGCCGCGGAAACAGCAGGCGCTGATAGAGCCAGCCGATGCCGAGCAGCACGGCGCCGAGGCCGAGGAACGACAGCGACTGCCAGATGCCGGTCAGTCCCTGCATGTCGAGCAGGAACACCTTACACACCGTGAGGATCACCACCGCGGCGGACGCCAGCCGCACCGCTTGCGAATGCAGAGCCATGCCGGCCGCCAGCAGGACGACGCCGAACGCAAGCCAGACCGCCGAGTAGGTATATCCCTCGGCATCGGTGGTCGGTCCCCGCGTGAGCACCTCGCCGTGAAAGAGCGTGCGGACCTCGAGCGTGAGATAAGCTAGCGCGAGCACCACCGCGACCACGGCGGCGCCGGCGCTGTATTGCGGCGGCCGTACGCCACGCGCATGCAACGCGAGCGCCGCGGTGAGGATGGCCGGCAGGCCATAACCGAGCAGGATCAGATTGACGAATGTTCCGCCCACCGGGATCGGCCGGAGCAGGGGGTTCTGCGCCATGCCGAGCCCGAACACGATGCCGCACAGCGTGAGCGCGGCAAGCACCAGCGCGCCGGCATTGTGGACGACGCTGCCGGTGCGCCGCCGGATATGTTCGAGCCCGATCGTCATGGCGAGGCCAGCACAGACTTGCAGTGCGACTTCGGCGAGGCCGGCGGATGGGCGGTAGATGTCGCCGCTGTTGATGTAGTGGCGGATCTCCAGGAACACCGTCAGCACGGTCAGCAGCAGCGCGCCCGCTTCGATCATGCGCGCCGGCTGATCGTCGGCCCGCCGTCGCAGCAGCGTGCCGCCGAGCCAGAACGCCGCGGCCGGGATGCCGTAGCCGTAGAGCAGCCAGTTGAAGATCGGCGTGGTGCCGACATCCACGCCCACGATGTGCTGCATCCACCCGATGCGAGCCACCGCCAGCGCGCCGATCGCGGCGCAAAGCCAGCGCAGCGCCGGCAGCGGTCGTTTCTCCTGCACCCACGCAATGCCTGGCACCATCAGGGCGAGCGCGACAGTGAGCCAGCCCCTTTCGAGCGCCATGGTGAGCGCGAGCGCCAGTGCGGCGACCGCGCCAGTCGCAAAGATCGCTTCCGCGGCCGCGCTGCCCTGACGCGGTGGACGTTTGGCAAGCGTCTCGGTCGCCAGCGCAAACAGCGCCGCGAGGAGAAGCGCGCCGCCGGCGAACGGCAGCGAGGGTTCGAACTTGGCGACGCGGTAGTAAAGCGCCGCCAGCATGGCGAGCGGCGTGAACACAGCCGCCGCGCTCCACAGTGTGGGAATGATCGGCCGTTCCGCGCGGCCTTGCGCGAGATAGCCGGCGACTCCGAACAGCGCCGCAAACCCGATGCCCAAGGTGAGATGCCATCCCGTACGGGCAAGTTCGGGCTCCGGCACTGCGCCTGCGACCGGGCCTGACGGTTCGATCAGGTACTCGGTATTGAGACCGAGCGACCAGCGCAGCATGACCAGCACGGCAAGCAGCGCCGCCGCCGGGATCACGGCCGCCACCGCGGCGGTGCGCCAGGCGATTGCAATGGTCGCCGCGATCAGCACCGCAAACGTGATGAGCGCGACCGGGTCGTGCCGGCTCGCCAGCACCAGCAGCCCCGCGGCGGTGAGATAGGCGCCGAGCGATGCGGAGGAGACCTCGTCGATCGTGTCCGGCTCCGCTTCCGGTCCGAACAGCAGACCGGAGACGATGAGGGCCGCGGCCAGGACAAACCCCACCACGACGTGAAACACATGCGCGCCGAGCGCCGCGACCGGCCGCGCCTCAAGCCCCGGAAACGTCCAGAGCGCGCTGAACACGATCGCGGTGAGCGCGAGCCAGCGCCACATCCGGATGCGGGCGAGCATGAACGCGGCGGCGGTCACAACCGCCAGGTAGATGTAGAGCGACCAGAAATCCGGCTTGTCGGAGGCGACCAGCAGGGGCGTCACGTAGGCGCCGACGAGGCCGAGCCCGGCGAGCGCTTGGCCGTGCAGCAGCGCGGCCGCGAGCGTGGCGAGCGCCACGATGCCGAGCAGGATGAAGGCGAGGCCGGGATTGAGGAAGTCATAGAGCGCGTAGGAGACGTAGATATCCGCGTACGCGACCACGGTGCCGGCGGCGGTGAGAATGCTCGGGATGTGCGCGCTCGGCAGCCCGGAAATGCCGGCGAGCCGTTCGGTTCGGCGCGCCCATTCGCCGGCAGCGATGAGCGCGAGTGCCAGGAGCGCGCCGAGCACGACCCGGACGCCGGGCCCGAGCAGACCGGCCTCGATCGAGTAGCGCACCAGGAAAATGCCGCCGAGGGCGAGCGCGATGCCGCCGACCCAGACCGCCCATTGGGTGCCGAGGCGTTCCTCGAAACTCATCGCCGGCGCGGCCGGAGTGGCTGCGGGCTGTGGCGCAGGCGCAGGCGCAGGGATAGACGAGGCGGTCTCGTCGGGAGCAGGTTCGACCGCGGCGGTCGGCTGTGGCTCAGGCTCGCTGGGCGGAACGACCTCCGGATGGATGTCCGGCTCTGGCGCCGAGGTGGCAGGAGGCGGCTCCGGCGCCAAAGCTGCTGCAGGCGGTGTTTGCGGCGCCGCGCCTGCAAGCCGGCGTTCGAGGGCGTCGAACCGCTGATCCAGCATGCGCAGGTGCTTGCGGCTTCCGATCGACAGGACCAGCGCGGTCACGGCGACGACCGGAAGTGCCAGGATGCCCAATCCGAGCAATACGAGGAAGCCGTCCATGCGTTGCCTCAGCAAGCCGAAGGAAGCTTCAGCCTATCGCACAGACTCTCACGTTATTGTAGGCGCACCGCTTGAGTTGCGAGCACTTTCAACAGACGAAAATGCCGAAACGTCGAGAGTTATGTCAGGGTGGAGCCGGCCGCGCCCAGCAGGCCGTTGCTGTGCAGCCGTTCGAGAATATCGACCACCTTACTGATATGTCCCGGCTCCTGCGGAGGACCGGGCTCATGCGCCTTGTGGTCGCTGACGACCCGCGCCTTGGCGGAGACAAGCTCGTCCTTGGTGATGCCGGTGGCGATGATCTCCGCAATCGCAATGTCACCCAGCCGCGGTCCCAAAACCTCGATGACATCGTCCTTTGACAACTCGCTCATCGCCGACCCTTCCCTGTTGTCTGCTCCGCCCCGCCGCGTTGCTCGCGTCCGGTTATTTTGTTCCGGGCATTCTGCGCGAACGAGGCGTCCTTGTATAGCCTCGAAGCTCCGGCGTGGAGATGGTCGCGCCTGAGCCTTGCGGCCATCCGCGGCTTCGATGCCGCGGGCCGATCGGTAGGTGCGCGAATTCCGCCCATCGGAGACATGACGGGCCGATGCCGCTTGGATATCATCGGTCCAGTTGGAGAATTGTCTGTGTCCTCATCGCAAGAGCGCACCGCCCGGACCTTCGTCGAGCGCCACGGCCTGTGGAACGACGCGCAGTTCGAGGCGGCGACGCGGGCCGAGCGGCTGATCGAAGAGCACGGGCTCGAAGTGGTGCGGCTGTCGTTTGCCGATCAGCACGGCATCCTGCGCGGCAAGACCCTGATGGCGGCAGACGCCGCGCGCGCGATGCGCAACGGCGTCGCGATGACGACGACGCTGCTCGCCAAGGATACCGCGCAGAAGACCGCGTTCCCGGTGTTCACCGCGGGCGGCGGTTTCGGCATGAGCGAGATGGAGGGCGGCGCCGACTTCCTGATGATCGCCGATCCGGCCACGTTTCGCGTGCTGCCGTGGGCGCCGAAGACCGGCTGGGTGCTGTGCGACATCTATTTCGGCAATGGCCAGCCGGTGCCGTTCTCGACGCGCCATCTCTACCGCAAGATGCTGCGCACGCTCGCCGACGCCGGCTACGACTACATGGCGGGGCTCGAGGTCGAGTTCCACATCTTCAAGCTCGACGATGCGCGGATCGAGCCCGAGACCGCGACCTGGCCCCCGGAAGCGCCAAAGGTCAGCCTCATCTCGCCCGGCTATGCCTATCTCACCGAGACGCGCTTCGACCTAATGGAGCCGGTGCTCGAGACCGTGCGCCGCGAGGTGCTGGAGCTCGGCTTGCCGCTGCGTTCGGTCGAGGTCGAGCTCGGCCCGAGCCAATGCGAATTCACGTTCCACCCGCAGGTCGGCCTCGCGCCCGCCGACACCATGATGCTGTTTCGCAGCGCTGTGAAGCAGATGTGCCGGCGCATGGGCTATCACGCGACGTTCATGTGCCGGCCCAACGTGCCGAACGTGATGTCGAGCGGCTGGCATCTGCATCAGTCGCTGCGCGACCGCCGCTCGGGCGCCAATGCGTTCGTGTCGGATGCCGAGCCGCTGTCGGAGACAGGAGTTCATTTCCTCGGCGGATTGCTGGCGCACGCGCGTGCCGCCGCGGCGTTCACTACGCCGACGGTGAACGGCTACAAGCGCTATCGCGCCTATGCGCTGGCACCCGATCGGGTCATCTGGGCGCGCGACAATCGCGGCGTGATGGTCCGTGTGCTGGGCGGGGCGGGCGACCTCGCGACCCGGCTGGAAAATCGCATCGGCGAGCCCGCCGCCAATCCTTACCTCTACATGGCCTCGCAGATCATTACCGGGATGGATGGCTTGGCGCGCAAGCTCGATCCCGGCGCGTCTGCCGACACGCCGTATGAGGCCAATGCGCCGCTCTTGCCGAAGAGCCTGGGCGAAGCGCTCGAAGCGTTACGCGAGAATACCTGCCTGCGCGCCGGGCTCGGTTCGGATTTCGTCGACTACTATCTACGCCTCAAGGAGGCGGAGCTCGCGCGCTATCAGCTCGACGTGAGCGAATGGGAGCAGAAGGAATATTTCGAGCTGTTCTAGCCGTGGACTCGTTGCCACTCAAAAAGTGTGTCTGCTTTCAGGGCAAAGCAGACGCGCGTGGTGCTCGCAGCTCGACGCTCGCGTCCGGCGAGTGACCCCGCGCTGACATGCGCGGCCCGGCGGCGCCAGCAGCGCCGGGTTCGCAAGTAGCGCCGGAACGCGAGTTCGCAATGGCCCACGAGACGACCCATCTCGCGGAGGACCTGTCTAGCCGCGCGGGGCAAACGAGAGTATTCTGTTTGAACAGCAGTTGCTCAGTACACCGGGAGGCTGCGATGGTCGGAAATGAGCTGATGGCTTCATTCACCTGGACCAATAATCAACTTGCACATTTGGGTTTTTCAAGGAAAGGCCAACCGATTGCCTTTTCGCAAAATGAGATTGATCTGACCTTCAAAGACCCGCGGGGCAACGGAGAAATCAAAAAGATTCTTTTGGATCCGCAATACCGCCCAGATGATACGTCCAACGCTGACTTCTTGGTCAAGACAACCATCACCTCACCGGTATCCAACAAAAAAGTCAGCGAAACCGCCCTGTGCTATTGGAATAATAACAAGAGCATCGCAGTGGGCAGCGTTGAGGACGACGGCGGCCGGCTTGCCATCGTGGCGACAAGGGTCACAGAAGAACTAAAGACGTCCAGGTTTTCATTTCTTGTTGTGCCCATGTCGGGGTATTCCGGCTTCCGAATTGCCCAGGACGTTCCTGTTGGGAACGAGACACCCGAACTCATCGGCATCGACGTAAAACTGAAGAGCGCTACGCCGGTTTTGTCAGAGATCTCGTTCCCACCGACTCTGGCGCGCGGGTCGACAGGCGCTGCTGTCACTGCGCTGCAAAAAGCTCTGAAGCTATTTGACACTGCAACTGATCCCGGCCCCATCGATGGCGACTTTGGCCCGCGGACTGAAGCGGCCGTGCGCGCCTATCAAACGCACCAGAGCATAACGGTCGACGGGATTGTCGGGCATCAGACATGGTGGGTTCCGGCGGGAGCGGCCGGCGCCACGCTGGCGTCGCTAGCAGGCCTTGCTTAGCCGCACCTGCGCGGCGTGATCGTGACGGCGCGCCCAACGGCAGCGCGTCGTAGCGATACGGTCGTCTGCGTTGCGGCTGGGCATCGACGTGCCGCTTTCAGAACACAAGAAACAAGGGAGAGACGCAATGCACGTCGCGACGCTCATGGGATGCATGTTCGGAATCGCCGCGGTCGCGCTGGCGCTGGCCGGCGAAAAGGCCGTCAGCCAGTCGGTGAAGCCTACCAACGACGCGCCCAATCCGTACCGTGCGATCGAGAACTGGGGCAAGCTGCCGGACGGACGTAAATGGGGCTCGACCAGCGCAGTCGACATCGATCCGGATGGCACCAGCGTCTGGGTAGCGGAACGTTGCGGGGAGACCCGTCCGCCCTCGCGCATCGATCCCGGCTCGCCGTTTGCGTGCGGCGATTCCACGCTCGATCCGATCCTGAAGTTCGATGCCGCCGGCAATCTGCTCAAGAGTTTTGGCGCCGGCATCCTGCTGTTCCCGCACGGCATGCATGTCGATCGCGCCGGCAACGTCTGGGTGACGGACGGGCTCGGCCGCGGCGGCAAGGGGCATCAGGTCTTCAAATTCAGCCCGGACGGCAAGCTGCTGCTCACGCTGGGCAAGGCGAACAAGCCCGGCAGTGGGCCCGACGAGTTCAACGCACCGTCCGCGGTCGTGACCGCGCCGAACGGCGACATCTTCGTCGCCGACGGTCACGGTCGCGAGACCAACGCGCGGATCGTCAAGTTCGACAAGGACGGCAAGTTCATCAAGACCTGGGGCAAGAAGGGCACGGGTTCCGGCGAGCTTGATATTCCGCACGCCATCGCGATCAACTCGCGCGGGCGGCTGTTCGTCGGCGACCGTCAGAACAATCGCATCCAGATCTTCGATCAGGACGGCAGCTATATCGACCAGTGGCATCAATTCAGCCGGCCGAGCGGCGTGTTCATCGACAGGAACGACATCATCTATGTGGCCAACTCCGAATCCGAGTCGGTTGCCAAGAATCACGATGGCTGGAAACGCGGTATCCGCGTCGGGCGCGTCAGCGATGGCGCGGTGACGGCGTTCATTCCCGATCCGGTCGAAAAGACCACCGGGACCAGCGCGGCCGAAGGCGTGGCGGCGGACGCCATGGGAAACATCTACGGCGCAGAAGTCGGTCCCAAACGGATGATGAAATACGTCAGGAATTAAACAGGCCGCGCGCCAATGAATAGCGCGACGTGCGGCAATTGTGCCCGCCAGGGAGGCGGGACGGAGAATTGGGCGAGCACGCTTAGATGCATGCTCGCCGGATCACCGTGATTGCGGTCAGCCGCAGACCCAGACGTACCCGATCGGGGTCAAGAGCCAGCACCGGCCAACGCCATAGGAATACCAGCGGCCGTTCCACCAATGGCGGCCGGTGCCGTACCAGACGCCGCCGTGGTAGCGCCCGCCAACTCGGTAGGGCCCACCGCGCCCGACTACGCCGACCCCTCGATAGCCGTCGATACCGCGATGCACGCCGGCCCCGTGATAGCCGCCGGCGCCGTGATGACCCAAGGCGCCGTGATGGCCACCACCATGGAAGCCGGCCGAGCCGTGATGAATCGACCCCGCATGTCCGCCGCGGCCGCCACCGCCCGGCCGGGCAGAGGCGTCACCCGACGCCAGGGTGATCGAAAGCGCAGCCGCCGCGACCCATGCGGCGGCTCTCAGAGTTCCTCGAAACATGGACTTGTCCCTTCTTGACGTGTCGTCCCAGGCTCCATTCCACACCATTTTCAATGAATGAAGGGTGAACCGCGCGTTCATTCATGCGTGCGGGAAGGCAGCCGCGTTGCTGTACCCGCCGGGGTTATCCTCGGAGTGGAAGGCGGTTTCGTGGCCGCTTGCAGTCTGCGAGGGGCAAGCTTGCGGTTGAGCCCGGCCGTCTGGCGGCAGGGTGCACAACCTGAAGACGCCTTTCGCGGCGCCCGTTTGGGTGTTTCAATCAAGCCTGACCCACCACGGCGATCGGGCGCCCCTCTACTTGTGAGACCAAGCAATGATCGTGAGATACGAGACCGATGGCACGATTGTGATGATCACCCAGAACGATCATGCGCAACTGTCGGGTCTGTTCGCGGCGCATTGGGGAAACGAGCATTTCGAGAAGCCCCGGCCGTATGCATCGCTTGTCCGCGCGGCAATGTTTCATGACCGCGGCTGGATCCGCTACGAGACCGGCCCGCAGCTCAATCCCGACACCGGTAAGACGCCGAACTACCGCGAGGTGCCGAATGACAAATCGCAACTCGAGGCGTTCGAATGGGCGGGCGACTGGCTGAGCGGCATCGATCCCTACGCCGGCCTGATGATCTCCAAGCACCGGACCGGCCTGTGGCAGGGGCGCTACGGCGTCATCACGCATCCGCCGGCGATCCAGCGTGGCACGCTGCCCCCCAGCATCACCGATTTCATCGCGCGCCATGAAGCCAAGCAGAAGGTCGCGGCAGATCGGATCGACGCCACCGAACTGGCGACCAACTACCACCTGCTGCAGGTCTGGGACATGATGTCCCTGTACATCTGCAGCAATGCGACTCTCAATCCAGACCGGATCGAGCCGGTGCCCGTTGGATATTCCGGGAGGCCGGGTGTCGGCATGGCGCTGGAGCCAATTGAGCCGGATACGGTCGCGCTCGATCCTTATCCGTTCGATCAGCCCTCGCTCACGGCGAATTTGATCTATCGCCGGCTGCCGCAATCCAAATTCAGTGACTTAGCCGAATTGCAGGCGGTCTATTTCAGGACTGCGCCGCAGATCGCGTCCTTCCATCTGGTGCCGTCGGGGGCGGCGGCACGCCGGTAACGCCGGGAGGCAGCACGAAGGTCGCGCGATGGGCGCGTGCCGACACTAACCGCAATCGGGCGCGAACAAGTCGTCCAGTGCCGGAGGTGACGAAATCAATCCCTGCTCGTGGGCGTAGCGGATCGCGGTCGTCAGAGTCTTGCGGCTCGCATCGTTCAGGCCGTAGGCCCATGGGTCGGGACCGAACAATGCGCGCTCGTCTTCCCAATGCGCGCCGAACCATGGCAGCGGGACAACGCGCACGTTCGCCATTCGCTGGTAGGCAAGCTGTTTTGCTTCCTCGAAGGCGCGGCAGAGCATCAACGGAACCCAGGGATAGCGCGCCACCACGTCCTGCCTGACCGCGGTGACGTGCATGATCGGAAAGATGCCGGTGTCCTCGAAGTAGGCGCGCTCGCGCGAGACGTAGTCCGGAAACAGCCGCGCGATCCGTTTGTCGCCGTCGAGCAGGGGCTTCGGCGTCTGCGGAGTCATGATCGCGGGCAATTCACCATTCAGCAGCATCGACACGACCGATTTGCCCAGGGGCGCGCGCTCGATCTTCAAGTCGGGTGGCGGCTCGAACGGCGCGTCCTCGTCGCGTTCGACCACCCAGGTCTGGGAGCGATGCGGGACGCCGAACTGCTCCTGCAGGATTCCGCTGATCCAGACATTGCTGGCGGGCTGGAGCGTCGGACAGCCGATCCGCCGGCCGACCAAATCCTGCGGCGACGCAATCCCGGACGCCGGGTTGATGAAGACGTTGCCGTGACGGAATTTGCGGAACAGGAACACCGGAATTGCGGTAATCGGCACGCCGTGATCCCGCGCGATGAGGTAGGTCGGCAGGTTCAGTTCGCAGACGTCGAAGGCGAGATCGCGCACCATCCGGCCATGCCGTTCCGGATTGGTCAGTTCGGTGATGAACACCAGGTCGATGCCCTGGGGCTTCACCGAGCCGTCCATCAGCGCCCGGATATGATCGAAGTCGTCGCAGGCGATGGTCAACGTGATGCGGCTTGCCATGTCGATCTCAACGGTTCGGGCGTTGCTGCGGCATCAGCAGTACCTTGCCGACGGTGGCGCGGCTCTCGATCGCCCGATGTGCGTCCGCCGCGTCTTCCAGCGCAAACCGCCGGTCGATGTGCGGGGTCAGAATGCCCTCCGCAAGCCAGCGCAGGATGTCGTCGCCGCGCTCCCGCCGTTCTTCCGGCGTGGCGGAGTAGGCGTTCAATCCGGTACGGGTGAGATAGGCCGAGCCTGCCGTCATCAGCAGCCGGACATCGATCGGCGGCACGACGCCGCTGGCTTCGCCGTAAAGCGCAAGCAGCCCGCGCGGTTTCAGCGACTTGAGACTTTGCTCGAAGGTATCCTTGCCGACCGCGTCGTAGACGACGTCGGCGCCGCGCCCATGCGTGACACGCTTCGTGACGTCGATGAGATCGCCATTCGCATAGACCACCGCGTGGTCGGCGCCGTTGGCGATCGCAACGTCCGCTTTCGCGGGTGTCGAGACGGCGGCGATCACTGTCGCCCCGCGCATCTTGGCGATCCGTGTCAGCAGCAGCCCGACGCCGCCGGCGGCCGAATGAACGACGCACGTCTCGCCCGGCGCCAGCGGATAGGTCGAGCATGCGAGGTAGTGCGCCGTCATGCCCTGAAACAAAACGGCTGCGGCGTTCTCGCTGCTGACATCTTCAGGGAGAGGGAACACCTGGGCGGCAGCGACCGTCTTCCAGCGCGCGTACGAACCTGGAGATTGCACCCAAGCCACGCGATCGCCTGACCGTAATCCGCTGACCTCCGGACCGGTCTCGCGCACCACACCGGCCCCTTCGTTGCCGAGTGCGACGGGCAACGGCTGCTTGTAGAGCCCGGAACGCAACTGCGTATCGAAGAAGTTGACGCCGGCCGCTTCGACCTCGACCAGCAGGTGTCCGGGCGGAAGCGGCTCCAGCGGCAGAGCGTCAAGGCTGAGACATTCAGGGCCGCCGTGCTGATGCACGCGGATCACCGCGTTGGTCGTCATGACAGCTCTGTAGCCTCGAAAGGGCGGCTCCGGCGCGCCCATGTGCAGTGCAATTCTGCGAGGGGTCAAGCGCAGCCCGCGCAGACGCGGCATTCGCCGACATCTGCCGTGTTGTGGCTGGCATACGGCTTGCTTGGTTTTTCGGGCCGGTGTCCCGATTCCGAAGTTCGCATCATTGTGCGGCACTCTCGTTTTGCGAACTTCGGAATTGAAGGACACTAGCAACTTATTGATCCAGTGTGGCTTTGGTTCAGAAGTCCGCATTTCGGACTCGCTGTAAGAATGATGCGGACTTCTGAACCGCCACACTGGGCCAGTCCTGCCGAAAGGGTTCGTGACCTCGTCCGCAATGCAGCCGGTGCATGCCACTGCCATGCCTCAACCCAGCGCCGACCGTGGTCCGGCGTTGATCGCCGCGCGTGCGCTTTCCAAGACTTATGTTACCGAGAGTTCCGGCGAGATCGTTGCGCTCAAGCATCTCAATTTCGACGTCCGCGACGGCGAGTTCGTTTCGGTGATCGGCCAGAGTGGCTGCGGAAAGTCCACGCTGCTCAAAGTATTGGCGGGCCTGTTGCCATTCACCTCCGGCACGGTGGAACTGAATGGCGAGCCCTTGCGCGGTCCATCGCCGATGGCCGCGGTGGTGTTCCAGTCGCCGGTCCTGCTGCCGTGGCGCACGGTGCTCGACAACGTGCTGTTGCCGATCGAATTCCGCAGGTTGCCCATCTCGCGCTATCGGCAGAGCGCAATGGACCTTCTGGCGATGGTCGGGCTCCGCGATTTCGCGAAACGCTACCCCTATGAACTGTCCGGAGGCATGCAGCAGCGCGCGGCGATTGTCCGCGCGCTCGTCCAGAACCCGCGCTTGTTGCTGATGGATGAACCCTTCGGTGCGCTCGATGCCATGACTCGTGAGCAAATGAATATCGAACTGATGAGGATTTGGGGTGAGAGCCGCAAGACCGTGATCTTCATTACCCACTCGATCGCCGAGGCGATCTTTCTGTCCGACCGTGTGATCGCCATGACCGCGCGCCCTGGCAGCATCGCGGAGATCATCCCGATCGAGCTTCCGCGGCCGCGCCAGCTTTCAGTCATCAACACCGACCGCTTCGGCCGCTACACCACCCGCCTTCGCTCGCTGCTCGATGCGCAGGAAGGAGTGTTCTGATGTCCATCCACGCCGCGGACCTTCCGCATACCGAACGTTCGTCTGCGCCGTCGCGCCCGGTCCGTCCGAGCATCTTTCGTCGCTATCCGCAATTGACACTGTCGCCCGCGATTCTCGTTGTCTTGCTCGGAGGCTGGTGGCTCGCCACCGATGTGCTGGGCGTTCCGGAATATGTGCTGCCGAACTCGAAGAGGTCGCCCTGGCGCTCGTGCGGGGGCTCAGCCGTGCGCCCTGGGACAAGGCCGGCTATTGGTACCATGCGGGCATCACGGTTTGGGAGGCTGTGCTTGGCTTCTTCATCGGTTCTGCAGCCGGAGCGCTGTTGGGGCTCGCGCTGTCGCATTGGCCGATTGCCGGCAGGAGTTGGTATCCCTACATCGTCGGCTTTCAGTCGTTGCCGAAGGTCGCGCTCGCGCCGCTGATGGTGGTGTGGTTCGGCTTCGGCCTCGAAGGCAAGGTGTTCATCACCGCGATCATCACGTTTTTCCCGGTGCTGGTGAACATGATGGCCGGCTACCAGTCGGTCGAGCCGGAGCGGATCGAGCTGGCGCGCTCCTGTAACGCCAGCGAATGGCAGTTGCTCACCAAGATCATCATCCCGAGTTGTATGCCGTTCCTGTTCGCCGGGCTCGGCGTCGCATCGGTCCTCTCGATCCTGGGGGCCGTGGTCGGTGAGTTTGTCGGCGCGCGTGCCGGGCTCGGTATGCTGCTGATGCAATTCAACCAGTCGATGGAGCTCGCGCCGATGTTTGCCATCATCCTGTTGCTCGGCGTGATCGGATTCCTGATGAATTATGCCGTCGGGCTGGTCGAGCGCCGCTGCTGCTTCTGGGCGCAACGCTCGGGCGCATCGGCGCGCACATGACCGGAATGAAGAACGACATTCGAGTTCACGTCACAGCGGAGATAGCGACATGCTGACCGGATTTGGCCGTACCGTGCTTGGACTGCTGCTGGCATCCGCGGCTTGCGGGGTTGCGACGACTGCGGCTGCGGCCGACGTCAAGAAGATCACGCTGGTGCAGATGCATCCGGTGATCGGCGTCGGCGAGGAGATCTTCCTGTATGCCGTGCCGAAGCGGCTGGGATACTTCGCAGCGGAAGGCCTTGAGGTCGAGGTGCAGGGCGCGCAGAACGGCGGGGTAGCGGCCCAAGTGCTGCAATCGAACGGCGCGCAGGTCGGTACCACCGCGCCCGAAGCGATCATGCTGGTGCGCGAGCAGGGCGGCGACCTGGTCTCGTTCTACGGGCTGAAGCGCAATGCGGGAACTTTCCTGGTGGTCCTGGAAGATTCGCCGATCCGCAAGCTCGAGGATCTGAAAGGCAAGAATGTCGGTGCACCTTCGTTCGGGGCCGGCGGCGGCCTCGCGCTGAAGACCAACCTCGCGCAGATCGGCATCACGCCGGATCAGTACACCGGCATTGCGACCGGCGCGGGACCTGCGGCGGTCGCCGCGCTCCGCGGCGGCAAAATCGACGCGCTGGTGATGTGGGACGCGATGCTCGGCGCGGCGGAGAACACTGGCCTGAAGCTGCGCACCGTCACCATCCCATTCCAGGACCGCCTGGCCGGCATGTCGCTTGCGACCACGGCCGCCTTCGCCAAGGCCAACCCCGACGCCATTGCCGGCTATTGCCGCGCGATGACCAAGGCGCTGGTATTCACCCGGACCAATCCGGAGGCGGCGGTCCGCATCTTCTGGGAGGAGTTCCCGACGACCAAGCCCGTCAATCTCGACGACGCGACCGCGCTCAAGAACAGCGTGCACATCATGAAGCGGTTCCTCGAAATGGCGCTCCAGGGATTGCCCGAGGACTCGCGGATCGGCGATTTCGTTACCGCCTCTTGGCAGAACTCGCATACGTCGTTCACGGCGCTCGGCAACCTGAAGGGCACCGGCGCCGCGACCGACGCCTATACGTCGCAGTTTCTCGAGGCCTGCAACGCCTTCGACCGCGCCGCCATCGTGACGCAAGCCAAGGCGATGAGCCGGTAGTTCGTTTCCGGCCCTCCCGCGGGCCGCATTACTTGATGATGTAGGGCTGGAGCTGTGGCGTCATGAAGTCCTCGGCCTTCTTCGGCTTGAGGCCGGCGTACTTCACCATCATGTCGATGACCGCCTGCCAGCGGTCGGGCTTGACCCGATAGTCCCAGCCGATCAGCGGCATGCTGTTGAGGATCGTACGATCGATCTTGATGAAGTCCGCGATCTCGTCCCGCGCCCGGGCATCGTCCGCCTTGAGATAGTCGATCGACTCTTTCATCGACTTGGTGAAGGCCTCGATCGCCTGCGGGTTGGCTTTGACAATCGCGCCCTTCGTGAACCAGACGCCGAGCGGCTGCTCGGGGATCGAGGCCGAATAGTTGTAGACCAGGACGCGCCCGCCGTTCAGGCGCAGGTTCGTCGTGAACGGATCGACCGGCACGACGGCGTCGACGTGGCCGGCCTTCAGCGCGTTGGCCATCGCGGAAAACGGCACCTCCGAGAACGAAACCGAACTGGGATCGACACCAGCCTTGTCGAGCAGCATCTTCACGCCGATGGTGTTTTGGGTGCTGAGCCCACCCACGCCGATTTTCTTGCCGCGCAGGTCGGCAAGCGTCTTGATCGGCGAGGAATCGAGGACTTGCACGCTGGACGAACTCGGCGGCGTCGCCTGCGCCACCTCGTCTTGAAAGATCGGGACGAGATCAAGGCCGCGTTCCATCGCCGTCATACCGATCCCCGGGATTGACAGCAGCACGTCGATCGACCCGCCCTGCAAGGCCGGAATGGCCTCCGCGCCGGTGTTGAAAAACGAAATCTTCGGATCGATACCGTTCTTGCCGTAGATGCCGCGCTGCTGCGCGACCCACACGTCGGTCTGGGCCGCGATCTTCAGCGTGCCAATGCGCAGCGGCATCAGCGGCTTGTCCTGTGCGAGCGCCGGGAGCGCTACGAACGCCACCAACATCGCCGCAAGCCATGTCGTCTGCTTCCAAGTCATAACGCCTCCTGTGAGAGCGGATTTGTTTCGGGAACCGTTGTGGCGGCTGCCGGCGATCGCCCCCGCCACGAGCGCTTCGGCGACCAGCCTAGCAGCCGGCACGCACGTTCGATCGAGACCGGGCTGCGATTGCCGGTGAGCTTGGCGGCGCGGTTGCCAATGGCCGGCGCGAGCTTTGGATAGAGCTCGGCCAGTGGAACCGGCACCGTGGTTTCGCCCGAACCGACGAAAAGCGTATGACTGCCCGCGAGCGGGACTTCGACTGCGAGGCGGCAAGCTTCGGCGAGGTCGCGGACGTCGACGTAGTGACACATTGCGAACGATACGGCGGTCCGGCCGTTGTCGCGTGCGAGCTGATCGAGTTCTTGCGGCGATACGATCCAGGGTGCGCGGATGAACACCGTCACCATGCCGCAACGATCGGTAAACGAGCGGCCAATGGCTTCCATCGCGAGCTTCGAGAGCCCGTAACAATCCTGCGGACGGCAGGGATGGTCCTCGTCGATGGGCAGATACTCCGGCAGGTGCTCGCGCTGCCAGGAGCCGGGTGCCCACCCGAGCACGGCTTCGCTGCTCATGCTGACGACGCGCGGCACGTTCGCGCGCCGCGCCGCTTCGTGCACGTTGAACGTGCCCATCGCGTTGATGCGGAACGTCTCGTCGTCCGGGACGACGCTGTGAGTCGGAATACCGGCCAGATGCAGGACCGCGTCCTGCCGTTCGGTCGCAGCGAGCACGGCGTCGAGGTCTTCGATATCGCCTGTCACCGGGACATCGGACTCGTCGACCGGGGAGCGGTCGAATGTCGTGACGTGATGACCGTGAGACCTCAGTTCGCGGACGGCCCACCGCCCGAGCTTTCCGGCGCCCCCGGTGACAAGAATTCTCATGGACGGTCTGGAGGCGTCATTCGCTCGCGCTCACCTCACCTCGGGGGCGGCCGGCTCGTCCAACGAAATGTCGCCCGGCACTTCGGCCGCGATGTCCGAGCTTGCCGCGGCGCGCGGATCGAGCTGACCGATGCCGCGGGCGTGAAGCTCGCACCAGCGCCGCCACGCTACGATCGCGACATCCGGCCTGAACAGACGCTCGGGCGGGCAATCCATGGACTCGACAATGAAGCCGTCCTCCCACCGGTTGAGCATGATGCGATGGAATAGCCGGATGTAGGTCCATATTCGGAGCCGGAACTTCAACGCGCGCCAGCCGGTCGCCTGCTGCACAGCGATCTGACACATCAAGTGATGGTTCTCGTCGACCGGCGTGAAGAACTGATAGTCGTGCCAGTTCTTGTGCCCGACATAGAAGATGCCGGGCAGCCGCGCCATGCCAACGATGACCTGGCCGCCGGCCTTGCGCCAGAAGCCGTCGCGCGGCCAGACGCCGACGCCCGGGTAGTTGTGCGGGCCGAACACCGGCTTGCTCAGCCGGCGAAGCCACTTGCCGTCTTCGGTCGGCACCATCCGGACATCGGTCTGATAGGCGGGGAACAGGCGGAAGAACGCGAATGGGCGTGCGGCGATGCAGATAGCGTGCATGTGCCTCATCGACCGCGTTCTCCATGGCGTAACGCCAGTCGCCCTTGCGCAACTCGATCATCGGGATGACGGTCGCGTCCGGAGCCAGAAACTCTTCCGGGATATCCTCCTCTGCCGCCGGCGGCGGCAGGTCGCCGACATAGACCCAGATGATTCCGGCGCGGTCTGCCACCGGATAGGTCTTCACCCGCACTCCTGCTTTGCCGCAGATCGGCGAGTCGGGGCCATCGGTGAGCGCAGCGACCAGTTCGCCGCTCTCCAGCTTGTAAGTCCAGCCGTGATAGACGCAGGAGATCGTTCCCGGAAATTCCTTGCGCCCGGCCGACAGCGGCACGCCCCGGTGCGGGCAACGGTCGTTCAGCGCGCGGACCTTGTCGCCGTCGCGCATAAGCATGATCTTCTCGCCCGCGACCGTGACGGCCTTGGGCGCGCTCTTGAGCCGGCGCGACTCAAGGACCGGGTACCAGTAGTTGCGGAAACCCTGGTTCGCATCCTCATAGCGAGGCCAACTGCGATAGGGCGAGTTCCGGGATGCAGGCGGACGTTCTTTCATGACACGTCTCGGCTCGCGGCGATGATGAAATACTCGGCCCCCGGCGATCCCAGCGTCAAGATTAATCCGGAGGCAGCTTGAGTGCAAAAGCATCGAAGCGCATGTTATTGGCATGAGGATTGCTAACTCTTCCGCGACCCGTCGTTGCAAATTGGAAGGACAGGCTGCCATGAACGCTGTCGGAGGTTTATCCGCTCTTGCTTTCGTCCTCGCGCTCGGGGCATCGCAGGCGTGGGCCCAGCAGCTGATCCCGATCAAGGTCGGCGTGCTCAAGATCGCGGGCCTTGCCAATGCCTATGCGGCGAAGGTCGAGAAGATGTTCGAGCGCAATGGGCTCGAAGCGACCCTGATCGAGTTCCGCTCCGGCGCCGAGGCCGCTTCGGCGCAGCAGGGTGGCTCGATCGACTTCGCGCTGACCCTGCCGGGCACCGCGATGACGGCGAACGAGCGCGGCTTCGAGTTTCTCGCGGTCTTCCAGAACGAGATCGTCTACGACAAAGGGCCGGACTCGGGCTCGGTGCAGTCGCTGGTCGACTCGGAGATCAAGAGCCTGAAGGATCTGGTCGGCAAGCGTGTCGCGACGGCTCAGTTTCAGGGACAGCAGACGATCGCGGCGCAATTTGCGATGCGCAAGGCCGGGATCGACCCGGCCAAGGTTCAGCTCATCGAGGTTCCTTATCCGCGCCACGCCGACGTTCTGAAGAGCCGCCAGGTCGATGCCGTCGTCACGACCGAGCCGTTCACCACGCAGCTCCTGACGTCGGGCATCGGGCGCGTGCTGTCGTGGCACTATGCGGAGGCCATGCCGGGAGCGCCGCTCGGCGTCTGGTTTGCCAAGAAGTCGTATATCGACAAGAACGCGGATATCGTCGCGCGCTTCAATCGCGCCATCAAGGAATCCATCGACTACATGAATGCCGATGGCGCTCGCGCGCGGCAGCGCACCGTCGAGTTCACCGGGCTCGATCCGGCGCTGGTGAAGGAGATGCCTCTGCTGCGCTTCAACTACGATGTGCGGCCCGAGAAGTGGCAGCAGTCGATCGACATGATGATTGAGGCGAAGGTGCTGCAGAAGCCGCATACGGCGAGCGAGTATTTCTCGGAGCCGTTGAAGCCCTATATCAAGCAGTAGACGAGTTTGAGAAGACCGCCGCCAGGGCAGGAGTCACGACATGATGGTCCAGACCGCGCCCGAGGGCGCATCGCATTTCATCTCGACCATGGTCGAGCACCTGGATTTCTGCGGACAGATCGGCCGCGCCTTCGGCAACGACAGCTTCGAGCCGATGTCCGACCCGGAGGTGCTTTACGTCATCGAGAACCACGACCGGGGGTGGGACGACTACGATCGTCATCCAGGCCTCGATGCCGGCACGGGCCTGCCCTATTTGATGGCACACACGCCGGTCGACGACGCGCTGCGAACCAATCGCGGCTCGCCGGATTACAACGAGCAGCATTCCATCTACAGCGGCCTCCTGTCGAGCATGCATACCTGGGGCCTGTACAACAAACGCTACGGCTTCAGCCGTTTCACCATTCCGAATCGCAAGTCTGTTTCAATTCCGATCTCGCCGGAGAACAAGGCCAAGGTCGAAGCCATGCTGGAGAGCGAAGTCCGGCGTCAGGAGCGGCTCCGCGACCTGCTGGCGACCGACGAAGCGGCGAAGCGGGACGACAAGCAAATCCTTCAGAACTACAAGCAACTCCAGTTCTGCGATACGTTTGCGTTGTATTTCCATTTGCGGCACGCGACGGAACGCGCCGATGAGACGTTCATCCATGTTCCGATGAGCCGGGAGGCCGATGCGTCGATCGAGGTGAAGAAGATCGACGACGGGACGTACAGCCTCGATCCGTTTCCATTCAAGGACAGCGTGACCCTGGTGTGCCGCGGACGTTATATGCAGCCAATTCCCGCCGGCCAGGAGCCGAACGATCTGAGCGCGGTGCTGCGGGAGTTGCCCTCGAGCAGCCAGAGCTTTCGTCTGGTGCCGGCGTGAACGCTCAGTCGCCGCACGCGACTTGGTGCTGAAGGACGATCTCGCGCCGTTCTCTGGCGGATTGGAGAATGGATAGCGCAACCTCGAGCGTTGCCTTGCCCCACCGCGCGTCGTGAAAATCGCGGCGGCGCTCGCGCACGGCGTCCCAGAGCGCATCCAGTGTATCGCCTTGCCCGGGCCGCCCGAGGCCGCGCTCGACCGGGATTTCTTGCACGCCGTCAACGCCATAAACCGTGATGCCGTTCGGCGACAGCCGGAGGTCGCCGCGCTCACAGGTCACGAGCAGAAAGCCGAAATGCGGCAGATAGGGCTGCTCGACCGGCAACTGCCGCCCGCCATAACCCAGGTCCTTCTGCCGCTCGCGGTTCCGGTGACGCCCCCCCGATGAGCGTCGCCCGTGAGGAGCCGTGGCGGTCGCGCGGCTTTTCGGTGCCGCCTTCGGCGATCCAATAGTGGAATTCGTCGCTGTCGAAGAAGTCGTAGGAACTCAGCACCAGCGTCGCGGCGGCGCCGTCCTCGAACTCGAGCAAGGCGGAGCAATGGCCTTCGGTCGGCCGCAGCCGTTCGAGCCCTCCCGCATTGGCGCGGACGCTGCGCACCATACCCCCGCCGAGCGTCCTCACGATCTCGATCTGGTGCGTGACCTGATTGAACAGGATGCCGCCGCCTCGGGCGGTGTCCAGTTCGTCCGGCCGGCGCGGACGCATCAGGAAGTCGGAGTAGTTCAGCGCCACGATCATGCCCAGGCGGCCGAAGTCGCCGCTCCGGATCAGCCGCCGCATGGCGCGGATATTGATGTCGAAACCGTGGGTGTGCCCGACGATCAGTTCAACGGATGCTGCTTCCGCTTCGGCGATCACCCGGTCGCAGTCGGCGAGCGTCAACGCCAGGGGTTTCTCGACGATGACGTGCTTGCCGTGACGGATGGCTTCGATCGCCTGATCGGGATGAAGCGGATGCGGCGAGCCGATGTAGATGGCTTCGACGTTCGGGTCGCGGCAAAGCTCGGCGAAGCTCGCATATGCCGGCGCACCGAAGTCGCGGGTAAATGCCTCGCGCGGACGCGGCAGCGGATCGGCCGCCGCCGCCAGCCGAAAATTCGGATGAACAATCGCCGCGCGGATCATGAACGCGCCGGCGAGGCCGAGACCCGCGATGCCGAGCGCGATCGGCTTGCCGCCCGTTACTTCCGCCATTGGTTAGAACAAAATGCTCATGCTGCCGTGAATGAGCGACTGATCCAGGCGCACTTCGCGGCGGGCGAGCCGGAGCGCGCCGTCGATGCGCCGGAGCAAGTCGGTGCGCTCGCCGGCGTAGAGCGCGCCATCCGCGATGTCGGGGCGCGTCCGATAGACCAGGAGATTGCAGGTCGCGACGAATTCGCCGTCGCGTTCGCCCGCGGATGCCATGACGTTGGTGACAAACCGCCGCGTCAGCGTCGGCGGGTTCTCCGCGTGGGTCAGCTTGGCGTTGAGAATCTGCTCGACGCGCGCTTTCAACCGCGGTGCCGGTTCGTCGATCAACGCGTAGGGCAGGGGACCTTCGTCGGCGTTGCGGTTGACGTTCGCCATCACGCGATAGTGCATGTCGTCGGTCAGGAGCGAAAGCCAGGCGCGGTAATCCCGGCGATCGAGAATGGCGGCCTCGGCGAACAGGAAGCGTTGAATGGCGAAGTGCGTCTGCGCATCGACCTCAGCGGCGTTCGCGCCATCGAGAACCGCGGTTGAGTCTGAGATTGCGGGCATCAGTTGGCCATCATCAGGCGGTCCCAATGCCGCATGAACTCGAATTGAATGACCTCCGCGAGCACCGGACGGAACGCGCGTCCGGGGCCATCGTGGTCGGGTATCGGGCTGTTGAGCAGCGGCAGGCCGGTGTGGAAGCTGTACGGATACTTCAGCGCGATCGAATTGTCCGCGGCCAGGGTTGCCGAAGCCCAGAGTTCGATGTCGTCCTGCTCGAACACACCGGCGACACCGAAGTTGTGGAAGCCGTTGTTCAGCGTGTTCGTCTTGTAGTCGTCGGATGCTTCGGCCTCCGCCAGGCACCAGCTCAGGATCTCCATCTCGGATCCGCTGACGGGATGCCACTGGCGGAGGATGACGGACTTTTGGCCTGAGGCGGCCTGCGTCTCGATGAACGACAGATTGGGGAAGATGTTGCCGACGGCGACACGGACGTGATGCAGCACATGCATCTGCTCGGGCTTGAGGACGGTGCGGTAGATCGACACCAGGTCCGGGTCGTGCGTGCGGTATGCGTCGTCGTTCAACCCGTCCGCGAGGTAGCTCAGCGTGCAGCCATGGCCGCCCTCGGTGATGATCTGCACGCTGCGCTCGGAAATCTTGGTGAAGCCGGCCCGCGCCGAGCGGATCGGGTTGAGGGTGGTCGGACCGACATGGGTCGTGAACACGTGCTGGCTGTCGCCGATGAAGTTGAGCGCGCCGACTTTCCAGTTGGCCTTGGCGCGCCAGCGATGCGGCGGGGCCAGCACTTTCATGCCGCCCGGCGTGCGGCCGAGGAAGCAGTCGATGTACCAGCGGAATTCGCCGAGAAATGTTTCCAGGTCGACGGCGTCGGCGTTCCAGCATCCGAACACCAGCCCGCGATAGGTGGCCACCTTCGCAACCGGAATGAGGCCCCAACGGCTGAAATCCATGCCTTTCGGCATGTGGGCGTCGAATGTCGTCGTCAGGAGGCGGCCGTCACGCTCATAGGTCCAGCCGTGATATGGGCAGACGAAGCGACGCGCATTGCCGGCCTCGCCGCGACAGAGCTTCGCGCCGCGATGACGGCAACTGTTGAGATGCGCCTTGACCGTGCCATCGGCGTCGCGCACCACGATGACCGGCGCCTTGCCGAGCGTGCGCACCACGTAGTCGCCGGGTTGCGGAATCTCCGTCTCGTGCGCCAGGAACACCCAGTTTCTTTCGAAAATACGGGCGAGTTCCTGACGATAGACATCGTCGCTGACGAAGGCTTCGCGCCTGACGACGCCCTGTGTCGCGTCCACCCAACCTTGAGTAGAAACCACCGGCTGGTTCATCACTATCGTCCCATCGCAGGTTGGCACCATGCAAGCAAGAGCCGCGCCAGCGTTTATGTCAAGACGTGCACTGCGGCTCACATCTCCACGCCGAGGGCAACCGCCTCCGGCGCCGCGTCGCGGTTCCACGGTGGTGAAGCATGGTTCGAGCAAATCACTCTGGTCGAGAGGAGCATTTCGCCGTTTTTGGGCATTCGCGAGCTACTCCCGCACGGCCGCGGCAACGACGATCTTCTTGATCGCGAGCTACAACTGGCATGTCGCCGACAATTTTCATTGCCGAAGACGCGGGCGATGTGAACGGTATGCGGATCGGTTCTTCTTAATCGATCGGAAGCGCAACAGGTCCGGCCGAGCTAACGGACGGCATGAAAGTTGCCAAGTCTGACTATGCTAATGGTAGCTTGAGTTACCTCGTTGCGCAATCGAAGCCGTTGCCGCAAGAGGTGACCGCATGGCTACTCCCGCAACGATGGCTACTCCCCCGCAAACGATCGATGAGTGAAGCGCGATGAGCCGCTTCGGTATAGGTCAGCCCGTCAGGCGAACTGAAGACCCCCGATTCTTGACCGGGCGGGGGTGCTATGTCGACGACCTTGCTCCCTTCGGAACCGCGCATGCGTTTGTCATAAGGTCGCCGCACGCTCACGCCCACATTCGCCAAATCCACGCGCACGAGGCGCGACGTATGCCGGGTGTCCTGGCTGTTTTGGCGGGCGCCGATGCAGACGCAGATGGCCTGGGCGGAATCAAGATCTATCGTCTTCCTCCGGGCTTTGGCGGACCTAAAACGTTCTGGCCATCGAGGCCCGTGTTCGCCGTTGATCGGGTCCGACATTCGGGCGACGGCGTCGCGCTGGTCGTGGCGGAGACTTTGGTCGCGGCGCGTGATGCTGCCGAAAGAGTCGAGGTCGAGTACGAGCCATTGCAGGCGAACTCATCGGTCGCCGTGGCGCCGAACTCCGGGGCGCCGCTGATCTGGGAGGAGGCGGAGGGGAATACTTGCTTCGCCTACGAGCTGGGTGATCGTGCGGCGACGGACGTTGCATTCACTCGTGCGGCGCATGTCGTCAGCCTGCGACTCTTCAATCAAAGGATTTCGGCAAATCCGCTGGAGCCGCGCGGGGCGCTCGGGTCCTACGATCCGCTCTCTGGGCGATATACGCTCTACAGCAGTACGCAGGCCCCGCACCGCACGCGCGAAATCCTTTGTAAGGATGTCTTCGGGATTCCAGAAACCTCAATGCGCGTAGTTGGGCCAGACGTCGGCGGCGGCTTCGGCATGAAGGGCCCGGTCTTTCCCGAGGAGGCGATGGTCCTGTGGGCCAGCAGAAAAGTCGGGCGTCCGGTGAAATGGATTGCTGAGCGTTCCGAGAGTCTTCTCAGCGACATGCATGGCCGCGATCAATACTGGGACGCGGAGTTGGCCTGCGACAAAGAGGGCCGGATGATCGCTCTGCGAGTCGCGACCAATCATAATCTAGGAGCCTACATTTCGATCAACGGCCATATACCCGCGCTGCTCAGCGGCGCGATCCTGCCGAGCGTTTACACCTGTCCGCTGTATCACGTCTCGTTTCGCGGGATGTTCACCAATACGCCGATGACCGGTCCCTATCGGGGCGCCGGCCAGCCAGAGAGCATCTACGTGATCGAGCGACTATTGGACAAGATGGCTGCGCAGATGGGCATCGACCGTGTCGAATTGCGGCGCCGAAACTTCATTTCGGCGGCGGCGATGCCGTATCGCACGCCGCTCGGCCAGAACTACGACAGCGGCGAATTCGATTTGGTCTTGCAGAAGGCGCTGGAGCTCGCGGACTGGGACGGCTTTGAAAATCGCAAGTCGGACTGCACGGCGTCCGGCCGATTGCGCGGAATCGGTCTTGCTTCGTTCATCGAGATCACCGCGATCTACAATGATCGAATGGAGATCCGTATGGACCCATCCGGCGCTGTGACAATTGTGGCAGGAACGTTCTCGCACGGGCAAGGGCACGAGACAACATTCGCTCAAATGGTGTCCGAATGGCTCGGAGTACCCTTTGACAAGATTCGATTGATCCAAGGCGACACCGACAGCGTATCGTTCGGACGTGGCACGTATGCATCGCGTTCAACGTCGATCGGTGGAGCGTGCCTGCGGGCTGCGGCGGATCAAATCATCTCGAAGGGCCGAAGCATGGCGGCGCACCTCTTGGAGGTGTCCGCGGATGACATCGAGTTCGAGGAGGGCCACTTCAAAGTCGTGGGGACGGACCGCCGTATCCACATCGAGGATGTCGCGCGCGGGGCGTATGCCGCGCTGAGATGGCCGAATGACCTGGGAGTCGGTCTCGAAGGCGTGGGCGGATTTTCGCCCGAGACTCCGAATTATCCGAACGGCTGTCATATCTGCGAGGTCGAGATCGATCCCGAGACCGGACGGACGACGATCGCGAGATATACCGCGGTCGACGATGTCGGCCGGCCGATCAACCCGCTGACTGCTGAAGGGGCAAGTCCACGGTGGGGTCACCCAAGGGATCGGCCAGGCGCTGATGGAAGCGGTCGTATTCGACGAGGACTCCGGACAGATGCTGTCCGGCTCGTTCCTCGACTACGCCATGCCACGCGCGCAGGACGTGCCGCTCTTTGCGGTCGGTATGCACGATGTTCCCTGTCGCACCAATCCGATCGGCGTCAAAGGCGCCGGCGAGGCCGGGTGCGTCGGGGCGCCGCCGGCCGTGATCAATGCGATCCTGGATGCGCTTCGCCCGCTGGGCGTTACCGAAATTGCCATGCCGGCGACGTCCGAGCGGGTGTGGCGCGCCATTCGCGACGCTCGGGCGGCGGCCGGCTGAGCATTGGCTTTGTCCGTAGGCCGGACTTGCGCGCTTACTTCATCGGGCACTTGTCGTGGAAAAGGTCCTGATCGTTCTCCAGGATGGTCGCCACCGTCTTGAGAACGATATTGCCGCTCGGCTCCTTGACTGGTTCTTGAAGATAGAAATTTTGGATCGGTATGTGATTGTTGCCGAACTTGACCTGGCCGCGCACTGAGTTGATGCCCGTTTTCTCCATGTGGATGCGCATATCTTCCTTCCTGGTCAAATCGCCCCCCACCGCTTCGACGGCGGAGTTGATGAAACCTACCGCATCATACGAATAAGCGGCGTAGTAGGTCGGAGGCGCATTGAACTTCTTCTTGTAGTCGGCGACGAAACGCTTATTGGCCTCGGTCGGCAGATCGTTGACCCAGGTCTGGACGCCCGGAATTCCGAGCGCCAGGTCTTTCTGCAGCGGCAATGTCAATTCGTCGATCGAGAACACGGTGTAAAGTGGGATCTGACCTTTCAATCCGGACTGCGAGTATTGCGTCAGAAACTGTACGCCCGATGCGCCAGGATAGAACACGAAGACGCCATCGGGCTGGGCCGCGCGGGCTTTGCTCAGTTCGTTCAAGAAGTCCAGTTGATCGGGCCAGCGAGTGTACACCTCTCCCACGATCTCGCCTTTAAACGTGGTTTTCACGCCGGACAGCATGTCCTTTCCGCCCGCATAGTTGGGGCCGATGAGGAATAGCTTCTTGACGCCCCGCTGATTCATGTAGGTGCCCATCGCCTGCGGCGTCTGGTTGTTCTGCCACGACGTGGAAAAGACGTACGGTGAACAGAGTTCACCGGCGAGTTGCGAAGGACCGGCGATGGTCGTGATCAAGAATGTCTTCGAGTCGATCGCGGGCTTGAGAGACGGCAAGAGCACGTTGGACCATATGTAGCCCGCAAGAAAATCCACTTTGTGCGCATCTATTAGTTTCTGCGTCTTTTGCAGGCCTACGTCAGGCTTGACCTGATCGTCTTCGTAAAAAACCTCCACCGGCTTTCCAGCCATCTTGCGCCCGACGTGGTCGAGACCGAGCTCGAAGCCGTTTCTCATGTCGTTTCCGAGCATCGCCGTAGCGCCGGTGAAGCTGCTGACAAAGCCGATCTTGACCGATTTGTCCTGCGCAAGAACCGCGGAACTGGTCGCAAGCAACGCTCCGATAGTCAGTACTAAAATCCTCATGAAGAGCCGCCTTTCGATAACTGAGATCGTTAGCTCCCATCTTGGCCGATACGTGAGATGGGTAAAGAGGTCTTTCTGTTCGGGCGATCGATAATGGCGATCGATCATGGAGGGCCGATAGATGTCGTCGCTGACGAATGCTTCGCGCTTGGCGACGCCTTGTCACCCCAACCTTGAGTAGAAACTGCCGGCTAGTTCATCGCTGCGCCCCGTCGCCGGTTGGCATGCATGCAAGCAAGAGCCACGCCAGCGCTGATGCCAGATTTGCAGCGCGGTCCGCATTTTCGCGCCGGGCAGCCGCCTCCGGCGCCGCCCTGGAGGCCAAGCGTCCCGATGGCGCGTCACGATGGCCAAGCGTCACGATTGCGCGGTGGTGAAGCGTGCCTGCTCAATTTTCCGGCGGACGGGCGGGGAACGTCAGGCGCAACCGGGCCGCCGCGGCCGGCGAACCCGCCGCCACCGACCGTGCTGCCGTAACTGCCGTCCTGCTTGCGGGGTCTCTGGACCGTCCATTCAGCCTGACAGCATTGGCATATCGCTTGCTTCTGGAGACACGCGTCCGGAGCGGCTGCGCGGTTGCCGGACCTGAAACAATTCCGAGAGATGGGAGCGCACACGTGGCCATGGACGGCCTCCAGAAGCCGCTAATTCTCAGAAATGCGCGCGTGATCGACCCGCAGCATGCGCTCGACCGCGTGACGGACGTCGTGATCGAGGCGGGGAAGATCGCCTCGGTCGGCGAGGCGCCGGTCGATCCGCAGGCGGAGGTTCTCGATCTCAGCGGCCATTGCCTGTCGCCGGGCTGGGTCGACATCCATGTTCACGCCTATGGGACGCTGGGCTTCTCCAATCCCGATACCGTCGGCGTCTATCAGGGCGTCACGGCTTTCGTCGACGCCGGCGGCCCCGGCATCGGCGTGCTCGACCAGTTCATGGAGCTGCTGGGCCATCTCGAGACCGATCTCTATGTCGGGCCGTTCATCCGTCCGATGGGTTTGCTCGGGCTCAACTTCATCGAAGGGAACGTCCGCACGCTCGGCGAGGTGCCGATCACGCGCTGGGTCGACTTCGCGAAGCAGAACCGCGACATGCTTCGCTACATCAAGTGCAATGCGATCGGAGATTACGGCCCAGGCACGCTGAAGCTCACCAAAGGACTCGCGGAAATTCTCGACCTGCCGCTCTACATGCACATCGGCGAGTTCCAGTTGCAGAACCCGACGCATCTGCTGGCGCCCGAGGCGTTCAAGATCGCCGAAGCCGGCGACATGATCACGCATCTTTATCACGGCAATCTCGGACAGGTGATCGACGAGAACGGCAAGGTGCTGCCCGTCGTCCGCGATGCTGAGCGGCGCGGCGTGATCTTCGATCTGGGATTTGGCGGCTACAACTTCTCATGGGACGTGGCCGAGAAGTCCTTCGCGCAGGACCTGATCCCGCACACCATCAGCTCCGATCTTGCAGCAGTTCAATGTGGTTCGGCCGGTAAAGTCGCTTGCCAACGTCATGAGCGCGATGCTGCGGCTCGGCATGACGCTGCCGAGACGTCATCGAGCGGGTGACGCTGCAATCCGGCCAAGGCGATCTCTGCTGACCGATCGCGCCGGTTCGCTTGAAGCCCGGCATGCCGGCGGACATCACGGTGTTTCGCGTCGAAGCCGGCGAATACGAAATCACCGACTGCTACACGCAGGTGCGCAAGGCCGACAAGCAGATCGTGCCGGTCATCACCTTCAAGAACGGCAAGCGGTTCGATGCGACCTGGCGAGGGCGGCAGGAGGAGAGCAACTGGTTCCTGCAGATCGCGGAAGACCACGTGCCGGCGAAGGCGGCGTCAGCTCACGTCCGCGCAACGGAAGCTTCCTGATCGCGCTCGCAGACGCCTTGTCGCCGGTGTCTTGGGAGTTGGCCACCGCGGAGCGCCTCGATCTGGACAAGGCGATGGAGCTGCAGGCGTCTTTCGCGCTGTTCCGCGCGAGTCCGGTCTGCCGCTGAAGGCTGGGATGGGTGCGCTCTACGCCTGCTTTCTTGATCAGCCGTTCACGATGCAGATCGGCCTGCTGATCCTGCGGCTCGACCGCAATTTCATGCTCTCCCGGCTGCGCGAGGTCGTGTCGCGTCGGCCGTTGGCGGCTTGACGACGGGCAGCGCGATGAACGACGCATCGGCCAGCTCTGCGACGACGCCCGATCGGGCCGCCCTGGCTGCTCCCGCTGCGGACGAGTCAGCATGGCAGAAGCTCGAAGGATTGGACCCGGTCGCGGGCAAGTTTCCGGCGCGTGCCCGGGTCGACGGCGAAGGCATTCTGATCTTCAAGACCGGCACCGGCTTTCGTGGCGTGCAGCGCTCATGTCCGCATCTCAACGCGACGCTGATGGATGCCGAACTTGTCGGCAGCGACACGATGATCCGCTGCCAACAGCATGTCTTCACGTTTCGCCTGTCGGACGGGCGAGGAGTCAACTGTCCGGGCTTTTCGGTCCGCGTGTTTGAGGTGAAGAACGACGACGGCGTGCTGTACGCACGGCGCGTCCGCTGACACCGCGCTTCGAGGAGGCGCCGAGATGACAGCTAGTGGAGTGGATTTGACATTCGCTACCCACCTAGCCGCGGGCTCGTAAAGCGAATGTCAAATCCAAACTCCACTAGAAAACATAAGCTTGCTAGTGGTCCTTTAATTCCAACATTCGCAAAGGTGCTTGCTGAAACGGGATGCGAATGTTGGAATTGGACCACTAGCGCCTTGCCGAAACTCGGATTCGGTGGTCCCGGCTGGCGGCGCCTCTGGCTGCTGCTCGCCCAACTCAGCCTGATCGTGGCATTTCTCGCATTCTGGCAACTGGGGGTTTCCGACCGCAACGTAGCGTTCTTCAGCCGGCCGTCGATCGTCGCCGACAAGCTATTCGAGCTGATATTCGATCGCGACTTTCATCACGACATCGTCGTCACCCTGACCGAGATCGCGATCGGCTACAGCATCGGCGCGGCGGTTGGGCTCGTCGCTCGGCTTCGTGCTCGGGCGCTCGCAGTTTCTCTCCGATCTGCTGGAGCCGTTTATCATCGGCCTCTACAGCATCCCCAAGATCGCCTTGGCGCCGCTCTTCATTGTGTGGCTCGGCCTCGGCATGTCCTCGAAGGTCGCGGTCGTCGTCCTGGCGACGTTCTTCCTGGTGTTCTTCAACACCTATTCGGGCCTGCTCAATGTGAATGAGGAATTGGTGCGGTTGTCGCGCCTGATGGGTGCGTCACGGTTGCAGTGTCTCGTACGGGTCATCCTGCCGTCGGCGGCGCACCAGATTTTCATCGGCCTCAAGACCGCCGTGCCCTATGCGGTGATCGGCGCCGTGATCGGCGAATATATCGGATCGAATGCCGGGCTTGGTCACTTCATTCTGTACGCCTCGCAGACCTACGATGCGCCGGCCCTGTTCTCGGGGATCGCGGCGCTGATCGTGATCGTCTTTCTGAGCAATTACGGCCTCACCAGGCTTGAGCGATACATCATCCGCTGGCGCCATATCGATGGAGCGGCGGTGCAGCTTTGAACCATGGCATCGATCTTGCGAGCCGGCAGAGCAGATCGTTCCACGCGTTGTGCGGCCTGCGAACATTGAGGAGACTGTCATGCTTCGACGCCGAGACCTGATCCGGACCGCCGCCGCTGGCGTCGTGCTTGCCGCCACGCCAGCGCTGCCGCGTGTGGCGCGCGCTCAAGCCAAGAGTCCAGGGCGTGGCGTCTGCTCCGCGCCCGGGCTGTCGTTTTCGGCACTCTACGTTGCCCGCAAGCGCGATCTGTGGGCGGCCAACAACGTCGATTATAGTATGAAGTGGGTTCAGGGCGGCCCCTTGGCGATGGCTGCGCTGAACGCGGGGGAAGCCGACTTCGCCTGCGTGACGTCGAGTGACCCGCTGATCGCCTGGGACAAGGGGATCAAATCGCTGACGGTGGCGGCCTTTACCGCCGGGCTCGCGATGCAGATGGCGGCCCGCAACGACTGGCTGAGCCGGGTCGGCATCACCGCCGCGAGCCCCGTTGCCGACAAGGTCAAAGCGCTGAAACAGGCGCGCATCGGCGTGTCGACCATCGGCGGCGGTCCCGCGCAGTTCATGAAATATCTCGCCACGCTCTACGGCATTGACGACCGCGATTTCAAAATGCTGGCCGTGGGGCTCGGCGCCGCCAGGATCGCGGCGCTGCGTGAAAACCAGGTCGACGTGATCGTGGGCTCCGCGCCCGATGCCGACGAGGTCGCGCTGCTGGGGTTCGGCGATTTCTACCTCAGCTTCGCGGTCGACATTCCGGCGTTCAAGAACTTCCCCTACACGATCCTTCTGGTGACCAGTGATTTCGCGCGCGCGCAGCCGCAGGCCGTGCGCGCCATCGCCCGGACGATCGGCCAAGCCAACGATTTCATTCAGTCGAACTTCTCCGACACGATCAATCTGCTCAAGTCGGAGATGCCGAAGATCGACGGCCGCGCCATCGAACGGTCCATGGACCGTGACCGCAGCACCTTTCCACCCGGCGCGCTGATGACTCAAGCCATGTGGGAAAACGCGATCCTGGCAGCAAAGAGCATGCGGACCGTCAAGAGCACGCCGGCGGCGACCGAAGGCGAAGTGTGGACCAACCAGTTCCTGACATGAGACGCGTCCGGCTCTCGAAAAGGCGGCGACCATGCTGATGCAGCCTATCGTGCGTCCCGTCCCGGCCGAGCTCCTTCCAGCCGAGCCTGCTCCAGTCGCCGCATCGTTGCCTGCCCCCATTGAGTTCGACAACGTCAGTCTCGCCTTCGGCGGCGAGGTCGGACCTATGCGGGCACTCGATGGTGTCAGCTTCACCGTGCCGCAGGGCCAGATCACCACGGTGGTGGGGCCCTCGGGGTGTGGCAAGACCACGCTTCTCCGGCTGGTTGCGGGATGGCTCTCGCCGTCATCGGGCCGCACGCTCTACCGGGGCCGCGAGGTCCGAGGCCTCAATGTCGGCGTCGGTTTCGTGACGCAGGACAGCAACCTGTTCCCCTGGGCGACGGCGCTTGCCAACGTCGAGTTTCCGTTGACCGTGCGCGGGGTGCCGGCCGCGGAGCGGCGTGAGCGCGCGCGGGATTGGCTCAACACCGTTGGCCTGTCGGGCTTTGAGAACAACTATCCCGCGCAACTCTCGGGCGGCATGCAGAAGCGCGTGTCGATCGCCCGCACGTTCATCTACGAGCCCGATGTGATCCTGCTGGACGAGCCCTTCGGTGCGCTCGACGCACAGACCCGAATGACGCTGCATCACCAGTTGCTCCAGCTCTGGCAGAAGCGCCGGATGACGATGTTGTTCATCACGCACGACCTTGTCGAAGCGATCACCCTGTCGGATCATGTCGTGGTGATGACGAAAAGGCCCGGACGGGTGAAGGAGCAGTATCGGATTCCGCTGTCGCGGCCGCGAAATGTGTTCGAGATCTATCTCGAGCCTGGTTTCGACGCGGCCTATGGCGCGCTGTGGCAGCACTTCAAGTCAGAACTTGCCGCGGACAAGGGAAGCGCCATGCCTGCGACTCCCAGTCAGTCATGACGTTGGAAAAAAGCAATCGCCAAGCTCCACGAAAGGGATAAGGTCATGCTGCGCTCAAATCCCGCGACGGTTTCTGCAATGGCAGTCAGCGTGTTGACCAAGGTTCCCGATGAGGGGGAGTTCTCCAGGCGGCCGGTCGCCGACCCGGCTCGCTCCATTATCCGGGTCCAGGGGCTCGGCAAGACGTTCCAATCCAAAGGCGGACCGCTCACGGTCTTCAGGGGCTTATCGCTCGATATCGAGAAGGGAAGCTTCCTCTCGATCATCGGACCGTCCGGTTGCGGCAAGTCCACGCTGCTGAAACTGATCAGCGGATTGGAAACGCCGACGGCTGGTGGAATCCTGTTCAACGAGGTCGTGGTCCATGGTCCACCCAAGGGCATGATCTATGTGTTCCAGCAATACACCAAGTCGATCTTGCCGTGGCGCACGGTGATCGAGAACGTAGAATTCGGCCTGCGCGCACAGCGATGGGTGTCGCGCAAGGAGGTGCGTGAGCGCTGCCGCGAATATATCGACTTGGTCGGGCTGAAGGGCTACGAGGACTACTATCCGTATCAGCTTTCCGGCGGCATGCAGCAGCGCGTGTGCATTGCCCGGGCGTTGATCTGCGAGCCCGATGTGCTGCTGATGGACGAGCCGTTCTCCGCCGTCGACGCGATGACCCGCGCAATCCTGCAGGAACTGGTAATGCGGATCTGGCAGAAGCTGCCGATCACGATCCTGTTCGTCACCCACGACGTCGACGAAGCCGTCTTCCTGTCGACGCGCATCATTTCGCTTGGGAAGGCCGGCGTCGGCATCGCCGAGGATGTCACCATCGACCTGCCGCAGCCGCGCGACCAGATTGCGACCCGGGCCGAGCCGAAATTCACCGACCTGCGGCAGAAGCTGTTCGCAAGCATCTTTGTCCAGGAAAAGAGCGCCGCGCCGGCGTAACCCCCGCGAAGGTTCTGACGATGCTGAGACGCTGGCCCGGATTTCTGCTGATTGTTGTGCTGCTGCTGCTGTGGGAGGTGGCATCCGCGCAAAAATGGATCGATCCGGTCTCCATGCCCAAGGTGAGCACGATTGCGCTCTCGTGGGTGGAGAGCATCGGTGGCGGGCCATTGCTGCAAAGCATCGGGCCGACGCTCTGGCGGATCGGCGTCGGCTTCGGTCTGGCGTCGCTCGTCGCCGTACCGCTCGGCCTGCTGATGGGAAGCATCCCGTTCGTCTATCGGCTCTTCGAGCCGATCACCGAGTTCGTCCGGCCGATACCGAGCTCGGCCTACATCCCGGTCGCCATCTTGTTCCTGGGCATCGACAACGAGATGAAGATCTTCGTGGTCTTCCTCGCCTGCGTGTTCCCCATTCTATTGAACACTTATAGCGGCGTGCGCGGCATCGACCCGGTGCTGATCGACACTGGCCGGACGTTCGGTGTGTCGTGGCTGCGCGCGCTGTGGTCGATCGTGCTGCCGGCATCGATGCCGAGCATTCTGACCGGCATGCGCATCAGCCTGGGCATTGCGCTGATCGTCGCGGTCGTGGCCGAGATGATCGCGGGCAGCAGCGGTATGGGCTACTTCATCCTCGACATGCAGCGCGTCTTCCGCGTGCCGGAAATGTTTGCCGGCATCTTTACCCTCGGTTGTCTTGGCTTCTTGATCAATTTCATGTTCCTGAGGGCCGAGAGCTACCTCCTGCGTTGGCGCGGAACCAGTGTCGAGACCTGACGGAGCCATCGTCGTCACGGGCGCAGCCAGCGGCATTGGCCGGGCTCTGGTGCAGCGACTTGTAGCGGACGATGTCCATGTCTGCGCCTGCGATGCCGATGCAACCGGGCTTGCGCTGCTCGGCAGCGCGCCGCACTTGCTGACCCGGGTCGTCGATGTCCGCGAGCGCGCAGCCCTGGAGGCGGCTGTCGGAGACGCGCATCGGGCGGCGGGCTCGATCGCCGGGCTGGTCGCCTGCGCGGCGGTGTTCAAGGCCATGCCGTTCCTCGACATCGACGATGCGCTGTGGGACACGACGTTCGACGTCAATCTCAAGGGCAGCCTGTTCGCGATCCAGGCGGTCCTGCCGTTCATGCGGCAACAGCGCAGCGGCGCGATCGTGCTGTTCTCCTCGAGCCTCGCTCGCAGCGGCGCGGCCGATGGCGCCCACTATGCCGCGACCAAGGGCGCGGTTCTCGGGCTGGCGCGTTCGGTCGCGCTCGAAACCGCCGCGGACGGCATCCGTGTCAACGTCGTGTCGCCCGGCGTGACCGACACGCCCCAGCCGCGGGGGAACATGACCGAGGATCAGTTGTTCAGCCGCGCCGCGGCCGTCCCGCTCGGCCGCATCGGCCGCGTCAACGACATGGTCGAAGCGGCGATGTTCCTGCTGAGCGAGGACGCGAGCTTCATGACCGCGCAAGACCTGCGCGTGAACGGCGGCGCGCGGCTGTTCTGAGCATGCCGGCAGCCGCAACAGAGACGATCCTGATCACCGGCGCGGGCAGCGGAATCGGTCGCGCCACCGCGCGGCGACTTGCGGCCCGGATGAAGGTCGTGATTGCGGATCGTGATCTTGCGGCGGCGCAAGCGGTGGCCGAGGAAATCCTCCAAAGCGGCGGAGAGGCGCACGCAGTCGACGTCGACGTCTCGCACCGTGCGTCGGTCGCCGCCATGATGGAAAAGGTGGCGCAAACGGTCGGTCCGGTGGATGCTCTATTCGCTAATGCCGGCATCAACCGGCGGGCGCCGGTCGAGGCCATCATCGAGGAGGACTGGGATGCCATGATGCGGACCCATGTCAAAGGCGCTTTCCTGTGTGCCCAGGCGGCGCTGCCTGGCATGCAGGCACGCCGGCGCGGTGCGATCCTCATCATGTCGTCCGACTATGCGGTCATCGGCATGCCGGGCGCGGCGGCCTATGCCGCCGCCAAGTCCGCGCTTTATTCGTTGACCAAGTCGCTGGCAGGCGCCTTCGCCGCCGACGGCATCCGCGTCAATGCGCTGGGGCCCGGTCCGATCGATACGCCGCTCCTGCGCGCGGGACGGACCGGTGAGCAATGGGAAAAGCAGCACAACAAGTTCGTCGAGTCGCTGCCGATGCACCGAATTGGCCGACCGGACGAGATCGCCGCCGTGGCCGATTTTCTGCTGAGCGATCGGGCATCGTACATCACCGGACAAATCGTCCATCCCAACGGCGGGCAACTGAGCTGGTAGTACGCGGAGGTCAGCATGCGTTTTGGAGTTTGGACACCCCTGCCGCACACCATCCGCCCCGAGCCGCGGATGCAGAACGCGATCGCGGAACTCAGCACGCCCGGCTCCGGCAGCGGCGTCGACGCCTCCTACCAATTCGCGCTCGACGTTGTAACCGAAGCTGAAGCCGCGGGGTTCGACAGCACGCTGATTGCCCAGCGGTATCTCGGACCCGACCTCGATGCCTGGATGCTTTCGTCGGCTTTGGCCGCGCGCACCAAGACCATCGAGATCATGCCTGCGGTGCATCCCGGCATCGTGTTGCCGCAACTCGTCGCGAAATTTGCGGCCTCGCTCGATCGGATCAGCGGGGGGCGTGGCGCCGTGAACCTGGTCAATGGCTGGTGGGCCGATGAATTCAACATGTACGGCAACGGCTCATGGATCGAGGACCCCGATGCCCGCGGCAGACGGATGGACGAATTCCTATCGGTGCTGAAGGGATTATGGACGTCGAGTCCTTTCACCTTCGAGGGCGAATTCTTCCAGGTGAAGGACGGCCGTCTACCGACCACGCCTCGCAGCAAGCCTTATCCTCGGCTCTACGCTGCCAGCCGCTCGGGTCCAGGAAAGGACACCATCGCCCGCCATTGCGACGTCTGGTTCGCATCGTACAAGCCAGGATTCAGAAACTTCGAGGAGAACATCGCTGCGGTTGCCCGCGATGCGGCCGAGATGACGGAGCGCGCCCGGTCCTACGGACGCGAGATTACCTTTGGCCTGAGCACGCATGTGATCTGCTGCGACACTCTGCAGGAGGCGCATCAGCAGGCCGAGGCGCTCGAAGCCTATGGCGCAACGAGCCGTATCGCGCTGGTGCCCGCGTTGGCGCTTGGTGCGGGACTTGTCGGTACGCCCGAGGTGATCGTGGAGCGAATCGAGCGCTACCGAGCCGCCGGCATCGAAACCCTGATGCTGCATTTTCATCCGATGCTGAGCGCTCTGCGCACCTTCATCGATGACATCATGCCGAAGCTGTCACGGGACTCGGCGCCGGAGACGAGACGAATCGCATCATGAAAACGTCTGACCCGTTCAAGTCCTTTCCATACCGTGCGCTCATCGATCATCCGCCATTTCAATGGCCGAATGGCGCGCGTATCGCAGTCTGGGTCATCCCCAACATCGAGCACTTCCATCTCGAACTCGGACCCGGTGCGCCGGACATCCGCAATTACTCCCGGCGCGACTACGGCAATCGCGTCGGCATCTGGCGCGTGATGGAGGTGTTGAGCAAGCATGGCGTGCGCGGAACTGTCGCGCTCAACGGCGAGGTTGGAAAATTCTATCCGCGTATCATGGAAGAGTGCGTTCGGTTGAAGTGGGAGTTCATGGGGCACGGCCTGACCAATTCGGTCATGCTGACCGGGATGCCCGAACCCGAGGAGGATGCCGAGATTGCGGCCACCCGCGCGGTCATTGCGCAATATGGGCAATCCATGCGGGGCTGGCTCGGACCGGGCCTGACCGAGACCTGGAACACGCTCGATCTTCTGCGCAAGCATGGCGTCGAATACACCTGCGACTGGGTCAATGACGACCTGCCGTACCGCATGAACAACGGGCTCTACAGCATCCCATATTCGATCGAGCTGAACGACATGCCGCTGTTCAATGCGCCGTCGATCAGTATCCGCGATTTCCATCAGCGCATCTGCGACGCGTTCGATGTGCTTTATGAGGAGGGCGGAGCGCAGCCCGCGGGTGATGAGCATCGCGTTGCATCCATTTCTGATCGGGTCTCCTCATCGCATCCGGTATCTGGATCGCGCCCTGCAATACATCGCCGGGCACGAGAAGGTGTGGTTCGCCACCGGCTCGGAAATCATCGACGCCTATCGCCAGGCCACGGGAGGCTGAACGCCGTATCTATTCCGCAGGTGCGGTCTTTGCCGCCTTGGTCTTTCAATCCATCATCTGGAGAACATCGTTATGAAAAGTCTTGGAATGCGCGCAGCCGGAGTCCTGGCCATCGCGGCGGGACTGTTGCTTGGCCACGTGTCGCTGGCATCTGCGCAGGACGCCAAACCCGCCCCGCTCAAGGTCGGCGTTCTGAAGATGGCATCCTTGACCAACCCGTGGACCGCCAAGGAACGCGGGATGTTCAAGAGCCGTGGCCTCGACGTTACGCTGATCGAATTCCGCACCGGAAACGAGGCGGTCGCCGCACACCGCGGCGGCTCCGTCGACATCATCCTGTCCATTCCGGGAACGGCGATGACCGCGGTCGAGCGTGGCTTCGACCTACTGGCGATTTCCCAGAACGAAGTGGCGAAGGCCAAGGGGCCAGATTCCGGCTCAGTCCAGGTCCTCAAGGATTCGCCTTACCAGTCGCTGAGCGACCTTGCCGGCAAGAAGATCGCCGTGTCCGGCCTGCACAGCCAGAAGACCGTCGCGATGCAGACCCTGTTCAAGCGGGCGGGCGTCGATCTCAGCAAGCTGCAACTTGTGGAGATTCCATTCCCCAGCCAGGTCGACGCGCTGCGGTCGAAGCAGGTCGATGCGATCAACACCGTCGATCCCTACACCACGCAGCTTATCGCCTCCGGCCTCGGCCGCGTGATCGCTTGGGACTATGTGGAATCCATTCCGGAGCAGCCGCTCGGAGCCTGGTTCGCCAAGTCGACCTTCATCAACGCCAACAAGAGCACGGTGAGCCGCTTCAACGAAGCGATCAAGGAATCGATCGAGTTTATGATGGCGGATCCGCAGCGCGCGCGGGCCGAGGTCGTGGCCTATACGGGCCTGCCGGCCGATCTCGTGAAGGACATGCCGATGATCAGTTGGGACTACAAGGTGAAGGCCGACAAGTGGCAGGCGGTCGTCGACATGATGGCCGCGAGCGGCGAGTTGAAGTCGAAGCCGTCGGCGGAAAAGTACTTCGCCGAAGAGATCAAGCCCTACGTCGTCAAATGACGCGCAGCGAGGATCGCAGCCGCCCGACCGAGCGCGGTCTTGTATCGCTGGGCGGCCTCCGCTTTGCCGATCGGGCTCGACAACCGGATCGGCAAGAAATTTCTCCATGCGGGTCCGGGCTATGGCGGGTCATGCTTGCCCAAGGACACGCTTGCGCTGGTGAAGACCGGGCAGGACTACGGTGTTCCGCTCCGCATCGTCGAGACGGTCGTCGCTGTCAACGAACAGCGCAAGCGCGCGATGGCGCGCAAGGTCGTGGCCGCGCTCGATGGCGAAATCCGCGGTAAGACGATCGCGGTGCTCGGGCTGACCTTCAAGCTGAACACCGACGATATGCGCGAAGCGCCGTCCATGGCGCTGATCACGGCACTTGAGGATTTCGGCGCATCCATTCGGGCTTTCGATCCTGCCGGAATGGCGCAGGCGAAGGCCATGCTTCCAGCGATCACCTTTTGTGACGGCCCTTATGACGCTGCTGAAGGTGCGCATGCGCTCGTGATCGTGACCGAATGGGAGCAGTTCCGAGCGCTGGATCTCGAGCGCTTGAAAACAATCATGGCGGCATCCGTCCTGATCGATCTCAAGAACGTGTATCAGCCGGAGGAACTGGCTCGGGCTGGTTTCCGCTTTGAAGGCATAGGCCGGCCCGACATTCGGTCATCTGGCCAGCGGACTGCTTCGGCGAGCCAGCAGTCCGATATTGTTGGTTTTCCCGGCCACTCTGAAGCGGCAGAGTGAGTGTCGGAAGCCGGTGTCTCGGTCAGCAAAATGAGTCCGAACGTATTGATGTTGCCAGGTCGCGCCGCTAGGACGAGCCGGCGACCGCGAGCACGCGGTTGCCGACGCGCTCGCATTTGCGGCTGGGTCGGGAAGGACAGGCCTAACTTCCCGAGCGCTGCAGAGGGGCGGCACCACAGGCGATCTCACGGGGAGATTTTTCCGCCACGGAAGAAATTTCGGTCCCCCAGATTTAATGAAGCTCACGGCCATGTGTGTAGCCCGGAGGCACCCATGCAGTAGCCTTCCGGATGGAGGCGACTGGTCGGAGGAAAATCCATGGCCGCTTATAGCCCCGAGCTGATCCAGGTGATGCGCGCTGTGCTCGATGACGTGATGACCAAGATTCCGCTGGGTCCAGCGGCGCAGGAAATCAAAGCCCAGATGGCGGAATGCATCTTGAAGGCCGCGGCGGAGGGGCAGACGACTTACGATGGCTTGTTGGCGGTGGCATCCGACCAAATTCAAGCGATCATCTCCATGCTAAGCTGAACCTAGTGTCGGCATCGCACTAGGAGGCAAAAGTGGTCGGTGCCGGCTTTTTTACTCCAAAGGAACGGTGCCGGCGCCGGCACCGTTTTCAATGGTCGGCCGTGGCCGCGCGAACGGGGCGGTGCCCGTGCCAAGCGAAGAATTCGACCATTCGCTCTCCCGTCGAGCAGCGCAAATCGCTCTCGCATCCCGCGAAGGTCCCGTTTATCGCCGTGAAGTCCCGATGAACGACTGACCAGAGTCGTGTGCGTGGAAAGCTCGTCCATTGTCCTCGATCGTCAGCCGAAGTTTCACTCAAATCAGTGCAGGACTAAATCGATGCGTCAACGACCGTCGCGTTGTGCGTGCTTAGGTCCGACGTTGCGATCGGCGAGGCCTCTTTAATGCGTGCGCGGCTCTGCTTTTCCTATTTTCGCAGACGTACGCCTGCGCCATCCACCGTTCTCCGAGATGAATGTGCATCCGCCTGTTTCAAGAGCGCGTTAAACTCGGTTTCTGGCTTCAGTCATGCGCCACCGTGGGCCGACCCCTGTTTCTAATCCTGCTTCATGGTAGGAAGCTGAAAGTTCAGCGCGGTTAGCGAGCTTCTGACTTGAGACCAAGCCCAGCATAGTCCCCAGCGCTCCTCAAATCTGTTCGACTGTAACCATGCAGATTTTCCTTGATCTCTTTTGGATCATTTCGTATGATCCAAAAAGGATCATTTGAAGCGGCGCGCGTGGAGGCGAAGATACCGCGCGCAAGCAGTTCGCCATATGGGAGACTACCAGTGGGTACAAGAAAATCATTGATCGACGCTCCTTCATCGGCGGCTCCGACGCCCGGATCATCATGGGAGGCGACGAGGCGCCCTGATCCGCCTCTGGCGGGAAAAGCGAGGCGAGATCGACCCGGAGGACCTGTCCGGCAACCTGATCGTGCAGCTCGGCACCGCCACCGAGGAGCTCAACCGGCTCTGGTACGAGCGCAACAGCGGCCGGAAGGTCGTGGAGGTGCAGCGCCGGGTCAAGCATTCGGCCATTTCCTGGATGGCCGCCACCCTCGACGGGATGGTGGAGGGGAGTGGGGCGGTGTTCGAGGCCAAGTTCATGCTGCCCTGGTCGTTCGCCGAGGAGGCAGCGGCCGAAAAGCACATGGCCCAGGTCCAGCACAACATGTGGGTCACCCACGCCCGGTCGGCGGTGCTGTCGATCATCACCGGCGGCGGCAAGTGGGTCGAGATCACCATTCCGATGGACCCGCTCTACCTCAGCATCCTGGTGGCAGCCGAGAAGAAGTTCTGGCGCTGCGTGCAGTCGGGCGAGCCGCCGCATCCGACCTATTCCGAATCGCCGCGGGCCCGCATCGAAGCGATCCGCATCGTCGACATGACGGCCTCCAACAGCTGGGCGGAATTCGCCGGCGTGTTCCGCCGCACCCGGCAAGCCTACCTGGAGCACGAGCAGGCCAAGACCGAACTCAAGGCGCTGATGCCGGAGGACGTCAAGGAGGCGATCGGCCATGGGGTGCGGGCCAAACGCTCCAAGTCCGGCGCCGTCAGCTTCGATGTCATCGATCGCCCCGGAGGAGGTCGCCCATGCCGCGATCCAGTGACTCGGTCGCGGCGCTGGGCTGCGCCTTGGCCAAGGCGCAGGCCGAACTGGTCAATCCCGAGAAGTCGCTGACCGCCACCATTCCAACCGGGCGGGCAGGCGAGGGGGAGGAGCGCACCTTCCGCTATGCGTCGCTGGCCAGCGGCCTCGACATCGTGCGCAAGACCCTAGCGGCAGCACGAGATCGCCACCGTCCAGACCACCGCGGTCGATCAGGCTGGCGGGTTGGTCAACCTGACCACCATGCTGGTCCATGCTTCGGGCGAATGGATCGCCTCGGATTGGCCGGTCTGTCCGATCAGCGACCTGGCCAGTCCGCGCCGCATGGGAGCCGCGCTGACCTATGCCCGCCGGTACGCGCTGTTCACGCTGGTCGGCATTGCCGGCGAGGACGACCTCGACGCGCCCGACCTCCAGGACCAAGACGGCTCCTCAGTCGCCGAGCCCGGCAAACGGGGCAGGGAACGGTTTTGCGGGTCCGGACGGCATCGGAGCCGATCCCGTTCAACAATTCGCATCCTGGGCACGGCGACGGCTACGATCGCCGCGGACGCCCGGGGGGTAGGTCAACGCAGCCTGTCATCCTTGTCCCAACCAGTCGAGCGAGCTGCGAGACCGGCTCCTGGGTGAGCTCGTCGCCATCTCTTCAGCCGAGCAGGCCACGGACTGGGCGCGCAAGTCCCTCCAGTGCGAAGAATACCCTGCGTGTCCCCGATGCCCAGGCGGTCGAGCAAGCCTTCGAGCGCAGACTGACCGAACTCAGCGAAGCGGCAGACGCCGAGGCGGAACAGCCGTCAGTCCGAAGGGCGAAGAAGTGCTAAAGGTCACGAGCCAGAGCCAGAACTCCGAAGAGATTGGCGGACAGTCCCAACGAGACGGCGCCGGAAGGAATTGGGTAGCGCTCGACCAGTCCGTGGCCGTGTCGCATCGAATCGCCTCGCCAGGCATCGACAAGAGCGTGCTCGCACTCTCCGAGCCCAAGCGCCACCGCAACAAGGAGCACCTGCGGTTCGTCGCCCAGCAGCCCTGCCTGGTCTGCGCCCGCACGCCCTCCGACCCGCACCACCTGCGGTTTGCCCAGCAGCGCGCGCTCGGCCGCAAGGTCAGCGACGAATTCGCCGTGCCGCTCTGCCGCAGCCATCATCGCGCCTTGCACCGGGTCGGCAACGAGCTGGGCTGGTGGAAGGCAACCGGCATCGATCCGCTCGAGGTCGCGCGCAAGCTCTGGGGGCAGACCCGGCTGATCGAGCAAACCGAACCTGCGGCGGTGCAGGTTGTTAGGATACGGGCCGGGCAGCCCCGGCTGCCAAGCTAACGCGTCACGTTCGACATCATAAAGGTGGCGAACCGCAAATTGACGAAGATTCAGAATGCCCGCAGCCCCGATGCGCTCAGTATCCCACCCGGAAACCGGCTGGAGCGCTCTCCAGAGATCGCAAGGGACAAAATAGCATTGGGATCAACGATCAGTGGCGGGTCTGCATTTGTTGGCGAAGCGGCGACGCCTATAACGTCGAAATCGTCGATTACCACCAAGGAGATTTGAAAGTGGCTGATTTCCCTCCTGCTCACCCCGGTGACCGTCCTGCGTGAAGAGTTCTCGAAGCCGTTCAAACTGTCGCAACAAGCGCTCACCAAAGGCAATTGGCGTGGTGGCACGTCACCAAGGTCGGCGCCAGGATCAAAGCCCGTGTTCAGAGCAGCCTAGCGGAATGAGTACCGATGTGCTGCTCAAGGTGGCAAGCGCCGCCAGGCTCTTTCACACGAGCGACGGATCCGTTTGCGGATTTGATGATCGATGGCCACCGCGAGAAGTGGCCGCTGCGCAGCAAACGGCTTCTTGCTTGGTTACGGCCGCAATACTACGAGCGAACCTGGGATGCCCCCGCACCATCATCGCTTAGTGCTGTGCTGAGTGTCTGGAGGCGCAAGCGCAGTTCGATGGGCCCGAGCCTCAGGTCTCGGTACGGCTCGCCGAGCAAGACGGTATGGTCTATCTCGACCTGGCAGATGAATTCTGGCGCGCCATCGAGATCGGCGCCCGCCACGCGATGCATCCGTACAGGCGCGGCCCCGCGTTTCACGTCCTCGACCTCATCGCCCGAAACAAAAATAAAGTCGTCGGACATCCCCTAGCTGCGGGACATTAAGCTCAATTCCATGCAGGATTTAGCTTTCAGATATGACGATGGTCAGTGGTAGTTTACTCCGCTACTGAGGCACGATTGGGGTACCCGGCGCGAGCAGTCTCACTGTGGTCAGGCCGTACCTGACCGACTAAAAAGTTCATAGAGTTCAAGGGCTAGAGCCATGCAAGGAAAAAACGACGCAAATGGATCGATCGATCGCGAAGAATCCAGCGATAAAATCACCTCGACGGAGGTCTTGATCATTGGCTTCGGGTTCTCGGTCATTCCGCTGCTTCGGGAACTCGAACGGGATGGCATCGACTACGTCGTGATTTCCAGCGGAGAGAGCATCTGGGACAAGCTGGAAAAGCATGCGCGATTGGACTTCGATATGGTCAGCAGCATGCATACCAGTCTCTATTCATTTGAGCTCGTCAACAGGGACAGCAAGGATCGCTACCTGCCCGTGAAGGAGTACCAAGCTTTCATCAAAAAGTACTTGGCCGAGTACAATTCAAAGGTGATCAACGACTGGGTCACCTCGGTGGAAAATCACGCCTCCCACTCGACCGTGCGTACGAAGGGCGGTCGAGTGTTTGCGGCTAAGCACTTGGTTTGTGCGACGGCCTTCAGGAGACGAATGAATTAACTGCTCAACGAATTTGATTACGCGTCTGCAAAGAACAAGACGGTCGCGATTACGGCAATGGGGGACTCCGTCAACCTGATGATCTCGAAGTTGATCCCATACAACAATCGCATCGTGTTGATCACGAACGGGTTCATGCTGCTAGACAAGCTTTCATTTTATGACAACATTTCATACACGCTGGACCAGTTCGAATTCCACAACATGCGCCGAGTATCGTACTTTCTCTATCGTAAAATGATTTCGGGTGGTCTGGAATTTGTCTTACTATGTCAAAAACTGTTCGGGCTTCCAATCGACCATGTCTACTCCAAGCAGCCACTGGCGATTTGACATTTTCGCTTCAGTCTAAAGCGTAGGAATCTCCACCGCAGTCCGGTGCCAAATGGCATAATTGCTATAAAATACTGGCCGATCGATTCGTATCAGACGTTGTTCGACAACGAGGCGCTGAATCAATCCATAAGCGAAGGATATCTGCTCAATGATATAGCGTTTTTTCTCGAGCAGGGGTTGGTCGAGCTGTGGCCTAAACATGAAACGATCATTGACCGGGAGGAGTGCACCATTCGGTGGAAGGACAACGTGGTCAAATGTGATCATATTGTCGATGCGGATTACGAGATCCCCAATCTACCCGACATCATTGTTGACCGCGCAGACGCCCCAAAACGAAAATACGAATATGTCTATCGTAATACTTTCATGGGAGTTGTTCCCAAGGAATTGAGCAACATTTACTTTATTGGATATACGAGGCCGACGACGGGCGGGTTGAACAACATCATTGAAATGCAGTGCCTGTTTGCGCACAAACTAATCGCCGACCCCAGCTTCCATCGTGAAATTCATGAAAATCTCGAGCAGAGAATTCAAAAATATGACCGTTATTATCACCTCTTGGACACAGATGGTCGCACCGATCATTTAGTCCACTATGGGTTTTATACCGATGATGTCGCGAGATTATTGAAAATACCTTCGCGACTTTCGGATTGCCGGAGTATAAGGGATCTGGTGACGCACTTTATATTTCCAAATGCGGCTTTCAAATTTAGGCAGAAAGGACCGTATAAGGTCGAGGGTGTAAAGGAAATGATTGGCAAGATTTACGACGACCATAGGGGGTTCTCCGTCGTCATAAATTACTTGCTTACCTATGTGTTATTGCAATTGACGGCTTATGTCGCATTGATGCTTGCCTACGCTCGGGGAGAGCTCTCCGGGATTGCTCTATTGTTCTTACTCCTGGTTGTGTTGGTGAACCCCGTAACGTCATTTGTCGCGGCCAACGGACTCGGGCGAAATTCATATCTTAATGTTGTTATGGTGGCCGCGCTGGGCCTGACAGCGTACTTCCAAGATCCCGCAATTCCGATCGCATCAATGTTGGCGGTGTTCGCTTTGACTTATGTGTTTCGTCGGTTTGGATGGACCAGGGCGCCATTTAATGACTTAAGGAATAAGAAGCGCCAGAAATATAAGGAGTTTTTCAGGAGATATTGCGATGTCTTTAAAAAAGTCGGCCGATCGGTAGCCGGTTGACGTTATCGCATGTCCGAAAGAAAGCCGCACACGGCGTGACGCCGATAAGGCCGACGATAGTCACTGGCGTACCCGCGCGGAAGTGCACACCTTGGCCGATCTACTAAAGCAATCTCACGTGACCCATCTGAGGCCGCTGAGGCGAAGGAAAGCGCGAAGCTGGACAAAGTCTAGCCGTCGCCCGCGCGGCAACTCTCGAATAATTCGATCTACTTCCGCTTTTGCTTGTCTATTAAGTATCGTCGTGGTTTCCGATTTGATGAAAATCAAGGATGGGACGAATGGTGTCGAGTAAAGACGCGCTCGCCCGTCCAACGCTCCCAATAGAGCCGCGTTGAACTCCGTCTTGGAGAAGGCCGCTTGCAGCGAGAAGTAATAATCCCGCTCCATGATCGGTTCGTCCTCTGGAATTGCTGCGCGCCTGACAAGAAATTCAATCGAGCGCAAGTCCTTCAAGCGCCCTAAGTCGCATATGTAGACACGTCCATTGGGGCGGAGGACCCGTTTGATCGAGGCGAAGCAAGCCTCGAGACTCGCGATGGTCGGCAAATGATGGAGAGCCATTGAGGACAGAACGACGTCCACGCTCTCATTGTCGATAGTGTCTAACCTTGCAATATCGTCAAGTCGCAGTTCAACGTTGGTCGCACCCTCCTGGCTGATCTGCTCAAGACCCCGGTCAATCATCTCGGACGACAGGTCGATTCCAATGAACTTCGCGGTAGAATTTAGTTTCGCTGTTTGCAGCAGGAGAGTCGCCGGACCGCACCCAAGGTCTATCACAGTGTCGTCCGGTTCAATGACACTGCAGGACTGCGCCAAATTGTATGCATGGATGGCTGCGAGCATTCCGTTTGATTGCGAAACGCGGCTGAACGCGTCAACGGCGCTGACTTCGTCCATTATCAAGTTCTGTTCTGGGATTCGGACAAAGGCTTGTGACCCCACGATCTCGCGCCAAACTGTCCGGATCAATTCAAGGTTCATCGCAGATCCTTACACGCCAAATGAGCCAGAACGTTCTCGTCTTCTCAAGATGCGTAGTAAATGGCGGCTTCCATATTGAGCGTCAACGTTGGATCGCCGGAGGCCAGAGTTTTCCGGCCCTTTTACAATGGCGGGCTGACTTCGCCGTCGTGATTTGGCAACATGATCGGCACTCTCTGGCCGATCGCACCATGCGGACGCTCCTCGTTGTAGTACTTGCGCCAATCCTCCAATTTTTTCCTGGCGTCTGCAAGGCTCAGGAACCAGTGGGCGTTCAGAATGCTCGCGTGACGTCATTCACCTCCACGGTGCTGAGGGAGGCCCCGGCCCAGGGCGGACTGATCATGGACGGAATAGAGCGACCAGCGGCATTGACCCTGGGCGCGACCAGGATTGGCGCGCATGCTCCGACCGTTCTCCGCCGAACCTTGCGCACGGACTGTCCGTGCCACCACAACAACATTGGGATAGGACCCGGTTTGCGAATTCGCCGTCACGTCGCCGGAACGGAACGATCAGAGTGTCGAGACACTCAATAACGTTGGTTCACCTGTGGCGATGTGTGTCATCAATTGGCAAGACATTGTCGTTCGTCTTCTGCGCAAATTCTTTTAGCGCCGCAATGACCTCAGCAGGGCGTTCGGTGTTAGGCGTATGACCGCAGTCGTCAATTATGAGCAGTTGCGCGTTGGGCAGGTCACGCGCAAGGCGTTTTCCATATCGTAGTGGGACTACATGATCTCGACGCCCCCATAGCACCAGGGTGGGCACCTCGATTGTCTTGAGGCGACGAACATATCGCGCGAGGCTTTTAGCGCTGATCAGACGGGCGGTGTCAATCAGAGCTTCTCTAACCCTCTTCCGCGCGTAGTCTGGTGAGTACCGAGGCGCCGGCAAACTGACGGAGAAAGCGCCTGCAACCGCAGATGAAAGAATGCTGACGAGCGGAGAATTCAAGGCAAACGGCCCCAAGATCGGCATTCTCAGAAGTTCGAAGAGGAACGGAAACTCCTGTGGGTACGCCACCGGATTTACAAGGCACAGCGCCCGCACTCTTGGGGCCAATTCATCCTTGTTCCTTAGTAGGGCCAACAAGACCACCGTCGCGCCAAGTGAAGCGCCCACCAAAGTGAGATTTTTCAAATCCTTCATGATGATGAAGTCGGTCAAGACATCGGCGAAATGCTCCAGCGTGTAGTGAAAATGCCGCGGGGCCGGGGACTCCCCGGAACCAGGTAAATCGATTGCATAATAGGAAAAAACGTCCTCGAGACCGTGACACACATGTCTCCAGGTGGATTTATTGGAGCCGAAGCCGTGCACGAAGATGGCCGGGTCGCCCGCACCACCAGTCGCAACCGCGAGGCGGCCGGCGTCGAATTTGTTCTTTTTGTCCATCCTTGGTTCCAGTGCACGTGCCGTCAACGCGACAATCATGGCGCTGAAGTTTACGCATTTTTGGACCGGTAATTCAAACCGTGGAGCGGCAAAGATGCGGCTGCTGTACGCCTGCCGCAGGACAATCCGCCTTTCTGTGATGGCGATCACATCGCGATTGTCACAATCGTGCTCAGCACATGGAAAATCGCATAGGTGATCTTGCGATCGTCGATGCGGGCCCGTCTTCGGCTCTTCGGCACCAATGGCTGAAGAAGCGCCCATTCGCCGTTGCTCAAGTCAAATCGCGTCTCCATCTCAGGCAGGGTGAGGCATGTTCGCTTTGGAATTTCAATGAGCTATCCAGGAATGGACCGTACGTCCAAGGGCATTGCATCTTTACCTTCCGGACTTATCCGGTTTCCTACCCGCCAGGGACGTAGTATGGTGTGGCCAGGTGCGACGCGAACCGCGGCTAGACCCTTGAGCCGCGCTATTGAAGCCATCGAGGTCCAAATGGCGCCGGGGTGGCTGCTTCGCCGCGTGGCGCGCCGGCAGCAACCCACCATTGGCTTTGCGCGAGAATGGATATTCGAGATTCGCGTTTCCGTGCCTATCTCTATGCAGTCTATCGCCTAACGAAGGAGCGGATCATGGTATCCGGATGGCGGAGCGGAATGGTCATCTTAATTGGCCTGCTGGTGCTTACATTGCAGCCGATGCTGGGGCGAGCCGCAGCTCAGGAGGTCGACATCGGGGCCGCGCAAGCGCGTTTTCAGGCTCTCTATGCGGCTGGCGATTACGCCGCCGCTTTTGCTGAAGCACAGAGAACCGAAGCTGCGGCCAAACGTAGCGGCACCAATAATCTTGCTTACGTTTTGGCGCTGAACGATCTGGGTCGCGCCCACCAGGCATTGGGCCGGTACAGTGACGCGGCAAGGATGTTTAAGCAGGTGCTCAGCACCCTGCAAAAAAATGTTCCGCCGACCGATCCCCGGGTGGCCCAGCTCCAGGCCAACCTGGCCACGGTGTATCTGCTGCAAGGCAGCTACGGCGAGGCCGAGCAATTGTACAAGCAAGCACTCGAGACGACGACAAAGGCGTTTGGTCCGGGCGACCCCAAGGTCGCCATGCTCGTCAGCAATCTCGGCGATGTCTACAAGAGCCAAGCTCGTTATGACGAGGCGGAGGCGCAATACAAGCAGGCGCTCGAGATGGCTGAGAAGGCCAGCGGCCCGAACGGTCTGCAGGTGGCCCTGATTCTCAACAATCTCACGAAGGTCTATGAGGACCAAAGCCGCTTTGGCGAGGTGGAGGCGGCGGGCAAGCGGGCGCTTGCAATCCGCGAGCAGGCGCTTGGTCCGAACCATCCAGACGTGGCCGCGAGCCTCAACAACCTGGCCCACGTATATGAGCGGCTCGGCCGATATGCCGAGGCTGACGTGCTGTTTCGGCGCGCCATCGAAATTTGGGAGAAGTCGCTGGGACCAAAACATCCCCATCTCGGCACGGCCCTGCTCAACCTCGGAACCGTGTACGCGAGCGAGGAACGATTTGATGAAGCGGAAGCGCTCTACAAGCGCACTCTCGGTATCCGAGAGGCAGTTTTTGGCCCAACTCACTCCGAGGTCGCGACCGTACTCAATAATCTCGCGGCGTTATATGAATCCCAGGGCCGCTACGACGACGTCGAGGCGTTCTCCAAGCGGGTGCTGCCGATCGTCACGAAGTCCCTTGGCCCGGACCATCCCGACACCGCCAAGGTTCATCGCAAGCTCGGCGTTGCTTATGACGGCAAGGGTCGCTACGCCGAGGCTGATCAACAGTTCAAGCGCGCGCTCGACATCTTCACCAAGGCGTTCGGACCAAACCACCGTTTCCTGGCCACCGTTTTGATCAATCAGGGCCACCTGTACCTGCACCAGCGCCGCTACGACGAAGCCGAGAAGGCCTACGAGCGGGCGCTGGCAATCAATACAGCGGCGCGCGGGGAGAACCATCCGGAGGTCGCAAGGGTCCTCAACGATCTCGCTCTGTTGAGCATCGCCCGTGGTGATCCCACGAGCGCAATCACCTATGCGCGCAGGGCGACGGCAACCGTGCTTGCGCATGCCGCGCTCGGCGACACAGGGGGGCCGCGGACAAGTGAAACGGGCGGCCTGATCGAACAACGTTCAAGCTTCTTCGAAGTCCACATCGCCAGTCTTGCGGCCGCTGTGCGCGCGCGACCGACGTCCGCTCTCGGTGAAGAGGCTTTCGAAGTCGCCCAATGGGCGAACCAGTCGACCGCCGCCGCGGCGGTCCAGCAGCTGAGTCCCCGCTTCGGCGCTCGCAACGACGCGCTCGCTACGCTGGTGCGCCAGCATCAGGATCTGACCGCGTTCTGGCGCGACCGTGACAGAGCGCTCATCCTGGCGCTATCGAAACCCGGAGGGCAGTCGAACGCAGCGCAGGCCGACGCTATTCGCAAGACAAATCGCCGACAGCGAGCGCAAGCTCGCCGCCACAACAGCTCAACTGCACGCTGATTTCCCGGACTTTACGGCGTTGTCAAACCCGAAGCCCATGAAGGTCGAGAATATCCAGAAACTGCTCGGACCCGACGAGGCGGTCGTTTTCCTTCAGACCGGCGATAAAGAAAGCTATGTCTTCGCCTTGACGCGCGATGCCTTCGATTGGCGCACGATTGCGAGCGGCAGAGACGATCTTTCTACCAAGGTCACGGTATTGCGCCGCGGCCTGACCCTGGACAAGATGGAGGAGTTCGAGCTCGACGCCGCCTACCAACTTTATATGCTGCTCCTTGCTCCGGTCGAGGCGCTGGTCAAGGACAAGGGACATCTGCTCGTCGTTCCCTCGGGGCCACTGACGGCATTGCCCTTCCATCTGCTGGTGACCGACAAACCGGCGGCTTCGAATGACAAGAGCAGGGCTAATTCGTTCCGGGACGCGGCATGGCTGATCAAACGTCACGCCGTCAGCGTTCTGCCTTCGGTGGCGAGCCTGAATGTGCTGCGGTCGCTTGCGCGGAAGACCGAGGGCCCGAAACCGATGATCGGGTTTGGTGACCCGGTGTTCGATCCAAGCCGGCCCTCGGAGGGCAATCAGCGGTCGGCCCGCACCCGGGGCGGCGCAGTTCGATCATACACCGATTATTGGCGGGGAGCCGGTGTCGATCGCTCGATGCTTGCGCATACTTTGCCTGCTCTCCCCGATACCGCGGACGAGCTCATCGCAATTTCAAAGCAACTCGGCGTGGGTGCCGGTGACATCCATCTCGGTCGCGATGCGAGCGTGACAAAGGTAAAACAAGCGCGTCTCGCCGACTACCGCATCGTTTATTTCGCCACGCACGGTCTTGTGGCCGGCGAGGTCAAGGGTCTGGCGGAGCCAGCGCTCGTGCTCACCTTGCCGGCCAAGCCGACCGCCGATGATGATGGTCTGCTCAAAGCGAGCGACGTCGCTCAGCTCAAGCTCAACGCCGATTGGGTCGTACTTTCGGCGTGCAACACGGTTGCGGGCGACAAGCCGGGGGCAGAAGCCCTGTCTGGTCTCGCGCGCGCGTTCTTCTATGCCGGCGCTCGGGCATTGCTGGTGTCGCATTGGGCAGTGGCCTCGGATGCGGCAACGCGGCTGACCACGTCAGCCTTCACTATCCTCAGTGCCGATCCGACGCTGGGACGCGCCGAGGCCATGCGGCGCGCTATGCTGGCTTTTCTCAACGACCGATCGTCGGTGGATAATGCCTACCCGGCGATTTGGGGGCCGTTCGCGGTGGTGGGCGAGGGCAGCAGGCCGTAGCGGACCCGCTGAGGATTGTTCTTCGAATGCTCCTAGACAAAAAAAGAAACCGCCCCGGACCAAGTCCGGGGCGGCTTTTTTGACTGAAGAACCTTAGTTGAGATCGAACCCGAGGCCAACCAGGAACCTTTGGTTGGTCGCTTTGAGGTCGATGTGGGCAGTGGTGCCGCAAGTCCCGGGCGGGCACGCAAAGTTGTTCGCCAGCGGCACGTCCTTGGAGAATTTGCCGAGGGTCGTATAGCGGTACTCGGCTCTCGCCTTTACGTTCGCCCACAGCGCGGTTTCTACCCCGCCGCCGATCGTGCCGCCGACCCGCGTCTCGTTCCAGCTTGCAGCTCCAAACACGGACGTCTGCAGCAACCTTCCGTGGCGTAATAGCTGAATGTTCCCGATGACCTGGCCGATGGCCACGCCGCCGGTGGCGTAGACCAACGTCAAAGGTGTGACCAGCACGCCGGCGCGGAGGCGAACCGAACCGTCCACGCCTTGCTTCTGCGATCCGGTAAATTGCTCGTAGGCAAGCCACGGCGGCGGGGTAGTTCTGGACCTTCGAGCTTGAACCGCTCTTCCAGTTGAGGTCGCCCTCAACGCCGACGACGAAGTTCCCCATCTGCTGGCGGTATCCGAGGAAGCCGCCGATGATGTAGGTGGCCTTGTTCGAGCTGAACTCGAACGGCGTTTCGTAGCACGGGCCAGGCGCAACCGATAAAAGTTGTATGCGCCCGGTTCGACGAAGCTGTTGTTCACGGAGCTTGAGCCGTTGGAGCCGCCCGCCTGGCTACCGGACCAGTTGGTCGACTGAGTTTGCGCGGCCCGTGCAGGTTGCGCCGCTCTCGCCGGCGCGGTCGCGCGCGGCTTCTTGGCTTTTCGAACCCGTCGGCCAGCGCCGGTTCCAAGAAAGTCATTACCGTCAGCAAGCTGAGGCCGGAAATCAGCAATTTCTTCATGACACGCCCCCATTGTTCCCCGAAGATGCAGTAATCCCTTAACCATGGACGTTATTTGTCCCGGTAGCCGAGATCAAGCGGCGTGTTGCATTTTGGCTGTGAGACAATCACCAATTTCTCCGGATGTTGTTGGTGTGTCACACTAGGTTCCGCCCTCGCGCCGGCGAACTGCCATTTCACGGCAGCGGCTGAGATGGCTAGATTTCGCAGCTTTATCAGGGTGTTCGGTAGCGTGCGGAGATGACTTTAGCCGCCTGCTGCAGCATCCCGCGGTCGACGCTTTGCATAAGCGCAAGGCCCTCGCAGGTCATCCCCTGGTCCAGAGCTTTGCGTCCTGCCAGGAACTTGGTCAGACCCGGATCATCCGTGGGCACCAATGCATGGACCGATTCAGGCTTGTCGAAGCCCTTCATCTCAATCTCATCCACTCGCACCAGGACGTTGGCTGCAAGCACCCCAGTTGAAGTCGCAATCGACGTTGAGGACATGATCAGCTCGGCCGTCGAGGCCGACATCAGCAGCGGGAGGCCATAGAGATCGGGGGCTTTTTCGAGGCGAAACGTCTCGTTGACCGCTGGACCCATGATCGTAAAGTTGCTTCTCCGCTTGGCGCCCAGGTCGCCAACATAGACCCTGCCTGAACACACGACAGCGCGCGCAGCCAAGCGATGCTTGTCGGATACAACGGCATTGCCGACGGCGTCGATGATTTCCACGGCCGCCGCGAGTGCCTTCGACGCATGGTCCGGCTCGTCGGAGAGCCCATTCCAGAAAGCCAACACGGCATCGCCGAGAAACTTGTCGCTGCAGCCGTCGTGGCGATCAATCGCCTCATGCATCAAGGTGAAGTAGCTGTTCGCGACGCGAACGATCTCCGAAGCAGTGAGATCGGGTCTATTCGAGAACGATGTGAACCCGATGAGGTCGACCAAGAGGATCGAGACCTCCCGCTCCTGGCCTTCGGCCGGGTCGGCGAACCCTTCGCGTGCCAGCGTGACGAGCCGGGCCGGCGGCAAATAGCGGCCGGCGGTGCGGTACAGCCGCCTGAAGAATGCACGGTGGCGAACGGATCGCTCGCCGAGGATTATTCCGAATGCGAGGTTGGTGGCGACGATCGGATACGCCATCGGCAGCCAACGATCGGCGAAGATGAACGCGGCCGCGCCGGCCAGCAAGCCGACGAGGGCCGGCCCGGCCAATCCGATCGTGACGGAGCGGACCAACTGCCTCCAAACGACTGACGCCGGCGCCACGTCGCGTTCGCCGATGGTCAGGGCGCTTTCTTCCTGAAAGGCCAGAAGCGCGAAAATCAGGGCGAGGCCGGCGCCCGCGAGCAGGCGCAGCCAAGTCTCTGCGAGCGTGATCGGCCGGTCGCTTGCCGCCGATTGGATGGCCGCGATCTGGAGCAGCGCCCCTGGTCCTTGCTCGGGCTCGGGGCGCTCGAACAGTCCGCGGCGCGGCGCGCAACCGTCCCCGGCTGGCGCGCGCGAGGCACGACCCAGAAAGCGTGTCGGGCCGCGATGCTCGTCCTCGCCGAGCACGGCCGTGCCGACGACGACGATCCGGTTTTCCACGGCGGCGCGAACCTGCCGGGCACCCTCCGGGGACGAGAGGCAGGCGAGCAGGGTTTCGAGACTGTAGGTGGGCGTTTCGGCCAGCGGGGCAGTGGGGACGATCAGGGTTCGCCCGGCGGTTGCCGCCTGGCGTATGCTCAATCCAGCGCCGAGGGCCGCAAAGCCCAAGGCGATTCGTCCGTCGGGAAGACGCAGAAGTGGGGCGGTGCTGCGCACCCTGCCGTCGGACTCAACCTGCAAGTCGAGAACTCCGACCCGTGACGCTCCCACGGCTTTGGCGAATGGGGCGGCAGGCGCGATGCTCGGAAACCGCCCGAGAATAATCCGGTCTCGTCCCCGCTCGAGACTGGCGATCAGGCTGCGATCGTAGTCGGGCAGCTTGTACGCCTCGATTTGAAAATCGGCCCCGGCATAGGCGAACACCACATCGAAAGCGATCCGTCGCGCCCCAGCATCCAAGAGCCCGTCGATCAGGCGGGCCCATATCGGTTGAAACAAAGGCCGTGGAAGAGCCGCAAGCTCGGGGCGCGAAAGCGACGCGTCATCAACGGCAATAAACACCGCGGGTACGGTCGGGATGTCGCGACGCCAGGGCTCGGCGATCTTCAGCGTCAGATCGTAGAGCAAGCCGTTCAGGCCGCCGAGCGCCGGGAAAAGACCGGTGTAGCTCGTCTGGGCGCCGACCATCCCGCAAACCACGACGAGCAGGACGGTAGTTAATCCTGAAAGCAGCCGCCAATGTCGAATGCTCCAGTCGCCGAGATCCACAAGCGACTACCGAACCACGACGATTAGCGGGCCCGATTGGTTTGCCCCGCTCGCCTGCAGCAGCATCTTCAATTCGTCGCCATCGCGCTGCTCGACGACCAGCAGGTACGACTTGTCCTGCTCAAGGACCGGACGCCCCGTATTGCGGGCGAAACTCACCGGCACCGGCCGATGCATATCATCCCAGAGTGTTATCTTGCGGATCGGGTTGGCCCCGCGTTCGACGACCTTGATGCTCGGTCGCAACGGGACTTTCGCCGTCGTCATGCCAGCGCTGCGGGTGACAAATCCTCCCTGAAAGGTCGAGATCACGGGGGCGGCACACGTCTCCGAGGTGGCATCGATCGCCTTGCCGTTTTCTGCTGTCACGCCGGATGCGGAGATCGAAGCGCGCAGCGGTCCCCGCAACGTATGAATTTTGCCCGTCCGGTAATGGCAAATACGCAATTCACTGTTCGCCGGCAGATCCAGCCGGGTCCGATCGCCGATGATATCGAGAAGGTCGAGCGGCGTTGGGGCCTCCTGAGCGGAGGCAACCACACGTCCCCGCACCGACTCCACATAAGCAACATCGGGATCGGCTCCCTGCGCAGCAGAATGAGAAATGCCACCGCCCAGGCCCAGGACCAACGAGACGACAACGGCCTTCATGATTTTCGCGCTATTCACGCTGCGTCTGCGATTGGGGAATTGAAGTTCCATTCTTCATCTCCGCGGAACAATACCGGATCCTGCCGACGGATGCCGTTCGGCGGGCCTTACCTGTCGTGGCGAAGGCCGCTGCCTCCGCTATTTATCGGCGACATTGACGACCTGCACGCGGCGGTTCTCAGCCGCATAGGGATTGGTTGGTTTCTTCAGTTGGGTCTTGCCGTGCCCGACTGTCACTAAATGGCTCGCGTCGATTCCGTACTTTTCCATCAGAAAACGCTTTACCGCATCCGAGCGCTGCTCCGACAGGCTCTGATTGTAGGTTGGATCGCCCATGGCGTCGGTGTGACCCGCGAGGACAAAGGTGCGACCCTTGAGGTCAGCGCTCGTCAGCGCCTCACCGAGAGCCGTAACCTGGGACATCGACGACGGCCTGATATTGGCCGAGTTGAGATCGAAGTTGATCTCGAGATCGATGCTCGGCCTCTCCTTGGCGATCGATGCGATCCTGCTGCGCTCGTCGGTCGTGAGCGAACGAGTCGCCCTGTTGCGCAATGTTTCAACGAAGCGTTCATTCTCGTTGGCGCGAGCGGTGTCGGCCGGCGACGTGGTGAGGCCGCGCGTGACCCTGGGAGGCTTTAGCGCCCTGATGATCTGTTCCGCCGAGGGCTGCTCGGCGGCGAGAGCGAATCCGATACCTGTGGGCAGGGCCAGTGCTGCCGCCAAAACCAGACAGATGAAATTGACCTTGAGCCGGTTGGGTGTTGTTGACATTGGTCACTCCAGTTCCATCGAGTTGGTTGTCAGCGTACGCCGTAGCCAGCAAACTCAGTGGCGATGTTGGGCTGGATGGCCTTTGCCGCCGCAATGTCGTGGTTTCCGGCTGCCGTATTGCTGGTCCGTATCTTGGCTATCCCGCGCCCGTACAGGGACGATGCGCGCTTGGGATCAATCCGTATCGCAAGGTCGTAGTCGGCGATCGCCTTGACCAGTTGCCCCAATTTGAGGCTGACAAAGCCGCGGCTGTCCAGGGCATCGGCGAAGCCGGGCCGGATCTGCAGGGCTTCGTCGCAATCCCTCAGCGCAGGCTGCAATTCGCCGACAATGGCGCGCACCCAACAGCGGTTGTTGAGCGATTCGGCATCCTTTGGATTGAGACGCAGGGTCTGATCGAAATCCTGAAGGGCGCGCTGAAAATCTCCGAACTGCGCAAAAAGCAGACCGCGCTTGTAATACGCGGTGGCATCGTTGGGGTTGAGTTGCAGACGGTTGTCGAGTTCCCGAATGGCGGGGTCGTCTGAGCGGGTGTTTGACTTACCTAGTGCTGCGAGCCGGTCGCGAGCGAGGTCGGAATAGCGGCCCGAGGGATACCTGGCGAGGAAATCCTCCCAGGCCTTCCGCGTTCCGATGCGCTCGGCGGACTGGTACTCGTTCCGCGCATTGACGTCGGGATCGGGCTTCTGCGGGGAAGGATCCAGCTTAGCGAGCCGGTCGCGCGCAAGGTCGGCATAGCGTCCCGAGGGATACCTGGCGAGGAAATCCTCCCACGCCTTCCGCGTGCCGGTGCGCTCTGCGGACTGGTACTCGTTCCGGGCATTGATGTCGGGATCGGGCTTCTGCGGGGAGGTATCCAGCTTAGCGAGCCGGTCGCGTGCTAGGTCGGAATAGCGGCCCGAGGGATATTTGGCGAGGAAATCCTCCCAGGCCCTCCTCGTGCCGGTGCGCTCTGCGGACTGGTACTCGTTCCGCGCATTAATGTCGGGATCGGGCTTCTGCGGGGAGGTATCCAGCTTAGCGAGCCGGTCGCGTGCAAGGTCGGAATAGCGGCCCGAGGGATATTTGGCGAGGAAATCCTCCCAGGCCCTCCTCGTGCCAGTGCGCTCGGCGGACTGGTACTCGTTCCGCGCGTTGATGTCGGAATCGGGCTTCTGCGGGGAGGTATCCAGCTTAGCGAGCCGGTCGCGTGCAAGGTCGGAATAGCGGCCTGAGGGATACCTGGCGAGGAAGTCCTCCCAGGCCCTCCTCGTGCCGGTGCGCTCGGCAGACTGGTACTCGTTCCGCGCAGCCGCTTCGCGATCCTGCGGCGGCGGAGTTGATGGGCGCGCGGTCTGCGTAGTGAATGAAAATTCGTCGATCAGCGATGACGAAAACCACGGGGCCTGCTCGCCCTGGGACGCCTGCGACACACCGGAGAGGGTGCGGTTGAAAACCTCTTCGATTTTGCCCGGCGATCGGATCGCCTTGAGCAACTCGGCCACGAACAGCTGACGGTCGCCGTCTCTCACCACCATGCTCGGTGCGGCAGCGTACATCACCGCGGTGTTCTTGGGAGCAATGACCGGCGCGAGCCCGGCTGGAACGCTGCGGAAGCGACGCTCGAACGGATTTCTCCGCGACGCGTCGAGAATGGCAATCTTGACGCGCGCACCCTTGGAATTCATCTCGGCCAGGATCGAATCGAGATTGAATCCGTCACGACGCACGTCAGCTTCGGTCCAAATCTGCGAATTGACCGGAACGATATAGGTCTGCCGGTTCGATTGAATTCCATATCCACTGAAGAAAATCAGGGCGGTCGAGTCGGGCTTGATCTTGCCGTAGAATTGTTCGATCGCGGCTCGCATCGCCTCCCTGGTAAGGTTCTCTCCAACGTCGACTTCGAACCCCTGTCGCTTGAGCTCATCGGCAAGGGCGCGGGTGTTGCTCAGTGTTTCCTTCAGTGGCCCTTCGGCGTCGGGATAATCTGCGTTGCCGATGAGCAACGCCACCCGGCTGCCGCTTTGCTGGGCGGAAACTTGGCAAACGCCGGTTGCCACAACGAGCGCCGATACGAAAAGGAGTAGGATCAGACGCGAATTCACGTAAGCCATGCTCAAGCGCTCCCATCGTTCGCGAGCTTGGAGACGACCAGACAACAGGCGCGCACAGTCTTCCTCACGAAGCCAATTTGGACGCCGTTGATGTAATTGTCGCATGGGAATTATAACCTTTGAAGCGCCCACAAGCAATGTTGATGGTGCGCCAGTTCATGCCAAGTAATTTCATTGTTATTGATAATAGCACCTCCACTTCGCCGACCGGAATTGCCAATCTGCCGCATTTCGAACCTGTGCCGGTTCGCCTCGCCAACGAGAGTCCGACCGAAGCCGGGCCCTCGACCATTTGGGGGCGCCGCGACTACTGGGCGTTCGCCAGAGCCATCTGCTTCGCGGTATTCATCGCCCATTCGCCAGTACAGACATCCTTGAATATCACGACGCCGTTCTGGTTGTTCTGTTTGGTCAAGCAAGCGCTACGGATCTTCGAGGTTTTCGCATCACTATCGATTGAATTGATCGCCCATTCTTTCGTACAGGTGTCCCTGAACTGGACCGCGCCGGTGTCCAAATATTCCTTGACCACGCACGTATTGGTTGGAGTTGCGACCGGGATCGGGGTCGGGGTCGAAGCCGCCGTATCGGCAGTGGCGGCGGGTTTCGCACTTGCGATGGTGACGGACTTGGGCGGATTTTCGACCGGGCGCTTCTGACTTGCCGCCTTCGGGACCTCCTGGTTGTTCGCCGCCTTCGAGACTCCCTGATAGGTCGGCGCCTTCGCATAGGTCCTGCTGATCCGCTCGGGGGGTGTGTAATTATAGGACCTTTGGAACCCTCCAAAGCCTCGTTTGCAAAGAAACCCGGCTTCGGCACCCGTGCACGCGGCCATGAGGAACATGGCAGCAGCGGCCGAAATCAAAAGCGGGGTGCGAGTTTCCAGCATGAGAACCTCCATCGGGCGTTCAAGGACGCGGCCCATTTCGACAATCCGACCCTAAAACGGTCACCGCATTCGCGATGTGATCTTGATCACAAAAGAGCGCTATTGCGCCCGGCCGGGTCGAGCCCCTCAGCGGCCACGAAATGAGGGCGGTTTCCTCGCATAACGATGGATCGGCGACGCGTCGGGAGGTTTTTGCCGATGCGCACAAACCAGCCCCCTCTCGCGGGTGGCGGCGCGGTTAATCCCGGCTGGTGAGCCTGTCTTGCTGGCGCCATCATCGGTTTTCACCTATAGTTGAGCTTGAAATCACGAAAGGATCGCTGGGCATGCGTGGGCCAGGCAAGAAGATCGCCGTCGGCGCCCTGGTTGTCGTGGTCTTGTCGTTGGGTGCCGTCTGGGGGGCGATGAAATGGCTATCGCCGGGCCTCGGAGACCGGCGTCCGACGCTGGTCGAGATGCCCCCGCTGGCGCCGGTCACCCGCAGTTCGCGGATCGTGCTGCCTGCGGTCGTCGCGCTCTCCGCCATTCGCGATGCGATGGAGAAGGCTCCGCTTGAGGCCTCCGGCAAGCTCGAGATGCCGACGAGCCCGTACGGCGGCATGCCCAGCCCCTATGGCGGCGGGAGCGGTCCCGACCTCACCTGGTCCTACACGCGCGGGACGTTTGCCTTGTCGGGCGGGCCCGACGGCCTCTTTCTGTCGACCGCACTGAACGGGACGCTCCGCGCGAGTGGTCAATTCGGGCCTCCCGGGACGGGCGGCGTTCCCCCTGGCTACCGCGGTCCCCCTGGCTTCTTCGATCCTCCTGGCGGATACGGTCCGCCACCGGGCGGTCGGAGTCAGACCGAACAACGCATCGACATCAGCGGCAACGTCGAGTTGACGGCGCGGCCGAGCCTGCTGCCGGGATGGCGAGTCCAGCCGAATCTTGCAGCGGTCGTCACCATCGGCCAAGCGTCCGCGGACATCATGGGCATGAAGTTCAGCCTGTCCAAGGAAATGAAGCCGATGGTGGAGCGGACTGTTAATGAGCAGATCACGTCGTTGCAGTCGCGAATGGGCGACAGTCCCTTCATCGAACAGGCTGCGCGAGAAGAATGGGCCAAGATGTGCCGTTCGATCTCGCTCGGCGCGGTTGCCGCTGGCATGCCGAATCTTTGGCTGGAAGTACGTCCGACTCAAGCCTTCGCGGCGCAGCCCAGCATTGACCGATCCTCGGTCACGCTCACGTTCGGCATACAGGCCGAGACTCGCATCGTAAGCGAGAAAACCAATCCCGATTGTCCCTTCCCGGCACAATTGGAACTGGTCCCGCAAATGGAGCGGGGGCACGTCAATATCGGCGTGCCGATCGACATTCCCTTCACGGAAATCAGCCGCCTGATGGAAGCGCAACTTCTCGGCAAGACCTTTCCTTTGGACAAGGGCGGCGCATTCACGGCTACGGTGAGGGGCGTCAATGTTGCGGCCTCCGGCGGCCGCCTGCTGATCTCGTTGCGGGTCAAGGCCAACGAGCACAAGACCTGGTTCGGCCTGGGTGCGGAGGCGACCGTCCACGTCTGGGGGCGGCCGGCGCTTGATCGCAGGCAGCAAACTTTGGAAGTTGAGGACGTCTCGCTCGACGTTCAGTCGGAGGCGGCCTTCGGCGTCCTCGGCGTGGCGGCGCGCGCGGCGTTGCCCTATGTAGAAAAGGCGCTGATGGAGAACGCGAAAATCGACCTCAAACCGATCGCCGCGAATGCCCGCAAGGGCATCGAGGCAATGAGCACCGAATTCGAGAGGAGTACACAGGGCGTGCGCGTCGACGCCGACGTCACCGACCTGCGCCTCGGCAGTATTGAGTTCGATTCGAAGATCTTGCGCGTGATCGCAGAGGCTGACGGGACGGTAAGCATCGCGATCACGACGCTGCCGGCGCTGCCGACGCAGCAGGCACGGTGAGCGCTGGCGCCCGCCACCGCCGCAGCGATCTGCTGACGCTGCGGGAGGACATGCGGGTTTTCGATCTGATGCAGTTTGGCGTCGCCGCGGCCGGCTTTGATCGGATTGTTTATCGCTGGAACCGCACGACTGCCGATCCCGACTTTTTTCAATGAGTTGATGAATGAGCTGCAGCGGCACTGTGTGGCACTCCCCGCGCGGCGTCTATGTCTTGCCGCAGGATGAGGTTCACGTCTGGCGCGCCAGCTTGGATCAGGTGCAGGGCCACCTCGCGAGTCTGATGCATCTCTTGTCCCCCGAGGAGCGCGAGCGTGCCGACGAGTTTCATTTCGAGGCGGACCGCAATCGTTGCGTGCTGGCGCGCGGCTTGTCGCGGCTGCTGCTCGGTCATTGTCTCGGCAGGCGCGCGGATGAAGTTCAGTTCCAGTATAATGCATTCGGCAAACCGATCTTGGCCGGTGGACTGCACCCGTCCATGCAGTTCAACCTGTCCCATTCCGGCGATCTCGTTCTCATTGCGCTCAGTCGCGGCCGCGCCCTCGGCGTCGACATCGAGCGAATGCGCACGGATGTGGCGGCGAAGGAAATTGCGGCACGGTTCTTTTCGGCCGACGAATGCAGGGCGCTGGCCACCGTTGCGCCAGCTCTGCGGTGCGCGGCGTTTTTCGCGTGCTGGACGCGAAAAGAAGCATACCTGAAGGCGAGGGGCGACGGCCTGTCGCTTCCGCTCGCGCAGTTCGACGTGTCCTTTCTTCCTGGAGACCAACCACGACTCATCGCAACCCGGCACGATCCCGCCGAGGTTCACCGCTGGACTCTGCACGCGTTGGAGGGAGGCGACGGCTATCAGGCCGCGCTGGCGGTCGAAGGCGGCGATTGGAAACTGAAATGCTGGGATTGGCCGGCAGCACCTGTCGGCGTCGGCGATTGCTCCGGAGTGCAAGGGCTTCAAGCGTTGCTGACCGGGTCTAACGGATTCTTCAACTCGGTGAATGCATGATAGCGTTGTGCCACTTGCGAATTTCCGGCGGATTCCAGTTTCATATATTCCCAACCATCGGAGCGAGGGCCGCGTCTCCGGTCGCGTCGGGCACTTCAACCCGGCGGTTGCCGACGCGTAGTGCAGCCATAGGAGGGCGAGCAACGTGCCAAAGGACGAGGTTCAATCGCGCAACCGCGCGAGCTTTGACGGCGCCTTCGGTCGTGCCTACTCGTTCTGGATGGAGAAGCCGTGGTTGGGGCGTGCCGTTGGCATGGTGCTCTGGGGAGGCGACTCGAAGCCCTTCTATGAAAGTATGCGTGCCATAGGGGAACTCCCCGCGGGAGCGCTTGTAGTAGATGCGCCCTGCGGGGCCGGCGTCGCGTTTTCAGCGCTATCGCCGCACCAACGGGTGCGCTACGTGGCGCTTGATTTGTCACCGCTCATGCTGGAGCGAGCACGCTCCCGTGCCCGCTCGTTCGGACTTGACCAGATCGAGTTCGTCGAGGGCGACGCAGAGCGAATGCCGATCGAAGACAGCAGCGTCGATCTGTTCCTTTCTTACTGGGGCCTGCACTGTATGCCGCACCCGGACGCCGCCGTTCGCGAGATCACCCGCTGCCTGCGTCCTGGCGGGCGCCTGATCGGCGCGATGATTTGCCGTGGCCCAAGCCTGCGGCAGCGCCTCTTCATGCGGCCGGGGACCGGTGCTTTCGGTCCTGGCGGGACCGTGGATGATCTGGCGCATTGGCTCGCTGCGGCCGGCCTCGCCCAGACCGCGCCTCGAGGTCTCCGGCTCATTCGCGTATTTCGAAGCGTTACGCGGCGCCGCGGAGCGACCTTGACGCCCGCCGCGGCTCCGCTGACATTGTCCACAAACTTGGGGCTCTCTTGGTCATGTGACCCTGGGGCATGCCTACGCAGAGCATGGGAAAAGCGAACTCCAAATCGACAGTCGTCGAAAGCCAATCGATGCGTACTGGAAATGCGCCGTGGGCCATGAGGTCGTCCGCGCGATCCCTCACATATCGTCGACTCGTGCCTCCTTGAGGTTGTGTGGCTCAGGATGCTTCTCGGTAGCCGCTTCGGCATGCGCAATATTCTCGACCACGCACTACTATGGCGAATGGTGACCACATGGCGGCCGTCGAAATTCGGGACTATTGCGGTGACTATGAGGACTTCAGCGAATTCTGGCAACGGATTTGGCTATCGCAATACGCGGAAAAGATGTGGTTGACGGTACCGGATGCTGATTTTTTTCGCTGGCAACTGGGGCCTGAAAGCGGCGCGCTTTGTCATGTTGCCTATAAGGGGTCGAAACTCGTCGGTGGCGTGTTTTCCATCCCGTATTCCTTGCGTATCGGATCTACGGTTCACCCGATCGGGCTGGCTTCCGGATTCACCGTGGATCCGGACCATCCGCGCCTCGCGCTGCACTCTTGTCGAGCGGCTTCGTCGGCGCGACGCGGAGCGCGGAATATCATTTTCCCTCTCGACAGTTTTCCGCGATCCAATGACGCCTTCCTATCGCTTCTGGATCAAGTACGCCCAAGCGTTTCCTCAAAACTTCAAATTCTTGTTCCCGATTGGTTACTGGGCCAAGTGGCTGGCGCCGGAGTTACTCGCACGGGCCGGCATCAAGCCTTGGGAACGGCTGACTGGCCGTGCCCTGCACCCGCTGCTGCCTCTAACCCCGTTTGGACCTGATCCGAACGTCCGGCCTTACCGTCCAGCGGATCTTGAGCAGTGTGCCCAAATTCTCGGCAGGGCATCAGACAGTTTTGATTGGGCCATGCTGTTGACGCCGACGCAGCTGACCCGCCAATTGGAGTGTCCAGCAGGCGGAACCTGGATCTTTGAACGCGATGGAAGTGTTCAGGGGATGGTGAATTACTATTGCGCCGCCATGCACGGGCGAGAAAGGATTCTCGCAGCGGTGATCGCCTTGTGGGCCGATGACGGCCTCGCGGGCGTGCAGCGCGCGAGGCTGCTTGGCCACGTCTGCGATCACCTGCGCCAGAAAGGCGTCCATCTTGTGGTTGCCCAGCGCTCCGCGATGATGCCGGCCTCGGCGTTCGTGGCGAATCTTTTTGCGCCGATTCCTGCGCCCTGGCACCTCGGAGCGATGTTGACGCCGAACGCGACTCCGCTGACGGTACCCAAGACTTGGGGGTTGCTGGTCATGTGACCATGGGGCAAAGCTGATCTAGCGCAGAGTGCAGCCCTAGGCGCTTCATCAGTGTGTGACAGTATCAGAGTGTGAATGGGGACCTCATGGCAGCCGTCGAAATCAGGTCCTACTGCGGCGATTTCGAGGATGTCGCCGAGCTGATGCGCCGGGTCTGGATTCCGGAATATCGCGGGAAACTTTGGGTTCCGATTCCGGACGTAGAGTATCTGCGTTGGCGATTCGGACCGGGAAGCAACGCAGTGTGTCCGGTCGCCTACGAAGGCACCAAACTCGTCGGCACCATATTTTCCGCTCCGTCTCCCTTGCGCACTTTAGGCTCCGTCTTCCCGGCCTCGCTTTCGAGCGTGTTCACCGTGGATCCGGATCATCGTCGCGTTGCATTGCCTCTCGTTCAGCACCTTCGTCGATGCAATGAGGAACGCGGAATTGCAATAACCACCGGAATGGTCCTCGGCGATGCGACGTCGGCTTCCTACCGCTTCTGGACAAAATACGCAGAGACGTTTCTGGAGAACTTCCGCTTCCTGTTTCGAGGGAGTTACTTAGCCAAGTTTTTGTCGCCACAGGTCATGGCGCAGTCGGGCATCCGGGCCTGGGAACGGATGGCCAGTCGCGCGCTCGGTCCGTTGCTCGGTGCGATTCCTTATGGATATGATCCGCATGTGCGACCTTACCGCGCCGGTGACCTGGAGCGGTGCGTTCAAATCCTCGACAAGGCCTCGGCCGGTGTCGATTTTGCTCTCGTCTGGCCGCCGGAAGAATTATCGTACCTGTTGTCGAATCCTACGTCCGGCACCCTGGTATTCGAGCGCGAGGGGCGCGTGTTGGGGTTGGCGCACTATCATCTGCTCATGATGCAGGGACGAGATCCAGTTCGCGCGGCGTTGTTGGACCTCTGGGCCGACGATAATCTCGCCGGCAATGACCGTCTGAGGTTCGTTGCCCATCTCTGCCACCTTCTGCGCGACACCGGAGTGCATGCCGTGGTCGCGCCGCGTTGTGCGATGATGCCGCAGGCGGCGTTGCTGGCAAACCTTTTCGTGCCGGTGTCGGACGATTTCTATATCGGTGTTCACGTGACGCCTGGCGGGGTTTCACCGCCGACGCCGCGGAGTTGGAGCTTCGTGCTTACCTGATGCTCACCTTGTTGATGATGTCAGGGTCGATCCGGCTGCTGTCACTTGCTACGACAACCTGCTCGCGGGTTGCGCCGGTCGATTGGCCGGGATAAATTTCCTGACATAAAAAATGACCTAAGGCGTGAATATTCGGACATGAGCGCTTTTTGGAGCCAGAGTTCGAGCTTTTGGGTGGGTATTGGCATGAGCGACCTTGGCGCAGAAGCTTCTGCGAACGATGTTGAGCGTCAGCGCACTCGCTCCGATCCGCCGCGGATCGATCGCCGGGCCGCCGCCTCCGATAAGGGCGATCAAGCGACCGAGTCGCCTACGATCGGCGCGGTGATCAGAACCCAGGCCGAGCTTCGTCCGCAAGAGCCGGCTATTGTAGGTAATGAATTCGCCCCCCTGTCTTATCGAGAACTGCAGCAGCAGATCAACGAAGTCCGCACATGCTTGCGCCAGGCTGGGTTCGATCGCGATGCTCGGATCGCAGTCGGCATCGCCAATAGTGCGGAGGCCGCTTGGACTATCGCCACCGTTGCCTGCTCGGCCGCAGCGGTCCCGCTCGATCCCAAGCTGACCATCGCGGAAGTCGAGAAATGTTTGCTCGTTCTCCGTCCGAACGCTGTGATCGTGCTTCATGGCGGCGGAGCGGCGGTCCGGCAGGTCGCGGAGAAGCTCGGCCTCCCTATTGTCGAAGCGACTCCCGTGCAACCTGGCAAGCTCGGCCTGCGCCTTTCGGCGCCCCGTGTCGGTTCGGCGTATCCACTGGATGATCCTGATGCGGATGCGCCCGCGTTCATTCTCCACACGTCAGGCACCACCGGCGAATCGAATCTGGTTCCCTTCAGCCATCGCAATGTGCTGGCTTCAGCTAAGAGAGTGCAGACTTGGTTTGGGCTGACACCGCAGGACCGGTGCTTGAACGTGTCGCCGGTTTACTATTCCCACGCCCTTACGACGACGGTGCTGCCGCCGCTGCTCACGGGCGGCAGCGTGGCATTTCCCGCCAATTCGTTAAGCGTAGAGCTTTCCGAATGGTTCGGAACCCTGCGACCGACATGGTATTCGGCCGGCCCGACCCTCCATCTCGCCGTGCTCGAGAAAGCCCAGTTGCGACCCGACGCGCGGACCATGCATTCTCTACGACTTGCTTCGTCTGCCGGTGCCCGGCTTCCCAAGGATGTGCAGGAAGGTCTGCAGAGCGTGCTGGGCATTCCGATCCTTGAGCACTACGGCTCCAGCGAGACCGCGCAGATTTCCTCAAACCTGCCGCCGCCGGGGCCCTGCAAGCCGGGCACGTGCGGCATTCCATGGCCCGATATCGTCGAGATCGTCGGCGAAGATGGACGGCCGGTAGCCGCGGGCGAGCAGGGTGAAATACTGGTGAAGGGCCCGAGCGTGATGTCGGGCTATCTCAATGCACCCGAACTCAACCAGTTGGTGTTCGTCGACGGCTGGTATCGGACAGGCGATATCGGCAGCCTCGATGAACAAGGCTTCCTATCGCTGCACGCTCGCAAAAGGGAGCTCATCAATCGAGGCGCCGAGAAGATCGCGCCGCTCGAGATTGATCATGCGCTTGTCCGCCACCCGGCGGTGGCGGAAGCCGCCGCTTATGCCGTCCCGCACGCGCGCTTAGGTGAGGATGTTGCCGCGGCGGTCGTTCTGCGGCCGGGCGCGAAGGTTACGTCCGACGAGTTGCGCGCGTTTCTCGGCGAGCAGCTCGCCACGTTCAAGGTCCCTCGTCGGATCTCTATCGTCGATCGTTTGCCCAGAGGAATCACCGGCAAGGTACAGCGGTCTCGGTTGAACGAGGTCGTCGCGCGGGAGTCTGTGCCGCGGGATGCGCCACCGGACGTGCAGCATTTCCAATTTTGGCAGAAGCTCAAACAACTCGCGGCATATTGGGTGCCGCGTCGCATCTCCATTCTCGGCTGGTCGCCAAAACAAATTTCCCGCCCGGCGTTCCGGATTCAACAGCACGAAACCACTTCCGATATGCCGGTGCTGTCGGAAGCGCGCTTGCAGGCGGAGCTGCTGTTGATCTGGAAAAGGATTCTGAAGGTCGAAAATCTGTCCATTGATGATGATTTTTTCGGCAAGGGTGGAAATTCGCTGCTTGCGATGGACCTGCTTGTGGAGATTCAGCGGCTCACTGGCAAACCGCTTCCGGAATTATTTCTGTCCGAAGCTTCAACGGTTCGAGCCTTGGCCAAGGCCCTTTCGACCTGAACAGCTGCCCTCATTCGTTTGAGCAGAGGATTGATGGCCACTGGTTGTCGGGTGACGACAAATGGCCCTGACGATGTCAAAAAGAAATAAATTTGTCATCGGGAACTTGGGTTCCAAGCAGTCCAACTTAAAAGCAGTAGGTGCCCATTTTTCGTGGGACGGCTTTGCCAACAAGCGTCAACAATCCCCCGCACGTTGTGGCAAGGAAGAAGCGATTGACGTCGCCGTTGCAGGCTTGCATTCTACATGATTGAAAGGGCGGAAGGCCTCATGAATCCTGTCGAACCGATCGCAATAATTGGTATTGGTTGTCGATTTCCTGGCGGGGTAAGAAACACCGACGACTTGTGGAAGCTGCTGGTGGATGGCGTCGACGGCGTCGTCGAAGTCCCCGAAGATCGCTGGCATTTGCCGGCACTATATCATCCGGATCCTGCCCAGCCAGGGCGAATGATTACGCGCCGTGGCGGATTTCTGGATAAGATCGATGAATTTGACGCGGAGTTCTTCGGGATCAACCCTCGAGAGGCCGCGCACGCGGATCCCCAGCAACGATTGCTGCTTGAGGTCGCCTATCAGGCCGTCGAGGACGCCGGCCTGACCCTGGCCTCTTTGTCAGGCAGACGGGCGAGTGTCTACATCGGAATCTCCACTTGGGATTACAGCTTCCTGCAGGTCAAATCGGAGGAGCGCGCCTCGATCGACGCGTACACCAATGTCGGTACCGCGCTGTGCATAGCCGCCAACCGGATCTCCTATTTTTTCAATCTTGTCGGGGCCAGTCTCGCCGTCGACACGGCTTGCTCGTCGTCGCTTGTCGCCACCCATTTGGCTTGTCGCAGCATCTGGAATGGAGAGAGCGAACTGGCATTCGTGGGCGGGGTGAATGTGCTGGTACAGCCCGAGGTCACCATCGGATTCTCCAAAGCCTCCATGCTTTCGCCTGACGGTCGCTGCAAGAGTTTCGATTCTCGTGCCAACGGATATGTGCGCGGTGAAGGTGCCGGCGTCGTTATTCTCAAGCCACTAGCGCGTGCGTTGGCCGACGGCGATCCGATTTACGCCGTCATCCGCGCGACAGCGGTGAACCAAGATGGCCGCACCGCCGGCATCTCGCTTCCCAACCAAGTGTCTCAAGAAGCAAACATCGTCGACGCCTTGCGGCTGGCGGATATTCCGCCGGAGACCGTGCAATACGTGGAGGCTCACGGGACTGGAACCCCGGTAGGCGATCCCATCGAGGCCGCGGCGCTCGGGGCGGTCTATGGCAAAGCCCGAAAGAGCGGGGACCATTGCGTGATCGGCTCGATCAAGAGCAATGTGGGTCACCTGGAAGCGGCTGCAGGCATCGCGGGACTCATCAAGACGGCACTCTGTCTGCGACACCGCCGGATTCCGGCTAATATTCATTTTGAAAATCCGAACCCGCAGATCGCCTTCGACGATTTGCGATTGCACGTTGCGCAGCAACTGGCGCCGTGGCCCGAAACCTACGGGCAGCCGCCGCGTGCCGGCGTGAATGGCTTCGGTTTCGGCGGTACGAACGGACACGTCATTCTGGAAGCGGCGCCCGGGGCCGATCGTGCTGCTCGCGCCGAACCCTCCGAGGGTCGTGCATGGGTGCTGCCAATCTCGGCGCGCAGCGCAGCCGCGTTGCCCGATCTGGCACGGTCTTATCTGAATGCGCTCCGCAAGCAGGGTGGCTTGAAGCGCGAGGCTCTCCGCGACATCTGTTTCTCGGCAAGCATGAAGCGTTCCCATCATGATTTCCGGCTTGCACTCGTCGCGCATGATCATGCCGAGCTCGTGGATCAAATCGAGGGGTATCTTCGAGAAGAACAGCGCGCCAACTGCTCGAGTGGTCGCGCGTCCAACATGCCGCTGCAGCCTGTCTTCGTGTGCTCGGGCATGGGCCAGCAATGGTGGGCAATGGGGCGCGAGCTGCTGTCCGAAGAGCCGGTTTACCGCCGAGCCATCGAGGAGGTGAGCGACCTGTTTGCCTCGCTCGCCGGCTGGTCATTGCTGGAGAAGCTGACAGCCGACGAGCAGAGTTCGCAGCTGCAAGGGACCCAATTCGGGCAACCAGCAATTTTTGCGCTGCAGGTTGGGCTGGCGGCGCTATGGCGATCATGGGGCGTCGAACCCGCCGCGGTCTTGGGTCATAGCGCAGGTGAAATGGCGGCGGCGTACATTGCCGGCGCGCTTTCGCTGGAGGACGCTGTTCGAGTTGTTTTTCATCGCAGCCGCCTGCAACACCGCGCGGCCGGGCAGGGGGCAATGCTGGCGATTGGGATGTCCAGCGAGGAGGCCGCGCGCCTCGTCGAACAACATCCGCGAGCCATTTCGATAGCCGCCATCAACGGTGCCCGTTCGGTCACCCTTTCCGGCGATGCCGCGATCCTCGCCGAAATTGATAAGGCGCTCAATGCTGCGGATGTCTTCAGCCGCGTCTTGCAGGTCGACGTGCCTTATCACAGTCCAAAGATGGACCAACTCGAAAAGGAACTGTTGGAGTGCTTGCACGATATCCGGCCGCGGCCGGCATCGACGCCGTTCTTCTCAACGGTGACCGGCACGGCGCTGGTGGGGCATGAGTTGGATGCGAGGTACTGGTATCGGAATGTCCGGGAGCCCGTGCTCTTTAGCGACACGCTGGGAAGCGTCATTAAATCGGGGCACAGGGTATTCCTGGAGATGGGTGCACATCCCGTTCTCAGGCGCGACATTGCCGCGTGTTTGAGCGCAAAGGCAACGCAAGGGCTCACGCTGGGTTCGCTGCGCCGGGCGGATCGCGAGCGAGCGGCGCTGCTGGGCTCGCTCGGCCGCCTGTATACCCTTGGTGCGGAGATCGATTGGCGCAAGCTGTACCCGGCCGGCACGACGGCGATCAAGCTGCCCACCTACCCGTTTCAGGCGGAGAGCTATTGGCACGAAGTCGGAGCAGAACCGTCGCATCCGCGTGAGTCGACCGGTCCATCCGCTGTTGGGAATTAAGTTTGAGGCACCCAAACCGTCCTGGGAAGCGGACTTGGGTTCGGTGGACTTGGGTTATCTGGCGGATCATCAGATCGGCAACTCAATCGTTTTTCCGGGTGCCGGATATGTCGAAATGGCGCTCGCGGCGGCGCGAGAGATTTTCGGACCAGTTCCCTGCGTCGTGGAAGACATCGAATTCCAAAAATTCCTGCTTCTTGATCAGTCCGTCCACCCTTCCGTTCGCCTGGAGCTCGATCCCGCCTCGAGCGAGTTCGCAGTGTATGTTTGTGATGCTTCCGATGGTTCCTGGGATATGCACGCGCGCGGATGCGTGAGGCAGCTCGCTGAATCGAAAGAAAGCGAGGTCGATCTCGCACAAGTTCAGAAGCGTTGTCCCGTTTCGTTTGATCGGGAGGAGTGTTACCGCCGATTTGCAACCTCCGGATATCGCTATGGTCCGACGTTCCAGGGGATGGAACGAATATGGCTGGGCGAAAGGGAAATGCTGGCTGAGGTCCATGTCCCGAGCGCCCTGAGCCAGCATTTTTCCGACTATCGATTGCATCCCGCGGTTTTCGATGCCTGCTTGCAAACGATGTTGGCGGTTTTTGCGCCCTGGACCGAGCGGGACCTGAAAGGTGAAATCTTCGTACCGGTGAAGATCAATCGCATCCGCTTTCGTACAGCGCCATCGACCCGCATGTTCGCCCATACCCGCGTGACGAACATTGGTCCAACGGAACTGAAAGTAGATCTGCAAGTCGTCGATGAGGCCGGCGTCTCTCTCGTTGAGGTGCAGGGCATCACCGTCCGACAAGGTGGGCACCGCCCGCAAAGACTTGACAACACTCTCTACGAGTATCGATGGAAGCTCGATCCTCGGGAAGCGACCAGCGCTGGGCGGGACTCGAATCACCTCCCCTCGCCGGCGGTGCTGGGTTCCATCCTGCAGGTGGAAGGCGAGAGCCTATACCAGCGGTTCAATCGTGCTCAGTTTCAGAACGAGTATCAAAGCCGGTCGCGGGCAACCGCGGCCGCCTACATTGTGCGCGCATTGCGCGAAATGGGCTGGACACCGGCGGATGGGGCGCTGCAGACCGAGAAGCTTGCGGATCGATTAGGTATCGTGCCGCAATACTACCGGTGGCTCCGCCTGATGTTGAAGGAGCTGACCCCACAGGACATTGCTTCGACGCAGGACCCTCAACACCTTTGGAAGTCGCTTTGGGACGAATTCCCGGAGTGTCAAACCGAACTGAGGCATCTGCGACTTTGTGGGGAGAAGCTGCCGGCGGTGCTTCGGGGCGAGGTCGATCCGCTTAATCTCATCTTCCCGGAAGGCGCGCTGACCAGTGCGGAGGTTCTCTATCAGGATTCACCGACTTTTCGCCTCCATAATCTGTTGGTGCAGAAAGCGGTCGTTGAGATCGTGCAACGTCTGCCAAAAGGAAGAGCGTTGCGGATTCTGGAGATTGGTGGCGGAACCGGCGGAACGACCAGCTTTATCCTTCCAGTCTTGCCGCAACATTGCACCGAATACGTGTTCACCGATATCTCCGCGCGCTTCACGGCCCACGCCCAGCACAAGTTTGCTCAGTATCCGTTCTTGAAATGCCGGACGCTCGATATTGAGCGTGACCCCGTCGAACAAGGATTCGATCCGCATTCGTTCGACCTGATCATCGCATCCGACGTCCTGCATGCCACGAAAGACCTGCGCAAGACGCTCGACCAAATCAAGTCGCTACTCGGCTCCGGCGGTATGGTGTCGATCGTGGAGCTGACGCGGCCCTGGCTCGGCCTTACGCTGGTCTTCGGATTACTGAAAGGCTGGTGGCTCTTCGACGACGAAGTCCGGCAGGACGAGCCCTGCGTTTCACAAGGAACATGGAAGAGCTTGCTGCAGGACGCCGGATTTACCGGCACGGTCTGCATTGCCGATTGTCCGGAGGCCGACAGTGCTCAGCATTCGGTGATTGTTGCATGCGGTCCGCAACTGGCGACATCGCCGGCACTCTCGCCGCAAGAGCTTGGAGAATCGCGGACCTGGGTGCTGATTGCCGACCGAGGCGCCGCGGGTTGCCCAAGCGTCGGGGCGGAGCTCGGCGTCAAGTTGCGGGAACGCGGAGACGCCGTCATCGAGGTGACGCAAGGCGCCGAGTTCCGGCGTTTCGATGCATCGAGATTCAGCATCCGCGCCGGAAATTTCGATGACGTCAGACTTCTGATGGAGAGCGTCGGCAGACAGGCGTCGCATCTGGCGGGTATCGTTCATCTCTGCAGTCTCGATGCGGAAACGACCGAAGCTATGACGAGCGATGCGCTTGCGTCGTCGGCAAATCTGGGTTGCGTCGGGGCGCTGCAGCTCATTCAGGCGGCCGCCGCGACCGACGGCCTCGTCGTCGACGGCATCTGGCTCGTGACTCGTTCGGCGCAGGCGGTTGATGGCGGGGGCACCACGATTCAGGTGGCGCAATCTCCGCTGTGGGGGTTGGGCAGGGTCGCGATCAATGAATATCAGAACTTGCATTGTCGACTGGTTGATCTCGCCACCGGTTCTCGCGATGAGATCGAGTCGCTCGCCCGAGAACTAGATGCTGCGACCGAAACCGAGGATGAAATCGCCCTGGTCGGCGAGTTGAGGTATGTGCACCGGCTGGTGCCGGTATCCGTCGGTACGGTGCATGGAGCGGATTCGGCAACCGGGGGGGATCGGGAGGCATTTCGGATCGAAGTGTCGCGGCCGGGGATGCTTGATTCGCTGCGTGCACGCCGTGTCGGGCGCACGGTCCCCAAGCCTCATGAGATCGAGATCGAGGTCGTTGCGGCTGGTCTCAATTTCATGGACCTGATGCTGGTCATGGGATTGCTTCCCCCAGAGGCGACGGCGGACGGCGCTACTCGCAACCTGCCTGGCCTGGAGTGCGCCGGCCGCGTGGTCGCCGTTGGCGATGAGGTTTCGGACTTTGCCGTCGGCGACGAGGTGGTTGCCATACAGCGCGGCAGTTTGGCGACGCACGTCGTCGTGGATGCACGATTCGCTGCACCTAAGCCAAGTCACCTGACGTTCGAACAGGCAGCGACGATTCCCATCGCTGTCCTCACCGCCTTCTACTCGCTTCATACAATCGGCCAGCTGCAGCCCGGAGAGCGGGTGCTGATCCATTCGGGTACCGGTGGGGTCGGACTGGCGGCGGTTCAATTGGCGTTGAAGGCGGGCGCCGTCGTCTTTGCGACTGCCGGCACGCCCGAGAAGCGGGAGCTGCTCACGGCGCTTGGAGTGTCGCATGTCATGGACTCGCGCAGTCTCGCCTTCGCCGACGAAGTGCTGAATTTGACGGAAGGCGAGGGGGTCGACATCGTGCTGAACTCGCTGTCCGGCGATGCGATCGACAAGAGTCTCTCGATCCTGCGGCCGCTCGGACGTTTCATCGAAATCGGCAAGACGGATATCTACAAGAATCGCAAGATCGGCATGCGGCCGCTGCGCGAGAACATCTCCATGTTTGTTGTGGATCTGCTCAGCGTAGGCGTAGCGCGGCCAGAACGCGCACGCGCGCTGATACGCGACGTGCTTGGCCGATTTGAGGACAAAGAATTCCATCCGCTTCCGCTGCACGCCTTCCCGGTCGCGCGTCTCGCTGAAGCATTTCGCGAAATGGCGCAGGCAAAGCACATTGGCAAGCTGATCGTCTCCATACAGGATCGCCAGGGGCTGCGGGTCGAGCGCGATCCGCAACAGTCCGTCGCCATCGATCCCGATGCCAGTTACCTCCTCACCGGAGGTCTCGGCGGTTTTGGATTGGCAGTCGCCCAGCACCTCGCACGGCGTGGCGCGCGTCATTTGGCGTTGGTCGGGCGCAGCGCGCCCTCACCGTCGGCTCTGGCGGCCGTGGATGGCCTGCGTCGGAGCGGCGTCGAGGTGATGGTCTTTCCGGCTGATGTCACCGATCTCGAACAGGTCCGGCACGTCATCGCCACCACTCAACGCAGCATGGGGCCATTGCGCGGAATCATACATGCCGCAATGGTTTTGGACGACGCATCGATGGAGCACCTCACCGAGGAGCGGATGTGGAAGGCGATGGCGCCCAAGATCATGGGCGCCTGGCATCTCCACGCGCTGACGGCAGAGATGCCATTGGACTTTTTCGTGCTGTTCTCGTCATTCGCCTCAATCGTCGGCAACGCAGGGCAGGCGAACTACGTTGCGGGCAACGCATTTCTTGGTGCGCTGGCTCATTACCGAAGGGCATGCGGGCTCCCGGCTCTGGCGATCGACTGGGGGGTCGTTGGTGACGTGGGCCATGTGGCCGCGAGCCGGGAGATGACCGACCGGCTCGAGCGGCTGGGCCTCAAGGCGATGCCGCTGTCCGAGACGCTCGACGCCCTCGACAAGCTGATGTCCGGCGATGCCGTGCAGATCGGGGTCGCGGAGGTCGATTGGAGGAACCTGTTCAGAGCGACAGGAATGCGCGCCTCGGCACGGTACTCCGCTTTTGCCGGCGATACCGGACTTGAAGAGAGCCGCGTGAGCGTGAGTTCGGGCGTGCATGACATACTTGAAGCGGAAGCGGGCGTCCTTCCATCACTGGTGGAGACCTACATTCGGGATCATTTGGCGCGGGCTATGGGAAGCGTCCCGTCCCGCATCGATACGCAGAAGTCGCTTCCGAACCTCGGGATCGACTCCCTGATTGCGGTCGAAGTCCGAAACCGCATCAATACCGATCTCGGCGTGAACGTCCCGCTGGTGAAATTGATGCAGAACGAGAGCATCAATACTTTGGCTGCGTTCGTTGCAGAGCGACTGCTCGAACGCAATGCCGGGGAGGGCTCCAAGAGCTCGACCAAGGTGACCGACATCCCGCTCGGCAAGGTGGACACGGCGGGCCTTCTCGAACGCATCGACGAGCTGACCGACGAGGAAGTCGAGCACCACTTGAAGTTGCTCGAGCCTAAAGGGCAATTCTGATGCCTGCTGCCGAAGCGGATCGGCTCAGCAAGGCACAGAAACGCGCGTTGCTCGCAGAGCGCCTGCGCGACCAAGGCCGCACGACAGCTGCACTGTCCGGAGGCGACTTACCGGAATCAAAAGCAGGCCGCGGTTCTTTTCTCGACGAGATCATATCATTGGCCTCGGTCAAAGATTGGGACCCCGCGCAACAAAATCCGTATGTAAGATACGTCGCGCCGTACAAGGGATTTCTCTATCAACGCCTTGGTATGGACAAGACCTTCGTGCGCGGAGAGGGATGCTATCTGTTCGACGCAGACGGAATTGGCTACGCGGACTGCATTGCGCAATTCGGTGCCGTTCCGTTCGGGCACAACCCGAAATCGATATGGCAGGCGCTGGAAAGCACGTGGCAGGCGGGGCTGCCGAATCTTGCCATCACGTCGATTTCTCCGGCGCAGGGCGAACTTGCCGAGCGGCTTCTGGCGATTGCTCCGCCTGGTTTGGCGCATGTTGTGTTCACGAACAGCGGCGCCGAGTCGGTCGAGGCCGCAATCAAGCTGGCCCGCTGTCGCACTGGCCGGGCACGGCATCCTGTCGGCACGCAACAGCTTTCATGGCCTTACGCTGGCGGGCATGTCGGCGACCGATACGGAATTTTTCCAGCGTGGTTTCGGAGCGCCGGTGCCGGGGTTTGACTGGGTGCCGTTTGGCGACCTGAGGGCGATCGAAGCGGCGCTGCAGGCGCGACCCGACTTCTTCGCCGCCTTTCTGGTGGAAATCATTCAGGGAGAGTCGGGGATTCGTGTCGCGCCACCCGGCTATCTGGCCGCCGTTCGCGACCTGTGCCGCCGATACGGCGTGCTGCTGATTGTCGACGAGGTCCAGACCGGGCTCGGCAGGACCGGGAGGCTGTTCGCCTGCGAAGAGGAGGGCGTGACTCCCGACATCCTTCTACTTGCCAAGGCGCTGGGCGGGGGCCTGATGCCGATCGGCGCGTGTCTCTACACCGCGGAAGCCTATACCGAACACTTCGACTTGCGGCACGGTTCCACGTTCGCGGGCAACACGCTTGCGTGCCGGGCGGCATTGGCCGCGATCAGCGAGTTGACCAGGGACGACCAACGATTGGTGCGCCAGGTGGCGACGGTTAGCGGTCGTCTGCAGGAGGAATTACGACAGCTCCAAAGCGAATACCCGCTGCTGATCAAGGAGATTCGCGGGCGGGGACTGATGCTGGGAATAGAACTGGACCTCGACCAGCTCGCCGAGCGCCAGAACAACCTGATTTCGCTCCTGCAGGAGCAGGGGCTACTGCTGTACATGGTGGTCAGCTACCTGCTCAACGTCGAGCGCATCCGGATCGCTCCCTCGTTCACCCATGGCACCGTGCTCCGGATCGAACCCCCTCTGATCGCCGACGCCGCGTTGTGTGATCATCTGACCGGGGCACTGAGACGGTTGTTGGACGTACTGCAGCGCGGGGAGTCGGGCGAACTGCTCGGGCACCTCATGGGTGGAGCCCGTGGTCGCACGCCGCCGCAATTGAATGCGCGGGCGCGGCAACATTCGCGCTCTCGATCGGCGACCCCAACGCAGCAGCCCGCGCGTTTCGCATTCGTTGCGCATCTTTTGAGCGTCGACGACTTGCGGCGTTTCGATCCAACCGTCAAGCCGTTCGGCGACACGGAATTGGAAACGTTGAGATCGCGCATCACGGAGTTCATGAAGCCAAGTCCGCTCGATGAACTCTCCGTTCAGTCGGCCGACGGTCGGACGGCTGTCGGCGAGTTGATCGCGCTGCCATATCTGGCGTCGGAGATCGTCGCGTTGCCGCCGGATGAGGCGATGCGGCTCGTTCAGGCGGCGGTCGATCTCGGAGCGGAGCGTGGCGCCGAGGTGATCGGGCTCGCAGGTTTCGCCTCGATTGTAACACTCGGTGGGCTGGCGGTGCAGGCGCCCGCCGGAGTGCGAGTGACCAGTGGAAATAGCTATACCGCCTGGTCAGCGATGCGCGCCGTGGAGGCGGCCTGCGCCAAGCACGGCATTCCGCTTGAGAATTGCAGGGTCGCGATCGTCGGCGCGACCGGGATGATCGGCCATGCGCTGAGTCTGCTTTGCGCCGAACGCGTGGCCGAGCTGATCTTGATCGGCAATCCTCAGGTCGAGACCAGTCTGGGAAGACTGCGGCTCGTTGCCGAGGACTGCAAACGGCACGTGGCATCGCGCGCCGCTTCAGGGCACAAATTCCACCCCGGTTCAGTTGCGGAGCGGTTCGTCAGCGGGCCCATGGATTCGAACACGGGCGTAACCGTCACGACCGACATCGAGCAGCATCTTCCCAGGGCGCATATTGTGCTGACCGCAACGAGTGCTGTGCATCCTTTCATCTCGGCGCGCCATCTGCAGAACGGCGCGATGGTGTGCGATGTATCCCGGCCATTGAATGTTGCATCGGGGCTCCGCGAGGAAAGGTCCGACTTGCGGTGGGTGGACGGAGGCCTTGTTCGGGCGCCGGACCCATCGGTGTTGGGGCTTATGGAGGAGCCGAATCGGCGGAATGTGCTGGTGGCGTGCGCCGCCGAAACGATCATCCTCGCGCTGTCCGGATTTCGGAGCGAGAATCTCTGCGGACGGCTGGAGCCCACGACCATTGCGGAATTGGGCAAGGTAGCGGGCCGGCTAGGCTTTTCAGCCGCGAGTTGATTGAGGGACGCGCAACACGGGCTAGACTTAGCGAGCCCGGAATCCATTAATTGCGATCGGTGTTATGAAATCCGATCTCGCCGCTGACGGCTTGACCGGAATGACGCATTGCGAGAGCTGGTGACGCGAAGCCGGCGGGGGTACTAGCTAGGAGATCTCCGGGTGAGAGCCGGTTTCGTCGCGATGTTTCGGTAGCAATCTCATTGCTCCAAGCAGTATTCCTCCACGGGCATGCCCACATGTCGGGCGCGCGGAGCCGTGTATCCTAGAATTGTCGACCCGGGTTTCAATTCTGTGATGTTGTGAACGATGCCGGCGGGTCCGAGCACGCGGACGTGCCAGTCATTTTGCAGCATGATCGATGCCATCTCCCCGTCCGGGCTTTGTGCCTTCACCAGAAGGAGCGGACGGGTCTCGATTTTTGCACGACCGACCACCAGCGGCCGAGTCTCACCGGTCACCCTGACCGCCGTCACCGTATCGCCTTGGCGCAACTCGCTCAGATAGTTGGTCCGGTCGAGGGACGACAGAATATACGAACTCACAGCGCCGGCGTTCACGCGAAATGGCCTTGTCGGCATGTACGGAAGCGGATGAGTTTCGCTGCAGCTCAGCAGGAATGCGCCACCGAAGGAGCCCGTCAAGAGGCCCTCATCCAGGTAAAAATTAGAGCAGGTATCCACGCATACGCGATCGCCCGTCCCCGCATTCGCGATTTCGGTTACCGAGAACTGCTTCAGTTCCAGACGTCCGCGCGTCGGATTGCAAAGCCGTCCGAGCGCTTCTACGTCGTCCGTTGACCGCGGTGTCATAATCACCCCGTCCGGACCCGATTCCAACACGCTCGCCACGACCCTCGCTTCGTCCAGGTCCGATACGAACGTCATTATCTTTGCGCCGCGCCGGGTCCCTGCGGCAATGACGATCTCGAGGGGAATTTTCGTCGGGTCCTTGAATCGAATTACGGTCAGCATTCCGGCGCGGACCGCCGCGCAGGCTTCGTCCAATCGATGTTTGTTGTCGACATCGATCAGCACGCCCGCCTTCTTGCTATGCGACGTCAGCAAACCGCCGTTTTTCCCATTGTAGGCATGGACACATATGTCGGCGCCCGATGCTTCGGCCCCGAAGCCATCGCCTTCGTCAAAGGCAACCCACTGGGTCCCGTCTTGGCGATTGCCGATGCCGCGATTGGAAATCACGGCTTCGATCCGATGCTCGGCGGCGGCGCTTACGATGTCGGCGATCGCGTCAGTGTTGCAGTTACGCAGGTCCAACCACGCAGTCGTCACGACACTTTCTCCTGCTGCCCCGGTTGCAGCCCGGGGGTGCCGCCGCTGTCTACCTGTTGATCTCGATCATCGCTCGTCCAGGCGGCGATCGGCACCGTCGATTGTTGGGGGCCGCCCGAATAATGCGCGTGAAGGATACTTCTGACCTCGCGGACCTTGGCCGCAGGGTCTGCCGCCTTGAAGATATTGCGGCCGGCGGCGAGTCCCCGTGCGCCGCTTTTCATCACGTCAGCGACGAAGGCGCCAAATTCGGTATCTGAAACTTGGTTTCCTCCAGCCGCGACCACTGGAATTGGACATGAATCGATGACGCGCTTCATTTCGCTGACATGTCCACCGAGCGGCAATTTCACGATGTCCGCTCCAAGATCGACCGCCAACGAAGCGGCGTGAAGCAGAGTCTCCAATGGAGGATGATCCTTGATGCCCGGGCCGCGAGGATAAAGCATCGCCATCAGCGGAAGGCCTACGCGGTCGCACGCATCGGCTACCTCGCCCATCATGCCCAGTTGTCGGTCTTCTGTGAGCGAGCCGACGTTGACGTGAACGCTGACAGCGTCTGCGCCTCTTCGCAGACAGTCTTCTACATCGCCGACCTGATATTTGAAGGTCGGGTCCGCAGCGTACTTCGTCGAAGCACTGATATGAACGATGACGGAAAGTCTTGCGTATACGGATTCGGGGAGTAGCCCCAGGCGACCCTTGTGGACCACGATCGCGTCGGCGCCGTTCCCGGCGAGGGTGCCCAATAACTCGTTGTATCCGCGTGCGTCGGTAAATGGCCCATCGGTTACGGTGTGATCCAGGGGGACGATCAGCAGAGGCCTTTCATCGCATTTGGTCAGCCTCGCAAGGCGCAGGGCCCGTCCAGGCTTGATCATCCGCAACCCTCCTTAACAAACCAACTGCGGCGGCCTTCGGAGTGAGATGGGGCTGATGCTGAGCGCCAAGCACCCATCTCCCTTCGATCTGCCCCCATTCGATCCACGGAACCGAATTGTGCGTTGGTTGCGACACGCAGAACAAACTGCGGGCTTGCGCAGTCTCACCCCAGTTGCTCCCTGTGGGGCACAGGGGGGCATGGGGCCTAAGCTAAAGCGAGCAGAACGTCTGCTCAGTCGTCGTCATCGTCATCATCGGCGAGCCAGAATGGCGCCGGGATCTCGCGTAGTACGATCACGACCGGCTGTGCCGTCGCCTTGACGGTGCCGTTGGCGACAAGTTCATTGATGATCCGCTCAACGCGCGTCATCAGCTTTCCCTTGCCTTTACGAAGGCGCTTGACCAGCACGGAGGACTGAGGCTCGTCGAAATCGACGACGACGGTCTGAGACTTGCTAGCTTCCTTCGGCTCCCGTTGTTCTGTCGCGCTCGACGATGCGGTTGCCATCATCAATCTCCTTCTTTTTCATCTTCGTCTTCGTCGTCCTCGAAGCTCATCATCTTGAAGGGCGACGCCTTGCGCATTTCCTTGATGGCTTTTCGCCGTGCCTTCATGAAATTGCCTGGAGCCTCGTACATCCAAGAACTTCCGCCCTTATCGACAGAGTTGAGATGGCGTTGATACGCCTCTTGTGCGGCAATCACCTGCGCCTTCAGCATGTGCCTTACGGCCCGTTCCAACCGCCTGGGGCGCGGCATGCCGTTATCGTCATCGTCCTCGTCTTCGCTCTTGTAGACGACGTTCGCTTGACGATGTTCGCCGGTGCCTTGAATGACCGTGACACGTCTGACCAGTCTGTCCATGACGTATTTCCCTCGCGTGGGGTGAATATTCAGTAACCCGATCGCCGCCTGCCACCATCCGCGTGCGTCCGGCAACCCACATGCGAGACGAACATGTCTAACATGGCAACGAGATCCCTATACATCGAGATTGCTTACTGCAGATTCCTGCAGCGGCTGCCGACTTTCAAGTCCTAGGTCACAATAGCCCAATGACCATATATCATTGCGGCATGTTCGGCAACGGAGCATTCTCGGGAATCAGGGTTGCGGGCTCGCCGTAGTCATTGCGGGCCGTCCGCAGTCGGCGCGGTCGCGGACCTTGCTTCGAGGCCGGAAGAGCGCCCCCGGGTTTAAAAGCGCTCCCGGGTTTTCGTGCTCGCATTTTATGCAGTGTCGTATTGTGCGGTCACCGGTCAGGTCCGAGCCTTGTGTCGGGCAGGCCCAAGCGGATCACGATCCTGCGAATGATGACCAAAAGGACCACAATCAGGACCAACTGAACCCAGCCGAAGGTGGTCGCGTGCTCCAGGATCGTGGTCCAGTCGATAGCGCGACCAAACCACCTCCGCGAAACCCAATCTGCGATCAGGCCGATGCCGACCACCACGCCGACCAGATAGCCGACCTTGAGAAAGAGGGATGCAATATATGCCATCTTTCCCACGATGTTCCTGAAATGAATGATTGGATTCTCGATGCTTCGCTGCAACTGAAAGCCGAGCTGCGTTACCGTATCGGCGAATTCCTCCATTTGCAGATAGTCCATGTCGGTGGGGCCGCGGAGCCTCTGTTTCAGGCTCGTTTTCACGCGTTGTTTCGCCTCTCTGGCGCGTTCTCTGAAATACGCCTGCCACTGCTTGGTAACATCGATGTCCTTGTTCAGCCGGACGATGACGGCGTCATACGCAAAAGTCGTCCTGAACAATTGTATCGTCTCGAAGCTTGCGGGCATATTGAATTGGCGCGCGATCTCCATGAAGCGAAGCCAACCTTGCGCCGTGCTTCGCTCCCACCATTCCGCGTCTTTGCTGTTCATGGCATATACGCCTTCGGCATATAGCCTCTCCATTTCGACGCGAATCCTCTCCACATCCATGGGAGGCAGCGGTCCGATCAGACTTAGCGCGGTGTTGACCATCCGCCCAATGTCACCCTTGATCATGTGGTGCTGGAACTCGCGAAGCAATTTTCGAGTTTGCGTCGAAAAACGGCCGATGGCTCCGAAGTCGATATAGCAAATGCCGTTATTGGGCATGACCACGAGATTTGCCGGATGGGGGTCGGCGTGGAAGAACAGCTCTTCCTGCACCTCGCGCTGCGAGATCAACACGAGCTTGCGTGCCAGCGACTTGGGCTCGATGCCAATGCTGCGTGCCCGCGCCAGGAATTCGTGGTCGTTGTTGTCGACAGCGGCGATCAGCTCCCACATCCAAATCCCCGAGACAAACTCGCTCACCATCACTTCTTCGCTGCAGTACTCGAAATGGACGAGTGGCGCGGTGACCCCCTTCTTGCGCTTGGCCGCGCGCCGACGGAATAGATCGGTATAACGGGCCTCGGTCCGGAAGTTCAGCTCGTCGAACAGAATAGTCTCGAAGTCGTCACGGAATTGCCGGGTAATGCCCGGCGCTATGATGGTGAGCGTCTCTGCCAGCATCAAGATCCAGTCCATCGCCTTTAGGTCAGCTGCAATCAGTGGCCCAATCCCGGGTCGTCGCACCTTCACCGCCACACGTTGGCCGGTCCTCAATTTTGCCTGGTACACGCAAGCCAGCGATGCGGCGCCGATCGGCACCGGATCGAAGATCTCGAATACGTCGGCGAGTGGCTTCTTGGTGCTGCGTTCGATAATCGCAATCGCTTCGTCGGTCGGAAAGGAGGGAGCCTGGTCGAGCATCTTGGCGAGTTCGGCGCAGTAGGCGTAGGGCAGCATGTCGGCACGCATCGACAGTTGCTGTCCCAGCTTTGCGAAGGTCGGGCCGGCGTCTTCGAACGCCACTCGTAGTCGTGCGGCGCGACGATCTTCGCTGCTGCGACCCCGCACCAGATCGACAAGGTTGCCGAAGTAGAACCGGAGGATCAATCGCAGCCAGACGAGCAGCCTGCCGATAGGCCGGATAGCCCCGGGCTTGAAGTGAACCCGCCGCGCCCGGGGCAGGGTCACAGCGCCAATCGAATGCGAAATCTTTCGACGCGGCATGGGTTGGACGACGTGCGATCGGCCGCTCTCCGTCGGCTCGCCAGTCTTCGCTGCTCCGCGCCAGGTCAGTAGTGCGTGACGAACATTCATCTGCAACTCTTGCAAATGACCGCCCGGGCCGGGGCCGCGCATCGCGATGTGTCGACATCCTCTACCATCGGCTCGGTCCTCCTGAAGGATCGCCATCTATCCATGATTTGAAACCAAATTCAAACGTGGCTTCAGAGCCGGCTCATGCGGCAATGATGGGTATTGCCTCAAGGAGGTGCACGTCGGAAAATCAAGGCTCAAGTCGTATTTCTGCTAGATATAAGGGCCTAGGGTGCGTACCTTTGCCGGATGCCGGGGGGCAAATCTTAGGGGCGGCGAGCAATCTATCGATTTCACTCGAAGGAACTCTCGAGTTGAGGTCGGTCGAAGTCGGTCGTCGACTTCCGCGACGGAGTTTGCCGGTGCGACGGTTGAGCCGCGTTCATCAGCCTCGGGCTTGCTCGGAGATTGCGTCACCCAGGCAGGTCAGATGGCGGCCATGAATTGTGCGGGCTTTCGGATCGGGTTGTTTTCTGCCGACCGGTCAAATGAAGCGGGAGAATGACGCCTATGGCTGTCAACATTTCGGCATGGTCGATACGGCATCCGATCCCTCCCATCGTGTTGGCTTTGGCGCTTGTCGCGCTTGGTTACATCAACTTCCTCAAGATGCCCATCACCCGCATGCCCAATGTGGACGTTCCGGTCATCTTGGTCCTGACCACACAGTACGGGGCGGCGCCGGCCGAGCTCGAAGCGCAGGTCACGAAGAAAGTGGAGGACGCCGTCGCCGGCGTGGCAGGTGCTCACCACATCAACTCCTCGATCGTCGCCGGCCGTGCGAGCACGTTGATCACATTCCGGTTCGGAACCGACACCGATCGTGCGCTCAACGATGTGAAGGACGCAGTGACGCGCATCCGGGCCGATCTTCCGCGCGGGATCGACGAGCCGATGATTCAGCGCATCGACATCGTCGGCTTGCCGATTCTCACTTACGTCGCGATAGCACCCGGTAAGACACCCGAACAGCTCTCGTGGTTCGTTGAAGACGTGGTGATTCGCGCACTGCAAGGCATCCGTGGCGTCGGAAGCGTCGAGCGCATTGGCAGCGTCGAGCGCGAGATTCGAGTGGGGCTGGATCCGGTTCGACTGCAGGGCGTTGGGCTGACCCCGCTCGATGTCAGCCGGCAGCTTCGCGGCAGCAACGTCGATCTCGACGGTGGACGCTCTGAGGTCGGCGGACGCGATCAAGCGATTCGTACCCTTGCCGGAGCCAAGACGCTCGCCGATCTCGCCGGGACAAGAATTGGCTTACCGGCCGGGGGCGAAGTGAGGTTGGATGATTTGGGACTGGTCACCGACTCGATCGCCGAGCCAAGCACCTTTGCACGCTTCAACGCCACCCCGGTTGTGGGCGTGAGCATTGTGCGGGCGAAAGGCGCAAGCGACGTGGTTGTCGCGGATGCCGTCGCTGCCCGCATTGCAACCATTAAGGCGGAAAATCCGGACGTGGAGCTCAAGCTGATCGACACCTCCGTGACCTACACGCTCGGCAACTACGATGCGGCAATGCATACGCTGTATGAAGGCGCTATTCTGGCAGTGATCGTGGTATTCCTGTTCTTGCGCGACTGGAGGTCTACCGTCATAGCGGCAATTACGCTGCCGTTGTCGATCCTTCCGGCTTTCTGGGTGATGAACCTCCTCGGGTTTTCGCTGAACATCGTGAGTTTGCTGGCGATCACGCTCAGCGTCGGTATTCTCGTCGACGACGCCATTGTCGAGATTGAAAATATCGTCCGTCACATCCACATGGGCAAGTCGCCGTATCAGGCGGCGCTCGAGGCATCCGATGAAATAGGCTTGGCGGTCGTCGCCATCAGCTTGGCCATCGTTGCCGTGTTCCTGCCCGCGAGCTTCTTGACCTCCATCCCGGGCCAGTTCTTCAAGCAATTTGGGATCACCGTGTCGGTGCAGGTACTGTTTTCCTTGCTCGTAGCGCGACTGATAACACCGATGCTCGCGGCCTATTTCCTAAAGCCGCTTCGGCACGAAGAGAAGGCCGACGGACGCATAGCGCGCATTTACACAAGGGTCTTGGTCTGGTCGGTTCGGTACCGGTTCATCACGGTCGCCCTTGGCTTGATCCTGTTCGTTGCAGCGATAGTGGCAAGCCAGCGTTTCCTGCCGTCGGGTTTCATGCCGCCTTCGGACAGCTCGCGGTCGGTCCTTGCTCTCGATCTGCCGCCCGGTTCCCAGCTCGGGGATACCGAGTCGGTGACTGACGCGATTACCAAGCGCTTGCGCAGCCGGGCGGACGTGGAGAGCGTTTTTGTCGACGGCGGCCGAATCCCGCCGGGTACCGTCGGGGTCGGCAAGGCCGCGCTGACGATCAACTACGTGCCGCCATCGAAGCGATCGCTCTCCCAGCAGCAGCTCGAGCAGGCAATCGCGCGGGATTTGTCGGACATTCCGGATGTCCGGTACTGGTTCCTCGACGACAATGGCCAACGAAACGTGAAATTGATCGTGACCGGCCAGGATAATGCCACGGTCGCGAACGTAGCAGCCGAGCTCGCCGGTCAAATGCGGCGACTTTCCCTGGTTGACGAATGTCGTCTCGAGCGCTGCGCTCAATCGGCCGGAGCTGAGGATCTACCCCCGCCGGGAATTAGCCGTGCGATTGGGCGTATCGACCGAGAGCCTGTCGGAGACGATACGGGTAGCAACCATCGGTGATGTCGGGCCCGCGCTTGCAAAGTTCGACGCCGGAGATCGGACAGTCCCGATCCGGGTCCTGCTCGAGGAAAATGCGCGCGCCGACCTACAAGTGCTCGAACAGCTGCGCGTCCCGTCCCAGCGCGGCATCGGCATACCGCTCATCGCGCTTGCGGACATAAGCTTCGGGGAAGGTCCGACCAGTATCGTCCGATACGACCGCCAGCGGCAGGCCAGCGTTGAGGCGGACCTCGCCAACGGCGTCGCGCTCAGCAAGGCTCTAGCAGCCATTAATGCACTGCAGGTCATGAAAGGCCTTCCGCCTGGGATCTCGGTCAGCGGCGGCGGCGACGTAGAGCTGCAAGGTGAGCTGTTCGAGGAATTCGGCGGGGCGATGCGCAATGGCCTGATGTCGGTCTATATCGTGCTTGCAATCCTGTTCGCTAGCCTGCTGCATCCGTTCACCATCCTGTTGTCGCTCCCATTGTCGATTACGGGCGCGATCGCGGGGCTGCTCATATTGTCCCTGCCCATCACCCTGCCGGTGGTCATCGGCTTCCTGATGCTCATGGGCATCGTCACCAAGAACGCTATCATGCTGCTCGATTTTGCGCTCGAGGGGATGCATGCCGGCATGGAGCGTACCGCGGCAATCATGGACGCGGGTAAGAAGCGCGCTCGCCCCATCATCATGACGACCCTCGCGATGGTCGCCGGAATGGTTCCGAGCGCCTTGGCATGGGGGGCCGGCGGAGAGTTCCGGTCACCGATGGCGATCGCAGTTATCGGGGGGCTCCTTGTCTCGACCTTGCTGTCCCTGTTTTTCGTACCGGCCCTTTTCACGATTATGGATGATTTCGGGCGGATCCTGTGGCGCATCTTTGGGCGCTTCATCGGAAAGGCCGATGAGCCAGTGTCGGGCGATGCAGCGAGCGCTCCGGCTATGGCCGATAGCCATCCGGCGCCTGACAGCGGTCCCCCGCACCAGGGTCTTACCGCAGCGCCGGAGCCCGCGAAGTCGGGCTGAGCAAAACGGCGGTTTTGGACCAGCCCGCGGGGCGCCCCCGCAACGGTAAGACGTCGTGGCCCGGCCGCCAGGGGAATTCTATCCCCGGGAGGGCGGTCCTCCGGTCAGGCGCCGCCGCGAGTGGTTGAACATTACCGGAATGACAATTATCCTACCGCCGTGCTCCAAAGAATGGCTGAGCATGGGACCTCGGTCAAATTGGGAACCGTACATTGCGCGGCCGCATATTCGGCTGTCGGACAAGTATCTGCGCTCAATGGCGCGCTTGGATGCGACCTGGATGTGCGGTACGTCGCAACGGATTTAGGATCGTGCGCGAGTTGCCACAGTTCCATCGACAGCCGCGTGGTCTATAGTCGCTGTGTCCACGATGGGGCAGAGTGAAGGAGGATCTCGGGTGTCTGTTACGAAGGCTTTCGTTTCGGTGATAGTCACCTCGATAGGCACGATCCTCATCGCTGCGGCAAGTTGGGCTGCGATGTCGCCGGGGCGCGCCGAGACCAAATCTCCGGCCGACGACCCGCAGGCGTCTGTAGCCGTGGTTGTGGTTCGCTCAACGAGTGCCTGCTTCACTGCATCCATTCGCGTCACCGGCTTTTTTGTCGCGAGTAACGAAGCTGTTGTGACACTCGATGCGCCGGGAATGAAGATCTCGGAAGTTCTGGTAGGCGAGGGGGACCGGGTGACACTCGACCAGACGCTCGTCCGATTGACGCGCCAGTCCACGGAAGGTCCGGATCCCACCGGCGGAAAAACCAGCCTCACCAACTTGCGCGCGCCCGCTGCTGGGGTCATCACGCGAAGCACGGCGGTGGTCGGAGCAACGCCATCTCCGATGGCGGCCGAGCCGCTGTTTCGCATCGCTGTCGGCAACGAAATCGAACTTGAGGTCGAGGTGCCGACCATCCATGTACCTTCACTGGTCGTGGGCCAAACGGCACGTATCGAAATAGGCGATAAGGGCGTGCTGTTGGGGCGGGTTCGACTGGTCCCAGCCGTCATCGATCGAAGGAGGCAACTCGGCCGAGCCAGACTTTCGTTGGAGCGTGACCCTGCGCTTCGCGTCGGAATGTTTGCCAGCGCTACGATTGACGCTAACCGAAGCTGCGGCGTGTCGGTTCCGCGCACAGCGGTGTACCACCGGACCGAGGGAACGAGTGTTCAGATCGTACGTGACAACACGATCGAGAAGCGGCTGGTTCAGGTCGGACTTCATTCCGATACTCACACTGAAATTCGCAGCGGGCTCCGTGAAGGCGAAATGGTCGTGGCCGATGCCGGCAGCTCACTACGCCATGGTGACAAGGTCAGGCCCGTTGACGGGGCTCAATTGGGGCAGCGCTGAAATTGGGTCGATATTCGATGGTGACGGTCAGATTTTGCAAAGGCAGGCTCGGCGGCTTGGTTGATCGTAGAGCCGGCTGCCCCATGATGTCGCCGCTGGCCGGGCCTGGTTTTGCCGGGCGCTTTGCCGGCCGGCGGACTGGTTCGCACCCAGTGCGCGATGCGCTCCAGCGGGAGTTGCTGGCGAGGTTCGCCGCTGCTGTTGCTGTTGCTGTTGTTGCGGCGGCTTTCTGCGCAATTCCATCGCCTGGCCGCAGAGCGAAGTGATGCGGGCACCCCTGTCGACATGGTGGTGACAGTCGTCAAGGCGAAGAACATGTGCTTCGCCGACACGCTTCAGGTGACGGGAGTGATCACCCCAAGAGATGAAATACTCGTCAGGCCGGACCGGGAGGGTTTGCAGGTCTCACAGGTGCTCGTCGAGGCCGGAGACACCGTCGTTTCCGGACAGGTACTGGCTCGTCTAACCTTACCGGAGGGGCAGCAGGGCAGCGGAGCAAACGTGCAGGCTCCTGCGGCGGGGATTATCAGCTCCAGGGCTGCAGCCGTTGGAGCGCTTGCGTCCGCCAGGGGAGAGCCGTTGTTTCGGATTGCGACGAGCGGAGAGATGGAATTATTGGCGGAGACGCCGATCAAGACTCTTGCCAGACTTAAGCCCAATCAATCTGCAAAGGTCGAGATTGTCGGCGTGGGCGCATTGAAAGGTATGGTGCGGCATATCTCGACGGCGATCAATCCAACAACGCAACTTGGCGAAATCCGTCTCTTCATCGGTCGCGATCCGCGGCTACGCGTCGGCGCATTTGGCCGCGCGACGATCGAGATTGCCAGACGGTGCGGCGCGGCCATTCCGTTTTCAGCGATTCTGTACGGTCCTGCCGGCACCATCGTGCAGACGGTTCGCAATGGCCGCATCGAAACCCGACCAGTCACCGTTGGTCTGCTCGCCGCAGGACAAGCGGAGATCCGCGAAGGAATCGCCGAAGGCGAAATGGTCGTTCCGCGTGCTGGGGCATTTGTTCGAGATGGAGATCGCGTTCGAGAGATTGCAACTCCCGCCGCGCCCCAATAAGTCGGGTTCTGAAACCCGCTTTCGAAACACGCAGTCCGCGGCATAGACCGAGTCAGGCAGTGCGGCTCCGGAGACTCCAGCCACTCCCGAGACTGCAGGCCGCGTGGGGCTGAAAATCGAGCGGCCGCTTGTTCTGCTCCGCGCAGATGGGTTACAAGAATCCACGACGCCGCCAGTCAGGAGGCGATAAGCGCGTTCTACGCAAATGCCGAACGGCCTTGAGCTTGTCACGGCTGCTGAACGGCGGGCAGGGGGACACTGGTTGTGGGGGCGCCTGGTGCGGGTTCGCGACGTTGCAACCTATCCAGTTTCTGGGACTGTTGCTCGATTGCGCGCAAGGCTAGCCAATTTGCGAACGCGCTGACGTCAATCGTGCGCACGGGGGCATCGACAGGTCCCCTTAGCGCAACAACGATTTCCGGTGAGGTATTCATCGGGACGCCGGCGCCGGGGATTGCCGATAAAGTCAGCCGCGCATCGATGCCTCCGTCGGCCAGGTTGACGAGTCCATTCACGGCAAGATCGACGTCCGGCGTTCCCAACACGGGATTGCTCAGCATTCGTGCCTGGCCGCCCTCGATGCTGATCCCGGCTTCGGCGCGCCGGATGGCGAGGTCGCCGCTGGCGAGCGCTGATTCCATCCTGTCCCTTACCCTTGCGGCATCGATCGGCATGCCTCGATCCGCGGCGCTGATCAAAATATTGAATGCTGCTGGGTTGAGCCGCGCCAACCGCCCGTTCGTGAGTGTAATCCTGCCTCTGCCTTCCAGAGCGCCGATCAGCGCGATCGGGCTCAGTCCGGTCCCTTCGGCCGCAATTTCGAGCGCGAGCCGGCCGGAAACCTTCCCATCCCCGGGGAGCAGTTCGGCGGCGTCGGCATCGGTCAACTTGATACGGCTGCGCGCAATCAGGCCGGCGCCCTCGCGCAGCAGAACCAGTTCGCCGGCGACGCGCCCGCCGGCAACGCTTGCATCGATCACCTGCAATGCGAGCTGCGTCTCGCCGACGTACAACCTCCCCTGGAAGTCGCGGGCGCCCAACTTCGGGGTTAACGCGACGCGCGTCGCCGCCACCGTGACTTGGCCGGTGGCGCCATGCACGCTTTGCTTGAAGGGCCCGGACTGCCAAAGCCGATCGGGAGCTTTGCTCGGTTCGGTCTCCGGTATACCGATCGCCGCGCCGATCACTGCCCACAGATCTACCGAGCCTAACTCCAAGTTGCCATCGAAGCGGATCGGCTGCTGCTGTGTGTCGATGGTGAGCCAGCCGCCGATGGTCGCACCCGCGACTGTTCCCCTCGCGTCGTTCAAGCGTACTGTGCCTTCGGTCATCGCGATCCCGAAACTCACTGACGTCGGCAACAGCCCATCGGGGTGCCCCGGCGCTGGAGGGCGCGGCGACCGGAGGTTGGCATTGGCGATCTTGATTTCCAGCGCTGCACTTGGACTCGTCTGCTGGGAGCCGCGGACCTTGCCCGTTGCCGAAATGTCGAGCGTACCCACCGCGAGTTGACCATCGATCGCAAGCTCGCCGTCGAGCGGCCCCTTTGCCGTGATACTCAGTCGTCCCGGTCGGCGGTCCGCGACGATGAGGTGTTTAAGACCGATCAGATTGATCAGAGCCTCACCGTCATCCGCGTCGAGACGCCCTGAGATGTTTACCTGGGCGGCGCCCAACGTCGTGAGATCGTCGACCTTGAACGCATCATTCACGACGCCGGTATTTCCTTGCAGCGCGACGAGGACGCTCCCCGCACGGCCGTCGATCTTAAAATTCGCTATTGTATGGGTGCCTGTGCCACTGGGCGGGTCGGGCTGCAGCGTGAGCGACCCGCGCAGTGCGACCGGGGTCGCGTGTATGGCCAAATGGCGAAACCCGTCCGCCACCTGCGGGGCGAATTTCTCGACCAGTGCCGTCACGCCTTGAAGTGAGCTCGCATCGAGGTCGAATGTAACTGCGCCGCGTGGCGATTGCGCCCTGGTATCGATGCGCCCTTTGGCAGCCAATGCAGATACCGCTGAAATCCGCGATGGCCAGCTGATCAATGTCGAGCCCGTCGTTATCGATCCGCATCCTCACGTCGGATTGCTTCACCTCGATTCCACCGACCGAAGTCCGACCGATCTTCAACGACAGGGAGCCTGCGCGCGGCCAATCGAATTCGGTGTCGCCCGCGATCGCCTTGGCGACCGCATGAACGCGGTCGATATTAATCTCGGGCGCCGTCAACGTTGCGTCCAGGCGTGCTGGCCGGTCGTTGCTGGTCCAGGAATAGGCGAAGCTTCCGAGGACCGTCATGCGATCGATCTCCGCGTTGAGCTGGTCGATGGCGATGGTCTCGCTGCCTAGTGAGAGATCGCCGCTCACGCGAAATGAACCGGGAACAATCGCCTGTAGATCGGCCCGGTCGGTCAGCCAGGCAGCAAACGCCCGCGGATCGCCACAATCGATCTTGGCCGTTCCCGTAAACGCCGACCCCTTGGATTTTGCGTCGAAACGGCCGCTGAGCCCCACCTGAGTGAGGCCGGGAGCGCGCAGGTCGAGCTTGTCGATATGCCAGGTTTCCCCGTCGGCTCTCAATTCACTGCGCACGCGCTGGAGCGTGCCGCCGGCTAGGGTAAGCATCTCGATGCCGAGGCCCAACTTTACGGGAACCGGCAGCCGCTGCGCAGGGGAGAATGAGCTGGCCAGCTTCTTGATGGCGGCGAGCGGCCGAGGTCGAGTTTCCTGCGGCAAGGACAGCACCCGGTCGAGATCGAGTTGCGGTGCAGACAACGTCGCGTCGAGATGCGGTTGGCTGCCGAAGGTCAGTTTGGCGCTGCCGCGCAGCTTGATGGCACGATCCCCCCCAAGCTCGAGTTCGATCTGCTCGAGCGCCGCAGCCAAACTGTCGCCCTTGACTCGCGAGGTAAGCTGCCACGGCGCGTTGAAAGCGTCTCCATCAGGAGTGCTGCCGACCGAGCGAGCAAGCACAATGGTCCCTTCGAAACGAGGCATCTGACGTTCGATCGAGATCGATAGATTGACGTCGGCCTTTATTTGTCCTTCGCCCGGATCGATATTGAAGTGAAGCTGGGCGGGGCTCTCATTGGCGACACGGCTCAGGCTGATCCGAAAGGGGTAGCGATGGCCTGCGGTCACGAAGGCACCCTCGCCCTTGACCGGTCCGACCATCGAGCGAAGGGCGCCCGTGAACTCGAATTCGTCGAGGGCAACGCGCGAGCCGCTGGCACCGTTGACGAATGTAGCGCGGCCATCGGTGATGATGATCTGCCGGATCGAAAGTTCCCGAGGAGTGAAGCCGCCGTCCAACGGAAACGGCCAGAGCGTGCGGCCGGCCGCGTCCAATCCGAACTCGAACTCGGGTCCCTCGAGCCAAGCGTCCTCTATGCGCCACTCACCGCGCATCAAGGCGCCGAGAGCGTATTCGACGCGCAAGGCGCGCGCGCGCACTGTGCTGCCGTTGTGACCGAACTCGACGTCGTGGAGTATCACGGTGGGGGTGGGCAGCAGGCGGGCATCGATGTGACCGTTGATGCGAAATTCCAGCCCGATAATCTGGGCCGAGCGTGCCTCGAACTGGCCGCGATAGCGTGACCAATCGATCAATACGGGTCCCACTAGCGCCGTAACCAGCGCCAGGATGATTACGATCGCAACACCGAGCAGTGTCGTCTGCACGCAGACTCCCTGGAGTTGATCGCGATAAAGTCTAGCACGGAGGTGACCGAAACCAAGAGTTTAGCCGCCCCGGCGAATCCAACTCTTTACGGATCGAGGATCCGCCGCGACGCTCGAGACTGAGCGCCACGTGACTGGGCCAATGCCTGAATCCCCGCCTCCCGGTCGACCTGGACGCTGTGGCCAACGCCGAATATCTGCGCTGATGCCTCTTGGCGGCATCTGCGCTGATATCTCTTGGCGGTAGACAGCCGCCGCTGACTGCCTGCTGCTTGGCCGTTACTTGTCGTCGAGGTTGACAATCTGCACGCGGCGATTCTCAGCTGCATACGGATCGGACGCATTTTTCAGCCGAGTCTTGCCGTACCCGACCGTCAGCAGTTTGGTCGCTTCGATCCCGTATTTTTCCGCCAGGAACCGCTTTACCGCGTCCGCGCGACGGTCCGACAGGTCCTGATTGTAGAGGTCGTCGCCCTTGGCGTCCGTGTACCCGTTGACGAAAAAGCTGCGACCCTTCAGGTCATCGCTCGTGAGCGCTTGGCCAAGATCCGTAAGAGCTTGCGCCGCTTTCGTCCCGATGGTGGCTGAGTTGAACTCGAAATTGATCTCGAGGTCGATTCTCGGCCTGTTGTCGGTAATCGTTGCGATCTGAGTGCGTTCGGCGGTCGTGAGCGACCTGGTCGGCCGGTTGCGCAAAGTATCGATGAAACGCGCTTCCTCGGTGGCGCGAGCGGTGTCGGCCGGCGATGTCGAGAGGCCGCGAGTGACCCTCGTAGGCTTCAGTGCTTTGATGATCTGCTGCGCCGAAGGTTGCTCCGCGGCAAGCGCGAGCCCGAGGCTGGCCGGCAAGGCCAGACCAGCGGCCAAGACGACGCATGCCAAATTCACGCCGAATTTTTTGGGACTTCCTGACATCGTTCTTCTCCCGATTTCATGTACTCCCTCGGCGGCCTATCTGCGTAGGCCGCAGGAGCAGTACGGCGAGGTTCGCACCGAGACCTTCCTGGCGAAGTGATGGCCATCACAGAAACGTCGAATACGGGATTGCTTTGCCCCTTCTCAACTTTTGCCGGCGTTCGCTTCGGATCTGACAGCCCGTCGGCGATTTCCCCGCAGAAGATCAGCTAATGGTGTGACTTCGGGATCTGACGAGCGGTTCGGCATCGAGAGAGTTGCCTCCCGATTTTGCCGAGGCGATTTTCGCCCCGACAATCCAACATTCTGTGACGGCCATCACAGCCGGGTGGTCGGTCTCGTGCCCGAGATGCGGCGCGACTTTGGCAAAGGCGGTCAGTTGTCCCCCAGGACAGGGTGTTGAACCTTGGAGACCGTTTGAGTGGCCAACTTGTAAAACCCCCGGCGTGGCCTGGGACAATTACCGGTGGTCAGCAGCACAGAGGTGCGCCATGATGAAGTTACTAATCACAGCTTTCGCTCTTGCCGGTGTTCTTTCCGCCCCGGCATTCTTCCGATCGTCGCCCGCAGCGTCACCCAACGAGGGGATCGCCGACTGCAAGCGGATTATAAGTCCAGTTGCAAATGTATCGCTGCAATAGGCTGCGCTGCACGGGCTGACATTGCCGGATCGCCTAAAAACGGGTGGCAATAACCCCAACAAATGAATTCCCACGCTGATAGACCGGTATCGCGAAGCCACCTTCGTGTCTCGCGAGGACAAACTATTGAGGGTCGGCGTTCGCTCGTCCCGCCATGCCAAGTTGTCAGCCATATACAAGCAGAGCTACGTAGCCGCATAAGAGCAGAGCGACAATAACGTAGACTAGCTTCAGGCTCATTGTTCCATTGTAGCCCGCTTATCAGGCGCGAAATAGGCCCTGAGCAGGTCTGGACGGCGCCGCACTTTTATCGCCGCCGAAGCGAAAAGCGCTCCAGCGACTCTCTGATGGCAAAGCGCAGGCCGATGTGGCACGCTCCTGCGCGGTGTCTCAAGCGACGGCGTCCCGGTTGATGTCGGAAAGGACTGACGCCAATGGATCGCAAGCCCACAGCGCGGAAGAACGCCCTCCGAATTGCAGAGGGGATGGCGCGCGATTTTGAGCAACACGAAGAATCACGACGCTCCGAATTGACAGGCACGACTGCGGTCGTAGCCGCCTTGATGGGGACGTACCGCGTTGACCCTCTCCCCATTCGAGACGACCTATTGGAGCACTTCGACGATAAGGAGCTGGCGTTTTTCGCTGCAGAGGCCGCTCAAGTAAAACCCGCTCACAAGCAGGGAGGACGGCCTGTAACATGGCCGCATGACCGCGATTGGGAGTTGGTCGAGACGATCAGGGCATTGCAGTCGCAGGGCATGGCCATTGACGACGCCATAGAGCATGCCAAGCCAAATTATCCGGGTTCGGCGGCCCGTGAATTACGCCATCGCTATGATGCAGCGCGCAAGCGTTTTAGCGGACCCGGCGCCTGGATGGACGGCTGAGCGATGCCGCGTACCGGCCGTGCGCAATCAAAGGGTCACAACCGTTGCCAGCCACATGGCAAAGACGATGCAAAAGACGGTCCCGATTGAACCGATAGCGGTGATCAGGAAGGTTATGATCCGGTCTGCACCAAGGTTCCCGGCGAGGTGGAGGTTCATGCTGTCAACCTCGAAGAGCCTGATTGCTTGCGATTGACCGCCAACGACGCGCCAGTTCTGCAAATTCCTGCCCCATACGATCCTCGGGGAACAGATCGGCAGTCTGCTGGCATTCTTCGGCTTGAGTGCGGTACTCGGCGAACCGATCGGCAACGATCTGGGTCAAGTAACGGAACATTGGCTTCTCCCCTGCCGGATGTCGCAGCGCAGGAGAAGCCTAGGCCGACTTCGGATGCGCCAATGTGATGGGCATCACACTCCGGTGCAATATTGTCGTCCCGCGCCCGATTCTCGCTCATTGACCCGATTTGCAGGAGATCGGGGACTATCGCGCAACGCAGCGCCATCGCGCCGGGCAATGAGCCGGTATATGCTCGATCTTGTGAATCCAGCCGGGACCGGACGGCGGCCGGTCAGCTTGGGTCGGAATGCAGGGCTCGGTCCGCAGACAGGTCTGGGCGCGGTGTGGAACGAAGATTCGGGAGAATCAGAAACCGCACTGGCTGGCTGGGGGACTAGGATTCGAACCTAAATTTTCGGAGTCAGAGTTCGATGTTCTACCATTGAACTATCCCCCAACGCGTCGCAGGTTGCCTGGCGGTGCCAGCGCCGGCCGGCAGGTCCGCACGTTCGTGGAGCGAAATCGCGCTGGAATGACGTGGATATAGGCGGAAACAGGTGCGCGGTCTACCCCCGGAGTGGAGGGAACCCGGGGCTCCCGAACGCGACCCATCCCTCACGGCCGTGGCGACCTGCCCAAAGCGCGGCCTCCCGTCCATCGGAATGCCACGATTGTTTCTTGTTTTTTAACGGTACCGTTCTTAAAAATTGTCGTTAACGGGGAATCTGGGTCGTGGGCATGCGGGCAACAATCACCTGGGCGCTTACCGCACTTGGCGTGTACTGCCTTTCCGCAGCGCCGGCGCACGCCGCGGCCTTTGTGCTCGGCGACAGCCTCGGGCTGGGTGTCTCGCGTGCCGGCCATCTCAAGAATCTCTCCAAGATCAGCATCCACATCCGCGGCCGCAAGATGCAGGAGCAGATCGCGCAGACCCCGGAGGGGTCGACGGTCTTCCTGGTGCTGGGGACGAACGACGCGGAAGGCAGCATCGCCCGGCTCGACAAGCACATCGACGACATCGTCCAGGCCATGGAGCGGAGGAACATCACGTTGGTCTGGCTCGGGCCGCCCTGCGTGCGCAAGGCGTGGGACACGCGCGCACTCGAGCTCGACAACATGCTGAAGAGCCGGTTTGCAAACACTGCGGTGCGCTACGTCAGCATGCGCGACGACGTCATGTGTTCGGGCGCCTTCCACGAGCGGGACGGCGTCCACCTGAAGATGAAGGGCTACGCCTACATGTGGGAAAAGGCGCGCAACGCTTCGGGTTTTGCGGTCGCCACCGCCGACTCCGAACCTGAGGTCACCCGGACGGGCTCGACCGGCGAGCGCACGGCATTGAAGACCGCATCCGCCAGCCCATTGAAGAAAGCCCAGCGAGTCCCAATTCCGGTGCCGCGGAAACCATTCCCGTGACGGTTCGGCGATAGATGGACATCGGTGGATGCTGCGGCAGTGACGGCGTCTCGGCCTGTCGCCTGAGAGCTCGAAATTCGTACGACCGCAGCGCAATCGGTCGCGCGGCGCAAGCGCTGGCGTTCTTGTCGTTTGTCCTGGTGACGGTTGTCGAGGGGCACATGGCCTCCGCGGTGGCGCAGGATGCGAAGGCCAAGGTTGCCTTCATCGGCGATTCGACGGCCGATGGCATGTGGGGCGGTTTCTCGGCTCTCGTTCCCCGCAACTCCTGTCTCAAGGGCAGCGTTGAGCTCGGCCGGTTTGCCAAGAACAGCACGGGGCTGACGCGGCCCGAAAAATACAACTGGTCGGATGAGGTGAAGCGCATTGGCGACAGCTTCAAGCCGGCGCTGTTCGTCATGTCGCTCGGCCTCAACGACCGCCAGTCGGTCGTGGTCGGCGGCAAGGTCACGCTCGACACCTCGCCGGACTATCCGGTGAAGTACAAGGAACGCGTGACGGTGGTGCTCAAGAGCGCAGCGGCGAGCCGCGCGAGCCTGCTCTGGGTCGGGTTGCCGGCCATGCGCGACGCCGCACCTGACCGCGACGCACGCGAAAAGAACAAAATGTTCGCGGAAGCGATCAGCGAATTTGGCGATCCGGCCCTCCAGTACGTGCCGCCTTGGCGGCTCAACGAGGCCGGGGAGGACAAGTTCGCCTCATACGGCCCGGATCAGAATGGGAAAATTATCCAGATAAGGGCTTCCGATGGGGAGCATTTTACCCCCGCCGGAGAAATGCTCGTGGCCGCCTATCTATTGCCTAAAATGACCGCGATCCTCCTGACTCGGGGTGCCAAGCTCGGCGACGCTTGCGCAAGTTGACGGGGGGCGGCGGCGGATGGGGATCGGCCGGTTTGTCGGCATGACGGCCATCTTTTTGGTCGGCGCAGCCAGCGTCGGCGGCCTCTATCTGGACGAGATTTCTGCCTTCATCGGACGCGAGCCGGCGCTTGAAGGCGTCCGTAAGCCATTGTTCCCCCATCTCGAAAAGTCCGGTGCGCGCACCAGCACCGTTGCTCTCACGCCGGAGATGGTCGAGCAGACCGCGCCGGTTCAGGTCGCCACCGCCGGCGGTTTGACGACGGTCGCTGCTTTGGGGCCAATTTCCGGCAGCCGACCCGTCCCTGCGACCGGCCCGCGGCCCGGTACGCCCGAATCTCACTTAACGGCGCTCGACACGCCGTCCGAAGCGGTCGTCACAGCGCCCGGCGAGCCCGAAGACGACGGCGACGTCACGCCGACGCTGGAGGGCCGGTTGAAGCGTGCGCCCGGCAAACGGGGCATTGTTATCCTGCAGATCGGCGACAGCCACACCTCGGCTGATTTCCTCACCGGCGAACTGCGCCGGCGCCTGCAGGCACGCTACGGCCGCGGTGCCCCGGGCTATGTCACGGCCGGACATCCGCATATCGGCGTCCGCTCGTCCTCGCTGAAGATCACGGCATCTGCCGGCTGGAGCTACAAGTCGCTGCAGAAGACCGACGCCGTGCCGGCCGAATTCTGGCTCTCGGGTTACAACGCGATCGCGACCGCGCCGGGCGAAACCATGACGTTCGCGAACGACAAGCCGGTGAACTTCGAGATGATCGAGATCGAGGTGCTGCGCCAGCCTGGCGGCGGCAAGATCGACGTCAAGCTCGATGGCATCGTGGAGACGAGCTACGACCTGGCATCGCCGAAGCCGGAGCCGGTCGTCATCCGGCTCTTGCCGACCCGCGGCGCGACCGACAGGGTGCGCGAGCTTGCGATCACGACCACCGGGCGCGGACCGGTTACGGTTTCGAGCGTAGCGATCTACAACAAGCAGAGCGGCCTGACCTTCAACAGCATCGGCTACCCGGGCGCGCAAGCGAGCTTCGTCAACAAGTTCAACAACAGGCTGCTGGCCAACGATCTCACCAGGATCAATCCGCAGATCGTCATTCTGTCATTCGGCACCAACGAGGCTTCGAACGAAAGTCTCGACCTGACGAACTACCGCAACAGCTACGAGCGGATTCTCGATAAGATCAAGACGACGCTGCCCGAAGCCACGATCGTGGTGATTGGCCCGCCGGATTTCGCCGAGCTGCCGGCGGCTTGCCGCAAGGACAAGGCCGCGCAGGCGAGTTGCGGCCGAGCCCCCGCGCCGAACGCGAACGGTTCAGCGAACGGTGCGTCGGCGGGGGGCGAATGCGCCTGGCGGACACCCGCACGCTTGCATCAGATCCGTGAAGTGCAGCGCGACATTGCGCAGCGCCATGGGCTCGTCTATTGGAATTGGGCCTCGATCATGCCGCAGGAGTGCGGCGCGCATCGCTGGTACTCGGCGTCGCCCCAACTGATGGCCAAGGACCATGTCCACTTTACGATCGAAGGCTACAAGAAGAGCGCTGACCAGTTTCTCAACACCCTGATCCCCGTTATCGAAAAGGTGCGGGTCGGCGCAAATGTTGTTTCCAACAATTGAATTCGCGATATTTTTTGCTCTCGTCTTCCCCATCACCTGGCTTCTCGACAATCACAACACCGCGAAGAAATGGTTTCTGGTCGCGGTCAGCTATATCTTCTACGCGTTCTTCCGAGCCGATTTTACGCTGATCCTGCTCGCCAGTTCGGTGATGAATTTCGCGTTGGCTCTCTGGCTCGGATCGCTGCCGGACGGCGGCGCGCGCAAGGCGGTCCTCTGGCTCGGGATCGTTCTCAATCTCTGCGTTCTGGCAGGGTTCAAATATTATAATTTCTTTGCCGCGTCGGCGATGAATGCCGGCCACAGTGTCGGCTGGAACGTCAACATCCCATTTTTCGAGATCGGATTGCCGATCGCGATCTCGTTCCTGACGTTTCATGCGCTGTCCTACATCATCGACGTTTACCGCTATAAGCTCGCGCCGACGCGATCCCTGGTCGATATCCTGCTCTACATCAGTTTTTTTCCGCACCTGGTCGCTGGCCCGATCGTGCGCGCCAAGATTTTTCTCGAGCAAACCGTCCGCAGGTCCGACCCGAAGGACATCCGGGTCGGCATGAGTGTCTTCCTGATCGTCGGCGGTCTGTTCAAGAAGGTGGTCGTCGCGAATTACCTGGCGACCGACTTCGTCGACGACGTATTCCGCGCCCGACCGAATATTCACGGCTCGATCTGTTGCTTGGGATGTACGCCTACGCGCTGCAAATCTATTGCGATTTCAGCGCCTACACAGATATCGCGATCGGTATCGCCAACCTGCTCGGCTACCAGTTTCCGCAGAATTTCAACCAGCCATACCGGGCATTGTCGGTGCAGGATTTCTGGCGGCGCTGGCACATCACGCTTTCGAACTGGCTGCGCGACTACCTCTATATCCCGCTGGGCGGCAGCCGGGACGGCACGTGGTTCACTTACCGCAACATCCTGATCACCATGCTGCTCGGCGGTCTCTGGCATGGCGCAAGCTGGAACTTCGTGATCTGGGGCGGGCTGCACGGCGTGGCGCTGGTGGTCGAACGCCTGCTCGGCATCACCGGCGAGCCCGGTCACCATAGCCGCATCCGGAAGGCGCTCTGGTGGTTCATCACACTACATTTCGTCTGCTTGACGTGGGTATTCTTCCGGGCGTCGACGCTTCGACAGCGCGCATTGCTTACCTGACGACGCTGATGTCCGGCGATGCCATATTCAGCACGACGGTCACGCCGCTCGTCGCGATCATGCTGGTGCTCGGCGCGCTCACGCAGATCATTCCGGACCGTTGGTTCAACGGCCTTGAGGCGCGCTATGATCGTGCGTCGCTCGTCGTAAAGGTCGCCGTGCCATTTGCGGTGATCTTCCTGATCGGGGTCGCTGCTCCCGGCGGGGTGCCGCCGTTCATCTATTTCCAGTTCTAGCCAGGATCGGTCCCATGAGCATCTCCGACCCAGATCACATGCCGCCGACGCACGGTTTGACCCAGCGGCGGCCGCTCCTGACCACCTCGGTGGTGATCTACGGAACGCTCGCCCTGCTGGCGATCACCATCCCGCGCGGCCTGGTCAACTGGACGAGGAATTTCGAACCCAATGCGCCGCAGCAGGTTATGCTTCAGATCGCCGAAGGGATCGCCACGGTGTCGCACCGGGTTGGCGCAGACCGAGCCTTCGGCGAGGCCCGGGAATTCTTTCTGCGCGTGACCGGCAAGCGGGAAGACTGATCCAGCATCATTTCCGACGCTGGAACTTGATCAACGTAACTATCATGGACGCTGTTTGCGCAATGGCGCCCGGTGGCAGAACTGCGCGGCTCAGGGCTTGACCAGTTCGCGCGCCCGATCGACGACGGGCTGCGGTGTGGCGTAGAGCTTTTCGACGACCTCCTGCACTTTTTGGCCCGATGAGGGAGCCACGTCGATCCGTAGTTTCTCCGCATCAGCCAGGAAGTCCTTGTCTTGCAGAACTGCCGCGAAGGCTGCCCGTAATGTCCTGATCTGCTCCGCCGGCACGCCGGGCGGGGCGATGTAGGGCCGCCCGAAGACCTGCTGCCCGATGATCAACTCGACCGCCCGCCGGTTGACCTCGTCTTTCACGAATTGCCATACCGGCGGTACGCCGAGACGCGTGAGTTCGTCCTCAGCCTGGAAGCTCACTTGCACCAGGATGTTGACCTTGCGGTCGCGCAGCCAGTCAGGACGCTGCGATTTGAGGCTCGACCAGTCCATTCCGCACAGGCCGTCGACCTCCCGACGCTCCATGGCGAGCAGGATATCCGAGGTGCCCTTGTAGCCCGACACCAGCTCGAATAACGCGCCGGACGACCGGCGGTGCATGTTGGCATAGTCACGGGTAGAGGCGCCTACTGCGCTCGCGCCCATGATCGCCTTCTGCTTCAGCGCATCTGCGAATGTCTTGATGCTGGACCGCTCATGCGTGATGCAGACGCGGGTCGCGCTGTCGGCGCTGCCGAGGAACTGAAACTTGGCCGGATCGAACAGCGCCTGCGCGCGCTCTTCGAGCAGCGGAGCGATGATGACGCCGGGAAACACCGCTCCGATAGCAGTGCCGTCCTTTGGGGCCACCGAATAAATGTATGATGCGGCCCGGCTGCTGCCGGCGCCCGGCTGGTTCTTGAGCACGATGGTCGGTTGGCCCGGAATGAAGCGGGGCAGATACCGCGCGATGGTGCGTGCATAGATGTCGTAGCCGCCGCCGACGTCGCTGCCGATCACGAATTCGATGGTCTTGCCGGCATAGAAGTCAGCCGACGCCGCGGGCGTCGCCTGCACACCCACGATCATCGCGACTGCAACGAACGAGCTGCGCAGCAATGGCCGGCCGGCACTTCTCATAGGTCACTCCCCATTCGCCAGGGGAGCGTATCGCAAGACCGGCCTTGGAACGAGATAGGCTGGGCGGGTCGCTCTCAGACCGTGCGGCGGTTCGCGGTGCCGATGTTGACCGTGGCGGCTGCGATGACCGCACAGGCCGCAACATAGAAGAATACGTATTGCGGATGGCCATGATCGAGGAACTGGCCGAAGATCAGCGGGGCGATCATTCCGCCGATATGGAGCCCCGTGCTGACGAAGCCGAAGACCTTGCCGTACGAGCCGCGCGGCGTGGCGTTTCGGACGATCATGTCGCGCGAGGGTAGGACCATGCCGGTCGCAAGTCCGCTCAGTGCGACGAGCGCGAACAGCAGCATGGCGCCCGGATCCCACATCCCGATCGCCGCGCTGACAAGGCCAGTGATGATGAGTCCACAGCTTGCAACGAGGTTGTGGTGAAGCGTGCGGGCCGCCACGACGCCACCGACCAGCACGCCGATCGCCGTCATCGCCAGCAGTCCGGTCAGCGCCGAATTGGCAAGAGACAGCGGGGTGTCGTGCAGCGCCACGAGGCCGACCACCAGGAACTGGCTGAGGCCGCCGCCGACCATCGAGAGCACGAAGTAGAACGCGAGGTTGGCCAGGACGGGCGGCGACAGCAGGAGCTTCCAGCCGTCGGCGGAAGTTTCGGCCGGCTGGCGTGCCGGGGGCGCGGCGGCGGATGGGTGACGCTCCACCGGGGGGTCGCGCTGAAACATCACAACGGCCGCAGCCACAAAGCCCAGCACCGATGCGCCTAAAAACGCACCCCGCCAGCCCACCAAGTCCTGCATGAACAGCAGGGTGACCGGCGCGATCGCCGATCCGACCATGCCGGCGAACGTGTGGTACGAGAACGTCTTGGTCAGGCGCTCCGGTGCCACATGCATCGACAGGAGTGAGTAGTCGGCTGGATGATAGACCGTGTTGGCGAGGCCCAGCACGCCGAACATCGCTATGAATACCCAAAACGAATCGATAAGCGCTGCGACCGCGATGGCGCTCGCGCCCAGAAGCAGTCCGATCACCAGGTTGAGGCGCGCGTCGGTGCGGTCGATCAGAAAGCCGGCCGGCGTCTGCAGCACGGTCGAGACAAGACCAAAGAAGGTCAACGCGAACGCCAGTTCGGTGTAGCTCACGCCGTAGTCCGCCCGGATGAATACGAATAGCGGAGCGAGCAGGACGATGTAGTAGTGGCTGACCAGGTGCGCGAGGCAGACGCCGGCGACGAGCTTGGTTTCGCTCGCCCGCGTCGCGGGAAGAAGTTCGGTGGCCTGGGTCATGGGTGACGGGCGGTGTTCAGGCCGGGCGAGCCGCGCCCGCGTCCTGAATGGCGCGCCAGACCCGATACGGGGTTGCCGGCATGTCGATATGCCGGATGCCGAACTCGGAGAGCGCATCCACGACCGCGTTCATCAGCGATGTGAGCGAACCGGCGCAGCCGGCCTCGCCGCAACCCTTTACGCCGAGCGGGTTGGTCGTAGCCGGGATCGGATGGCTCGCCAGCGTGAATGACGGCGTATCGTTGGCGCGCGGGAGTGCATAGTCCATGAACGAGCCGGTCAGGAATTGGCCGTCGTCGTCATAAACCGTCATCTCCATAAGCGCCTGTCCGATGCCCTGCACCACGCCGCCGTGCAACTGGCCCTCGACGATCAGCGGATTGACCTCGGTTCCGAAATCATTGACGCAGGAATATCTCGCCACCTCGATGACGCCGGTGGCCGGATCGACCTCGACCTCGGCGACGTGGCAGCCGTTGGGAAAAGTCGCGGCGCTGGGGCCGTCGCTGACGTGCCGGGTGTCGAGCGAGTTCGGAACGCCCTCCGGCAGCTTGAGGCCGGCGCGCAGCTTTTCGGCAAGTTCCATGATTCCGATCGAGCGGTCGGTGCCGGCGATGGTGAAGCGGCCACGCGCGAACTCGATGTCGGAGGCGGAGGCCTCGAGCACGTGCGACGCGATCTGCTTGCCTTGCTCGATCACCTTGGCGGCGGCTTCGACGATGGCGGTGCCGCTGTGCATGATGGATTTCGAGCCGCCGGTGCCGCCGCCGGTCAACAGCTCGTCGCTGTCGCCCTGCAAGAGGCGGATGCGTTCGAACGGCACGCCGAGCTTTTCGGTCAGCACCTGCGCAAACGGTGCAGCGTGCCCCTGGCCGTAGTCCAACGTGCCGGTGATGATCGTCACCGTACCGTCGGCCTCGAAGCGAAGCCCGCCCATCTCCTTCGATGGCGGTGCCGTGACCTCGAGGAAGCTGCCGAAGCCGATTCCGCGAATCTTGCCGCGCTTGCGGCTCTCGCGCTTGCGTTTGCCGAAGCCCTTCACGTCCGCAAGCTCGAGCGCGTGTTTGAGTACGCCGGGGAAGTCGCCGCTGTCGTACTCCATGCCCGACGCGGTCTTGCGCGGAATCTCGCGCGGCCGGATGTGGTTGCGCCGCCGCAGCTCCAGGCGGTCGATGTCCATTTCGGCCGCGGCGGCGTCGATCAGCCGCTCCATGTAGTAGTTGCCTTCGGGCCGGCCGGCGCCGCGATAGGCCGATACGTGGGACGTGTTGGTGAAGACGCACCTGGTCGAGACCTCGATCAGCGGGGTGCGGTAGACGCTCTGCACGTTCTTTACGGCATTGAGCGTCGAGGGCATCGGGGCGACCTGCGACAGGAAGGCGCCGACGTTGCCCAGGCTGGTGATGCGCAGCGCGAGGAACGTCCCGGCGGCATCGAGCGCAAGCTCGGCGATGACTTCGTGGTCGCGGCCGTGACTATCGGACACGAAGCTGCCCGAACGATCGTCCGTCCATTTGACCGGACGCCCGAGCAGGCGCGCCGCGTGCAGCACGCAGACGTATTCCGGGAACGGTGCCGACTTCATGCCGAACGAACCGCCGACGTTGCCGGTCAGGATGCGGACCTGCTTGGGCTCGACCTTGAGGATATCCGCCATGTTGCCCTTCATGCCGAACGCGCCCTGCGAGGGTACGTGCAGCGTGAAGCGGCCGGTCGCCGGATCGTGCACCCCGATGGCGGCGCGCGGCTCGATCGGATTGACCACCAGGCGGGTGTTGATGAGCTTGAGCCGCGTGACGTGCGCGGCTTTCGCAAATGCCGCCGTGACCTGATCGCTGTCGCCGTAATGATAATCGAGCGCGACGTTGCCGGGCGCTTCCGTGTGGATCAGCGGTGCGCCGGCGCGCACGGCGTCCTCGACCCGCACCACGGCGGGCAACGACTCGATGTCCACCTCGACTGCTTCGGCGGCGTCCTTTGCCTGCAGTGGGGTTTCGGCGACCACGAAGGCGATCGGATCGCCGACGAAACGCACCTTGTCGGTCGGCAGCGCCGGCCGCGGCGGCTTGCGCATATCGGTGCCGTCGCGGTTCTTGAACGGCACGGCGCATTTGAGCGTGCCGTAGTCGGCGAGGTCGGCGCCGGTATAGACCCCGAGCACGCCGGGCATCTTGCGGGCGACGGCGGTGTCGATTGCCTTGATGATGCCGTGCGCCACGCGGCTGCGAACGATTACCGCATAGGCCTCGCGGTCGAGCTTGATGTCGTCGGTGTAGCGGCCCGCGCCACGCACCAGAATCGGATCCTCCGTGCGCGTCACCGGCTGGCCGATGCCGAATTTCATCAAGGCGAGGCTTTGCGGGTCGTTCTGCAGATTCATGGAATAAATGCCTTCATCAATGGCTTGCCCGCGAACCGTGGGCGAGCGCCGATGCGTTCCCTTGTGTGTCAGCCAAGATAACGGGCGGAAGGGAACCAGAGGTCGATTTCAGATAAAGGACACCGGTCGCTTCGACAAGGACATCCTGGCGCGTCATGCACCCGGCGCGCACCTGTTGCGCCGCCTGCCAGCGTGTTACAGTTTCGTGATTTGGATTTGGACATCGCCGCAGCCGTCGAGCCGTAGGAGAGCTTCGGCGCGGCAGGAAAGGACTGGGATGAGTGACGAGGGCCGGGGAACCGGCAGCCTCGGCCCTTTGCGCGATCGACCGCAGCAGCAGCAACATCAGCAGCAGCAGCGGCCGCGCGGGGGCCGGCGGTCACCATTTGGACAGTCGCGCCCGGCCGGCGCCGGCGGCTCGGTCGCGCCGGACGAGCCGGTCTATGCGGCGCTCGATCTCGGAACCAACAACTGCCGGCTGCTGATCGCGCGCCCGACCGGCGAAAGCTTCCGGGTCATCGATGCGTTCTCCCGCATCATCCGGCTGGGGGAGGGAATATCGGCCACCGGCCGCATCAACGATCCGGCCATCAGCCGCGCGGTCGATGCGCTGGCCATCTGCCGGGACAAGATGCGCAACCGCGGCGTAACGCGGGCGCGCCTGATCGCAACCGAGGCCTGCCGCGCGGCGGTGAACGGTGCCGAGTTCCGTGAGCGTATCGCCGAAGAGGTCGGCCTCGAGCTCGAGATCATCGACCGTGAAACCGAAGCGACGCTCGCCGCCACCGGCTGCACGCCGCTGGTCGACCCGCAGGCCGAGGGTGTGGTCCTGTTCGACATCGGTGGCGGCTCTTCGGAGATCGTCCGCCTGGGACGTTGTGCTCCGACGCGGCGCGGCCCGCCGCTGCCGCAGATCCGGGCCTGGGCCTCGTTTCCCGTCGGCGTGGTCACGCTCGCTGAACGCTACGGCGGGCACGCGGTGACACCGGAGATTTACCAGGCGATGGTCGACGAGGTGCAGGTGTTCGTCGACCGCTTCGCGGCCGAGCAGGGCAGCGATCGCATCGACCGCATCCACATGCTGGGGACCTCCGGCACCGTGACGACCATCGCGGGTGTCTATCTGGAGCTTAAGCGCTACGAGCGCCGCCGGGTCGACGGCTGCTGGATGGACAATGCCGAGGTCACGCGGGTGGTCGATCGGCTGCTGACCATGAGTTACGAGGCGCGCGTCGCCAATCCCTGCATCGGTGCGGAGCGCGCAGATCTGGTGCTCGCCGGATGTGCTATCCTTGATGCCATCCGTCGGGTATTCCCGTGCCGCCGACTGCGGGTCGCCGACCGCGGGTTGCGCGAGGGCATGCTGGTGCAGATGATGCGCGAAGACGGCGTCTGGGGCGGCAACGAAATGGCAGCAGGCTCGTGACCACCGGTGGCAGCGGACGCGATCTCAAGGTCCGGGTGAAGTCCGGCAAGAACCGCTCGCTGTCGTCCAAGCTCTGGCTCGACCGTCAGCTCAACGATCCTTACGTGACGCGGGCCAAGCGCGAGGGCTACCGTTCGCGCGCTGCTTACAAATTAATTGAAATCGACGACAAGCATCGCTTCCTCAAGCCGGGTGCGCGGGTGGTCGATCTCGGCGCCGCGCCAGGCGGCTGGAGCCAGATCGCGGCCAAGCGCTGCGGCGCTGCCGAAGGCAAGGGCCGGGTTGTCGCCATCGATCTTCTCGCGCTCGCGCCGCTCCCCGGGGTCGACTTCGTCCGGCTCGATTTTCTCAGCCCCGAGGCTCCGGCCGAGGTGAAATCGCTGCTCAATGGGGCTGCCGACGTCGTGCTCTCGGATATGGCGGCCAACGCGGTCGGCCATCGCAAGACCGATCATCTGAGGATCATGGGGCTGGCCGAGGCGGCGGCCGAGTTCGCCCGCGAGGTCCTCGCCCCCGGGGGCGTATTCCTTTGCAAGGTGCTCCAGGGCGGGACCGAGACGACGTTGCTCGCCCAGCTCAAGCGCGACTTCACGGTCGTGAAGCACCTCAAGCCGGCGGCCAGCCGCTCCGATTTGGCGGAGCTCTATCTCTTGGCCTCCGGCTTTCGCGGTTCGGCGCACGGTTAGTCTAGAGTACTTTCGTTTTCAGTTTCAGGAAGAGCTCGAGGCATCGGCGGTGCGCTCCCTCCCCTTAAAAAGGGGAGGGTCGGGGTGGGGATCATTGCGCGCGAAAAAGATGACCCCCACCCGACAGCCGCCGCTCCGCATCGGCTGTCGACCTCCCCCTTTCAGGGGGACGTAAGCCCGCGGCACGCGCGGCGCCTTGAATGATTCCGACATTCTTGAAGTTGCTCTAAGTCGAAAAACTCTCGGTCGTCATTCCGGGGCGCGCAACAGCGCGAGCCCGGAATCCATCGATCTTGTTCACTCGGGCTACTTGTTAGACCAAACTGAGGCGTCGCCGGATGTCGTGGTAGGCGGCTGCGATCAAGTCGCTCAAAGCCTCAACGTGCAGTTCTTTGCCCGGGCGCAGCTTCACATGTCGCATGCGCTTGCCCTCGCCCTCGAGCAGGCCCGCGGGGTCAGCGAGCATTGCTCCATAATAGAAACCGACATTCGCATGAGCCTTGAACGCGTTGACATAGCCAAACGGCGCGTCCCGGACACAAGCGACCGGACACCCGTCGTGCAGGAGCTCGCGAACATCGGCGCCACAGCCGCGCATGCGCTCAAACCATGTCCGCGTCATCAATCGGAATGGATCGGCGAAGCCGGAGAACCAAGCCTCGATCTCAGGGTCTCGTCGGACCGCGCTGGGGAACCGCAGGAGATCGTTCATGTTACCAAGATGTCAGTTCGGCCAGCATCCGTCGAGCATCGGGAGCCGTCGCCCCGACGGAGCGAAGCGACGTCCGCGGCGTCGGGAGATCGCGAACATATGGAAAGGAAACGGCGATGAAGGACAACAAAGAGTTCGTTCTTGCGGGCATCGTCATGAAGTGCCTGCTGTCCGGAGAACAGACCTCGGGGCAGTTCTGCCTCCTCGAGAACAAAAGCGGTGGAAACACGAGGACGCCGATCCATGTCCACGCCAAGGACGACGAGACGCTTTACATCATCGAAGGAGAACTGACCGCGGTGATCGACGGTCAGCCTCGACGCCTGACCGCAGGGGAGAGCGTCTTCCTGCCGCGCGGCATTCCGCACCAGCTTGTGAACATCAGCGGCAATCCCGGCAGATACATCTTGATCGGAACCCCCGCTCTGTTTGACCGGTTTCTCGAGGAAGGCGGTCACGAACTTCAACCGGACGAAGTCGTGGGACCGCCGACGGCCAAAGAGATCGAGCGACTCCGCGAGGCTTCGCCAAGGTTCGGCATCACATTGCTCTCGGATTGGTCCTCGCCGCCGAGGTAGCAAAGAACAGCGGTTGCTCCATGTTCTCAAGGATTCCAGCCGCCGCTTCCGTAAGGCCGCGTGATCGCCTCAAGCAGGTGGCCGTTGATCTCTTCGAAGTAGACGCCGCGCCCGCCGTCGTGGTGGTTGATCTCGCCCTTCTGCGTTTGGCCGGGATCAGCCCAGTAGGGGAGCTTGCGCTGCCGGATGCGGCCGAGGATCTCATCGAACTCCGCGTCACTGACCAGGAACGCGTAGTGTTGCGGGGTGACTTCCTCGGCATCCATGTAGTCGAGGTTGGCGCCGTTCGCGGTCGCGACGACTTCGAAAGGTCCCCAGTGAACCGGCGCGGGCAGCCCGAGCATCTCGGCAAGAAACTTTGCGGATGCGCGGCTGTCGTGCGCGGACAGGATGGTATGATTGAATTGGATTGCCATAGGTTCCTCCGGCAGATCGCTGTCCTTGCCGGTCATGTGGCACCGCCGGTTGCAATTGCAATGCCTTCGGTTCGTCGTCGTGGGCGCGCTCGCAGAACGTCAGCGATCGCCCCGTTCGCGAGGTGCACCAAAAATGTCGGCGTAGACGTCACACCAGCGGCTTCTGGCGCGTCATGAGGTTAGAACTCGACAGAAGGAAACGAACCCATGACCGCCAACGACCTCTTTGCCGCCGCCCCTGAACTCATGAAGTGGATTTCGCTTGCTTCATGTTTGTTGTCACTCCCCCGCCACCTGAGGACGGCGAGGTCTTTGATCGTGATCGCAGAACGTCAGCGATTGCTAGGTTTGGCGCCGCGCATAAAATCTTTTGGGTGGATGTCACACGGGCGGCTTCTGGCTCGTCATGAGGTTGGAACTCAACAGAAGGAAGTGAACCATGACTGCCAACGAACTCTTTGCTGCTGCCCCTGACCTCATGAAGAAATGGGCCGCCACGTCGCTCGCCGTCGCTTCGAGCCTTGAGCCGACCCTCGTCCGAGCTCGTGGAAATCCGTGCTTCCCAGATCAATGGCTGCGCCAACTGCATCAATATGCATACGATGGATGCGCGCGCGAACGGCGAGACCGAGCAGCGCATCTACCTGCTGTCGGCTTGGCGCGAAGCCCCTTGCTATACCGACCGCGAACGTGCCGCGCTCGGCTGGACCGAGGCGCTGACGCGGCTCTGCGAAGGGCCTGCGCTCGAGAGCGCCCGCGAAGCCCTGCAGGCGAAGTTCACCAAGGAGGAGCAAGTCAAGCTCACCTTGATGGTCAATGTCATCAATGGGTGGAACCGCATCGCGGTCGGTTTCGGCATGTTCATTGATCCGGCCGAAGCGAAGTCACCGCCCAGGCGGCGGCCGCGTGATGGCGCGCGCCGGGCGCGAGGACGCAGCGGCCAGTTTCGACCCGCTGCGTCCAAAGCTCATGCGCGTTGCCTACCGCATGCTGGGCTCTGTCGCCGACGCCGAGGACGTCCTGCAGGAGGCCTTCATCCGCTGGATGGGGGCCGACCGCAGCGAGGTGCGTGAACCCGAAGCTTTCCTGCGCCGCACGGTCACACGCCTGTGTCTCGATCAGCTCAAGTCAGCGCGATGCCAGCGCGAGACCTATATCGGCCCGTGGCTTCCCGATCCCGTCGCTCGAAGCGGAAGGCGAGGGGGACGAGGAGGACGTCACCTTGCCGCTGATGCTTGCGCTGGAACGTCTGTCTCCGCTCGAGCGGGCGGCTTTCCTGCTGCACGATGTGTTCGGGTTGGAATTCGAGGAAGTCGCGCGCCACCATTCAACGTGACCCCGCGGCCTGCCGTCAGCTCGCTGCCCGGGCGCGCACCCATGTTCGCGAGGCGAGACCGCGCTTCCAGGTCGACAAACAACGTGGCCTTGAGCTTGCCAAGGCTTTCTTCACCGCGTCGCGCAACGGCGACATGAAGGCGCTTGCCGCGATGCTGGCGGCCGATGTCAGTGTTCATGCGGACGGCGGCGGCAAGCGTTCGGCGGCGATGGAGCCGACCGTCGGCTTCGATGCCGTCATGAAGCTCCATGAATATCTGGCGGATCATTTCCGGAAGAATGGCTCGAAACTTGTTCGTGCCGGTTTCGTCAACGGATTGCCCGGTTTCATCACGCTGGAGGCCGATGGCGAACTTCAGACGACCGCGCTCGAAATCGAGGACGGAAAGGTCACTGCAATCTATGTGGTGCGGAACCCCGACAAGCTGAGGCATCTGCATTAGTGAGCCTAGGATTAGTCGGTAGCCGGACGGAGCGAAGCGAAATCCGCGGCTGCGTCGCCGCGTGTCAGACCCCGGATTATGCTGCGCTTCATCCGGGCTACGCTCGCTTTGCGATCTGAGGGTTGCCGACTGCGCACAGGGCGCACTCATAACTTCTGATCGGTCGCATCGGTCGGAGTCGGGCGGCGGTGCCGGCGTGCGTTGCGCGAGCTCGGCGCCGGCGTCGTCCGGCATGCGGGCGAAGACGAACACCGAGCGACGCCGCGATCAGGGCGATCACGATGATAGGCCGGCTGGAAATCGGCGGCGGTGATCTCCATCCGCGTCCGTCCGCGCGCCCGCAGCGTGAGATCGACCGCGAGCGCGCCGATCGCGACGCCGGCCGAGATCGACACCTGCTGGGCGACCGCGACCAGCGAGGTCGCGCGGCTCATGCGCCGCGTGGTCGACGTCGGCATAGGCGATGGTGTTGATGCTGGTGAATTCGAGCGAGCGGAAGAAGCCGCCGACCACCAGCACGCCGACGATCCAGGCGAACGGCACGCCCGGCGTGAAGGTGGCGCAGGCCGCGACCAGCGCCGCGCTGATCAGCGCGTTCACGGTCAGCGCCCGGCTGAAGCCGAAGCGCCGCAGAATGATCGGGATGACGGTCTTCATGCCCATCGCGCCGACCACGTTGGAGAGCGTGATCAGGCCGGACTGGAACGCGCGTCAGCCCGAAGCCGAGCTGCAGCAGCAGCGGCAGCAGGAACGGCATCGCGCCGATGCCGCAGCGGTAGATGAAGCCGCCGAGGACGGCCGCGCGCATGGTCGGGATTGCCAGCAGCGACAGATCGAGCACCGGCGCCGGCGTGCGGCGGGCGTGCAGGACATAGGCATAGGTCGCGACCGCGCCGACGGCGATCAGCGCGAGCACGACCGGCAGCGGCAGAAAATCGAGGCCCAGCACCGAGCCGCCGAAGGCGAGCCCGCCGATGCCGATGCCGGCGAGCAGCGGCGCCGAGCGGAGTCGAACGGGTCGGGCGTCTGCGCCCGCACGTCCTCGATGAAGATGCGTCGCCAGCACGATGCCGGCGAGGCCGATCGGGATGTTGATCAGGAAGATCCAGTGCCAGGAGATGTAGGTGGTGATGAAGCCGCCGAGCGGCGGGCCGAGCAGCGGGCCGATCAGCGCCGGCATGGTGACCCAGACCATGGCGTTGACCAGTTCGCGCTTGTCGACGCTGCGCACCAGGATCAGGCGGCCGACCGGCGTCATCATCGCGCCGCCCATGCCCTCGACGATGCGCGCGGCGACGAACTGGGTGAGCGAGCCGGACAGCGCGCAGCCGATCGAGCCCAGCATGAACACCGCGATCGCGGCGCGGAACACGGTGCGCGCGCCGAAGCGGTCGGCGGTCCAGCCGCTGACCGGGATGAAGACCGCGAGCGACAGCAGGTAGGAGGTGACGGCGAGCTTGAGCGCGAGCGGGTTGGTGCCGATGTCGGCGGCGATCGCCGGCAGCGAGGTCGCGATGACGGTCGAGTCCATGTTCTCCATGAACAGGGCGACCGCCACGATCAGCGGCACGATGCGGTTGGACGGCATGGGCGACCGTCGAGCGAGCGGCGGCCGGGGGCAAGTCCCCGCCGGTGTCGGAATCCGCATTGCGAATGGCGGCAACAATGATGCGGATTGACATCGGCAGCCCGCAGGCTGGCGGGCATTGTGGTGGCGTAAACTTCACCTAAATGAAGGCCGCTTGATTCTCGCTTGGGAGGTCCGCCGATGATCTACATCCTTGCCGCCCTGTTCCGCCGCTGGGTCTCCTGCTGAACGGCCAGCCGTTCTCGGCGATCTTCAACCTGATCCTGATCGTGCCCTGCATCCTCTTCGGCCTGATCTTCCCGTTGCTGTTCCTGGTTCCGTCGGCGCACGCGGTGATCGTGGTCTACATGAAGCGCGAGGACCGCAAGCACCGCGAGCTCGTCGAGGCGATCGAGCGCCACGGGCCGCCGCCGCGCTTGGCGGCCGGCTGACCGCAGGTCGCGGGCGCGGCGACAAATCGCCGCGCGCCACTCGCGGGCGTCCCGGCGCTGCGCGTCAGCAAATCGTCATCCGGTCAGGCCGCGTCTTCTGTGGGGCGCGGCGAAATGCGCTATGAAATGGCATGGAGGCGTGCTAAGGCCCCTCGCCAACCCAAAAGGGCCGTTAACCCGCGTGAAACCCCGGTTTCGCCGCGGAGGACCGTTAACTTCGCCCCGACGGTTCCGCGGCCCGCGAGCGAGCGCTGGAGTTGGCGATGGATCCGAAACCTAACGGCAGCCTGCGCGAGGCGCTCACCTTCGACGACGTCCTGCTGAAGCCGGGACTGTCCGAGGTGCTGCCGTCCGATGCCGATATCCGCTCGCGCATTACCCGCGAGATCGCGCTCAATATCCCGATCATCGCCTCGGCCATGGATACCGTCACCGAGGCCAAGATGGCGATCGCCATGGCGCAGGCCGGCGGCATCGGCGTCATCCACCGCAATCTCGAGCCCGAGGAGCAGGCCGCGCAGGTCCGCCAGGTCAAGAAGTTCGAGTCCGGCATGGTGGTCAACCCGGTCACCATCCATCCGGACGCGACGCTCGCCGATGCGCTCGAGCTGATGAAGGCCTACAGCATTTCCGGCATCCCGGTGGTCGAAGGCGGCGGCAATGGCCGCGCCGGCAAGCTGGTCGGCATCCTCACCAACCGCGACGTGCGCTTCGCCACCGATCCGCGCCAGAAGGTCTCCGAGCTGATGACCAAGGAGCGGCTGGTCACCGTCCGCGAAGGCGTCGGCCAGGACGAGGCCAAGCGGCTGCTGCACCAGCACCGCATCGAGAAGCTGCTGGTGGTCGACGAGCACTATCGCTGCGTCGGGCTGATCACCGTCAAGGACATCGAGAAGGCGGTCGCCAATCCGAACGCCTGCAAGGACGAGCAGGGGCGGCTGCGGGTCGCCGCCGCCACCACGGTCGGCGACAAGGGCTTCGAGCGCACCGAGCAGCTGATCGAGGCCGGCGTCGATCTCGTCGTGGTCGACACCGCGCACGGCCATTCGCGCTCGGTGCTCGATGCGGTCAGCCGCATCAAGCGGCTGTCGAACGCCGTGCAGGTGGTCGCCGGCAACGTCGCGACCGCCGATGGCGCCAAGGCGCTGATCGATGCCGGCGCCGACGCCATCAAGGTCGGCATCGGCCCGGGCTCGATCTGCACCACGCGCATCGTGGCCGGCGTCGGCGTGCCGCAGCTCACCGCCATCATGGATGCGGTCTCGGTGGCGCGCGAGCACGACACGCCGGTGATCGCCGACGGCGGCATCAAATATTCCGGCGATCTCGCCAAGGCGCTGGCCGCCGGCGCGGACTGCGCCATGGTGGGCTCGCTCCTTGCCGGCACCGACGAGACGCCGGGCGAGGTGTTTCTCTACCAGGGCCGCTCCTACAAGACCTATCGCGGCATGGGCTCGGTCGGCGCCATGGCGCGCGGCTCGGCCGACCGCTACTTCCAGCAGGACATCAAGGATACGCTCAAGCTCGTGCCCGAAGGCGTCGAAGGCCAGGTGGCCTACAAGGGCGCGGCCGCGACCGTGCTGCACCAGCTCGCCGGCGGCCTGCGCGCCGCCATGGGCTATGTCGGCGCCGCTACGCTCAAGGAACTGCACGAGAAGGCCGAGTTCGTCCGCATCTCGGGCGCCGGCCTGCGCGAGAGCCATGTCCACGACGTCACCATCACGCGCGAGAGCCCGAACTATCCGGGCCGGAGCTGATACGGCGGATGGAAACCGCTCGCCGCATCGTTCTCGCGTCGCGGCCCGTCGGTGAGCCGCGCGCCTCCGACTTCCGCACTGGAGGAAGTGCCGGTGCCGAGCGCCGGCCCGGGCGAAGTCCTGCTGCGCACCAAATGGCTCTCGCTCGATCCCTACATGCGCGGCCGCATGAGCGATGCGCCGTCCTACGCCAAGCCGGTCGAGATCGGTGGCGTGATGGAGGGCGGCACTGTCAGCGAGGTGATCGCGTCCGGCAACGAACGGTTCGCGGCCGGCGATATCGTGCTGGGCCACACCGGTTGGCAGACGCACGCGGTCTCAAGCGGCAAGGGCTTGCGCAAGCTCGATCCGAGTGTGGCGCCGGTTTCGACCGCATTGGGTGTGCTCGGCATGCCGGGCATGACTGCCTATTCGGGCCTGCTCGAAATCGGCAAGCCGCAGCCCGGCGAAACCGTGGTGGTCGCGGCCGCGTCGGGTGCGGTCGGCGCGCTGGTCGGACAGATCGCCCGGATCAAAGGAGCGCGCGCGGTCGGCATCGCCGGCGGTCCGCGCAAGTGCGGCTACGTCAAGGATGAGCTTGGCTTCGACGACTGTGTCGATCACCGGGCGCCCGATCTCGCGGGCCGCCTCGCGGCAGCCTGCCCGGACGGTATCGACGTCTATTTCGAGAATGTCGGCGGAGCGGTGTTCGAGGCGGTCTTCCCGCTGCTCAAGCCGTTCGCGCGCGTGCCGGTCTGCGGCCTGATCTCGCAGTACAATGCTGCATCGCCGGCGTCGGCGGCAATCTCGGTGCCGCAGGTGATGCGTGCGACGCTGACCAAGCGGCTGACCTTCCGTGGCTTCATCGTCCACGACTTCGCCGCCCGCCATGCGGATTTTCTGCGGGATATGTCGGCCTGGCTGCGGGAAGGTCGCATCAAGTATCGCGAGGACGTGGTGGAGGGGCTGGAGCAGGCGCCGCAGGCGCTCATCGGGTTGCTGCGCGGAGAAAACTTCGGCAAGCGGCTCGTCCGGGTTGCACCATGAGCGGGGCGCGATCCGCAGCGAGGGACGCTGTTTCACCCAACAAATTGATCTGCCGGGGCGCGCTCGCCCCATCCCATTTTGATATTTCCGGATAAGCTCATGTCCATTCAAGCCATACTGCTGCCGCTGTTCGTCGAGGTGCTGCTCACCTTCGGGCTGATGTTCGGCATGATGTACCACCGCATGAACGCGCTCAGGAGCGGCGAGACCCGCATGTCCGAGATTGCGATGCGCGAGCCGAACTGGCCGGCGCGGGCGAACCAGTTTGCCTACGCGTTCAGCAACCAGTTCGAACTGCCGGTGCTGTTCTATGTCCTGACGCTGCTGGTGATCGCGACCCGCCACGCGGACATCTTGTTCGTGACACTCGCCTGGCTGTTCGTGGTGTTCCGCATCCTGCAGGCCGTGATCCATGTGACCAGCAACGATGTCCGCCTGCGCGGCGGCTTCTACGGCATCGGCGCGCTGATCCTGGTCATCATGTGGGTCGTCTTCATCGTCCGCATCCTGCTGGGGGTCTGATGACACCCGGAGCCCGGATCGCCGCCGCGATCGAAGTGATCGCCGACATCGAGGCGCGCCGCCGGCCGGCTGCCGATGCGCTCAAGGACTGGGGCCTCGCCCATCGCTTCGCCGGCTCCGGTGACCGGGCGGGGATCGCGGGGCTCACCTACGACACGCTGCGCCGGCGCGCGTCGAGCGCCCACATGATGGGTGACGATGGTCCGCGGGCGACGGTGCTCGGCATGCTTCGTCTGGAGCGCGGGCTCGACACCGACGGCGATCGCGCGGCTCGCCGATGGAGCAGGCCATGCGCCGGCGCCGCTTGACGATGCTGAGCGTGCCCGGCTCGATGGTGCCGATCTTGCCGGCGCGCCGCCCTGGGTGGTCGGCGACTATCCGGAATGGCTCGATCCCTATCTGGCTCGCGCGTTTGGCGACGAGCGGGCCGAGGAGGGCGCCGCGCTCGCGCGCCGCGCACCGCTCGATCTGCGCGTCAATACGCTCAAGTGCGACCGCGAGAATGCGGTCGCCGAGCTTGCCGACCTCAATCCCGCGCCGACCCGCTGGTCGCCTCTGGGCCTGCGCGTCACGCACGCGCCGGATGCCAAGGCGCCCGCCATCCATGCGGAGCCCGCCTTCATCAAAGGCATGATCGAGATTCAGGACGAAGCCTCGCAGCTTGCGGCGCTGTTCGCGGGGGCGAAGCCCGGCGAGCAGGTAATCGATCTGTGCGCCGGCGGCGGCGGCAAGACGCTGGCGCTCGCCGCGACGATGCAGAACCACGGCCAGCTCTACGCGACCGATACCGACAAGCGGCGGCTCGCGCCCATCCATGACCGGCTGGCACGTTCGGGCGCGCGTAACGTGCAGGTCCGCACGCCGAAATCGATCGGCAACGAACTCGACGATCTCGTCGGCCGCATGGACCTGGTGCTGATCGATGCGCCCTGTACCGGCATCGGAACCTGGCGGCGCAATCCCGACGCCAAGTGGCGCATCCGGCCGGGCGCGCTGGCGCAGCGCCAGAAGGATCAGGCCGCGATCCTCGACCGGGCCATCGCGCTGCTCAAGCCCGGCGGCCGGATCGTCTATGTGACCTGCTCGCTGCTGGTCGAAGAGAACGGCGACCAGGTCGTGGCTTTCTTGCCCGGAATACGGGGTTTGCGGTTGTGCCGCCGGCGGAGGTTGCGAACCTGCTCGGCGAACGGGCATATCTGTTTCGCCGCGCCGTGCTGATGTCGGAGGAGGGGCTGCTCATGACCCCGCGGCGCACCGATACCGATGGATTTTTCGTCAGCGTGATTGCCCGACGTTGAATCGAATTTTCCAAAGTTCGCGCTTGCGGCTCGTCGGCGTTGTCGGAGATGTTTACATTTTTTGACTATGGCTCCGTTTGCCGAGGTGGCCGATGAATCTGGGATCATCCAACTAAGATCGTGCAGTTGGCCGCGGCGCTGGTCGCAATACCGGTGGCGCTGGCGGGCGCCTTCACTTTTTACAATAGCCAGATTTCCTCCGAAGGCGTCTGCGAGGCACTGCGCAGCAAGGTCGTGAGCATCATCGATCGAAATGTTCCGGTGGAGGTGAAGTACGCGCTGGTGCATCGGGACGTGGACCAGTTCGAAAAAAAGTGCGCCACGATCGATCCCGATACTCACACCATATTCCGCGTGACGATCGAGCACTGGCAGGTTCCCGCCCGCGGGGGCGTTCCGGCGCACCACCCTGCGGAGCAGCAGGCCCATACGACCGCCGCCCCCCAGGCGGCCGTCGGCTCGCCTGCGACCGCGCCGGTGCCGCACGCCCAGTCGGGCGCGATCTTCGGCCTTTCGAAGTCCGGCGAGCGGCGTGGCTGGGTCGCGCTCAGCCGGCGCGACGCCGGCCATGAGGGCGAGACTAATTTCGACGGCGTCGCTGACCGCCAGACCGTACCGCCGCCAGCCGGCACACGGCTGAGCGCGCGCCGGACCATCCCGGTCTGGCTGGAGCCGCAGATCTCGGGACCGAACGACCAGTCGATGATGCAAGGCCGGCTCGGCCACGGCGCCTGCGTCGAGGTCCTGGCGACGCGCGCGGGACTGCACCGGCAGTGGGCGCAGGTGGCGCCGGTTGCCTGCCCATAAACGATGGCCTGCCGGGACAAACCGGCCGCGCGTCCACAGTGAAACATCCCGCCGGGGTTGACCGGACGGCCCGCGCGCCGCACATAGTGCGATGGCCCTCGCTCTGGATTCTTCTCCCATTCGCGGTGCCGGTTCGGACCGGCTCGACTCACACGACAAGATCTTGCACGACAAGATCCTCATCATCGATTTCGGATCGCAGGTGACCCAGCTCATCGCGCGCCGCGTGCGCGAGGAGAAGGTCTACAGCGAGATCGTGCCTTATCAGAAGGCCGAGGAAGCCTTCCGGCGGATGCAGCCCAAGGGTGTCATCCTGTCCGGCGGTCCGGCTTCGGTGCTCGATCCGGGCGCTCCGCTGGCGCCGGCCGCGATCTATTCCGCGGGCGTGCCGATCCTGGGCATCTGCTACGGCGAGCAGGCGATGGCGGCGCAACTCGGCGGCAAGGTCGAGGCCGGGCATCACCGCGAATTCGGCCGCGCCGAAATCCTCGTCACCGAGGAGACGCCGCTGTTCGAGGGCGTGTGGCGCAAGGGCGAGCGCTACCCGGTTTGGATGAGCCATGGCGATCGGGTGACCGAGCTGCCGGCCGGTTTCCGGGTGGTTGGCACCTCGCCGAACGCGCCGATCGCCATGATCGCCGACGAGGCGCGCAAATTCTACGCCACCCAGTTCCATCTCGAAGTCGTGCATACCCCGCAGGGCGCGGCGCTGATCCGCAACTTCGTGCGCAAGATCGCAGGCTGCAGCGGCGACTGGACGATGCGCGCGTTCAAGGATGAGGCGATCGAGAAAATCCGCGCGCAGGTCGGCAGCGGCCGGGTGATCTGCGGCTTGTCGGGCGGGGTGGATTCCTCGGTCGTCGCGGTGCTGATCCACGAGGCGATCGGCGAACAGCTCACCTGCGTGTTCGTCGATCATGGCCTGCTGCGGCTCAACGAGGGCCGGCAGGTCGTCGACCTGTTTCGCGGCCATTACAACATTCCGCTGGTGCACGTCGACGCTTCCGACCAGTTCCTGACGGCACTTGCGGGCGTCAGCGACCCCGAGACCAAGCGCAAGACCATCGGCAAGCTGTTCATCGACGTGTTCGACGCCGAGGCGAAGAAGATCGCCAAGGACGGCAAGGGATCGGCGGAGTTTCTCGCCCAGGGCACGCTCTATCCGGACGTGATCGAAAGTGTTTCGTTCACCGGCGGCCCGTCGGTGACCATCAAGTCGCATCACAATGTCGGCGGCCTGCCCGAGCGCATGCACATGAAACTGGTCGAGCCCCTTCGGGAACTGTTCAAGGACGAGGTGCGCGCGCTCGGCCGCGAACTCGGCCTGCCCGAGGCTTTCGTCGGCCGGCACCCGTTTCCGGGACCGGGCCTCGCCATCCGCTGCCCGGGCGACATCACGCGCGATCGGCTCGACATCCTGCGGCGCGCCGACGACATCTACATCGAGGAAATCCGGCGGGCCGGACTCTACGATCAGATCTGGCAGGCCTTCGCTGTTCTGCTGCCGGTGCGCACCGTCGGCGTGATGGGCGACTACCGCACGTATGACTATGTGGTTGGGCTGCGCGCCGTCACTTCGACCGACGGCATGACGGCGGACTTCTATCCCTTCGACATGAAGTTCATCGGCCACGTCGCGACCCGCATCGTCAACGAGGTCAAGGGCGTCAACCGCGTGGTTTACGACATCACGAGCAAGCCGCCCGGCACGATCGAGTGGGAGTGACATGGCAAAGGCTGCCCACAAGGCCGTCACGATCTACGGCATCAAGAACTGCGACACGATGAAGAAAGCGCGCGCCTGGCTCGACAAGCACGGCGTCGCCTACGACTTCCACGACTACAAGTCCGCCGGTATCGAGCCGGAGCGGCTGCAGCGCTGGAGCAAGAAGGTCGGATGGGAGACGCTGCTCAACCGTGCCGGAACGACGTTTCGCAAGCTGCCCGAGAAGGACAAGCAGGCGCTGGACGCCCGCAAGGCGATGGCGCTCATGCTCGCGCAGCCGTCGATGATCAAGCGCCCGGTGCTGGACCTCGGCGGCGGCAAGCTTCTGGTCGGGTTCAAGCCGGAAGCCTACAGCGAGGCGCTGTCGGCGTAAGGTTGCGACGCGTCAGCGCCACCGCTTGAGCATCTCGTAGGCGACTGGATCGTCCGGGCACGCTTGAAATCCGCACTCCAGCAGCGTCGAGACCACGTTGAGCGCGGTGAGGGCGATCACCAGCCAGACCGCGGCGCGCGCGAATCCTCCGGCCGGCGCGGGCTCGGTTTCGGCAACCTCGGTTTCGGCAGCGCGTTCAAACGGCCGGTCGAACAGCAGCATCACGGCGATCAGGAAGATCGCCGCGGTGAATCCGATGAAAGCCCAGGTGTAGTAGTGATAGCCGAACAGCGCGCTGCCGAAGCCCGGATCGCCTGGCAGGATGTGCAGAAATATCTGGCGCGCCGCGACGGCCGCACCGAGCAGCGCGGCCAGCAGCGATATTCCGTAGTGGCTTGGGCGCGGCCCGTATCGGATGTTGAGGATCGGGCCGACCGCCAGCATGGCGAACTGCACCCGCTGCAGCAGGCACAGAGGGCAGGGCAGTTCATGCAGCCAAAGCTGTGCCCCGAACGCGATCGCGAGCACCAGCGCGACCCCGTAGAGCCCGAGAGCATTCAGCGTGATGGCCGTGGACCTGGTCACCGGCGCACCTAGAACGACAGCTTCAGGGTGTCGGTGGCATGGTGCAGCAGCGTCGCGGCCGATGCGATGAGCGCCAGGCCGAACAGCACCAGCGCCAGGATGCGTGCGCCGTACCAGGACGCCAGCATCACGATCAGGACACCGAGGAACAACCCGCTGAATTCCATCACGGCGCTCCGCGCTCGAAACAACTCGCCGATAGTAGAGCAGCCGCGTCCGTTTGACAGCCGCCTTGCACGAAGGCCAGGATGGCGCACGTCATTCCGGCAGTCCTCATGGATCCCCAGACCCTCGCGGCCTACGACGCGCATGCGCAGGCCTTTGCCGACGACTGGCACGAACAGCCGGCGCCGGCCGACTTGCATGCGCTGGTGCGCCGCTATTTCCGCCACGGCCCGACCGCCGACATCGGTTGCGGCAGCGGCCGCGAAGTCGCCTGGCTGTGCGCCAGCGGCTACCCGGCCGTGGGCTACGATCCGTCTGAGGGGCTGCTCGCGCAGGCGCGCACGCGCTATCCCCGTCTGTCGTTCGCTCAGGCGGCGCTGCCGGAGCTTGCCGGGCTCGCGGCAGCTTCCTTCGACAATGTCATGTGCGAGACGGTGATCATGCACCTGGCGGCCGAACTGGTCGCGCCGTCGGTGGTCCGGCTTCTGTCGCTCGTCAAGCCGGACGGCGTCCTCTATCTGAGCTGGCGGGTCACGCGCGACGCCCACCAGCGCGACGCCTACGCCCGTCTGTACGCAGCATTCGACAAGGCGCTTGTGCTAGAAGCGCTGGCCGGGGCGGCGATCCTGCTCGACGAAGAGGCCACCAGCGCATCGTCGGGCAAGACCATCCATCGTATTCGTCGCGCATCAAGCGCACCAACGAATGAGCGCCAGTCTGGCGCTTGCAGGGAGAAAGTCGAATGGACATCAGTCTTGCGGGCCGCAGCGCCCTGGTCACCGGCGGCAGCAAGGGCATCGGCTTTGCGATCGCGAGCCGCTTCGCCGACTCCGGCGCCGACGTCGCGATCGTGGCGCGCGGGCGCGAAACGCTCGATGAGGCGGTCAAAGCCATCGGCGCCAAGGCCCGCGGGCGGGTCGCCGGATTCACCGGCGACGTCGCCAAGGCCGCCGACATCGAGCGTATCCACGGCGAGGTGATGAAGTCGCTCGGCAGGGTCGACATCGTCGTCAACAACGCCGGCACCTCGGCCACCAGCCCGTTCGAAAAACTGACCGACGACTTCCTGCAGCACGACCTCGACCAGAAGCTGTTCGCCGCGCTGCGGTTCACGCGGCTCGTCTGGCCGCAGATGAAGGAGCGCAAATGGGGTCGCATCATCAACGTGCTCAACATCGGCGCCAAGGCGCCGCGCGGCGGCAGCGCGCCGACCTCGATCTCGCGCGCCGCCGGCATGGCGCTGACCAAGGTGCTCTCGCACGAAGGCGCGCCGCACAACATCCTGGTGAACGCGATGCTGGTCGGCTTCATCGAGGCCGACCAGCACGTCCAGGCGGCCAAGAAGGCGGGGGTCGAGCTCAAGGACTACATCGCGGCGCGCGCCAAGGAGATTCCGCTTGGCCGCATCGGCAAGGCCGAGGAGTTCGCCAACCTGGCCTGCTTCCTGGTGTCGGACGCGGCCTCCTACATCACCGGCACAGCGATCAACGTCGACGGCGGCCGCTCCCCGGTGGTGTAGCTACTGCGACCCGCCGAGACCGAGCTTCGTCACCAGCGAGCCCCACTTCTCCTGCTCGGACTTGATGTAGGTCCTGATCCCGTCGGTCGACGGGGAGTCGAGGGGCAGGAGGCCGATGTCGAGCGCGCGCTTGGTCATCTCGGGCGTCGACATGATCTTGCGCATCTCCTGGTGCAGCCGCTCGACGACCTCCTTCGGGGTCGCGGCCGGCGCGAACAGGATGTGCCAGGACACCGCCTCGAAGTCCTTGGCGCCGGACGCTTCGGCGAACGGCAGCACGTCGGGCAGCGTGGGAAGCCGGGTCAGCGACGACACCGCGAGCGCGCGCAGCTTGCCGTCGCGAATGAGCGGCAGCGAGGCGCCGGCCTCGGCAAAGCCCGCATTGACGTGCCCGGCCGCGATGTCGGCGATTGCCTGGGGTGAGTTGCGATAGGGCACGTGCGTCATCTTGAGCCCGAACTGCTGGGCCATGAACTCCATCGACAGGTGCTGCGAACTGCCGACGCCCGCCGTGCTGTAGGTGATCGGCGTCGCGCTTTCCTTGGCGTACTTGATCAGCTCCGGCACCGACTTGATCGGCAGCTTCGGATCGACCACCAGGACGAACGGCGACTTCACATAGAAATAGATCGGCGCGAAGTCCTTGGTCGGATCGTACGGCATCTTCTTGTAGAGCACCTGGTTGGCCGCCATCGGCGTCGCGGTCGAGATGCCGACGGTGTGGCCGTCGGGCGCGGCGGAGGCGATGGCGGCCGCGCCCAGCATCAGGCCGGCGCCGGGCTTGTTCTCGATCACCACCGGCTTGCCGAGCGCCTGCCCGAGCGGTTCGCCATAAAGCCGCGCCAGCGTGTCCATCCCGGTACCCGCCGCAAGCGGCACAATGAGCGTGACGGGCTTCGACGGATAGCCTTGCGCCTGAGCATGCGCGGCGGCGTTGAAACTGAACGCCTGCAGAGCGGCAAGCCCGAAGGCCGCCAGCATCGATCGCCGAGCTGTCATCACGTTTCTCCCTCTGTCACTGCGTTTCTTGTGTCGTTTGTCGTCTGAGGATCATTTGATCGACATTGCCCACACGGCGCAATGGGACAATCTGCCCACGTTGGTTGGTCCGCGCGATCTCTCTGCTTCATCGCCGGGCATAGCGCGTCGAAGACGGGCGTAAACGCCCTGTTGACCCGGCGATCCAGCTTCTTGCGAAGATGATGGACCCGCGGGTCAAGCCCGCAGGTGACGGTTCCGATCGTGCGGATGCCGTCAGCACCAACATGCTAGTTGATCTTGATGTCGATCGCCTTGATCACCGGGGCCCAGCGCGCCAGGTCGGCGTCGATCTTGGTGCGGAATTGCGCCGGGGTGGTCGGCATCGGCTCCATCAGTTGAGTGGCAAGCTTCTCGCGCACCGCCGGCTTGCCGAGTGCGTCGACCACCGCGCCGTGAATCTTCGCAATGATCGCGTCCGGTGTCTTGGCCGGCGCAATCAGTCCGTTCCAGGCGTCGGCCTCGACATCGATGCCGCTCTCCTTCAGCGTCGGATAGTCCGGCAGCAATTTGGAGCGCTGGGCCAGCGACTGGGCAAGCACCTTCACCTGGCCTGACGCCGCATGCGGCGTCACCGCGATCGCCGGCAGGCAGGCCATCTGGACGTCGTTGCGCAGCACCGCCGTCATGGTCTGCGGCGAGCCCGGGTAGGGGATGTGCACCATGGTGGCGCCGCTCTTGAGCGCGATCGCCTCCATCGCGAGATGCGACAGCGAGCCGTTGCCGATCGAGCCGTAATTGTACTTGCCGGGATTCTGCTTGAGCAGCGTCACCAGTTCGGCGACCGAATTGACGCCGAGGCTCGCGTTCACCACCAGCAGGCTCGGCTGCGTCGCCAGCATGGTGATCAGCGCGATGTCGCGTCGGGGATCGTACGGCATCTTGGCGAACAGCAGCGTGTTGATGGCGAGCGGCCCGCCCAGGCTGACGCCGATGGTGTAGCCGTCAGGCTCCGCCTTCGCCACCATGTCGGTGCCGGTATTGGCGCTGGCGCCCGGCCGATTCTCGATCACGAACGGCTGGCCGAGCGTCTGCTGCAAATGCTCGGCGATCACGCGGCCGACAATGTCGGGCGTGGAGCCGGGGCCGAACGGCACGATCAGCCGCACCGTCTTGGCGGGCCAGTCCTGGGCGGCGGCGGGCGCGAGCGCGGCAAACATTGCCAAAAGTGCAAAGGCGAAGCATCGGAACATTGCGGGCTCTCGATGGTCTCGAATGGCGTGTCTTTTAGCCTGTCGGAGCCCTTAAGTCTGCCAGGACCGCTGCGACATTCCATCCACTTTCCCCCTGCAGAGCAGGGCTATCGCATTTGAAGTACGGCGGTGCCGCGTCGTCCCCTCTCCCGCGCAGCGGGTGAGGGTGGCGAGCGCGAAGCGCGAGCTGGGAGAGGGCAGACATCTCCGGATAGCAACCCCTCTCCCGCCCTCGCATTCGCTCGGGCACCCTCTCCCCGCTTCGCGGGGCGAGGGGAACTGCGGCGCACGGGTTGATCTCCAGAAAGGGTAACCGGCGGGCGCAAGTCGCCTGCGCCCGCCGCCGCCTTGCCTCAGGAGGTAGGTTGCCGTACTGCCTTGGAACCGTTCTGATCTGAGGAGCGAGCGTGGGCATCCTGATCCTCGGCCTCGTCGTATTTCTGGGCGCGCATCTGTTCGTGACGTGCCGCAGCCAGCGCGCGGCCGTGATCGCGCGCATCGGGGAGTGGCCCTACAAGGGCCTGTTCGCCGCGGTCTCGCTGATCGGCCTGATCCTGATCGGCTACGGCTACGGCGACTATCGCGCCACCGGCTGGATCAATATCTGGTATCCGCCACGCTGGACGCATTACGTCACGCAGCTTCTGATGTGGCCGGCCAGCATCATGGTGGTCGCGGCTTATATCCGCGGCGACATCTGGCGGCGGCTCAAGCATCCGATGCTGGTCGGCGTGAAGACCTGGGCGGTGGCGCATCTGATCTCGAACGGCGATCTCGGTTCGATCATCCTGTTCGGCTCGTTCCTGGCCTGGGCGGTCTATGACCGCATCACGCTCAAGCGTCGCAGCGATCCGGGCGCGCCGGAAATTCCCGTGCACGGCCGGCGCAACGACATCATCGCGATCGTGGTCGGAACGCTGCTCTATCTCGCGCTCGGGCTCGTGTTTCATCCGCTGGTGGTGGGCGTGGCGGTGTTCGGCCGCCCGGCGTTTTAGCAGATGACGATCCGCAGGCGCGGTGGCAGTTATTGCGCCCTCTCCCCTTGCGGGAGAGGGCAGCGCAGTTTATCCGCACTTTCGATTGGGTGAGGGGGCTTCCCGAGAAAGTCATGATGTTGAGGATGGCCCCCTCACCCATCAGTACTCGTTGCGCTACCTTTGAGCCCTCTCCCGCAAGGGGAGAGGGCGCGAGAGGCGCAAGCCGAATGCGCGGCTCGCCCGGATAAGTGCGAGGAACAGGCGTAATAGAGTTCGAACCATGTCCGTGCAAGACGAGATCAGGCGGCTGACCGCACCCGATATCCGCGCTCGCAAGGGCGGCGAGCCGATCGTGTCGCTCACCTCCTACCATGCCCATACCGCGCGCCTGCTGGACGCGCATTGCGACGTCATCCTGGTCGGCGATTCGCTCGGCATGGTGATGCACGGGCTCGAAACCACGGTGCCGGTCACCCTCGACATGATGATCCTGCAGGGCCACGCGGTGATGCGCGGGAGCAAGCGCGCGATGGTGGTGGTCGACATGCCGTTCGGCTCCTACGAGGCGTCGCGCGAGCAGGCGTTCATGTCGGCGGCGCGGGTGATGAAGGAGACCGGCTGCGGCGCCATCAAGCTCGAGGGCGGCCGGCGCATGGCCGAGACGATTCGCTTCCTGGTCGAGCGCGGCGTGCCGGTGATGGCCCATATCGGGCTCACCCCGCAGTCGATCAACACCATCGGCAGCTTTCGTGCGCAGGGCCGCGATGAAGCCGACTGGGCGCCGATCGTGGACGATGCCCGCGCGGTGAGCGAGGCGGGCGCGTTCTCGGTGGTGGTCGAGGCGGTGGCCGAACCGCTCGCCCGCAAAATCACCGCCGACGTCCCGATTCCGACCATCGGCATCGGCGGCAGCGTGGCCTGCGACGGCCAGATCCTGGTGCTGGAGGATATGCTCGGGCTGTCGCCGCGGGTGCCGAAATTCGTCCGCCGCTACGGCGAACTGGGCCCGTCGATCGCCAAGGCGGTCGAGGCCTATGCGGCGGATGTCCGGTCGCGGGCCTTTCCGGGCCCCGAGAACGTCTACCCGATGAGAACAAAAGGGAAATCCGGCGGGCCCAAAGGGGGTTAGGCACAGTCCGTTAATCTTTGCCTTGGCTCTGCCACATCGTTAGGTTACCCGCCAATAGCCTCAGGCCCTGTGGGGGATGCCTGAAGCAGGGGAAGATACGTTGTCCGACGCATCCGACGTTTTTCGCGAAGTCGACGAGGAAGTCCGCCGCGAACAGCTCAAGAAGCTGTGGGAGCGGTACGGCCACTATGTCGTGATGCTGGCCGTGCTGATCGTGGCTGGCGTCGCCGCCTGGCGAGGCTACGCGTGGTGGGAGGCCAAGAAGTCGGCGGAAGCCGGCACTGCGTTCGAAGCCGCGATCGCGCTCAGCGACGGCGGCAAGCATGCCGAGGCTGAGGCGGCCTTTGCCAAGATCGCCGTCGACGGCTCGGCCGGTTACCGGCCGCTGGCGCGCATCCGCGAGGCTGCGGAACTGGTCTACAAGGACCCCAAGGCCGGGGTGGCGGCATTCGAGAAGATTTCCAGCGATGGTTCGATCAACCCGGCACTGCGCGACCTGGCCGCGTTGCGCGCCGGCGCACTGCTGATCGACGCCGGCAGCTATCCCGACGCACAGCGCGTGCTCGAGCCGCTCACGCAGCCGGACCGCACGTTCCGCCACACCGCGCGCGAACTGCTCGCGCTGTCCGCGTGGCGACAGGGCGACGGCGCCGGCACCAAGCGCTGGTTCGATATGATGTCCACCGATCCGTTGACGCCGACCGCAACCCGCTCGCGCGCCGAGATGCTGATGGCTCTCGTCGCGGCCGAGAGCAAGAGCTGAGAGGGCGACCTGATGAACCGCTTCGCTCGTGCCACCCTCGCCGCATCGGCGCTGTCGCTGGGCCTGATGCTCGGGGCCTGTGGATCGATGGATCAATTCGATCCGACCGACATCTTCAGTTCGGAGATATTTTCCACCAAGAAGAAGCTGCCCGGCGAACGCCGCGCCGTATTCCCGGAGGGCACTCCGGGCGTGCCGCAAGGCGTGCCGGCGGAGCTGATCAAGGGCAACCAGGCGGCCGCCGAGCCGGAAACGACTCAGGCGGTGACGGAGAAGAAAGAGGCCACCGCCGAGGAGAAGGCCAAGGCGAAGCCCAAGCCGAAACCGAAGGTGGTCGCCAAGCCGGCTGAGCCGGCGGCGCCGACCTCTGTGACCGTACGCCGGTCCGATCCGGGCTGGCCTGATCCGCCGCAACAAGCCGCGGCCCAGCCGCAAGCTTCGGCGCAGCCGCAGGCATCCGCGCAGCCGCAATCCGCGTGGCCGGGCGCGAATCGGGGCGGCTCGGTTTGGCCCGATCCACCGCGCTGACCGCGCTCTCCCACACACTGCCTGCCCGCGGGCGAGGCGTTCGCGCTGCGCGCCTCGCATGAGCTTCACGGTCGCCATCGTCGGACGGCCGAATGTCGGCAAGTCGACCCTGTTCAACCGGCTGGTCGGCCGGCGGCTGGCGCTGGTCGACGATCAGCCCGGAGTCACCCGCGACCGCCGCGAAGGCCGCGCGCGACTGGGCGACCTCTCTTTCACGGTGATCGATACCGCCGGCCTCGACGAGGCCGCGCCGGCAAGCCTTGCCGGCCGCATGCAGGCGCAGACCGCCGCCGCGCTGGCTGACGCCGACGCGGTGCTGTTCGTGATCGACGTGCGCGCCGGAATGCTGCCGGGCGATCAGGCGTTCGCCGAACTGGTGCGCCGCGCCGGCAAGCCGGTGATCGTGGTCGCCAACAAGAGCGAAGGCCGCGCGACGCAGGCCGGCGTGAACGAAGCTTATGCGCTCGGTCTTGGCGAGCCGGTGGCGATCTCGGCCGAGCACGGCGAGGGTCTCGCCGAGCTCTATGACGCGCTGCGCGTGTTGTTGCCGGAACCTGAAGCCGAAGCCGACGGTGAGGAGGAGGACGCCGCCGAGCCCGCCGAAGCAGCGCCGATTCGCATCGCCGTGGTCGGCCGGCCGAATTCCGGCAAGTCGACGCTGATCAACCGGCTGCTTGGCGAGGAGCGTCTGCTCACCGGTCCGGAGGCCGGCATCACGCGCGACGCCATCGCGGTCGACGTCACGTGGCAGGGCACGCGCTTCCGCGTCCACGACACCGCCGGCATGCGCAAGCGCGCCCGCATCGACGAGAAGCTCGAAAAGCTCTCGGTCGCCGATGCGCTCAACGCCATCCGCTTCGCCGAGGTGGTGATTCTCCTGCTCGACGCCGAGCAGGCGTTCGAGGAACAGGACTTGCGCATCGCCGACCTCGTGGAGCGCGAGGGCCGCGCGCTGGTGATCGGCGTGAACAAGTGGGACCGCAAGGAGAGCGTGCCCGGCGCGATGACGAAGCTGCGCGACGAAACCGATCACTGGCTGCCGCAGGTCAAGGGCGTCCCGGTGGTGGCGCTTTCCGGGCTTACCGGATTCGGACTCGACCGGCTGATGCAGGCGGTGCTCGACGCACACGCCACCTGGAACAAGCGGGTGCCGACCGCGGCGCTCAACCGTTGGCTCGGCGAGGTGGTCGCGGCGCACCCGCCGCCCGCGGTGTCGGGCCGGCGCATCCGGATCGACTACCTGACGCAGCCCAAGGCGCGCCCGCCGAGCTTCGTGCTGTTCATGAGTCGCACCGACGCGTTGCCCGACGCCTACCGGCGCTACCTTGTCAACGAGCTGCGCACCGCGTTCGATCTGCCCGGCACGCCGATCAGGCTCACGCTGCGCGAAAAGAAGAACCCGTACCGCCCGAAGAAATAGCGCGAGCGCTGACCGAGCCTACGTCAGTGCGCCATCAGCACCGGCACCGTCATCGAGTTCCAGCATGGCGCGGGTCGCGCCGCCGAGCACGAATTCCCGCCAGCGCGAGTGGCCATATCCGCCCATCACGATGAAATCGGTACCGACGTCGGCAGCATGGGAGAGGATCACGTTGGGGACGTCGATGTCGTCGGCCACCAGTTCAGACAACTCGACCTTGAGCCTGTGGCGCGCCAGGTGTTGGGCAATGTCGGCGCCCGGCAACTCCTTGGAATTGCCGTGGGCGCGCATCACGACGACGACCTCGACCGATTTCGCCTTTTGCAGGATCGGCAAGGCGTCGGCGACCGCGCGCGCGGCATTGCGGCTGCCATCCCAGCACACCATGACCCGGTCGAGCTTGAGACCGTCCTTCTGGATGTAGGGTACGATCACGACCGGACGGCCGGACTGAAACAGCGCTGCCTCGATGATCATGTCGCGGCCCGGCGGGGTGTCCGGTTCGTTCTGCGCCACGACCGAGAGATCGTAGCGGCGCGCGATGCGGCCGAACATCTCGACCGCATCGGTCAGCGGGGCGCGGAAGAGCCGCGACTCGGACGACACGCCGGCCAGCCGCGCGGCCTGTTCAAAGCCGGCGGCGGCGTCGGTTGCCACTTTTTCGGTTTCGGCGCGTTGCGCCTCGATCAGGTTGGTCGGGACGTTGCCGAATACGCTGCCGGGGATAGCCATTTCATAACAAAAGCTGACAGCCGCGAGGTGCGCCTCGAAGTTGCGCGCCATCGACAGGGCAAAGTCCGCGGCTACGTCGCGTTGCGCGCCGACCGTCAGATTGACAACGATATCCTTGATCATGATGCATCCCGATCCGATGAAGCTCGCGGAACCTAGATCATCCTAGTGTGGCGGTCCAGAAGTCCGCATCATTCTTGTAGCGAGTCCGAAATGCGGACTTCTGAACCAAAGCCACACTAGAACCAATGAGTTGCTAGTGTCTTTCGATTCCGAAGTTCGCAAATGTGGGTGCCGGGCGATGATGCGAACTTCGGATCGGGACACTAGCGGCGAGGCGCAATCGCCTGTTGATCTACGTCAACCGATAATCAGATGCGGCGTCCGAACAGCGCGATGGCCGCAACCGGAATCACCAGCCCCAACGTGATGGCCGTGATCAGCAGCACGCCGAGCTCGTCGTAGACGCCGCGCTGCACGACGAAGATCTGGTTCAGGTACTTGGTCTGCAACTGTCCGGCGACCAGCGCCAGGTTCATGAGCGAGGCCATCAGGGCGAACCAGGTAGCGCGATGGCCGGCAGGCGCGTAATAGGCGACCAGCGTGAGCAGCGGAATCATGCTGAGCTGCGCGAACGGCGAGGCGGTGGCGGCGTCGATCAGCGCGATCGTACGGGCGCCGAAGCCGAAATGCTCCTCGGTCCAATGGTGCAGGCCGTAGTAGAGCCCGATATTCGGCAGCGACAGCAGCGTGCCGGCGACGGCGAGCCAGAACAGCACCTTCGTCACCGAATACTCGGTCAACTGTTTGCTGAACAGCCACATGGCGACGAGTGCAATGACCGCCGCCGTCTGGCGCAGCGTGCCGTAGAATCCTTCGTCGAACTTGAGAATGTCGAGCGTCCACCAGAAGTAGCCGTCGCCGACCGCCGGGGTCGCCCGGAATGCGAAGATGATGATGCTGGTGAACAGGATCGCGAGCCGGCTGCCATGATCGAGATCGCGCGTCACGAACACCAGCATGCTGCAGATCACGGCCATCGACAGGACGAAGATCAATTCCTGACCGTACGGAACGGAGGACAGCGCCAGCGCGAGAACGGTGGCGCCGAAGGCGAGGCCGCCGCCGAGAATGCGCCAGTCGATCGGCCGGCGCTCGACCGTCTCCGATTTGATCAGCATCACGCCGGTCACCGATATGGCCGGTACGATCAGGCCGAGGAGAAACACCGTTTCGCGCGGCAGAAAGCCGGCCAGCCAGCCGGACATTCCGGCCACCGCCAGGATACCGGCCGCCAGCGACAGCCGGCCGAGCACCTGCACCATGCCGAGGTCGGCGCGAATGTCGTGCTCGGGGCGCGCGCCGCCGGTCTCGTCCACGCGGGACACCACCTCGGTCGACATGGCGTCGGCCACCACGTCCTGCACCACGGTGCCGATGACGATCAGCAGCGCGCCGAGCAGGTAGAGCCGGCCGGGCGCCGTGAACGTCAGCCATCCACCGGCGGCGCCGGCGAGCGTCAGCAGTCCGCTCGATGTCAGCGCCGCGCCGATCAGGATGTACGACCGGCGTTGCGAACCGAAGATCGGCACGCTGTCGACCAGTTCGCCGAACACCATCTTGACGGTCCACGGCAGGTTCAGCCAGACGGCGAACTCGGCGAGTTGCGCGGGATTGAGCGTCAGGCTTTCCTTGACCCACATGTCGCGGGTCACGTCGATCAGGCCGAGCGCGCCGTACGCGAAATACACCATCAGCAGCGGGAGGTACCGCCACCGGAACGCCCGGATGGGCTGGAGCAGGTTGCTGACCGAATAGGGGCTCGCGAGTGTCTCGCGGCGCGGGCTCGCGGGGGAGTGCCGTCTCGACTCATCCAATGACGCGTTCATTGGAGGCATTTGCCTGCCATTGCGGGCAAATTCAAGCGACGGCCGGGCGTGACGTGGAGAGAGCGCCGGTGGCGAGCGCCTTTCAGCGCTCCTGAATGGATTCGAGATAGGCCAGGATGGCGCCGACGTCGGGGGCCTCGAAGACGAATTCCGGCATGTCCGGATGGCCGGTGAACAGCCCCTCGGCCAGGGATTCGGCGAGCGTTTCGATCGGGTATTTCTGCGACAGCGTCCTAAAGGCCGGGGCGGTCGCGTGCGTGCTGTTGCCGGTCTTGCCGACCGCGTGACAGGGCGCGCAGTTGGTGGTCAGCAGTGTCTCGCCGCGCTTTTGCGCAGCGGCCGCATCCTGCGCATCAGCGCGAAGCGCCATCACCGGCAGGGTGAGGATGGCGGCGGCGAGCAGCGAATATGCGTGCGAGGGGTGCATCGGATCAGTTCACCGTCGGTGGTGCCTTGGGGCAATGACTTGGATAGTTCTGTCGAGCAGGATGTTTCCCAACAATGGCTTTTCGACGATGCGCGCGCCGGGGTTAAACCGGCGCCTCATATCCATCTAGTCTTTGTCATCCCAGTCCACCCAGTCCACATCGTGAGTTTCGAGGTAGGTCGCCACGGCCGCGCCGATTGTCGGAAAAAATGACTGCTCGCCAAAGCGGGCGAACAAGCCAAATCTCTTCAGCTTGTCCTTCACGGGATCCTTAAGCTCAGCAAAACATAACTCGATGTTCTGCTCATGCAGCACGTTGTCCAGCTCAGCAACCACATCGGCGGCGGTGACGTCCACGCTGGTGACCGGCTCGGCCGCCACGACAAACCAGCGGACCGGAGTGGGCGATTGCGCCACTGCTTCCAGGACGCGTTCCTTGAAGAATTCGGCGTTGGCAAAAAACAGCGGCGCATCCCACCGAAACAGAACCAGGCCGGGTATTCTGCGGGCGTCGGGAAATCGCGTGATGTCGTGGTAGCCTTTGACGCCATCGGCACGACCTAATATCGCGGAGTGCGGGCGCCAGCCGTCCCACAGGAATTCGACAATGGCGATCACGATGGCCAGACCGATCCCCGGAATGACGCCGAGCACCGCCACGCCGACGAAGCACACGATCGACAGCCAGAATTCCCACTGCTGGATCCGATAAATACGCTTGAGGTCGGCAACCTCGATCAAGCCGATGGCCGAGGCGATGACGACCGCGGCCAATGCCGGAGTCGGCAAGTCTTGCAGGAGATTGGGCGCGACCAGCAGCAGCAAAGCGATCATGAGCGCGCCGACCACGCAGGTCAGTTGGGTCTTGGCGCCGGCCGCTTCTGCGACCGGGGTCCGCGAACTGCTGCTGCTGATGGGGAATCCCTGAAAGAAGCCGGCGGCAATATTGGCGGTCCCGAGCCCGATCAGTTCCTGGTTGGGATCGGCGCGCGTGCCCAATCGTGCCGCGTAGGCACGCGAGAGCACGCTGGTGTCCGCAAACGACACCAGCGCGACGGCGCTGCCGCCAATCAGCACCGTCACGATGTCGGCCGTGCTGATCCAGGGAATTGAGAAGCTCGGCAGGCCTTGCGGGAGCGGACCCAGGACGGCGACGTCGCTGCGTGTATCGAGCGCGAACAGTCCTACGATGACGGTGGCGCCGATGACGGCAATGAGAATCCCTGGCAGGCGTTTGTTGCCCCGAAGCAGCAGGATCGTCGCCAACGTGCCTGCTCCGACTGCGAACGCTATCCAGTTGGTCTTGCCATCAAAGATTGCGATGACGGTGGCCCACAGGCTCCTCAACGGCCCTTCTGCATCGATCGAGATGCCGAGAAGCTTGGGGAGTTGGCTGACCAGGACAGTCAACGCGATGCCGTTCATGTAGCCATATCTGATCGGCTTGGAGATAAGGTCGGTCACAAAGCCGAGGCGCGCGACGCCGGCCAGAATGCACACCGTCCCTGAAACGATGGCCATCATGCCAGCCAGCATGACCGCGCGCTGGGGATCTCCTGCGGATAACGGAATGACGATGCTGAGGATCACTCCGGCCAGCGCCGAGTCCGGCCCCAGCACCATGATGCGGCTGGGGCCGAAGATCGCGTAGGTCAGCAGCGGTATGATTGTCGCGTAGAGGCCATAGATCCCCGGCAGGCCGGAGGCCACCGCGTAGGCAATGCCCACCGGCACCAGCATCGCCGCCAGCACCAATCCGGCCAGCAGATCGTGCCGGAGCCATGCTACTTCATAGTGCCGCAGGGTCTGTAAGCCCGGCAGCCAGCGCATGACGTCGATACGGTCTTTCATGGCCGACCATTCTTACGTCAAATCATCGTCACCCTCTGCAAGCCCCCAACAGTACCACCAATGCGACGGGAGAGAAGCGGCAGGGTGGAGCCTGCCGCCAGTACCGCAATCCGGGGCGCGCGGGATTTGGGCCGAGCAAATAAGGACGCGGCTCGCACCCTTGCGCTCTCCCCCTGGGAGAAAGCGCAAAAGCCGCCGCCGCGTCTCAAGAATACCTGTGAGAAATAACGCTAGGTGTTCAAGCCGCCTTTACTGCATGAACCAGCCGTGGCTGACGACGATCGACTGGCCGGTCAGCGCGTTGGAGCCGAAGGAGGCGAGGAACAGCGCGGTCTCGGCGACGTCGTCGACGGTGGTGAATTCGCCGTCGACGGTCTCCTTCAGCATCACGTTCTTGATCACCTCCTCCTCGGAGATGCCGAGCTCCTTGGCCTGCTCGGGGATCTGCTTCTCGACCAGCGGCGTGCGCACGAAGCCGGGGCAGATCACGTTGGCGCGCACGCCGTGCTCGGCGCCCTCCTTGGCCACGACCTTGGCGAGGCCGATCAGGCCGTGCTTGGCGGTGACGTAGGGCGCCTTGAGCATCGAGGCCTCCTTGGAGTGCACCGAGCCCATGTAGATGATGCTGCCGCTCTTCTGCTTGTACATCTGGCGCAGCGCGGCGCGCGTGGTCAGGAAGGCGCCGTCGAGATGGATCGCCAGCAGCTTCTTCCACTTGGCGAACTCGAACTCGACGAGCGGCGCGACGATCTGGATGCCGGCATTGCTGACCAGCACGTCGAGCGCGCCGAAGGTCTCGATCGACCTTGGCGATGCCGGCGTCGACCTGCTGCCTCGTTGGTGACGTCCATGGCGACGCCGATGGCGCGCTTGCCGGTCGGATCGAGCTCGCGCGGCGGTGGCGTCGGCCGCCTCCTGGTTGAGGTCGGCGATCGCGACCTTGGCGCCTTCGCGGGCGAAGACGATGGCGATCTCCTTGCCGATGCCGCTGGCCGCGCCGGTGACGATCGGCGACCTTGTCCTTCAGACGCATGGCAGTCTCCTTTCCAGATAACGGCGTCGCTCTCACGCCAGATAGTCGTGCACGACCTTGCCGAGACCGAGCGTCAGGTCGGCGACGATGTGGATGCCGGAGACGATCTCCAGCACCGGCAGCTCGGCCAGCGGCGCCAGGGCGTGCGAGGACAGAGTCGAGCGCCGCCGGGCCGGTCCAGGCGCCCTTCAGCTCGACGTCCTGCAGATGAGTATTCGACCAGCTCGCAGATGCGCGCGCGTGCCGTCGACATGCGGCATGATCTTGAGCAGGAAATTCGGCGCCAGCAGCGACGCCTTGACGGCGGCGAGGTCGGCGGCCTTGTGCTTGTAGCCCATGGTGCCGGTGGCGATGCGCATCGGGCCGTAGTCGAGCGTGCCGACCAGCGTGTCGATCTCGGCGCGCAGCGTCGGCTTGGCGAGCTTCTTGGGAAAGCCCCACAGCTCGCGGCCGCCGGCGATCGGCGGATGGTCGTCGAGGAACATGCAGTGGGTGTAGCCGCCCTTGCGGCCCTGGAACGACACCGGGATGACCTGGCCGCTCTCGGTGTAGTCGCCGAAGCCGGTCGAATCCGGCATGCGGATGAATTCGAACTTCACCAGCGGCTCGTCGATCTGCAGCGGCTCCGGCACCAGCTCGCGCAGCTTCGCCGGATCGGTGCGGTAGGTGATGATCAGATATTCGCGGTTGACGAAGCGGTAGGGGCCGATCGGGTAGGCCGGGCTGGTCAGCGGCATCGCGAATGCGCGGCGCTTGACCTCATCTTCCTTCATGACGGCCTCTCTGGCGGATTTGCGGACGGCGGTTGCGGCGGCTATTCGCGGTCTTCGCGGCAGATGTCGAAGGTGCGCACGCCTTCGAGCCGGTCGGGCAGCTGCATCACTTCGGGATGGCGCAGCGTGCGGACGGCATCGTCGTAGCCGGTCGCCCAGTGCTCCTCCATGGTCCGGCGCGAGAATTCGAAGTCCTTGGACATGCCTTCGTAGCTTCTTCGCGCGATAGATCAGGTGGACGATGTTGCAGACCTTCTCGTCGGCCTCCTGCGCCAGAATCTTCACGTCCTCGTCGTTCTCGCAGTTCCTCGGGCAGCTTCTTGAGCAGATTGGCGAGCGCGACGCGCAGCTTCTGCATCTGCTTGATATTGGTCGGTCGTCGCCGCGCGTCCGGCTCGAATAGTCGATCTCCTTGTGCCGCACCTCGGCCTCGGCCAGGTCGCGCGGCAGTTCGCCGCGCGCGCTCCACAGGTCGACCTGGAACGCGAGCGTGTCGCGCCGCGGCCGGCCGTCGAGCACCCATTGCAGCGGCGTGTTGGAGACCAGGCCGCCGTCCCAGTAGTACTCGCCGTCGATCTCGGTCGCCGGGAAGCCGGGCGGCAGCGAGCCGCTGGCCATGATGTGCTCCGGGCCGATGCGGTGGGTCGTCGGTGTCGAAATAGGCGAAATTGCCGGTGCGGACATTCACCGCGCCGACGCTGAAGCGCATCTGCGCGCGCATTGATGCGGTCGAAATCGACCAGCCGCTCGAGCGTCGCGCGCAGCGGCGACGTGTCATAGTACGCTCACCATGCCGGCCTCGGCCGGTCCCAGAATCGCCGGCGGGCGGCATGCGCGGAGCGAAGAAATGCGGCGCGCCGAACAACAGGATGTTCATGGCGCGCGCCTGATTGACGTACTGCCGCATCGGGTCGTTCTGGAATGTCGATCGCCCTGAAGTAGGGGATGCCGATCGGCGACTTGGTCACCGTCTCCCAGAATTCGCGCAGCCGCTCGACGCGCCGCTCCGGCGGATTGCCGGCGATGATCGCGCTGTTGATCGCGCCGATCGAGATGCCGGCGACCCAGTCCGGGTGGAGGTCGGCCTCGGCCAGCGCCTGATAGACGCCGGCCTGGTAGGAGCCGAGCGCGCCGCCGCCCTGCAGCAGCAGCGCGATCTGCTCGAAAGGGTGCTGGCGCTCGATCTGCGGCCCGCTGGGCTTGGTCTGGGTGGCGTCTTGCACGACGGCTCCTCATCGTCCTTCGGTGCTGGCGCCCGGCAGCCGTCGCACCATCCATAGAATACGACCGCAACGCAACGAATACAAAACAAAGGCGGGAAATCAATGCGGGAACTTGCCCGCCGCCTTGGGTACGGCCAAGGAGCAGGTGACCGTGCCACTTATGAAGGCAATACGGTCACGAGTTGGGGCAGCAGTATCCTGTCAAGCCCAAAACAAGTGGATGGACCGGTTCGCAGCCATGAACAATTCTATTCAAGACGGCAGGTCGCGATAGTACGGCGTCATGCGATGCAATCCATTCATGATCGCGGTTAGAGAACCGTTATCGACCGGATTGGAGAATCGCGTGAATTGGAAAGGTCCCGACTGGCCCGGAATGTTGTATCCGCCATAGGCCGAGAACACAGCGTCGAAACGCTCGCCGGCAACGCCAAGGGCTTGCGCCGAAATATTTCGGCGATTGCCGAACGGGAAAGAAAAATATCGAACAGGCCGTCCGATCCGGGCCGCGATGGTGTCGGCGGAGTCTATCATCGCGTGGCGGAGTTGAGCGTCATCGAGCGTCGCCATGTCTTCGTGCTCATATCCGTGGCAGCCGATTTCAAAGCCGCTGTCGGCGACCTGCTTCCAGCCAACCGCATCCATCAGCGGCACGCGGCCAAATCCGCGCTCCTGGTCGTGCTTCAGGGCGTAGCCGCCATCGGCGGCGGCCGCGCACACGAAGAAGGTGGCGGGCAGTTCGCGCGCTTTCAGGTAAGGCAGTAATTCATCGAGGACCGAGGCATAACCGTCATCGAAGGTGAGAACGACGGCCGGGCGGTGGCGCGTTCCGCCGCGAAGAGTGTTGACGGCGACATCGAGCGGCAGAATGTCGAAGTAGCGGCGCAAATATTCGATCTGCCGGTGAAACGACACAAGGTCGAGCGTCATCCAGTTCTCGGCGGAGTTGCTGACGCCGTGGTAATAGAAAATGACGATCGGCGCGCGGCCCTGCTCGGCAAGTTGCTGTCGCTTGATCTTCAGGTATGGCAACGCCGCGAAAGTCACGCCGCTGCGAACGGTTCGCACAGTGCGTACACGAAACGGACTGAGGCCGAGCGCCGCCTCTGCTCTCGCAAAGCGCCGGCGGCGCCCGTCGATCTGTCGTTCCTGGATTATCCGATCGATCAGCGGCGTCGAGTACAGCACCGGGCCAAGCTGTTCGGCCAGCGCTCCGATGCTCTTGCGTTCTGCTGCGACGGCTTGAACCGCTTCAACGTAAGAGGCGATCGAGGCGCAGGCCGCCTTGAGCTTCAGGCTGCCGATGGTGTCGAACCGTTCCACCGGGACGCTGCTTGTCGCCACCACAGGGCCGGCGTCGACCTCCGCGGTTGCCCAATGGATGGTGATTCCAAGCTCGTTATCTGAATTGAGTATTTCGGGGTAACCAATCTCGGCGCCGCCGCGATAGCGGCGCACATCGTGCTTATGGATGTTCAAGGTGCCGAGTCGAGGCGCTTCAATCAGGCCGGATTTCAGAATGCGGCCGCCCAGAATAATCCCGAGGTCCGGCGCGGCGTCGATCACGCGTCTGACCGCCTCCGGCGCATTGATGTCGGCGCACCCGCGCGATAGGCACGTTGAGTTGTTCGACGGCAGGGCGATCGGACTGTACCGGGGGGACGAACATGTCGTGCCAACGGCGCAGCAGGTTTGCCGGCAATTCGACGATCTTGTTCGCCAGCGAGGCCAACGCCGAGGCGGTCAGTTTCCACGGTCCCCAGATGCGCAGCAGGAACCGCGCGCGTTTCCAGATCGAGCGCCGATACTCGTCGAGCACGATCAAGGTCGACGTCAAAGCGCTCATCGCCGGCCAGCACCCGCACGATGCGATCGCGGTCGAAGGTCCATTCGCCCGCGGAGAAGACGACAATTCGGAGCTTGCTCGTCATGGGCGGCCGTCTTGCCTTACTTTCATGAGCCTCGCCGCGAGCTGTCGCAGCGCCAGATAGGGCCGGCCGAGCAGCGCATAACGCAGCGGACTTCGTGCGATGAAGCAGCAGCGATCATTGCCGGGCGCGACGTGCGGTAGCTTGGGCGCGGCGGCCGCGCGCGCCGGCGAGGAAGATGCTGCCGGATTGGCGGCTCTCTTCACGACCTCGAATCCGGCGAGCGCGAGCGCGTACCGCATGGACGCGGCGGTCGGATAGAACGTGAGCGAATACGACGGCCGGCCAGCTGTCCGCATTGGCCATGAGGTCGGCAAGCACGACACAGAACAGGCCGCCGGGATTGAGCCGCTGACGTACGCTGCGGATGAAGCCCATCGGATCGGTGATGAAGTAGATCGCGTGAGCGATGTGAAGGATGTCGTAGCTCGTGGGGTCTTCGATCTGCTCGAACTGGCCGATCCGCGTGCGAATACCGATGTCTGGTGATGGCGGGCGGTCGAGGGGTCCGGGTCGATGCCCTCGGCATCCCAGCCGTGGTCGGCGAAAATGCGCACAGTCTCGCCGAGGCCGCAGCCGACATCGAGGAAGCGCCCCGGCGTCCGGCTCGCGAGGGGTGCGAACTGCTGGAACGACCGCGCGGCGCCCGCGCGGCTGATGCGACGGCGGTACTCCCACGCCTTTTCGCTGGCGTCCGGCGTCAGGCCTTCGTCGCCGCGCTTCGAGGCCCACAGCCGCCGCAGGACCCGAATGTCGGGCGGATGGCTCGGATAGGCGTTGCCGCAACGCCGGCACAGCCGCCACTGGTAGTCGGCCGGGATGCCCGCCTCCAACCGCCAATGCGCGAGGTCGGGGTCGTCGGCGAACGGCACCGGCCAGGAGCTTTGCTCGTTGCAGATGGGGCAGCTCATGGACGGCTCACGTGGCGGCGGTAAGATGCTGTCCCATAGGCGAGGCCGCCGTGATACGGAAGCCCGCAGCGCGCTATCAGGTTGCGGTCCGACCTCACGCCTGTCCCAGAGAACTCATGCCCGAACGCCTAACACGAAACCTGAAGCGCCTCGAATCGGAGGCGATCGGGGTGATGCGCGAGGTCGTCGCCGAGTTCCGCAAGCCGGTGATGCTCTATTCCATCGGCAAGGACTCGAGCGTGATGCTCCACCTCGCGCTGAAGGCGTTCCATCCTGCCAAGCCGCCGTTCCCGCTGCTGCATGTCGACACCACCTGGAAATTCAGGGACATGATCCGGTTTCGCGACCGAGCGCGCACGCGAACTGCGGGCTCGATCTCATCGTCCATGTCAATCGCGAGGGGCTCGCGCGCGGCATCGATCCCGTTCGCGTCGGGTTCGGCGTTGCATACCCAGGTGATGAAGACCGAAGCGCTCAAGCAGGCGCTCGATGAGCATGGCTTCGACGCCGCGTTCGGCGGCGCGCGCCGCGACGAGGAGAAGAGCCGCGCCAAGGAGCGGGTGTTCTCGTTCCGCGGCGCAAACCATGTGTGGGACCCGCGCAACCAGCGCCCTGAACTTTGGGGCCTGTACAACACCCGGATCCAGCGTGGCGAGTCGGTGCGGGTGTTTCCGCTGTCGAATTGGACCGAGCTCGACGTCTGGCAATACATTCTCGCCGAGGACATTCCGGTGGTGCCGCTGTATTTCGCGGCGCCGCGGCCGGTGGTGCGGCGTTCCGGCGCCCTGATCATGGTCGATGACGACCGGCTGCCGCTCAAGCCGGGGAAGTGCCGGAACTGCTGCGCGGTGCGCTTTCGCACGCTCGGCTGCTATCCGCTGTCGGGCGCGATCGTGTCGGACGCGGCGTCGCCGGCCGACATCGTGCGTGAGCTCGCCGTTGCGCAGAACTCGGAGCGCCAGGCGCGGCTGATCGACTTCGACGAGACCGCATCGATGGAACGCAAGAAGCGCGAAGGTTATTTCTGATGGTGGACCCGGCGCGGCAGGCCGGCGGGAAGCCTGAGCGTGACAAGGACCTGCTGCGCGTCATGACCTGCGGCTCGGTCGACGACGGCAAGTCGACGCTGATCGGCCGGCTGCTCTATGACGCCAAACTGGTCTACGACGATCAACTGAGGTCGGCTCGAACGGGACACCCGAAAGTTCGGCACCACCGGCGAAGCGATCGACTTCGCGCTGCTGGTCGACGGTCTCGAGGCGGAACGCGAGCAGAACATCACCATCGATGTCGGCTACCGCTATTTCACCACCGCGGCGCGCTCGTTCATCATCGCCGACACGCCGGGCCACGAGCAGTTCACCCGCAACATGGCGACCGGCGCGTCGAATTCGGAGCTCGCCGTCATCCTGGTCGATGCCCGCAAGGGCATCGTGATGCAGACGCGCCGCCATGCGACGATCTGTTCGCTGTTCGGCATCCGTCACGTGATCCTGGCGGTCAACAAGATGGATCTGGCGGATTTCGACCAGGGGGTGTTCGAGCAGATTGCGGCGACGAGTTTGCGCGGCTTCGCCGCGCCGCTCGGTTTCCAGTCGGTGGTCGTCGATCCCGCTGTCGGCACGCTTCGGTGACAACGTCACTGCCGCGAGCGCCGCCACGCCCTGGTACCGCGGGCCGACGCTGTTGCGACTGCCTCGAATCGATCGAGATCGTTTCCGATAGGGCGGCCAAGCCGTTCCGCTTTCCGGTGCAGTGGGTCAACCGGCCGAATGCCGATTTCCGCGGGTTCTGCGGCACGGTGGCGAGCGGCCGGGTGCGGCCAGGAGATCACGTCGTGGTCGCCGGCAGCGGCTTGAAGAGCCGCGTGGCGCGCATCGTCACCGCCGACGGCGACCTCCAGGAGGCCGAGGCCGGCGACGCCGTCACGCTGACGTTGAGCGACGAGCTCGACATTGCCCGCGGCGATCTGCTCGGTGCCGCCGACGGAACGGCCGAGCGTCGCCGATCAGTTCGCCGCGCATGTGCTCTGGATGGATGCCGAGCCGCTGCTGCCGGGGCGGTCGTACTGGCTGCGGATCGGGCACGACCTGGCTGCCGGCCACGGTCTCGGCCATCAAGCACAAGCTCGACGTCGAGCGCCTCGATCACCTCGCGGCGCGGCAGCTGGCGACCAACGAGATTGGATTCTGCAATCTGTCGACCAGTGTGCCGGTGGCGTTCGACCCGTTCGCGGACAACCGGGACACCGGTGCGTTCATCCTGGTCGATCGCTATACCAACCGCACGGCCGGCGCCGGCATGATCGCGTTCGCGCTGCGCCGCGCCACCAACATCCATCGCGAACGCCTCGCCGTCGACAAGCAGGATCGCGCGCGGCGCCAAGCATCAGCGGCCCTGCATCCTGTGGTTCACGGGGCTGCCGGCCTCCGGCAAGTCGACCATCGCGCGGCTGGTCGAAGCGCGGCTCACGCGGCGGGCTGCCACACCTACATGCTGGACGGCGACAACATCCGGCACGGCCTGACGCGCGACCTTGGCTTCACCGATGCCGACCGGGTCGAGAACATCCGGCGCATCGGCGAGGTCGCCAAGCTGTTCACCGACGCCGGACTGATCGTGCTCTGCGCCTTCATCTCGCCGTTCCGGGCGGATCGGCAGATGGTGCGCGAACTGGCAGGGGAGGGGGAGTTCATCGAAATCTTCGTCGACACCCCGCTGGACGAATGCGTGCGGCGCGACCCCAAGGGGCTCTACGCCAAGGCGAGAAGCGGAGCGATCCGGAATTTCACCGGGGTCGATTCGCCCTACGAGCCGCCGGCTCAATCCGAACTGGCACTTGCGACGCTGCGGCACACAGCCGAGCAACTGGCCGACCAGGTGGTCGAACATCTGCGCGCAGGCGGATACATCGGCTGATCCCACGGCCGTCGAACGTGCGGCGCGTCCGGACGGCTCATTCGCTCGGCTGCGCTTTGCGTGTCGCGCGGCCGATGCAGGCGTGCAGCAGCGGCTCGTTCGCCTTGCCGAACGCCACCATCGGCACCTCGATGTACCGGTACGAGATGTACGCCACCACCGTGGTTGCCGCGATCGCCAGCGCCACGCCCGCCAGATTGCCGAGCCAGCTCGACGTCGTGCCGATCAGAGCGAAGAGCAGAAAGCCCAGCGAAGCATGATAGAGGTAGTCGCTATAGGAGATGCGGCCGAAAAAATTCAGCGTCCGGCTCGAGATATCCGATCGCAGGAACAGGCTCAGTACGACGGCTTCGCCAATCAGATAGACGGCGGACCAGTACGGATAGTGCTGGTCGAACATCAGCAGGCTGAAACCGACCAGTGCGATCGAGCCCGCCAGACGAAGGACACTGACGCGATCCCAGTGGCTTCGTTCCGCGCGATAGATCTGGATCCCCACGTAGAACGTCGGAAAGAACGTCAGCAGCAGGCTGGCATATCCACGCGTCCACCAGATCACCGAATTGACCGCGATCAGTGTCACCATGATCGCAACCGTGCCGCGGTCGCGGAGCACGAGATACTGCAGCGCCAGGAAGACGTAGAACTTGATTTCGATCAGCAGAGTCCAATACACGCCGTTCAGCAGTTCCTGGCCGAACACGTCCTGCACCATGAACAGATTGGCGAGCAGCAGCTTGAGATTCCAGTTGGCGTGATCGGAGTTGAAGTACCCGAGCGCAAAGATCAGCGCGACGTTGATCGAATAGGCCGGGAAGATCTTGAACAGCCGGCGCGACAGGAAGGTCGCGGTGTCCTGGCGTTCGACGCTGCTGAAAATCAGGTAGCCGCTCAGCAGGAAGAACAGGATAACCCCGCCGCGGCCGAGCGAGTTGACGTGGTGTGCAAGGCCGCCGAACACCAGCCGGTCCGGCAGAAAATGGCCCAACACGACCATCAGGATGGCGACGCCGCGCAGCGTATCGAGCGCCAGCAGGCGGTGCGTCCCGCCCGGCCGGTACCCGTCCTGGGGACGGGGGGCGTCGCGCCCCGAATTTCCCGCTTCCGCTGTCATAGCGCCCTTCCGGCCCGCCAAACCCGCCGCAATGTAGCAGGGATGGCAACTCAGTCGCGAGACTTTTCAATGGCATAGGCTGGGGCGTAGGTGTTCACGGTCTGAACATAACACCTTGACGTTCATGGGATGAACGAACTAGGAATAGCCCCGAAGGGCACCCCATGGCGAACTTGGCCGAACAGGACGAGGCAGAGCGCTCGAGGATCGTCCTCGGCCTGCTCGAATCCGTCGAGCGGGACGGCGGCACCTCGCAACGCCGGCTGGCGGCCGAACTCGGCATCGCGCTCGGGCTCGTGAACGCTTACCTCCGGCGCTGCGTCAAGAAGGGCCTGGTCAAGGTCGCGCATGCGCCGGCCCGGCGTTACGCCTACTATCTGACGCCGCAGGGATTCACGGAAAAGTCCCGCCTCACGGTCGAGTATCTATCCTACTCATTTTCGTTCTTCCGCTCGGCGCGAGCGGATTGCGCCGCCGCGCTCGCGCAGGCGAGTGCGCAAGGCTCGCGGCGGATCGCGCTCGCCGGCGTTTCCGACCTTGCGGAGATCTCCACGATCTGCGCGCTGGAGAGCGGCGTCACCATCGTGGCGGTGGTCGACCCGGCGGCCGATGCCGCGCGTTTCATCGGGCTGCCGGTGGTGGCGTCGTTCGCCGAACTGCCGGAGCCGTGCGACGCGGTGCTGCTGACCGATTTGCGCGATCCGGTGAAGACGCTGGCGCGGGCGCGCGAGCATTTCGGCGCCGAGCGCGTCCTGGTGCCCGATCTGCTGACCGGCCGCATGCGTACAACGCGAGGACGGGCCGCGTGACCGCCATCGCGACCCCGAAGCCGCGCTGGTTCGTGGCGCAGACCCACGCTCACGCCGAGCACAAGGCGGCGGAGCATCTTGCCCGGCAAGGCTATCTCACCTACCTGCCGCGCTATCGCAAGCGCCGGCGCCACGCGCGGCGCGTCGACGAGGTCGCGGCGCCGTTGTTCCCGCGCTACCTGTTCATCGCCGCCGACGCGGCGGCGCAGCGCTGGCGGTCGATCCAGTCGACGATCGGCATCGCCCGATTGGTCTGCCACGGCGACACGCCGGCGGCAGTCGGCGGCGACGTGGTCGACGCGCTGCGGGCGCGCGAGGACGAGCGCGGCTTCGTCCGGCTCGACACCCGGCCGCGGTTCGCGCCGGGCGATTCCGTCCGGGTCGTGGACGGCGCCTTCGCGGCCTGTCTCGGCCTGTTCGAAAGCATGACCGATGGCGAGCGTGTCGCCATTCTTCTCGACCTCCTGGGCCGCAAGGTCCGGGTGGTGCTGAACGCGGATTTCGTCGCCGCGGTGTGACCGCCGACCGCATGACGACCGCAGCCGTGCAACCGGGCGACCTCCGAGTCACCCGGACTGCGGTAGCGCGCCTGCATCGCAGACATCGTCGGCTCAGGATGGACATGACATGAGTTCGAATTCTTCGTCGCTCGACGGGGTCAACATTCTGGTGACCGGCGGCACCGGCTCGTTCGGCCAGGCCTTCATCAGCCGCCTGTTCGCCGCCCATAAGCCGGCGCGCGTCGTCGTGTTCTCGCGCGACGAGCTCAAGCAGTACGAGATGGCAGCAGACGCTTCGACGCAGCCGCGAGCTGCGCTTCTTCATCGGCGACGTGCGCGACCGCGAGCGCCTCGACCGCGCGCTGCGCGGCGTCGACGTCGTCATCCACGCCGCGGCGCTCAAGCAGGTGCCGGCGGCCGAATACAACCCGTTCGAGTGCATCAAGACCAATGTCATCGGCGCCGAGAACGTCGTCAACGCCTGCATCGATCAGCGGCGTGAAGCGGGTGATCGCGCTGTCGACCGACAAGGCGGTCAACCCGATCAACCTCTACGGCGCGACCAAGCTTGCTCCGACAAGATGTTCGTCGCCGCCAACCACCTCGCCGGCGGCCGCGAGCACGCGCTTCGCGGTGGTGCGCTACGGCAACGTGCGTGGGCTCGCGCGGCAGCGTGGTGCCGTTCTTCCAGCAAGCCGCGCCAAGACGGAAGCATGCCGATCACCGATCCGCGCATGACGCGGTTCTGGATCACGCTCGACGAGGGCGCGGCGTTCGTCGGCCGCTGCCTCGATCTGATGCACGGCGGCGAGATCTTCGTGCCGAAGATTCCCTCGATGCGCATCGTCGATCTGGCCGAGGCGATGGCGCCGGACTGCGAGCAGGAGATCGTCGGCATCCGGCCGGGCGAGAAGCTGCACGAACTGCTGATCACGCGCGACGACGCGCGCCTGACGCTGGAATTCGACGACTACTTCGTCGTCAAGCCCGGCATCCACATGTGGAATCCGAAAGAGTCGCAGGTCTACGGCGGCCAGCAGGGCCGGCCGGTCGCGCCGGACTTCGAGTATGCCAGCAACAGCAACGACCGCTGGATCACGGTCGAACGGCTGCGGGAACTCGTCGAGGAGCCATGATGCGCCGGCATCCTCGGCTACGGCCGCCAGAGCATCGACCACGCCGACGTCGATGCCGTCGTGGCGGTGTTGCAGAGCGATTTTCTCACCCAGGGACCGGCGGTCGAGCGGTTCGAGGCGGCGCTGGCCGAGCGGGTGGGCGCGCGCCACGCGGTCGCGGTCAGCAACGGCACCGCCGCGCTGCATCTCGCGTGTCTCGCCGCCGGCATTGGCGCGGGCGATCTTGGGCTGACCAGCGCGATCACCTTCGCGGCCTCGGCGAACTGCCTGCGCTATGCCGGCGCCGAGGCCGGCTTCGTCGATATCGATCCGGATACGCTCGGCATGAGCACCGCGGCGCTGCAGCAGGCGCTCGCCGTGCGGCCCGAGCATCAAGGCGGTGATCCCGGTGCATCTCGGCGGCCTGGCCGGTCATGCGGCCGCGATCCGCGCGCTCGCCGGTGACCGCATCGTGATCGAGGACGCCGCGCACGCGTTCGGCGCAACCTACGAATCCGGACAGCCGGTCGGTTGCGGCGCGCACGCCGACATGACGACCTTCTCGTTTCATCCGGTCAAGACGATCACGACCGGGGAGGGCGGGGCGGTCGTCACCAACGACGGCGAACTGGCGCACCGCCTGCGCATGCTGCGCAGTCACGGCATGGAGCGCGATGCCGCGCGCTTCGTCGCGGCTGACGCCACCGAGGACGGCCGCGTCAAGCCGTGGTTCCACGAACAGCAGATGCTCGGCTTCAACTACCGCATGACCGACCTTCAGGCGGCGCTCGGCCTGTCGCAACTGGCGAAGCTCGACGAGTTCCTGCGCCGCCGCCGCGCGATCGCGGCGCGCTACGATGCGGCGTTCGCCGCGCTCCCGCATGTACGCCTGCCGCAGTCCGCGCCGGCCGACCGCGCGCGCTCGGCGCTGCATCTCTATCTGGCGGTGTTCGATTTCGATGCGCTCGCAACGACGCGCACGGCGTTCATGGCGCGGCTCGCGCAAGGCGGGCGTCGGCAGCCAGGTGCACTACATTCCGGTCTATCGCCATCCGTATTATGCGCAGCGCTATGCGGTCGATCCGGCGGCGTTTCCCGCGGCCGAGCAGTATTACCGCGGCTGCCTGTCGCTGCCGCTGTTTCCCGGCATGACCGACGAGGACGTCGAGCATGTGGTCGCGACGGTGCGCGAGGCCGTCGGCAGCATGACGGCGCTCGGCCGCATCGGACTGGGGACCGTGCAGTTCGGCATGGACTACGGTGTCTCCAACCGCGCCGGCCGGCCCAGCGAGAACGAGGTGGCGGCAATCCTGGCCCGCGCGGTCGCGCTCGGTGTTGGCTATCTCGATACCGCGCCGGCCTATGGCGATGCCGAAACGCTGCTCGGCCGGCTTTCTGCCCGAAGGGCACGGCTTGCGCATCGTCACCAAGACGCCGCCGGTGCCGGACGACGTGATCGAGCATCGGCACCGCCGGCAATGGCTCGAGGCCTTCGAGCGCTCGCTCGAGCGTTTGCGGGTCGACAGCGTGTACGGGCTGCTGGTGCATCAGGCGGCCGACCTCGGCAAGCCGGGCTGGGAGTATCTGATCGAAGCGCTCCACGCCGTGAAGGCGCGCGGGCTGGTCGGCCGCGTCGGCGTCTCGGTCTATGACGAGCAGCAACTGGCTCTGGCGGAGAGCCGGTTCCGGCTTGAACTCGTGCAACTGCCGCTCAATGCACTTGACCGCCGGCCGATCGCTTCCGGCTTGCTGGCGCGCCTGAAGGCGCAGGGCACCGAGGTTCACGCTCGCTCGGTGTTCCTGCAAGGCCTGCTGCTGATGACGCCATCCGAACTGCCGGAATTCTTCCAGCCGATGCGTCCGGCGTTGCAGAACCTGCGGGACGAATGGGCAAGCCACGGCTTGTCGCCGGTCGCCGCCTGCCTCGCCTTCGTGCTGCGGCAGACCGAGATCGATGCGGCGATTGTCGGCGTCAACCGGCTCGCGGAATTCGCCGAGATCGAGGCCGCGGTTGCGGCGGCCGGGGAGATCGACGCTGAGCTGGGCGCGGTGCCGGAGGTTGCGCCGATCTATCTCGATCCGTCGCGCTGGCCGGCGCTGCATTGAGCGCGGGTCCGGAGCGCGGACCGCCATGAGGAGTTGGTCTCATCACGCCGCTTGCGGTGTTCCGTTGCGACGCCTCGCCCGCCATCGGGGCGGGCCACGTCATGCGTTGCCTGGCGATTGCCGAAGAGATGGAATCGGCGGGCTGGCGTATCGTGTTCGCCACCGGCAGCGAAACGACCGCGACGGTACCGGCGCTTGCGGCCGCGGGATTCGATCTTGAAGTTCTATCGAGCGATAAGGATGAGCCGCGTGAGCTTGCCCGGCGATTTGTCCCGCGGAGCCGATCTGCTGGTGGTCGACCACTACGGGCGCGAAGCCTCATTCGAGCGCGCGTGCCGAACGTGGGCGCGCCGCATTCTGGTGCTCGACGATGCCACCGGGCGCGAGCACGACTGCGATCTGCTGCTCGATGCCGCCGCGGCCGATCCGGCGCTTTACCGCGACCGTGTGCCGGCGCATGCGCAGCTTCTGCTCGGGCCGGCTTACGCGACGCTGCGCGCAGCATTTCTCGCGCGGCGGAGCGCAGCGCTGGCGCGGCGCGACGGCCGCCCGGTGCGAAATATTCTCCTATCGCTGGGCGCGACCGACCCGATGAATGCGACCTGCCAGGCGATCGATGCGCTCGAACCGGTGCTGGGCGACGCAACCGTGACGGCGGTGCTGTCATCCCGCGCGCCGCATCTCGCCGAGGTGCAGCGCCGCGCGAAGGGCGCGATCACGCTGATGACCGATGTGGCCGACATGGCCGACCTGATGACCGAAGCCGATCTCGCGGTCGGGGCGGCCGGCTCCTCGGCGTTCGAGCGTGCGGCGCTCGGCCTGCCGACCGTGATGGTGACGCTGGCCGACAACCAGCGCGGCATCTGCGAACTCCTCACCGGGGCTGGCGCGGCGTCGAATGCCGGCCAGATTGACGGCGGTTTCGCTGGCCGCTTGCGCACGCTGGTCAAGCAGCTCGATGACAGACGCGCCGGCGCGCATCGCGATGGCACAAGCCGCGAGTGCGCTGGTCGACGGCCGCGGCGCGCAGCGCGTGCTGCTGGCGCTCAACGGCGAAGCGATGGGTCGCGATGGCGGGCGCGTGCGCCTGCGGCTTGCCGACGCTGCGGACGAAGACTGGCTGCTCGATCTGCAGCGCGAGCCCGGTACCCGCGAACATGCCCGGAATCCGGCGGTGCCGAGCCCGGAGGAGCATGCCCGCTGGATGCGGCGCGTACTCGCCGACCCGAACGTCGAATTGATGCTGATGGAGGCGGATGCCGCGCCGGCCGGAATGATCCGGCTCGATCGTCTCCCCGGCGACACGCAAGGCCGCGTACGCTACGAGGTGTCGATCGCGGTCCGGGCAGCGCATCAAAGCAGAGGCATTGCCTCCGCAGCGCTCCGGCTGATCCGCAACCTCAAGCCGGCGGCGATCCTGGAAGCCGAAATCCTGCCGGCCAACACCGCTTCGATCGAACTGTTCCGCCGCGCCGGATTTGTGTCCGTAACCGGCACGCGTTATCGCAGCGCTCCGGCGCTCAACCCTTCGTGACGATCAGATGCCAGCGAACGTCATCATAGCCGGCCGCGCGATCGGCGCGGGCGAGCCGCCCTACATCGTGGCCGAGCTGTCCGCCAACCATGGCGGCAGCCTCGAGCGCGCGCTCGACGTGATGGACGCCGCGAAGGCCGCCGGCGCCGACGCGGTCAAGCTGCAGACCTACACCGCCGACACCATGACGCATCGATCACGATGGGCCGGACTTCCGCATCTCGGGCGGGCTGTGGGACGGCCGCCGCCTCTACGAACTCTACGAGGAGGCGCATACGCCGTGGGAGTGGCACGAGGCGTTGTTCGCCAAGGGCCGCGAGCTCGGCATCCCGGTGTTCTCGACGCCGTTCGATGACAGCGCGGTCGCGCTGCTCGAAAGGCTCGATGCGCCGGCCTACAAGATCGCGTCGTTCGAGCTGATCGACCTGCCGCTGATCGGCCGCGTCGCCAAGGCCGGCAAGCCGACCGTCATGTCGACCGGCATGGGCTCGCCCGAGGAGATCGCGCAGGCGGTCGAGGCCTACCGCAGTGCGGGCGGGCGCGACCTCATGCTGCTGCATTGCGTCAGCGGCTATCCGACGCCGGTCGGACAATCGAACCTGCGGCGCATTGCCGGTGCTGGCATCGGAATTCGGCTGTCCGGTCGGGCTGTCGGACCACACGCTCGGCATCGAGGTGGCGATCGCCGCGGTGGCGCTCGGCGCCTGCATGATCGAGAAGCACTTCACCCTGCGGCGCGCCGATGGCGGCCCGGATTCGGCGTTCTCGCTCGAGCCCGACGAACTCGCCGCGCTGGTGCGCGGCGCCAAGGCGGCATTCGAGTCGCTCGGCACCGGCGCGCCGGTCCGCTCCGAGGTCGAGCAGGGCAACATGGCGTTCCGCCGCTCGCTCTATGTCGTGCGCGACATCGGCGCGGGCGAAGCCTTCACGGCCGACAATGTCCGCAGCATCCGCCCGGGCTTCGGGCTGCCGCCGCGCCACCTGCCGGACATTCTCGGCAAGCGCGCGAGCCGCGCGCTTGGCGCGCGGCACCGCGCTGACCTGGGACGCCATCGCGTGAAGACGGTCGCGATCATCCAGGCCCGCATGGGCTCGACGCGGCTGCCCGGCAAGGTGCTCGCGGACCTTGGCGGCCGGCCGGCGCTCGCCTGGGCGGTGCGCGCCGCGCGCGCGGCGGTCGGCGTCGATGACGTGTGGGTCGCGACCTCGACGGCGGCGGCCGACGATCCGGTCGCGGACTGGTGCGCGCAGAACGATGTGCCGGTGCATCGCGGCTCCGAGCACGACGTGCTCGACCGCTATGCCGGCGCGATGGCGGCGGCCGGCGCGGACGTCGTGGTTCGCCTCACCGCCGACTGTCCGCTGCTCGACCCGGCAGTGATCGCGCAGACCGTCCGTCTGCGCGCCACGACGGGTGCGGATTATGCCTCCAACGTCGACCCGCCGACCTGGCCGGACGGCCTCGATTGCGAGGTGATGACGGCTGCGGCGCTCGACCGCCGCCGCCAAGGAGGCGACGCGGCCGAGCGACCGCGAGCACGTGACGCCGTTCATCCGCAACAACCGCGCGCGCTTTGCGGCCGAGACGTTGATCGCGCCGCTGCCGGGGCTCGCCGCCGAGCGCTGGACGCTCGATACCGCCGACGACCTCGCGTTCCTGCAGGCGGTGGCGGCGCGGCTGCCGGCGGATCGCGCGCCGTCGCATCTCGACGTGCTGGCGGTGCTCGACCGCGAGCCGCAGTTGCGCGACCTCAACCGGCGCGAGACGCGCAACGCCGGCTTCGCCGCCGCGCTCGCAACGGAGAGCCTCGATCTTGGACGCAAGTTCGATCGCTCCCAGCAGATGCTCGCGCGTGCGGAACAGGTGATCCCGCTCGGCGCGCAGACCTTCTCCAAGAGCCGCATCCAGTTTCCGCCCGGCGCCGCGCCGCTGTTCGTGACCCACGGCGACGGCGGCAAGGTCTACGACGTCGACGGCAACGAGTATGTCGATCTGGTGAGCGCGCTGCTGCCGAACGTGCTCGGCTATCGCGATCCCGACGTCGATCTGGCGATCCGCCGCCAGCTCACGCGCGGCATCAGCTTCAGCCTGGCGACCGAAGGCGAGGCGGAGCTGGCCGAGCGGCTGGTGAAGCACATTCCGTGCGCCGAGATGGTGCGCTTCGGCAAGAACGGCACCGACGCCACCTCGGCGGCGGTGCGGCTCGCGCGCGCCGCGACGCGGCGCGACCGGCTGATGCTGTGCGGCTACCACGGCTGGCAGGACTGGTACATCGGCGCCACCACGCGCAATCTCGGCGTGCCGGCGAGCGTCTCGGCGCTCTCGCACATGGTGCCGTACGGCGATCTCGCCGCCACCGAAGCGCTGTTCCGGCAGCATCCCGGCGAGTTCGCCGCGATCATCCTGGAGCCGGCGGGCGCGACCGAGCCGCCGGCGGGCTACCTGCAGGGGCTGATCGAACTCGCGCACCGCCACGGCGCGCTGGTGATCTTCGACGAGATCATCACCGGCTTCCGCTGGTCGCTCGGCGGCGCGCAGGCGCGCTACGGCGTCACGCCCGACCTCGCCTGCTTCGGCAAGGCGATGGGCAACGGCATGCCGATCGCCGCGGTGGTCGGCCGCGCCGACATCATGCGGCTGATGGAGGACATCTTCTTCTCCGGCACGTTCGGCGGCGAGGCGCTGTCGCTCGCGGCCGCCATCGCCACCATCGACAAGATGGAGCGCGAGGATGTCACCGGGCTGGCTCTGGCAGGTCGGCGGCGAACTGATGAGCGCGGCGCGCGGCAGGATCGCGGCCGCCGGGCTCGACGATGTCGTGAAGCTCGTCGGCGTGCCGCCGTGGGCGATCCTGGCTTATCGCGATCATGCCGAAGGCATCGAAGGAGGCGATCAAGACGCTCTTTCTGCGCGAAATGATCGCCGCCGGCGTGCTGATCAATGCCAGCCACAATCTCTGCTTCGCGCACACGCCGGGCGACATTGCCCGTGTGCTCGCCGCCTATGATCATGCGCTTGTCGGTGCTGCGCGAGGCGCTCGACCGCGGCGACATCGATCGCCGGCTCGGCAACCAGGTGATCCGGCCGATCTTCACGGTGCGGGCGGCGTCGTAGGTACACGATGAACAAATACGACGCCGGCGAAATTCGCGCGCTGTTCGAGCGCGGCGAAAACATCATCGAGTGGGTCGCGGCCCGCGAGGGCGCAGTCGAACAATTCCGAGACTGCGATTCTCTATTCCTATGACGTGCAGGCCGGCAGCTATGTGGCGGAACTCAAGGACGAGGCGCGCCGCCGCTTCAAGGACGAGTTCGGCCGAAGGCTCGCTGGCGTGCTCGATGCGCTGGCGCCGGGGAGCCTGCTCGATGCCGGCGTCGGCGAGGCGACGTCGCTTGCGCCGGTGCTGCGCCACATGGCGGCGCAGCCCGCGCATGTGCTCGGTTTCGATCTGTCGCTGTCACGGCTGCTCTATGCGCGCGGGCATCTCGAAGAGCAGCGGCAGGACAATGTCGTGCTGTTCACCGCCGCGCTCGACCGCATTCCGCTGGCCTCGGCATCGGTCGACGTGGTGCTCACGATGCACGCGGTCGAGCCCAATCACGGCCGCGAGGACGTCATCCTCGCCGAACTTCTGCGGGTGGCGCGGCGCTACCTGGTGATGATCGAGCCCAGCTACGAGCTGGCGTCCGCGGAAGGCCGCGCCCGCATGGAGCGGCTGGGATATGTCCGGGAGCTGCCGGCCGCGCTCGAACGGCTCGGGCACAAGGCGCGCCGGGTCGAGCCCTGGCCGCTCAATGCCAATCCGCTCAACCCCGCGGCGTTGATCGTGGTCGACAAGCAGGCCGACGTGCTCCGACGCTGCGCCGACCTTCGTGTCGCCGATCAGCGGCCGCACGCTGACCCGCCGCGGCGACTGCTGGTACTGTCCCGACGACGGTCACGCGTTTCCGATCATCGCCGGAATTCCATGTCTCACGGTGGAAAGTGGTATCCTGGCGAGCAAGCTCGGCCAGTTCTAAACAACGCGGAGTAGATCGACATGACGTCAGCGGTCCAGAACTTCATCGCCGAGCCCATCCGCCATCGCCGGTTCGATCTCGCCTGGTACCGCCTGACGCAACTGCTGCACGAGCGGACGAACGGCTCCTTCGACAACGCCTATATGCGGCTCGCGCCCGTTATCCGGCCGAAGGTCGAACTGCCGGCCTCCAAGCAGCTTGATCCATCGGAGGTGTCGCGCGTGGTCGAGCGGTTGCGGCAGGACGGCTACAACATCCTGCCGAAGGGCCTGACCGCGGCCGACATCGAAGCCATCACCGACTTCGCGTTCACGACGCCGGCGTTTGCCGGCCACATGGACAAACGCGTCGTCGTCACGCGCGATGCGATTCCGAAGGGCGAGCCGCGGTTCTCGTGGTGGATGCACGATCTCGTCCGCGTGCCCGCCATCCAGCGACTGATTGCTGATGGGCCCTATTGCCAGATCGCGCAGGAATATCTCGGCTGCCGACCGACGCTGGCGCATATTTCGCTGTTCCTCGACGCGCCCTACGAGGGCAACTACGGCGCCTACAGCTATCACTACGACAACGATGGGCCGGCCTTCCTCAAGTTCTTCATCTTCATCACCGACGTGGAGGTCGGCACCGGCGCGCACTACTTCATTGCCGGCTCGCATGCCCGCAAGAAGCCGAGCGCATTCGCGCGCGCCACGCTGTACGACGAGGAGCCGTTGCTGGCCTCTTACGGCCGCGACAAGGAAATCGTGATGCGCGGGGACGCCGGCATGGTGCTGGCCGAGGATACCGCCGGCTTTCACCGCGGCAGCACCATCGAGCGTGATTACCGGCTGATGATGCAGTTCGAGTTCTCGGCCATCGAGACGCCGACCGACCAGGAACTCGCGCGCAAGATCGAGCCGATGGTGGTACCGGACATGCACCCCGGCATCGCTTCGATTGCGCGGAAGTATCTACGTCAGCGCGGAGCAATGAGGGCGCAGCATCTTTATCGGCTGCTGCCGGTTGCGGGCTGGCTGTCGCATCGGCTGCGGTATCCGGGCCTGCACTGCGGGCTGCGGGTCGAGATCGATGGACCGGGGGCCTTCACGTTCGGTCCGGGCGTGAGTCTCGGCGAGGGCACCCGCATCGAGCTGCCGGCGGCAAGCACGCTGGCGATCGCCGACGGCGTCATGATCAGCCGCGGCGTCCATCTGGTGCCTGCGGCCGGGCACCGCATCGAGATCGGGAAGGCCACGACGGTCCAGGACGGTTGCCGGCTCTATGGCGACGTCAGCATCGGCCAGCGCTGCATCCTTGCTCCCAACGCATTCGTCTCGTCCGGCACCCATGTCTTCGACGCGCTGCCGCACCGGCCAATTCAGGAACAGGAAGAGATCGCGCCCGCGCCGCAGCGGCCGATCCGCATTCATGGCGACTGCTGGTTCGGCATCAACGTGGTGATCGCGCCCGGCGTGACGGTCGGCCGCGGTTGCGTCGTCGGCGCCAACTCGGTCGTGACCGGCGATCTGGCGCCCTATCACGTCGCAGCCGGCAACCCGGCGCGGGTGCTGCGCAAGCGGCTGGAGTTTGCGCCCAAGCCGCGCATCGATGCCGCCGACGAACATGACGCGCCGTATTTCTACGACGGCTTCGATCTGATCCGGCCGGTGAGCGATGGCGCATGGAATGCCGGCGGCGAATTCACGCTGGCGCTCGCTCATCCTGATCCGCGTGCGCTGCGCATCGGGCTGTCCGGCGCCGGCAGGATTGGCTTCGCGGGCTCGTCGCAGGCGATTGACGCGAATGCCGGTGTGGTTGAACTCGACCTTGTGGATCGCGCCGCGACGATGCCGTTTCTGCGGCTTCGTGCGGATGGCCGCTGTCAGGTGCGGTGGGCGGAGTTGATCTAGCCGCGGATGAAAACACAGTTCATCCACCATATCGCGTCGACGGTCGGCCTTTCGATTCTGCAGCAGGTGGTCGGCCTCGGACGCCAGGCGCTGATCGCCGCGTTCTACGGGCTGTCGCGGGAGTTCGACGGCTACCTGGTGGTGCTCGCAGTCGCCACCATGTTCATCTTCAACCTGTCGTCGGTGTTCGACACCGTGGCGGTCGCGCGCCTGGTGCAGATCCGGCAACGCGATGGCGACCAGCAGTTCTGGCGAGCAAGTAACCGGCTGCTGTGGCAGGCGGGGCTCGCAGGCATCGTATTCGCGGCGGGCCTCATCGGCATGCTGTATCTCGTCATGCCGATCGTCGCCGCGGGCTTCTCGCCGCAGGAGCGGGCGCTGGTGCATGAGCTGGCGTACTACTTCATTCCTTGGGCTCTCATCATCCTGCCGTACTACGCGGTCACCGCGCACCTGAAGGCGCTGTGGCGTTTCCACTACGTTTTCATCGCCGAACTCGCCACCATGGCGGTTTCGATCGCCGTCCTGCTGATCTGGCACGACTCTGTCATCGACCTGCCGATCGCCTATGCGGCCGGATACCTGTGCGGTCTGCTCGGTCTGCTCGTGTGTCGCGGCGTCGTGCGGGTGCGCGAGGCCGGCACCCCGGCGAACCTGGCGGCCAGCATGGGCAATCAATACCTCGCCAACCAGATGGGCAGCCTGTCCGGGCTCGTCGACCGCTACTTCCAGTCGTTCCTGATGAGCGGCGGCATTTCGGCGCTGGGCTATGTGGGTCAGATCGTCAACAACCTGTCCAGCCTGATGACGTTCCGCGAGATCTACGTGGTGCCGCTCGCCTCGGAGGCCGGGCGCAGCGAGCGGCTCGCCCGCATGCTGAGCGGCATCGCGTTCATCAGCGTGCCCTGCACGTGCTTTGTGATCGCCTTTGCCGAACCGATCGTGCAGGTGCTGTTCGAGCGCGGCAAGTTCACCGCCGCCGACACCGCGCTCACGGCGGCCGTGCTGCAGATCATGGCGGTGTCGCTGCTGTTCTCGTCAATGCTGGCGCCGATGGTGCGGCTGTTCCAGATTCTCGATCGCATCGCCTACAGCCATCTGCTCTATCTTGCCTCGCTGGTCGGTACGGCGGTGCTGCAATATCTGCTGGTGTTCCGGTTCGATCTCGACGTCTACGGCATCGCCTGGGCGACGGTCGGCAACAGCGCGGCGCTGACGCTGTTCGTGGCGGTCCTGGTCAGGCACTGCGGCATCGTTCTCAACTGGCAGGTCGTGCTGGGCAACGCGGCGCTCGCCACGCTGATCGCGCTCGCTGCCCTGGCGGTGTCGAAGGGCGTCTCGCTGCACAGCCAGGGGCTGGTCGCGCTGATCGTCGGCGGCGGGGTCTACTGGGCGGTGGTCGCGCTCGGCTATTTCGCGATGCGGGACCGGCTGCGCCGGATCATCGGGCAGCCGCCGGCCGCGTCGATCCCGTAAGGCCGGAGCGGTGAGAGACATCGGTGTTCCGAGCCGTGCGTCAGGGCGACAGCGACGCAAATGCAAGAAAGTTTTCTTGCGCCAGTCTGCGGCTCTGGTCGAGCAACTGCGTGTCCGGCACGTTGTAGCGCACGTCCTCGGCACTTCGGACCAGATCCGCCCCGTCAAGCGTAGCCGCTTCATGACACGGCATGCCGAAACGGCGGCAGATTTCGCTGATCTTGTTGTCGTGCACGATGCCGACAAACGGACGCCCGAGCATCGCAGCCAGAACCAGACCGTGGAAGCGCATGCCGCAGACGACATCGAGATCGGCGAATGCCTCGACGATCGCAGACGCATCGGCGGTCGGGAGCCGGACTTCGATCGGGACAGCCGCGATGTCGGGCCTGCTGGCGATCGCGGCGAACACCTTGACGTCGTCCGCGAAGGTGGCGCTCTGCTGAAAGACGAGAAATACGACGCGGTGGCCTTTCTCTTGCCAAAGCCGGACGGCGTCTGCGAGAGCGGCTTTGGTTCGTTCGTTTGCCACCGGCGAAACCGTCAAGCCGATGCGCGCGGGATTTCCGGATGGTTGCTTGGGCGTACGTTCGGGCGTCAGGGATCGCCACGCAAAAACCAGATCGTCGGTCAGCCGCGCCTTGGTGCCGGCACACTGCCGCAGCGCGGCCTCATCGCGCACCAGGAACAGCTCGCAGCGCGCGACGATGCCGCGCAGCAGCCATCGCCCCGTCGCCGTCCGCAGGTCGCCGACGCCGACCCCCAGCGCCGCGACCCGTACGCCGAGGACGCGCGCGAGATGGCAGATCAGCCATTGCAGCGCCAGAGACGTGAGCCCGCTGTTGTCGTGAAACACCGTGCCGCCGCCGAAGATCAGCCAGCGGCATTGGCGGAGCAGGCCGGCCATGCGCCAGGTGAAGCTGGCGAGCCGGTAGAGCCGCGAGCGCGTTTGATCGTCGAGAATCGCGTCGATGCCGGTCGGCGATCACGTCCGGGCCGAGGTTCGGCAGCATCCCGCCGTGGTCGCGCACCAGAAATCGCGCATCGGGCAGGATCGGTGCGCAGCTCTTCCACCGCGACCGTCAGCAGAAGGTCGTCGCCCAGATTGCCGCAGCCGTAGTATCCGGAGAGCAATACGCCGGTGCGGCGCCCGTTCTGCGTCATGGGGCCGCGAACTTCCGCGCGCGGCGAACTCGCCTCTCGGCAACAGCAACGTGACTTCCGCCAGCCAAATTCGCATCGCCATCGTGCTCGGTACGCGGCCCGAGGCGATCAAGCTCGCGCCGGTCGTGCTGGCGGCGCGCGCGCGGCCGGAACTCGCCGTGAAGGTCTACAACACCGGGCAGCACGGCGATCTCTGCCGCGACATCCTGGCGTTGTTCGGCATCGTTGCCGACGCCGAGCTGGCGGTGATGACCGAACGGCAGAACCTCACCGATCTGACGGCAGCGGTGTTGCAGGCCATGCAGCGAGAGCTGGTCGTCCATCGGCCCGATTGGCTCCTCGTGCAAGGCGACACCACCACGGCATTCGCGAGCACGCTCGCCGCGTTCTATCAGAAAATTCCGGTGGCGCATGTCGAAGCCGGCCTGCGAACCGGGGATATCTATTCGCCGTGGCCGGAAGAGGTCAATCGCAGCCTGATCACGCGGATTGCGCGCCTGCATTTTGCGCCGGTCGGCTCCAACGCCGACAATCTCCGGCGCGAGAACGTCGATCCGGCCGATATCGTGGTGTCGGGCAATACCGGCATCGACGCGCTGAAATGGCTGGTCCGCCGGCTCGGCGAGGATGCGGGCCTGCGCAGCCGCGCCCAGGCGATGCTCGATGCCACCGGCGCGCCATGCCTGCAGGACGCGAGCGATGCGCGGATCGTTCTGATCACCGCGCACCGCCGTGAAAGCTTCGGTGCCGGCATGCTGGCGATCTGCCATGCGATCGCTGACGCTGGCGGAGCGATTTCCGGACCGGCAGTTTGTCTACCCGGTGCATCCAAATCCCGCGGTGCGCGATACGGTTTTTGGCGAGCTCGGACCCGGAGGCCGCCATGCCAATGTGCATCTGATCGAGCCGCTCGAATACCTGCCGTTTGTCCTGCTGATGTCGCGCGCCGAACTGATCCTCAGCGATTCCGGCGGCGTACAGGAGGAGGCGCCGAGCCTCGGCATCCGCGTGATCGTGATGCGCGATGTCACCGAGCGCGCCGAGGGCATCGAGACCGGGCTGGTCCGGCTGGCCGGCACCAATCAGGACCGCATCATAGCAATTTGCCGTGGAGGCCCTGACCGGCGCCTGGCCGACGCAGCGGAAAGGCCATGACGTCTACGGCGACGGCCGGGCCTCCGAACGCATCGTCGAGGCGATCCTCGCCCGGCAAAAAAACTGATGCCCCGCTCACATTCGGCTGCATCAACTGCGGGTGCTGGCCGTCTCCTATTTCCTGCCGCCTGCGCTGTATCCGCAGGCCATCCAGATCGGCCGGTTGTTGACCGATCTGCCGGTCGAGATGGGCGTGGTTCGCGGGCAGGTCACGGAGTTGGGCGAGGGGCTGGATAGCTATGCCGATTTCGCCCGCCGGTTTGCCTTCTGTCTCGATGTGCCGTTTCGGCCGCTGCTCTCGGGGCAAGCGGCCACATTGGCCCGGCGTCTGCTGCCGTTCTACGCCCGGATTCCCGATGAGTTCCGAAGCTGGGTGCCGCGCGCCGAACGCGCCATCGTTGGCGAACTTAACGCGCGGAAATTTCGCCCCGATGTCCTGATGACGTTCGGCGTGCCGATGTCCGACCATCTTCTCGGCCTGCGCCTGAAGCCGAAACTCGACGTGCCCTGGGTGGCGCATTTCAGCGACCCGTGGTTGGACAATGCGTTCCATCGCCACAATGTTCTGTCGAACCTGGTCAACCGGCGGCTCGAGCGCAGCGTCGATCGCGGCGGCTGACCGGCCTGATCTTCACGTCGGCCGAGACGCTGGACCTGGTGATGCGACAAGTACCCGCCGGAGTGGCGGAAGCAAGGCGACTATTCTGCCGCACAGCTTCGATCCGGCGCTTTATCCGGCTCCGGCACCGGATGTCCGCGGGCCCGTGCTGCGCTATCTCGGCAATTTCTACGGCCATCGATCCCCGGCGCCGCTGTTTCGCGCGTTGCGCACCATTCTCGCGGAAGAACCCGCGCTGCTCGAAGGCGTCCGTGTCGAACTCGTCGGTCAGATGCCGCAGCGCATGCGAGAACATGCCACGCTACGCGCCCTGCCGGACGGCTTGGTCCGGCTGATCGATACCGTGCCGTACTCGAAATCCTTGGAGTTGATGTCGGATGCCGACCTGCTTCTGGTGATCGACGGCCCGGACGATCTGAGCGTATTCCTTCCCAGCAAGCTGATCGAATACCTCGGTTCCGGCACACCCATCTTCGGCATCGTCCCGCCGGGCACATCGTCGCGATTGCTGGCGCGGGTCGGGGCGGGGGTCGCTGATCCGAGACAGCCGTTCGAGGTCGCCAAAGGATTGCGGGAAGCCTTGCGGCTCGTGCATCAACGGCGGTTAGCGGGCGGGCGACCAGACTGGGGCGATGACGCCGTGCGTGCTGAATTTCACGTCGAGAAGGTGCGGCGCGATCTGATCGGTATCATTGAGCAGGTCGCGGCATCGAAAAGTCCAAGTAGGTTTGAACTGCCGCGAACAGGTGAAGCTTGAGGTATAAGATCGCGTTACACGGATTCGGCGCCTCGCCGATCATCTTCAAACACCTGATCGAGATATCGGCGAAAGACGAGGCGCCGATCGATTGGTGCATGATCCTGCCGAATCCGGAGCATCGCGAACTGGCGCACTCGCTCCTGCCGAGCAGCGAGATTTTGGACGTCTATCAGGCGCTGCCGCGCATTCCGGTCGGCGGAGATCTCAGCCTGCTCGCCGATTATCCGGGCAGCCTCGCCGAGGATCTGGGTGCCGACAAGCGGCCAGGACGGACCGCCGGACGCTGGCGGTTTGCACGCGGCATCGACTATCACTTGCTCTACAAGCGCTTCCTGAACGAGCGCGGCGTCACGCATCTGATGTCTCCGCAGATCGAAGCCGCCGAGGGCAAGATCGCGGTGGCGACCGCGCGGCAATTGGGGCTGCGTGCGATGGTGCTGACCGATTGCCGCTCGCTGACCGGTTCATACTTTGCCGCCGATGCGCACGCCGCGCTGCCCGCTCATGCCGCGCCGCGGGACGATTTGCTCCGGAAGGCGGCCGAGTTCATCGAGCGGTATCGCCACTCGCCGATGCCAGCCCAATCGGTCCCCAAGGATTTCGAGCCGATCGAGGGCGACGACGAGATCATGCATGCCCAGGTGCCGTCGCTGCCGGGGCGTCTCTCCGGCGTAATCCGAAAATTCGCCGAGCGGCCTGACCTGTTCGTCGCCGATCAAATCCGGGCGTCGGTGCTGAACAATCTTCCCGTGCTGAGGGATAAATGGTGGGGCCTGAGGACATCGCGGGCCGCCCGCCAGTTCGACATCGGCGAACTCGACGAACTGCCGAAGCGATTTGTCTATTATCCGCTGCAAGTGACGCCGGAGGCTTCGATCAATACCCCGGCGCCGTATTATGTCGACCAGATGCGGGCCATCGACGCGCTGCGATTGGCGATGCCGCCGGATTGCGCCCTTGTCATCAAGGAGCATTGGGCCGGAATTGGCTTCAGATCGTTCGATTTTGTCCGCCGCCTGCGACGACTGCCGGGGCTGCTGGTCGCGAAGTACACGATGAACTCGCGCGAGATCATTCTCCGCGCTTCGCTGACATGCGCGGTGACCGGGACCGCGGCGTTTGAAGCCTTTCTTCTCGGCCGCCCGGCCCTTGCTCTCGGCCCCGGTCTCAGCCACTGGGCGCTGGGGTGCGGCATTGCGAACGGGTCGCTGCGCGAGGAGATCGCCGCGCGGATCGACCGGCCACTCCCCGATCAGACGACGATCGAGCGCGTCGCAACCCTCTTGAGCGTCAGGTACCCGTTTCTGTTCGTTTCGCCGTTCTATGAGGGCGAGCCGATGCTGCGTCGTGGCAACATGCGGCGCATGTACGAGGCTCTGCTCGACCATTTGAAGCGGCTGGACGACAGCGCCGCGAGGTCCGGCAAGCCGCGGGCGCAGGCCTCATGACGATCGCGGCCGCGCCCAGGGCCCAGTCCGTATGACGTCGCTCAACCAATTGAACCGCCGGTTGTTCGATCTCGCTCCGGCGCGCTGGGCCGGACGGTATCTCTACGAGTGGCGGCGGCAGCACCAGCCGCCGACTCAATCCACCACCACCAAGTTCTTCCGCAATCTGCATCAGCTTGCGGCGCTCGAAGGGCCGCTCGCAAGCCTGACGAAGGCCGGCAACCTGTCGGTCCTGGTTGCCGGCTGCAGCTACGGTTGCGAGGCGTATTCGCTGGGCGGCCTCCTGGCATTGCGATTTCCGCTGTTGAACTGGCGGATCGATGCCGTCGACATCTCTCGTGAAGCACTCGGGATCGCCGAGGCCGCGCGCTACACGTCCGACTATGGTCTCGGTTCCGCTGACGGCGATGTGGCGAAGCAACTCGAGGCCAGGCTGTTCGATCGATCCGGCGACGAATGGACGGTGGTGCCGGACATTCGCGAGCGCGTCAGCTTCGCGTATGGCGATGTCCTGTCCGCGGAGTTTCGACAGTTCAAGAATTACGACCTCGTGCTCGGGCAGAACTTCCTGATTCACATGGACGACGCGTCCGCGGAAACCGCCCTCGCGTCCCTGGTGGCCGCAACGCGATCCGGCGGCGTGCTCTTCCTCGGCGGGATGAATCTCGAAACCAAAGCGAGGCTGTTGGCCTCGCACAAGCTTGCCCCGCTCGACTGGAACATTGCCGCAATTCACGACGCCGACGAGATGCGCCGCTCGTCGTGGCCCTGGTACTACTGGTCGTTGGAGCCGATCAGCCCCCGTCACCGCGACTATCTGGCGCGGTACAGCACGATATTCATCAAGCCCTGACGGGCCGCGCGTGCGATTTGGCTGAACTCTCAAGAGCAGGCCTAAACGTTCATTTCTCGCCAGCGCTCCGGCCCCCGGCATGGGGCGCCTGAGCCTGCGGCTTCAACCCCGTGGAGGTGAATTGAACGCGGGTCGTCATCGCCAGATCCAGCGTTGATTGCGGCGTAAACAGACGATCACCCTCCTTGATGTGAGGGATGAGATCGCGGCCATTCTCATCGCGCGCATCCGACACCAGGAGACAGTGCTCCCCGCCTAACGCAACGGTCAGCCATTTCCGGTTGTTTCGGATCACCAACCCTGTCTGGAACGCGTGGTGCCCAATTTCACCGACATGCAGTTGGCAGTTTCGCAACACGACGATCTCGTTTTTCCAGAATGTCCTTGCGCCCGGGTACGGCGCGTCGAACGCCAGAATGAATTTTTCGATGTCCGATGCCGGCCACGACCAATCGATCCAGCCATGCGTCGGCGTATGAAGCCGCGGATAATATGTGGAGCTGTAGTTTACCTGCGGAGCGCTTTCGAAAGTGCAGCGTTCCGCGATGATCTTTTTCAGAAACTCGCAGATGAACCCGCTCAATTTTTGTAGGTAGTATCCGTCATGCTCCGCCGGCGTCTGGATATGCCGGGGAACGATGTATTCTTCACTGAGGACGACAGGGCCGGTATCGATGCCGTCGTCGATCTGATGCAAGACGAGATTGCCGATCCGATCGCCCCGCATGATTCTCCAACTGAATCCGCCGCCGCCCCGGTCGTTCGGCAGTCTCGTGCCGTGTGCGTTCAAGACCAGGCCGCGGAATAAAGTGTCGCGAAGTTTGCTTTTTAAGATCCACCTAGCGCCGAAGGACACGGCAATCATCTCGCCTTCGAGCAGCATGCTGTTCAGCTGGCTGGCGCAGTCGGGCGACGATATGTCTTCGGTGACGATATCGGCCGGTATCTGGGGCATTGCTCGCTGCTGATCCGGCGATGTGATCACTATGCATTTGACCCCATTCGTCTCGCACAGCGCTTTGAATGCGGGAAAAGGCGTCCGACGCTCCGAGGAGAATCACATTCCTCACGGGTCCGATCGACACCATTGCGAGCTCCTTGTCGCGATCGCGACACTTTTCATCTACGTGCCCATCGCCGACGGTCGACCCTAGACGAAGACGAATGCAGGGGCATCACCGGTTCAGGCGCCGGAGTAGATCACACATCGGCGGGCCGCAGACAACTTCGCCGCAGACCGTCCGGCGTGGCGTGGCGTTGCCCCGCTTCGCCGCTCGCGGCGGCCGCCGGCGTGGCCGCGCTGCCGTGGCGCAGACGGGGCTGTTGCGGTGCATCCGATTTGCTGATTGTTTGTCGTCAACCGGAGTGAGCGATGAAAATGTTGAGTTTGCTGTGCGGCTTCGCCGTCTGCGTGGTGACGGCCGGCGGGGCGCTGGCGCAGGGCGAGCCGGCCGCCGTCAAGGTCGGGATCGCCAGCGCGCTGAGCGACGTCGGTATTTTCGTCGCCGAGAAGAAGGGCTATTTCCGCGAGGAAAGCCTCGCCGTCACCACCACGGTGTTCACCTCCGCCGCCAACATGGTGCCGCCGCTCGGCGCCGGCCAACTCGACGTCGGCGGCGGCTCGCCGTCGGCGGGCCTCTACAACGCAGTCGCGCGCGGCATCAAGCTGCGGATCGTCGCCGACAAGGCGTCCTCGCAGCCCGGCTATACGGTCAGCCGCCTCCTGGTGCTGAAGTCGCACATCGACAGCGGCCGCTTCAAGGGATTGAGCGATCTCAAGGGCATGAAGATCGCGGTCAGCGCGCCCGGCGTCACCAGTCATCCGACCTTGTTCGAGATTCTCAAGCGCGGCGGCCTCAAGGTGTCCGACGTCGAGACCGTGGACATCGCGTTCCCCGAATATGTCGCCGCGCTGCAGAACAAGGCGGTCGATGCCGCGGTCGCAGTCGAGCCGCAGGCCACGGTGGCGATCAAGAACGGCTCGGCGGTGGCGATCATCGGTGACGATGAGGTGCTGCCGGGACATCAGATCGCGACCTTGCTGTATTCCGACGAGCTTCGCCAGCAAGCGCCCGGACGCCGCCCGCCGCTTCATGCGGGCGTACTTGCGCGGCATGCGGTTCTACAACGACGCGCTGAAGGACGGCAGGCTCGATGGTCCCAACGCCGCCGAGGTGATCGCGATCCTGACCGAATCGACGCGGATCAAGGACCCGGCGCTCTACGGCACTGATCCGTCGGCTGCGATCCCGACGGCAAGGTCAATATCGCAAGCCTCAAGTTCGATCTCGACTATTATCGCCAGCGCGATTGGATCAAGGGCAACGTGACGATCGAGCAGGTGGTCGATCCGTCGTTCGCCGAAGCGGCCGTGCGGGAGCTTGGCCCGTACAACAAGAGATCGAACTAGAACAAGCCAACCTTCTGGAGGAAACATGAAGCTGTTGAGACTTCTGTCGCTGGTCGTGGCGGCCATTGTTGCCGCGCCGGCTGTTGCGGCCGACTACCCTGAGCGCAACATCGCCGTGATCGTTCCGTTTCCGCCCGGCGGCGCATCCGACATGACGGCGCGGCTGATCACCGCCAAGTTCGCCGAGCGCGTCAAGCAGTCGGTCGTCATCGACAATCGCGGCGGCGCCAATGGCTCGCTCGGCGCAGTGGCGATGAAGCAGGCGCCCGCCGACGGCTATACTCTTCTGATCGGATCGATCGGCGTGTTTGCCATCAATCCCGCGCTGTTCAAGGATCTGCGCTACGATCCGCTGACGGATTTCGACCTTTTGAGCGTCATCGTGCGCACGCCCAACGTGCTGGTGGCCAATCCGAACTTTCCGGCCAACAATGTTCGCGAGCTGATCGAGTATCTGAAGAAGAATCCCGGCAAGGTGACGTTCGCGTCTTCCGGCATCGGGTCGTCGGACCATCTCACGGCCGCGCTGTTCTGGCAGAAGACCGGCACCACCGGCATTCACGTGCCGTACCGCGGCGGCGGCCCGGCCATCAACGATCTGGTCGCCGGTCATGCCAACGTCTCGTTCCAGAATCTCGGTGCCATCGCCCAGCAGGTGAAAGCCGGCGGGCTGAAGGCCCTGGCGGTGACGAGCGACAAGCGCACCGCGGCGCTGCCGGATGTTCCGACCATGATGGAAGCCGGCGTGAATGACTTGCAGGTCTACTCCTGGCAGGCCGCCGCCGCGCCCAAGGGGTTGCCTGCGGCGGTCAGGGCGAAGCTCGAAGCCGAACTCGCCGCGTCGGCCAATTCGCCCGACATCAAAGCCAAGTTCGACGCGGTCGGTTTCGATGTCGTCGCCAGCAACGGCGAGCAGTTCGCCAAGTTCCTGGCCGGCGAGATTGCCCGCTGGAAGTCGGTGATCGAGACCGGGAAGATCACCGCCGAGTAGCAGCCGTTGAGGGTGGGCGGCGTGGTGGCGGGCGACCTCGGCGGGGGCGGCCCGCCCGCCTGTTGTCTTAGCGCCAGTGCGTGACCGGGTCGTAGCTGAACATCCACCGATAGACCGAGGACCAGGTGGAGCCGAAGCGCGTCAGGTAGGCCCACTCCCGCCGCAGCCGTTCGATCGGCGTGCTGACCTTCTTGAACGCCACCTCGGTGCGCGACAGGCTCTGCACGCGCGTCGCACGCGGCTTGCGAACTGCCTCGTAGCCTCCAAGCGCGCGGGCCGGGTCGTCGCGGTAGGTCCCCAGCCATTTCGCCAGGACGAAGCTGTCCTCGAACGCCATCGCGGCGCCCTGCGCGAAGGTCGCCAGCATGGCGTGCGCCGCGTCGCCGAGCAGCGCGACCCGTCCTTTTGTCCATTGCGGGGCGTGTTCGCCGGTGAACTGGCCCCACTTGGTGCAGTGCGTGGCCCGCGCCAGCAGTTCGCCGACCTGCGGACCTGCACCCGAGAAAGCCTGCACCAATTCCTCGGTCGTGCTCGGCACCGACCAGGATTCCTCGCTCCACTCGGCGTGGCGGCGCACCGCGACGATGTTCACGTAGCGGCCCTGCCGCACGTAGTAGCTCACCACGAAGCCGCCGGGGCCGCCCCAGTTCGTGACGTAGGCGTCCTGATGTCCGGCCGGCAGCGCCTCGGTCGGAACGAGGCTGCGCCAGCACAGATGCCCGGCGTAGCGCGGTCCGGCGCCGCCGAACACGATCCGGCGCACGGTCGAGCGGATGCCGTCGCTGCCGATCACGAGATCGGCCTCGTGGGCTGTGCCGTCGGCGAAGGTGAGCGCGGTGGAGCCGGTACGCAGTTCGACACCGGTGCAGCGCTTGCCGAGATGCAGCGCGGAACCTGGAACGGCCTCGCTCAGGATGCGGTGCAGATCGCCGCGGTGGATGACGTAGTAGGGCGCGCCGAACCGTTGTCCGGCGGCATCGAGCGGCAGGACGCCGTTGAGCCGGCCGTCGCTCAGGTCCCGCCAGGCGATGCCGGCGGGCTGGTAGCTTTCGGCGTGCAGCCGCTCCCGAAGTCCAAGCGCGTCGAAAACCCGCACGGCATTCGGCGTGACGTTGATGCCGGCGCCGAACTCGCCGAGTTCGGGGGCCTGCTCGAACACGTCGACCTCGAAGCCTTGCTGCCGCAGCGCGATCGCCGCCGCCAGACCGCCGAGTCCGGCGCCGACAATGCTGATGCGACGAACCGCTGCCACTCGATTGTCCTTTCCGTGTTAGAAGCGCCGCAACCATAGCCAAGACGACGAGATAAATCATGGCGGACAAGGTTACGTTGCCGGCTCTGCAACAGATGAAGCGGGAAGGGCGCAAATCTGTCGGCGTCGTCGCCTGGGACACTCAGATCGCGCGCATCGCCGACCGCGCCGGCGTCGATTTCGTGTCGGTGGGCGACTCGGTCGGCGTCAACCTGTGGGGACATGACAATCCGCTCGAAGTCACGTTCGACGAGATGCTGGTGGTCTGCAAGGCGGTGCGCCGTGGCGTTTCGCGCGCGCTGGTGAGTTGCGACTTTCCGTTCGGCCCGCTGCAGGAGGGCACCGACAGCGCATTGCGCGCCGCCATCCGGCTGGTGAAGGAGGGCGGCGCCGACATCGTCAAGCTTGACGGTGCGTCGGAATTTCCCGATGCGGTGCGCGCGCTGGTGCGTGCGGGAATTCCGGTGTTCGCGCAGTTCGGGCTCACGCCGCAGACCGCCATGCGTTACGGCATTCCCTACAGTGCGCAGAATGCGCCGGGCGCACAGGCGACCGCCGAGATGACCGCGAAGCTGGTCGATGAGGCCAGGCGGTTGGAGGAGGCGGGCGCTTCGCTGCTCGACTTCACCAACTCCGGGCCGGTCGCGGGCGCCGCGGTGGTCGGCGCGGTTAAAATCCCTGTGATCGGCGGCTTCGGCGGCGGGCCGTGGCTCGATGGCCGGGTGCGGCTTGCCCACACCGCCATCGGTTATGGCGAGAAATGGATCGATTCTCAGACCGAGACCTACACCAACACCGCGAAGGCGAGCCTCGCCGCGTTCACCGCATTGATCGGCGACGTGCGGGCCGGCCGCCAGATCAAGGGATGAGCGGGCTCGAACTGGATTGATGGCGCAGCGTCCGTTATCGTGTCGCGAAGCGGCCACAAAAGCACGGGAAGGTCGCTGGATCGCCCGTTTAACAGGCGAAGCCCCGTGTCAGAGAGCGCCGAGATGACCTTCAAGACCCTTGCAGCAGTGTTGGTAGGCGTAGCGTTTGCCGCACCCGCCTATGCCCAGTCCGGGGATGCGCCGCCCAATGCGGTCGAAGAGCAATCGTTCGCCGCGCCGCGCGCTGTTGAGCCGGTGGTTGACGCCGGCATCAGCTTTGCCTTCGAACAGTCAACCATGCCGCCCGAATCGCAGGGCGTGATTCCTCTCGCGCCGAGGACCGGCAAGGGAACTGAAACTCAGCCGGTCGACAAGGCGACGGTGAAATAGGCTAGTGGCCGAAGCCGAAGGCTTCGTTCTCAGCCACCCGACAGGCTCCAGGTGATCCGGGACTGGTTCGGGGCGACCTTGATCATCTTGAACCGTGCCGGTTCTTGTCCGGCCGCGCAGGCCGGCAGGCCGGCCGTGATGCGGAAGAACTTGTCGTGGTCCACGCATTGCGAGGACGCCGTCTTGTCGTTGTCCGGCGCGGCTCCAGGTGACATTGCGGCCGTCGCGGGTTTCGCCGAAGGCATAATAATACACCGTGTCGCCCTTGAAGGTGCCGGCGATCGAGCAGCCGTAGTCGGCGACCGGGTACCAGCCGTCGACCGTCCAACGCTGCGCGTCCTGCCGATGGGCGATAGCGACCAGCACTCGCGAGAAATTGCTGATGTTGCAGAAGGCGAGCTGGAATTCCTGGCTCGTCTGCTGTGCGTGCGTCAGGTTCGAGAGACAAAGCCCCGCCACGCAGCAGCCAGCGATCGCGATCGGCATCTTCATGAATAGGCTCCTTGCTCGAAACCGGAACTGGCGCGCGTCGCGTGAGTCTCGGACCCCGGCATATTGATCACTTGCCCCCTGTGAGACGCCACGTGAAGCCGAACGAGCCTGGCTCGATGTCGCGCCTGACGAAGTTCCTCACGACCTGGCCCGGCTGACAGCGTGTCGTCGCAACGACTTCAAACGCATTCTCGGGATGAATGCACTGTTTCGCCGCGGTCTTGTCGTTGTCGGGCGCGCGCCACGCGATCTTGCCGTTGTTGCCCTCGGCGTAAAGGTAGGCGCGGTCGCCGTGGAAGGAGCCGATCAGATTGCAGCCTTCGTTCGGGACGTTGAACCAACCGAGCGACCGCCATTGCTGCGGATCGTTGATGAGCTGCACGAGAATGGCGACCGACACGTTGGTGACGGCGCTCAGATTGCAGACCGCCAGGCTGAAGGTCTTCGTCTGCTGCTGTTGCTGCTGTTGCAGCAGCGTCGCCTGTTGCGGGGTCAGCTTGAGCCAGGCCTTGGATTGCACCTGCTTCATCTTCTCGCGGTCGATATAGGGCAGGAGCGTCTTCTCGAACGCGTGCTTGACCTGCTCGTACTCGCGCGCGCAATTGTCCGCGCGGCTCTTCGGCATGTCAGCTTTCGCCACCAGGTCCGCGAATAGGTCGGGCGCGCCGCCGTAGGCGATACAGAGCGAATTGTAGTAACGCTGCAGGCCGGTGCCGTGCTCGTCCCAATAGAGCGGCGCGCCGAAGGCGAACGACACCTTGTGCAGGTAGGCGCTGCCCCGCACGACGGTGCGGGCGACGTCCTTGTTGAATTGCAGCGCGATGAACGTCGAGATCGCGTCGGCGGCGTCTTCCTCCCGGCCCATCACCGGCACTTCGTTCATGTCGAAGACCGCATGGCCAAGCTCGTGCAGCATGACGCCGACGATCGCGCCGACAACCACCTCCTGATACGAAAACTCGGAGACCTCACCGACCTTGGGACCGATTCGCTCGATCGATTCGACGAACTCGTAGCAGAGCGTGATCCGTCGTTGCGACGGTGAGTAGAAGGCGTTCACGGCCCCGCACTCCGCCGTCACCATCGTGAAGTTGTGCGGCAACCGCACCGGCGAGAAGAATTCGCTGAGCTGCTCCAGCAGCCGGAACTGCTTCAAGCGCTCCGCTGTAGCCACATAGCGCAGGCTCATGCGGCGGCACATACTCGTAGTGGATGAGGCCGCCCGGAGCGCGTTGCGCATCGGCCGGCACGCTCAGGCACGTCAGCCCGACGAGGGCGAAAGCCAGGATTCGGACACGCATCGCCAGTTTCATCGCTGTTTCCGATTGCAAGACGTTCGAGACGGAAAGGAACCCAGGAACCGCTCACTTGACGTCGGGTGGGAGCAGCCAGTCACGAGATCTGACCCACACCAGCATTTGCGGGTCGACATACGGCATGATCCTCAGGTTGAACGCCTGCCGCGCCTGCGCGAACTCGCCGGCGCATCGCCGGGCGCGCGGTATCGGCAGGATCGGATTTCTGATTCTCCCCGCCGGCGACCAGGAATCTGAATGAAATGGGCGAGCTGCCGTAGGCGATGCAGAGATAGTTGTAGAAGCGCTGCTCCTCGGGAGAGTCCGCCGAAGCAAACGCGCTGCCGGTCCAGGTCCGCTTGGTGGCATCGAAGAATCTCGCCGTCGCCGTGACGGTGCGGATCGCAAGGTCCTCGCCGAAATTCTGCATCACGAAGGCGGACAGCCGGTCGGCGGCGTCACCGGTGCGTCCCCAGATCGGGAAGTCCAGAATGTCGAGGGTCGCTACCGCGATCTGGTACATGGTGGCCTGAATGAAGGCGCCCGTAATGGCCGACGTACGCGCTTCGCCGGTAAGTCCTGACGCGGCGCGCTCGATCTGCTCGACGATCTCGTAACAGATGGTGGCAACGCCATCCAATTTGTAAGGGCGGCTCGGGGCGCCACATTGGTCCAGCTTGATGGTCAGCTTCTTGGGCAAACGCAGCGGAGTCAGAAACTGCTGCAACTGCTCCAGCACCTGGCGATTCTTCAGCCGGTCGTAGATCGGCTGATACTCGCGTTTCTGCGGCCGGACATACTCGATCTCGACCAGCGAATTCGGCGGGGGAGTTCCCTGTGCCGTAGCAAGCGTCGCGGACGAAGCGACGACGACGAGCCCGACAAGGGCGCTAGCCGAGAATCTCACCTTGCATTCTCCGCTTGAGGAGGTTGTTGGCGGCATTATAGAAAGAAAGCCATGCCGACCGCAATCGTCGACGACATTACGACGCGCTACGAGCTGCTGGGCTCGGGTCCGCCGATTCTAATGTACGCGCCCGGCGGCTTCGATGCGACGGTGGAGAAGTGGTCGGCGCTCGGTGTCTACGCCAAGATCAAGCTGCTCGACCATCTGCCGAAACATTACACCTGCATTCTGTTCGACCGGCGCGAATGCGGCCAATCCGGCGGTCGGGTCGAGCGCCTGACCTGGACGCATTATGTCGCACAGGGCAAGGGCCTGCTCGATCACCTCGGCTTCAAGCGCGCGCACATCATGGGCGGCTGCATGGGCTGCTGCGCCGGTGGCGGCGTTCGGCGCCGCCTATCCGCAGATGACCATGAGCATGCTGCTGTTCTGGCCGGTCGGCGGCGCGAAGTATCGCATCTCGAGCCATCAGCGGTTCGCCGAGCATCTTGCCTTCGTGCAGCAGCACGGACTTGCGGCGGTGGTCGATCTCGTCCGCAAGGACGGCAAGCCGTTCGGCGGCGATCCGCGCGGTGGGCCGTGGGCCTCCGCGATCAAGCGCGACGCCGCCTTCGCCGAAGCCTATGCCGAGCGGGACGTCGACGCCTACAAGCTGATCGTCATCGGCATGGCGAAAAGCCTGTTCGACCGCGACACCGCGCCCGGCGCCGAGCCCGAGGACTTGCTGCGTCTGGACATTCCGGCGCTGATCGTGCCGGGACACGATGCCGCACACGCCACGTCGGCGGCGCGCTACCTCGAAGAATGCCTGCCGCGCGCGGACTATTGGGATGTGCCGGTCGCTGGCCAGACCGAGGAGGCGACCTCGGCGCGGATATTGGCGTTCCTCGAACGGACGACCGCGTGAACGCGCTGATGGCGCTGTGCTGCGTCCGGCGACATGCAAAGCGGCGACGGCCTTCCGGGTATTGGCCTGACGTGGAACGCAATCGTTCGCGCGGCATTGCCGTGCATGGCCAAAGAACCCATCACGCCCAATCGTCCTGAGCCCGGCGAGCCCGACACCTCCCCGGTCAAGGACCCGCAGCCCTACCAGGACCCGGTACGGCAGCCGCCGGCGGACCCGCCGCCGCATGAGCGTCCATTGCAGGACCCCGTGCCGCCCAGCAAGGACCTGCCGCGAATGTGAGCAGCGCGGGGTTAATGCGGTAGTAGGCCTGCGCGCCTGCGATCGAATTGGGATGCGCTCCCCGGACGATCAAGCGTTCATTCCTCGAAGGCAGCATCGGTCGCCATCAGTGGGTGGTGTCGGATGCGCCCTCTTCGGTTTTCTGCAGAATCGCTTCGCCCAGCATAGGCGATGGTCTGTGCCAGGAACCGGGCATGCTCGGTCTCCGGCACCGCCGACAGGATCAGGTCGGCCAGGCTCTCGGTCATCTTGGCGGCGATCTCGGCGACATCCACGGTTTCTGCGCCCGCGCGTTCAATGTGCTGCTGAACGAGGTCGTTGATATCGCAATGCAAACAGTCGGACATGAGGAACTCCACCGGGGCCAAGCCGGGAGCACGGGAGGGCGTCCCCCATTTAACATGAAATGGCGTGGGACAACGCGCAGCGACCCGATGCTTTTCCCGAGACGCTATCCGCGTTACTGTGCGGTGACGACGGCTCGCGGGCGTAGTTCAATGGTAGAACGGCAGCTTCCCAAGCTGCATACGAGGGTTCGATTCCCTTCGCCCGCTCCAATCGCCGTCTGTTGGACCGTTTGCCCGCTCGCCGACTTTGTCGTGACCTCGTGACCGATCGTCAGGCTTCGCCGGGGCAGGGCGGTGAGGAGGCAGGTTCCCGCGCGTTGCGCCGGCCAAAAAGGATGAACCCCGGCAGGGGGGTTCGCCCGTCCGGGGTTCACGGCCTCAGCAAATGGAGGTTGGAGTGGTGAATTCCCCAACCCGCTGGGCAATACTGGCTCAACAGTCGTTAATGGCCAGTTAAGCGAAAATTCGTGGCGTTTCTGGGCCCCTTGCTCATCGTCGCCGGAAAAGTCGGCCGTTTCGGGCCGAAAATCGCCGGAAAGAATCTCCGAAAAAGTTTGAACGGTCTCGAACCTTTCCCCCAGGGCGCGCGACTAATGGTTACTCAGGCGAGTTAGACGGCCGACCCCCGGTCCCCCCCGACCCCCCCCCTCGGTCGTCTAGTTACAGAGAACCCCGCTCTCCCCGGCGGGGTTCTCGCTTTTTTGGGGGCACCTTCGCCGAAGGCTTCCGCCTACACCTCCGCCCATTGCCGCAGCAGGTTGTGATAGACGCTGGTCAACGACACCACGCTCTTGTGCTCCGGATGATCGGTCGCAAGCTGCCGGATCGCCATGTCGAGATCGAACAGCAGCGAGCGACGGCCGTCGTCGCGGATCAGGCTCTGGGTCCAGAAGAACGACGCGATGCGCGAGCCGCGCGTGATCGGCGTGACGTTATGCAGGCTGGTCCCGGGATAGACGATCATGTCGCCGGCCGGGAGCTTGACCTTGTGGACGCCGAAGGTGTCCTCGACGACAAGCTCGCCGCCGTCATAGTCGTCCGGTGACGAAATGAAGAGCGTCGACGAGACGTCGGTGCGCACCTGCAGCGGCGAGTTCAGATAGGTGCGTATCGCATTGTCGACATGGGCGCCGAACGTCATGCCGGCGTCATAGCGGTTGAACAGCGGCGGAAACACCTGCTTGGGCAGGACCGATGCGAAGAACAGGTCGTTGCGCGCGAGCGCCTGCATCACCATTTCGCCGAGTTCGCGCGCCTCGGGTGAGGTCTCCGGCAGTTGCAGGTTGAGCTTCACCTTGGCGGACTGCTCGCCGGCGGTGACCTTGCCGTCGACCCAGGAGGCCTTCTCCATCACCTCGCGGCACCGGGCCACCTGTTCGGGGGTCAAGACCTGCGGGATATGCATCATCATAACGCACTACTCCGACGTGACTAACTCCGCGGCGGCCGCTGCTTCGGCCGCCGCGCGTGATGAGGCGGGCATGCCCCCGCTCAGGTGTGCCCGCGCAACGTGAGGGCGAACGTGCGGCTCTGCGCCGGGACCGCCCAGTTGCTGTAGGCGGACTCGTAGTACACGTTGTCCATCAGGTTATAGATGTTGAACTGCATCGTGATGTTCGGCGTGACCTTGTAAGCCGCCATCAGGTCGAAGCGCCACCATGCCGGGACCAGCGCCGTATTGGCGACGGTGTAAGGCAGTGCGGTCTGCATATCGCCCCAGAGCATGCCGTTATAGAACGCGCCGGCGCCGACCTGCAGTTGCTTGCTGATATCGTACGTCGTCCACATCGAGAACGCGTGGGTCGGCGTATTGAGCAGCTCGGCGTTGAGCTGGATCGGGATCGTCGTCTTGGTGATGCGGGCATGCGTGTAAGCATAGCTCGTGATCACCTGCCAGGCATCGGTCAGGTAGCCGGCGGCGCTCGCTTCCCAGCCCCGTGCCGTTACCGTGCCGTCAAGGACCGTGACGTTTTGCAGTGCCGGATTGGGGACGCGCAGGTTGGTCTTGACGGTGTTGAACACCGCGCTCTGCAGCGTGAGGCGGCCGTTCAGCACCTCGGCCTTGGCGCCGATTTCCGTCGTTTCGCGTCTGTTCGGGCGCGATGCGCCAGCAGGCTTTGCGCCGCCAGGAAGTTGGTGACGGCGATCGTCAGGTTGTCGGCCGACGGGTTGAACGACGAGCCGCGCATCACGTAGAAGCTCGTCTTCTCGGTCGGATGGCAGCACCGCTGCAACGCGCCAACTCGGGAGGACTTGTCGACCTTCTCGACATGCCGCAAGGCAGCGATCGCGGTTGGCGCGTTCTGGTCGAAGGCGTACTCGGTCGTAGCGCATGCTTCCAAGTACATCGAAGTACTTGGTGATGCTGATCTGGTCGGCGATATAGACGCCAAAATTGTTCGCGGCACCGGCCAGGATCTGGCCCGGCCCTCGGCGGCCCGCAGCGACGCCGCCCCAGCGCCACGGATCCGGATCGAGAAAGTTCGTCGGCGCCATGCCGGCGAAGTTGTTGCGCACGAAGTCGCGCGATTCCCGCGTGATATCGTAGCCGAGCGTCATCTTGTGATCGAGCAACCCCGTGGTGAAGTTCATGAGCACGTCGGTCTGATTGACGAACTGCGTGTTCTTGACGTGAACCTGCGCGCGGTTCGGCGTCCACAATGCGTTCAGATTTGGCGGCGGAGGAATTGTCGCGTTCGGCTCCGGGAAGACGTTGCGCTGTAACCGGTCAACGCTGTTCAGCCGCGTGATGTTGGTAACCTTAACGTCGTTGCTGAAGTTGTGTTCGATCTTCAGCGTCCCGATCTGGGCGGTGACGATTTCGGTATCCGGCGTCGGTCCGCTCAGGATGCCGTACCAGGTGCCACGCGGCACCGGCGCGACCGAGCGCGGCACGCCCCACGCCGGTGACAGGAACGGGATGCCGTAGTCGGGAATGTTGTTGTCGCGCTGCAGGATGTAGGAGGCCGTGATCTTGGTCTGGTCGCTCGGCTTGTACATCAGCGACGGGTTGATGCCGTAGCGGTTCTGCTCGATATGATCGCGGCCGGCGATGTCGTACATCTGACCCATCGCGACGACGCGACCCCACAGGTTGTCGCTGACCTTGCCGTTGGCATCCACCGTGGCGCGATAGCCGGGACCGGTATTGGCGGTGAGCGTCGTGTCCACGGCGTTGCGCTCGAACGGCGTCTTGCTGATCAGGTTGATCACGCCGCCGGTCGAACCGCGGCCGAACAGCACCGAGGCTGGTCCCTTGTAGACTTCGACCGCATCGATCGCGAAGGTGTCGCGCGTATACCAGCCTGGATCACGTACGCCATCGCGGAAGATGTCGTTCTGCGCCGAGAAGCCGCGGATGTAGGGTGTGTCGCCCTGATTGCCGCCTTCACCCGCACGGAAGGTGACGCCTGCGACGTTGCGCAACGCGTCGCGCATGGTGGTAGCGTTCTGCTCGCGGATGATCTGCTGGGTGACGACGTTGACGGTCTGCGGGGTATTCAGCAGATCCGTCGCAAGCCGGCCGACGCCGAGCGTGGACGCCTGGTAACCTGGCGATGTCAGGGTCCCCATGCCCGCACCGGTGGCGGCGACCGGCTCCGTCGGCTGTACCGGCGGGGCTTGGACCTGCGGGCGGGTGGGCACCGCCGCGGTGGGCCGCTGAGCGGGCCGTTGCGGCTGGTTGCCGGTCACCGAAACGGTCGGCAGCGGTGTCGAGGGCGTGGTGGGAGCCTGGGCAGCCGGCTTCCCGGGGGACTGCTCTGCCGGCGATTGGGCGGCCGGCTTCTGGCCGTTCTGGGCCGGGGTCGCCGGCGTTTGCGTGCTTGGCACGGTTTGCTGGGCCGGCGGTTCCCCTGTCGTCGCCGGTTGAGCCGACAGCCGGGCCGGCGCGCTCAGGCAAAGAATTGCCGCCACGCTCACGAAACCAGCCTTCGACTGTATGAGCCGCTGCGCATTGCGTCCTGTATATCTCGACATCTGACACCCCCATTTTCTCGGATTTACTTTAGAAGACTTATATATTTGATCTCATTCATGAATTTCTTCTCGCATCCGGGCCGGATGTCCGCAATTGCAAATAGGTAACAAGCAGATTCAAAATAAAAACATGAATTATAATTGTTCTAATAACAGTTCTAAACTACATATACATTGATAGGCATCCTGAATACATGTAATAGCCGGGCGAGCAGCGTGCGATTTGCCTGAAATCGGTCGTTTCGCGCCTGAAAATCATCCGCAGGGTTTCAGATGGCGTCTTCGCGCCTCCGGACAGTTTTCTGGACGCTCCACCGCTGGTTCGGGTTGGCGCTGGTGTTGCCGACGGGCGTCTATCCCGGTTTTCCGCAAAGCACGCGCCGTCGTATGTCGTCGATCGCGCCGATGAACCCGCCGCAACCGCGGCTCCGATTCGGTTCCGCGCTGCGCGATCCGCGGCTGGCGCCGGACGCGCTCGAACAGGTGCAGACTGCACACTCGGCGAGGTGGCGCGGGCGGCGAATTCGGACTGATCGATGGTGGTGCATTCAGACGATACTGCAGGCGGCCGAAATGACTGCAATCGTTACATGCGGACGCGCCCGAACGGCACTTGCCTATGTTATATTGTAACGTCAGAGTCCGCCGCGTTGCGTGGATGTGAGTGAGGCCAGGTGGATATGAAGCTTTGGAATGCCGATTTCCGGCCGCGCACCGGAGGCCTCGACAGGCTGCGCCTGTGGGCTTGGCGACTCGTATCGGTTGCGATGTTGAGTTCGCCGGCTGCGAGCTGGGCGCAGACCGCGCCGCCCGCCGCCGAGACGCCGCCACCGGCTCCTCCGCCGCCGCTTGAATTGCCCGCCGCCAGCCCGGTGATGCCGTCGCAGAGTCCCTTGGGGCCGACCGACCTTACGCCGTGGGGCATGTACCTCAATGCCGACCCGGTGGTGAAAGCGGTCCTTATCGGACTGCTCTTCGCCTCGGTGCTGACCTGGACGATCTGGCTCGCCAAGACGGTGGAGATCATGGCGGCGCGTCGGCGGGTGCGGGCTGCGCTCAGGGTGCTGTCCCACGCGAGGACCACGCCGGAAGCCGCCGAGCGGCTGGCGAAACGCAATACCGAAGTCCGGCGCTTCGTCGAGGCCGCCGCGACCGAACTCAGTCTCTCGGCCGATGTGGTGGAAACCGACGGCATCAAGGAGCGCGTGGCTTCCCGGCTCGAACGGCTCGAAGCCGGCTTCACCCGGCGGATCAACCGCGGTACCGGTGCTGCTGGCAACGATCGGCGCGACGGCGCCGTTCGTCGGCCTCGCCGGAACCGTCTGGGGCATCATGAACAGCTTCATCGGCATCTCGAAGTCGCAGACGACCAATCTCGCGGTGGTCGCGCCCGGCATCGCGGAGGCGCTGCTCGCCACCGCGTTCGGACTTGCCGCCGCCATTCCGGCCGTGGTGATCTATAATGTGTTCGCCCGGCAGATCGCCACCTATCGCGCTTTGCTGGGCGATGCTTCGGCTGAAGTGCTGCGGCTGGTCAGCCGCGATCTCGATCGCCCGCTGGGCGCCTCGGCGCAGCCAGTCCGCCGGTCGGCCAAGATGTCGGCCGCGGCTGAGTAACTCGCAGGTATCGTCATGAGTGTTCGTCTCGATCACGGCGAGGATAGTCTCGGCGAGGTTCATGAGATCAACGTCACGCCGTTCATCGACGTGATGCTGGTGCTCCTGATCATCTTCATGGTGGCGGCGCCGCTCGCGACCGTCGACATCCAGGTCAACCTGCCGGCCTCGACCTCCGAGCAGAAGCAGCGTCCCGACAAGCCGCTGTTCCTGACCATCAAGTCCGATCTCACGCTCGCGCTCGGCAACGATCCGGTCTCGCGCGAATCGCTCGGTGGAACGATCGGAGCCATCGCGAAGGGCGACAAGGACACGCGTATCTTCCTGCGCGCCGACAAGGTCGTGCCGTACAGCGAGCTGATGGAAGTGATGAACCTGCTGCGCGCCGCCGGCTATCTGAAGGTTGCGCTGGTCGGACTCGAGAAGGTCGGGCGGTGATCGGGCTCGCGGCCGAGGATTGGATCGACGTCCGCCGCTGGGCGATCTGCGGCGCCGTCGTGCTGGGTGCGCACGCGGCGGTCGGCGCCGCGATGGTCAAGTGGAGCGACGAGGACCTTTCGTTGCCGGCGTCCGCCGTCGTGGTCGACTTCGCTCCGGTCGCGGCGGCGCCACAGCACCTGGACAGCGAGCTTCCCCCCGGACCCGAACAGGTGATGTCCGACGCTTCGCCCAACCGGCCGACCGAGAGCGTCGAGGAAAAGCCGGAGGAGAAGATCGAGCAGAAGACCGTCGAGGAGGAACTTCCCGAACTGCCGCCCGCGCCCAATCCCGAAATGGCGGTCGCGCCTCGGGAGGTTCAGCAGGAGGCGCCGCAGCGGCTCGAGCCTCGCGCGCCCGCGCCGGCAACGACCGCACCGCAGGCGATCCCCGATCAAGTTGCGACTGTGCCGGTCGCGCCGATGCAGGGACCGCTCTATCCGCGGCCGTCGAATGCGCTGCCGACGTGGAAAATTCAGGTCGCGGCGCTGCTGGAACGCAATAAGCGCTATCCGTCCGACGCCCAGTCGCGCCGCGAGCAGGGCGTGGTCCAGTTGTTTTTCAGCCTCGACCGCAAGGGCATGGTGATCGCCAGCCGGATCGCGGCGAGTTCCGGCTCGCCGGCGCTCGACGACGAGGCCATGGCGCTGGTCCGCCGTGCGCAGCCGTTTCCGGCTCCGCCGCCCGACCTGGCCGGTGCGCACATCGATCTGACGGTGCCGATCCGCTTCAATCTTCGTTGAAATACGCCCGGCGACGAGCAGGGGTTCGCGGCTGCGCGCCCGACGTGCCGCTATTGTGACCCCGCCTGATCGGGCCTATGTGGTAATCGTATCGCGAGCCGCGCCCGAGGTAGCAGAATGGCACCAGGATCCCCCGCGCATGAGACGGCGCCCGCCGTCGGGCCGGGATTCTCGCGCCCGTTGCTGCTGGTGGCGGCTGTTATCGGAAGCCTGTTCGCCGGAACGGTCGCGCTCTGGGCTCACTATGGCACGGCGGTGTTCTACGAGATGATCGTCGCGGGCCTGGTGGCCTGCTTCTAGGCCGTGCGGTCGAAAGAGATGTCATGACCACACGCAGCGTCCGCCTTCTCATGGTGGCTGGAGCCTTTCTCACCGGCCTCATCCTGTGTTTCGCCGTTGTCCTGCTGGTGAGCGGCCGCCTTTCGGCGCCGAGCGTATCGCAGGTCGCGTCGGTCGGCGGTCCCTTCAGCCTCATCGATCAGAACGGACGCACCGTGACCGACCGCGACCTGAAGGGACATCCCTTCGTGGTTTTCTTCGGCTTCACGCATTGCCCGGATGTCTGCCCCACCGCGCTGTTCGAAGTCTCCGAAGTCCTGCGCGCGCTCGGTCCCGACGCGGACCGCATCCGTGCGCTGTTCATCACGGTCGATCCCGAACGCGACACGCCGGCGACGCTCAAGGATTATCTATCGAGCTTCGATCCGCGCTTGCTGGCTCTGAGCGGCGATCCCGAGGCGGTTGCCGCGGTTGCGAAGGCCTACCGCGTGTATTTCAAGAAGGTGCCGCTGTCCGAGGGGGGCTACACCATGGATCACACCGCCATCGTCTATCTGATGAACAAGGAGGGGCGGTTCGTCTCACCCCTCAACATCAAGCGGCCGACCGACGCCATCGTTGCCGACTTGCGCAAGCATCTCTGACCGGAGCGGCCAGCCGATGAATCGCAAGGATCGTCGCGCGGCCGGCAAGGCTGGCGGAGGGGCCGGCGCGTCCCAGATGACGTCGCTGTTTTCGCTGGCGGTGCAGCACCATCAAAGCGGCCAGCTCGCCGAGGCTGAGTCGCTCTATCGGCGCGTGCTCGCCGGCGACCGCAATCACTTCGCGAGCTTGCATTATCTCGGCATCATTGCGCTGCAGCGCGGGCAGCCGCAGGCTGCGATCGAGCCGATCGGGCGCGCGATCGCGGTCGACGGGCGGAATCCGGAGTGCCATTACAATCTGGCGTTCGCGCTGCAATCGGTCGGCCGTCTGAACGACGCGGTCGGCCACTATCAGAACGCCACGCGACTCAAAGCCGATTATGTCGACGCGCACACCAATCTCGGCAACGTGCTCACACAACTCGGACGCTATGACGAGGCGATCGCCTGCTACGAGCGGGTGATCAAGCTCAAGCCCAGCGCCGAGTCCCACTGCAACTTGGCAAATGTGTTGGCGCGCAGCGGCCGGCTCGATGATGCCGTCACCCAGTTCCAGCGTGCGCTGACGATCAAGCCCGACCTGGTGGCGGCGCACAACAATCTCGCCAATGCGCTCGCCGCCCAGAACCGGCACGACGAAGCGCTGACGCATTTTCAGCGCGCGCTCGCACTCGATCCCAAGCTGGTCGAGGCGCAGGTCAACATCGGCAATATTCTGCTGCTGCAAGGCAAGCACGACCAAGCAGCTGCCCAGTTCGCGCGCGCCCTCGAGATCAATCCGGATTTCCCCGACGCCCACGTCAATCTCGGTAACGTCTTCCAGGCGCAGGGGCGTCTGAACGACGCCGCGCAATGCTACCAGCGGGCCCTCGCGCTTCGGCCGGACCTGCCGGAAGCCAGCAACAACCTCGGCATCGTGCTGCTCGCGCAAGGCGATATCGCGCAGGCCGGACCACGCTTTCAGTTCGCGATCGCCCGCAAGCCGGATTTTGTCGAGGCCTACGATAACCTCGCGCGGACGTTCCTGGCAGCCGGTCAGGTCGAACAGGCGCTGGACACGCTGCAGCGCGCATTGGCGATCCGCGAAACGCCGGACAGCAAGACGCTGCTGGTGCAATGCGTCCGTGGCCTTCAGTCGCCGCCGGACACGGACGGCTTCCGCGCCTTGCTGGTGCGGGCAATGTCCGAGCCGTGGGGGCGCGCGAGCGAGCTCGCACCCGCCGCCGCGAAACTGATCAAGCTGAGCAAGACAACGGGCGCCTGCATCCGGCGCGCGGCCGACGCCTGGCCGCGACGGCTACCGGCGGAGGAGACTGTTCGGTGCGGCCGGCATCGCCGCTGTGGCGGACGATCGCCTGCTGCGCTGCCTGCTGGAAAGCACGACGATTGCGGATATCGACCTCGAAAGATTTCTGACCAGCGTCCGTTTTGCATTGCTCAAGCGAGTGTCGGATGCCGACGGCACGCCGTTCGGGGACGACCAGGCCCTGACACTGGCCTGTGCGCTGGCGCGGCAGTGCTTCATCAACGAGCAGGTGTTCGCGCTCACTGACGACGAGCAGGCGCTGGTGCGGCAACTGCGCGAGCGGGTGACCGCGTGCCTCGCGGCCGGGGATGCCGTTTCCCCCGAGGCGCTCGCCGCGCTCGCCTGCTACGTTCCGCTGCATTCGCTGCAGGGGATCGAAACGATTCTCGATCATGCCTGGCCTGCGGCACTGGCCGAGGTCGCTCACCCAGCAGGCGCGCGAGCCGGCCGAAGAGCGCACGCTGCGCGATGCGATTCCGGCGCTCACGCCGATCGAGAACGACGTGTCGGTGCGGGTGCGGCAGCAATACGAGGAGAATCCCTATCCGCGCTGGGCCAGGACCGATCTCCTGAAGAAGCCGCTGCGGCTCGACCAATACCTGCGCAACAAGTTTCCGACCGCCAATTTCCACAGTACCGGCAAGTCCGAGCCCGACGTGCTGATCGCCGGCTGCGGCACCGGTCAGCATGCGATCGAGACCGCGCAGCGATTTTCCGGCGCCCGCGTGCTGGCGATTGATCTCAGCCTGACCAGCCTGGCTTACGCCTTGCGCAAGACCCGCGAACTCGGTGTCGGCAACATCGACTACGCGCAGGCCGATATCCTCAAGCTCGACACGATCGGCCGCACGTTCGACGTCATCGAATCCTCCGGCGTACTGCATCACATGGCCGACCCGTTTGCCGGCTGGCGCACGCTCCTGTCGGTATTGCGGCCGGGCGGCTTGATGGCGGTCGCGCTCTACAGCGAGATCGCGCGCGCCGACATCGTGAAGGCGCGGGCGTTCATCGCCGAGCGCGGCTACGGTTCGAGCGCCGACGATATCCGGCGCTGCCGGCAGGACATCGTCGCGCACGAGGGCGGTCAGGCTTTCAAGAACGTGTACGCGTCGGGCGATTTCTTCAGCACCAGCGATTGCCGCGACCTTCTGTTCCACGTGCAGGAGCATCGCCTGACGATCCCGCAGATCGCCGGCTTCCTTGCCGAGAACGCGCTCGAGTTCGTTGCGTTCGAGGTCGATCCGGCGATTGCGAGCCAGTATCGCATGAAGTACCCCGCCGACGCCGCGATGACCGATCTGGCATCCTGGGACGCGTTCGAACGCGAGCATCCCAGCACGTTTTCCGGCATGTACCAGTTCTGGGTGCAGAAAGCCGGTTGAGGCCGCTCGGGCTTGCCCGACGCGCAATAGATTTTGGCATGCGGTTCAACGATCCAACGCGCGCAAGGCTCCGTTGATCCGGTCGCGGGGCGCATCCCTTGATCCGGGGCTGCGAGTTCATCATTGTGCGGGCAATCGCAACAACAAAGCCCACAAAGCATCGCGATCCCGACAACCCCCGGTAGCCTCGCGACACGGCGATACTTTTGCAACCCAAGGACCCGACATGCTGCCCGCGCATCAGACGATTGTCGACATCAGCCTCGAACTCGATCCGAAGAACTTCGCCATGCGCACGCCGGCGGGGTTCAAGAAGGACATGCAGTTCGAGATGGAGGTCATCAAGGAGCACGATGCGCCCGGCGGCGCGGGCCAGATCGTACGCGGCGTGCACATGCGGCTGCACGCCGGCAGCCATGTCGATGCGCCGGAGCACAACGTCGTGGGCGGCAAGCAGATTCAGGACCTGCCGCTCGACCTGTTCATCGGCGATGCGGTGATCGCCGACCTGCGCCACAAGCTGCCCAGCAAGGCGATTACCGAACGGGACCTGGAGAACATTCTCGGCAACCGCATCCGCAAGGGCGACCGGCTGCTGCTGCGCACCGACCACAACAACACCTACGACGGCGGATCGGAAAAATGGATGACGGAATCGCCCTATCTCACCATCGGCGCCACCATGTGGTGCATCGAGAAGGGCGTGGTGATCGTCGGCTACGACTTCTATCACGGCAATGACGAGCCCGGCGCGCCGCGCGTGTTCCACAATTCGCGCACGCTCAGCGAGCACGGCATCATCACCATGCCGTATCTCAAGAACCTGGACCGCATCGAAAAGGACCGCTTCACGCTGATCGGTCTGCCGCTCAAGCTGATCGGCGCCGAGGCGTCGCCGGTCCGCGCGGTCGCGCTGGTGTGAGCGCGAGCAGCCAAATCCGAAAAAAGAAAACGAGGGAGAACGTCCGATGCGATTGCCGAGGCTCTGGTTGCTGACGCTGGCCGCGATGCTCTGTCTCTGCGCGCCAGGGCGCGCGCAGGAGGCGTATCCGTCGCGGCTGATCACCATCGTGGTGCCGATCACGCCGGGCACGACGATCGACATTCTGGCGCGGCTCTACGCCGATAAGCTCGCGAAGAAGTTCGGCCAGCAGGTCGTCGTGGCCAACCGTCCGGGCGCCGGCGGTCTCATCGCGGCTCAAGCGGTCGCGAACGCGCCCGCCGATGGCTACACGGTGCTGTTCGTCAATTCGGGTCACGCGATCCTCGGCACGCTCAACAAGAATCTGCCATTCGATCCGGTCCGCGATTTCGCCGGCGTGTCGCTGGTGGGCGAGGCGCCGACCATCGTGACGGTTGCGCCTTCGCTCGGCGCGGCCAACCTGAAGGAATTCGTCGAGATGGCGAAGGCCAAGCCGGGCGCCATCAACTACGGGTCGGCCGGGATCGGCACCGCGACGCACCTTGCCGGCGCCTATTTCGCGCTGACCACCAACACGAGCCTCGTGCATGTTCCGTACACGGTGAGTGCGACCATCATCGCCGACCTGCTTGGCGGGCGCATTCAAGCTTCGTTCGTGCCGATGGCGTTCGTGCTGCCGCTGTCTGCAGGACGGGCGGTTGCGCGCGCTCGCAGTCTCCTCCAAGGAGCCGGTCACCGATCCCATCAAGGTGCCGACGGCTCGTCGCAAGGCATCGATTACCAGAATGCGACCTGGTACGGCGTTCTGGCCCCGGGCAAGACGCCGCCGGCCGTGCTGAAGGTCTTGCACGAGGCGATCGCCGAGGCCGGCAAGGATCCCGAACTGCAGGCGAAGATCCGAGTCCAGGGGATCAATCCGCAGAGTATCGGCCTCGAACAGTTCGACGCCCACATTCGCAGCGACATGGCGCGGCTGGCGCCGCTGCTGAAATCCATCAGCGACGCGCGTTGATGCAGCTTGGCTTCGCGGCGTCCGGCTACTCCGCGGCCTCGCGGCGGAATTCGCGGTCGCCGCTGAGCACGGCGCCCAGCGCCGTTCGGCTCGCCAGCCGGGCGCGCCGCGAACTGCGCGCGAGGCCGTGCTCGGTTTTCTCCCAGCGCTGCGGATCGCGCAGCAGTTGGTAGAGCGCCCGCCACGCTGCGAGCGACAGCAGGAGCCAATGCAACGGCACCGCCAGCAGCCACCACGCCGACCCGCAGGAGGCCGCGCCGCTTGAGTCCGCGCAGGCCGAGGAAGATCGACGTCAGATAGCCGGCGGCGAGCGCGATGCCGTAGACCCAGGCCAGCGTCGTGATGAGATGGCCGTTGGTGCCGAGGATCGGCAGCCCGGCGATGTAGGCATACAGGAAGCCGGCCAGCACCAGCGGATGAATGAGCGCGGCCAGCACGCTGCCGCCGACCACGAGTTGAAACGAGACGAATCCGGTGAAGCCGAGATCGGCGAAGAGCCGGCTTGGCGATCGCATATGGACGAGCCAGGTCTGCAGCCAGCCCTTGAACCAGCGGGTGCGCTGGCGCAGCCACGGACCGTGGTCGATCGGCGCTTCCTCGTAGGTGCTCGACCGAACGATCGTGGAGCGGTAGCCGAAGCGCGCCAGCCGCATGCCGAGATCGGCATCTTCGGTGACGTTGTAAGGGTCCCAGGCGCCGACGGCGCGCAACGCCGCGGTGCGGAAGTGATTGGATGAGCCGCCGAGCGGAAGCGGCAGTTCCAGCGCCGCGAGGCCCGGCAGGAACAGATCGAACTGCGCGGCGTATTCGGCGGTGAACAGGCGGGCGAGCCAACTGTCGTCGGTATTGTCGATGGTCAGGCTGGCCTGCGCGCAGGCGACGTCGTCCCCGGTGCGGAGAAAGACCTCGAGCGCGCGCCGGAGCTGATTGGGCTCCGGCCGGTCCTCGGCGTCATAGACCGCGGTGAATGTTCCGCGCGCCAGGGCAAGCGCCGCGTTGAGCGCCTTGGGTTTGGTGCGCGGCCCGGCTGCCGGCGCGGTGATGATCTCGAACGGCGGACCGAGCTCGAGCCGCAGGAGCGCGAGCCCGGTCTCGATGTCGTCGGCTTCGACGGCGATCTTGATGTCGAGCTTCTCGGCCGGGTAATCGAGCGCGCGCAACGCGGCGATCAGGTCCTCGACCGCTGCCGCCTCGCGGTAGAGCGCGACGATGATGGTGTAGACCGGCAGGCGCTTGTCATCGATCCGCACCGGGCGCACTCGCGGCGGCGCCAGGAACGAGCCGATCAGGCGGAGCGCAAGCCAGGCGAGAAAGCCGAACGCCAGCAGGGCCTCGATCGCCATGCGGGTGGCGGCTGGGAATAAGTAGAATGCGACGATCCCGGCGAGCACCGTCACGCCGAGCAAATAGGGCGGCCGCCAGCGGCGCGGCGCGGCCGAGAACTGCGGCCATCGCGTGCGCAGTGCGCGGTCGGCGATCGCACCCAGCGTGGCTTCGCCATGCCGTGTGATGAAGCGGTTGAGCTGTTCGTTCGAGACGAGCCGAATGCGGCGGGCGAGGTGCGGATTGCGGGAGACGAGGCGGGTGAGGGTACGGGCGGCGAGATTGCGTGGCGCGACGACCCAGACGAGGCCGTCCGGCAGACGCAATGGCAGCACGCCGGCCTGGGCAGCGTCGATCAGCCGGAGGTCGTCCAGCGGACAGGCTCGTCGCGGCATGTCGTCCAGCGATACGTGGCCGACGCCGAGCCACGATCCCAGCGCGGCAAGATACCGCTCCTCGGAAATGAGCCCCTCGGCGATCAGCGCCCGATCGACGCCAACGCCGATCTCGACCGCCCGGCGCTCGGCCCACGCTAGCGTCTGCCGGGGAAACGATCTGCGGACGCACTCGATCTCCGGGCAAGCGGCCGAACCGAAGGCCTCGAAATCCACGACGGTGCGGCCAGCCGTCCGCCGCAGGGCGGACGGAAGCCACTCAGGTTCGTTACCGCCGAGGACGAAATCGTCCCGGTACGCCATGACGCCACCCCACGCGACGCCACTGATCCGCCCCAACCGGATCGTCTAAGATTGAGGACACGATCAGTGCTTCCGGGTAAAATCCCCCCGGTACAACCAGAGATTACCGTGTCCCGATACCACTTGCGAAGCCCCTTTATTGCGTCTTTTGCCGCAGTCGCCGGCCTGGTGCTGTTGGCCGCCCACAGCTTGGACGCCGGGCCGGCCCGGCAGCCGGGCGTGACCGACCCGGCCGTGCAGGTGCCGGGCTTCTGGGATCCCCGGCGGCGGCCGGAACGGCCCGATCTCTCCCGGGTCAACGTCATCCGCTTCATCACCGAGATCGACTACCCGCCGTTCAACTTCGCCGCGCCGGACGGCAACCCGCAGGGCTTCAACGTCGATCTCGCGCGGCTGATCTGCGAGGAGGTGAAACTCACCTGCACCATCCAGATGCGCCGTTTCGAAACCATGGTGAGCACGCTCAATTCGAATCAGGCCGATGCCGCGATCGCCTCGATCGCGGTGACGTCGGACATGCGGCTCAAGGTCGATTTCACCGATCCGTACTACCGGACGCCGGCCCGCTTCGCGGCGCGGCGCGATTTCGCCATCGACGATCCGCTGCCCGAGAAGCTCGAAGCCAAGAAGGTCGCGGTGGTCGCCGGCACCGCCCACGAGGCCTATCTCAAGGCGCTGTTCACCGAAGCGGAACTTCGGCCGTTCCCGAACGCCGCGGACGCGCGGGCCGCACTTAAGAGCGGCGCCGTCGACCTGCTGTTCGCCGACGCCATTTCGCTCGCCTTCTGGCTCAACGGCACGGACTCGGAGAATTGCTGCAGCTTCCGGGGCGGCCCCTATACGGACAGCCGTTTCTTCGGCGAGGGCATCGCGATCGCGGTACGGCGCGGCAACGATACGATCCGTCAGGCGATCAATTGGGCGATGTTCCGGGCGTGGGAGCAGGGCAAATATACCGACCTCTGGCTGCGGTATTTTCCGATCAGCCCATTTTGATCCGGCCCGCTCGCACCTGAGCCACCTATTGGTTTGACGCCGCGCGCCACGATTTCTAGTGTCCCGGCGCCCGGAGAATGCCGATGTCGATTGCCGATATTCAACCGCCCCAAGCCTGCGCGAGGTCGCCGAGCAATCGAATGCGTGGCCGTTCGAAGAGGCGCGCAAGCTCGTCGCGCGGCTGAAGAGAAGCCCAAGGACGAGGTGATCTTCGAGACCGGCTACGGCCCCTCCGGGCTGCCGCACATCGGCACGTTCGGCGAGGTGGCGCGCACCACCATGGTGCGCCACGCCTTCCGCGTGCTCACCGACGACAAGGTGAAGACCCGGCTGATCGCGTTCTCGGACGACATGGACGGCCTGCGCAAAGTGCCCGACAACGTGCCGAACAAGGACATGCTGGCGACGCATCTCGGCAAGCCGCTCTCGCGCATCCCCGATCCGTTTTCCAACGAATATCCGTCGTTCGGGGCCGCCAACAATGCGCGGCTGCGCGCCTTTCTCGACCAGTTCGGCTTCGAGTACGAGTTCATGTCGTCGACCGACTGCTACATGTCGGGCCGCTTCGATGCCGCGCTGCTGCGCGTGCTGGAGCGCTTCGACGCGGTGATGAACATCATGCTGCCGTCGCTGCGCGAGGAGCGCGCGCAGACCTACTCGCCGTTCCTGCCGATCTCGCCGACGACCGGCATGGTGCTGCAGGTGCCGATCGTCGCGCACGACGCCAAGGCCGGCACCATCACGTATGACGATCCCGACAGCGGCGAGCGTATGACCACGCTGGTCACCGGCGGCCGCTGCAAGCTGCAATGGAAGCCCGACTGGGCGATGCGCTGGTTCGCGCTCGGTGTCGACTACGAGATGGCCGGCAAGGACCTGATCGATTCGGTCAAGCTCTCGGGCGAAATCTGCCGCGCGCTCGGGGGCATGCCGCCGGAGGGCTTCAACTACGAGCTCTTCCTCGACGACAAGGGCCAGAAGATCTCCAAGTCGAAGGGCAACGGCCTCACCATCGATGAGTGGTTGCGCTATGCCTCGCCGGAATCGCTGTCGCTGTTCATGTACCGCGAGCCGAAGGCGGCGAAGCGGCTCTACTTCGACGTGATCCCGCGGCAGGTCGACGAGTACCAGCAGTTTCTCGAAGGCTACGAGCGGCAGGACTTGAAGCAGCGGCTCGGCAATCCGGTCTGGCACATCCATTCCGGCAAGCCGCCGAAGCCCGACATGCCGATCTCGTTCTCGATGCTGCTCACGCTGGTCTCATCGTCGAACGCCGAGAACGCCGACACGCTGTGGGGCTTCATCGGCCGCTACCGGCCCGGTGTGACGCGCGAAACCCATCCGAAGCTCGATCGCGCTCGTCAAATACGCCATCCATTATTTCCACGATTTCGTGCTGCCGACGAAAAAATTCCGCGAGCCGGAGCCGGTCGAGCGGGCGGCGCTGATGGACCTGCGCGATGCGCTGTCGCAGCTTCCGGCCGACGCGACTGCGGAACGCATCCAGGACGTGGTCTACGAGATCGGCCGGCGCGAGCCGTTCCTCGACCACAAGAAGAAGGCCAAGGACGGCAAGCCCGGCGTCTCGCTCGACTGGTTCAACCTGCTCTACCAGGTGCTGCTCGGCCAGGAGAAGGGACCGCGCTTCGGCTCGTTCGTCGCGGTCTACGGCCTGCAGAACACCGTCGAGATGATCGACGGCGCGCTCGCCCGCTCGGCGTAGCGGCGTACGCCTGCTCAGGACATGATCGCGCATTCGCGGAGGATGGCGCTCAAGGCTCGTCCATCCGCAATGACCTCACCGCCTCCGCGCTCGCCGTCATCGGCGTCACCATTGTGTTCTCGTCGTTCCTCTCCGCCGTGTTCGGCATGGCGGGCGGGATGATCCTGCTCGGCGTGCTGCTCGCCTATCTCGACGTCGCCGGCGCGCATGATCCTGTTCTCGATCATCCAGTTCTTCGTCAATGGCGCGCGCGTGGTGCAATGGCGGGACTACGTCATCTGGCCGATCTTCTACTGGTACGTCCTGGGCGCGGCGGTGGCGTTCATCATCATGTGGACGATCGCCTTCGTGCCCGACAAGGCCACCGTCTATCTCCTGCTCGGCCTCACGCCGTTCGTGGTCGAGATCCTGCCCGCCGCCATGCGGCCCAATATCGAATGGCGCGGCGTCCCGGTCGTCACCGGCTTTTTCACCACGATCGTCCAGATTCTATCGGGCGTCGGCGGCCTGATGCTCGATCTCTTCTTCCAGAAGAGCATGCTCGACCGCAAGACGACCAACGCCACCAAAGCGGTGGCGCAGACCTTCAGCCACATTATCCGGTGGGCCTATTTCGGCTCGCTCGCCGGCCTGGGCAATCTTCCGCTCTGGATCGTCGTGCCGGGCGTCGCGCTGGGCATCGGCGGAGCCTGGTTTGCGCCGTTCGTGATCGAGCGCATGACCGATCACGGCTTCCGGCAATGGACGCGCGCGCTGATCATGACCATCAGCATCGTCTACCTGATCCGCGCCGGCTTTTCTGTTTTGGCAGGCGGATAAATCCAGTCGTGCCGCAGCCACCCTCCTCCCGCGAGCGAAGCGAGCGGTGGGGAGGGTCGGCGCCGAAGCGACGGGGTGGGGGGTATCTTCCCACGCGCCCCGCGTGCCAATGGATCATCAAATCCCGTGAAGCCCTGAGGCCCCCCACCCCCAACCCCTCCCCACCGCTCGCTTCGCTCGCAGGGGGAGGGGAGCCCAGCAGAAGCAATTCGCCACAGCTTTGATCTATTCCACGGTGATCTTGGCGGCGGCGATCACGTCGCGCCATTGCGCGATCTCGCGCACGATCAGTGCGGCGAATTCGGCCGGCGTGCTACCGACCGGATCGACGCCATCACGGCGCAACCGCTCGGCCACCTCCGGCGCCCGCACCGCGCGCATCGCCGTGGTGGCGAGCTTGTCGATCACCGGCTGCGGCGTGCCGGCGGGCGCCATCATGCCGATCCACAGTATGCCCTCGTATCCGGCCAGACCAAGTTCGATGACGGTCGGCACGTTCGGCATCAGCGTTGAACGGGCGCGGCTCGCATAGGCAAGCGCATTGAGCTTGCCGGCAGTGACGTGCTGCCAGCCGGTCGTATAGGTGTCCATCTTGAGCTGGACCTGGCCGCTGAGCAGATCGGTCATGGCGGGCGCCGCGCCGCGATAGGGGATGTGGCGCACCTCGATTCCCAGGCGCCGCAGCAGCAATTCCATGGTGACATGCGGCAGCGTGCCGTTTCCGGCCGAGGAATAGTTCAGCTTGCCGGGATTGCGCTTCGCGTAATCGACAAAGCCCGCGAAATCGGCGAACGGCGCGCCAGAATGGCTGACCAGCAGTTCCGGTACTTCGGCGACGATCGAAACCGGAACGAGGTCCTTCTCGGTATCGTAGGGCAGCTTGGGCTGCAGCGCCGCATTGATGGTGTGGTTCGGCGTGGTGAGCAGCAAGGTATAACCGTCCGGCGCGGCTTTCGCGGCGGCATCGGTCGCAATGATCCCGCCCGCGCCGGCCTTGTTCTCGATCACGATCGGGCGGCCGAGATCCTCTGCCATCCGGGCGGCGACCAGGCGCGCGACGATGTCGACCGTCCCGCCCGCCGGGAACGGCAGCAGCAGGCGAATCGGTTTCTCCGGATAGTCCGCAACGGCGCGTCCGCTTGTCACCACGATCAGGCACAGCGCCGCCAGTGCGGCCAACCTCGCGCGCGATGACAGCAGGAGCGGGGAGACCATCGTGGTTCCTCCGAATGACGCGGACTTCTGAACCGCCACACTAAATTAGCGAGACATCAGGACGAGCGGAGTACGAAGCGCCGGTTGTCGCCCTGCACCGGCCGGGCATTCATGGGGTAGAGACGGGCGAAGCTGTTGATGTCGGCTTCCGCCACCTGGATCGGGTCGCTCAGCACGAACCAGTCGACGGTCTCGGCACAGGGCGGCGTGGTGAGCGAGCCCGAGTAGCGGTAGTAATTGCGCTTCGGCGGCAGAAAGGCGTTCGGATCGATGCCGGCTTCGGCCTTGACCTGCGAACCTGCCCGGTTCGGCATGGTCAGGACGATGTTGTTGAATGCCTTGTTGGTGCGCCCGGTGGTCATCAGCACGCCGACGGCCGCAAAGTTGCCCGCTGGTTGGTGTGGAGAAAGTGCACTTCCATCGGAAAATTCGCGCCGTTGATGGTGTGCTCGCTCGGCCGGTGAAAATGGAATTGCAGTAGTCGGAAGCTGCTGCCGCCCGCCGACATCGTGCTGCCCTCGGGCATGTTGACCTGAATGGTGTGGCCGTTGTTGCGAATCGATTCGGCGCGTCTTGCCCCATGCGATCTTGAGCGGGGGAAGCTGCGCCTTGATGGTCTCGCCGATGTTGACCGGCGACTGCTGCCCGCCGATTGAGCAGGCTTTGTGGGCGGGGTCGAGATCGCCCCACTTGGCCGGCCCGTCTGCGCCGTCATAGCTCCATTTAGCGTCGGCGGAGAAAGCACGGGGTGCGCAGAGTGGGCAAAGCGCGAGCCCGGCGAACAGCTTCAAAGCCTCGCGACGGCGCATGGCGACCTCCAGTGTCGAGTGGCAGTCGGGCCAGCACTAATGAGATCGTAATTCCGGAATCAAGCGGAATCGCCGACGCTCCGATGACCGTTCAGTTACTGGCTCGGACTTACTGGCTTGCCCAGACAATCCGCGCGATCCACACCACCTCGCGCACCGGCAGCGTGCGCTCCTTGTGGGACGGATTGAGCGAGCGCAATTCGATGGTCTTGGAGGTCCGGCGCTTGAGTTCCTTGACCATCACCTCGCCGTCCTTGGTCTTGACCACGACGCGGTCGCCGCGGCGGATCGGCGCGGCCGGCGACACCAGGATCACGTCGCCGTCGCGATAGGCCGGCATCATGGATTCGCCGGAGATTTCGAGCGCATAGGCGTGTTCGTCACTGACCGCCGGAAAGGCGATCTCGTCCCAGCCGCGGCCGACCGGGAATCCGCCATCGTCGAAATATCCGCCGGCGCCGGCTTCGGCGAAGCCGATCAGCGGCACTGCTCTGGGTCACCGGCGGGCGGCTTCCCGATGAGCCGGACGAAGTCGTCGATATCGGTGTTGGTGGCGTCGAGCGCCTTTGCCACCGATTCGGTCGATGGCCAGCGCGGCCGTCCGTCCGGCGTGATTCGCTTCGACTTGTTGAAGGTGGTGGGGTCGAGGCCCGATTTCTTGGCGAGCCCGGACGGCGAGAGGTCCCGGGCGGGCGGCGAGACGATCAAGGGCCGTCCAGATCTGGGAGTGGCTGAGCTTCATGGCGATGATTCCCGGTGCAGTCGCGGCTGTGCCGGACTTTTGTCCAATAAGTAGGAATTATAGCCGCAAATCAAAGCCGTCCAGCAACTTTTACGAGTATAGTGGAGTGCCTAGGTCGTGCGGAAGCCGTTACGTCGGAGTTGCGGCGAAGAAAACTATCCGGGACTATGCCCGCCAGTGGTCCAATTCCAACATTCGCATCCCAGTTCAGCAGGCATCTTTGCGAATGTTGGAATCAAAGGACCACTACCAAATTTATGTTTCTAGTGGAGTTTTGGATTTGACATTCGCTTTACGAGCCCGCGGCTAGGGGGGTAGCGAATGTCAAATCCACTCCACTAGTAGGGGCGGGTTGGTGACAGCAACTATCTACAAGATCTGCGACCGGGCACTCTGGCAGGAGGCCGAGCGATCCAGGGTGTTCAGCGGCGCACCGGTGGACGCGGCCGACGGTTTCATCCATTTCTCGGCAGCGGACCAGGTGGCCGAGACCGCGGCCCGGTACTTTGCCGGCGGCGTCGACCTCGTGCTGGTCGCGGTGGCGGCCGACCGGCTGGGACCGGCGTTGAAATGGGAGCCGTCACGCGGCGGGGCGCTGTTTCCCCATCTTTATGCGCGCTTCCGCTCGAGGCGGTGGTGTGGATCAAGCCGCTGCCGCTCGGCAATGATGGCCGGCACGTGTTTCCGGAGGCAATGCCGTGATCGGGCTGCTGGAGGCCTGGGTCCGGCCGCTGCTGCGTCTGCTCGATCCGGAGGACGCGCACAGGCTGGCCATTCTGGCACTGAAAGTCCCGCCGCACGTCAGGCTCGTGCCCAATGACCCGCGGCTGGCGGTGCGGGCGTTCGGGCTGAATTTTCCGAACCCGGTCGGCCTGGCGGCCGGCTTCGACAAGCACGGCGAAGTGCCCGACGCGCTTTTGCGGCTGGGCTTCGGCTTCGTCGAGATCGGCACCGTCACGCCACAGCCGCAGATCGGCAATCCGCGGCCGCGCGTCGTCCGGCTGCTGGCCGACGAGGCGGTGATCAACCGGCTGGGGTTCAACAGCGACGGCGCGGCCGCGGTGCTGCGGCGGCTTGCGGCGCGCGCCAATCGCGGTGGCATCGTCGGCGTGAATGTCGGGGCCAACAAGGATGCGGCCGACCGGATCGGCGACTATGTCCGGATGATCGAGACCTTTGCGCCGGTCGCGAGCTATTTCACCGTCAACATCTCCTCGCCGAATACGCCGGGCCTGCGCGACTTGCAGCAAGGCAAGATGTTCGACGAACTGCTGGCGCGGGTGATGGAGGCGCGCGCCCGCATGAGCCGGGCCGCCGGCACCACGCCGGTGCTGATCAAGATCGCGCCCGACCTCACGCTCAGCGAACTCGACGACGTCGTGGGCGGCGCGCGCCGGCATCGGGTCGACGGCATGATCGTCGGCAACACCACGATCGCGCGGTCGCCGGGCTTGCGCGATCCGTCGGCTGGCGAGCCGGGCGGTCTCTCGGGCCGGCCGCTGTTTGCATTGTCGACGCGGATGCTGGCGGAGACCTACGTGCGGGTAGAGGACGCGTTTCCGCTCATCGGCACCGGCGGCATCGATTCCGGCGCGGCGGCGCTCGCGAAGATCAGGGCGGGGGCGAGCCTCGTGCAGATGTACAGCGCGTTGGTATTCCGCGGCCTGCGGCTGCTGCACGTCATCAAGTCGGACCTTGCCAACTGCGCTCGATCGCGGCCGCCATACCGGCATCGACGAACTGGTCGGTGTCGATGCCGCCGCCATGACGGCGGAGGACTGGCCGGTGTAACGCCTGTAGTGTAGCGGCTCTTGGCGGCGTTCATCAGGCGCATGATGAGCCAGATCGGAATGACGATCACGGCGCCGAGCAGGAAATAGCGCCAGAGCCAGAGCACCGCGTCGAACCCCATGTTCCAGATCGCGCGGACGAGGTCCTCGATGCTGCGCAGGATGTTGAACGGATCGAGGCCGAGCACCTTCAGGATCACGCCGATCAGGACCGACAGCAGAACCAGCCGGAAAATCACCGACAGTGGTGGGCCGCCGAAAAAGCGCGAAAGCAGATTGCCGTCGAAGGTGTTGCGGGTGCGCTCGTCGGGGCGGGGCGTCGGCATGGTCATGGATTTATCCTAACACACCTTCCGGCGGACTGTCGCCGCCACCGGCGGCAGCGGAGCCGGCTTCGATCTTTTCCAGCATCCGTTCGAGCGTGTCGAGGCGGTCCGCCTCGCGCGGCGGCTTGTCCCAGCGCAGCCGGCTGATGCGGGGAAATCTCATCGCCAGCCCGATTTGTGCCGCGTCGAGCGCTGCAGCCCTTCGAATGCCACCTCCAGCACCAGGCCCTTGTCGGCCTCGTGCACGACCTCGCGCACCGGGCCGAAGCGATCCACGGTATTGCGGCGCACATAGCGGTCGATCTGGATCAGCTCCTCGTCGGTGAAGCCGAAATAGGCCTTCCCGACCGGAACAAGCTGTTCGCCATCGTCGCCGTTCGTCCAGACGCCGAAGGTGTAGTCGGAATAGTACGAAGAACGTTTGCCGTGCCCGCGCTGGGCATAGAGCAGGACGGCGTCGACGGTGAACGGATCGCGTTTCCACTTCCACCACAGACCTTTCGGACGGCCCGGAACGTACGGCGCGTCGCGGCGCTTGAGCATGACGCCTTCGACCGCGTCGGCGTCCGCGCCCGCACCGGCCGCGGCCGGGTTCTGGCGCGCCGCGCTCAGTTCATCCCAGATGGCGAACGGCACCAGCGGTGAAATGTCGATCCGCGGATCGTCCAGGCGGGCGATCAGCGCCTCGAGGCGCTTGCGCCGAAGTGCGAACGGCTGTTCGCGCAGGTCCTCGCCGCCTTCGACCAGCAGATCGTAGGCGCGCAGATGAGCCGGGAAGTCCGCCAGCAGCTTGGCGTTGACGGTCTTGCGATTGAGCCGCTGCTGCAGGACGTTGAAGCTCTGCACGCGGCCGTCGCGCACGATCAACAGCTCACCGTCGATCGCCGCGGGAAGGCGCAGTGCGTCGATGAGGTCTGGGAAGCTGCCCGAGATATCCTCGCCGGTGCGGGAATAGAGCCGGGCGACCGTGGTGCCGTCTTCGCGCGTCCCCGCCACCGCCTGCACGCGGATGCCATCCCATTTCCATTCGGCGGCAAAATCGCCCGGGTCCATGCCGGCGAAATCCTCGAGCGCATGCGACAGCATCGCCGGACGGAACGGCGTGAGGTCGCGGTTCGCCGGCTTGTCGCCGCGGCCTTCGAGCCAGGCGAAGAGTTCGGAGTAGGGCGGCTTGAGGCCCGGCCAGATCAGTTCGATCTCCTGCGGGTCCTTGTCGCCGATCGCCGCGGCGGCGGTCTTGGCGAGGCGCGCCGAAACGCCGATGCGCAGTGCGCCCGTCACCAGCTTCAGCAGCGCCCAGCGCCCGGTCTCGTCGAGCGCATCGAGCCAGGCAGCGAGCTGCGCGGGCAGTTCGGACTTGCCGAGCGTGGTGAGCTTCATCACGACTTCGGACAGCGACGGTGCATCGTGGCGAGAGCGTGCACCAGACGCGGCGCGTTCCCCTCCACCCATTCGCGCAGCGAATGGTGGGGAGGGGGCGGGGGTGGCGGGCATTTCATGGTCTATCGCATCACCCCCCACCCAACCCTCCCCACCGCTCGCTTTGCTTCGCGGGGGGAGGGAGCAGAGCGCCCCTGTGGAGGGAGAAGCGGTTCGGGTTCAATCCTTACCGGCCACATCAGCGCGACCGTCTCGGACAGGTCGCCGACATAGTCGTAAGACAGTTCGAACAGCACCGGATCGGCGCGTTCGGCAATCAGCGTGCGAATCACGTTGGGCTTGGCGTGCCGGAAACTGAGCGCGCCGGTGAGTGCCGCCAGTGCGAAGCCGCGCTCCGGATCGGGCGTGCTGCGGAAATAGTCGGTGATCAGGCGCAGCTTGTTGTTGCGGCCCGGCTCGTAAGCGAGTCGATCGAGCAGATCGGCAAAGCGATTCATGTCCATGATGACGATGATTGATCTTCCGGCCGACTTGACGCGCGGCCACGACACGGAACCCACTCGCCCGCATGTCCCGCATTCGTCCTATAGGTAGTTCACGTTACGACGGGCGGAAGGTGCGGCATGGCAAATCTACATCGCCGGGAGGTGCTTGGCGGGTTCGCGGCGGTCGTCGGCTTCGTCGTTGGCAGGCGCGCAGCCGACCGCGGTCGTCAGGACCGAGCCACCGGCCGAGGGCCCCCTGAGCGCGCGGCGGTCGGTTCCCTGCTCGCGCAGAACAAAGTGCCGGGCGTCAGCCTCGCCATCGTCCAGAACGGCGCGATCGTCGCAACCTACGGCTACGGCAACGCGCAGCCCAACCGGCCGGTGACGCCGCGGACGCGTTTCCAGGCCGCGTCCATCAGCAAGACCATCAACGCGCTCGCCGTCCTCAAGCTGGCCGAAGCTGACGAGTTCCGGCTCGACGATCCGGTCAACCAGCGTCTGCGAGTCGTGGAAGCTGCCGGACAACGCACTGACCGCGGTGACGCCGGTGACCATCCGGATGCTGCTCAATCATACCGGCGGCACGACAGTGTCGGGCTTCGAGGGCTACCCGGAAGGCGCGCCGCTGCCGACGTTGATCCAGATTTTGAACGGCACGCCACCGGCCAACTCGGCGCCGGTGCGGGTCGAGTGGCCGCCCGGCAAGTCGTTCCACTATTCGGGCGGCGGCACCATGGTGCTGCAGCAGATGGTGATCGACGTTACGCTCGGGCCCTTATCCGAAGGTGGTGCGCGATCTGGTGTTGGAGTTGCTGCAGATGCACAACAGCAACTATCGACCAGCCGCCGCCCGGTTCGGAATTCGCGAATTGCGCGTTTGGCGCCGGCGCTGACGGCATGCCGCTGCTGGGCGGCTTCCGGGTGTATCCGGAATTCGCCGCCGCCGGACTCTGGACCACGCCGCACGATCTCGCCCTGATGGTGATCGGCATCATCCAGTCGCATGCCGGCCGCCCCGGCGCATTCCTGCCGGCGGCGCGGGCGCGCGAGATGCTGACGCCGGCGATCGACGGCGCGGCGCTCGGCACCATTATCGATGCCAAGGGCATGTTCTGGCATAACGGCGGAAACACCGGCTACCGCTCGCTCTATGTCGGCGATCCGGTGAGCGGCAACGGCATGGCGGCGATGACCAACGGCGACAACGGCGAAGCGGTCTGCGTTGCGCTGCGCGATCGCGTGGCGGCGGCCTACGCCTGGCGCTGATCCGCGTCGTCTGCGTCTTCCTCCTCCTCATCGCCGTAGCCGACGATGTCGAGCGGCCGCGCCTTTAGGCCGCGCGTCACGCACCAGTGGACGAGTGCGTCCTCCTGGCCGTGCGTGACCCAGACCTCGGAGGCGCCGGTGGCCGCGATCGTGGCGGTCAGCCCGCCCCAATCGGCGTGATCCGAGATCACCAACGGCAGTTCAATGCCGCGCTGACGCGCCCGCGCCCGCACGCGCATCCATCCGGACGCGAATGCGGTCACCGGATCGGGGAACCGGCGTGACCACAGGTCGGTCAAGGCGGACGGGGGCGCGATCGCGATGGCTCCGCCGAGTTCGCCTTTCTTGGCGCCGCTGACGAGCCGCAACTCGCCGAGATCGATCCGCTCGGCGTAGTAGCGCGTCACCTTGTCCATCGCGCCGTGTAGATAGATCGGCGCGTCGTACCTGGCCTTGCGCAGCAGCGCGATCACGCGCTGCGCCTTGCCGAGCGAGTAGGCGCCGACGAGATGCGCGCGCTCCGGAAACAGCCGCACCGAGTGCAGCAGTTTGGCGATCTCGCCGTCCGGATTGCCGTGGCGGAACACCGGCAAGCCGAACGTCGCCTCGGTGATGAAGACATCGCACGGCACCAGTTCGAACGGCGCGCAAGTCGGATCGGCCACGTCCTTGTAGTCGCCGGACGCCACGATCCGCAGCCCGTTGGCCTCGACGGCGATCTGCGCCGAGCCGAGCACGTGTCCGGCCGGATGGAAGGTCGCGCGGACGCCGTTCAGCGCGATCGTCTCGCCGTAGCGGACGGCCTGCGTGCTGCCGGCGAAATTCTCGCCATAACGCAGCCGCATGATGTCGAGCGTCTCCTGCGTGGCCAGCACCGCGCCGTGACCGGCGCGCGCGTGGTCGGAATGGCCGTGGGTGATGAGCGCTCGCTCGACCGCGCGGGTCGGATCGATGTGAAAGCCGCCTGCTTTGCAGCAGACGCCGGATGGCGTGGGAACGAGCAGGTCTTCTGGGCGCATCCGCTCCAGATATGCCGGAGAGCGCACCGATGCGAGGCCGGAAATGTCGCCCGGTCTTGTTTCCCTCGACCAGGACACGGTCGGAGGCTAACACGGCGAAATGAGCGTCCATGATCGCCCGGCCACGACGCTGTTGCCAGAGCCGTTCGTCCGCTGGTTCGCGAGCCGCGGCTGGGTGCCGCGCGCGCATCAGCTGGAACTCCTGGCGAAGGCGAGGGCGGGCCGCTCGGCGCTACTGATCGCGCCGACCGGCGCCGGCAAGACGCTGGCCGGATTTCTGCCCAGCCTGGTCGAACTGAGCACAGTCGGGCCGCGAGTTCGCTCCGTTCCCCTCCACCCGCCTCAAGGGCGTTTACGCGCGTCTTCGACGCGCTACGGCGGTGGGGAGGGGTTAGGGGTGGGGGGTGGTTCGGTGGATTCCGCGAGCCCCCCCACCCCTAACCCCTCCCCACCATTCGCTTTGCGAATTGGGGGAGGGGAGGGCACCGCGTCCGCTGCGCGGCCAACCATCTCCGTGCTATCGCGAAATTTGATCTCCACCGGGCGCGGCGTCCGCCGCGAGGGCGGACTGCACACGCTCTACATCTCGCCGCTCAAGGCGCTCGCGGTCGACATCGCGCGCAATCTCGAGCGGCCGGTCGCCGAGATGGCGCTGCCCATCCGCATCGAGACGCGCACCGGCGACACGCCAGCGAGCAAACGGCAGCGGCAGCGCCGCGATCCGCCGCACATCCTGCTCACGACGCCCGAGCAGCTTGCGCTGATCCTCGCCTCACCCGACGCGCCATTCCTGTTCGGGTCGCTGAAGCGCATCGTGCTCGACGAACTGCACTCACTGGTCGTCAGCAAGCGTGGCGATCTGCTCGCGCTCGGTCTGGCGCGGCTGTTCACGCTGGCGCCCGGCCTGACCAGCGTCGGGCTGTCCGCGACGGTCGCCGAGCCGGACGATCTCCGCCGCTATCTGGTGCCGCAGTCCGGGGGTGGCGTGGCGCTCGCCGACCTGGTGCTGGCGGACGCCGGCGCCGCGCCCGACGTGCGCATTCTCGATACCGCCGAGCGGCTGCCCTGGGCCGGGCATTCCGCGCACCACGCGATCAACGAAATTTACGCGCTGATCAAGGGCCATAAGACCACGCTGGTGTTCGTGAATACCCGCAGCCAGGCCGAAAGCATTTTTCAGGAGCTCTGGGGCATCAACGACGACGGTCTCGCGATCGCACTCCATCACGGCTCGCTCGATGTTGCGCAGCGCCGCAAGGTCGAGGCCGCGATGGCGGCCGGTACGCTGCGCGCGGTCGTTGCCACCTCGTCGCTCGATCTCGGCATCGATTGGGGCGACGTCGATCTGGTGATCAATGTGGGTGCTCCGAAGGGCGCCTCGCGGCTGCTGCAGCGCATCGGCCGCGCCAACCACCGCATGGACGAGCCCTCGAAGGGCGTGCTGATCCCGGCCAATCGCTTCGAGGTCCTGGAATGCACGGCCGCGCTCGGCGCCATTGCGGAGAACGCGCAGGACACGCCGGCGGCGCGCGTCGGCGCGCTCGACGTGCTGGCGCAACATATACTCGGATCGGCCTGCGGCGAGCCGTTCCGTGCCGACGACCTCTATGCCGAAGTGACGAGCGCGGCACCGTACGCGGACCTCGTGCGAGCCGACTTCGACGCGGTGTTGGAATTCGTCGCCACCGGCGGCTACGCGCTGAAAGCCTACGAGCGTTTCGCCAAGATCCGCCAGGGCGCCGACGGGCTGTGGCGCGTGACGCATCCGATGATCGCGCAGCGCTATCGCATGAATGTCGGCACCATTGTGGAAGCCGACATGCTGAAGGTACGGCTGGTGCGGTCGCGCGTGTCGAAGATGATCCCGCGCGGCGGGCGAATTCTCGGCGAGGTCGAGGAGTATTTCATCGAGATGCTGACGCCCGGCGACACGTTCGTGTTTGCCGGCGAAATCCTGCGGTACGAGGCGATGATGCAGGACGAGGTCTACGTCTCGCGGGCGAACTCGGAAGACCCGAAAGTGCCGTCCTACGAGGGCGGAAAGTTTCCGCTCTCGACCTATCTCGCCGACCGAGTGCGCAAGATCATTTCCGATCACGACGAATGGCGGCCGCTGCCCGGCCAGGTGCGCGAATGGCTCGAGGTCCAGGAATGGCGCTCGCGCCTGCCCGGCCGCCGCGAACTGCTGGTGGAGACATTTCCGCGCGCCGACAAGCACTACCTTGTCTGCTATCCGTTCGAGGGGAGGCTCGCGCACCAGACGCTCGGTATGCTGCTGACGCGCCGGCTCGAACGGGCGCGGCTGCGGCCGCTTGGCTTTGTTGCCAACGAATATGCGCTTGCGGTCTGGGGGTTGGGCGACGTGGCGCAGCAGATCGCCCGTGGCGGGCTCGCGCTCGACGCGCTGTTCGACCAGGACATGCTGGGCGACGATCTCGAGGCGTGGCTTGCCGAATCGGCCCTGATGAAACGGACCTTCCGGACCTGTGCGATCATCGCTGGGCTGATCGAGCGGCGTTTCCCCGGCAAGGAGAAATCCCGCCGCGAGGTCACGATTTCGACCGATCTGGTCTATGATGTCTTGCGTAAGCATCAGGGCGACCACATCCTGCTGCGCGCCGCGCGCGCCGACGCTGCCACCGGGTTGCTTGACATCCGGCGCCTCGGCGAGATGCTGGCGCGCATCCGGGGACGAATTGTGCACAAGGCGCTGGACCATCTTTCCCCGCTCGCGGTCCCGGTGCTGTTGGAGATCGGGCGGGAGAGCGTCTATGGCGAAGCGTCGGAGGGATTGCTGGCGGAAGTCGAGGCCGAATTGGTCAAAGAGGCGATGCAGTGAGCGGACATGACGATGGGTCGGCGGCTCGCGACGCTGAGGCGAGTGCCGATGCATCGAGCGGCGTCGCGTTGCCCGTGGCCGGACCTGCTTCCCCTGCTGCCAACGGAGAGGGTCCACCGGCGGCGTCTGCGCCCACTCCAGATGTGCGTGCTGACCAAGACGATGTCTCGCCGATCGCCGCCAGAGCCCCGCTTCAACAAGCCGCGAGTACTGAAATCTACGTCGCCGGGGTGAGGCTCGTCGCCGACTGTGAAGGGGCGCTCTACTGGCCGGATGAGCGGGCGCTGGTGGTCGCCGATCTGCACCTGGAAAAAGGCTCGAGCTACGCGACGCGCGGCGTCCTTCTGCCTCCCTACGACACTGCCGCGACCCTGGCACGGCTGACCGAACTCATTGCCCGCTATGCGCCGCGGGCCGTCATCGCTCTCGGCGATAGTTTCCACGACGGCGACGGGCCGCTGCGGCTGGGCGATGCAGACCGTGCGGCGCTGGCGGCGCTGCAGCGCGGCCGCGACTGGCTCTGGGTGGCGGGCAATCACGATCCCGACCCGTCGGATCGCATCGCCGGAAGCTTCGCCGCGACGCTCGCGATCGGCGCCCTGTTGTTCCGGCACGCGCCGCAGGCCGGAGCGGTCAACGGCGAGGTTGCCGGCCATCTGCATCCGGTCGCGCGCGTGAGCGGGCGCGGCCGCACCGTTCGGCGCCGCTGCTTTGTCAGCGACCGCAAGCGCGTGATCCTGCCGGCGTTCGGCGCGTATGCGGGCGGCCTCAATGTCCGCGACAAGGCCTTCGCAGAGGTTTTCGGCAACCTCGCTTTCACCGCGCACATGCTCGGCAAGGCCCGCGTCTACGCCTTCGCGGCCACGCATTGTCTTGCTGACTAAGTCGCGGATCAGGGGCGGCGCGGCACGGTCAATCTCGCCGGAACACAACGCTCGCGAACCAGCCGGTGGCGAGCGCCATCATGGCGGTGGCGATGCCGTAGAGAAGGCCATAGTTGTTGGCGGCGTTGGTGACGACCTGCTCGAAGCCGGCCTTATAAACCTCCAGCGCGGACGGCGTGCGCGCGATGGCTGCGCCGTCGACGAACAGCCGCACGTCCACCTCGTAATTGCCGACCGGCACCGTTGCGGGTAGCGGGATCGAGGCGCGGAACAACGCGGGCGTGAGGAACGTCACCCCGTTCGACACTTCGCGATAGAGGTGCGCGTCGGTCTTGAGTTTGAGGAAAGCGGCGCGAAACTGGTCGTCACTCAGGGTATCCACGACGCTGCCGCCGGTGCGCTGGGGGAGCGGAAAGTGATCGAGGCCGAGTTGCAGCCGCTGCAGCGTCTCCGGGTTGGCGATCAGGTCGAGCGGCCGGTTGGTGAGTACGGCGAGATAAGCGGGCGCATTCTCGAAGATGCGCGAGTCGGTGTTGACCCAGATACCGAGCACACGCGACTTGCGGAACGTGACCAGCGTCTGGCGGGGACCGGTCACCGTGATGACGATGTCGTAGCCGCCACGCCGGGGTCGCGAATTGGCATCCTGCTCGATGCCGCCGAACAGCACGACCTCGTCGCCGGTGAAGTTCGACGTCACCATCACGCGGTGATTGGACAGCGACGAGATGAGCCGCTCGGCTGCAGCCGGCGCCGCCGCGCCGAGCAGGCCAACGAGCACAGTGAGCGGAGCAATCAACGTCGAGACGGTTGTCCTCATGTGCCGCTCTCCAGCGGCCGGATCGAAAAGAGATGCTCGGGCTGCACTACCAGCTCGTACGCAAAGCGGATGCCGACCGCGAGCACCAGCAGCCCCAGCAGCAGACGGAGCCGTTCGCCGCTGATCTTCTGTCCGGCGCGCGCGCCGAACTGCGCGCCGGTGACGCCACCGACCATCAGCACCAGCGCCAGCACCGCGTCGACCAGGTGATTGGTCGCCGCATGCATGACGGTTGCCGACGCCATGGTGACGAGCGTCAGCACCATTGAGGTGCCGATGACGGTCGCGGTCGGAACCCGCAGCAGATAGATCAGCAGCGGCACCAGCAGAAAGCCGCCGCCGATGCCCATCACGGCGCCGATGAAGCCGATCATGAAGCCGATCGTCCAGACCGGGATCGCCGAAACGTAGATGTGCGATCGCTTGAACCGCAGCTTGAATGGCAGGCCGTGAATCCAGGTGTGGCTGCCCGGCCGGCGAAGCTCGACCGGCTTGCCCTGGCGAACCCGCAGGATGGCACGCAGGCTCTCGGTGACCATCAGCGCGCCGACGATGCCGAGCAGCAGCACGTAGGAAATGCCGATCGTGATGTCGAGCTGGCCCAGCGACCGCAACAGTGTGAACAGCCAGACGCCGAAAGCCGTGCCGATAATGCCGCCTGCCAGCAGCATGAAGGCGAGCGCGAGATCGAGCGACTTGCGCCGCCAATAGCTGATCGCGCCGGACATCGAGGAGGCCGCGATGTGGCTCGACACCGTCGCTACCGAGACGGCCGGCGACACGCCGAGGAAGATCAACAGCGGCGTCATCAGGAAGCCGCCGCCGATGCCGAACATGCCGGAAATGAACCCGACCGCGAAACCCATTGCCAGAATGAGGAAGACATTGACCGGCAGGTCGGCGATCGGGAGGTAGATCTGCACAGGCTAAGGTCCGTCGGTTCGAGACGTCTCGTGGTCCGGCAAGACGGACACCACCGCCCTCCCGGAACTGTAGGCTGGTCTCGACCGCCTTCGCGGGACGCAGACCGGCAAGGCGGTCCGACGCAGTCGCAGCACGAGCCGGCGAAGCCGACTTTTCTGACGTTGAGGCGTCGCCGGCACGACGCCCCGCGAATTCGGGCACGGGACTCAAGCGGCAGGTGACGGCATTCTATCGCCGATCGTTGCCGCAGGCACCCATCGAGATGATTTTTTTGGCGCACGGCTGCGATTTGTCGCGTTCCGTCGCAGTCCGCAAATGCTTGGGGATATTGGCTTCTGCGCCGCCCCTCATGTTGGAGGCGGACGGAAGTTCCGGCAGCGGTGAGAGATCAGTCCTGCGGCTGCGAGATCGTCAAGCCGAGCTTGATCGCGGCTTCCTGCCGAGCGCCCGGGGCGGAGCTGCGGCGCTTGCTTGCCGGCGTCACCGTGGGAGCCTGGGCCGGGTCCCAGCCACCAGCGGGCGTCTTGACTTGATTGGCGGCTTCGGGCTGCGGATCAGGCCTGAATCCTTCGATCGCCTGCCGGGCGCCCTGCAGCGATTGCTGGTCGAGGCGCGCAACCAGTTCGTCGCGCTTCCGCTCCGATTCCTTGTCGCCGCTACGGGCGGCAAGTCCGAACCAGCGATAGGCTTCGGCGAGGTTCTGCTCCACGCCGATGCCGCGGGCGAAGAGCACACCGAGATTGTACTGGCTGTCGGCCATGCCATAGCCGGCGGCCTTGCGGAACCAGTGGGCAGCCGCCTGGTAGTCCGGCTTGCCGTCCACGCCTTCTGCGTACAGCACGGCCAGATTGTGCAGCGCCTTGGCGTTCCCGGCCTCGCCTGCCTGGGTATAGAATCGGCGGGCGGCGTCGAGGTCCTTCTTCACCCCAAGGCCCTTTTCGTAGAGGCCGCCGAGGCGAAATTGGGCGGGAGCCAATCCTTGTTTGGCGGCGCGCTCAAACCACTCCGCCGCCGCGTTGAGATTCTGGGGCAGACCCCGACCGTCCGCGAACCGTTGCGCAATCTCATACTGCGCGGTGGGGTCGCCCTTCGCTGCGGCGGCGCGCAGCGTGCCGCCAATTCCGGCGGGGAGTTGCTCGGCGCTGTTGGCGGTCGCGGTCGCCGTTTGGAGCGGGGTGGCGGGCGCCGTTACGGCGGTCGCTGGCGTCGGACGCGGCGCCGGCAACCGGGCGGATTCCGGTTGCACGACGGAGCCGGTGCTTTCGGCCGATGCGACGCCGGGGGTCTGCGCCAGGGGACTACTCGGCGGTGGAAAGCCAGGCACTGGCGCGAGCACGGACTGCGCCTCTGCGGCAAGTGTCGGTAACGCCTCGTGGGAGGCGCGCGGCGCGGCGGACGGATCGCTGCGGACCGATTCGGCGCCATACGACGGGGAGGTCGCGGTCTGCCCGCGCTTTCCGGCCTCCGGCTCGTCGGCCAGCCAGTTCACCGCAATATGGACCGAACCCAGCACGATCGCGAGCACGCTCGCGCCGATGATCAGCAAGCGCGCATGTTTGCGGATAAGGCTAAGGCTGGGGAACATGGTGGGTGTGGTCGAGGTCTTCGGCGCAGCAGCCTCGGACGTGCGCATGAAGCTGCGAACGGGCGGTTCGCTGGTAGCGGCCTGCGCGGCGCGTCGGGCGGCGGCGATAAAGTTCGATTTTCCCGCCGGGTCAGCAATGACCGGCGGTTTCACCAGTCCGAGCGCTGCCTCGGATGCGGCGATACGATCCGTGGGCGATCCCGGATAGCGGCTGCGCGATACGCCCGGTTCGAGCGGATGATCGGGCGGCAGATTGGGATCGATCGGCCGGCGTTCGGCCGCGACCGGCGCGCTGGCCCGCAGCGGCGTGGTTCCGAAGGCGACCGTGTCGGGAGCCGCCGGCGAAAGACTGGACGTGGGCGAAAGCGGATTGGCCGGCGGCGCGGGAGCCTTGTCCGAAGCCTTCGTGTCGGAGGGGGAGAGAACAGCCGGGGCCTCGTCGCGGCTTTCCACCTTCGGTTCGGCGGTCCGCACCTCGCGCGCGGTGGTGTCCTCGGCCGGTGGACGCTCAGCAGCCGAGAGGCCGACGGGCGTGGGCGTGACGGGCATGGGTGTGACGGGCATGACCGCAGCCCGCCCGGTCGCGACCGGAGCCGCCTCGGGTACGCTCGATGCCATCTTTGGGGCGACGACCGCGCTCACCGCTTGGTTGATCCGGTCGCGAATGTCGGTTTCGATCGTGGCGAGGCGGTCGACCACGCTTTCGAGCGCGCCATGCACCGCTTCCAGCGAATCCTGAGTCTGGCGCTCCATCTGCTTGAGGCCGGTGACATCGCGCAGGAGCGCGTCGACCTCAGGCGCGGGCTCGGACGTCGCACGGGAAGGGGCAGACTGGCGCTGACGCTCCAGGTGAGTCACGAGTTCGGCGAGGCCCCGCTCGATCGCCTCGAGATGATTGAGCCGGTGGTCGGAAGCGTCGAGCTTCTGCACCAGATTGGCGATGCGATCCTCGAGATGACTGAGCGCCGTTTCATCGCCGCGCGTGTGCTGAATGCGCTCGATCTTGTCGACCAGACCCGCGACCACCGTCCCGATTTCGGGGGGAACGCCCTGGCCGTCGCGGTTGCGCGCTTCCAGCGCGTCGGCGAGCTTGGCGATGCGCAGTTCCATCGTGGCCAGCACGTCGGAGTCGCCGGAAGGACCGGCCGCCTGGTCGACCTTGGCCGAGAGCGCCCGCACCTCGGCGGTGAGATTCGCCAGCGCGTCATTCGAGGCGACGTGGGTGACGATGCTCCGCATGGCGACGATCGCGCCTTCGAGTTGCTTGAGCGCGGCCGGATCCTGGCTGTTGGCGGCGATCAGGTCGACCTTGTCCGCGAGCTCTTGCACGGTCTCGCCGAGACCCGCGAGGTTTTCGGCCGGCGTAAGCACGCGCAGGGCGTCGCGGACCTCGGCGAGGCCGCGTTCGATGCCGGTGAGGGACACGCCGCCGGCGCCGGCTTCCCGCGTCTGCTCGATGCGTTCGGACAGCTTGCGCATCTCCGCTTCGAGCGCCTCGATGGCCTGCCGCGGCATCGCTTCCTGCAGCATGACGCCGATCTCCGCGAGATCGTCGCGCAGGAGTTCGACCGCGCTGTCGAGGCCGCAGGGACGGTTGAACGCGCCGATCTGTGCATTGATCTGACGAAGCTGATGCTCCAGTCCGGCGAACCCCTGAGTCCGCGCCCGCGGCAGCGAGTCCGCCGCCGTTGCCGCCTGACTGTCTGGAGCGGATGCCTCCGGAAGGCCGTCGAGCGCCCGCTGGCGGTCGGCGATCTCGAACAGCGCCTGGTCGAGCGGCGTCGCCGAAGCGGAGGCGCCACGCGGCCGTCGCGGTTCGACGCCGAGATCAGCGACCGCGCGGTTGACCGCGTGAAGGCGCTGCTCGATCTCGCTCCTGGCGGAGCGATTGTCGGCGACCATTTCGTCGAGCCTGCGGTCGAGCTTGGAGATGACCTCGGCCACCTGGTTCGTGGGATCCGGCTGCGGCGAGGTCTGCGCGTTCGTGACGTTCTGGCGCGCCATCGATTCAAGCTGACTGGTCAGGTTGTCGAGGCGGCCGTTGATCTCGACCAGCCCATCGTCCTGGGCAAGCTTGTGAGTCAGGCTGTCGAGACGTTCCTTGACCCCGGCGAGCCCGTTGTCCTGCGCAAGCTTGCTGGTCAGGCTCTCCAGGCGGTCGTTGACGCCCGCCAACCCGCGGTCGTCGGCGAGTTTTTGGGCGAGGCTGTCCAGGCGTTCCTTGACCTCGGCAAGGCCCTCGTCGGCGAACCTTGCGGTCGTCGCCGGCCGGTCGTCCGGCGACCAGCTCGGGCGGTCTTCAAAGCGGGGCTCGGGAGCGGGGAAGCTCTGCCGTAGGTACGGAGCCGAACCCAGATCGGGGTATCGGACCGAATAGCTAGGCGTCGTGCCGGATGTTCCGGGAATGAATTCGCCGTTCGCGAACGGCGGCGGATTGAAGGGCTCGGTGGGCCGGGTCGGCTGTGCCGGCGCGCTGCTGCGTTCCGGATAGTCGCGCGGCAGATCGTACGGGCGCGGCTGCGGCGGCAATGCGATCCCGCTTTCCAGTGCCGTATCGATGATGACCGCGTCGAGCCACTGACCAACCGACATACCGGAGCGACGGGCCGCCTCGCGCGCGGTTTCGCGCGCCTGCTGCCGGATGCCTCGCACGTGCCATCGCGCGCCAGATTTCATACCCGCATCCAAATGCCCGACCCGAAGCGCGGCACCTTGGTCAACCCGTGAGGTCGCCGCTAACGAGTAGATGATGTCGACGGGTGCCCCGCTGCCCCGGTCATCAGTTTTTGCCGTTCAGGGTTAATACGCGATTAACAGAGGCCGTAACGGCATCGACAGTCCGTGGCCATGCGCCGGGTGTGACCGTTACAGCACATTAGTGGGCTACCGGAGTGTCCGGGAGAGGACGCGTTGGATGGCGGCTCTCGCAGACGCGCCATCCCGCTGCGCCATGAAACGTACCGGTCCGGTCCACTCGCCGCGATCGGCCGCACCCTGTAAGGTCCCGAAACGGAGGAAGGGACACATGGATGCGCTGAATATTCCCCGCCCGGCGTGGATGACCGAGGACCTCGTGATGCTTGAGGACCAGGCCCGCCGCTTTATCGATGCGGAGTTTGTGCCGCATATCGCTCGCTGGAACGACGAGAGCATGTACGGCCGCGAAGTCTGGACGCAGGCCGGCGCGGCGGGGCTCCTTTGCCCGGCGATTCCCGAGCAGTACGGCGGCGCCGGCGGCACCTTCGCGCATGAGGCGGTGATCAACCGCGAATTGAGCCTCGCGGGCTTCGACTTGTTCGGCGCGCCGCTCCATTCCGGCATCGTGGCGCCCTACATTCTCCACTACGGCACCGAGGAGCAAAAGCGCCGCTGGCTGCCGAAGCTCGTGACCGGAGAACTGGTCGGCGCCGTGGCGATGAGCGAGCCCGGCACCGGATCCGACCTGCAGGGCGTGCGCACGACGGCGAAGAAGTCTGGCAACGGCTATGTGCTTAACGGCTCCAAGACCTTCATCACCAACGGCCAGCACGCCAACCTGATCGTCGTCGTCGCCAAGACCGATCCTGCGGCCGGCGCCAGGGGCGTCTCGCTCATGGTGGTCGAGAGCGACAACGCGCCGGGCTTCCGCCGCGGCCGCAAGCTCAAGAAGCTCGGCATGGATTCTGCCGACACGTCCGAGCTGTTCTTCGACGACGTCAAGCTGCCGCCCGAGAACCTGCTCGGCGCCGAGGAAGGGCAGGGGTTCGCGCAGCTCATGAAGGACCTGCCGCGCGAACGCCTGATCGTTGTGGTGCACGCCCAGGCGATGATCGAGCGGGCGCTTGCGTTGACCGTTCCCTACGTCAAGGAGCGCAAGGCGTTCGGCAAGCCGATCATGGATTTTCAGAACACCCAGTTCGTGCTGGCGGAGTGCAAGTCCGAGGCGACCATTTCGCGCGTGTTCCACGACCATTGCATCGAGCGCTATCTCAAGGGCGAGCTCGACACCGTGACGGCGTCGATGGCGAAGTATTGGACCACCGACCTTCAGGGCAAGATCATCGATCGCTGCCTGCAACTGTTCGGCGGTTACGGCTACATGGACGAGTTTCCGATCTCGCACCTTTACCGCGATGCCCGCGTGATGCGCATCTATGCCGGCTCGAACGAGATCATGAAGGTGATCATCGCCCGCAGTCTGTGAAAGTCGCGAGCGCAAGAGCGCTAATAGCACTCAGCCCATCGCCCGCGTCCGGGCAGGGCATCAGGGTCCTGCGGCGCGACGACGACAACCTCCGGCATCCGGGCGTCGGCCGCCGCCTTCCCGCACTGCTCTTTCATGTGGTCGATGCCTGTCCGGCGTCGAATAGAGGCTTGGTTCGCGGTCGCTGCCATCGCGGTGATCATGTCTTTCTCCTCTGGACGATGACCACCGTCTTGCGCCGGCATCGGTTTGATTCGATGTGATCGCCATCACGCGGTCGGTAGATTGGAAGGGGAAAGCAGCACCGTGTGCGAGGCGTTCGCCATCGCGGACCGTGTCGGCCACTCAACTCGAATAGGTTTTGAAGATTTATTTGTGGCCCTCCGCCGCCTTGTCGACGCGCGCGCACAGCAGATCGTGGAACGGTTTCGGGCTCAGGATGTCCTTGCGGGTAAAGTCCGCGCCCGTGAGATAGTCGCGCACCAGAAAGCCGTCGAGATCATAGAGCCGTACCCGCTCGGCGGTCGGCGGCTGCTCGCGCGGCCAGCTCGGTGCGATGTCGCGGGCAAGCTCGCGGTTCTCGCTCAGCGTCGACGCGTTCTGCAGAACCAGCTTGCCGCCCAGCGCAACCACGCGTGACCTGATCTTGCCGCCGAACTGTCCGGACGACTTGAGCGCACGCTGCTCGCTGAATTCGACAGGTTGCGACACTGGCGAGAGTGGTGCGACAGTGACGCGCGCGACCGCGCTCTTATCCTGCTGACGTATCCGATGGTGGCCCGCTTCGCTCTTGAGGTAGCCGTGGGCGAAGTGGCCGCGCAGCGCCAGCGCCACGGGCTCATCCGACGCCAGCGGTTCGCGCAGCATCACGGCGTCCATGCGCCGGTCCCGCGCCCAGTCGTGGTACAGCTTGAACAGCAGATCGCGCGCCGGTGCGGCGGCGCCGACCGGTGCGATCTCGACCAGCGCGTCCCAGTAGCCGTCCGGTCCCATGGTGACGATTTCGCGCCGGGCCGCCTCGACTGCGGCCTCGATCTGCAGCAGACCGTCGGACAGCCGCGCCAGGTCCGCGCGCGTGGTGGCGGATTTGATCGTGCGCGCCATGCCTTGCGCGCGGTCCTGCAACCGCTCGATCCGCGCCACGGTTTCAAGCGCGCGTGTGTGCTGCGCCAGGACGCCGGCGGCACTGTCGGGATCGTGCCAGAACGCCGGCTGCTGGCGGGTGGCGTCGATCTCCTCGATGGTGGCGCGCAGGCGCGCGATATCGGCGTCGCGCGCGATCTGTTCGCAATGTCCCTGCGCGATCGCGATGCGCTCGACGATCTCGGGCCGCGTCAGGCGGTCGCCGCTGCGGGTGCGGATCGGCGCCTTCTCGGCTTTGGCGTGCAGACTGTCCGGGGTATCCACCACCCGCACCCGCACGCGGCCGTCCTGCACGCCGACGTCGATCAGCGAGCCTGGCTCTGGTGCGCGCTCCATCAGCAGCGTGGCAATCGGCAGGATCACCTGCCTCCGCAACTCGCGCTTGATGCCCCGGCCGCCGTAGCGCGGATTGAAGCCGACCGCCAAGACGTGGTCGATGACGTCGTCATGCACGTCGACGATCAGGTTGCGCCCCGTGATGCCCTCGCGCCTCAGCGTGGCCTGCAGGTCGGCGCGGGCGATTTTCGCGGCCTGCTCCTGCGTGAGCGGATGAAACAGCACGACGTGCTGAAAGCGGTTGAGGAACTCCGGCCGGAAATGCGCCTCGATGGCGCTCATCGCCTTGTCGGCATCATAGCCGTCGTTCTTGCCGCCAAAGCCGATCGCGGTCGTCATGCCCTCGAACGCGCCGACGTTCGATGTGGCGACGATGATGGTGTTGCGGAAGCTCACCGTCTCGCCTTTGGGCGTCGTCAGGCGGCCTTCGTCGAGCAACTGCAGGAACAGATCCTGGATGTTGCGGTGCGCCTTTTCCAGCTCATCGAACAACAGCACCTGGAACGGCTGAATCCGCACCGGATCGATCAGCCGGGCAGGGCGCTCGGGTGACGCCTGCGCCGAGCCGACCAGCATTTCGAACGAGTGGAAGTCGGTGAACTCCGACATGTCGAACCGCAGCATGCGGCGATCGCTGCCGAAGAAGAACTCCGCCAGCGCGCGTGCCATTTCGGTCTTGCCGACTCCGGTCGGGCCGACGAACAGGAACGAACCGACCGGCTTTCCGGTGTCGTGCAGCCGCGCCTTGTAGAAGGCGATCATCTCGACCACGGCTTCGATCGCGGCTTCCTGGCCGATGATCCGCTCACGAAACCAGTCGCGGATTTGCGCCGCGGGCTTGCCGGCGGATCGTGACACCACGAACAGCGGCAAGCCGCTGTGGATGGCGAAAACCTTTTCGACGAAGAGCGGGGTCACTTCGCCCTCTTCGCCGACGGCGAGCTTTTGCTCGCGATAATCGCGCACCTTCCGCAGCAGTTCGAGCGCGGCACCCGGGCCGGCTTGTGCGGCATGAAAGGTGTTGCACAACTCGAACAGGCGATCGCGGGCCTCCGGCTCGACCGCGAGTTCGATCGCGTTCGCTTCGCTGTCCACGACGGCTCGCAGTTCGGCGGCGGACAATGGCTCGATCCGGACGATTTCGAACAGCGAGACGAACTTCGGAAAGCGGTGCATCTCCTGAATCTGCTCGGCGGTCGCCTCGCTGATCACCCGCAGGCGTCCGTCGGCCAGCCGCGGACGCATCGCATCCAGCAGGTTCGCCTTGCTTTGCGCGGTGGTGCCGACCGTCGGCAGGTTCCAGACGTCCACGATATTGAGCACGACGTTGGACTGCTCGCATTCCGTCATCAGCCGGGTGAGCTTGGACTCCCATTCGCCGAGATAGCGGGTGCCCGACATGATCTGCGCGGTCGTCAACCGGCGGATGCCGGCACCGATATCCGCCTCGATCCGCTGGGCGACGCCTTCCAGCACCGTGGTCTTGCCGACGCCGAGCGGCCCGACCAGGATCACGGACTTCGTCGCCTGGAGCGCGTCCAGCGCGGCCTGGATTTCGGCGTCGCGGAACAGCGGTGCACGGGCGCGCTGCGCGGCCTCGGCGAAATCCTGCCCCTCTTCGAGAACGCTGCCGTATTCCATGAGGGCCAAGTTTCTGAGCACTCCTCTGAGCACTCCTTATTTGCGTGGAATTATGGCAGAAAAGATTTGACGACGACAATTGCTCCCAGCTCCGAGGGAGCCGGTTCATGTTGGGAAAGCGCCATGGCTGACGCCTTCATCTACGATCACGTGCGGACGCCGCGCGGCCGCGGCAAGGCCGACGGCTCGCTGCACGAGGTGACCGCGCTCAATCTGGCGGCGCAGACCCTCGCTGCGGTGAAGGACCGCAACGCGCTCGATCCCGCGCTGGTCGACGACATTGTGCTGGGTTGCGTCGATCCGATCGGCGAGGCGGGGGGCGACATCGCGCGGGCGGCCGGGCTCTTGGCGGACTACGGCAATGGCGTGCCGGGGGTGCAGATCAACCGGTTCTGCGCGTCGGGCCTCGATGCGGTGAACTTCGCCGCGGCCGAGATCATGGCCGGCCAGCACGAGATGACGATCGGCGGCGGTGTCGAATCCATGAGCCGGGTCGGAATCGGCGCCGCGGGCGGTGCCTGGCCGATGGATCCATCGCTGGCGGTCAAAACCTACTTCATGCCGCAGGGCATCTCGGCCGACCTGATCGCCACCAAGTACGGCTTTTCCCGCGATGACTGTGACGCCTACGCGGTCGAGAGCCAGAAACGCGCGGCCGCCGCGTGGGATGACGGCCGCTTCGCCCGCTCGGTCATCAAGGTGAAGGACGTCAACGGCATCACGCTGCTGGATCGCGACGAACATATGCGGCCCTCGACCACCATGCAGTCGCTCGGCCAGCTCAAACCGTCGTTCGTGCAGATGGGCGCGCTCGGCGGCTTCGACGCGGTCGCGACGCAGGCGCATCCCGAGATCGAGGCAGTCAATCATGTGCACCACGCCGGCAATTCGTCCGGCATCGTCGACGGCGCGGCCGCGGTGCTGATCGGCAGCCGGGAGGCGGGCGAGAAGGCCGGCCTCAAGCCGCGCGTGAGAATCAAGGCATTCGCCAATATCGGCTCGGAGCCGGCAATCATGCTGACCGGACCGGTGGACGTCACCGAGAAGGTCCTGCGCAAGGCCGGCATGACGCTCGACGACATCGATCTAGTCGAGATCAACGAAGCCTTCGCATCGGTTGTGCTTCGCTATCTGCAGGCGTTCGATCTCGATCCCGGCAAGGTCAACGTCAACGGCGGCGCGATCGCGATGGGGCATCCGCTCGGCGCCACCGGCGCCATGATCCTCGGCATCGTGATCGACGAACTCGAGCGTCGCGGCCTCGCCACCGCGCTGGTGACGCTCTGTATCGGTGCCGGCATGGGCACCGCCACCATCATCGAAAGGGTGTGATTGGCGTGAATGCAGACGATGACGTGGATTGACTGCGGTGCCGCAGCCGTTCCCCTCCCCCCGCGAAGCGGTGGGGAGGGGTCAGGGGTG